>NZ_CM145501.1:2707500-3638869 GCF_055521735.1 Novosphingobium sp. BL-A-41-Hi4A-0G
GATTCCACGGTCCGGCTTGCCACCTGCAACGCGCGCATCTTCGGGGCGGTGAGCCGTGAGCGCACCTGCGTCGAAAGCAAGCAAGGGACAGGAGACGGCGTTCGCGGATCGCTGGCCGATGTGCTGGATCGTTCGTTCAACGTCTATATCGGCACGACCTTTCGCCGCGCTGATTTCGAGGCGGTGGGTGGGTTTGACACTGCGATGGCGCAGTCTGAGGACTTTGATCTGTGGGTCAAACTGATGCTGCGCGGTGGACAGGCGCACTATGTTGACGAAGTGCTGGGCGATTATCGCGTTCGCCCGGGCTCTGCTTCTAGCAATGCCGGACGCATGCTGCTCGGCAACATCCGGGTTTATGAGAAAGCACTTGCGCATCTTTCCGCAGACCGCCCGGAGCACGCGCTCGTCCGCTCATTGATGGCAGAAAGTCGCTCGGCGCTCTCGTTCGAGCATGCCATGGACCGCATCATAGACGGTGATACCCGCAGGGGTCTGGCTGAATTGCGCGACGTGGTTCGGGCGGGCGGTATGGTCGGCGGGCCGGTGTGGCGCTTTGCTTTCGCGCTGTGGCAGGTGCTTCCTTGGCTGGCGAGACCGATGTTGCGCTGGAGACGGCGGGCGCACAGCCGTGGCGCGGCTGCAAGCGCCGGCACGTTCCCGAGCTTTCTCGAGATCGAAGGATGAGCGCCGACAAGCCCTCCGCCGCACAGCCGGCGATGTCGGTGCGGACTGCAGCGCTCTGGGCGCTGGGCTCGCAGTATGCGTCGTTCGCGCTGCAGTTCGTCACCAGCATCGTGCTGGCGCGCTGGTTCATCACGCCAGAGCAGCTGGGCCAGTTCTCCATCGCCTTCGCCGCAGTGACGCTGGTGGCGTTCCTGCAGGACTTCGGCGTCACCCGCTATATCAACGGCGAGCGCGATCTGACGCCGGACAAGCTGCGCTCGGCCTTTGCGATATCTGTGCTGTTTGCCTGGGGGATTGCCGTTCTGGCGCTTCTGGCTGCCTGGCCGATCGCCAGGTTCTATGGCGACCCCGGCCTGCTTCCGGTCACGCTGGTCATTGCGGGATCCTATCTGCTGGTGCCACTGGCCATCGTTCCGCAGGCGACCTGCCAGCGGCGTATGGACTATCGCTCGAACAGCATGATCGAGGTCGGCTCGGCCATCGCCAATGCAGCGACGGCGGTGACGCTCGCGGTTCTGGGCCATGGCGCGCTGGCCCTGGCCTGGGGCGCTTTTGCGCAGCAGGCGGCAAGACTGGTCGTCAGCCAGTGGCGGGCCGGCGGAATGCTGCCCTGGCCGCTGCGTATCGGCGAGGTGCGACCGATCCTTGCGCTCGGCGGTACCAACACGGTGCAGGTGCTGTGCAATTCGCTTTCGGCGCGAGCGCCGGAGCTGGTGATCGGGCGGATGATCGACAATGCGGCGGTCGGCCTCTTCGCGCGCGCATCCGGGCTGGCGCTGCAACTTCGGCTGCTGATCGCAGGTGCGGTGACGGGCGTGTTCTATCCCGCATTCCGACGCATCCGTGACAGTGGCGAGCCGCTTGGCCCGCCGTACTTGCGCGTACTGGCTGCCTATACCGGCGTCACCTGGCCCGCGATGGCAGGCATTGCCGTGCTGTCCGAGCCCATGATCCGGCTGCTGTATGGCGAGCGCTGGATCGCCGCGGCCCCGCTTCTGACATGGGTTGCCCTCTCGCAGATCGGCTACGTCGCCTTGCCGCTGTACGCCGACCTGCCTGTGCTGATGGGACGGTTGAAGCCGCTGATGCGCTGCATGATCGCCGAGACGCTGCTCTCGATCCTGCTGATCGCAGCAACGGCCCCCTTCGGCCTCGAATGGGTTGCGCTTTCACGGGTGGCGCATGCCGTTCTCTGGGTTGCGATCTACCTGCCGCTGCTGCGGCGCACGCTGGACCTGCCCTTTTCTGCGGTGGCCAAAGTCTGGTTGCGCAGCGCTATCGTCACGCTGGCTGCAGTCCTGCCGGTCCTCGCCGGTTATGCGATCGGCAACGGCCCCGCCGACCTTGGCATCGGGCAAGCCGCCGCCACCGTTCTTTGCGGCATCGCACTATGGTTCGCAGCGCTTTGGCTGACCCGGCACCCGCTCCTGCCGGAAATCGCGGAAATGGTGCAGGCGCTGCTGCCTGCCCTGCGCCGCAAGAGCGGTCTCGCGCGCGGTTGAGCGCTCTGGCGCAGCGGCGCCATCAGGCGTAAGATGCGTTCCCGGGAGAACGCCGCCATGCTACCTGTTCGCGCACCGATCCTGAAGTCCTTGGCCTTTGCCAAGGCTGCGGCGCATGCCGGTACTGCCTTGTTCGCCTGTGCGCTCCCGTTTCAGCAGGCCGCCGCGCAATCTGCAGCGCCTGCGCCACCCCCGCTCTCATCCGCAGACGAACTCGTCCATATCCAGCGGGACACCCATGATCGCATGACAGTTCCGGTCAGGATCGGCAGCAGCGGGCCTTACGAGTTCCTGATCGATACCGGATCGGAACGCACCGTGCTTTCGCGGCAAGTCGCCAGCGCGCTTGGCCTGCCAATCGCGGGGAACGGCATGGTCGTTGGCGTCGCGGGATCGCAAGCCGTTCAGATGGTGGACGTCGACGAGATCAGCCTGGGCAAGCGCACCTATTATACGCTGTCTGCCCCGCTGCTCGAAGCCGATCACATCGGGGCCGATGGCATCGTCGGGTTGGACAGCCTGCAGGACCAGCGGGTGCTGATCGATTTCCACGCCAACCGCATGGCCATCGGCGATGCCGCTTCGCTTGGCGGCACGCGCGGGTTCGAGATCGTAGTCAAGGCCAAGCGCCGCTCCGGCCAGTTGATCATGACCAATGCCATCGTCGACGGCGTGCCGACGGACATCGTGCTCGATACCGGCTCCGACAGCTCGATCGGCAACCCCGCCCTGCGCAACGCGCTGACCCGGCGCCGCAAGGCCGAGCAGACCGTGCTGTTCTCGGTCACCGGCCAGTCGGTTGGCGCGGAACTCGTCATGGCTTCGACCATAGATGTCGAAGGCCTGCAGTTGCACAACACCTGGCTTGCCTTTGCCGATTCCCCGGCGTTCCACCGGCTCGGACTGGTCAAGCGCCCCGCGATGCTGCTGGGCATGGCGCAACTGCGCATGTTCCGGCGCGTGGCCATCGATTTCGCCACGCGCCGTGTGCTGTTCGACCTGCCAGTCGGCGTTGCAGGACTAGACTGTAGATTTCCGCTGAGAAGTGACCCGGTATTTCCATCGAGAATTGACCCGGGTGATGGTATGTCCCGCAGAGCGGGTTTTGGGTCAAGCTGGTGATTTTTCCTTTCGTGGTTTTGGTGAGGCAGAGCTGGCCCTGAACCGGAAGCTGTCATTGCCAGTTTCGATGATGTGGCAATGATGGGTTAGCCGATCCAGCAGGGCTGTGGTCATCTTGGCATCGCTGAATACCTCGGCCCATTCGCTGAAGCTGAGGTTAGTGGTGATCACGACGCTGGTGCGTTCGTACAATTTGCTGAGCAGGTGGAACAGCAAAGCTCCGCCTGATGGGCTGAACGGCAGATAGCCCAGTTCATCAAGGATGATGAGATCGAGCTTGAGCAGACGTTCGGCAATCTGCCCCGCCTTGTTGGCTGCTTTTTCCTGTTCGAGCGCATTGACCAGATCGACCGTGGCAAAGAAGCGCACTTTTCTGCGGTGATGTTCGACGGCTTGAACTCCCAGCGCAGTGGCGATGTGCGATTTGCCGGTTCCGGGCCCGCCAATCAGTACTACGTTGTCAGCGCCGTCGATGAACTCGCCACCATGGAGTTGCCGAACCAGGGCCTCGTTGGCCTCGCTGGATGCGAAGTCGAACCCGGCCAGGTCTTTGTAAGCTGGGAACCGGGCGGCCTTGATCTGATAAGCAATCGAGCGGACCTCACGTTCGGCCATCTCGGCTTTGAGCAACTGGGAGACCATCGGCACTGCGGCACTGAAGGCTGGGGCGCCTTGCTCGATAAGGTCCCCCACTGCTTGGGCCATGCCATACAACTTCAGCGCCTTGAGCATGACGACAACGGCGGCACTGGCGGGGTCATGACGCATGACGCAGCCCTCCCTCACGCAGGGCATCATAACGTCCGACATTGGCCAACGGCTCTTGCGCAAGGCGCAAAGCCTGCGGTGCGTCAATCGGCGCTGCCGGTGGAGCCTTACCATCGATCAGGCGGTGCAGGATATTGAGGACGTGGGTCTTGGTGGCGACGCCCGCATCCAGCGCCAGTTCGACAGCGCAAAGCACTGCCTGTTCGTCATGTTGCAGCACCAACGCCAATATCTCCGCCATCTCCTTGTCTCCGCCGGGACGACGTAGGAGCTGGCTTTGCAGCTGCTTGAAGGCCTCTGGGAGCTGCAAGAATGGCGCGCCATTGCGCAGTGCTCCCGGCTTGCGCTGGACTACTGCCAGATAATGCCGCCAGTCATAAATTGTCCGCCCGCCAGTGTGGTGGGATCGGTCAATGATTCTGGCATGTTCGCAAAGGATCTGCCCCTCGGCCGCCACCACGATCCGCTCGGGGTAGATCCTGATGCTGACCGGGCGGTTGGCAAAGGATGCCGGGACGCTGTACCGATTGCGTTCAAAGCTGATGAGGCAGATCGGGGACACCCGCTTGGTGTGTTCGACAAAACCATCGAAGGTCCGCCCCAGCGGCATCAGACTACCAACCTCAGCGGCGTGTACATCGGCTACGGTGCCGGGCAAGTTGCCATGTTGGATCTCACCCCATTGCGCGATGCATTGTTCCTCGAGCCAGGCATTGAGCGCATGGATATCCGGGAAGCTCGGCAACTTCTGCCACAGCCGCCGCCGTGCATCTTGCACGTTCTTCTCGACTTGGCCCTTCTCCCACCCCGAGGCCGGATTGCAGAATGCAGGCTCGAACAAGTAGTGGCTGGCCATTGCGGTGAAGCGCGCGTTGACCTGTCGGGCTTTGCCCTTGCCGATCTTATCGACCGCAGTTCGCATGTTATCGAAGATCCCGCGCTGCGGCACACCACCCAGCACGCGGAATGCCTGCGTCAGTGCATCAAACAGCATCTCATGCGTCTGTAACGGATAGGCCCGCACGATGAACGCCTTGCTGTGTGATAGTTTGGTATGGGCCGCCTGCAGCTTGACACGCTCGCCACCAAGAATTGCCCAATCTTCGCTCCAGTCGAACTGGAACGCCTCACCTGGCTGGAAAACCAAAGGCACGTATGTTCCGCGGCCACTGGCCTGCTGTGCCAAGAGACGGCCTGCCTTCCAATCCCGCACATAGGCAGCGACACGATTATAGGACCCTTCGTAGCCCAATACGGCCAGATCAGCATGCATCTGCTTCGCCGTGCGCTTCTGCTTGCGCGATTTGCCAGCCTCGATTTGTAACCAACCCGTCAGCTTCTCAGCAAACGGGTCCAGCTTGCTCGACCGGTCAGGTACCTTGAACTGCGGCACCACCGTATCCGCGCGCAGATACTTGCGGATCGTGTTGCGCGACAAACCGGTGCGCCGCTCAATCTCACGAAGCGGGATCTTATCACGAAGGCGCCACCGGCGAATTACACTCAATAAATCCATGTCGATCACTCCCGATACCCCTGACTGGTCAGCCAGGGGCGGGTTCAAACATGGGTCAATTCTCAATGGAAATTTATGCCCTTACCGGGTCACTTCTCAGCGGAAATCTACACGAATGGCGCACGCACTTGCGCGAGAAGATGAACCGGCTCGACGGGCAAGCCCTCGCCCGCGCGGTCGATTCCCTGCTCAACTACGAGACGGTGAAGTACTTCGGCGCAGAATCGCGCGAGGAAGCTCGCTATGCCTCAGCCGCGCGCGCATACGCCGATGCGGCGGTGAAAAGCGAGAACAGCCTTGGCCTGCTCAACATCGCGCAGGCAATGATCGTCAACCTGCTGATGGCGGGCGCGATGGCATGGACGGTCTGGGGCTGGTCGCAAGGCAAACTGACGGTGGGTGACCTCGTCTTCGTCAACACCTACCTCACACAGCTTTTCCGGCCATTGGACATGCTCGGCATGGTCTATCGCACGATCCGGCAGGGCCTGATCGACATGGCCGAAATGTTCCGCCTGATCGATACGCACATCGAAGTGGCCGACGCGCCGAACGCACCGGCGCTGATCGTCAGCCGCCCCTCGGTCACCTTTGACAACGTGATCTTCGGCTATGATCGCGACCGCGAAATCCTGCACGGCCTCTCGTTCGAGGTGCCTGCCGGCAGCCGCGTCGCCATCGTCGGCCCCTCGGGCGCGGGCAAGTCGACCATCGCGCGCCTGCTGTTCCGCTTCTACGATCCGTGGGAAGGCCGCATCCTGATCGATGGGCAGGACATCAGGGGCGTGACGCAGACGAGCTTGCGCGCCGCGCTCGGCATCGTCCCGCAGGACTCGGTGCTGTTCAACGACACCATCGGCTACAACATCGCCTATGGCCGCGATGGCGCGAGCCAAGCCGAAGTCGATGCCGCAGCGCGCGGTGCCGCCATAGCCGATTTCATCGCCCGACTGCCACAGGGTTACGACACCGAAGTGGGCGAGCGCGGCCTCAAGCTGTCAGGCGGCGAAAAGCAGCGCGTCGCCATTGCGCGCACCTTGGTCAAGAACCCGCCCATCGTGCTGTTCGACGAGGCGACCAGCGCATTGGATACCCGCACCGAGCAAGACATCCTGACCACGATGCGCGCGGTCGCCAGCCACCGCACCACGATCTCCATCGCGCACCGGCTATCGACAATCGCGGATTCGGACACGATCCTCGTGCTCGATCAGGGGCGGCTTGCAGAGCAAGGCAGCCACACCGACTTGCTGCGCCGCGATGGACTCTATGCGGAGATGTGGGCGCGTCAGGCGCAGGAAAGCGCCGAGGTCAGCGAAGCGGCGGAGTAGCTAACTGGCCAATTCCAGAACCACCGTCGCCCCGGACTTGATCCGGGGCCCCGCTTGCTGAACCACGCCGAAAGAACAAGCGGGATCCCGGATCAAGTCCGGGATGACGGGCAGTGTGGAACGGTGAAAACTACTTCACCACATCCGCCTCATGCCACACCACGGCCTGCGCCACCTTGATGCAGTCCATGCCGCCGTCATAGGTCATCGAGGGCGAGCCATAGAGCCGCCAGCCCTGCGCCAGCGCTTCGGAAACGCGCTCACAGAAGGCGCGGTCGTCCTTGCCAGTGAGCAGGCGATAGATCGGGCGGTCTTCGGGAGTCTGATGCATCATGATCCTCGGCAATCGATGCGCCAGCAGAACAGCGCGCCGTCCTCTTCGTCAAGCCGTTCGGAGATTCTGCCAAAGCCGTTGCGCTCCAGCACGCGCTGCGAGGCAATGTTGTCGGTGCGCGTCTCGGCATAGAGTGCGCCGACCCGCTCGTCCGATCCTGCCAATTTGACCAGCGCATTCACCGCCGCCGATGCATGACCCCGTCCTTGCGAACCCGGTGCCACGCCATATCCGATCTGGAGCACACCGTCGGCCAGCACCGCTGTGACCGACAGCAGACCGACGAGTTCGCCACCAGAAACGATCAACCAGGCCGATGGCGCAAAGAGTTCCGCGACCGTCTCGGCCAATCCGGCCAGCATCGCAATAACTTCAGTCTCGGCGACTGGCGTACGCCCAAGGCCAATATCCGGCTCAGGCCGCTCCCCGGCCAGCAGGCGCGCAAAGTGCACGCCCGTTGCGGGAAGCAGCCTGACCGTCATAGGATGTACTTCGAAAGGTCCGCGTTTCCGGCAAGGTTGGCGAGCTTGTCGGCGACATAGGCCTCGTCCACCGTTACCGTCTCGCCCGCGCGGTCCTCGGCATCGAAGCTGACTTCCTCGAGCAGCTTTTCCATCACCGTCTGCAAACGCCGCGCGCCGATGTTCTCGACGCTTTCGTTCACCTGAGCTGCCGTGCGGGCAATGGCGCGGATGGCTTCAGGCGTGAAGTCCAGCGTCACGTTCTCCGTCGCAATCAGCGCGCGATACTGTTCGACGAGGTTCGCGCGCGTTTCCGACAGGATGCGCACGAAATCATCCTCGGTCAGCGCCTTCAACTCCACCCTGATCGGCAGGCGGCCCTGCAGTTCGGGCAGCATGTCAGAAGGCTTGGCGACATGGAACGCCCCCGAAGCGATGAACAGCACGTGGTCGGTCTTCATCGGGCCGTACTTGGTGGCAACCGTCGTGCCCTCGATCAGCGGCAGCAGATCGCGCTGCACGCCTTCGCGCGAAACCGAACCGCCACGCACATCGGACACCGCGATCTTGTCGATCTCGTCGAGGAAGACGATGCCGTTGGTCTCGGCGTTGCGGATCGCCTCGCGCGCGACGTCGTCCTGATCCATGCGCTTTTCAGCTTCTTCGTCGACCAGCTTGTCCCAGGCATCGGCCACCCGCATCTTGCGGCGCTTGAGGTTCTGCTTGCCGAACGCCTTGCCCATCATGTCCGACAGGTTGATCATGCCGATACCGCCGGGCATGCCGGGGATCTCCATCGGGGTGGAGGGGGTGTCCTCCACTTCAATCTCGACCTCGACCTCGTTCATCGAGCCATCGGCCAGGCGCTGTTTGAAGCTCTCGCGCGTCGCCTCGCTGGCGCCATCGCCCACCAGTGCCTTAAGCAAACGGTCCATCGCGGCCTTGCTGGCAGCGTCACGCACCGCATCGCGGCGACGCTCTTTCTCAAGCCGGATCGCCTCTTCGACCAGATCGCGGGCGATTTGCTCCACGTCGCGGCCGACGTAGCCAACCTCGGTGAACTTGGTGGCTTCCACCTTCACGAAGGGCGCATCGGCCAGCTTGGCCAGACGGCGGCTGATCTCGGTCTTGCCGCAGCCCGTCGGCCCGATCATCAGGATGTTCTTCGGGGATACCTCATCGCGCAGGTCAGCGGACAGGCGCTGGCGACGCCAGCGATTGCGCAGGGCGACCGCAACGGCCTTCTTGGCATCGCTCTGCCCGACGATGTGCTCGTCCAGCGCGCGAACGATAGCCTTGGGGGTAAGAGAATCAAGCATCAGATTTCCTCGACCGTCACGCGGTCGTTGGTGAAGACGCAGACTTCGGCGGCGACCTGCATGGCGCGGCGGGCGATCTTCTCGGCATCGTCTTCATAGTCAGTGAGGGCGCGGGCGGCGGCGAGCGCGTAGTTTCCGCCAGATCCGATCGCGGCGATTCCGCCTTCCGGCTCCAGCACGTCGCCGTTTCCGGTCAGGATCAGCATCGTCTCGGCGTCGGCAACGATCATGAGCGCTTCGAGATTGCGCAGGTACTTGTCGGTGCGCCAGTCCTTGGCGAGTTCGACGGCGGCGCGCATCAACTGGCCGCGATGCTGCTCCAGCTTGCGCTCGAGCCGCTCGAACAGGGTGAAGGCATCGGCAGTCGCACCTGCGAAACCGGCAATCACCTTGCCGTCCCCGATGCGGCGGACCTTGCGGGCGTTCGGCTTCATCACCGTGTTGCCCATGGAAACCTGCCCGTCACCGGCGATGACGGTGCGGCCGCTCTTCTTCACCCCGATGATGGTGGTGCCGTGCCACTGGATAAGGCCGTGGCTCGCCCTGCTGTCGTCCATGCCTCGGATATGAGGGGCGCGACAGCTATTTCAAGCGGCGGCCAATCAGCTGCCGTTCGGACCCGTACCGCCCGGAGCCTGACCTGCGCCGCCCGGAATGGCACCGACTGCGCCGATGTTGCCGAACAGGTCTTCGAAGAACGACCGGTCGCGGCCCAGCGTTGGCGTCTTGTCGCTCTCGGGCGAAAGGCGGACGACCTTTTCCATGCCTTCACGATTCAGCGAGGTGACGTTGCCCTTGGCATCGAAGTCGACCACGAGAATGGCCTGAGTGTCGGTGCGAGGGCGGTTGAACGGGCGCTGCTTGGTGTTCTGCGCGACGTAGTACCAGGTCTGCTTGCCATAGGGGCTGGTAAAAGTCGGCCGACCGAGCGTGCGTTCGACCGAAAGCTTGTTGTCCACGCCCGGCTGGACGGTGGCAACCAGCGCTTCGTCGATGATGTAGCCGCGATGGTCCTTGATGCTGGCGCAGCCGGATGCCGCCACGCCCAGGGCGAGCACTGTCGCACCCTGTACCAACAGCCGACTGTTCCGCATTCGCAAACTCCGCTCTTCAATCTTTTGCCGTCATGCCCGTTTGCATCGGGAATGCACAGACTATATCGCCAAGGCCAATTGCAGGACCCTTAGGGTCCAATCGGAATAACCGCAATGCCGCCCGGCATGACTGCCCGCAAGCAGACTGCTGGACGGCCCAGATTTAATCGGCCCTGAACGGGCCGAACCTCAAGGATTGCCGCGATGTCCATTCTTACCAAGCTGTTCGGTCGCAAGCAGGACGACCGTGCCGTGGCCCGCCCCTTGTGGCACCGCACGGTTGAGATCGCGCGCGAGAAGGAGTGGTATCGCGATTGCGGCGTGGCAGACACGGTTGCCGGGCGATTCGACATGATCACGCTGATCCTCTCGGTCGTGCTGATCCGGATGGAGCGCGAGGCCGAACTTATCGAGCCTTCCGTGCGACTTACCGAACTGTTCGTCGAGGACATGGACGGCCAGCTGCGCGAGAGCGGGGTGGGTGACGTAATCGTCGGCAAGCGTGTGGGCGAATTGATGAGCGTGCTGGGTGGCCGGCTCGGCGCCTATCGCGAGGCGCTGGCCGCGCGCGACGAGGCGATGATGGCGCAGGCGATAGAGCGCAACGTGACCTTGCATGACGGCACCGATCCGCTGCCGATCACCCGCCGCGTGCGGGCCTTCGCCGCCGGGCTGGACCTCGTTCCGGCCTTCCGCGTTCTTGATGCGGAGATCGGGAAATGACCATGGAATCAGAGTTTTCACGGGTAATCGACCTTCGCCAGATCAACGATGAGCCCATCGTGCTGGAACCCACCGAAGACGAGCGCAGACGCCTTGCAGGACGTTTCCAACTCTCGGCAGTGAACGCCATGCAGGCGACCATCTCTCTGAGGCGCGACGGGGACAAGGTGGAGGCAAAGGGCCATCTCAACGCCTCGATCGTGCAGCTCTGCGCGATCTCCGGCGAGGACTTCCCCGTCTCCATCAGCGAACCCATCGCGCTCCGCTTCATCCCCATCACCGGCACTCATTCCCCCGACGAGGAAATCGAGATCACCGCCGACGATTGCGACGAGATCGAGTACGAGGGCACAACTTTCGATCTGGGCGAGGCGGTGGCGCAGAGCCTTGCGCTTGCCATCGACCCCTTTGCCGAGGGGCCCAATGCCGACAAGGCGCGGGCCGAGCATAATCTGGCCGGTGATGCCGGGTCTGGCGCGTTCGCAGCGCTTGCCGCGCTGAAGAAGGGCTGAGGTCTTGGCTCCACCCCCCGGGCGCGGACGCGATCTTACCAGCGGGCCGATCCTCAAGACGCTGGTGCTGTTCTCCGCGCCGACGCTGGCTTCCAACATCCTGCAATCGCTCAACGGGTCGATCAATTCGATCTGGGTCGGGCGGATGCTCGGCGAAGGTGCACTGGCGGCCACGGCCAATGCCAACGTGGTAATG
This sequence comes from Novosphingobium sp. BL-A-41-Hi4A-0G, assembly GCF_055521735.1. Classification (NCBI taxonomy): domain Bacteria; kingdom Pseudomonadati; phylum Pseudomonadota; class Alphaproteobacteria; order Sphingomonadales; family Sphingomonadaceae; genus Novosphingobium; species Novosphingobium sp. BL-A-41-Hi4A-0G. The sequence continues at coordinate 2,719,066 of NZ_CM145501.1, forward strand.
TTCCTCGTCTTTGCGGCAGCATTCGGCTTCGGCATGGCGGCGACGGTCAAGATCGGGCAAGCGTTTGGCGCGCGCGACGTGCTGGCGGCGCGGCGGACGTTCGGATCGGCGGTGGGCTTCTGCGTGCTGCTCTCGCTAGTCGTCGGCACAATGGGCTGGGTCTTCGCACCCGAGCTGCTGACAGCAATGGCCGCACCGGGCGAGACATATGCCTATGCGCTTACCTACCTGCGGGTGATCTTCGTTGCCATGCCCGCATCGATGATCACGGTCATGCTCGGCATGAGCCTGCGCGGCGGGGGCGATGCGGCAACGCCGCTCAAGTTCATGATCCTTTCCTCCGTTCTCGACGTGATCCTAAACCCACTGCTGATAGGCGGCTTCGGCCCGATCCCGGCGATGGGCATCGCGGGCGCGGCACTGGCGACGGCGATTGCCTCGTTCGTCTCGATGGCGGGCATCGTCGCCTACGTCTATGCCAAGGACCTGCCGCTGCGGCTGAGGGGTGCCGAACTGAAGTGGCTCTGGCCGCGCCGCGACGAGCTGGGCTACATCCTGACCAAGGGCCTGCCGATGGGCGCGCAGATGCTGGTGATCTCCGCGGCCGGGATCATCGTGATCGGCCTCGTCAACCGCGAGGGGCTGTTGGTCAGTGCGGCCTATGGCGCGGCGCTGCAACTGTGGACCTATCTGCAGATGCCGGCGATGGCGATCTCCGCTGCGGTAAGTGCCATGGCCGCGCAGGCGATCGGCGCAGGGCTGGACCAGCGTCTGGGCAAGATTTCGCGCTCGGGCGTCCTTCTCAACCTCTCGGTCACCGGAGCGCTCTGCGCCCTGATCCTGCTGTTCGACCGGCCTGCGCTCGAGCTGTTCCTTGGCTCGGCCAGCCCGTCCGTCGACGAAGCGCGACACATCCAGTTCCTCGCGAGCTGGAGCTACCTACTGTTCGGCGTGACCATGGTGCTGTTCGGAACAATGCGGGCAGGCGGGGTGGTCTGGACACCGCTGATTATCCTGTCGATCGCGATGTATCCCGTGCGTCTCGGCTTCTATTACGCATTCTACCCGCAGCTTGGTGCCGATGCGCTGTGGCTCGCCTTCCCGGTAAGCTCTGCCGTGGCCGTGGCTCTGGCGGTCTATGCCTATCGCCAGCCCGCGTGGCGCGAGCGGGCGCGCGCGGTTCCGGACGAAGAGTGCGAGGAAGAGACCCACGCCGACGCCGATACGGCAGGACGGATGATGCCGAGCTTGTAGTAATGAAAGCGGCGCGGAGCCCGTGTCAGCGGCTCTGCGCGCGCCAGCGTTGTACGGTGCGTTCGACAGCGCGTTCCTCGCCGCCGCTCTTGCTCCACAATTCGTAGAACGAGGGATCATTCGATGCGGGGCGCTTGATCGCCTCAAGCTCGTCGAACGAGACGCGCATCGGGATCGACACGCCTTCGCCCGAGATGATGCATTCGCGGTTGCGCAATGCCGGGATCGTATCGACAAAGCCGCGCGCGCCCTCGGGCATGGCCGCCTTGACGAAGGCCTGGTCGCGTTCGTTGTTGAGGCGCATCGCGATGATCGTGCCGCACTGCGACAGCACGCCTTCGGCAAGATCGGAGGGACGCTGGGTGATCAGGCCGAGCGACACGCCGTACTTGCGGCCTTCCTTGGCGATGCGCGATAGAATGCGGCCGACCGAGGAGCCGTCAGAGTTCTTCTCGTTGGGCACGTAGCGGTGCGCTTCCTCGCAGACGAGCAGGACTGGCCGCGTTTCCTCGTCGCGCGCCCAGATCGCATAGTCGAACACGAGGCGGCTGAGCACGGCGACGACCGTGGAGGTGATTTCCGATGGTACGCCCGAGACATCGATGATCGAGATGGGCTTGCCGTTGGCCGGCATGCGGAAGATCTTGGCGATGAATTCCGCCATCGTATCGCCCACCAGCATGCCTGAGAACATGAACTGGTAGCGCGGATCGCTGCGGATTTCCTCGATCTTGGTTTTGAGCCGCATGTAGGGGATCGAGTTGGTGCCCTTGTCGAGCCGACCCATCTCGTTCTGCAGCACGTTCAGCAGATCGGAGAGCAGGTAGGGAATTGGCGAGTCGACCGTGATCTTGCCGATCTGCTCGGCGAGGCGATTGCGCTGGCGCGCGGCGAGCAGGCACTTGGCGAGAATGTCCTGATCGACCTGCCGATCGACGCCTTGCGCGGTCACGAAAACTTCGCAGTGCTCCTCGAAGTTCATCAGCCAGTAGGGCATCTGCAGGTTCGACACGTCGAGCAATTGCCCGGTCACGCGGAAGGCGCTGGCGTATTCACCGTGGGGGTCGATCATCACGATATGGCCGGCAGGGGCCATCTCGCAGATCCGGTGCAGCATCAGTGCCGCGGCGGTTGACTTGCCGGTGCCGGTCGAGCCCAGCAGGGCGAAGTGCTTGCCAAGCAGCGCATCGACATAGAGCCCCGCGCGGATGTCGCGCGTGGGGAACACGGTGCCGATGGAAATATTGGTACGCCCGTCGCTGGCATATATCTGGCGCAAGTCGTTGCTTGTGGCGGGATAGACCAGCGCTCCGGGCACAGGATAGCGCGTGACGCCGCGACGGAATCCGTAGATCTTGCCGGTCAGGCGCTCTTCCTCGCCTTCACCGAGGAAGTCGATCTGCGCGACCACGCCGCCATCGACGCTGGTGTCCTGCCGCTGCGTGCGCACGCTGGCGAGCAACCAGGAGTTGCCGACGCGGATCTTGATCTGGCTGCCGACCTTGCCCGAAAGCGCCACCGACGGATCGAGATCGGACGAGCACTGTTCTAGCCGACCGAGGTCGAGAGCGATGGCAGAGCTTGACCCTGCAATCTCGCGCACATGGCCGATGGGGTGCCGCGCATTCTCTGATCCGAGAGCGTTTTCCGACGCGACGAAAGTGGTGCGAAGATCGCCGCCATCTTCGCCGACCGCCGCAGCAGGCACGAAACTCTGCATACCCATGTCGGACATCACGCTAAAAACCTCTCGGCCGGAACTGGCGATTGGTTACCGATTAGCGCTTTCAGGTTAAAAACGACTAAACCTTCGGAATAGTTGCCATTCGGCTCAGACCAGCGCGAACAAGCGTCCGGCGATCCAGCCCATGGCCACCGATACGATCACCGCGAACAGGCCATAGAGCCAGCCATTGCGATCGGCCGCCACTGCAACAAAGCGTTCGAAACCTTCCTTCTTCACCTCGACCCGGGTGATTGCAGAGGCCACAACCTTGCCACCGCGAATGGCGAATGTCTCAGCCGTATAGGTACCGGTCTGCACGCTCGAGGGCAGGCTGATCCGGGCCTGGTAGAGCACCTGCCCGCTGATCTTCACGCTGCCTTCGTCCTCGCGGTAGAGGCCCTGACGGCGCATCAGATCGACCAGCCCCGCAGAGAAGCGCTGCTGTTCGCGCGGCTCGATCACACCGATGGGTGAGAGCTGCAACCATTTGAGGCCGAGTTCGTAGATCGCGGCAGTCTTGTCATCGACAATCTTTGCGATGGGGCGCGAGGAGGCGACGGCGAAGTAGCTGGGGGCCGAGCGGAATTCGAGCGAATCGGCATTGATCCACATGCCTGCGATCTTCTGCTTTTCGCGCAGGACAATCGACTGCACCGGGCCTTCGAGCACGACGACGATATCGTAATCCTGCGCCGCGCGGCTGCCTTCGGGACTGAGGATCGCGCCGAACAGCAGCAGGTCCGCCCCGGTGAAGCCCTGCCGCACCTGGACTTCATGCTGCGAGATTTCGGGAACGAGGATCGGGTCGCGCGCGCCGGTAAGGAGCAGGCAGACCAGCAGGACCAGCAAGCGCCACGGATTGCGGCCGACAGCCATCATAGCGGCACCACGGTGTAGATCTCGTCCGGGCGGTAGCCGAGGCCCAACGCCATGCGCAGGGCAACCGCCAGCACGATCACCGCAAGGATCAGGCGCAATTGTTCGGGCTTGGCCTTCTGCGCAAAGAACGTGCCGAGCTGCGCCCCGGTGACCGAGCCGACCAGCAGCAGTCCAGCCAGCACGATGTCCACCGCCCGCGTCGTCAGCGCGTGCATCATCGTGGTCACCATGGTGACGAAGAGGATCTGGAACAGCGAGGTACCGACGACCACGTTCACGCCCATGCCGAGGATATAGAGCATGGCGGGCACGAGAATGAACCCGCCGCCGATGCCCATCAGCATGGTAAGGATGCCAGTCGCCATGCCGAGCAGCAGCGGCGCGAGCGGCGAGATGTAGAGGCCCGAGCGATAGAACCGCCAGCGCAAGGGCAGGCTTGCCACCAACGGATGGTGCCGCCGCTTGCGCGCTGGCAGGGGGACGCCTGCGCGCTGTGCCTTCAGCGCGGTGATGCTCTCATGCGCCATCAGCCCGCCGATCCCGCCGAGCAGCAGGACGTAGAGGATATTGATCACCGTATCGATCTGGCCGAGCGACTGGAGCAGGCGGAACAGCAGCGAACCGATCCCGGTGCCGATCACGCCGCCCGCCACAAGAACCGCGCCGATATGGTAATCGATCCCGCCGCGCCGCGCCTGCGCGAAAGCGCCTGAGACGCTGGCCCCGGTGACCTGGCTGGCGGCCGAGGCGGCAGCGACAGTGGGCGGCACACCGTAGAAGATCAGCAGTGGCGTCGTCAGGAAGCCGCCGCCAACGCCGAACATCCCCGAAAGCAGCCCGGTGAGGGCGCCAAGGCCGATGATAACCAGACCGTTGACCGACAGGTTCGCGATGGGGAGATAGACGTCCATTGCCATTCCGACGCTAGGCCGCGCGAAGCACGCCAGCAACCCCGCAAGGGAGGGTTTGCGGCAAAAAGCTGTGCCTTCAGAAGGCGGATGTCACGGTGATGGCGGGACCACTGTCAGGGCGGGCATTTCCGGCGAGGCGGAAGCGCCAGTCGAGGGCGACGCGGCTCGGTCCGGCCAGACGTCCGGGATCGATGCGGAAGGACAGGCGGGGCCCTACGTCGAGGCGGACAGCACCCTCCTGTCCGCCTGCCCAGAAGCCTGCGCCGACCCGGAGATCGTTGTTGCGCGGCACCACGCCGCGCAAGGGTCGGTCGAGCAGAGCCTGGACATCGAAGAACGGCGTTGCCCCCCGTCCGCCGGCATAGCCTGCCTGTCCGTAGGCTTCGGCGCGGAAGCCGAGCGGCAGGCGCTGCCATGGCAGTTCGGTGATCACGGTTGCCACCGGGCGCACCTGCATCGACGAGGCCTTGGTATCCTGCAGCCGCGCCTCGACGAGAACGCGCAACGGAAGCTTGCGCACCGGGCGCATGCCGAAGCCGATGGCGACTTCGCGATCCTGGCCCGGAGCGTTGATGGCAAGCGAGGTGCGCAAGTAGGCGTAGGACGAGCCGACCTCGCCCTTGCCGAGGCGGTAGCGCACGATCGCGCCGGCCTGGCTCGCGCCATAGGACGCAGCACCGGGAGCCTGCGCCGCATCGCCGCTGCCTGCGCGCATCAGCACCCAGTTCTCGCCGCTCCAGCGCGGGTCGTCCTTTTCCACCAGGGGTTCGTAGAACTCGTCTTCGGGCTTTGGTTGGGACTGGCGACGAGGCGGAATCGCCAGTGCATGCGCGGGGTTCAGGACGCTCGCCTGCCATGCGAATTGCTGCGGCCAAGGCATCGCCGGAGCTGCCGCATCGGGGGGCTGGTGCCTTACAGGCCCGATGAGAGCAGACGCGCGTGTTGCGGCCGGGGGGCGGGCCGGGTCGCGACGCTTCGGGATGGCATCCGCGGGCGTGGCGGATGGTGGAATACCTTCAGCCGCCGTGAGCAAGATCCCGGTAGTGCCTGCACTTGTAGGCGATGCTTCCCACATGGCGATCCGCAATGCGGTCCATCCGGCGAAAAGAAAGCCGAGCGCAAGCAGCGGCTGACCGCGCCGGGCGGACGCGGGTTGCGCCATCAGGCCGGGGCCGGAAGGGGGCGCGGCTCCGCCAGGGGTAGGGCAAGGGGCAGGACTTGTGCGAGGTGCGCGGTGTGGACCGTGTGATCCCAGCGCAGCCGGCCGCCAAGGAGCACGCGGACATAGGCCATGAGCGCACGGCGCGCGGCCATGACCGCGATGACGTTGCCCAGCGGAAAGCGCAAGACAGCGAGCAGACCTTCGCGCAGGCCGTATTCGCGTGCGGTGAAGAGCGCCCGCATGGCGAGCCGCCAGACGAGGCTGGCAAAGTTGAACGCCAGAAGGGCGCGCAACAGCGGCCCGTCGGGGACAGGCTCGGCCAGCCCCGCCTGCTGCGCCAGCAACAGCACCGGCCAAAGCAGCAGCAGCGCATAGGCCGCGCAGATCACCACGGCCACCAGCGGTCCGCGACGGTCACGCAGTCGCATCCAAAAGTCACACAGCCGCATGGTCCAGCCAAGCCGGTCCCATCCCTGGAAGGCGATGCCGTGGACCCAGCGTGCCTTTTGCCGGACCGCTTCAGCAATGCCACCGGGAAAGAACTCGCGTGTGGCGACGAGCGTGCCGTCGTGCGCACGCATCCGCAGGAACGCCGAGCGCCCGCCCGTGACAGTGACGAGCAGGCCACTTTCATAGTCCTCGGTCAGGCATTCCGCAGCGAAGGGCTCGTCCCTGGCGCGATGTGCGATGATCCTGTCGATGGCCCGGCGAGAGAATGCGCAGCCGACGCCTGCCGAGGGCAGTGCCGCGCCGATGTGATGGCGCACGACCATGTCGCGGGCGTGAGCCTCGGCGAACTCGTCGCAGTAGTGTCCGGCGACCCAGCGCGAGGTGCATTGGGGTTCCGGCCGGACCGGCAACTGGACGAAATCGACATTGTCGAGCGCGCGGTCCATCACGGTGAGCGCGGCGGGGTGGACCATGTCCTCGGCATCGTGGAGGATCAGCGCCCGCACCTGCAGGCGCGCGCGGCGCTCGTCCTCGCAGATGGCACGGTAGAGACGGTTGAGGCAGTCTGCCTTGGTCGTCGGCCCATCGCAATCGTGGACCACTACGCGCAGGCGCGAATCGGACTCCGTTCCGGTAAGCGCAGTCAGTGTTGCCGTATCGTTGCGATAACAGCCGACGTAGATGCGCAAGTGGCGATGAGGCCAACTGCGCAAGGTGTGGGTGACCATCGTGCCGATAACCTGCGCTTCGTGCCAGGCGGGGACGAGCACTGCTGCCACTCCGGCAAGTTCGGCATGGCCGCAACCGGACACCCGCAGTGTCCGCCCGTGTCCGAGCAGGCGCAACCGCAACCATGCCAGATCGAGGAGCAGCTCATCGAGAGCGAACACGGAAAACCAGATGGCGGCGAACAGGAGAAGTTCATGCTCCACCACCGCCAGCCATTGTAGCGCGGGATAGGATGGCCATCCCAACAAGACCCTGCTCCCGTTTGACGCACTCCGCCCTCGCGGGCACAAGCGCTAGCTATGCCCGTTGCAAGGCCTTCAGGAACCAAGGGATGATTCGAAAATGGCAGGAATGCCGGACTTTAGCCGCCTCTGGCACCGGCTGAGCCATAACGAGGCAGCCCCCGGGATCGTGCTCATGGTCTGCGCTGCCATCGCGCTGGCCATTGCAAACTCGCCGCTCGCGGACAGATGGCACGACCTTTTTCATCACGCATTGCCGTGGACCCCGGTGGCCAAGCTCGACACGCTGCACCTGTGGATCAACGACGCGCTGATGGCAGTGTTCTTCTTCGTGGTGGGGCTTGAGATCAAACGCGAGATCCTTGCGGGCGAACTCTCGGCCCCCCCCCGCCGCCGCCTTCCGGTGCTGGCCGCCATTGCGGGAATGGCGATCCCTGCCCTTGTCTATCTGGCAGTCGCTGTGGGCGAACCGACACTGCACCGCGGCTGGGCCATTCCTTCGGCGACCGACATCGCCTTTGCCATCGGCGTCCTCGCGCTCGCCGGGAAGGGCTTGCCGCCCTCGCTGCGCCTGTTCCTGCTGACGGTAGCCATCGTCGACGATCTGGGCGCGGTGCTGGTCATCGCGTTCTTCTATACGAGCGGCCTCGACCTCCCGTGGCTTGGCGTGGCCGCTGCGATCTTCGTCGCCTTGGTGATCGTCAACCGCTTGGGGGTCAAAGCACTTGCGCCTTACGTAATTGGCGCGGTGGCGCTGTGGTACGCCGTGCTCCATTCAGGCGTCCACGCCACCATCGCTGGTGTCCTTGCGGCGCTGACCGTGCCGCTGGCCCTGAACCGCAAGCACGACAGTCCGCTGCTGCGGCTCGAGCACGCTCTGGTCGCACCCAACGGCTTCGTGATTGTGCCCCTGTTCGGCCTGGCCAATGCAGGCGTGGCACTGGCGACAAATGCAGGAGGTTCGCACACGCTGCCTCTGGCCATCGGGCTTGGTCTTGTGCTTGGCAAGCAGGCTGGCATCCTTGGCAGCATTCTGCTGGCAGAGCGTACCGGACTTGCCCGACGCCCGGAGGGCGCAAGCCTGCGCCAGCTCTGGGGTCTTGCCCTGCTTTGCGGCATCGGCTTCACCATGAGCCTGTTCATCGCAGGCCTCGCCTTCCCGCTTGCCCCCGCACTGGTCGAGGAAGCCAAGATCGGCATTCTCGGCGGATCGATCATTTCGGCGCTTGCAGGCCTTACCCTGCTTCGGGGAAGCACGAGAGGCCATTGATCGCTTCAATCGATAAATATCGCCATGTCTTTGCGTGAAACCTTTCAGTGAGTCCAGCGTATAGGAGGCTCATCCACCCGGACACGAAAGGGGAATGTCATGCCCGGAGACAATGCAAAGAAGGCTCTGATCGATAGCTTGAACGGCCTGCTGGCCGACTATTTCACGCTCTATCTCAAGACCAAGAACTATCACTGGCACGTGGCTGGACCGCAGTTCCGCGATCTGCACCTGATGTTCGACGAGCAGGCGGCCGAGCTCTTCGCGCTGACCGACATCATTGCCGAACGCGTGCGCAAGAACGGCGGTGACACGCTGACCGGAATCGGCGCGATTGCCGGCAAGTCCTCGATCAAGGACGATGACCGCTCGAAGATCGACGCGATGGAAATGGTCCGCAACCTGCGTGACGACAACCTCGCGCTGGTTGAGGCGATCCGCGCGGTGAAGGCCGCTGCGACCGCCGCGGGCGACAACGCCACCGAAGGCGCGGCCGATGACTGGACTGATCAGGCCGAACAGCGCGCCTGGTTCCTGACGCAAACGTTGGCCTGACGCTTATAAGGTTCCGCTCGTCCCGATGCCGATGCCGCCGGGACGGGCGTCGAACCCGCCTGATTTCAGTGCATCGACGGCTTCCTGCGGCAGGCCGGTAAGCGTCAGGTCAGCCTGCCAGCGCCCGTCGCCGCCAAGCTTCAGCGTCATCCGTTCCATGCCCTGAGGGCCGCGCATCGGCACGATCAGCGCGCTTTTCTCACAACGCGCCTGCCCGGACAGCGTGATCGCATCCGGCAGCAGCGGTCCGAGCGAGGCGAGGGTCAGGCTGAGCGTGCCTTGCGCCTCGCTGCACTGGCCGCCGTCCATCACGACCGTGAGATCGCCAAAGCCGAGCGAGGTGACGGGAAGTCCGCCGAGTCCATCGGGAAGGAGCACCGTACCGTTGGCATTGGCGATCCGCGACGACCCGACCTTTGCCGAAAAGCCTTCCCGCGCAATGCTAAAGCGCGCCTGTCCGATCAGCAGCGGGAGCGGCTCCAACCCTGCCTCGACCGTGCCGAGCGGGACTGGCCCCGCCTTGAGATCGGCAATCCGTCCGTCCCAGACGCTGCCTTCAACGCTGCGCGCGGTCACGCTTTCCGGCATTGCCAGGCCGAGCACCAGTCGCAGCGGCATTAGGACAAGCAGCGCAAGAACGAAGAGCCCTGCCAATGCCAGTCGGTCCCTTCGGTCCAGTGCTCGCCCGCGCACGAAGATCCACCGTCCGATCATGATCCGGCCTTGCGCAATGTGACGTTTACGGAAACGGTGCCATCGGGCGCGGGCGTGATCGTGACCTGTTCTACCGCCAAACCCTTGGCCCCCAGACCATCAAGCCATGCGAGCACTGCCGAAGGCCGCACGGTCGGGATGACGAGCACCGCCATGTCGCTGCCGCGCGACTGTGCCGACTGGACAACGAACCCTGCATCCTGCGCGCTCGCGTTGGCAATCTGATCGACGGGACCGGCCAGCGCCGCGCCCCGCGCTGCCGGAGCGCGCTTGAGGGCGTCGAGCCCGGCAACCATGCGCCCTGCCCGCTCGGTCGCCTCGCGATGGCGAACGGCCGCATCGTCAAGCGCAGTCCCGAGCGGCAGGATCAACCCATAGATCAGCAGCACCACAGCCGCGAGAGAACCGGCCACGCCGACCAGCGCTCGTTCGCGCTGCGTAAGCCCGAGGAACCAGGCCGAGACTTGGCGCATCATGGTGCCCTCACCGTGATTGCGGCGACCGTCGCGCCAGTGGGATCGGGAGCAAGCGCAGGCGGCACGGTGACCTTCCAGCCGTTATTCTGCAGCGCGATCAGCACCGCGTTGACGTCTTCGGGGCGGGGCGCGGCGGCGGTGAAGCGCAAGGTGCCATCCGCACCGTAGCCGAGATCGCGCAGCTTGACCCCCGGCACAGGCCGCATCGCTTCGAGCAGTGCTGCAGTGGGCGCGGCAAAGCTGGTGCCGCCTTCGCCACGCTTGGCGAGTTCGGTGGTTAGCAGGCGCTCGGCCGTGTCGAGATCGGTCGCTGCGGGAAAGCGCTTCTGCGCCAGTTCGAGCGCGCGCGATTCAACGGCGCTGCTGTCGGCATTCCACTTCCCGATCCACACCAGCATCAGGAGCAGGCCGAGCAGCGCGGCCGTGGCGGCCATGCGGGCAAGGCCCAGCCAGTCCGCCGTGCGGAACACCGAGACGCGGCGCGGGGCATAGATGCCCTGCCGCAGGTTGAGCGGCGGCACAGCGTGGACTTTGGCAAGGCGCAAAGCGAGCATGTCTTCATCGAGCGCGGCTTGCTCCAGCCCTTCGGCAAGGATCGAAACCAGCGCGTCCTCGGCGGCAAAGGCTGCATCGGGACTGCGTGCCAGAAGCTGTCCGCCGACAGAGGCGAGAACCAGCGTGCCCTCAGTACGCGGCAGGACCAGTGCGGCCGGAACCAACGCTTGCGGATCGAGTCCTTCGCTTGCCAGTGCCGCCAGCCAGTGATCCATCGCCGATGCCGCAACCCGAGATGACAGCAGGCGCCCGCTGTCGGTGCCGACGGCGACGTGGAGCTGGCTCGTCAGACCACCCTGAGCCAGAGCCAACCGCTCCGCCGCAAGCGCCTGTGCAGGGGGCATGTCGGGCAGGGCCTTGTCGGTTACCGGGGCATCGGACGAGGGGACCAGAACAGTCACCGTTCCGACCTCGCCCCAAGGCGCTTCAGCGGTACCGGGCAAGTGATGGTGCTCCGACCCAAACCCGTCTGCGCCCACGCGCCACCAACGCCACGATTCTCCCGGCTTGGCTGGCAGCAGGACGATCAGGTCGTCAGCAGGTTGCGGGGTTGAAGCCACTGGCGCGCTTCACTTCTGTCCGGCGTAGATATCGGCGTTAAGGTCGCTGCCGCCCGGCTGGCCGTCGGCACCCAGCGAGAATATCTCGAACGGACGGCCATCGCGGCCCGGCACCTGATACTGGTAGGGATGGCCCCACGGATCGTTGGGGATGTCTTTCACATAACCGCCCGAACGGTAGTTCTGCGGCATCGACAGGTTGGCAGGCGGAGACTTGAGCGCAGTGAGTCCCTCGCCCTGTCCGGGGTAGCTGGCCATGTCGAGGCGGTACATTTCCATGCCCTGTTCGAGCGTGGCGATGTCGCTGCGCGCCTTGACCACCATGGCCTTGTCCTGGCTCGGCAGGACGTTGATCAGGACGACCGTGGCGAGCAGGCCGATGATGAAGATCACGACCATCAGTTCGACGAGGCTGAAGCCGTTGCGGCGGCGCTTGCCCTCGGTATCGGGGGTCTGGTTCGGGGCGTCTTCAGTCATGATCACAGTCCGGTCAGGTTCTGGAGCTGCAGGATCGGCAGCAGGATGGCGAGGATGATGAGCGCGACCATGGTGCCCATCACCACGATGATCGCGGGTTCGAGCAGGGCCATGGCAGCGGCGGTGAAAGCTTCGAACTCGCGCTCGAGATAATCGGCGGCGCGTTCGAGCATGGTGCCGAGCTGGCCCGCGGCCTCGCCACTGGCGGCGAGATAGACGAGTAGCGGCGGGAACGTCCCGGCCTCGCGCAGCGCGGTTGAGAGCGAGCCGCCGGCGCGGACCTTCTCGGAAATGCCCGCGAGCGATTGCGCCTGCACGGCGTTGGAAACAGTGCGCGTGGCGAGGCGCAGGCCATCGACCAGCGGCAGCCGCGCCTCGATCATCGTGGCAAGCGTGCGGGCGAGGCTGGCGGCGTGGACGTCCCGGATCAGTTTGCCGATGAAGGGCAGGCGCAGCAGGGCCGCATCGAAACGGAGCTTGAAGGCGGGCTGTCGCAAGGCGCGAACGAAGGCGATCACCGCCAGCGCGATCAGCACGAGCAGCGCCCACCACCACGTGCTGAGGAACTGCGAGATACCGATCACCACGCGCGTCAGCATCGGTAGCTGGCGGCTGGCGTTGTCGAACTGCTCGACCACCCGGGGGACAACCGAGATCATCAGGCCGGTGACGACCGCAATCGCCACGAACGACAGCACGATGGGATAGGCGAGCGCGGCGATGATCTTGCCGCGCACCTGAGCCTGCCGCTCCAGCATGTCGGCCAGTCGATCAGCGATGGCAGGAAGGCTGCCGGAGTTCTCGCCCGCAGCAATCATCGCGCGGTAGATTGGCGGGAAGCTCGGCTCCTCGCGCCGCATCGCCTCGGCCAGCGGCAGGCCTTCGACGATTCCGGCGTGGACGTTGGACAGGATGCCTTGCGCCTTGGGCTTCTCGGTCTGGCGCGCGATGGTGCGCAGGGTTTCCTCGAGCGGGCTGACGACCATCAGGGAGGACAGCTGCCGGGTGAACAGCGCAAGCTGCTTGGCCGAAAGCTTGGTGGCGAACAGCGCAATGCCGCTGGTGCTGGTCGCCGCGCGACGGGCAGAGGCGGCGGCATCGGGCTGGACGCTGACCACGTACCATTCGCGCGCGGCGAGTTTCTCGCGCGCGGCGGCTTCGGTGGCAGCCTCGATTGCGCCGCGCCGTTCTGTGCCCTTGGGGTCAATCGCGTGATAGGCAAAACGCGCCATCAGCCGTCCCGCCGCATGATGCGCGCCGCTTCCTCAGGCGAGGTCGTGCCATCCTTGACCATCCGCCGCACGGCCTTGGCGAGCGTAGGGGAATCCGCGAAGGCGTGGCGCGCAATGGCCGCTTCGTCGGCGTTGTCGTGGATCATCTGGCGGATCGCATCGTCCACCCGCAGCGCCTCGAACACGCCGACGCGGCCCTGATAGCCGGTCTGGCCGCATTCGACGCAGCCCTTGGCGGTGTGGACCACGCGCCCGGCCTTCATCCCCAGCACATCGGCCATGCCCGCATCGAGAACGCGTTCTTCGCGGCAATGGGGGCACAGGCGACGCACAAGCCGCTGCGCGATGACGGCGCGCAGGGTGGAGGCGAGCAGGAACGGCTCTACCCCCATGTCGCGCATCCGCGTGATCGCGCCCGCTGCATCGTTGGTGTGGACGGTCGAAAGCACGAGGTGGCCGGTGAGCGAAGCCTGCACGGCGATGTCCGCCGTCTCGCGGTCACGGATTTCGCCGACCATCACGACGTCGGGATCCTGGCGCAGGATTGCGCGCAAGCCCGCTGCGAACGTGAGGCCGACCTTGGAATTGACCTGCGTCTGGCCGACGCCATCCACAGCGTATTCCACAGGGTCTTCCACAGTCAGGATATTGCGCGCACCGTCGTTCAACCCGCGCAGCGCGGCATAGAGCGTGGTGGTCTTGCCCGAGCCGGTCGGTCCGGTGACCAGCACGATGCCGTTGGGCTCGCCAATGGCGCGGCGCAGCGTGTCCTCGGCCTTGGCGTCGAGACCCAACCCGGCGAGGTCGATCCCGGCGTTCTCCTTGTCGAGCAGGCGCATGACCACCCGCTCGCCCGCGCGGTTGGGCAGGGTCGAGACGCGGACGTCAACCAGCTTGCCGCCGAGGCTCAACGAGATACGTCCGTCCTGCGGCACGCGCCGCTCGGCAATGTCGAGCCGCGCCATGACCTTGATGCGGCTGACCAGCACCGGAGCGACATGCGGCGGCATCCGCAGCTTCTCGGTCAGGACCCCGTCGACGCGCATCCGCACGACCAGCGCGGTCTCGTAAGGTTCGATGTGAATGTCCGAAACGCCCTGCCGCAGGCTCTCGGCGATCAGGCCGTTTATCAGGCGGATCGCCGGGGCGTCGTCGGCACTGTCCAGCAGGTCCTCGGCGGTGGGCAGGCCGAGCGCGAGCGGATCGAGCCCGTCATTGGCAATGCCCATGTCGCCCGCCACGGCGGCGGCTGCGCCGTCCATGGCGTAGGCATCAGCCAGCAGCTTCTCGAACTCGCCCGCGCTCACGCGGTTGACGACAAGCTCACGGCCCAACGCGCTGCGCAGATCGAGCAGGCCCAGCGCCCGTGCCCCTTCGCGCATCGCCACCACCGCGCGATCGTCATCGATGCTTTCGACCAGCAACCCGTTGTCGCGCGCGAAGGCATAGGGCACCGGCGCATGGGGCGCAGGCGTGACGACGGTCACCGCTTCGACCAGCGGCTCGTCGATCCCGTCGATGTCCTGCACGCTGTCCATCGCTCAGTTCTGCGCGCTGCTTGGCGGAAGTTCGGACTGTTCGAGCGGCCCCGGCGTCGCGCGCGGGCGGATCAGCGTATCGCCGGGCGCGACGACCGCGACCTGTGCGGAAGGTGCTGCGGGCAATGTCGCGCCCATGTAGTCGACGATCAGTTCGTCGATGCTCGGCTCCTGCTTGGCATTGAAGTTGACCTGCGCATTGCGCACCACGCCGTAGCGCCGCGCCGCCAGTGCCGCCCGGTCCGCTGCATTGCGCAGGATCGTCGGGCGGATGAAGACCATCAGGTTGGTCTTGACCCGGCTGCGCGCGCGCGACTTGAATGCTTCGCCCAGGAGCGGGATGTCGCCGAGGAACGGCACTTTCTGAAGCGTGCGCTGCTCGTTGTCGTCAAGCAGTCCACCCAGCGCCACGATCTCGCGGTCGCCCACCGTCACCGTCGTCTTGATCTCGCGCTTGTTGATGATCAGTTCGTTCGATGTGCGCGAGACCGTGCCCGCAATGGAGCTGACTTCCTGCCGCAGATCGAGGCGCACCATGTTGCCGGCGTTGATCTGCGGGGTAACGTCCAGTTCGATACCCACGTTCTGGCGCTGGATCGTGCGGAAGCGGTCGTTGAAATTGCCCTGCGACAGCGCCTCGCCAGTTGAAATGGGGACATCCTGGCCGAACAGGATCGAGGCGGGCACGTTGTTGTTGGTGGTGATGTGCGGGGTCGAGAGGATGTTCGAGTTCTTGTCGGTCTGCACCGCATTGATCAGCGCGCCAAGGTAGGTGTCCTTCGACAGTTCGGTGAGGAAGCCGGTATAGGCACCGCTGGCTGAAAGGGCCTTGGTGGCGGCGTTCTCGCGCAACAGGTCTCCGGCCGTGCTGTTGGTCGTGGTGGTCACGGTATCGCCGTTGATCACCGTGGTCGTCTGATTGAGATTGTCAGCCAGCAATCCACCCGCAAGATCGATGATGTTGGGCGAGGAGTTGGAGAAATTCGTCACGGCAAAGGGCTTGTCCTTGCCACCAAACAGCAGCTGGACGCCCAGTTCCCTTGCCACGTTGTTCGATATCTCGACGATGATCGCCTCGACAAGCACCTGCTCCTGCGGCACGTCGAGCTGGCGGATCACCTCGCTGATGCGGCGCTGGTCGTCGGCGGGCGCGGCGATGATGATCGCGTTGGCGCCAGGATAGCGCGTGATCGTCGCCGTCCCGCGCCCGTTGGCAAGCTTGATCGGTCCGGTGCCCAGCCCGCCCGATGTCGCGCCGATCGGGCTCGTCTGAGTGCCACCTGTCGTCGCGGCCTGCCCGGTCGAGCCTTGCGTGCCCGCCGTCGACGTCTGGTTACCGCCCACCCCGCCCAGCGAAACCGGCGCAGAACTGGCCGAGGCTACTTCGCCCCCGCCTTGCCCGCCGAGCAGTCGCTCAAGCACCGGCACGAGCGCTGCCGAATCCGCATAGTCGAGCCAGACGACCTTGATCTCGCCGCCCAGCGCAGCCTTGGCATCGAGCTGGCGCGCCATCGCCGCCATCTTGGCCAGCGTGGCCGGCTCGCCGCGCATCAGCACGGCGTTGGCGCTGTCCACCGCCACGACTGTCGCCAGCGAGCGCGCGCCTTCACCTCCTGGCGGCACCAGCTGGCTGAGCGCAGTCGCAATCTCGCGCGCGCCTGCGTGTTCAAGGATCACCGTCTGCGTCGCGGCATTGTCACGGTCGATATCGGCGAGCAGCGCGCGGATGCGGCGCATATTGTCGGCATAGTCGACCACCACCAGCGAATTGCCCGCCTTGTTGGCGGTAATCGCGCCTTCCTTGCTGATCAGCGGGCGCAGCGTTTCCACGGCCTGCGCCGCGTCGATCGCGCGCAGGCGGATCACTTCGGTGACCATCTGGCTCTGCGCCGCCCCCCTGCTGCCAATGCGGCTGGGATTGGACGCCGCTCCGTCCGACGGCTGGATGCGGAATGCGCCATTGCCGGTCGGCACGGCCACCAAGCCATTGGCGCGCAGGGTGGAAAGGAACACCTCGAAGTATTCCGAACGGCTCAGCGCACGGTCAGACACGACGCTGATCTTGGCCTGCACCCGGCTGTCGACGATGAACGTCCGCCCGGTGACTTCCGCAGCATCGGCCACGAACGCGCGGATGTCCGCCTCACGCACGTTGAGCGTGTACTGCGCCATGGCGGCCTGCGGCACGGCAAGGGCGAGCGCTGCGGCTCCGAGGAGCATCTTCGGGAATAGGAGCTTGCGCAAGGTCATGGTGCCAATGTGATAGCAAGAGGAAGCTGGCGGTCACCGCGACGGACGGTAACCGCAATCGAAGTTCCGGCGCGGATGGCACCGGAGAGCATGGCCGCATCGCCGGGACCGGTCACCGGCTTGCCGTTGACCTCGGTGATCACGTCACCGGGCTGGAAGCCTGCAGCACGAAAGGCAGAGCCATCGCCGGAGGACAGGACCTCGACGCCTACGACCTTCCCACCTTCGGCGCGCGGGCCGAAGTTCACACCGCTGCGCAAGGCCGCCACGCTCACGCCGCCACCCGGCGCGTTTGCAGGAGGTGCCGCAACGGGATTGGCCGCGACCACACCTTGGGCCGTAGGCGCAGGGCCAGATTGATCGAGATAGAGCAGTTCCTTCGCCCCGTTGCGCGAAAGCTCGACATGGTCGAACGCGACGGCAGCCAGCGTGACGCCTGGCTGGACTTCCGCGCCGACGCGATAGACCTGCTGCTGCCCGTCGCCACCTGCGATGATCGCAGTGCCACTGCCATCTGCCATGGCGCGTGTCGCAAAAAGCGTCAGCGCAAGCGAGGTAACCGCGCCCGATTGTTCGGCGGCTGGGCCAGGCGCAGTGCGGTTGAACGGATCGACGCTGGCAAACAGCGCGGCGCGGGCTGTGGGCGACATCGTTCGCACACCTTGCGCCGTCCATTGCCCGAGCGACGATACGGGCGTGACGATGGCCCAGAACAGGGCCGCGCCGAGCAGCGCGATGACCGCAGCGAGTGCCCACCACGCGATCTGGTACAACGACGGCAGCCGGGGACGTGCTCCCGCGATTGCCAGCTTCGTTGCTCCGAGTCTCACGCGCGCAATTCCCCTTCCATCGGCAGGCATAACCCCACGGGGACGATTCACAAACGCCTCCCGTCACTTGATCCACTAAAAGGCCAAGCAGCCGATTGCTACGGTGGTATGACAATCGCTTGGCAATCCCGTCGCAGGCGCGAGCAGGCATGTATGGCGGGGTGACAGGTGTCATGACCTGTGCCTAGGATTACCTGTGCTTCACCTGCTCCCACGCCCGATCCACCGCAATGTGCTGCGCACCGCCCACGCCTTGCGGCTTTGGTGGTGGCGGCGAAGCCGCCGGATCGTGCGGGGCTGCAACGTGATCGCAGCCAACCCTGCAGGCGACGTTCTGCTGGTGCGGCACAGCTACCATGCCCGGACCGTCTGGATGCTGCCCGGGGGTGGTCTGGGACGGGATGAAAGTCCGCTCGATACCGCGAGGCGTGAACTGCTGGAGGAAACGGGTTGCAGGCTGGAACGCGCCGGACATCTGGGCACGATCCTGCTTGATCGCAAAGGCTGGACCAACGCCATCGAACTTGTCACCGGCACGACAAGCGACACGCCGCTCGCCGATGGGCGCGAAATCGAGGAGGCGCAGTTCTTTTCTCCCGATGATCTGCCGACATCAACCAGCGAGGCCGTGCGCGCCATGGTCGTGCGCTGGCTGGAGACTCAGAACGGCAATTCGGCCTGAAGCACAGGCGGCGCCGCGCCTTCCTCCGGTTCGTCAGGCTCCTCGCCTTCGAGGGCTGAAAGCGTCAGGCCCATGAGCCGGATCGGCTTGGGCAACGGCAACTGGGCGTCCAGCAACTCGCGGGCCAGCACCGCGAACTCTTGCTTGTCCGCTATGGCGCGGGGAAGGGATCTGGCCCGCGTGCAAGGCGTGAAGTCATTGAACTTCATCTTGAGCGTGACCGTCCGTCCGCTCGCACCGCTGCGCTCGATCCGCTCCCACACGATCTCGATGATCCGCTCCAGCGTCTCGCGCAGTGCCGAGCCCGACGAAATGTCGCGTTCGAAGGTACGCTCGCCGCCGACCGACTTGCGCGGACGGTCCGCCTTGACCTGCCGCAGGTCGATGCCCCGCGCCGCGCGATAGAGGTAGTCGGCCGAACTGCCGAAGTGTTCGCGCAGGAAGGCGAGGTCCTTCGCGCGCAGGTCCGCCCCTGTTTCGATCCCAAGCCTTGCCATCTTCTCCGCGCCGCGCGGACCGATACCATGGAAGCGCCGCACCGGCAGTGCGGCCACGAACTGCGCGCCCTCACCCGGACGGATCACGCATAGGCCGTCAGGCTTGTTCTGGTCGCTGGCGATCTTGGCGAGGAACTTGTTGTAGGACACCCCTGCGCTCGCCGTCAGCCCGGTTTCGGCGCGGATGCGTTGGCGGATCAGTTCAGCGATCCGCGTGGCCGAGCCGATGCCGCGCACGTCGTCGGTCACGTCAAGGTAGGCCTCGTCGAGCGAGAGCGGCTCGACATGCGGGGTGAAATGCAGGAAAACGCTGCGGATCTGCTGAGAGACGGCCTTGTAGACATCGAAGCGCGGCCTGCGGAAGATCAGGTCCGGGCACAGCTGCACTGCCCGCACCGATGGCATGGCCGAGCGGACCCCGAACAGCCTTGCCTCGTAACTTGCCGCAGCCACCACGCCGCGCCCTGACGATCCGCCGACCGCGACCGGCTTTCCCCGGATCTCCGGATCGTCGCGCTGTTCGACGCTGGCAAAGAAGGCATCCATGTCGACATGGATGATCTTGCGCAAAGCCGGAGTGGTTTCTGACTGGTAGATCAAACTGTCAGCTCATCTCGCGCCTGTGCCGCCATGGGAGCACACTCCCGATGGCTGGCAAATCGTAGTTACCTGACGATCGCGCGCGATGCCAGTGAGATGAGGAACAAACGGGGAATTGAAAACGGGCGACGAAAAGGCAGGCTCAGTTGCTGATGCGGCGCCTCACCCATTTCTTCGGCCGGAGGCGCCTGATCGGTCGCCCGCAATAGCGGCACGTCGAAACCGGGCCGGACGCCAGTTCCAGAACCTCACCCCGCGTGGGTCTGTGCCCGCCGAACACGCACCGCAAGTTCATCTGAATACCCCCACCGAAGGGCTGCGAGCGATACGCTGATTCGCAGCGAATGCATTGTAAAAACGCGACTTCTCACAATGAGATAGCTACTGCATCGATATACGGGGCGCTGCGCATCGCTGATCGCCGGGAAATCTTCGGGCGGCTCGGCCTGAAAGGCCCACGTCAGCATCTGCGCCAGCCCCGCGCGTTTCGCATCGCAACATAAAGGGTGGGATTCTCGATCGATCTCGTCCAGAGGGTCTTAATGCCCTCTAACGATTCCAGTACTCTGCGCCCCGCGCGTGCGATGGGCGAGCGCGAGACCATCGCGATGATGGCACTCGTCATGGCGCTGCAGGCGCTTGCGGTCGATGCCATGCTGCCGGCGCTGGGCGATATTGCACGCGATCTCGACGTGACCGATCCCAACCGCCGCCAATTGGTGGTCGGTTCGTTCCTGCTCGCCTCGGGCTTTGCCTCGCTTGTCCCGGGCTCGCTGGCTGATCGCTACGGACGGCGTCCAGTGCTGCTGACCTGCATCGCGATCTACGTGGTGTTCTCGCTCGCCTGTGCGCTCGTCACGTCGTTCGACACGCTGCTCGCCATGCGCGTAGCGCAGGCGATGGGCTGTGGCGGACTTGCCGTCCTGCCCGGCGCGATCATTCGCGATCGCTTCGCGGGCGACCAGATGGCCAAGCAGATGTCGATCATCTCGGTCGTTTTCCTCGTCGTGCCGATGCTCGCGCCGAGCATCGGGCAGGTCGTCCTGCTCTTTGCCGGATGGCGCTGGATCTTCGTGTTTCTCGCGGTGATGGCGGTCGGCATGGGCGCCTGGGTGTTCATTCGCCTGCCCGAGACGATGCATCCCGAATATCGCCAGCCGATCCGCCCGATGTCGATTGCGATCAACATGGCCGCTGCCGCAACGAACCGCTCGGCCATCGGCTACGTGCTTGGCGGCGCGCTGACCTTCGGCGCGATGATCGGCTACGTGAACTCCTCGCAGCAGCTGGTGGGCGAACACTTCGGGGCGGGCACGATGTTCCCGGTCCTGTTCGGTTTCTCCGCCCTGATGATGGCGGCAGCCAACTTCTCGAACTCACGCATCGTCGAACGCTTCGGCGCGCGCCGGGTCTCGCACACCGCGGTCATCGTGTTCATCGTCGTTAGCGGTCTGCAAACCTGGTTTTCCAGCCGTCCGGACGAGACGCTGTGGCAGTTCATGCCGCTGATGATCACCAACATGATCCTGATCGGCTTCATCGGCGCGAACTTCGGCTCGATCGCGCTTCAGCCGTTCGAGCGGACTGCCGGCACCGCCAATTCGATGCATGCCTTCCTGCGAATGGTGATCGGCTCGGTGATCGGCATCGTCGTCGGGCAGGCTTACGATGGCACCGCGCATCCCCTGGCGCTGGCGCTGCTGATGAGCGGCATCCTCAGCCTGCTGCTGGTCCTGTTCAGCGAGAAGGGCAAGCTGTTCCGCCGCCTCCATCCGCCCGGAACCCCGCGCCCCATCGTGCTGGAGCACTGAGGCAGGGCACAGGTCAGGCCCGCAAGCTGACCACGTTTGCAGCGGGCATGCTGCCGATCAGCGCCAGCGCTTCAGTCGCAGTCTGCGGTCGGCCCAGATGGTACCCCTGCATCAGCCGGATGCCGAGCCCGCGCGCAGTCGCTGCCTGCGATTCGTCTTCCACGCCTTCGATCGTGCAGTCGATGCCGAGCTGCCATGCCAGCGAGATGATCGTGCCCACCAGCGTGCGCGCGCCCGGATCGGTCGCAAGGGCGCGCGAAAGCTCCTGATCGATCTTGATCATGTCGAGCGGCAAGCTGTGCACCTGGCTGAGGCTTGACCAGCCCGCCCCGAAATCGTCGAGCGCAATGCGGAAGCCGCGCGCACGGAACGCCTGAAGCCGCGCCTCGGCACGCCGTGGATCGCCGAGCAGCCCCCGTTCTGTCACTTCGAGAATGATCGAATGCGGCGGCGCGCCGACATCCTCTACCAACCTCGCCAGAGCGTCTGCCGTGCCTCCGCGCATCACGTCGCGCGGACCGAGATTGATCGAAAGCCAGCGCCCATGCTCCCATGCCGGGCACTCGCGCAAGGCGCGTTCCATGACCATGCGGGTCAATTCGCCCGTGCGACCGGTCGCTTCGGCAAGGGACATGAACTGCCCCGGCGGCAACCAGCGGTGCCCGTCCGGGCTCCATCGCGCAAAGGCCTCGAACCCTACCACGCCACCGCCCTCGGCATCGACGATCGGCTGATAGACCAGCCGCAGCCGGTCGGCGAGATTGCTGTCGTTGAACAGGCGCGTGACGGCGGCACGGTCCTGCAGTTCCGCCTCGTCATCGGGGCTGAACACCACCACGGCCCCGTCGGACAGTTCCTTCGCCTTGTAAAGCGCAGCGTCGGCCCTTTCGAGGCAATCGCGCACGCTCTCGCCATCGAGCCGGTGCACCCCGATAGAGCCCGAAAGACGCAGCACGGCGCCGCCATGCAGCACCGGCGCGCACAGCCGCTCCGACAGCGCCATGGCCAGCTTGCGCACCGCGTCTTCTTCGAGCGCCGGATCGAGGACAGCCGCAAACTCGTCGCCCCCAAGGCGTCCGAAGCAGCGCACCCGCTCGAGTTCCTCGAGCCGGTTGGCCACGGCCGCCAGCACGGCATCGCCTGCGGCATGGCCATAGGTGTCGTTGACGTGCTTGAACCCGTCGAGATCGATCAGTGCCAGCCATGCCGGGGGGCGCGTGGTGTCGGTCTCGGCAAGCTCCTCCTCCAGCCGGGCAAGGATCGCGCGGCGGTTGAGCCCGCCAGTCAGCGGATCGACCGTCGCCTGCAACAGGTTCTCCTGCGCCAGTCGCGCCGCTTCGCGCTCGCGCCGGGCAAGCTGCTGGCGGGAGAGTTCGAGGCGGACGAAATCGCGGTGATGGCCATTGGTGATCAGCAGCAGCAGCGTCGTCACCACGACCTGCACCGCCATGACCGGCACCGCGTTGGGATGCCCTCCGAACAGGATCTGGCCCGATGTCGGGATCGTGGTGGCAATCGCGATGCGCAACGCGGTCAGCGGCGAATGGCCCAGCCCGAGGATGCCCGAGAACAGCGTGACCGCCATGATGTAGTGGATGAACGACTGCCCTGCCTCGTCGCCGTAGACGTAGAGCGCCATGCACCACAACGACATCAGGAAGCCTGCCACTGACCCCAGCCAGCTCATGGTCTTCAGATCGTGGCGAAGCATATCGATACTGCGCTCGGCCACCGCCGATGGCCGCCAGTAATGCGCCCGCCACAGTGAAAAGCTGCCCAGCGCGATCGGACCCACTGCGACAAGCCAACCCGGCGCCATCGTGCGAAAGCGCGCCCCCACCAGCAGGAGGTCAAATACTACAACGAGATAGAGCAGCGGCAGGCGATGCGAGAGGCTATGCGCGTACGCGAGGGTGAAGTTGTCGCCCTCGCGCTGTTGCCAGCGGCCGCCAGAGGCGCGCGCCAGTCGAGAAAGACGGCCATGCAGCCATCCCCAAGCAGCGCGCGTGCGTGACCCCGTAAACATCGGGACATGGATAATACGAGCCAGTTAACAGGCAGTAAGGGGCCACACGCAACGGGACGAACCGAAGGCGGCAAAGGCCGAAGCGAACTCCCGCCAGATGCGTACCGTCAATCCGAAAGCGCGGCGACCAACGCCTTGACCTTCTTCTGCCGCCATTGCGGCAGCGGCGCGACGAGCCAGTAGCCGCGTCGCGAAATCTCGGGCTCGCCCTGTACCACCACACGGCCCATGCCGATGGCGTTGTCGACCAGTTGGTAGGGAACATGCGCTCGGCCAAGGCCAGCGCTGGCCGCGCTGATCGCCGTGCCGGCATCGCCGACCGAGAAGCCCACGTCACCCCCGCCCGGTGCAGGATCGCCCGGCCAGCCGATCCACGGGCAGTCCGGCGCTGCATCGGGCGCGGCGACGGTAACCATCAGCGGCTTGCCCAGCGCAATGCCTTCAAGCTCGCCCGGCCCTTCGGCCCAGCGCACCGCGAGATCGAGATTCGCCTCGGTGAAGTCGATATCGGCATCGCCGCCCACCAGCGAGAAGCGCATCTGCGGATTACCTGCGCGAAACGCCGCAAGCCGGGGCGAGAGCCACGCGGCGAAGAAATCACGTGGACAGGCAATGGTATAGACGTGGCTCGATTGCCCGGCCTGCATCGCCTGCACGCCTTCCTCGAACCGCAGGAATCCCTCGCGGATAGCGTCGAGCCCCGCAATCGCCTCGTCGGTCAGTTCCAGACCCTTGGACGTACGGCGGAACAGCACCACGCCCAGCAGATCCTCAAGCGCGCGAATCTGCTGGCCCACGGCTGCAGGCGTCACTGCCAACTCGTCAGCCGCGCGGGTGAACGAGAGGTGCCGGGCCGCAGCATCGAGCACGCGCAGGCCATTGAGAGGAAGGTGCGTCCGCTTCATTGCGAACCGGCTTTAGTTGGCAGGAGCGGGCGCTGCCAGCGGAAAGAACGGAATCGCGACATCAAACAGCGAACCATCTGCCCGCTGCATCGTGTAGTGGCCTTCCATGCTGCCGCTGTGGGTGCCCAGCGGGCAGCCCGAAACATAGTCATGGCTCTGCCCCGGCTGAAGCACCGGCTGTTCGCCGACCACGCCATCCCCATCGACGAAATTGACCATGCCCCGGCCATCGGTGATCCGCCAGTGGCGCGAAAGCAGTTGGACCGGCTGGTCGCCGTCATTCTCGATACGGATATGATAGACCCAGAACCATTTGCCCGCCTCCACCCGCGACTGTTCGGGCAGAAAGTTGACGGCGACTCGCACCGTGACCCCATCGGTCAACGCGGCATGCTGGAAAAGCTGCTTCATGTCCCTCAAACTACCGCAGATCGAGAGATGTTCCAACGAGCTTATGCATCTTTCACATGCTTGCCCTGCGGAATTTTCAGGCGCAGAGCCTCACGGCGATGCTGATCCGCACCCCGGCCATTCTCTGTTCGGTCCTGCCCAATGGCGAGCACGGTGCTGTCGTGCGCCTGATGACCGCAGATCACGGGCTTGCCGCGGCCTATGTGGCGGGAGCGCGGGGGCGGACCTTGCGTCCGGTCCTGATCCCGGGCAACCTGCTCGATGTCGAGGTGCGCGGTCGTGCCGCCTCGCAATTGCCCTCCGCCCGGGTCGAGCTTGTCGCCAGCCGCGGGCCGTGGCTGTCCGAACCGCTGCCCAGTGCCGGGATCGGCTGGGCCTGTGCGCTGACCGCATCGACCCTGCCCGAAGGCCACCCCTACCCCTTGCTGCACGATTCGCTTGCCTCGCTGCTTGATGCGATCTGCCATGCGCCGTCTGCGCGCGGCTGGGCGCGGGTGCTGGCGGGTTACGAAGTCCTGCTGCTGCGCGAGGTCGGTTATGGCACCACGCCTGCTCCGCCGCCTGAGGAGCCCTGGCCGGATCTGCTTGCCCGGCTCGAACGGCAGGGCAAGGCAATTGGCAACCGCCTGCTTGCCGATCGGGCGCGCGATGTTATGGGGTCCCGCGCGATTCTGCTCGACAGGCTAAGACGGATAAGCGGCGAGTAAGCGCAAGCACGAAGGGGTATTCATGAAGATTGCGGTTCTGCCCGGTGATGGCATCGGTCCCGAAGTGACGCGTGAAGCGGTCCGCGTGATCGAAGCGCTCGGCCTTGGCGACATCGAGATGAAGGAAGCCCCGGTCGGCGGCGCGGCCTACAAGGCCTATGGTCACCCGCTCCCGCCCGAAACGCTCGAAATCGCCCGCCTGTCCGATGGCATCCTGTTCGGCGCGGTCGGCGATCCTGATTGCGATTCGCTCGAACGCCACCTACGCCCGGAACAGGCCATCCTCGGCCTGCGCAAGGCGCTCACCCTCTTCGCCAACCTGCGCCCGGCCAAGGTCTTTGCAGGCCTCGAAGGTCATTCGGCGCTGCGTCCCGAAGTGGCAGGCGCGATCGACATGGTCATCGTGCGCGAGCTCAACGGCGACGTCTATTTCGGCGAGAAAGGCTTCCGCACCGCCGCCAATGGTGACCGCGAAGGCTACGATGTGATGTCGTACAGCGAGAGCGAAGTGCGCCGCATCGCCCATGTCGGCTTCCGCACCGCGATGGGCCGCGCCAAGCGCCTGTGCTCAGTCGACAAGGCCAACGTGCTCGAAACCAGCCAGCTGTGGCGCGACGTGGTGATCGAGGTTGCCAGGGAATACCCCGAAGTCACGCTTGAGCACATGTACGTCGACAACGCCGCGATGCAGCTCGTGCGCGCGCCGGGCAAATTCGACGTGGTGCTGACTGGCAACCTGTTCGGAGACATCCTCTCGGATCAGGCTTCGATGTGCGTCGGCTCCATCGGCCTGCTCGCCTCGGCCTCGCTGGGCGAACGCCAGACCGCGCACGGCACCTTCGGCCTCTACGAGCCGATCCACGGCTCGGCCCCGGACATCGCAGGGCAAGGCCTCGCCAACCCGATGGCGACGATCCTTTCGGCGGCCATGCTGCTGCGCCATTCGCTTGGCCTGGCAGCGGCTGCGGACCGCGTGGAAGCCGCCGTTGCCAGGACCTTGGCCGATGGCGTGTTCGGGCGCGACCTTGGCGGGACCGCCGGGACGACGGAAATTGGTGACGCGGTGCTCGCAAGGCTCTAAGGGCCGCAACCGATGCTCCAGCTAGCCGTAATCCTGCCGACCTATCGCGAGCGCGCCAATATCGCGCCGATGGTCGCACGCCTCGATGCCGCGCTTCAGGGCGTGGCTTGGGAAGCGATCTTCGTCGACGACAACAGCCCCGATGGCACCGCCGACGAAGTGCGCCGCATCGCGCTCGAAGATCCGCGCGTCCGGGTGATCGAGCGCATCGGCCGTCGGGGCCTAGCCTCGGCCGCGATCGAGGGCATGTGCGCCACCGCCGCGCCGATCGTCGCGGTGATGGACGCTGACCAGCAGCACGATCCGGAACTGCTGCCGAAGATGCTCGCAGCGGTCGAGGGCGGCGAATACGACCTCGCCTATGCCTCGCGCTTTGCCGAAGGGGCGAGCACCGAAGAATGGGGCCGCCCGGACCGGGTCAAGGCCTCGGGCCTTGCCAACCGCATCGCCAACAAGGTGACCGGCGTCGAACTTTCGGACCCGATGAGCGGGTATTTCATGCTTCGCGCCGAGACCCTGCGGGCCGACGCGCATCGCCTGTCCGGCGTCGGCTTCAAGATCCTTCTCGATATCCTTGCGACGGTCGACCGCCCGCTCAAGGTCAAGGAATTCCCCCTCAACTTCGTTGCCCGTGTCGAGGGCGAGAGCAAGCTGGACCAGACCGTAGTGTTCGAATTCCTCGTTGGCCTTTACGACAAGTGGCTCGGTCGCATCATCCCGACGCGCTTCGCGCTGTTCGGCACCGTGGGCGCAATGGGCGTTGCGGTCCAGCTGGGTGCGCTGTGGGTGCTGCTCAAGCTGATCGCGGGCGAACGCTTCGTCTATGGCAACTGGTCGGAAAGCGCGACGTTCAACACCGCCAACACTCTGGCGGCGATCATCGCGATGACCTTCAACTTCGTGCTGAACAATGAGTTGACCTATTCCGACAAGCGCCTGCGCGGCTTCGGCCCGCTGCTGCGCGGTTGGGCCCAGTTCGGCCTGACATGCTCGCTCGGCCTGCTCACCAACATCGGCTCGGCCGCCGTGCTCAAGACCATCGGCTTCCATGCCGTGATCGCGGTGATTGTCGGCATCGTGCTCGGCTCGGTCTGGAACTTCGCGCTGTCCTCGCGCTTCGTCTGGGGCAAGTACTGATTTGCGCGCGGTCGCGGGAGTACCGGGACCGCAGGCGCTTCTGCTCGGGGCTACCGCAGCGGGCGCGCTGTTCAGCCTGATCGATACGCCTTACCCCGCCCTCGCCCCGCTGCAGAACCTGCCGACGCTGGTGATCGTCGCAGGCCTCTGGCTCGCGCTGCGCCGCTGGCCCACGCCGACCAGTGCGCTTGCCTGCATCGCGCTGTTCATGGCGCTCCACACGATCGGCGGGCGCTACATCTATTCCTACGTGCCCTACGAGCGCTGGCTCGCCACGCTCGGCTTGCCCTCGGTCGACCACGCCTTCGGCCTGCCGCGCAATTCGTGGGACCGGCTTGTCCATTTCAGCTTCGGTGCCTTGTGGGTCTGGCCCATCGCCTGCTGGCTCTCACGCCATCGCGGCCTGTCGCTGGGCCTTGCAACATACATCGCGGTCGAGTTCGTCCTTGCCGGAAGCGCGATCTATGAAATCTTCGAATGGCAGCTGACGGTCGTCATGGCCGGGCCTGACGCCGATGCCTACAACGGCCAGCAGGGCGATAACTGGGACCCGCAGAAGGACATGGCGCTGGCCGGGCTTGGTGCAATCACAACCGTAATCTGGCTACGCCTGCGCCGTTACTTCCAGCTCTCCAGCCAGGTGTAGTCCCGGTAGGAATCCTTGGCGGGAAGTTTCGCCGCCGAGATGATCGGGTAGAACCCGATGAACATCCCGAAGGCCAGCACCAGCGTCACCTTGGCAGGCCAACGCAACCCCAGATCCCACCACTCCGCCAGCACCAGCGCCAGCGCGGCGAGCAGAAAGCAGCTGGCCAGCATGTAGTGGTAGTAGAACTGCACCGGCTTGCCGTTGATCGCCCAGAAGCCGACCAGCAGCGCATAGGCCGCAAACACCAGCAGGTGCAGCTTCTTCCCGCCCTTGATCCCGTCCCACGCGCAGAACAGCAGCGCGGGCAGGCCTGCCAGCATCGTGAACGGATTTCCCAGCATGAGCACGCCGCGCTGCGCGCCGTCGACGTTCTCGTAGAGGAACCAGATCGGGCGGATGTTGGCCATCCACTGCCACCACCGGCTCATATAGGTGTGCGGCTTCTTCACGCTGTCCTGCAGCTGCAGCATGTATTGCTGCCAGTGCCACAACTTGCCCAACGAAAGCGGGTCCTTCTCATAGAAGAAGGCGGGCAGGAACGTGGCGAAATAGACCAGGAGCGGCAGCACGCCGAGCCAAAGCGCCGCCTCGATCACCGAAACGCCCGGCACCGGCCCCGCCCCGCGCGAGGACCATAGCAGGCCCAAGCGCTCGCCCTTCAGGGCTTCCCACCGGTTCCACACGAACAGCAGTCCCGGCAGCGGCAGCAGCAGCACGCCGTTCCACTTGGCTCCGAGCGAGAGCCCCATGAACACCCCGGTCAGCACCAGATGCAGCCGCGCCCGTCCGACCCTGCCTGAAGGATTGCGCCACGCCAGCGCCCATTGCCATACGGCGAGCGCCATGAACCCGCCCATCGCCATGTCGAGAATGGCAATGCGCGACATCATGAACCAGATGAAGTTCGTCGCCAGCAGCAGCCCGAACAGGATCGTGGCGGTACGCGAAAGGCTCGCCCACCACAGGCTGCGCATCATCGCCCAGAGCCCGATGCCGCCGAGCACCGCCGAGGGGAAGCGCCAGCCGAACGGCGTATCGCCGATCCATTCCATCGACCACGCAATCAGTTGCTTGGCGACCAGCGGATGTTCGGGATTGAGCCGCGCCGTCAGGTCGATCAGCCGCCGTGCTGCGGGCAGGTAATGAATCTCGTCGAACATCGGCTTGGACGGAATCCCCAACCGATGCAGCACCGCGAAGAAAAACACCGCCGCGATGACCCCGCACCACATGGCTGGGTCCCTGTCGCGCGAAACTGTCTGAAGCGTTGGCGTCATGCCCCCTGACCGATAGGGCGCTCGCGCCCGCTTCGCAATCCCGCCGCTTGCGCGCAGGCCCCTTGAAAACTAAGGCAGCCCCCATGAAACGCACGACTGGCCAGGACCGTTCGATCACGCAAAAGTGGCGCCCCGCAACGCAAGCCGTTCGCGGCGGCACCTGGCGCTCCGAAATGGGCGAGACGTCCGAAGCACTGTTCATCACCTCGGGCTTCACTTACGACGATGCCGCCACCGTCGCCGCGCGCTTTGCCGGCGAGGCCGAAGGCATGACCTACTCGCGCCTGCAGAACCCCACGGTGCAGATGCTCGAAGAACGCATCGCCCTGATGGAAGGCGCCGAGGCTTGTCGCACGCAGGCCACCGGCATGGCCGCGATGACCACCGCCCTGCTCTGCCAGCTTTCGGCCGGAGACCACATCGTCGCCGCCAAGGCCGCGTTCGGCTCATGCCGCTGGCTGGTTGATAACCTCCTGCCGCGCTTCGGCATCACCGGCACCACAATCGATGCGTCCGACAACTCCGCGTGGGAAGCCGCGATCAAGCCCAACACCAAGGTGTTCTTCTTCGAAAGCCCCGCCAACCCGACGATGGACGTGGTCGATCTCGAGTTCGTCTGCGGCCTCGCGAGGCGCCACGGCATCACCACCGTGGTCGATAACGCCTTTGCCACCGCCGCACTCCAGCGCCCGATGGACTTCGGTGCCGATGTCGTCGCCTATTCCGCGACCAAGATGATGGACGGACAGGGCCGCGTCATGGCAGGCGCGGTCTGCGGTTCGGCGGACTGGATCAACAACGTCCTCCTGCCCTTCCAGCGCAACACCGGCCCCAACATCGCCGCGTTCAACGCATGGGTCGTGCTCAAGGGCCTCGAAACGCTGGACCTGCGCATCCACCGCCAGAGCGAGAATGCGCTAAAGGTCGCCAGCTTCGTCGAAGGTCGCGTCCCCCGCCTGCTCTACCCGCACCTGCCCAGCCACCCGCAATACGAGCTGGCGAAGAAGCAGATGAAGGCGGGCGGCACGATCTTCTCGTTCCATCTCGACGGTGGATTGAAGCAAGCCCACGCCCTGCTCGATGCGCTGCAACTGATCGACATCTCCAACAACATCGGCGATTCGCGCTCCTTGATGTGCCACCCGGCCTCGACCACGCACTACGGCGTCGGCCCCGAAACCCGCGCCGACATGGGCGTGGGCGAAGGCATGTTGCGCCTGAACGTCGGGCTGGAAGATCCGGACGACCTGATCGAGGATCTCGACCAGGCCCTGCGCGCGGCAGGTCTCTGACTCCAACCGCCTGATATTGCGCCATTCCGGTTGCATCCCGTTCGCCTTGCCCTAAGAAGGCAGGCGGGTGGGGTCGCAACGGAGCATGCAAATTGCTGGCCGAGGCGCATCTTTCTGCCATCATCCAGTCTTCCGACGACGCGATCATCAGCAAGGACCTGCAAGGCACGGTCCTGAGCTGGAATCCGGCCGCCACAAAGATCTTCGGCTTCGCCGAGGCCGAGATGGTCGGGCAGTCGATCCGTCGCCTGATCCCGCCCGAGCGGCAGGACGAAGAGGACGAGATTCTCGCCCGCATCGCGCGCGGTGAGCGGGTCAAGAGCTTCGACACCATCCGCCAACGCAAGGACGGCACCGAAATCGCCGTCTCGCTGACCGTCTCGCCGATCTGCGACAAGGCGGGCCGCATCGTCGGCGCCAGCAAGATCGCCCGCGACATCACCGCGCGCGAACGCGGTCAGCAGGCCCTGCGTGAAAGCGAAGCCCGTTTCCGCATGCTCGCCGACAACATCTCGCAACTGGCGTGGGTTGCGGACGAGAGCGGTGCCATCGGCTGGTACAACAAGCGCTGGTACGACTACACCGGCGTGATCGAGGGCGAGACAGACGCATGGGGCTGGGACCGTGTCCACCATCCCGATCACCTCAAGCGCGTCACCGAACACTTCCGCGCCAGCATCGCGGCGGGCACCGAGTGGGAAGACACCTTCCCGCTGCTCGGCAGGGACGGTACCTACCGCTGGTTCCTTTCGCGCGCCAAGCCGATCCGCGACGAGCTAGGTCACATCCTCTACTGGTTCGGCACCAATACCGACGTGACCGAAATGCTCGCCAAGGAAGAGCAGATTCGCGTCCTGCTGATGGAAGTGAACCACCGCTCCAAGAACCTGCTCTCGGTCGTCCAGGCTCTTGCCCGCCGCTCGGGCTGCAGCGACGGCGAATTCCTCCGCCGCTTCGAAAGCCGCCTTTCCAGTCTTTCTGCCAATCAGGACCTGCTCGTCCGGCGGGGCTGGTCGACGATCATGATGGACGAATTGGCTGAAGCCCAGCTCGCCATCCTCGGCCGCGAAGCGCGCGCACAGGTAACGACGCGGGGCAGTTCCGTGCCGCTAAGCCCGCGCAGCGCAGAAATCATCGGCATGGCGCTGCACGAACTGGCGACAAACGCGCTGAAGTATGGAGCCCTGAGCTCGCCTGCCGGCCGGGTGGAGTTGTCCTGGGAAGAGCGCGACGGAAACTTCATGCTCGACTGGCGCGAAGCAGGCGGTCCGATCGTGTCCCAGCCCACCCATCATGGCTTCGGCACCACGCTGATGCGGCACATTCCTGCCCGCAGTCTGAACGCCGAAGTGACGCTGGACTACGCGCCCACCGGCCTGCGCTGGCACCTGGTCTGCTCGACCAAAACCGCACGGGCACTGGAAAGCTGAGCGTCAGGCCTCAGCGCGACGCTCGACACAAGACGCCTTTGCCCCGTCCTCGGCCTCGTGCGCCGCGTCCTGCTTGTCTTTGGTAATGAGCCGGTTCTCTGCCCGCCCCATCGTCCAGTTCTTTCCGAGCCGGACCTTGCTGTTGGGCGCGCACCAGATCTCGCCCGATTCGTCGAGCGCGGTGACCCAGATCAGGTTGTGCTCCTGGCCATAGTCGATCATCCCGATCGCATAGCCATCGCCCTTGCCGAGCACATGCAAGGGAATCGTCGGATTGAGTTGCGTAAACACGGATAGCTTCCTGCGGGCGCCGGAGGGCGCGGCCTTGATGCAGGGTCAATCCGTTATCCTCGCCCGAAGTTCCCGAGCCGCAGGATCACTCGGCTTTCGCGGCAGCCTCGAGCGCGGCAATCCGGGCCTTGAGCGCTTCGACTTCCTCACGTGCGGAAGCCGCCAGTTCCTTCACCGCGTCAAACTCTTCGCGGCTGACGAAATCAAGCCCGCCGAACACTTCCTTGGCCTTCTCGCGTGCGTTCTCGCTCGCTTCGCGGCCCATGCCGGCAATCGTCCCCGCCGCGCTGTTCAGCAGCTTGACGAAATCGGCGATGATCGGATTTTCACTCTGCATCGGGCTGGTCCTGACTGGCTTTGCTAGGCGCTATGTGGGCAGCAAAGCCGCTGCCCGCAAGTGCCAATCGGTGCAAGCTCAGATCGCCACGCGCACCGTCGTGGCCGTACCGAACGCACCATCTGCATCGGGATTGAGCCGACCGAACTCGAACGTCAGCACGGCGGCGAAGCACACCCACGCAAGGTAGGGCAGCAGCAACATGCCCGCCACCGGGCGAATCCGCCAGAACAGCACGACCGTCAGCATGATCGCCACGGCCATGGCTACGGTGATCCAGAAAGCGATGGTGATCTGGTGCAGCGCGAAGAACGTGGGCGACCACGAAAGGTTGATCAGCAACTGGACCACGAACATGGCCGTTGCCAAACCGCGCCCCGCCGCGCCGCGTGCGGACAGGATCATCGCCAGCGAAACGCCCATCAGCACATAGAGCACCGACCAGACGATCCCGAAGGCGGCAGGCGGCGGATAGATCGCAGGCTTGACCAGCGCATCGAACCACGGATTGCCCGGACCGCTGCCCGCTGCCTGACCGGAAAGAAAACCGAGCGCGACGATCAGAGGCACCGTGAACAGCGACCAGCGCAGAAGGCTGGCACGCAGCTGACCGGAAGAGGCAAGATAGTTCATGGCACCCGCTAGCAATGCGCAAACCGCGCGATTCGTAAGGGATATTGGCGAGGCCACGCCCGCTGCGCAATCGGAACTCCATCCCGTTGCAATCCCGACTGGAGACAATTGCCGGGGAAAACTCAGGCGCGAAGTGCAGAGACGAGGAATTCGACGTTGCCCTCAGGCCCGGTGATCGGGCTGCGCACGATGCCCTGCACCTCCCAGCCTTCCCCTTCCAGCCAATCGCGCACTTCCGCGCAGACCCGGTCGTGCAGCGCCGGATCGCGCACCACGCCGCCCTTGCCGACTTCCGCCTTGCCCACCTCGAACTGCGGCTTGATCAGCGCCACCACCTGCGTCGGCCGCGCCGCCAGTGCGAGCGGCACTTCCAGCACCTTGCGCAAGCTGATGAAGCTGGCATCGCACACGACCCAGGTGGCGGGCCGGTCGATATGACCCGTCGTGAGTATCCGTGCGCTGGTCTGCTCGAGCACGGTGACGCGCGGATCCTGCCGCAGCTTCCATGCCAGCTGGTTGGTGCCCGAATCCACCGCAAAGACGTGCTCTGCCCCGCCCTGCAGCAGCACGTCGGTGAAGCCGCCGGTCGAGCTGCCGATGTCCATCGCGGTCACGCCTGCCGGGACGAGCCCGAAATGCTCGATCGCGTGGGCGAGCTTGATCCCGCCGCGCGAAACCCACGGGTGGTCGCGTCCGCGAACCTCGAGCGCGGCCTCTGCCGCCAGCGCTTGCCCCGCCTTGGCAATCTTCGTTTCCCCTGAGAAAACCAGCCCTGCAAGGATCAGCGCCTGTGCCCGCGCCCGGCTTTCGACCAGCCCGCGCTCCACCAGCATCTGGTCGACGCGCAGTTTAGGTGCGCTGGGCTGTTTCGGGGGGCGGGTTGAGGTCACGGCGCGTTCCTTCCATAACTGCGCCATGAAGATCAACCGCGCCAAGCTGTTCGGCCCCGCTTTTTCCTGCACGCTTGCGCTGCTGGCCTCGGCTTGCGCCGCGCCGACGGTCGTGCCGACAGCACCGCCCCCTCCCCCGCCGCGCCCTGCGCCGCCGCCTCCACCACCGCTTCCGGCAACGAGCGTGAAGGACTGGCGGGACGAACCACAGACCCCAGGCAACTGGCGTTACGTGTCCGGTACTGCAATGTTCGGCCCAGGCGATGCCACCTTGTTCGCCATGACTTGCAACCGCACAGCCGGAACGATCAGCCTGATCCGCACCGGAACCTCGCCGGTCGGCCTGCCGATGACGGTCGCCACCTCTACCGAAACCCGCCCGCTTTCCGCCGAACCCGCGCCACAAGGCCAGCCGCAACTGGTCACCACGCTTGCCGCACGTGATCCGCTGCTCGATGCCATGGCCTTCAGCAGGGGGCGTTTCTCGGTCGAGGTCAACGGCTTGCCGACGCTTTACCTGCCCGCTTGGGCCGAAGTCGGGCGCGTGATTGAGGATTGCCGGAAGTAGCGCGCAACCGGTTTCCGGAGACACCATGTTGCAGGCGCGAAGCGGATATACTGACGGCAAATTTTTTTCACGCAAGACTTGTTGTTTGGCCCCGAATGAATCACATTCAAATCAAGGACGGTGAGCCAACGCACTCCCGGCCCAGCAGGCCCAAAAGCCTGTGACTTTGGCTCAACAGCGCGAAAGGAGGTGATCCGATGTCTCATGGTTCAGCAGAGAGGTCGGTACAGTCCCGCGCGAGGCATTATCGCTGAGTTTCGATTTAAGCGATAAAGGCTTCGTGGGCGGCACTTCCGGCCGCTGACCATGCGAAGGGCCGCTTCGGATTGACCGACGCGGCCCTTCACATTTATTACATTCCCCTTGCCTTTCGCGCAACAATAGTTCACGGCGCTTCATCTTCGATTCTAGCGCAAGGACTGCCTCCCCATGGCGAGTGACGCCGAAACCACCAGCCTGACCTTCACGCATCACCCGCACCCGGCACCGGTTGCTGCGGACGTGCGTGCGCAGGTGCTGGCCAACCCCGGCTTCGGCACCGCCTTCACCGATCACATGGTCGAGATCGACTACACCGAAGGGAAAGGCTGGCACGATGCCCGCGTCGTCCCCTATGGCCCGATCGCGCTCGATCCCGCCGCTGCCGTGCTCCATTACGCGCAGGAGATCTTCGAGGGCCTGAAGGCCTACCGCCTCGCAGATGGCGGCATTGCCCTGTTCCGCCCTGAAGCCAACGCCGCCCGCTTCAACGCCTCGGCCCGCCGCCTCGCCATGCCCGAACTGCCCGAGGACGTCTTCGTCGAAGCCGTCCGCCAGCAGGTCATGGCCGACAAGGACTGGTTCCCCACGGTCGAGGGCGGCTCGATGTATCTGCGCCCGTTCATGTTCGCGTCCGAGGCGTTCCTCGGCGTGCGCCCGGCCAGGCAATACAAGTTCATGGTCATCGCCAGCCCGGCCGGTAACTACTTCAAGTCGGGCGCGCCTGCCGTCTCGATCTGGGTCTCGGACTATACCCGCGCCGCGCCCGGCGGCACGGGCGCTGCCAAGTGCGGCGGCAACTACGCTGCCAGCCTCGTCCCCACTGCCGAGGCCTTCTCGCGCGGGCATGACCAGGTGCTGTTCCTCGATGCCGCCGAGCACAAGTGGGTCGAGGAACTGGGCGGCATGAACCTGTTCTTCGTGTTCGACGATGGCTCGATCCTCACGCCCGAACTCACCGGCACGATCCTCCCCGGCATCACCCGCTCGAGCCTGCTCAAGCTCGCCTCCGAGGAAGGCCTGACCGTGCGCGAGGGCCGCTACAGCCTCGACCAGTGGCAGGCCGATGCCGCCTCGGGCAAGCTGGTCGAAACCTTCGCCTGCGGGACCGCCGCCGTCGTCACCCCGGTCGGCAAGGTCGCCAGCCACGCGGGCGAATTCCTGATCGGCTCGGGCGGCCCCGGCCAGCTGACGCAGAAGCTGCGCGCCAAGCTCGTCGGCATCCAGCGCGGCGAAATCGCCGACACCCACGGCTGGGTCACACAGATCGCCTGAACCCAACCACCACTCTGCGCCCCCGCGAAGGCGGGGGCCTCGGTGTTGTTACCGAACCTTGGTGTAAACCGACTGAGTTCCCCGCCTGCGCGGGGACGCAAGCAGCGGGGGCTCAGAAATCGAACTGCGCGCGCATGCCCAGCACGTCGGCGGTGTAGCTCCGGTCCGTCCCCGCCGCGACCGCCGCATCATCGATCCACATGTGGCCGTAGTCGAGGATGAAGCGGACGTAGTCGGTCGGCACCCACAGCAGTGAGGCACCCGCGAGCTGCTGCCGTCCCCCGATCACCCCGTTGTCGTTCAGGTCCAGCCAGTCGTAGCGCACGTTCACCTGCAGCGCGCCAAGCCCGCCCTTGTCGACCCCGTTCTTCGGCTTGATCCGGCCCCAGACGCCTTCGTTGGCCTTGTAGGGCAGCGTGTCGCCCTTGGTCAGGAACATGCCCGCCTCGACATAACCGCCGTTGAACGTCGGGTTGCCAATCCCGCCGGGACGGCCAACCTTCATCCACTGCGATTCCGCCGCGACATGCAGCGGCCCACCGGTCCAGGCGAGTTCCACGCCATAGTTGGTTTCCGAAAGCGCACTGATCGCCTTGGTATCGACGAAGCGGATGTCGGTGGTGTGGGTGAATGGCCGCGCGCGGTAACGCACGGTCGCCGCGCCATCGTTGAGGTCGTGATAGTGCGCCGATCCGCCGATATGCGTCTGCCCGCCGAAGAGCTTGGGCTGGAGGGCAAAGCGGCCGTCGATCGAATAACTGTTGTCGGTATCGGCATTGAGGTCGGTGACGTTGTCCGTGAACACCCCCGCCTGCGCCAGCACCATGCCCTTCTGATACTGCGCCGAAATACCCAGCCGCCGCTCGAACCCGAATGCGGTGTTGAACGCAGCGCGCTCCATGAAGCTGGTGAACAGGTCGGACTCGGTGTCCTCCATCGATTCGAACGGCTTGTGCTGCCCGATCGTCAGCGTCAGGTTCTTGATGCCGGTATATGTGAGGTATACGTCGGTCGGATCAATCGCGCTGCTGCCGATGTCGGCCTCGATGCGATAGCCGAAGTTGCCCGGAATCGTGCCGTCAAAGCCGAAGTAGGCGCGGCGGAACTCCGTCGCCAGGCCCAGGCTCTTGCTGCCGATCGAAGAGGGCGCCATCACCGATGCGGTATCGATCTGCAGGCGCCCGCGTGGCTTGAAGCTCCACTTGCCCGCCTTGGGGTTCTTCGGGTCCACTGGCGATTCGATCTTCGGCCCGCCGTCCCAGCTGATCGCCACCGGCGGCTTGCCCGAAACGGTCGGGGCGGGGATCGCGGCCACGGCAACGGCGGTCGCATCAGTCTTGGCCTTGGCTTCGGCCAGCTGGCCCTGCAGCGCCTGGA
Source organism: Novosphingobium sp. BL-A-41-Hi4A-0G (assembly GCF_055521735.1). Taxonomy (NCBI): domain Bacteria; kingdom Pseudomonadati; phylum Pseudomonadota; class Alphaproteobacteria; order Sphingomonadales; family Sphingomonadaceae; genus Novosphingobium; species Novosphingobium sp. BL-A-41-Hi4A-0G. Next base: position 2,757,010 of record NZ_CM145501.1, read on the forward strand.
TCTGCGCCTGCATGGCGTTCATCGCTTCCATCTGGCTCTGCATTTGCGCCTGCATCTGCTGGAGCTGCGCCTGCATCGCCGCCAGATCGGCATTGGACGTCGCGGCCTGCGCCGGGACAGCCCAGCCTGCGGCACAGGCAAGGGCAGTGATCGAGACGCGCGTCATATGCTTCATGATGATTCCCTGGAGTGTTCCGTCGGACGATGGCCAAATATGTCCATTATGTTACATTTTGTTGACGGTCATCTTGCTGATTTGTCGCGAACCCTCCCAACTGCCCCCGAGGTTGCCTTCCCGCCCCCGCCGTGGCATCGCTTTGGACACGCGTTAACCGCCCGGTTAGGCGGCTGATGGAGACAGTTCACATGAGCATTTCGTTCGAAGGCCGCGTCGCGATCGTCACCGGCGCAGGCGGTGGTCTCGGCCGCGCCTACGCGCTCGAACTCGCCCGCCGCGGTGCGAAAGTCGTGGTCAACGATCTTGGCGGTTCGCGCGATGGCACCGGCCATTCCGACGCTGCGCTCAAGGTCGTCGAGGAAATCGAGGCGATGGGCGGGCAGGCCATGTCCAACGGCGGCTCGGTCACCGAATACGATCAGATGGTCGAGATGGTCGCAAAGGCCAAGGAGCGCTGGGGCGGCGTCCACGTGCTGATCAACAACGCCGGCATCCTGCGCGACAAGAGCTTCACCAAGATGGACCCGGCCGATTTCGAGACAGTGGTCAAAGTCCACCTGATCGGCTCTGCCTTCGCCACCAAGGCCTGCTGGGACCTTATGCGCGAACAGAACTACGGCCGCATCCTGATGACCGCCTCGTCCTCGGGTCTGTTCGGCAACTTCGGCCAGGCCAACTACGGCGCGGCCAAACTGGGCGTCGCTGGCCTCACCAAGACGCTTTACCTCGAAGGCGCGAAGAACAACATCAAGGTCAACACGCTGGCCCCCGTCGCCGCCACGCGCATGACCGAGGACATCTTCCCCGAAGAGGCCTTCAAGCTGTTCAACCCCGAAAGCGTCGTCCCCGCCGCGCTGTTCCTCGTCTCGGAAGACGCCCCCACCAACGCCATCGTCGGCGCGGGCGCGGGCGGCTACCACTCGTCGTGGGTCACGATGAACAAGGGCGTCCTCCTGCCCCCCGCAGACCAGACCGTCGAAGGCTTCGCCGCCAACTGGGACAAGATCAGCGACCGCACGGACGACTTCGTACCGCGCTCAGGGCCGGAACAGGCGCAGGTGATCATCGGCCAGCTGCAGGCGGCGATGAAGGGGTAGGTGTTCAAATCCTCCCTGTTTTTGCGAAGCACAAACGGGGAGGTGGCAGGCACCGCAGGTGACTGACGGAGGGGTGGCAGCCCCTTCACCCCCAGCTTCGCTGAGGGTCCCCCTCCCCATTTGCACCTGCGGCGAAAATTGGGAGGATTTGGCCTAAGCCGACCGCAACACCACCACGATCCCACCTTCAGGCACCTCACCCCCCGCCAGCACACGCACCGCATCGGCCCGCGCGCGTGAAAGCACCTCCGGCGCAACGCCAGCATCGTGCACCACCACATCCGCCTGCCCGAGCAGCCGCGCGGCGCGTAGCGTAAGGTCCTCGGGGTCGTTCGACGTCAGCACGATCTCGAACCGGCCTGACTGTCCTTCCGCGCCCGAAGCGAGCCATTCGCCAACCTTCGCCTCGCTCCCGGTGCGAAACAGGTCGAGCTCCCCGCCCTCGTCCAGCGCCGCATCCAATGCGCGGCGGCGGTCGGCTACCGAAGCCCAGCGCTTACGCATCCCTTCGCGCGCCTCTTCCAGCGCGCGGGCCAACGCTCCAAGCCCTTGCGGCAGCAGGCGCTCCAGCCGCAGGCGCAGGATCTTGGCCAGGCCCGCAGAGGCTCCGCCCGTACCCACCGCGATCAGCACCGGGTCACGGTCGAGGATCGAAGGCGTGGTGAAATCGCACAGTTCGGGCCGGTCGACCACGTTGACCAGCAGGCCTGCACAGCGCAACCGGATCGCATCGCCTTGCGCCATGTCGGGATTGTCATGCGCGATGAAGGCCAGCCGCGCGCCGTCGTCGATCCCGGCATTGATCTCGCGATAGATCACCCCGCCCGCGCGCTCGATCAGCCGCTGCTTGGCCGCAGCCGCATCCCCCTCGCCCAGAAGGATCACCGGCTGCCCTGCGATGCGGTGGAACAGGGGGAGGCTATGCAGGGTCATCGTGGTGCAATCACGGTTTGCGCCAGCGTCCTTCGACAGGCTCAGGACGAGCGGAGGTGGGATCTCAAATCCCTTATCCGCTCATGCTGGGCTTGTCGAAGCATGCCAGCATCACCTGCCCCTTCAGGCAAGCCACTCCGGCACGCGTTCTGCGGCCAGAATCGTGGCGGGATCGATGCGGTCGGCCACCACGGCCCACTTGTCGCCATCCACCATCACTTCAGGCACCAGGGGCCGCGAGTTGTAGGTGTTGGCCATCGTCGCGCCGTAAGCGCCAGCCGTGCGGAACACGGCGAGGTCACCGCGCCCGACCTTGTCGATGGTGCGGGCCATGGCAAAAGTGTCCGAGCTTTCGCAGATCGGACCGACAATGTTAGCGGTGAAAGTCTCGCCCTTCGGCTCGACGGCGACGAAATCATGCCACGCATCATAGAGCGCCGGGCGCGCCAGATCGTTCATCGCTGCATCGACCACGACCCACGGATTGCTCGCACCTTCCTTCACGCGGATGACTTCGGTCACCAGCACGCCGGTGTTGCCGGTGATCACCCGGCCCGGTTCGAACATCAGCGTCACGCCCCAATTGCCGGTCACGCGCGCGACCATCGCGGCATATTCGGCAGGCTGCGGGAAAACCTCGCCCGCCTTGTAGGGCACACCCACGCCGCCGCCGAGGTCCATGTGCGTGACGGTGTGGCCCGCCGCGCGGATCTCTTCCATCAGCCCGCCGACCTTGTTGAAGGCGGCTTCCAGTGGCTCGAGCTTGGACAGCTGGCTACCGATGTGCAGCGTGAGCCCCCGCATGTTGAGACCCGGCGTCGTCGCCAGACGGCCATAGATCGCGGCGGCACGGTCGAACGGAACGCCGAACTTGTTCTCGGCCTTGCCGGTGGAGATCTTGCCGTGCGTTCCGGCGTCAACGTCCGGGTTCACGCGCAGCGCTGCCGAGGCGACCTTGCCCATGGACGCGGCGATTTCCGCCAGTTCCAGACCTTCTTCCTCGCTCTCGAGGTTGAACTGGCCGATCCCGGCCTCGAGGCCACGGCGCATCTCGGCAGCGGTCTTGCCAACGCCGGAAAACACGATGCCATCGGGCACCATGCCAGCCGCCAGCGCGCGCTCCATTTCGCCGCCCGAGACGACATCGGCGCCATAGCCTTCGGCGGCCAGCACCTTGAGCACGGCAAGGTTCGGGTTGGACTTCACCGCAAAGGCGATCTTCACATCGCGCAGCACGCCCAGCGCATCGCGGAATACGCGGGCGTGGCGCGTCAACGTGGCGCGCGAATAGACATAGACAGGCGTGCCGACTTCCGCCGCGATCACCGGCAGGGGCACGTTCTCGGCATGGAGAACGCCGTTATTCAGTTCAAAATGGTCCATCGGAGTAACTCAGTCTTCGGGAGGCAGGTCGAAAGGATCGTCTTCGCGATCCTGCGAGCGGCGACGCGGCTCGACATTGCGCGCAGGGGCTGCCTGCGCGGGGGGTTTGAGCAGGTCGTCCGCGCCCGGCTGGACCTCGCGGCCATAGGGGATCGGCGGCGGCGTCTGGTCCGGCGCCAGTTTCAGTTCGGCCCGATTGCCGCACCCCGCCAAGGCGAGCGCGCCAAATGTGCCGATCAGAAAAGTGCGCGAGAGCTTCAAGCCGATTCCTCCAGCCCCAGCGCCACGCGCGCTTGGGCCACGCGCTTCCTTACCTCGTCCGGCGCGGTTCCGCCATGGCTGCAACGCGCCGCCACGCTCGCCTCGACCGAAAGCGCGGCATAGACGCGATCGTCGATACGCTCGTCGATGGCTTTCAGGTCCTCGATCGAGAGCTGATCGAGCGCGATGCCCCGCGATTCGGCAAGTTTCACCGCAGAGCCGGTGATGTGGTGCGCCTCACGGAACGGGATGTTGGCCTGCCGCACCAGCCAGTCGGCAAGGTCCGTAGCCGTGGCATAGCCGAGTTCGGCGGCAGCGCGCATCCGGTCGGTGCGGAACGTCGCCTCGGCCACCATCCCGGTCATCGCCGCGATGGACAGGGCGAGCAGGCTCGCGGCTTCGAAGACCGGCGGCTTATCGTCCTGCATGTCCTTCGAATAGGCCAGCGGCAGGCCCTTCATCGTGATCATCAGCGCGGTCAGGCACCCGACGATCCGCCCCGAATGGCCACGCACCAGTTCTGCGGCATCGGGGTTCTTCTTCTGCGGCATGATGCTGCTGCCGGTCGATAGGCTGTCGGGCAGCGTCACGAAGCCGAAGGGCTGGCTCGCCCAGATGATGAACTCTTCGGCCAGCCGCGAAAGGTGCAGCGAACACTGCGCGGCGGCCATCAGGTAATCGAGCGCAAAGTCGCGGTCGGACACGGAATCGAGGCTGTTGTCGGTCGGCCCGTCAAAGCCCAGCGCCTCGGCGGTGCGGAAGCGATCGATGGGAAAGCCGGTGCCGGCCAGCGCCGCCGCACCCAGCGGGCTGCGGTTCATCCGCACCCGCGCATCGGCAAAGCGCGAGCGGTCGCGCCCGATCATCTCGTAATAGGCCATGAGGTGGTGGCCGAGCGTCACCGGCTGCGCGGTCTGCAGGTGCGTGAAGCCGGGCATGATGCTGCCCGAATGCTCGCCCGCGCGGGAGACCAGCGCGAGTTGCAGCTGCTTCAGGCCAAGCTCGGCCTGATCCATCGCATCGCGCACCCAAAGGCGGAAGTCGGTGGCAACCTGATCATTGCGGCTGCGTGCAGTGTGCAGACGCCCGGCCGCCGGGCCGATCAGTTCGGCAAGGCGGCTTTCGGTGGTCATGTGGATGTCTTCGAGGTCCCAGTTCTCGGGCACCCCGTTGGCCTCGTACTCTGCCGCAACCTGATCCAGCCCGCTGGCGATCAGCGACGCATCCTCGGCCGAGACGATGCCTTGCGCGCCGAGCATGTCCACATGGGCCTTTGACGCGGCGATGTCCTGCCGCCACAAGGCCTTGTCGAAGGGAATCGAGGCATTGATCTCGCGCATGATCGCCGAGGGACCGCCTGCGAAGCGCCCGCCCCACATCTGGTTGGAGCCCGAATTGTCGCCCATGTCCGTCCGTTCACTGAAAGTGCTGATGCTGGTCCCGGCGCTCGCCGTCGCGGGGTGCGATAGGCAAGCCGCGCCCGACTCGCAACCGCAGAGCAGCACGGCACCTACGGAATCTGCCGCAAAGGGCGAATTCAACGGCACGCTCGACATCGCCAACCGCGGCAAGGACATGCCCGACTTCACCGTGACGGACCCGTCGGGCAAGACGCTGAAACTGCGCGATCTCAAAGGCACGCCGGTCCTCGTCAACCTCTGGGCCACCTGGTGCGGCCCCTGCGTCCTCGAAATGCCGATGCTCGACAAGCTGGCCGCCGACAACGCCGGAAAACTCCGCGTCCTCACGGTATCGCAAGACATCGAAGGCGGGGCCAAGGTCGCGCCGTTCTACGCTGAGAAGAAGTTCGCCAAGCTCGAACCCTGGCTCGACACCGAAAACAACCTCGGCTTCTTCTACGCGACGGGAATGCTGCCGACGACGGTGCTTTACGATGCGCAAGGCAAGGAAGTCTGGCGGATGATCGGGGCGCATGACTGGTCGGGTCCACGCACCGCCGCGATGCTTGCCGAGACCCTCGAGAAATAGGGCGTTTGCTCAGGGGAGTTGGCCCTTTGCCCTGAAGAGTTGGGGGAGAGTTGCCCTAGAGTTCAGGAGAGTTGGAAACGGAATGGTTTGACATTCGCCCGCGCCTCACTAGAGCGGCCGGCGGGCCACGCGGTCCCAACGCCGCGCGTGCTCTCTGTAAGGAGAGACTACATGTCTGCTACGATTCCGGCTCGCAAGCCTGCGCGCCCCTATTTCTCGTCCGGCCCCTGCGCCAAGCCGCCCGGATACTCCCCCGAAAAGCTCGCCACCGAATCGCTGGGCCGGTCACACCGCGCCAAGATCGGCAAGACGCGCCTGCAGTACTGCATCGACCTGATGCGCGAAGTGCTGCAGCTGCCCGATACGCACCGTATCGGCATCGTTCCGGGGTCTGACACCGGCGCTTTCGAGATGGCGATGTGGACGATGCTGGGCGCCCGCCCCGTCACGACGCTGGCATGGGAATCGTTCGGTGAAGGTTGGGTCACCGATGCCGCCAAGCAGCTGAAGCTCGATCCCACGATCCTGCGCGCCGATTATGGCCAGATCCCCGATCTGAACGCGATTGACTGGTCGAACGACGTGCTGTTCACCTGGAACGGCACCACTTCGGGCGTGCGCGTGCCGAACGCCGATTTCATCCCTGCTGACCGCGAGGGCCTGTCCTTCGCCGATGCCACCTCGGCAGTCTTCGCCTACGACATCGACTGGTCGAAGATCGACGTTGCCACCTTCTCCTGGCAGAAGGTCCTTGGCGGCGAAGGCGGCCACGGCGTGCTGATCCTCGGCCCCCGCGCTGTCGAACGGCTTGAAACCTACACGCCAGCATGGCCGCTGCCCAAGGTGTTCCGCCTTGTTTCCAAGGGCAAGCTGGCCGAAGGCGTGTTCAAGGGCGAGACGATCAACACCCCCTCGATGCTCGCGGTCGAAGACGCGATCTTCGCACTCGAATGGGCGAAGGACCTTGGCGGGCTGAAGGGCCTGCAGGCGCGCAGTGATGCCAATGCGGCAGCGCTGAACAAGATCGTTGAAGAGCGTTCGTGGCTCTCGCACCTCGCCGCTGACGAAGCGACCCGGTCGAAGACCTCGGTCTGCCTCTCGGTCGAAGGCGCGGATGCTGACTTCATCAAGAAGTTTGCAGCCCTCCTCGAAAAGCAGGGCGCAGCCTACGACATCGCCGGTTACCGCGATGCCCCGGCTGGCCTGCGCATCTGGTGCGGCGCGACCGTCAACGCCGAGGACATCGCCGACCTCGGCCCGTGGCTCGACTGGGCCTACGAGACGACCAAGGCGGAACTCGCCGCGGCCTGATTTGTGGGGACTTGCGCCCCCGCGAAAGCGGGGGCCTCCCCCGGCACGCAATTACCCCCGCGTAACAACATCAAGGTCCCCGTCTTCGCGGGGACGCACGGATTGGATCGAAACATGACCAAGCCCAAGGTTCTCATTTCCGACAAGATGGACCCCAATGCCGCCCGCATCTTTACCGAGATGGGCTGCGACGTTGATGTGATCACCGGCGAGACGCCTGAACAGCTGATCGCGCGCATCGGCGAGTACGATGGCCTCGCCATCCGCTCGTCCACCAAGGTGACCAAGGCGATCCTCGATGCCGCCACCAACCTCAAGGTCATCGGCCGCGCCGGGATCGGCGTCGACAATGTCGACATTCCCTACGCCTCGTCCAAGGGCGTGGTGGTGATGAACACCCCGTTCGGCAACTCGATCACCACCGCCGAACACGCCATCGCCATGATCTTCGCGCTCGCCCGCCAGATCCCCGAAGCCAACGCGCAGACCCAGGCGGGCCTGTGGCCGAAGAACGGCTTCATGGGCGTTGAAGTGACCGGCAAGACGCTCGGCCTGATCGGCGCGGGCAACATCGGCTCTATCGTCGCCTCGCGCGCATTGGGCCTCAAGATGAAGGTCGTCGCCTTCGACCCGTTCCTGACGCCCGAGCGCGCCGTGGAAATGGGCGTTGAAAAGGCCGATCTCGATACGCTGCTGGCCAAGGCGGACTTCATCACGCTGCACACGCCGCTGACCGACCAGACCCGCAACATCCTCTCGGCCGAGAACATCGCCAAGTGCAAGAAGGGCGTGCGCATCGTGAACTGCGCGCGTGGCGGCCTGATCGACGAAGCCGCGCTGAAGGCTGCGCTGGATTTGGGCCAGGTGGCAGGTGCCGCGCTCGACGTGTTCGAGACCGAGCCCGCCAAGGAATCGCCGCTGTTCGGCACGCCGAACTTCATCTGCACCCCGCACCTCGGTGCGAGCACGACCGAAGCGCAGGTCAACGTTGCCCTGCAAGTGGCCGAGCAGATGGCCGATTTCCTCGTCACCGGCGGTGTCACCAACGCGCTCAACATGCCTTCGCTCTCGGCCGAGGAAGCGCCGAAGCTCAAGCCCTACATGGCGCTGGCTGAAAAGCTCGGCAAGCTGGTCGGCCAGCTCGCGCACGACAACCTGACCAAGATCGCCATCGAGGTTGAAGGTGCCGCCGCGCAGCTCAACCAGAAGCCGATCACTGCTGCGGTGCTCGCTGGCCTGATGAGCCAGTATTCGCAGAGCGTGAACATGGTCAACGCGCCGTTCCTCGCCAAGGAGCGCGGGCTCGACGTGCGCGAAGTGCGCCATGATCGCGAAGGCGAATACCGCACGCTGGTGCGCGTCACCGTCAGCACTTCGCAGGGCGAACGTTCGGTTGCGGGCACGCTGTTCGGCAACGGCCAGCCGCGCCTTGTCGAGATCTTCGGCATCGGCATCGAAGCCGATCTCGACGGCGACATGCTCTACATCGTCAACTCCGACGCGCCGGGCTTCATCGGCCGCATCGGCACGCTGCTGGGCGCGAACGAGATCAACATCGGCACCTTCCACCTTGGCCGCCGCGAAGCCGGTGGCGAGGCGGTGCTGCTGCTCTCGCTCGACAACCCGGTACCGCAGGACGTGCTCAAGCAGGCCTGCGACATCCAGGGCGTCCGCACGGTCAAGGCGCTGAACTTCGTCTGATCGGACGCCAGTGTGAAATCGAGGGGCGGGTGCAGAAATGCGCCCGCCTTTTGGTTTCTCGCAGAGACGCAGAGGAAGCAGAGAGCGCAGAGAGGTTGCGCTCGCGGCGAAGCCGCACTTCCGAACGGGTGATCGCGCCAAACGCGAGGTTTTAGGGAGAAGCGGCCTTGCGGCCGGGAGTGCCCTCTTTGCGCTCTCTGTTTCCTCTGCGTCTCTGCGAGAAACACAACAAAGCCGAACCTCGCAAATCACGCGAGGGTTCGACATTTCCCTACCTTGCCGCTAAGCGCCCCAACCATGACCGACGTTGATTCCAGCTTGCTGCCCGAGGGGCTTGAGGACCGCCTGCCTGCCGAGGCGGCGACCACCACGCGCGTGATGCGCAGCATTCAGGACGTGATGCACGGCCACGGCTATGACCGCGTGCTGCCGCCGATGATCGAGTTCGAAAAGAGCCTCGCCGCACGGATGGCGGGTATCCAGTCCCGCCGCATGTTCCGCTTCACCGATCCGTCGAGCCTGCGGATGATGGGCCTGCGTTCGGATCACACCCCGCAGATCGGCCGCATCGCGCAGACGCGGCTGGCCGAAGCGGCGCGCCCCCTTCGGCTGATGTATGCGGGTCAGGTGCTGACCATCAAGAGCGACGGGCTGAACCCGGCGCGCGAGAAGCTGCAGTGCGGTGCCGAACTCGTCGGCGCGGACAATCTGGCGGCGGCGACCGAGATCGTCTCAATCGCGGTCGAGGCCCTGCAGGCGGCAGGCGCGCGCGGCGTCAGCGTCGATTTCACCCTGCCCGATCTGGTCGATACGCTGGCCGCCAAGGCCTTCCCGCTTGAGGCAGGACAGATCGAGGCGGTACGGCGCGAGCTGGACACCAAGGATGCGGGCGGCCTGCGCGATGTGGGCGGCGAGGCCTATGTGCCGCTGCTCTACGCCACCGGCGAGTTCGACAGCGCCATCGAGAAGCTGTGCGAAATCGACGCGGGCGGTGCGCTCGCCTCGCGCATCGCCGCGCTCAGGCAGATCGCCGCGAGCCTGAACGGCGCAGCGCGGCTGACGCTCGATCCCAGCGAGCGCCACGGCTTCGAATACCAGACCTGGTTCGGTTTCACCCTCTACGCCGAAGGCGCGCGCGGGCCAGTGGGACGCGGCGGTACCTATCGCATTGCGGGGAACGGCAAGGACGAGGCGGCGACCGGGTTCTCGCTCTACCCCGACGCGCTGATCGACCTGCTCTCGGCCAGCGAAACGCCGGAGGATCGCGTGTTCCTTCCGCTGGGGCATGATCGTGATGAGGCAGCGCGGTTGCGGTCGATTGGCTGGCGCACCGTGGCGGCGTTGAGCGATGTGGACAGTGCGCAGGGGTTGGGCTGCACGCATGTTCTGGGGGTTAGCGGGCCGGTCAAGGTTTGAACGCAGCACCAATCCTCCCTGTTTTTCCGAAGGACAAACGGGGAGGTGGCATTCGCGGCAGCGAATGACGGAGGGGTTTCTTTCCCCCTCCACCACCAGCTTCGCTGGCGGTCCCCCTCCCCATTTGCACCTGCGGTAAAATCGGGGAGGATTTTGACTACCGCGCAAACACCCCCTTCAACCACGCATCCATCACCGGTGTCGCTGGATAATCCGACTCACCCAGCTTGCGGTTGATTTCGGCGTGGCCCTGGAGGCCGGTGCCGGGGAAGCTGCCGTATTCGACGTTCACGCCTGCCTTCTTCAGCGCCGCGCCGAGGTCCTGCGCCTGTGCCACGCCGTCCTTTCGCTGGACATGGAGGAGGAGGAAACGCGGGGCGTTGGGGGCGGCGGCGTGGTAGGTGGGGGATAGCGCCTTCTGGCGGGCGGGGTCGGTGCCGAAGGCCTGCTTATAGGTATCGGCCATCATGCGGCCGGCCTGTTCCATCTGCCTGGGCACGTCATAGGCCGCGCCGTCGTTGGGCATCACGCCGTCGATATCGGCGAAGGACAGGCCCGCCTTGCGCAAGTATTGCTCGTCGGTGCCGACCAGCGCGACGAGGTGTGCGCCCGCGCTGTGGCCGGTGATGACGACCTTGCTGCGATCGATGTTCAGCTTATCGGCGCGGGCCAGCAGGTATGCCAGCGCCTGCGCCACGTCGCTCGCCTGTTGTTCGACCGTGGCAGCGGGCACGAGGCGGTAGTTGATCGATGCGAAGGCATAGCCCTGATCGCGCAAGTGGCCGGGCAGGGCATTGCCCATCGCGGTGTCCTTGCTCCCGCGCTTCCACCCGCCGCCGTGGACGTAAAGCACGAGCGGCACCTTCGGCTTGGGGGCGATGTCGATAGTGACAGGGGCCCAGAAGTCCATGACCTGCAGGGGATCGGTGCCGTAGGAGAACGTCTGCGCACCCGGCGCACGTTCGCGCTTGGCAGAGCCTTCGGCGCGTTGTTCCATGCGCTTGGCAATGCGTTCGCGCAATCGCTCGCCGGGGCGGGCTTCCGCCAGCCCTGCGCCGAGAATGACCAATGCCGCCGCGCCTGCGAGTCCTATCCGCTTCATGCCGTGACCTCACCGTTATCCCTGAGCGGGAAAACTGATGGGCCACGGCTTTATCTGCGATGAACCGTTGGCCTCAGAAGCTGACCCTCGCGCTGATACGGATGTCGCGGCCTGCCAGCGGGGCGAAGTCCTTGAGGACGGAGGCATGGCGGCGGGCGTCGACATCGAAGATGTTGTTGGCCGAAAGCGCGAAGGAGAGCGGACGCTCGTTGCCCCATGGGCGGAAGTTCACCTCGGCATTGACCATGGTGAAGCTGGCCGTGGGCGTCTCGAAATTGGCGAGGCGCGGCTGGCTGTCGCTCCATTCCACCTCGCCGCGCAGATCGAGCTTCTCGCCCTTCAGGCCGAGGCCGCCAAGGAGGCGCAAGGGCGGGATGCGCGGTGCGGGGCCGACGCCTTCGATCTGCGCGTGGACATAGTCGGCCACGCCATCGGCGACGAGATCAAAGTCTCCCACCTTGGCGAGATTGACCGTGCCCTGCAGTTCGAAGCCGTAGTAGCGCGCCCGCCCTTGCGTGAACTGGAACACCGGCAAGCCGTCCTCGACCGCGCCGGTCTGGCTCTCGTAGATGAAGTTGTCGAACCAGTTGTGATAGACCGAGGCTTCGAGCGTATAGCCGGGGCCGGAGCCGCGCAGCACGCCTTCGAGGCCCCAGGCGCGTTCGGTCTTGAAATCTGGGCTGCCGACTTCGAAGGCCTGCGTGCCTGCGTGGGGGCCGTTGGCGAAGAGTTCCTCCGCCGATGGCGCGCGGACGGTGCGGCTGAGGTTGACGCCCAAGCGCCAGCCATCGGCAAAGCCGTAGGACGCGCCCGCCGAGCCGGAAAGCGTATCGAAGGTGCGCTTGCCGTTGAAGAACTGCGGCTGGTCGGGCAGCGGCTTGGCCTCGAGCACGGTGTGTTCGTAGCGCGCGCCGCCTTCGAGCTTCAGCGCGCCGAGTTCGATCTGCTGGAGGGTGAACAGCCCGAGCTGCTGGGTGGAGCTCTTGGGCAGGAAGGCCTCATCCCCGATCACGTTGAAATCGCGCGCGAAGTACTGGACGCCGCTTGCGCCCTTCCATGCGCCTTGATCGGCCTGGACCATTTCGACGCGGCCCTCGAGGCCCTTGTTGTAGAAGGCGGTGCCGATGGCGCCATCGGGCTCCAGTTCGAAGTGGCGGTAGGAGGCGAATCCGGCGCGGGCCTTGATCGACTTGAGGAAGCCGCCGCCGGTCTCGACCTCGGCGCGAAGATCCACACGGTCCTGCTTGACGTCGAGGCGGGGTGCTTCCTGTTCCTCGCCGGGGCGGATGGCGTAGCGGGTGGGGATGCCGTAGAGGCTGTCGTAGTGGCTGTAGGAAATGCCGAGGTTGCCGGTGTCGGTGATCAGCGCCGCGCCGACGCCTGCGGTCCATGTCTCGGCAGCGGAGTTGGGCAGGCGGCCCTTGAGCGCGGCGTTGGCGGCGAAGTCGATGCCTTCGTCGATCTGGTCGGCGGTTTCTGTGCCGGCATTGGCACGCGCGACGGCGCGGGCAGAGGGTGCCAGCACGTAGTCGCCGACGCGCAAGTTGCCGGTCTTGAGATAGCTGCCGTCGGCGTGGACGACGAACTTGTCGCCCACCGGCACGTCGACTGCACCGCCGATGGAGCGCTCGTCCGCTGCAGAGCCATAGGTCGCCATGGCGTCTACATGGGCGGCTTCATCGGGGACGACGCGCGGGATGCGCTTGTCGATCACGTTGACCACGCCGCCGATGGCCGAGGAGCCGAATAGCAAAGTGGCGGGGCCGCGCAGAACTTCGATGCGTTCTGCCAGTAGCGGGTCGATCACCACGGCATGGTCGGCGCTGGTGTTCGAGACGTCGAACGCGCCGATGCCGTCGGTCAGGATGCGCACGCGCTCGCCCTGCAGGCCGCGCAGTACCGGGCGCGAGGCGTTGGGGCCGAACGAGGTGGCCGAAACGCCGGGTGTGCGATCAAGCGTCTCGCCGATGGTCGGGCGGATCGACTGGGCGAGTTCCTGGCCCTGCAGCACCGAAACGCCGGAGATTATGTCAGCCCGGTCGCGGTTGAATGCGGCGGTCACGACGATTTGCGGCGGCGTCTGCGCGTGGCTGTCGGTCTGTTCGTCGGCCGCGGGCGCAGGAGCTTGCTGGGCCATGGCCGGTACGTTGAGAAATGCGGCACCGAGGAGAAGAGCGGAAAGACGCATGGATAATCCTTGCATGAAAGCGACCTTGCCGCCGGCCTTTGCGGGCGTGCGGCGCTGGCGGCTCCATACGCTGCGTCAAACGATGTTACAAGATATCATTACGTTTGCGCTCCACCCTTTTTCCAGGGGTGGCCCCGTCAGGCAGGCCGGACGAGAAGGCAGGTTCCTTCAGGGGCGAAGGCAATCGCCGCGATGCCTGAAGCCAAGGCGCATTGTCCGACATCGACTGTCTCACCTGCGACTGCGACCGCCTCGCTCACCGGGATCACGAGACAGGGTCCGGCATAGCCCCCCCTGACCCGGTCCGAGGGTTCACCGATTACGCAATCGGCTGTGAAGTACTTGCCGTTTGCAAGTTCGGACGCGGCGGCGAGCGTGTCATGGCGGCGAAGGTCAGACTTGTAAGGCTCGCCCTTGGCCACGGCGATGCTCTTGTCGAGATGGAGTTCGCGCGGGCGGCCGTAGTCATAGAGGCGATATGTGATGTCGCTGTTCTGCTGGATCTCGATCAGGCTGATTCCCGCACCGATGGCGTGGACCGTGCCCGCCGGAATGTAGAAGAAATCGCCGCGCCTGACCGGGTGCCATTCCATCAGGCCTTCGATGCTGCCATCGAGCGCTGCGGCGCGCATGGCTGCGGCATCGAGCGGCTCGCCAAAGCCGATGCCGAGGCGTGCGCCCGGTTCGGCGTCGAGGACAAGCCAGCATTCCTCCTTGCCGCAATCATTCTCGCTCAGCGCTTCGGCCTGGGCATCGCTGGGGTGGACCTGCACCGAGAGCTTTTCGCTGGTGAAGATGTACTTCACCAGAATCGATGAAAGCTCGGGCGGCGGTTCGAACCAGATCTCGCCAATGCTCCGGCCGCTTTCGGCTTCGAAAGGCGGGGGCAGGATGTCCTTGCCCCAGGGCTTCTCGACCATGCGCCGGGGCAACAACGTCACTGGTTCGCAGCTCCCGAAAGCTTGCCCACGCCTTGCGCCCCTTCGGGCGTGCAGACGAGGACCTCGTCGCCATCGACGACGATCATGAGGTTCGACGCGCCCACCACCGAAACGCGGGGGCCGTCACTCATAACGAGTACGTTGCTGCAATCCTTCAGTTCCGCCCGCCCGCGGACGGAATTGCCCGCTTCGTCGCGCTCCTGCGCTTCGTGGAGCGCCTGCCAGTTGCCGATGTCGGACCACGCCATCGTAGCCGGGACCATGGCCGCACGGTCGGTGTTTTCCATGACCGCGTAATCGACGGATTCGCTTGGCACCTTGGCGAAGGCCGCACCATCGGGATGGAAGCGCATGCCATCGGCTGTGCCCTTGGTCACCGCTTCCCGCACTGCGGCAAGGATCTGCGGGCGGTGACGGCCCAGTTCTTCAAGAAAGGTCCCGACCTGGAACGCGAAGATGCCGCCGTTCCAGGCGTATTCGCCGCTGGTCAGGAACTCCATCGCGCGGGAAAGATCGGGCTTTTCGACGAAGCGCTCGACCTGTCTGCCGCCCGACCCTTCGATCACCGGCCCCTGCTTGAGATAGCCGAAGCCGGTCTCAGGCGCCGTGGGGACGATGCCGAAGGACACGAGCCAGCCAGCCCGCGCCAGCGTAGCAGCCTCGTGCGCAGCGGCGCGGAAGGCGTCGCAATCACCGATATGATGATCGCTCGGGCAAACGAGCATCACCGCGTCTTCAGGCAAGGTCAGCGCGGCAAGCGCAATCGCAGCAGCGGTATTGCGCGCCTCGGGCTCCACAATGATGTGGGTATGCGCAACATCGGGAAGCTGCTCTTCGACATGCGCGAGGTGGGCAGCGCCCGTGACCACGACGGGATCACCGAAGCCATCTGCCGCGGGGCAGCGCAGCACGGTGGCCCGGAACAGGGTATCTTCGCCCACCAGAGGAAGGAACGGCTTGGGCTTCACCTTGCGAGAGCGGGGCCACAGGCGGGTGCCACTGCCACCGCACAGAATCACAGGAACTGTCTGGGTCATCGACTGCCTTGATATGCCTTGCTGCAGCGCAGCGCGAACCTTTTACTAGCGGGTGGAGTCCAGCCTTGCCAGCAATTCTCGAACTGAAGTGGTGGCAAAGCCAACCGCGCTGTCGGAGATGCCGTAAGGCACAAGCAATTGGTCCTCCACTAGCAGAGCACCGCAGGTATAGACGACGTTCGGAACATAGCCGAAGCGATCGGCGTCTATCGCGGTGAGCAGCGGCTTGCTTGATCGGGCAATGACTTTCGACGGATCGTCCCGGTCAAGCAGCGCACACCCGAGTGCATACTTGCGCATCGCGCCAACGCCATGAGTCAGCAGGAGCCAACCTTCATCGGTCAGGATCGGGCTGCCGCAGTTGCCGATCTGGACAAATTCCCATGGGAATTCAGGCTCCATTAGCAAGACGCCGTCGTCGTCCCAGCGATCGAGGTTGTCCGAGCGCAGCAGGAAGAGGTTCTTTCCGTCCTGTCGCCCGACCATGCAATACTGCCCGCCAATCTTCTGCGGGAACAGCGCCATGCCCTTGTTGCGACCTGCCCTTCCGAAGATCGGCTCCAGCACGATAGAGCGAAAATCGCGCGTACGCAGCAGTTCCGAGCGGATCGCCGAACCCGAATAGGCGGTATAGGTGCCGATCCATTCGTAGTCACCGCCGCCATGATCAAACCGCACAAGCCGCAGGTCCTCGAGCCCGCCGCGCTGCTGCTCTGTCACCGGGAAGACCACGCTGTTCGACAGCGTGCTTTCCATGTGCCGATGGAGCGTGACCGCACAGTCTTCGCCCTTGCACACGGTCAGGCTGTCATCAGGCAGCATGGCCGTGGCGAAGTGGCTTTGCGGCCAGAGTTCGAACGCGCCATCGGGCAGTGTAATGCCTTCTCGGAACACGATCGAGCTGATGTGCCCCTCGCCCACAGCGCGCAGGCTCATCACGAAGCGCACTGCGCCGCCGCCCATTCCCGTCTGGTCGGGATGGGGCACGATGCTTGGATTCATCAGCGCCGCGGCAGCATAAGTGTATTCGTGGCAGAAGTAGGCCCCGATCAACCGCTTGCGCCGGATCGAAAGACCCGAACCGTCAAGGTGCAGCACCGCCTCGATCTGGCGGTAGCGCTCCTCGAACAGTTGCTCGGTCTGCCAATGACGTTCCTCGAAATCGTGAAGGACGCGGGCGTATTCCTCGTCCGCCTCCTCGGATGTCAACGAGACGACATCGGACACGAGCTTGCGCGCCCGGGCACCGGAGCCCCCCGGACCCTGCCACCCAAGATGAAACGGACGAAGCACGACCCGCGATGGATCGGCGTGAAGCCTCTGTTCAAGCACCCGCAAGCTGCTGCGTACCCTTGCTGTTGATCTTCAAGGCAATGGTATCAGAGGCATTAGGTTCCTGAGTGCCAGGCATTGTTCGCGGACGACGAGCGATTGCGGCCAGCGCATAGTGCGCAAGCTGGAACGCCAGGATCGATTCCGCGCCGCAATTGAGATTGACGCCCTGCGGAGTCACGCCGTCACGGCAGCGTCCCGTAGTGATGTCGCCCAGCACTTCGCCACGGTCATTTCCGCCGAGGAACCAGCGATAGGCGGTCTCGGCATGGCGCAACCACCCTGCGTCTCCGGTGACGGCATATGCCGCCGCGGCAGCGTCGACTGCAGCCCACGCTTCGAGCGGTTGCTGGTCGAAAGGCAGGTTCTGGTAGGGCTTGCCGAACGTTTCGGATCCGACCGCGCGGAAGTGTCCCTGCGCCGAAATCTGCTGGCGGGCGATGAAGCGCAGCGAGGACAGACCGCCTTCGACCCAATCCTCACGGTTCATCACCCGCCCGGCGCCAATCAGCGCCTGCGACAGGCGGGGATTGTCGTAACCGAGCACCGCTTCGAACCAGGCCCAGTCGGGACGTCGTCCCGCCTCTAGCAGGTTGGCCAGCAGTTCGCCGCCATGTCGCAGGCTTTCGCGCGCGCCGGCATGGCCGGGATTGGCGCGTAGGGCTTCGATGCAGCCGAGCATGACGAACGCCACCGTGCGCGGCGCTTCCATCGCAGCGACGGGGGCAAGCGCAATATCGAACCACTGCGCGGCCCAATGGCGCAGGCCTTCATCAGGCGCGTTGTTCATCGCGCCACCAAGGGCCCAGACGGTACGGCCGTTGCTGTCACCCGATCCAACCGGCTCGCACCATGTCCGGTCAAAGTTCATGAAGTTGCGGAAAGCGCGACGGTCAGGGTTCCAGGCGTGCTGGATGAACGAGGCGTAGACCGTGGCCCAGCGCTGCCGCTCGGCCAGCGGCACGGCATCGGCCACGCCCATCAGCATCAGCGCGCGCACGTTGTCATCAAGGCAATAGCCGTGGCGGCGGTCGGGCACGGTGCCGATCGAATGCTGGAAGATGCCGGTGCTGTCACTCATCGCGGTGACGCCGAAGAAGCCGGGGGTCGCGAGAAGCGGCGCATTACGTACTGGGCGCACCACGACACTTTCCACCAGCGCACGCGCGGCAGCGGCGAACCGCGGCCAGATCGTCTCGCGGCCCTTGGTCCACGCGCGATGCTGCACGGCGCGCAGCTCGTCCGGATCATCGAGCAGGCGGTTGACCGCTGCAGCGATGACATCGGCCTGGCGCGGCTCGACCAGCACGCCCACGCCACCGGCCAGAAGTTCGCGAGCGTGGACATAGGGCGTCGAGACCACGGCCTTGCCCAGCGCCACGGCATAGCTCAGCGTGCCCGAGGTCGATTGCTGCATGTTCGGATATGGCGTGAGATAGATATCGCAGGCCTCGATCTGATCGAGCAGTTCGCCGAGGTCGAGAAAGCGGTTGTCCCACTGCACGTTGTCCCCGACGCCAAGGCTCTCGGCAAGCGCGGCAAGGCCTTCACGGTAGCTCTCGCCCTCGGTGGCAACGAGATTGGGGTGCGTCGCGCCGACGATCCGATAGACCACGTCGGGATGGTTCTCGACGATGGCGGGCAGCGCCTCGATCACCGTTTCGAGCCCCTTGCCGGGACCCAGCAGGCCGAATGTCATCATCACGCGGCGGCCTTCGAGACCCAGCCGCGCCTTGCGGTCCGACGTGTTACGCAGCGGGCGATCCGGCGCGCCATGCGGGATCACCGCGATGCGCTCGGCCTGGACCCGGTAGAGGGTCTGCAACAGCCCCATCGAGTGCTGCGACATGACCATCACCCGCGAAGCCCGACGCAGGAGATGCTCGATGACCTCGCGCTGACGGGCTGACGGTTCGGCCAGCACGGTGTGGAGCGTGACGATCAGCGGTGCCGCCACGCGGTCGACCAGTTCGAGCACCATGTCACCAGCCTCGCCGCCAAATATGCCGTACTCGTGCTGGAGCCAGACGGCGTCGACGCCATCCTCGTTCATGCGGCGCGCGGCGGCGCGGTAATCGTCGGCGCAATCGGCGCGGATCACGCTGCGCGCAGGGCCATAAGTCAGCGGCGAGCGTGGATCGTCGATCACATGCAGATCGACGGCCACTTCGCTGTGGTGCGCGGCCAGTTGCTCGTAGATGTCAGTGGTGAAAGTCGCGATGCCACACTTGCGTGGCGCAAAGCCGCCAATGAGGGCAACCCGGCAGGCGGGCGCGCCCTGCGTACGGCGCAAGAAGGACAGGACGCCGGGAGCCGAGGTCTCACCTGGTCCGGACGCGAAGTCGATGGTGGTCATGGCGTGCTGGTCTTCCGAATAGCTGAAGCAACCACGAAGGCGCGGAAACTTTACTCTCGATGAACCAACGCAGCGGGGGCGATCCGGTTGCATTGCGATGCAACAAGAATGCCGCGCCAATCGCGCAGCCTGCCGCAAATCCCTGTCATTCCATCATTATTGTGATTCGAGACCACTGCGCGCCCTGAATGCAGCGCAGCATAATCGGCGTCAAGGCGCGAACCAGCGCTGCTCCCAGCCGTAAGTCGAGGCTACCGGCCTTCCTTCTGCATCGGTCGCAGGACGGAAGCGGAAGCGCTCGCTGGCAAGGTGGCAAGTCACCGCGTCGGCCTCGGGGACACCGCTGGCCCGCCACACGCGGCACCCCGTAACCCGCCCCTCGGCGCTGACCTCAAGCAGGATGACGACGCGCTTCCCGATGCGCTCCTGCTGGCTCTTCGTCGGGTAATCGCGGGTCGAACGGATATCGCCGGCGATTTTCTCAGCCTTGCGAGCGAGCCCCCCACCCGAGCCGTTGCCACTGGCTCCGCTCCCCGTCCCCATACCCTCGCCACCCCCGCCGGTGCCCTGACCCTGCGCCGCAGCGCCCGAGCGGACATCGTTGCCGGTGGAAGCGACAGGCGGCGCGGGTTCGGGACGCGAAGGAAGCCGGGCGCGGGCGACGACGGGCTTGGCCTTTGCCTTGCGGCCTTCCTCTCCCGATGCGCCTGCGGGTTCCGGCGTCGTGGGAGTGGGGCTGGGCTTGGGCTTTTCGAGAGGGACGTCGAAGGTGCGCGTGGTGAAAGGATCGGCCTCGGTCCCGGTCATCGCGGGCACTCCGCCGAAGCCATGGATGACGCCCCACAGCACAAGCAGATGCAGGCACAGCGCAAGCGTTGCAGGCAGCGCCCGGTCACGCCCGTTCTTGCGCCGGACGGCAAAGGGTTGCGAATCCGGCGAAGCGATGTGTCCCATAGCCCCCGAAAACCTCCGACCCCGACCTTCGATCCCGGGTCGCTCGCATGTTAGACGGTTTGTCCGGCAGCGGAAGGGCAAGGTTCAGGATTCGAGCAGACTGTCCTTCCGGGCCAGACTGACCAGTCTGAGGCCATGGGCCGCAGCCTGTTCCACGGCAAGGGTCGAGGCGGCCGAGATCGTCACGAGCAACGGCACACCCGCGATCACCGCCTTCTGCACCAGCTCGAAACTGCAGCGTGCAGTCAGCAGGATGAAGTGTGCCGAAACGTTGAGGCCAGCACGAGCAGCCGCGCCCAGCAGCTTGTCGAGCGCGTTGTGGCGGCCGACGTCCTCGCGCACCAGCACGATCGTGCCATCCGGCGTGCAGAGCGCGGCGGCATGGGCAGCGCCGGTCGCCCGTCCCAGAACCTGATGCTCGCGCAGCGCCGAAGTGGCGCGGAACATCGCATCCGGACTAACCTCGATCCGCGATATCACTGGGACCAGCGGTCGCATGACCTGTTCGAGGCTTTCGATGCCGCACAACCCGCAACTACCCTCGGCCAGACGCAGGCGGGCGCGTTCGAGCAGGGGGGCAGCACCCGATGCGGCGAGTTGCACGCGCAGCATCCAGCCACCGGCTTCGACTGGCGCGGCCTGTGCGGAAAGGAACTCGGCAGGCGATGCAATGAGCTGTTCCGACAGGCAGAAGCCCAGCGCGTAGTCTTCAAGGTCGGTGGGCGTGGCCATCATCACCGCGTAGCCAAGGCCATTGATCTCGACGGCGACGGGCGCCTCGTCGATCACGTCGCGAGAGATGCTGCGCGCCGGGGAGCCATCGGCGAAGTGCTCGCGGAAGCCGACCTCGCGCGCACCTTCAACCGGCATCAGCCACCCGCGCCGCCTGCACCCGCTGCATGGCCTCGGCCGCCACCGGATCGAGCCCAGCGCCGCCTTCGGCCAGCAGCATGTCGATCATGCGCGGCGTCCAGAACGCGGTGATGTGATCGGCGACAGCAGCGACGGGCTTGTCATCATGCACCAGATTGCGCGCGATCTGGTTGGCCATGTAGGCGAGCTTTTCAACTGTGTGTCCACTCATTCGGCAGGCTCCATCGCGCCTTCGTGGCCGACGATACGGCGCGAGAGCGTGGCTTGCGCCTCATAGTCCTCCTGCCACTCGGTGGGGCCGTTGGAGGGCGTGATCTGCACCGCCGTGACCTTGTATTCGGGGCAGTTGGTGGCCCAGTCCGAATAGTCGGTGGTCACCACGTTGGCCTGCGTCGCCGGGTGGTGGAAGGTGGTATAGACCACGCCGGGAGCGACGCGATCGGTCACCAGCGCCCGCAGCGTGGTTTCACCCGAGCGGCTGGCGAGCTTCACCCAGTCGCCGGATTTGAGGCCACGGTTCTCGGCATCGGTGGGATGGATTTCGAGCAGATCCTCCTCATGCCAGACCACGTTCGCCGTGCGCCGCGTCTGCGCGCCGACGTTGTACTGGCTGAGGATGCGCCCGGTGGTGAGCAGCAGCGGAAAGCGCGGGCCGGTACGCTCGTCGGTCGGTACGTAGTCGGTCACCACGAACTTGCCCTTGCCCCGAACGAAACCATCGATGTGCATGATCGGGGAGCCATCGGGTGCCTTGTCGTTCACGGGCCACTGCAGCGACCCCTCGGCATCCAGCCGCTTGTAGTTCACGCCCGAGAACGTCGGCGTCAGCCGCGCAATCTCGTCCATGATCTCGCTGGGGTGAGTGTAGTTCCAGTCCAGCCCGATTGCGCGGGCCAGTTCCTGCGTGACCTGCCAGTCCTCGTAGCCGTGCCCCTTTGGTCCATTTAGGGGCTCCATCACCTTGCGCACCGGCTGGATGCGGCGTTCGGCGTTGGTGAAGGTGCCGTTCTTTTCGAGGAAGGTCGATCCCGGCAGGAACACGTGCGCGTAGTTCGCGGTCTCGTTGAGGAACAGGTCGTGGACGATCACGCATTCCATCGCGGCAAGGCCCGCCGCCACGTGTTTGGTATCGGGGTCGGACTGCAGGATGTCCTCGCCCTGGATGTAGATCGCCTTGAACTGCCCGTCGGTTGCGGCATCGAGCATGTTGGGAATGCGCAGGCCCGGTTCGGGATCGATCTTCACGCCCCATTCGGCCTCGAACAGGTCCCGCGTCGCCGCATCCGAGACATGGCGGTAGCCGGAAAGCTCGTGCGGAAAAGAACCCATGTCGCAGGCACCCTGCACGTTGTTCTGCCCGCGCAAGGGATTCACGCCCACGCCGCGTCGGCCGATGTTGCCGGTCGCCATGGCAAGGTTGGCGATGGCCATGACGGTAGAGGAGCCCTGGCTGTGCTCGGTCACGCCAAGACCGTAGTAGATCGCCCCATTGCCGCCCGTGGCATACAGGCGCGCAGCTCCGCGAATGGCTTCGGGATCGACGCCGATTACGGGCGAGAGAAATTCGGGACTGTTGCGCTCTGCCGAGACGAATTCAGCCCAGTGCTGGTATTCATCCCAGTCGCACCGCTCGCGGATGAAAGCTTCGTTGGCGAGGCCTTCGGTCACGATCACGTGCGCAATCGCGGTAAGGATCGCGACATTGGTGCCGGGGCGCAGCGGCAGGTGGTAGTCCGCCTCGATATGCGGTGAGCGGACCAGATCGGTGCGGCGCGGATCGATCACGATCAGCCTGGCACCCTGCCGCAAGCGCCGCTTCATGCGGCTGGCAAAGACGGGATGCCCGTCAGTGGGGTTGGCGCCGATCACGAGGATGACGTCGCTGTCCTCGACGCTGTCGAAGTCCTGCGTGCCCGCCGAGGTGCCGAACGTGGTCTTGAGGCCATAACCGGTGGGCGAGTGACACACCCGCGCGCAGGTATCGACGTTGTTGGTGCCGAACCCGGCGCGAATCAGCTTCTGGACGAGGAAGGTCTCCTCGTTGGTGCAGCGGCTGGAGGTGATGCCGCCCAGCGCATTGCGCCCAAAGGTATCGCGGATGCGGTTGATCTCGCGCGCCGCGTAAGTCAGCGCCTCTTCCCACGAAACCTCGCGCCAAGGCTGGTCGATGGACTCGCGGATCATCGGCGAGAGGATGCGCTCCTGATGCTGGGCATAGCCCCAGGCGAAGCGGCCCTTGACGCAGGAGTGGCCGCGGTTGGCCTTGCCGTCCTTCCACGGCACCATGCGTACGAGTTGCTCGCCGCGCATCTCGGCGCGGAAGGTGCAGCCGACGCCGCAATAGGCGCATGTGGTGACCACCGCGCGCTCGGGCTTGCCGATTTCCTTGACCGCCTTTTCCTGCAAGGTCGCGGTCGGGCAGGCCTGCACGCAGGCACCGCACGAAACGCATTCGGAGGACAGAAAATTGTCGGAGGCGAGGCCCGCAGAAACCTTGCTCTCGAACCCGCGCCCCTCGATGGTCAGCGCCAGCGTGCCCTGCACTTCGTCGCAGGCGCGCACGCAGCGCGAGCAGACGATGCATTTAGAAGGATCGAAATCGAAGTAGGGGTTCGAGATGTCCGGTCTTTCGCCCAGATGGTTCTCGCCCTCATAGCCATAGCGCACGTCGCGCAGGCCCACGGCGGCAGCCTGATCCTGCAACTCGCAATCGTTGTTGGCGCTGCAGGTCAGGCAATCGAGTGGGTGGTCGGAGATGTAGAGTTCCATCACCCCCTTGCGCAGCTTCTGCAGGCGCGGGGTCTGGGTGCGGACCTTCATGCCTTCCGAGACAGGGGTGGTGCAGGATGCTGGCGTGCCGCGCATTCCATCGATCTCGACAAGGCACAAGCGGCACGAGCCGAACTGCTTGAGGTTGTCGGTTGCACAAAGCTTCGGGATCGAACCGCCGGTCAGCGCAGCGGCGCGCATCACCGTGGTGCCAGCGGGCACGGTAACCTCGCGCCCGTCGATCTGGCAGGTCACTTCTGTGTCGCTGCGGACTTCCGGGGTGCCGAAATCGGCCTGGCGTTCATAACCCATGGGATCGCTCCTCGGCGGTCATCAGGTCCGCCGGTGTATTGATATTAGCAGGATTTTCGGAAAAGCGCACCGCCCGCGCCCCGATGCTTGTTGCGAAGGCGCGCATGGAATGACGACCATCGCTGGTCAGCAGGGCATCGAGCGTGGCCGAGGCGCTGGCTGGCCACAGCCCGATTACAGGCTGGCTTTCGCAATAGGCAGGTGCCGGGGCCAACTGCGCCACCAGATCGTCGGCCAGTCCCACGCTGTCGACCGAGCAGGTCAGCACATCGTCATACCCCGCATCGCAGGCATGATGGAGCGCGGCGGCAATTCCGCCCAGCGGCCCCATATCCGCGCGCGGCCAGTCGGGCAGCGTCGGCGCAGGCGCATCTTCACGTCCGACGACGATCACCGCATCGCACTGCGCCTCCAGTGCCTCGACCGCCCGCGCCAGCAGCGTACGCCCACCCAGCTCCGCCAGCGCCTTGTCGCTGCCGAAACGCGTGGACCGGCCACCGGCGAGGACTGCGCCGAGGATCATGGCGCAACAGTTGCGTTGGCATGCTTCGACAAGCTCAGCATGAGCGGGGTAAAGGTGACAGGTCCAACCAGACCCCGCTCATCCTGAGCCTGTCGAAGGATGTCCGCGCGCCCCATCACTCCGCCGCTTCCTTCGTCCCATCCGCGCCGAAATCCTCGGGGAAGTTGCGCAGCGCCGACAGCACCGGATAGGGCGTGAAGCCGCCCAGAGCGCAGAGCGAGCCGAACTTCATCGTCTCGCACAGGTCTTCGAGCAGAGTGATTTCGTCGGCCAACGAACGCTCGACCTTTTGAGCGTTGTGCATCTGCGGCAGCGCCTCGACCTTGTCGGGTGCGCGCCCGGAGCGCGCGCGGATGCGGTCGATCAGCTCGACGCCCCGGGTGGAGCCGATGCGACAGGGCGTGCACTTGCCACAGGATTCGGCGGCGCAGAATTCCATGGCGAAACGGGCCTGTTTGCTCATGTCTGCCGTATCATCGAACACGGTGATCCCTGCATGGCCGATCAGGCCATCGGCCTCGGCAAAGGATTCGTAATCGAACGGCAGGTGGAAGTCGGCAGGCGAATGATAGGCCCCAAGCGGCCCGCCCACCTGCACCGCGCGCACCGGACGGCCCGAAGCCGTGCCGCCGCCCACGGTCATCACCAGCTCGCCCAGCGTCACGCCAAAGCCCACTTCGAACAACCCGCCGTGCTTCACGTTGCCCGCGATCTGGATCGGCATCGTGCCCTTGGACCGGCCGAAGCCCACCGCCGCATAGGCCGCAGCGCCATTGGCCATGATCCACGGCACCGCTGCCAGCGTCAGCACGTTGTTGACCACGGTCGGCTTGCCAAACAGGCCTTCCAATGCAGGCAATGGCGGCTTGGCACGCACTTCGCCGCGCTTGCCTTCAAGGCTGTTGAGCAGCGAGGTTTCCTCGCCGCAGACATAGGCGCCCGCGCCCACGCGTACTTCCAGTTCGAACGGCGCCACCAGATGCGCCGAGGCCCGCACCGCCGCCTGCATCTTGGCAATCGCGTGCGGATACTCGCTGCGGATATAGACGTAGCCCTTCTGCGCGCCGACGGCATGGGCGGCAATCGCCATGCCTTCGACCAGCATGAAGGGATCGCCCTCCATCACCATGCGGTCGGCAAAAGTCGCGCTGTCACCCTCGTCGGCGTTGCAGACCACGTACTTGCGGTCTGCCTGGGCCTTGGCGACGGTCGTCCACTTGATCCCCGCCGGGAAACCTGCCCCGCCGCGCCCGCGCAGGCCGGACTCGGTCACTTGCGCAATGGTAGCCTCCGGCCCGATCTCGCGCGCCCTGGCGAGGCCCTGCCAGCCGCCATTCGCGGCATAGTCCTCAAGGCTCAAGGGCCGCGTCTTGCCAGCGCGCATGAAGGTAAAGCGCTGCTGCTTGGCAATGAAGGGATGATCCTCGATCCGCCCGATGGCCTTTGCCGACGTGCCCGCGAGTACAGCGTCGACATCTTCAGGCTCAAGTGGCCCGAAGCCCAAACCATCAATCTCGGCCAGCGGCTCCAGCCACTGCATGCCCCATGAAGACACGCGTTCGACCGTGCATCCCGACGCCACGAAAGCCGCCGCCACATCGTCCGCGCCGCAGGCAAGGGCAAGCGCGTCATCGCTGATCCGTACCAAGGTCATGCCAGCGCCTCCACCAGTGCGCCAAGCTTTGCCGCATCGAGCCGCGCGTGGACCTTGCTGCCGACCATCGCGTTCGGCCCGACCGAGCAAAGCCCGAGGCAATAGACTGTCTCGACCTTCACCCGCAGATTATCCGGCAGACCCGCCGCAAGCGCTTCCACACCGCGCGCCTGGCAAGCCTCGGCTCGGCAAAGCTTCAGCACGGGCCGCGCATCCGGCTCGGCATGAAAGTCATGATAGAAGCTGACGACGCCATGCACTTCGGCACGGCTGAGGTTCAGCGCCTGCGCAATAGCGCGCATCGCCTCTTCCGAAACGTAGCCATACTCGGCCTGCACATCGTGCAGGATCGGCAGGAGCGGTCCTTCGGCCGATGCGTGGGCGGCGATGATCTGTTGCAGTCGTTCCATTGCCTTGAATGCCTTGATCCGATGGAAGCGAAGGTCAAATCAAAAGTTCCGAAGCTTGATAGATAAAACCTATCACTCTTCAGCCAGACTTCGTGCAATCTCGACGGCCGCGCCCGCCATCGGGCTCAATGACACGCGATTGACGACGACAAGGCCGATCCGCCGCGTCTCTCCGGGATCGTCGAGCGGGCTGAACCGGGCCCAGTCGAGGCCAGCCAGCAAGGTAGCATAAGTGTCGGGAACGATGGTGCAGAAACCGCCGGAGCGGACCAGCTCGAACAAGGTCACATAGCTGTCAGCCACCGCGCGCGGAGTGATCGCGATGCCCGCTGCAGCCATCCGTCCGTCAAGGATACGCCTGAACTGCATGCCCTGGTGCAGAAGGCACAGCGGCTGCCGCGCCGCTTCCTGCCAGCTTGTCGGCGCGGCTGCATCAATTCCGGAACCGGCGCGCGAGACGAAGAGGTAGCGTTCGGCATGAAGGCCCACAGAGAGCACGTTGCCGGGCGGTTCGTGGTCGAGATAGGTAAGCCCGGCATCGCATTCGAAGGCGTTGAGCGAACGCTCGATCTCGCGCGACGTTGCCGAGCGTACCGACAGCGTCACGCCCGGATGTCGCGACAGGAGAGCTTCGCCAAAAAGGCCCACAAGGGGCAGCGCAGCCGGGATGGCAGCAAGCGAGAACTCGCCCGTCAGCACGGCCGAGCTCGCCGCGACCGAGCTGGACATGCTGGCCACCGCGCCAAGGATCTGCTCTGCCCAGGGCAACATTGCCTGGCCATGACTGGTCAACCCGAGAAACCTGCGATCGCGCTCAACTAACCGGTGACCCACCTCCTGCTCGAGCGCCGACAGTCCGGCAGAAAGCGTCGGTTGCGAAACGCCGCACTCTGCCGCCGCGTTGGCGAAGTGGCGCAAGCGGGCGATGGCAACGAAGTACCGCAACTGGCGTAGATGCATGCTGTCACCGACGGTGTAATAGGGCCGCTCTATCAACCCCGCTCATGAACAAGTGTCAATCGTACAGTCGCGCACCCATACTCGGCAGCCTCACCCAGATGCAGGGCCGGCTGCAGTCGCAGCGTCTCACCTGGTGAAATGCAAAATTTCGCTTTGCAGCTTTGCTAATTCACTTGAGCATGTTGCACTGAAATGGGCTAAGGGCGCCCGAGATCAAGACTCCGAAGGGATTCCAGCCGTGCAAGACACTCTCACCCGCCAGCGCGAAACGACTGCTCCTGCCAGCGCCGTCCGCACCGACTGGACACGGGAAGAGATCGCCGCGCTGTTCGACCTGCCGTTCACCGAACTGGTATTCCGCGCAGCTGAGGTTCATCGCCAGCACCACCGCGCTGGCGAAGTGCAGCTGTGCACGCTGCTCTCGATCAAGACTGGCGGCTGCCCCGAGGACTGCGGCTACTGCTCGCAGTCGGTCAAGGCCGACAGCGGCGTCGAGGCGACCAAGCTGATGGAAGTGCAGAAGGTGCTGCAGTCCGCCGCCCAAGCGAAAGACAACGGCTCGAAGCGCTTCTGCATGGGCGCGGCGTGGCGCAACCCCAAAGACCGCGACATGCCCGCGATCATCGCCATGGTGAAGGGGGTACGCGAGATGGGCATGGAAACCTGCATGACGCTGGGCATGCTCACGCCTTCGCAGGCCGCGCAGCTCGCCGAAG
The DNA here is from genome assembly GCF_055521735.1 of Novosphingobium sp. BL-A-41-Hi4A-0G. Lineage (NCBI taxonomy): Bacteria > Pseudomonadati > Pseudomonadota > Alphaproteobacteria > Sphingomonadales > Sphingomonadaceae > Novosphingobium > Novosphingobium sp. BL-A-41-Hi4A-0G. The sequence continues at coordinate 2,785,406 of NZ_CM145501.1, forward strand.
CGGGTCTCGACTATTACAACCACAACATCGACACCTCGCCCGAACGCTACGAGGACGTCATCACCACCCGCACTTTCGCCGACCGTCTCCAGACGCTGGAGAACGTGCGCAATGCCGGGATCAACGTCTGCTCGGGCGGCATCGTCGGGCTGGGCGAGACGCGCGCCGATCGCGTCGGCTTCGTCCATGCACTGGCCACGCTCGAACAGCACCCGGAAAGCGTTCCGGTCAACGCGCTCGTGCCGATCAAGGGCACTGTGCTGGGCGACATGCTGGCCGACACCCCGCTCGCCAAGATCGACGACATCGAGTTCGTCCGCACCGTCGCGGTTGCGCGCATCACCATGCCGCTGTCCATGGTCCGTCTTTCCGCAGGCCGCGAATCGATGTCCGAAGCCACGCAGGCGCTGTGCTTCATGGCAGGCGCCAATTCGATCTTCACCGGCGACAAGCTGCTCACTGCCGCCAACGCGGGCGACGATGCCGATGCTGCCATGTTCGCCCGCCTCGGCCTCAAGCCGATGGAAGGCGAAGAGCCGATGCGTGCCCAGAAGGCCGAAAATCTGAAGGCTGTCGGAGGCTGTTCGGGAGGCTGCGCGGCCTGATGGCTGGGAGCACCACACGCACCGGCTCGCTCTGGTCGGCGCACACCGCCGATCTTGCCGCATTGGGGGAAAAGGCGCGCCTGCGCAGTCTCGCACCTCGCCGCGGCATCGACTTCGCCTCGAACGACTACCTTGCGCTGTCGTCCTCGCCCCGGCTTGCGACGGCGGTGCAGGAGGCCATTGCGCGCGGGGTTCCGCTCGGCTCGGGCGGATCGCGCCTGCTGCGCGGCAACGATCCCGAGCATGAACTGCTGGAAGAGGAAGCTGCCCGCTTCTTCGGCACGGAATCCGCACTGTTCTTCTCGGCAGGCTATGCCGCCAACGTCGCTCTGCTTTCCACGCTCCCCCAGCGCGGGAACCTGATCGTCCACGACGAACTCGTCCACGCCTCGATGCACGAAGGCCTGCGCCTGACCCGTGCCACGGCGGTCAGCGCTACTCACAACGACGCGCAAAGCTTCGATGACGCCGCGCGCGAATGGCGGGCCAAGGGCAATACCGGCCGCATCTGGCTCGCCTTCGAGACGCTTTATTCAATGGACGGCGACATGGCTCCCGTAGCCGAAATGGCCCGCGTCGCCGAGCGCCACGAAGCAATCATGATCATCGACGAGGCTCATTCCACTGGCGTGTTCGGCCCGGACGGACGCGGCCTCGCCGCCAGCCTCGATGGTCGCCCCGACACCATCGTCCTACGCACGTGCGGCAAGGCGATGGGCTGCGAGGGAGCGCTCGTGCTTGGCCCCAAGGTCGTGCGCGATTTCCTCGTCAATCGCGGCCGCCCGTTCATCTTCTCGACCGCGCCCTCACCGCTGGTCTGCGCCGCCGTGCGCGAAGCGATCCGCATCATGGCCGACGAACCGCAACGCCGCGAAGCCTTGCGCGATCTCGTCGCCCATGCCGAGCAAGTGCTGGCCCCGCACGGCGCGCAGGCCACCGGCTCGCAGATCCTGCCGCTGATCCTGCACGAGGACGCGCGCACCATGGCGGTGGCCTCCGCGCTTCAGGCCAAGGGCTTTGACGTGCGCGGCATCCGCCCGCCGACCGTGCCGCAAGGCACCAGCCGCTTGCGCATCTCGCTCACCCTCAACGCCACCCACGAGGATGTAGATGCCCTCGGCGCAGCGCTGGCGGAGGCCCTGCAATGACCGCCTTTGTTGTTACCGGCACCGATACCGGCATCGGCAAGACGATCTTCTCGGCCGCGCTCACCGGCGCACTTCAGGCGCATTACTGGAAGCCCGTGCAGGCAGGGCTCGACGATGGCGCTGACCGTGATCACGTCGCGCGCCTGGCTGGCATTCCGGCAGGCAACGTGCTGCCCGAAGCCTATCGCCTCAACACCCCCTGCTCCCCGCACCGCGCGGCGGAACTGGATGGCGTGGTGATCGATCTTGCGAAATTGTCGCTGCCGAATGTCCGCCCGCTCGTGATCGAAGGCGCGGGCGGCGCACTGGTCCCGGTCACGCGCAACACGACTTATGCCGATGTCTTCGCCTGGTGGAACCTGCCGGTGATCGTCGTTGCCCGCACCGCGCTGGGTACGATCAACCATTCGCTGATGACGTTCGAGGCGCTGCGTTCGCGCGGCGTGCCGATCCATGGCGTCGCCTTCGTCGGTGATGCCAACGAGGACAGCGAGGCGACGATCAGTGCGATGGGCGAGGTCAGGCGCCTCGGGCGGCTGCCCATGCTTGAGCAGCTCGACGCCGAGAGCCTCGCCGCCGCCTTCGCGAAAAACTTTCGCAGCGAGGACTTCGCCTAGATTTCGTCATTCCCGCGCAGGCGGGAATCTAGCGACATACCAATTCGCGAAGCGACCGACTGCATCCCCGCCTGCGCGGGGATGACGAGATTCTTGCGGGTCAATCCTCGAAAATCGCCACGGCACGGGTCCAGCCTGCCGATGCCCCCCTGATCTTGTGCGGGAAGCAGCTGACGGTGAAACCGTGCGGCGGCAGCACTTCAAGGTTGTGCAGCTTTTCGAGGTGACAATAGCCAATGTCGCGCCCCGCCTTGTGGCCTTCCCAGATCAGCGAGGTATCGCCGGTTTCCTTGACCTTCTCGGCAGTGTGCACGAACGGGGCGTCCCAGCTCCAGGCGTCGGTACCGGTGACGCGGATGCCGCGCGAGGTCAGGTACATCGTCGCTTCATAGCCCATGCCGCAGCCGATGCTGACATAGTTGGGATTGCCCACAGCCTTGCCCGCAGCCGTGTTCACCAGCACGATTTCCAGTGGCTTCAGCTCATGCCCGATGCGCTTCAACTCGTCCTCGACGTCCTGCGCGGTGACGACATAGCCATCCGGGAACTGGGTGAAATCGAGCTTCACGCCCGGCTGGAAGCACCACTCGAGCGGAACCTCGTCGATGGTCATGGAAGGCTCGCCACCGTTCATCGTCGGGTGGAAATGCCATGGTGCATCGAGGTGCGTGCCGTTGTGCGTGGTCAGGGTCACGTTCTCGACTGCGGCAAAGCCCGCACCGTCCGGGGTATCCTCCGGAGTCACGCCGGGAAAGAAGAAGCCCAGTTCCGGCATGGTTTCCCCATGCTTCTGGTATTCGATCTTCGGGCGCAGGAACGGCGGGTCGGTGATGACATCGTTCTCGAGATAGATCGAAAGGTCGACGAAACGGCGGCTCATCAGATGTTCTCCCTTGCGCTTTCTCAGCGCTTGATCAGTTCGGCGCGCAGGCCTGCGGGCGTGACCACGAGGGCCAGCGCCGCGCCGAACGCGAGCTTGGCAAGCAAGGCGGGCAGCCAGTCAAGCTGTGTGGCCCCGCCCACAAGGAGGACAGCCCCCGCACCAGCCATTCCGCAAACCGCACCGAACACGCCACACAGGACAGCGCGGGGCAGGACTGCTGCCGGCAGGCGCGAAGCGCCCTGGATCACCGGGACCTTGCCTTGCCACAGCGCCTTGCGCACCATCAGACTTGGCACCAGCGTTGCCATCAGGCCGATCATGAAGCCTTGCGGGCCGAAGTCGAAGACATAGCCGCCCATGCCCCACACCGGCACTTTGCCACCGGTGCCGAACACCGCCACGAAGAAAGCAGCGCTCAAGGCGACGTTGATCGCAGTGCTGACGGCGGTTTCGCGGCGGATGTAGGCGGCAGGTTCCATTCAGGCAGTCGTACCGCCAAGGGTCTCGGCAAACCAGTCGGCAATCAGATCACGGCCATAGGCCATGTTGTCCGCGCCGACGTGCTCGACGCCACCCTCGCGCGCGGTGAAGATCACCTTCTCGCGACGCGGCGAATTGACGAGCTGGTCGTACAGGTCGTCGGCGTAGGACACGCTGATCTGGCGATCGTGCGCGCCATGGGTGACAAGGAACGGCACCTTGATGCGGTCCATGTGCCCGTTGAGGTTCATGTCGGTCGACTTCTCGAGGAACTCGTCCATGTCCTTGGCACCGAAGGCCCACATCACGTGCGCCCAATAGTGCGGCACGGGGTTCTCGCCCTCGCGCTTCATGCGCTTGTCCTGCACCTCGCGCCAGTTGTGGTTGGCACCCCACACAGCGCCGCTCGCAAAGCGCGGCTCATAGGCTACGGCGCGCGGGGCGAAATGGCCGCCGAGCGAAATACCGGTCATGCCGATGCGTTTGGGATCGACGTCAGCCTGCTGCTCCAGCCAATCGACCGCCTTGCTCGCCCAGCTTTCCGAATGGGGATCGACCGGCAGATCCTGCAGGCGCAGCGACTCGCCAGAGCCCGGCTGATCGACGCACAGCGTGGAAACGCCACGCCGCGCGAGCGCTTCGGGCAGGCGGCTCCAGTAGAGCAGCTCCTTGCAGCTATCGAGGCCGTTGCAATAGACCACCACCGGGTGCGGACCGGGGCCTTCGGCGCGGGTGTAGAGCGCAGGCATCGTGCCCTGCTCGAGCGGGATTTCCACCCGCTCGCGGTTGATCTTGCCCAGCGCAGTCGACCTGGCGAAGGCGTCGAGCGCCTTGGCGTAAGTCTCCTTGCGCCCCGGCGCGCCGTGGCCTTGCATGCGCTCGGCCACCAGCAGGTAGAGCGAGGCGCGCTCCAGCTTGTTCGAGGCGGAAAACGCACGGCCCTTTGCCTCGTCCTCGGCGGCGAGCTCGATCAGCTTGTCGCCATAGGACGCCCACTGCTTCATGAACATCGGCGTGCCGGCATCGCCGCCGTTGGCCGCGGCATCGATGATCGGCTGGCACATGTCGACGATCTCGCCGATCTGCCCGCCGCTTTCCATCGCGATCGAGACCGAGAGATTCCAGATGTAGTTCGGGAACGGTTCGTAAAGTGCCATGGATCAGGCCTCTACAGTCTGGAACAGGCCGGGATTGACATGCGGGTGCGGCAGCGTCTGCGGCCCGCCCACACCGATGCCCCACTGGTCCATGACCATCGGCGCAGGGGTATGCACCTTGTACTGGTGCGTGTCGAAATCGACCTCTTCGAGATCCGAGGTATACTCGGTCACGAAGCCGCCCGGCGTCACGAAGTAGCTGAAGGTGTTGTTGCCCGCAGTGTGACGGCCCGGACCCCAGCCGATGTCCACGCCCTTCACCTTCAGGCGGTGGGCGCCGCGCATCATGTCGTCGACCGAAAGCATGTCATAGGCGACATGGTTGAGGCAGGCAGGCCCCGGCAGGATGGCAATGCGATGGTGCGCCGAATTGCAGCGCAGGAAGCACATGAAATCGCCCAGCCAGTCCGAAACCTTGAAGCCGAGCACGTCACAGAAGAACTTCACCGCCTCTTGATGGTTGGGCGAGTGCAGCACGATGTGGCTGATCTTCACCGGCACGCCTTCCCAGCGCTCCAGTTCCCGCTTGGCGCCACGGGCAACGTCGCTCGACACTTCGAACAGGAGGCCATCGGGCGAGAAGAAGCGGAAGCCGTAGCCACCGCCCGGCGAGGTCAGTTCGGCAGGCTCGCTGGCGATCTGGCATCCCGCATCGGCAACCTTTGCGCGCAGTGCATCGACGTCGGCGCGGCTGTCGGCGGCAAGCGCGATCACGTCGATGCGGTTCTCGTCTGCGCGGCGCAACTGGACGACATGATGCTCGTCATGCCCCTGCGCCTTGAACCAGGCGTGGTTCTGGTCCTCGCCGACCGGCTCAAGGCCCCAGACATCGGCGTAATAGGTCTTCTCGGCGTCGAATTCGTTCACGCCATACCCGACATAACGGATCTCGGTAACGCGGCTCATTGGGATCTTCCTCGAACTGGTAGATTTCGGATTGGGCAGAAATCAGATTGGCTGCGAGACGACGGCGAACATCTCCGCAGTGGCCTTGTGATTGTCGACAGCAGGCCCCACACCCAGCTGTCCGTGGCAAATGGCAAGGCTGCTCTCGACGATGTAGCGGCAGCGCTCGAAACGGCGGTCGCGATAGGCCTTGAGCGCGGTTTCCACGTCGTCGTGGCGCTCCAGTTCCTCGGCGATCACGATCGCATCCTCGATCGCCATACCAGCCCCCTGGCCCAGATGCGGCGTCGTGGCGTGCACGGCATCGCCGAGCAGGCCGACACGGCCCTTGCTCCAGTCACCCCGCACCAGCATCCCCTCGAGCGGCCGGTAGACCACGCCCTCGTCGTCAGTGATCTGCTCGCCCAGCGCTTGAATCTGCGGGCTGCACTTGGCGAGCTTGGCGCGCATCGCCGCCGCAATGCCTTCGGTCGGATAGCGCGGATTGCCGGGCTCGGGCGTTGTCACGTACATGTACATGACGTCAGCGCTCATCGGCACGAGGCCCACGCCGGTCGGGCCGTTGTAGACCTGCAGGGCATCGAGACCTTCTGCACGCGGGAAGTTGTAGCGCCACACCGCCTGGCCTGTGAACACCGGCTTTTCCGCATCTGGCAGGATCTGCTGGCGGGTCTGCGAATAGACCCCGTCCGCCCCGATCACCGCGTCGTAGCTTCCGGTCGAACCGTCGGAAAAGGTCACGTGGACCTTGGCGCCGTCGTCCTCGATCTTCTCGGCAACAAGGCCAAGACGCAGGTTTGTGCCAAGGTCCTTGGCGCTGTCGCCCAGCACCTTCTGCAACGCGCGACGGCTGATGCCGACGTTGGCCGGACGGCCTTCGACGAGGCGCGGGCTGGGAACGCGGGCGACCTTGGTGCCATCGGGCAGGAAGATCTCGACAGCATCGAACCCGCAAGCGGCATCCATGAAGCTGTCCAGCACGCCAAGCTGGTCCATCGCGCGCAGCACGTTCGACTGCTGTATGATGCCAACGCCATAGACCGACCAGTTCGGATCACGCTCGATCGCGGTGACCGAGTGCCCCTTGCGCGCGAGCGCAATCGCTGCCGAAAGCCCGCCGATTCCGGCCCCTATAATCAGGATATCCAAATTTTTCATCGCCCTAAACCAGCTCCGCAGCACCGGACGCCAGCCCCTCTCATTCTCGTGATTGGCATCAGCGGCCGATTTAGATTGCGCCGAACAATACACCAAGCAAGTAATTTTTATGCCGATCCATGCTTGAAATCTATGAAATGGCATCAAGTCCATTAGCTTGACTTGCCGGGCCGGGAGAGGATACCGTTTAAGAATAAAGGTTCTAGAATGCGGCATCACAAGAACGCCGCCGGGAGATTCGATGACCAGTCCTGCAGCGCGCCAACCGGGTGTTCCCCAAGGCCTCACCATAGTCCTTACCGGCTTCCTGCCGATCGTGGCCATCGTCTCGATGTTCCCTGCGGTCCCCCGCATGATCGCGCACTTCGCAGCCGATTCCTCGGCCCCCACCAAGGTGCCCGCGATGGTTTCGGCTCCCGGCCTGACAGTGGCGATCCTCGCGCTGTTCGCCGGCCTGATGGTCGACAAGTTCGGCCGTCGCCGCCTGCTGCTGTGGTCGACCGGCCTCTACGGCTTCGTGGGCATGGCCCCGATGTTCCTCGACAACCTCGATCAGATCTACGCCTCGCGCCTGCTCCTCGGCGTAGCCGAAGCCGCGATCCTGACGACCGCAAACACGCTAATCGGGGACTATTGGGACGAGAAGGGCCGCAGCAAGTGGCTCTCGCTTCAGGGCATCATCGGGCCGTTCTTCGGCAGCGCCGTGATCTTCACCTCCGGCTACCTCGCATCGATGAGCTGGAACTCGGTGTTCATGATCTACGGCATCGGCTTCCTGGCATTCTTCGCCATGCTCGCCTTCATCTATGAACCGGAGAACGATGATACCGCCCGCAAGATGCTCGGCATCGGCGCGGAGGCCAGCACTCCGTTCCCGTGGGCAGGCGTCCTGACCTTCGGCCTCGTCACCCTGTTCGGCGGCGCACTGTACTACGTCTTCATCATCAATGGCGGGATCGTCTGGCAGGAACTGGGCGTTTCCGACCCGTCCGAGATTGGCCGCCTGACCACCATCCCCAGCCTCTTCGTGATCGTCGGCGCGGTGATCTTCTGGCTTACCGGACGCTTCGGCCCACGCATCCAGCTGACCGTGTTCCTCACCCTGCTCGGCTCGGGACTGGCCGTGATCGGCATGGCCAGCGACTGGAAGGGCATGGTTGCAGGCATGGCCCTGCAGCAGACCGGCGCGGGCATGGCTGTGCCGACCCTCATCGCCTGGGCGCAGGGTTACCTGCCCTTCGAGCACCGCGGACGCGGCATGGGCGTGTGGACCTCGACCTTCTTCCTCGGCCAGTTCGTTTCGCCGCTGCTGGTCAGCATGGCCCGCACCTCGAGCGGTTCGATGCAGGGTGCATTCTTCATCGCCGGCCTGCTCGGCATCGGCATCGCGCTTGCCACCTGGTTCATCGTCGCGCCCAAGCAACCGCAGGCAGCGGCCGCCTGATGCGCCGCTTCGGCCTTGCAGCAATGGCACTGGCGCTGCTCGGAAACGGCCCGGCAGCGCCCGACAACCGCCGCATCGTCGAGGATTTTGCCCGCCTGTTCTACCTCGAGCGCGACGTCAAACAGGCTTTCGAAACCTACGTCGCGCCGGATTACATCCAGCACAACCCCGGCGTGCCGGACGGACGCGATGCGGCCATCGCGCTGCTCCAGCCGATGTTCTCCGACCGGAACCGCAGCTTCGAGGTGCGCAAGATCATCGTCGACGGCGATCTCGCCGCAATCCACATCTTTGCGAAGCCAGACCCCTCCGCACGCGGTGCCGCAGTGGCAGACTTTTATCGCCTCAAGGACGGCAAGATCGTCGAACACTGGGACGTGATCCAGCCGATCCCCGAAAAATCGGCCAACCCGCACCCGATGTTCTAGGCTTCCGCCTCTGCCCTGAGCAACTGCATCATCCGCCGTCTCACCCGGATCGCGCCTGCGTCCGAAGGCAGGATGACTGGGCGAAGCTCCCAGAAATCGCCATCGCCCATCGCATGCTGCTGGGCGTGCAGCATCGGGTGATCCTCCTCAAGGAACGCCTTCTCCAGCAGCGCATGCGCCTGAGGCGTCGGCTCGTGCGTGTAGAAGTAATGCGTCGATGTCTGAGTTGCAGGCGTCAGGATATGCGGGTCGCTCATCGGTGGCACGATCATATCCTTGCGGTCCGTGCCCGATCGCGCCAGTCCGATAAACAGAGCGAGATTTGACGGCGCATTCCAGCGCATGTGCAGCCACTGGTCTATCGTCGCACCTTCCGGCAGCATCGGCACCGCCCATACGGGTGGCTCGGAGTCCGGCATTGTCCAGTTGTTCCAGATCGTCCCGCTGTCTTCCTGCACCACCTCGTGCTGCCCGCTGGCAAGCAGAGATCCGTTTGTCCCGAAGCTTTCACGGTGGATGAACTCGGCGTGGCTCAGGTCCATCAGGTTGTCAGTGACCAGCTCATAGCTCGCATCCATCGTGATCATGCCGCGATGAAGTGGTCTGTCGGAATCGAGGAAGCTGTAATCCGGGATCAGCGCCGGGTCGGCCTTGTCGGCGTCGCCCGGCCAGAACCAAACACCCGTGTGCTTCTCAACCACGGTCAGCACTTCCACTTTCGCGATTTCGAGCGGCTCGCCCGAAAAGGGATTGTGCGCGCAGTTGCCCGCAGCGTCGAAGGCCAGCCCGTGATAGCCGCAGCGCAACATGTCGCCATCGCGCCCGCCCCGGCTCAACGGCACGAAGCGGTGCGGGCAGCGGTCAGCCATCATCACCAGTTCGCCATCTGCCTTGCGCCAGATCACCCACGGCTTGTCGAGCAGGCGCCGCGCGAGGAATCCACCATCCGGCACCTCGTGCGACCAGCAGGCCATGTACCAGCCATTGCGCAGGAACGCTGTCATGGCCATTCTCCCTTGATGACGAGTCAAAAAAACCAGTTGGTTTCTTTATAACGATGGCGAGCGTTGTGAAAAGCCCTGTCAGCCGCAATCCCGAGGTCGTGCGCACGCGCATCCTCGATGCCGCGCAGGCCGAATTCATGGCCGAGGGCTTTGCCGGTGCGAGCACCAATCGCATTCTCGAGCGCTTCGGCGGCTCGAAACCAACGATGTTCCGACACTTCCCGACCAAGCGGGCGCTGTTCGAAGCCGTCGTAGCCCGCATCGCCGAACGCTGGCGCGATGCTATCGACATGCGCGATAGCGACAGCAGCGATCCGGCAAGCTGGCTCCACGCCTTCGCCACCCGCGCACTGACGTGGATTCTCACCGACGAGAGCATCTTCGTCGGCCGCATGGCCATTGCCGAAGGTCACCTCTTCCCCGAGGTTGGCGAGACCTACCGCGCGCTCGCGGTCGAACCGCTCAATGCGCTGCTCGAAGAACGCCTGCGCGACTGGACGCAGGCGGGGCTGCTCGCCTGCCAGGAGCCAGGACGCGATGCCCTCGCCTTCTTCGACCTCACGCTGGCCGGCATGGTCAGCCGCAAGCTCTACCGTGTCGACGAGGGCTTGGACTCCGCGTCCCTGTCGGACCACGCTCGCCGCTGCGTGGCGATCTATCTCGACGGACTGCGCATCAGGCTCTGAGACTCAAGCCCTGACCGACTGCTCCTTGACCGGCTCCATCACCACGAAAGTGCTGGTGTTGGAGACATGCGGCAGGGTCGAGATCTTCTCGCCCAGCACGATGCGAAAGCGGCGGATGTCGGCAGTGCGGACCTTCAGCAGGTAGTCGAAGTTGCCCGCGATCATGTGCGCTTCCTCGATCTCGGGAATGGCCATCACGCCGCGGTTGAAATCGGCCAAGGCCTGCTCGCGCGTGTCCGACAGCTTCACTTCGGTGAAGGCAACGTGATCGAGCCCGAGCCGCGCCATGTTCACCACTGCGCGGAAACCCCGGATCACGCCATCGTCGATCAGACGTTTCAGCCGCGTCTGGCATGGCGTCTTCGACAGGCCGACCTTCTCGGCCAGTTCCGTCACCGGCATGCGCCCGTCGCGCGAGAGGATGTCGATGATCCGGCGATCGAACTGGTCAAGTTGCCTGTCTTCCATGCTTTCAAGCCTACATCAGGCGATGAGAATGCGCAATTGAAGGCGAATTGCCTATTTCTGACCAATCGATAAGTCAGAATGCCCATTCGCCGAATGATATCATAGCTCATGAGCATGCCCCTCCCCTTCGCCCAGTTCGCCCCCCGCCTTGCAGAGCCTTCGGACCTGCGCCGCGCGATCACCGCCGCCACGCGTCGGCCCGAGCGCGAGTGTGTCGTCGACCTGCTCCCGGTCGCCACACTGCCCGAGCAAGCACGAAGTTCAGCCCAGGCCCTCGCCCGCACGCTGGTCGAAACGCTGCGCGCCAAGCCGCGCGGCAATGGGGTGGACCAGCTGGTGCAGGAATATGCCCTGTCCACGCAGGAAGGCGTCGCGCTGATGTGCCTGGCCGAAGCCCTGCTGCGCATCCCCGACAACGACACACGCGACGATCTGATCCGCGACAAGATTTCCGGCGGCGACTGGCTCGCCCACTTGGGCAGCGATCGCTCGCTTTTCGTCAACGCCGCCACATGGGGCCTCGTCGTCACCGGCAAGCTGACTTCAAGCGTCGACGACACCGGCCTTGGCAGCGCGCTCACCCGGCTGATCGCCCGCGCCGGTGAGCCGGTGATCCGTCGCGGCGTCGATCTTGCCATGCGCATGATGGGCGAACAGTTCGTCACCGGCGAGACCATTGCCGAAGCCCTCAAGTGCGCCCGCCCGCTGGAGGAACGCGGCTTCCGCTACAGCTACGACATGCTCGGCGAAGCAGCGATGACCGCCAAGGACGCCACGCGCTACTACGCCGATTACGAGAACGCGATTCACGCCATCGGCAAGGCCGCAGCGGGGCGCGGCGTCCATGAAGGCCCCGGCATCTCGATCAAGCTTTCCGCCCTGCACCCCCGCTATACCCGCGCCCAGCAGGCCCGCGTGATCTCCGAACTCCTGCCCCGGGTGAAGGCCCTGGCCGTCCTCGCCCTGCGCTATGACATCGGTCTCAACATCGATGCCGAGGAGGCAGACCGGCTCGAACTCTCGCTCGACCTGCTCGAAGCGCTTGCTACCGATCCCGAACTGGCTGGCTGGAACGGCCTCGGATTCGTCGTCCAGGCCTATGGCAAGCGCTGCCCCTTCGTGATCGACTGGATCGTCGACCTCGCCCGCCGCTCGGGCCGCCGCATCATGGTCCGCCTTGTCAAGGGTGCCTACTGGGATGCCGAAATCAAGCGCGCGCAGGTCGAGGGGCAATCGGGCTTCCCGGTCTATACCCGCAAGGTCCACACTGACATCGCCTACATCGCCTGCGCCCGCCGCCTGCTTGCCGCACGCGACGCGGTGTTCCCGCAATTCGCCACGCACAACGCACAGACGCTGGCCACGATTCTCTCGATGGCCGGCAGCGATTTCCGCGTCGGCGACTACGAATTCCAGTGCCTCCACGGCATGGGTGAGCCGCTCTATGACGAGGTCGTCGGGCCGGACAAGCTGAACCGCCCCTGCCGCATCTACGCGCCGGTCGGCACGCACGAAACGCTGCTCGCCTACCTTGTTCGCCGCCTCTTGGAAAACGGCGCGAACTCCTCCTTCGTCAACCGCATCGCCAATCCCGACGTGCCGGTGGAAGACATCATCGCCGACCCAGTCACCGAAGTGTCCGCCGCCGCCGATCCCGGCGCACCCCACCCGCTGATCGCCCTGCCCGCAGCGCTCTACCCCGACCGCCGCAACAGCACTGGGCTCGACCTTACAGACGAAGCGACGCTAGAAGCCATCAGCGTACGCTTCCGCTCTGTCTCGCGCCTTGTCCGCCATGCCGCCCCCACGGCAGAGCTATCCGCCACACAGGCCCGCCCAGTGCACAACCCCGCTGACCACCGCGATGTCGTCGGCACCGTGCGCGAAGCCCTGCCCGAAGCGGTCACCGAAGCCCATCGCCTCGCCTCCGCCTCGCGCTGGGGCGCAAGCCCGCTTGCGGCCCGCGCCGTCGTGCTCGAACGCGCGGCTGACGCGATGCAGGGGCTGATGCCCGAACTCATCGCACTGATCGTGCGAGAAGCGGGCAAGTCCGTCCCGAACGCCATCGCCGAAGTGCACGAGGCCATCGATTTCCTGCGCTACTACGCCGGGCAAGGCGCATCGCTCGCCGGATCGCGCCCGCTTGGCACCGCCGTCTGCATCAGCCCGTGGAACTTCCCGCTGGCGATCTTCACCGGGCAAATCGCCGCCGCGCTGATGGCGGGCAATGCGGTCCTCGCCAAGCCGGCCGAAGAAACCCCGCTGATCGCCTGGGAAGCCGTGCGCATCCTTCACGAAGCAGGCGTGCCCGACGACGCCCTGATCCTCGTCCCCGGCGATGGCGCAATCGGTGCGGCGCTTGTCGAGGCGCCCGGCACCAGCGCGGTCCTGTTCACCGGCTCCACCGAAGTCGGCCGCCTGATCCAGCGACAGCTGGCCACGCGCCTCTCGCCCGAAGGTCGCCCGATCCCGCTGATTGCCGAGACCGGCGGCCAGAACGCGATGATCGTCGACAGCTCCGCCCTTGCCGAACAGGTCGTCGCCGATGTCATCGCCTCGGCCTTCGACAGCGCAGGCCAGCGCTGCTCGGCCCTGCGCGTGCTGTGCCTGCAGGAAGACATTGCCGACCATGTGCTCACGATGCTGCGCGGCGCGCTCGCCGAACTCTCGGTCGGCCCCACCGACGTGCTCAGCGCCGACATCGGCCCGGTCATCACCGCCGAGGCACGCGAGGGCATCGAGGCGCACATCGCGCGCCTTGCAGCCGCAGGCTGCCCGGTCCATCGCCTGCCGCTCGGCCCCGAAACCGCTAACGGCACCTTCGTCGCGCCAACGATCATCGAACTGTCAGACCCGGCGCTGCTCACCCGCGAAGTGTTTGGCCCGGTCCTCCATGTGATCCGCTTCGCCCGCGCCGACATGGACGCCCTCGTCGACCGCATCAACGCCTGGGGCTATGGCCTGACCTTCGGCCTCCACACCCGGCTCGACGAGACCGTCGCCCGCGTGACCGCGCGCGCCCACGCCGGGAACATCTACGTCAACCGCAATGTCATCGGCGCGGTTGTCGGCGTGCAGCCCTTCGGCGGACACGGCCTCTCCGGCACCGGCCCCAAGGCAGGCGGCCCGCTCTACTTGCGCCGCCTCGTCGCCACCGCTCCCGCCGCGCCCGCCATCACCCTTGGCGAGCGCGATCTGGCAGGCCCGGTGGGTGAGCGCAACGTCCACGCGTTGCGCCCGGGCGGCAAGGTGCTGGTGGCCGCACAGGACGCCGCTCGCCTCTCAGCCCTTAAAGCACGGGTTGAGCGGCTCGGCGGAACGCCCGTGGTCGCAGAGCCCGGCTGGCAAACCAAAGGCCCCTACGCCCGCGCGCTGGTCGATGGCGATGCGTCCTTCACCCTGGCGATCCAGCAGGCGGTCGCCGCGCTCGAAGGCGCAATCGTGCCGGTGCTGTGCCCCGCCGATGGCGACGCCATGCTCGTCGGCGAAGTCTCGCTCTCGATCAACACCACCGCGGCAGGCGGCAATGCCAGCCTGATGGCCATGGCCTGACCAAGCTGGCGTTTCACTTTCGCGCGGTTGCCGACAATCCCCACGATTGTTAGCCTGCCAAACGGAAGAGGAACACCACATGACGGATTTTCAAGGCAAGACCGCATTCATCACCGGCGGCGTCAACGGCATCGGCTTCGGCATTGCCCGCGCCTTCGCGCTCGCCGGGATGGACCTCGTCCTGACCTACCGCAAGGAGGCCGACCGCGAGGACGCCGCCCGCTGGCTGGCTGACAACGCCTTGCCGCCTGCCCGCTTCGTCCAGCTCGACGTGACCGACCGCGCCCGCTTCGCCGAGGTCGCGGCCGAAATCGGCAAGGTCCACGTGCTGGTCAACAATGCCGGCGTCAGCGTGTTCGGCCCGACCGACGAGGCAAGCTATGCCGACTACGACTGGATCATGGGCGTCAACTTCGGCGGCGTGGTCAACGGCCTCGTCTCGTTCCTGCCGGGCATGAAAGCCCAGGGCGAGGGCGGCCATGTCGTCAACGTCGCCTCGATGGCCGCCTACCTCTCAGGCCCGCAGGCCGGCATCTACACCGCCAGCAAGTTCGCAGTGCGCGGCCTCACCGAAAGCTTGCGCTACAACCTCGCCCCGCATGGCATCGGCGTCTCGCTGATGTGCCCCGGCCTCACCCGCACCAACGCCTGGACCAGCGCGCTCAAGCGGCCTGAAGGCTTTGCCGATTCCGGCTTCGCCCCTGCAGACCCACAGGAACTCGAACAGTTCGGCACCGCCTTCGAACTCGGCATGGACCCATTCGAGGTCGGGCAGAAGACCTTGCAGGGCATGATCGAGAACCGGGGCCTCATTCTCACCCACGGCGAGTTTGCCGAGGACTTCGAGGAAATCTACCGCACCTCGCTCGACGCCCTGCCCAAGGACGATATCCCCGAAGGTCGCCTCCACATCGAACGCCTGCGCCGAGCTGCCAACAAGGCGGCGGCGGAAGGCCAGCAGATCTCCCTGTCGGACCTCACCTGAACCGCCATGAAAAACGGGGCGCCAGCCTTCCAGCCAGCGCCCCGCAAAGGGTCATGCGTCTCATCCTGCCCGTTCAACGACGGGCATGCGAAGAGGTTTCCGCTTCAGCGAAAACTTGTGCCCGAAGGCGATGATCACACTGTTGGAAAAGTGATGGTGCGGTCGAGAAGACTCGAACTTCCACGGGCTTTCGCCCACAACGACCTCAACGTTGCGCGTCTACCAATTCCGCCACGACCGCAAAATCAAACGGGGTGCCCGACCTGTGATCGGCGCCCCGTGGTGGGGTAGGAGCGCGCCCCTAGCAAAGGAGTCTGACGGGCGCAACAAGCTTCGCGAAGTTTTTCGCAATAGCGCCCGAACCGCTCCCGATCAGTCGGGCTTCCAGCCAATTATCGCGAACTTGGCGGACTGCGGCACGTCGGTGACCGCAGCATTGATCGTCACGCTTTCGCCGGGTGCCAGTTCTTCCTGCGGCGGGGGAACGTCCCAGGTCTTCACCACCTTGTCGTTCGAATCGCGCAACACGATCAGGATTTCCGGGAGTGGGCGGACCTCCTTGCCGGTGTTGGACACTGTACCGCTCACCCCGAAATACTTGGTGCCGTTAGGCAACTGCCTGCGGTCCTGCTTTTCCGCCGGGAATGACAGTTCGAGATCGGGGTGGTCGCCACCGAAGGCTTGCCCCGTACCCGGCAGCCACTGTGGCAGGCCAAAGTAGTACGCCGCCCCACCCAGCGCCGCCACGGTAAGCGCAAAGGCTACCGCCGCAATCGTCCACAGCTTCGCCGGATTGCGCCGTGGCCGGAATGGCGGCTGGTGATCGAACGGCGACTGGTCGTCCTCGACCGGTGCGGGGACATAGGTCCGCCGCGCGGGATGCGGCAGAGGTGGCGGCGTCGGCGGTTCAGCCTCGCTCGGGGCAGTCGCCGCGCCAAACGGCAGATCGGGCTCGCTCGCTGCAACGGGAGCCGGAGTGGGCGCCGGCACAGCTACGGGCGCTGGCGGCGCAACAACTGTGGTATCGGCCCCGGCAACCCCTGCCGTCACGGCAATGGCCTCGGCCCGCTCAGGCAGTTCAGGGCCGTTCTGGAACCACGAATGGCGGCACCGCGCACAACGCACGGTCCTGCCGTCCACGCCGATTGCGGTGTCGGGAACGACATAGCGCGTCGAGCAGGCTGGGCACGCGATGATCATTCAGCGGGTTAAGCATGGTCGGACCGCAAGAAACAATAGCCACACCCGAGACAAAACGCGTCCACGGCCTTTTTTCCACATGGATTGCCGCGTATAGCCCTTCGGGCGTAACGACGGCGCAGAACAAACGGGTACAGTCTCCACCTCATGAGCCAGCCAGACGACGCGGAGATTGTCCATTTCGACAACGTCGGCCTGCGCTATGGCACGGGCAAGGAAGTGCTGACCGACGTCAGCTTCACGTTGTATTCCGGGCGTTTCTACTTCCTCACCGGCGCATCGGGCGCAGGCAAGACGAGCATGCTCAAGCTGCTCTACCTCGCCCAGCGCCCCTCGCGCGGGCTGATCCGCATGTTCGGCACCGACGCGATAACCCTGCCGCGCGAACGCCTCCCCGGCTTCCGCCGCCGCCTCGGTGTAGTGTTCCAAGACTTCCGTCTCGTCCCCCACCTCTCCGCGTTTGACAACGTGGCGCTTCCCTTGCGCGTGGCCGGCGTGCCCGAACGGGACATCATCAAGCCCGTGACCGACATGCTCGAATGGGTGGGCCTCGGCGATCGCAGCAATGCCCGGCCAGCCACGCTTTCGGGCGGCGAACAGCAGCGCGTCGCCATCGCCCGCGCGGTGATCGGCCGCCCCGACATGCTCGTGGCCGACGAGCCGACCGGCAACGTCGATCCCGAAATGGCGGTCAAGCTGCTGCGCCTGTTCGAGGCGCTGAACCGGCTCGGCACCACCGTCGTCGTCGCCACGCACGATGTGCACCTGATCCAGAAGGTGCCGGAATCGCTGATCATGCGGCTCGACAAGGGCCGCCTGTCCGACCCCACCGGAGCCCTGCGCTATCCGCCGCGCCGCATGGCCGCCCCGCCCCGCCCGGACGTGCTCGGCGCATGAGCGTGCTGCCTGCCATCACCAGCGCCCTTGGCGGCGACTGGCGTGAGCGGACCAGCGCCGAAAGCCGCCTGCTGCCCCAGGGCAAGCTTTCCGGCCCGATGCCTTGGGTCATCGCGATCATGATCGGGCTGACCGTCGTCGCCACGGCCAGCGGCCTTGCCCTGCGCAACACCGCGCGCGCAGCCCGCGCAGACGTGGCCGGCGGCGTCACCGTCCAGATCGTCCACGGCGCCCCGCGTGAGCGTGACCGCCAAGCCGCCGCCGCGTTGGCTGCGCTGAAGTACGTCCCCGGCGTCGCCGAAGCTCGCCTCGTGCCCCAGAAGGAACTGGACGCACTGGTCGAACCATGGCTCGGCACAACCGCCGGTGACGACGTCAACGCGCTCCCCGTTCCCGCCCTGATCGACGTACGCCTTACCGGCAGCGCCGACGCCAACCGGCTCGGCGCCTTGCGCCAAGCCCTGCGCAGCAAGGCCCCCGCCGCCCGGATCGATGCGCAGGCCAGTTGGCTCGCCCCTGTGTTCGAAGCAGTCCACGCCCTCCAATGGCTCGCAGGCGGCCTCATCGCCCTGCTCGCTTTCGCCACCATCGCCACCGTGCTGCTCGCCTCGCGCAATGCACTGGGCAACCATCGCAGCACGATCGAGATCGTCCACATGCTCGGCGGGACCGACGCGCAGATCGCGCGGATCTTCCAGCGCTCGATGGCGGTCGATGCGGCGGCGGGCGGCATCGGCGGGCTGCTGCTCGGCGTCGTCGTCACCAGCCTGCTCGGGCGCCAGTTCGCCGCGCTCGGCTCGGGGATGATGGCCGCAGGGGGCCTCGCGTGGAGCGACTGGCTGGCGATCTGCTGCATCCCGGTCGGCGGCGTCCTGCTTGCTGTGCTGACCGCACGGCTCACTGTGCTTAGCGCGCTGAGGCGGATGCTATGACCAAGCGAGGCATCTTCCGCCGCCTGTTCTCGCTGCTCGTCATCGCATGGGCGCTGGGCTTCATCTGGTTCGCGGTATTCCTGCCCCGCCCGGTGGTGGAACCGGTACGCACCGATGGCGTCGTGGCCCTCACCGGCGGTGGCGGCCGCATCCCCCACGCGCTTGGCGTGATCGAGAAGGGCCGCGCGCGCCGCCTGCTCGTCTCGGGCGTCGATCGCGAAGTCCGCCCGCGTGAATTCGCCGTGGAATACAAGGTGCCCGAACGCCTGATGACCTGTTGTGTCGTGCTCGGCTATGACGCAGTCGATACCCGCAGCAACGCAGTCGAGACCACGCGCTGGGTCAAGGAGAACAAGCTGCGCTCCGTCCGTCTGGTGACGACAGACTGGCACATGCGCCGCGCCGCCTTCGATCTTGCCGCAGAAGCGCCCACCAACCTGATCATCGTCGAGGACGCGGTGCCTTCCCGGCCCAGCTTCCGCATCCTGTTCATCGAATACAACAAGCTCGTCGCCCGGGTGATCGCCTGGAGCGTAGCGGGTCTGATCGGCTGGTAATCTTGCGCAATCTGCTTTCCATTCCCCGCAGCCTTGCCTTCTACATCGCGTTCTATGGCGGGTCGGTGCCCTACGTGCTCGCGGCGCTGGTGTTCATGCACCGGCAGCAGGGTGCATTCCGCGCCATCGTGCGCGGCTGGAGCGCGTGGCACCGCGCCTGCTGCCGTGCCCTGCTCGGCATCCGCGTGGAACTGCAAGACCCGGTGTTCAAGCCCGGCGTGCTCTATGCCGTCCGCCATGAATCCTTTTTCGAGGCGATAGACCTGCCGCGCCTGTTCCGCGTCCCCGTCGTCTTCGCCAAGGCCGAACTGCTGCGCATCCCCGGCTGGGGCAAGGCGGGCGAAAGCTTCGGCCTGATCGGAGTCGAGCGTGAGGCGGGGGCCAAGGCCCTGCGCAAGATGCTCAGCGAAGCCCGCCGCCGCATTGCCGAGAACCGACCGCTGATCATCTTCCCCGAAGGCACGCGCGTGCCCCACGGCCAGCGCCGCGATCTGCAGGCAGGCTTTGCCGGGATCTACAAGCTGCTCGGCCTGCCGGTCATTCCCGTCGCGGTTGACAGCGGCCCGCTCTATCACCGCAAATGGAAGCGCTCGGGCACCATCCGCTATCGCTTCGCCGAGGAAATCCCGCCCGGCCTGCCCCGCGAAGAAATCGAAGCCCGCGTCGAAGCGGCCATAAACGCGCTCAACGCATGACCGATCCGGTCGCGGGCACCCCCGTGCAGGGTGAGGAAGAAAAGCGCTCGCTGATGGAAGTGCTCGGCCCCGGCCTCGTCACCGGCGCGGCGGACGACGATCCCTCCGGCATCGGCACGTACAGCCAGGTCGGCGCGCAATTTGGCTATTCGCTGGCGTGGTCGATGATCCTCGCCCTGCCGCTGCTCGTCTCGATCCAGGCGATCTGCGCCCGCATCGGCGCGACGACCGGGCGCGGCATCGCCCACAACTTGCGCCGCCACTATCACCCCGCACTCCTGCGCACGATGGTCCTGCTGCTGCTGATCGCCAACGTGATCAATCTGGGCGCAGACCTCGGCGCGATGGGCGCGGTGCTCGCCCTGCTGATCCCCGGCCCGGAACACCTGTTCGTCCTCCTGTTCGGCGTGGCAAGTGTGCTCGCCGAAGTCTTCGTCTCCTACGAGCGCTACGCCCGCATCCTCAAGTGGACCACGCTCTCGCTGTTCTCCTACATCGCGGTAGTGCTCGTCGCCGATGTCGATTGGAGCGCCGCGCTGCATGGTCTGACCGTGCCCAGCTTCAAGCTTGACCGCGATCACACCATGGCGCTCGTCGCGATCTTCGGCACCACGATCAGCCCCTACCTGTTCTTCTGGCAGGCGGGGCAGGAAGTGGAAGAGCGCCACCGCCGCCACACCAAGCCGCTGTGCATCACCCCGCGCGAAGCTGGCCCGGAACTGCGCCGCATCCGCAACGACACGCTCACCGGCATGGGCTTCTCCAACGTCACAGCCCTATCTATCGTCATGGCAACGGCAGCCACGCTCCACGCCAATGGCCTGACCGGCGTGCAGTCGGCCGAGCAGGCCGCATCCGCCCTGCGCCCCATCGCCGGAGAGTTCGCCTTCGCCCTTTTCGCGCTCGGCATCATCGGCACTGGACTGCTGGCCGTGCCTGTCCTCGCAGGCTCTGCCGCCTATGCGGTGAGCGAAACATTCCGCTGGACCGAAGGTCTCGACCGCCGCCCGCGCGAAGCCAAGGCCTTCTACGGCGCCATCGCCCTCGCCACGCTCGGCGGAGTCGCGCTCAATTTCATCCACATCGATGCGATGCACGCGCTCTACTGGGCTGCCGTGGTCAACGGGTTGCTTGCGCCGCCGCTGATGGTCGTGACGATGATGATCGCGCGCAACCCGCGCATCATGGGCCGCCTCGTCATCCCCCGCCGCCTCGCCATCGGCGGTTGGCTCTCCACCGTCGTGATGTGGGCCGTCGCGCTGCTATTCCTGTTCGGCTGACTTTGCACCGTTGTGATCGCTGCGTCCGAAGTCGGGCCGCGCATCGTCCTGACCCATCTCGATGATGCCGCGGCGGATCGCGCGGGTGCGGGTGAAGTGGTCGAACAGCACGTCGCCATCGCCCTTGCGGATCGCCTTCTGCAGCTCGGTCAGGTCTTCGGTGAAGCGCTGGAGCATTTCCAGCACCGCGTCCTTGTTGGAAAGGAACACATCGCGCCACATCGTCGGGTCCGAGGCGGCGATGCGGGTGAAGTCACGGAAGCCGCCGGCCGAATACTTGATCACCTCGCTCTGCGTCACCTGCTCGAGGTCCGATGCAGTGCCGACGATGGTATAGGCGATCAGGTGCGGCAGGTGACTGGTGACGGCCAGCACCTTGTCATGGTGGGCCGCATCCATCGTCTCGACCCGCGCGCCCAGCGCTTCCCAGAACGCCACGAGCCGCGCGGTCATCGCCGCGTCGGCATCGGCAGGCGGCGTGACGATGCACCAGCGGTTGCGGAACAGCGAAGCAAAGCCCGCGTCCGGCCCGCTGCGCTCGGTCCCCGCCACGGGGTGTGCGGGAATGATGTGATGCCCCGGCAGCGCCTCGGCCAGCGCCGCCGCCACCGTCTCCTTGGACGAGCCGACATCGCTGACCAGCGCGTCCTTGGAAAGCCCCGGTGCAATCGCACGCGCTGCCGCGCCCATCGCCCCCACCGGCACGCAGAACACGACAAGGTCCGAACCTTCAGCCGCCAGCGCCGCCTCATCGGCAATCCGGTGCGCCAGCCCCAGCGCCCGCGCCTGCTCGCGCACATCGGGGTCGGCATCATAACCGACCACGGTCACCCCCGGCAGATAAGCCTGCACCGCATGCCCGATCGACCCGCCGAGCAGCCCGAGCCCGACGATCGTGACCTGCGTGAACGCAGCCTCGCTCACTTCGCAGCCTCACACATCGCGCGGATGGCAGCGGCGATCTCGTCCATCTGCTCAGCCGTGCCGATGGTAATGCGCAAGCCCTGCGGCAGGCCCTGCCCTGGCAGCCAGCGCGTGATGTAGCCGTGGTCCATCAGGCCAAGGTACACATCTTCCGCGGTGACCTTGCCCTCGAACAGGATCAGCACGAAGTTCGCCTTGCTCGGCAAGGGCCGCACGCCATGGTTGCCCAGCGCTTCCAGCTTCTCGACGAACCGCGCGCGCTGTTCGGTGTTGTGGCGGCGCGATGCTTCGACGAAGGCCTGGTCCTGCACTGCCGCCAGCCCCGTCGCCTGCCCGCTCAGCGAAACGTTGAACGGCCCGCGAATGCGGTTGAGCATGTCGACAATCGCCGGGTGCCCCGTGCCCCAGCCGATCCGCTCACCGGCAAGACCGTAGATCTTCGAGAAGGTCCGCGTCACCAGCACGTTCTGCGCAGTCGCCGCCAGTTCCAGCGCGCCGTCATCATCCTCGGGATCGAGGTATTCGGCATATGCACCATCCAGCACCAGCAGCACGTCAGGCCTCAGCCCCGCTTGCAGGCGCAGCACTTCCTCGCGCGGCAGCCAGCTTCCGGTCGGGTTGTTCGGATTGGCGAGAAACACCACCCGTGTCCGCTCGGTCACGCAGGCCAGCAACGCGTCGACATCGGTGCCGTAATCAGCATCTGGCGCCACCACCGGCACCGCCCCGCACCGCCGCGCAGCGATGTCATAGACCGAGAACCCGTAGCGCACGTAGAGCACCTCGTCCCCCGGCCCGGCATAGGCCTGCGCCGCAAGGTTGAGCAGCTCGTCCGAGCCCGTCCCCATCACGATCCGCGCCGGATCGATGCCGTGGACCGCGCCAATCCCTGCACGCAATTCCTTGCTGTCAGGGTCCGGATAGACCGCCGGATGCCCCGCAGCCCCGCGTGCCGCCAGAGCCGCCGCGCTGCAGCCAAGCGGGTTCTCGTTGGCGGAAAGCTTGGTCAGCTTCTGTCCGTCCTTGCCGGTCGACTTGCCGGGGACATAGGCGTGAATGCCGAGGATCCAGTCCTTTGGCCGAGGAGCAGGGGATTGCGGTGCGTTTGGCATCCGCGCCCCTTAGTGTTTGCGCAGGCTCCCGGCAAGCGATGGCGCCACCCTCGCCTTACCCCCACGCCCGCGCATCAAGAGAGCAAATGCCCCCCCCAGCTCAGGGACGACAACCTGCTGGCAAGCAAATCTGCCCATCGTCCCCAGCACTCACCTCGCCTGCGAACCGTTCGTCTCTTGCGACAAGCCGCGACAAACCTGCATGCACCGTTCATCGGGGGGCAAGCGAACCGGTCCTAAAACGGTCGTCGACGAGGCGGTCGAGGCGGGTTTCCCCCCTGTTGCCCGGTCTCCTGGAGACCTCCTCGCCAAGCGTGACGAACGCGAATGGAACCCTCGGACCAATGCCCCCGGTCCGAGGGTTTTGTTTTGTTCGCTTTGGAGGCATCCGGCCTTGTATCGCGCAACGATACACGATACATAACGCCATGATTATCGGATTCCGGCACAAAGGGCTTGAAGCCTTTTACAACACCGGCACGACGCGGGGCATTCAGGCTTCCCACGTGAAGAAGATCCGCAACATTCTCGGCCTGCTTGAGGTTGCCGCAACGCGGGAGGATATGAATTTGCCGTCCTTCAAGCTGCACCCGCTGAAGGGCGATCTGAAAGGTCACTGGTCGGTCTGGGTTAATGGCAACTGGCGGATCACCTTCCGCTTTGTCGGGACCGACGCCGAACTCGTCGATTATCAGGATTACCATTGAGGTCATGACGATGATGCACAACCCTCCCCATCCCGGCGAACTGCTTCGTGATGAAGTCATCGAAGCGCTGAATCTTTCCGTCACCGAAGCCGCCAGCCGCCTTGCGATGTCGCGCGTGGCGCTCTCGCGCGTACTCAATGGCAAGGCCGGGATCAGCCCTGATCTTGCCCTGCGGCTGGAGCAGGCAGGCGCGAGCACGGCGCGCGCGTGGCTGGCGATGCAGGCGAACTATGACTTGTGGCGGGCGCGACAGCATGAACAACCTATTGTGCGCCGGTTGCAGGAAGCTGCATGACGTTGCAATAACGCAAAGATCGCGTCAAAGTTCACGTATGATTTTTCGCAGACCAATAGTTCCTTCTCGAATACCAGAGCTGGCACTGTTTGGTGTTGCTGCGTCGGGCGTTCTCTTCGTCGCCGCATTTTCTGTTTGGGCAGCATCAAGGGAGTTAGTCGCTTGGCACGAGGTTCCAGCTCTGACAGTTTTGATGGGGCTGGGATCATTGCCCATGGTGGCTATGGGGCTGTGGCTTAGGCGCCAGCGATTGAAAAAGACGGCTGAACTGCAAGATTATGAGTGCATTCTCGCAGCCGCACATGATCCGCGCTAGCCCCAACATCCCATCTAGCAATCGCCCCCCCGCAACCCTAAAGCCAAGCGCATGATCTCGGTTGCCACATGGAACATCAATTCGGTCCGCTTGCGCGCCGATCAGGTCGAACGCTTTCTCACGCAGGAGGCGCCCGATGTGTTGTGCCTGCAGGAGATCAAGACGCCGGAAAACCTGTTCCCGCACGAGGTGTTCGAGAAGCTCGGCTACACCCACCGCGCGGTGCATGGGCAGAAGGGCTACCACGGCGTCGCCACGGTCAGCCGCATCCCCTTCCGCGATTTCAGCAAGCATGACTGGCAGGACAATGGCGAGGCGCGGCACATTGGCGTCGAACTGCTTGGGGTGGGCAACGGCCTGATCATCGAGAACGTCTATATCCCGGCAGGCGGCGACGTGGCCGACCGCGAGGTGAACCCCAAGTTCGGCCAGAAGCTCGATTTCCTCGAGCGCATGACCCGCTGGGCCGAGAAGATCGAGCGTCCGACCCTGATCACCGGCGATTTCAACATCGCCCCGCTGGAATGCGACGTTTACGACCACAAGGCGCTGCTCAAGGTCGTCAGCCACACGCCCATCGAGGTCGAGACGCTGCAGCGCTTTGCCGATGCGCATGGCTGGGTCGATCTTGGCCGCAAGCACATCCCCGCGCCGGAACGCAACTATTCGTGGTGGTCCTACCGCTCCTACTGGCGCGCCAAGGATCAGGGGCGCAGGCTTGACCATATGTGGGCCTCGCCCGAAGCCGCCGCGCAGACGCGCGCGCACCGCTTCGTCGAGGAAACGCGCAAGTGGGAGCAGCCTTCGGACCACATCCCGCTGATCACCGAGCTGGATTTGTGAGCGAAAGCAGAAACGTAGCCAAAGCGCTCGACGCGCTGCGCCACGGCTGGGCGATCCGCGTGACCGGCGAGCAGGGCGCGCTAGACCTGCTGCCCGCCGAAACCGCCTTTGCCCAGCCCGGCATCTACGCCGCGCGCCTGCTCATTTCCGCCGCCCGCGCCGCCACGCTGAAACTTGCCAATCAGCGCGACGCCGCCGTTCCGGAAGCGCCGGTGATGATCCACGGGGCAGAGCCGTTCAACCTTTCGGCGGCCCGCAATCTGGCCGACCCGGCGCAGGATCTGGGCTCGCCCTTGCGCGGGCCGTTCAAGGCCGACCCCATTGAAGCGCACGATGCGGCCGTCGCTGCAATGGAACTGGCGCGGCTTGCCGGAATCCTGCCCGCCTTCCTGATCTCGACCGGTATCGAGAATGCCGCCGAGGTTTCGACCGAAGATCTCGCGGCGTTCAAGGATCCGCTCAACCTCACCATCCAGGCCCGCGCCCGCCTCCCCGTCCATGCCTGCGAACACGCTGAAATCGTTGCCTTCCGCTCGCGCGACGACTTGCGCGAGCATGTTGCGCTGATCATCGGCACGCAGACCAGCGAGCGCGAACCGGTGGTGCGGCTGCACAGCGAATGCCTGACCGGAGACATCCTCGGCAGCCTCAAATGCGATTGCGGCCCGCAGCTCGATGCAGCGCTGGCCCGCATGGCCGAGGAAGCCAATGCGGGCGGCTGGGGCGTGCTGCTCTACCTGCGGCAGGAAGGGCGCGGCATCGGCTTGATCAACAAGCTGCGCGCCTATGAACTGCAGGACCAGGGATTCGACACGGTCGACGCCAACGAGCGTCTTGGCCTGCCGAGCGAAGCGCGCGATTTCCCGGTCGCCGCGCGCATGCTCGACCTGCTCGGCGTCCGCTCGCTTCGCCTGCTGACCAACAATCCGCAGAAAGTGGCGACATTGCAGGCACTTGGGATGGAGGTGACGGAGCGTGTGGCGCACCAGCTCCCCGCCAACCCCCATAACCAGCGCTATCTCGACACCAAGCGGGACCGGACCGGCCACCTGTTACGATAAGCGCATTCCCGGTCGGGCAATGCCGCGAACCATGGGGCAATGACCAGGCACCATGAGCAACCAGCACCTCACCCGTTACCTCGCCCGGATGCGCCGCGTTCTCGATCATATCGACGCCGAGGGGCAGGAGCCGGTTGGCATAGAAGCTCTGGCGGCCGTCGCCGCGTTTTCGCCGTTCCATTTCCAGCGCCAGTTCTCCTCGCTGCTGGGCATGAGCGTCGGTGAATACCAGCGGCAGGCGCGGTTGCGGCGAGCCGCGATGCGGCTTGCACATCGTCCGCAGGACAGCGTGACCGCGATCGCGCTCGATGCTGGCTACGGCAGCAACGAGGCATTTGCCCGAGCCTTCCGCAGCCTCCTCGGCCAATCCCCAAGTGCCTTCAGGGCCAGACCTGACTGGCAGGCGCTGGACGTGCTCGTGGACCGTCTCAACCGTCTCAGGAGTCGACACATGCCCGAACAGTTTCAGCCTTCCGACGTGGAAATCGTGGACTTCCCGCAAACCCGGTTACTCACCCTCGAACACCGTGGAGTGCCTGCCCTGCTCGGCGCTACGATCCAGCGCTTCATCGCCTTTCGCCGCGCGCATCACCTGCACCCTGACAGCTCTGCCACGTTCAACCTGTTCCCGGTCGATCCCGTCACCACGCCCGCCGAGGGGTTCCACATGTTGCTTGGTGTAGCCACGCCGCGGCAGATCGAGGCAGAGGGCTTCGGAAGCTGGACGATCCCTGCGATGCGTGCCGCGCGGATCGTCCAGACGGGAAGCCCGGATAACCTCGGTCCGGGGTTCGATTTCCTTTACGGCCAATGGCTTCCGGCGAGCGGTGAGGAAATGCTCGACCATCCACCGTTCGTGCGGCGCGTCAGCTTCTACCCTGATGTGCCGCTCCATGAAGCGGTGACGGAACTCTACCTGCCGCTCGCCTGATCCGTCAGACCGCGCGCCACACGATCAGCAGCACCGCCGCAGCCACTATCACTGCAAAAGCAAGGGCATAGCCCACGTCCTTGAGCGTGAACCTGTCGACGTGTTCCGAGCGAAAACGGCGGTAGCCGCGCTCGGCGGCGGGGTTGCTGGCGACGAGAGCGACGTCGAGTGCGCTGGCTTCCGAGCGGAACCAGTTTACCAGAAGCTGGCGCTCTTCGGGGTTGACATCCGGGTAGGCGGAGAGGAGCGCCTCGACGTGGGCGCGGCGGGCGTCGACTGCCGAGGCAATCGTGGAAGTGTTTGACATTGCTGCATTCCTGACATGCGTTTGGACTGCGCCAGATGGCGCGGACGGCAGGTCAGGAAATCGGGGGTGCTCTTGGGGCTGGCTGCCACAGGAGCGGCGGTTGCGCAGGGGGCGCGGTTTGCGGGGGCCAAATATGGTCCGCACCGACGAGTTCGAGCGGTGCGGGTTCGGCGAGCGCGATGACCGGTGGCGGCGGTGCCATCGGCACGACAGCACGTTGAATTTGCACGCGATTCGCAGGGGCAACGGCCATCTCCGCCGTCGCCGCGCTGAACGCAGAACCATGCCGCACGGTCACCGGGGACTCGAACGGGGCAACTGCGTGGGTCAAGACAGTCAGGGCGAGGAGGATTGCCCACAGCCGTCCACCCAGCTTAAGGAGGGCCGAACTCTGCATCTCCAACTCACCCTAGACTCTCGGAGGCAGAGGGGCAACTCTACCCCAACTCCTCACAACTCTAGCGGGACTCGAAGCGGCTGAGACCCGACCCGAGAGCGTTCGCACCGAGCGCCAGCCTGTCGCCCGACCAATCCGCGACGAAGGCCGACGAGCGGCTGATCCCCGGCGCAAACCGCGCGTCGTTTCCAACAATCGCCAGCCCCGTCGAAGGATGCGTCTTGCCCTCTGCCGCGATGGCGATGAAGGCGCTGTAGTTTTCCTTGTCGGGGCCTTGGACGAAGACGTTGTCGGCAATGCGGCCGGTGGCTCCGGCGGGCAGGTCGATCATGTAGTTCGTTGTTTTTCCAGCCGCATCGTCAAAGCTGGACTGGGTGACCTCGACCCGCCCGGCGCGGCTCTTCACATAGTGCCCGCCGCGCCCGGCTTCGAAGCGGCTGCGGCGGATGGTGACGGAGCCGTAATCGCCGAAGTAGACGGAGTGTGCGCAGGACAGGCCCCGGCCGCACCGGCCAAGGCGAGAAAATGTCGATTTTTCAATGAGAACCGCGCCCGTCGGATCGTCGGCGGAGAGGATACCCTGCTCGCTGTCACGAAACCATGACTGGCGCACGGTGAGGTTGCCATGCTCCAGCCGGATGCCCGAACCATTGGCATCGGGCACGCGAATGTTCTGGAAAATCAATCCCTCGACCGTGGTGGAGCGCCCCCGTGCGACGATGGCGGCCTTGCCCTCGCAGGCCGCGCCGTCGAACACCGTCTGCCCGGGCACTTGCGCGACGAATCCGACATCGCCGGCCTGCTGCACTGCGCAATCGCGATAGACGCCGGGTTCGATGCGGATGGTGCCGGTACCTTCACCGATGGCGTTCACCGCCTGCTGCAGCGCCTGATAGCTGCGCCCGGTCTCGACCACCGTGTAGGGCGAGCGTTGGCCCTGGGCGAGCAGCGCGGTGACGGGAATCGTGGCAACCACCGCGATCCCGAGGAGGAGGACGGCAAGGCGCTGGCCACGGTGGCGGCGCTCTCTGGAGGCGAACGGGTTCATCATGCGCATATCGGTTCCCCGGCGTTTTCACGGACCGGGGTAGCGCGGAATGATTGACAGGCCCTTGCGTTCCCATTGGAACGTGGGGCCTGTCCCAAGTTACAGGCTCAGTCCTTGCTGCCCCAGCGCCACTTCCAGCCGCCGCGCGTGCGCTTGGCCGAGACCGAGAAGACGACGGCAGTGGCGACGATGAACAGGGCGAAGCCGAGCGTGCGCAGGCGCCCGTCGCCGCTGTCGTCGAGCCACTTGATCAGCGGCAGCAGCGCGACATAGCCGATTATCAGCGCCCAGCCCTGCCAGCGGATCGGCAGGCCGGAACCCAGGCCGAATCGCTTCGGCGCAAACCATGCGCCGTCGTCTGCAGGTGTCTCGGGCTTTGGCGGCCGGGTAGTGTAGCGGGCATCAACCATCGCTGTTCTCCGTTTCGATCTTCGGCGGCCGTCCGCGCTTTACCGGCTCGGCAGCGGCGAGCTTTACGCCACGCCGTGCCAGCGCCTCGCGCAGCAGGACTTCGATCTGGGCGTTGGCGGAGCGCAAGTCGGCCGAGGCCGTGCGCTCGATCGCGGCGAAGAGCGCCGGATCGATGCGCAGGGGGAAAGCTTTCTTGGGGCTCGGCGCCATGACGTGGGACTTACTGGTAGAGCGTGCCGGCGTTGACCACCGGCTGGGCATCACGCTCACCACACAGGACGACCATGAGGTTGGAGACCATGGCGGCGCGGCGCTCGTCATCAAGTTCGACCACGTTCTTTTCCGAAAGCTGGTTCAGTGCCATCTCGACCATTGAAACCGCGCCTTCGACCAGCTTCTTGCGCGCCGAAATGACAGCTTCGGCCTGCTGGCGGCGCAGCATGGCACCGGCGATTTCAGGCGCGTAAGCAAGGTGGGTAAGGCCGCATTCGTCGACGGTGATGCCGGCGAGGACCAGCCGCGCGTTGAGTTCGGTGCGCAGTTCGTCGTTGATCTGATCGTGATGGCTGCGCAGCGTGACTTCGTGGTGCTCGATATCGTCATAAGGGTAGCGCGAGCCGATCGAGCGCACCGCGCTTTCGATCTGGACGAAGACGAAGGCCTTGTAGTCATCGACGTCGAACAGGGCCTGCGCGGTATCGGCCACGCGCCATACCACGTTGCAGGCGATCTCGATCGGATTGCCGCGCAGATCGTTGACCTTGAGCTTTTCCGACACGACGTTGTTGGCGCGGACCGAAATCTTGGTCTTGGTCATCCACGGCCAGACCCAGCGCAGCCCGTGGTTGCGATCCGTGCCGCGATAGGAGCCGAACAGGTTGATCGCGGCGGCCTGATTGGGCTGGATCATGTAGAAGCCCGAGGCGATGAACACGATGGCAATC
This sequence comes from Novosphingobium sp. BL-A-41-Hi4A-0G, assembly GCF_055521735.1. Classification (NCBI taxonomy): domain Bacteria; kingdom Pseudomonadati; phylum Pseudomonadota; class Alphaproteobacteria; order Sphingomonadales; family Sphingomonadaceae; genus Novosphingobium; species Novosphingobium sp. BL-A-41-Hi4A-0G. The sequence continues at coordinate 2,815,784 of NZ_CM145501.1, forward strand.
GGCAGCGCGGCGATGGTGGCAATGAAGCCGGGCACTTCGGCCTCTGACGGGTTGCCGCTGGCAAAGCCGATAACGCGCATGGCGGTGAGGCCGACAAGCACGATCATGAGAATAAGCATGAAATAGCCGCTGATCGACCATGCCCCGGTTTCGGTGCTGGCGGAGTGCGTTTTCGACTCGGACATCGTCCATTCCCCTTAAATCTGATATCACTTTAATATCAAATCTGGTTGCAGTTGCAAGGGGTTTTGGATTCGGGCGAGAGTGCTGTGGCTCTTGCCCACACCCGCCCCCTCCCGCAGGCTGGGGGTGGGCTGGTTTACACAACCCCCTTGCATTCCGGACCGAATCACTCCACATTATCCAAGCGGACCGGGCCCCTCTGGCGCGGCGTTCTGGCCAATGGTGGCAGTTCGCTTCGTGATGTCGGACCGCATCGGGTAATGCCGATGCCAAGCGGGTCCGGGTCTCTTTCCCCTCCTTCCGGACTTAAGGCCTGCGGGCATCGGCATTCCCGATCGTTGCAACTGCTTCGACAAGGGAGCTTTCAAATGTCCGACCGTTATTTCCGCCTCATGGAACGCCACCAGAAGCTGGACGAGGCGCTGCGCATTGCGCGCGATCCGCTTGATGTCCTGCGCCTGCGCAGCCTAAAGAGCACGGTGAAGGCGCGGCTTGCCGCGCTGTTCCTGCGGCGTCCGGAAGCCGCTCTGGCAACAGTCTGAAATAGAGGAACGCCCGCTGCGCCTTGCGCATTGGAGGCGCGGCGGGACTGGAGTTTGATTGATGGAATTCCTGTTTTCAGACTGGCTGGGCACGCCTGCGTGGTTCTGGCTCGCGTTCCTTGGCCTCGTCGTGGTGCTGACCGCGTTTGACCTTGGCGTCCTCCACAAGGAGGACAAGGCCATGGGCATCCGCGAATCGCTGAAGCTGACCGCCTTTTACATCACCATCGCGCTGCTGTTCGGCGTCTGGGTCTGGGCCGAGAAGGGCGCGGATCTGGGGATGAAGTACTATACCGGGTTTTTCATCGAAAAGGCGCTGTCGATCGACAACGTCTTCGTGATCAGCCTGATCTTCACCTTCTTCGCGATTCCCGCCAAGTACCAGTACCGCGCCCTGCTCTGGGGCATCGTTGCGGTGATCTTCCTGCGCGGCGGGATGATCGCAGGCGGCGCGGCGCTGGTCGAGCGGGCCTACTGGGTGCTCTATATCTTCGCTGCGTTCCTGGTGTTCACCGGCGTGAAGATGTTCTTCACGAGCGACCACGATCCCGACATCGGCAACAACCCCGCCGTGCGCTGGATCAGCCGCCACATGCGCGTCACCAAGGACCTGCACGACCAGCACTTCTTCGTGAAGGTGCCGGACGAGAAGACCGGCAAGATGGTCAACGCCGCTACCCCGCTGTTTCTTGCGCTGGTGGTGATCAATCTGGCCGACCTTGTGTTCGCGGTGGATTCGGTGCCGGCGATCTTTGCGATCACGACCGATACCTTCGTGGTCTATACCTCTAACATCATGGCGATCCTGGGCCTTCGCGCGCTCTACTTTGCGCTGGCCGCGATGATCGACCGCTTTGCCTACCTCAAGTACGCGCTGGCGGCGGTGCTGGTGTTCATCGGGTCAAAGATCTTCGTCTCGGATTTCCTGCTGGGCGGCGAGAAGTTTCCGCCGGTCCTGAGCCTTGGCGTGACCTTGGCGCTGATTGCGGGCGGGGTGGCGTTCTCGCTGTGGAAGACGCGGGGGCAGGAGGTGAAGGTCGCGTGCTGACCGCTTGCCCACCCCGCTGCGACTAGGTTCGCTTCGCTCTCCAAGTCTCGCGGCCCTCCCGCCTGCGGGAGGGCAGGACTCGCTCTTTCTTCTCCCCTCCCGCAAGCGGGAGGGGTCGGGGGTGGGCTAATCCTACCTCACCACTGGCGGATCACTTCAAGGAACCTGTCCCCGTAAGCATCGAGCTTGCGGGAGCCGACACCGCCGATCTGGCCGAGTTCGGTGAGGCTGGCTGGGCGCGAGGCGGCCATTTCGCGCAGGACGGAATCGTGGAAGATGACGTAGGGCGGGACGCCGGCTTCGCGCGCGAGATCGCGGCGCAGGGTGCGCAGGGCGTCGAACACCGGATCGCCGACGGGGTTGAGTGCAGCCCCTGCCCCGCCCTTGCGTCGGCTGGAGCGGCCTTCCTTTTTCGGCACCAGCACGAGCGGGACTTCCGCCTCGCCCTTGAGGATCGCACGGGCATCACCGCCAAGGGCCAGGCCGCCGTGCTCGGTCGCGACCAGCGCCCCCCTTGCCTGCAACGCGCGGGCGAGCGGGCGCAGGAGCGGGGCTTCGTCTGCGGTGACGATGCCGAAGACCGAAAGCTGATCATGGCCGCGCTGCATCACGCGCTCGTCAGCGATGCCGGTCAGCACTTTCTCGACATAGCCGAAGCCGAACGACTGGCCGGTGCGGTAAACCGCCGAGAGCAGCTTGCGTGCGACCTCTGTGACATTGGTGACGCGCGGGGCTTCGAGGCAGTTGTCGCAATTGCCGCATGACGGCGGCGGGTTCTCGCCGAAGTGGCGCAGCAGCAGCGCGCGGCGGCAGTGTGGGGTTTCGACCAGGGAGGCCAGCGCGTCGATGCGGGTGCGCTCGCCCGCGCGGCGATGTTCCTCGACTTCGGCAAGGCGCTGGCGGGCGCGCATGAAGTCTTCGGCGCCCCAGAGCATGACCGCGACCGAAGGATCGCCGTCGCGCCCGGCGCGGCCGGTTTCCTGATAGTAGCTCTCGATCGATTTGGGGCAGGCGGCATGGGCGACGAAGCGGACGTCGGGCTTGTCGATGCCCATGCCGAACGCGACGGTGGCGACCATGACCATGTCTTCCGAGGCGACGAAGGCCGACTGGTTGGCGGCGCGCACCTGTGGATCGAGCCCGGCGTGATAGGGCAGGACCGGGCGGCCGCTCGCGCCCAGTTGCTGGCTGAGCTTTTCCACCTGCGCGCGAGTGGGGGCATAGACGATGCCGGGGCCGGGGTTTTCCGCGATCACGGTCATCAACTGGCGCAGAGGATTGTCGCGCGGGACGATGGCGTAGCGGATGTTTGGCCGGTCGAACCCCGCAACGATCAGGCCTTCTTCGGGAATGCCGAGCTGGGTAAGGATGTCGGCGCGGGTGTGGCGGTCGGCCGTGGCGGTCAGCGCTAGGCGGGGGACATCGGGGAAGGCGTCCATCAGCGGGCGCAGCAGGCGGTAGTCGGGGCGGAAATCGTGGCCCCATTCGGAAACGCAGTGCGCCTCGTCGATGGCGAACATGGCGACGCGGCCCTGGCTCAGCATCTCGAGGAAATGCGCCTGGCTGGCGCGTTCGGGGGCGACGTAGAGCAGGTCAAGGTCGCCGGACAGGAAGCGGTCGATGGTCTGGCCGCGATCCATGTCGACACTGGTCAATGTCGCAGCGCGGATACCGTTGGCGGTGGCGCTGCGCAGCTGGTCGTGCATCAGCGCGATCAGGGGCGAGACGACGACGCATGTGCCCGGCAGCATGACGGCGGGCAGCTGATAGGTCAGCGACTTGCCCGCGCCGGTGGGCATGACCGCGAGGGTGGAGCGGCCTTCGAGAACGCGCGCCACCACGTCCTGCTGCACGCCGCGAAAGGCGTTGAAGCCGAACACGGCGTGGAGACGGTCGAGGATCTCGGATTCCGGGAATGCGGTCTGGGTAAGGCTCACCGGCCCGCTATGGCAGATCGGGCGCGGTCATTCCACGCCGGATGCGCCGACAATGACATGAAGCCGGCTGATGCGGCTCGTCACGATCTTCCAGCAGTCGGCCTCCTTGCGGTAGGTTTCGTGGTAGTGGCCCATGCCGTGGAGGAAGGGCTTGCCTTCGGCGTCCCAGATCTGGTCCTCCATCGCGATCACGCCGCGCGCTTCGGATTCAGAGAGCAGTTCGATTTCGTGGCAGTGGCCGTGGTGGACGGTGCGCAAGGCGTCGACGGCGGCTTCGACAAAGGCGGCGATCTGGTCGCCGCCCGAATGGGTCCAGTTCTGCGCGTCCTCGGCCGGTTCGATGGAGAGCGAGCAGGAGGCATCAAACACGGCATCGTCGGCAAAGACCTGGCGCAGGCCGGCGTAGTCCTTGGTGTCCATGCAGCGGAAGTAACGGGCTTTGAGCTGCTTGATCTCCTCGATGGCGATCAGGCGGGCGATGGGGTCGATTGCAGACATGCAGGGCCTCTCAGGTGTTTTACTGCAGGAGAGGCGAGTTCGACTGCCCGCGCCACTCTTACTTGTGCGAGAGCGCCTTCAGCTTGGGCGTTACCATCGGCACGGTCAGCATCGTGCTCATCACCGCCATGAGCAGAAGTGCGGTGAAGGTTTCGTTGGTGACGATGCCTTTGTCGAGCAGGACGTTGACGAAGATGATCATGATCAGCGCCTTGGTCTGAAGCATCCAGCCGATGATCGAAGCCTCGCCCCTGGCCCAGCCGAGCAGGCGCCCGGCAATGCGCACGCCTGCAAGCTTGCCCGCCACCGAGGCGACGAGGAACAGGAAGGCTGCGCCGAATACGGCGAGACCGCCGACGTCCCACTTGGTGCGCAGGCCCGTCGAGAGGAAGAACACCGGCATCACGGCGAGCAGGAGGAACTGGCGGAAGCCGTCCAGCCGCTCGCGCGTGAACCAGTGCGCATCGAGCACGGCGCCCGCAAGGAACGCACCGACCATGAAGTGAAGGCCGCACCAGTCCGCCGCGAAGCCGACAATGGCGAGCCAGATCAGCGAGACGTACCAACGGTCATTCTCCTCCAGACGGCGGAACAGGGCGCGGACGGCCCACGAAGCGACGGCGAAGCCGATGAGGAAAATGCCCTGCCGCTCCACCCGGTGCCAGTCGACGAGGATCAGCGCGAGGACGCCCCAGATGGCGATGTCATCGAGGCTGGCATAGCGCAGCAGGCGCTGGCCCAGAGGTTCGCGGAAGATGCCGAGCTTTTCCATGAGCAGCACGAGGATCGGCAGCGCGGTGACCGCGCAGGCCATGCCGATGCCGAGAACCGCCTGCGGGTAGGAGCCATTCGGTCCGATCCAGCCCGGCGTGCGCAGAAGCAGGGCAGCGGCGAGCGCGCCGGTCAGCAGCGGGGTGAGCAAGGCTCCGGCCGCGGTGATCGCGGTTTCGCGACGGTTCGCCCAGGCGTCGGTGATGTCGAGTTCAAGACCCGCCACGAACACGAACATCATCACCGCCCACCACGCGATGCCATTCAACGAGCCGATGACCTGCGGGTTGAACACAAAGGCGTAGTATTCGGGGAAGGCCGCGCCGAGCACGCCGGGGCCGAGCAGGATGCCGCCGATGATCTGCACCACCACCAGCGGGGCCCAGTAATCGGTGCGGAGCAGCCGCCATGCCAGATAGGGCACGGCGAGGATGATCGTCAGCGCGATCAGGAAAATCTCGGTCGTGCCCATGGCGGGCGCTGCTGGCGTCATTGGAATATCCCCCGAAGTGCCGTCGTCTATGCAAGTGTGCGACGGCTTGCCCAATCGATCCGAAAGGCCATATCCCTGTTCAGGGAGACGGCCAATGCCCTTTGGCCGTTGCAAGGCCTTGTTGCAGATGGGGAATTCGAATTCATGGTCCGCCTGCGCGGAAAGAGTGGGTTACCGCTTAACCATCACGCGGCTCAGGCAAGATGCGCGGCGCGCGGTTAAGCGCGGATTCGGACGCGGCTGACAGCTTTTCCTGATGGCGGGAGGGTCCGCCGGGACAGGAGATCTGCGATGGGCTTCGAGATGCGCGACAGCTTCGTCCGCCGCGAGGAATGCAAGGCGGCGTGGGTAAGCGAAGTGGAATTCGCCGAGATGGCGCGGGTGCTCAAGGCCCTGGCGGCGGAGCTCGGGCAGGATACCGATGTGGCATTGGGCGAACTGGCCGCGCATGGACTGGGCGCAGCGCTGGGCGCGCTGGCCGGGCCGGCCGAGGTTTCGGGCGTGGAGGCCGATTACCTCAGGCGGCGGGCGCAGTCGCGGGTGGAGGCGAGCAGGCTGCAGTGACACCACGTCACCCAGGCGAAGGCCGGGCCCATTACCTCTGATCGGCTGCCGACCTCGTGCATGTGAACCGGCGGTAGTGCTGCGCTGGGAGGTTATGGGTCCCGGCCTTCGCCGGGACGACGGAGTTTGGATGATGAAACATGGCGTGCCCCCTTCCCGCAGGCGGACGGGGTGATGCAGGGAGGTCGATTTGTTCAGGTTGCGGGTGATGTCGCGGGCGGAGGCGAGCAGACTGCAGTGACGCCAAGTCGCCATACAACGTCACCCCGGCGCAGGCCGGGGTCCATTACCTCTGATCGGCTGCCAACGTCGCGCTAGTGAACAGGCGGTTGTGCTGGACTGAGTGGTTATGGGTCCCGGCCTTCGCCGGGATGACGGATGATTGGTGGGGGGCTTGGTAGTGTGTCCTCAATCCAGATTGGGCCGCAGCCAGCGTTCCATGACCGGCAGCTCGAAGCCGCGCCTTGTCGCATAGTCTTCGAGCTGGTCCCGTCCGATCGTCGCCACGCCAAAGTACTGGCTTTCGGGGTGGGCGAAGTAGAAGCCCGAGACGGCCGATGTGGGCAGCATGGCCTGCGATTCGGTGAGCGTGATGCCGGCGGTGTTGGTGGCATCGAGAAGGTCGAACAGGATCGGCTTGAGCGTATGGTCCGGGCAGGCCGGATAGCCGGGTGCGGGGCGGATGCCGCGGTACTGTTCGCGGATCAGCGCCTCGTTGGTTAGCTGTTCGCCCGGAGCATAGGCCCAGAGCGTGGTGCGGACGTACTGGTGCAGGCGCTCGGCAATGGCTTCGGCAAAGCGATCTGCCAGAGCCTTTAGCAGGATGTCAGAATAGTCGTCGTTGTCCGCCTGGAAGCGCGCGAGGTGCTGGTCGATTCCGTGGATGCCGACAGCGAAGCCGCCGATCCAGTCGCCCGCCGGATCGATGAAGTCGGCAAGGCAGAAGTTGGCGCGCCCCCGGCTCTTGATGAACTGCTGCCGCAGGAACGGCAGGCGCACCGACAGCTCGTCATCGTTCGGGTGCAGGATCACGTCATCGCCATGACGCGCACAGGGCCAGAACTGGGCGACGCCCTTGGCCGTCAGCCACTTCTCCGAAATGATCTTGTCCAGCATCGCGCTGGCATCGGCGTAGAGACTACGCGCGGATTCACCGATGATCTCGTCTTCGAGAATGCCGGGCCATGTCCCTGCCAGCTCCCATGAACGGAAGAACGGCGTCCAGTCGAAGCACTCGACCAGATCGGCCAGATCCCAGTCCTCGAACACGTGGCGTCCGGGCTGCTCGGGTGGCGGGGCCTTTTCCGACATGTCCGGCTCGTAGGCATTGAGGCGCGCATCCTCGAGGCTGAGCAGCTTGGACGCGCCCTTGCCCGCACGAGCGTCGCGCACATGCTGGTAGTCTGCTGCCGTCGCCTTGATGAACGGATCGGCCTGTGTGTCGGACAGGAGTTGCGAGGCAACGCCGACCGCGCGGCTGGCGTCGAGCACGTGGACGACCGGTCCGTCGTAGGCCGGATCGATGCGCAGCGCGGTGTGGACCTTGCTGGTGGTGGCGCCGCCGATCAGCAGCGGAATGCTCATGCCTGCGCGCTGCATTTCCTCGGCAACGGTGACCATCTCGTCCAGCGAGGGCGTGATCAGGCCGGACAGGCCGATCATGTCGACCTGTTCTTTCTGCGCCACGTCGAGGATCGTAGCCCAGGGAACCATCACACCAAGGTCGAGCACCTCATAGCCGTTGCACTGCAGGACCACGCCGACGATGTTCTTGCCGATATCGTGAACGTCGCCCTTGACCGTGGCCATGATGATCCGGCCCTTGGCCTTGGCGCCTTCTTCCTTTTCCGCCTCGATATAGGGGATCAAGTGGGCGACGGCCTTCTTCATCACGCGGGCGGACTTGACCACCTGCGGCAGGAACATCTTGCCCGAACCGAACAGGTCGCCGACCGTGTTCATGCCTTCCATCAGCGGGCCTTCGATCACCTCGATCGGACGGCCCCCGCGCGCGGCAATGGCGGCGCGGGCTTCTTCGGTATCCTCGACGACATAGGCGTCGATGCCCTTGACCAGCGCGTGTTCGAGACGGCGCACAACGTCCCAGCCGCGCCATTCCTCGGCGGCCTTTTCGGCGACGGTATCCTTGCCCTTGTAGCTCTCGGCCAGCTCGATCAGGCGCTCGGTCGCGGTCTTGCCGTCATCGGCGGCAGGCTTGCGGTTGAGCACCACGTCCTCGCAGGCCTCGCGAAGGACCGGGTCGATCTGGTCGTAGATGTCCAGCTGCCCAGCGTTGACGATGGCCATGTCCATGCCGGCGGGAATAGCGTGGTAGAGGAACACCGAGTGCATCGCACGGCGCACGATCTCGTTGCCGCGGAACGAGAACGAGAGGTTGGACAGGCCGCCCGAGATGTGGACGTGCGGGCAGCGCGCCCGGATCTCGCGCGTGGCCTCGATGAAATCGAGCCCGTAGTTGTCATGCTCCTCGATGCCGGTAGCAACGGCAAAGACGTTGGGATCGAAGATGATGTCTTCGGGCGGGAAGCCGATGCCGGTGAGCAGCTTGTAGGCGCGCTCGCAGATTTCGACCTTGCGCTCCTTGGTGTCGGCCTGGCCCTTCTCGTCGAAGGCCATGACGACGACGGCGGCGCCGTAGTCCATGCATTTGCGGGCGTGGGTCAGGAAGGCGTCCTCGCCCTCCTTCATGCTGATCGAATTGACGATCGGCTTGCCCGAGACGCACTTGAGGCCCGCTTCGATCACCTCCCACTTCGAGCTGTCGATCATCACCGGCACGCGGGCGATATCGGGCTCGGCGGCAATCAGCTTGAGGAACGTGGTCATCGCCTCGACCGCATCGAGCAGGCCCTCGTCCATGTTGACGTCGATCACCTGCGCGCCGTTCTCGACCTGCTGGCGCGCGACTTCGACGGCCTTGGCGTAGTCGCCTGCAAGGATCAGCTTCTTGAACGCGGCAGAGCCGGTGACGTTGGTGCGTTCGCCGACGTTGACGAAGCGGGAGCCGGAGGGGGCAGAGGCAGTCGAGGTGTTCATTTTCTACTCCCCCCTCCCGCCGCGAGAATCTTGGGCCGGGAGGGGTCGGGGGTGGGTTCTGTTCTTCTTCGAGGTGAGCGTTGTGGCGCTGCCCACCCCTAACCCCTCCCGCTTGCGGGCGGGGGACTTGGTTCAGGCAGCCATGATGAACGGCTCGAGCCCGGCCAGCCGCGTCGCGACTTCCGGCACGGCCATCTTGCGCGGGGGCAGCGCCTTCACCGCCTGCGCCATCGCGGCAATGTGTGCAGGCGTGGAGCCGCAGCAGCCGCCGAGCACGTTGACCTGACCGTGATCGGCCCATTCCTTGACGAGGCCTGCAGTGGTCTGCGGCATCTCGTCATATTCGCCCAGTTCGTTGGGCAGGCCGGCGTTGGGATAGACCATGATCAGCGTGTCGGCGATCTCGGACAGCGCCTTGACGTGCGGGCGCAGCTGGGTCGCGCCGAACGAGCAGTTGAGGCCCACGGTCAGCGGCTTGGCATGGCGGATCGCGTACCAGAACGCTTCGACCGTGTGGCCCGAGAGGTTGCGACCGGAAAGATCGGTCAGCGTCATCGACATCATGATCGGGATCTCGCGACCGAGTTGCTTCTCGACCTGACGCACCGACATGACGCCAGCCTTGGCATTGAGCGTGTCGAATACGGTTTCGATCAGGATGAAATCCGCGCCGCCTTCGACAAGGGCATGGACCTGTTCGGCATAGACATCGACGAGGTGGTCCCAGTCGATCTCACGGAAGCCGGGGTCGTTGACGTCGGGGCTGAGCGACAGGGTCTTGTTGGTCGGGCCGATCGCGCCTGCGACGAAGCGGGGGCGGCCATCTTTCGCGGTGAATTCGTCAGCCACGCGGCGGGCGAGCTTGGCGCTTTCGACGTTGATTTCGCGCACGAGGTGTTCGGCGGCGTAATCGGCCTGGCTGATGCGGTTGGCGCTGAAGGTGTTGGTTTCGGCGATGTCAGCCCCGGCCTCGAAATAGGCGCGGTGGATCGATTCGGGGACTTCCGGCTTGGTCAGCGCGAGGATGTCGTTGTTGCCCTTCTGGTCCTTCGCGAGGCCCAACCTTCCGGCGTAGTCGGCCTCGGACAGCTTAAAGTTCTGGATCTCGGTGCCGAACGCGCCATCGGTGATGAGGATGCGCTGGCTCGCCTGTTCAAGGAAGGCGGTGCGGGCGGCAGAGGGAGTAAGGGTCACGCGGCTTTCTCCAGCGCCGTGGCCTTGGGGCGAAGGCCAAGCAGGTGGCAGATCGCGTAGGACAGTTCGGCGCGGTTGAGGGTGTAGAAGTGGAAATCGCGCACGCCGCCCGCGTAGAGGCGGCGACAGAACTCGGCGGCGATGGTGGCGGCGACGAGCTGGCGCGAGGCAGGGTGGGTATCGAGGCCTTCGAACAGGCCGTCCATCCACGCCGGGATCGCAGCACCGCAGGCCGCGGCGAACTTGCGCGTCTGGGCAACGTTGGAGACGGGCAGGATGCCGGGCAGGACCGGCGCGTCGATGCCAGCAGCGGCCAGCTTGTCGCGGAAGCGGAAGAAGGTTTCGGGTTCGAAGAAGAACTGGCTGATGGCGCGGGTGGCCCCGGCATCGAGCTTGCGCTTGAGGTTGTCGATGTCGGCCTGTTGGCTCGGCGAATCCGGGTGGCTTTCGGGGTAGGCTGCGACCGAGATTTCGAACGGCGCGATCTGCTTCAGGCCCGCGACCAATTCGGCCGCATTGGCGTAGCCATCGGGGTGGGGGGTGAAGGGCACGCCCGGAGCGCCCATGTCACCGCGCAGGGCGACGATGTGGCGCACGCCTGCTTCCCAGTAGCTTTCGGCCACTTCGCGGATTTCAGCCTTGGTGGCATCGACGCAGGTCAGGTGCGCGGCGGCAGGAAGCTTGGCCTCCTTGATGATCCGCGCGACGGTGCCATGGGTGCGATCGCGGGTGGAGCCCCCTGCGCCGTAGGTCACCGAAACGAACTTCGGCTGGAGCGGGCCCAGCGTTTCGACGACGTCCCAAAGCTGCGCCATCAGCGCGTCGGTCTTGGGCGGGAAGAATTCGAACGACACGTTGATGTCGCCCGGAAGCCCGGCGAAGAGCGGGGTGTCGAGCGCGGTGCGGGCTTCGCGTAACTGATCGTAGCTGGCGTTCATTGGGCTTTCCGGCTTTGCCGTGGTTCGAGTTGCGCCACGCTGTCTTCCCGGCGGACGCCGGTCCACAGCTTGACGACGAGTTCGTGGCCCGCGAGCGCGCGGGTTTCGTTGGGGCTGAAGCCTGCATCGCGCAGCATCGCCTCGATCTGGGCGTCGGAGAAGCCGAGGCGGGCGTGGGCGTGGCTCTGGCGCAAGTCTTCGCGATCATGCGCGGCGAAATCGACGATGGCGATGCGGCCACCGGGTGCGGTGACGCGGGCGGCGCCTGCCAGCACGGCCTCGGGTGCCTGGGCATAGTGCAGGACCTGGTGGAACAGCACCGTGTCGAACGAGCGCGCGGCAAAGGGAATCTGCGCGAAATCGCCCTGCACCAGCTCAACACTGTCGGCGCGCAAGTGCTGGAGCCGGGCGCGGGCAATGCGCAGCATGTCGGGGCTCTTGTCGAAGGCAACGACGCGCGCGGCGTGGGGGGCGAGCAGTTCGGCTATGCGCCCGGTGCCGGTGCCGACATCGAGCATCCGGCCAAGCCCTGCGTCGCCAGCAAGGCCCAGCAGCATCTCGGTGAGCGCCGCCTCGACCGGACCATCCTCGATATGGAGCGAGCGCAACTCGTCCCATTCCTCGGCGTGGCGGGAGAACCATTCGAGCGCGTGCGATTCGCGCGAGGAGCGGATCGCGTCGAGATGCTGGCGGTCCTCGGCACAGCGGCGGCCGAAGGCGGTGTCTTCCTGTTCGGCAACGGCCAGCAGCCGTGCAATCGCTGCGGCAAGCGCATTGTCCGAACCTTCCGAAACCGAACTGCGAAGGAAGACCCACGCGCCTTCCTTGCGCCGCTCTGCGAGACCGGAATCGCACAGGATCTTGATGTGGCGCGATACACGCGGCTGGCTTTGCCCCAGCACTTGCGCAACTTCGCCCACCGCCAGCTCCATGCTGGCGAGGAGGCGCAGGATGCGCAGGCGCGTCGGGTCGTCAAGCGCGCGAATGGCGTCGTGAATGGCCATGCGGAAAGGCATATAAAGAAACCTTTATACGTGTCAACGGATATAAGGAAGTCGTTATATCAATTGTTACGGTTCATCGAAAACCTGGCAAGGATGCATTTGCCTTAGCCTGTGCCCACCGATAGAACATCCCCGCAATGCTCCACGCGCCGCCCGCCCCTGGCGACATCGGCAGGCGCGGTGGAGTTCGAGACCAGCCCAAGAGAGGGAATTCGATGAAGAAGTACGCAAGCCTCGCGATCGTCGCCGCCGCAGCGCTGGCCCTTTCGGCCTGCGGCAAGTCCGACGATGCTTCGGAAGCGGCGGCGGAAGACACCGTCGAAATGCCGGCGGACGAACTTCCGGCGATGGAACCTTCGGCAGCCGCCGCGCCGATGGCGCCTGCAGCCGATGCCTCCTCGGCCGCTGATGCCGAGGCGAACGCGGTGCGCGATGCGGCCAACAATGCTGCAGCGGTCGCTGCTGCCGTACAAGCCGCCGATGCCGAGGGCAGCGAAGAGCAGACCTCGCCGCCCGCGCAGTAAAGACCTGACAGGATCACGGTCGGCGACGGACATCCTCGCCGGCCGTCGCCCTGCGACACTGGACCAGCTCCGATGAACTCTCACATCCGCGCGATCACCATGGCAATGCTGCTGATGGCGCTGGCGGCGTGCGGATCGAGCGAAGAGGAAAAGCCCGGCGGCGTCACGCAGGACGAGGCCAAGGCACTGGATGCTGCGGCGGAAATGCTGGATCAGCGCGAATTGCCCACCCTGCCCGAAGCAACCGTTCCGGCTCAGGACGCGCCCGCGCCTTCGGCGTCCTGATCGCGCAGTTGCGCAACCAGCCATAACCGAACCGCTCCCGCCAAACCTGGCGGTGTTGAGCTGACGATGCGTTCGGCATCGATCCTTGCCACCAGCGCGTTGACCGGCACCCCTTCGGCCAGCGCCGCATCACGCAGCATGTCCCAGAACAACGGCTCGAGGCTGATCGAGGTCTTGTGTCCTGCGATCTCGACCGAGCGCTTGACCGGGGGATGATAGGGCGTGGGCATCATGGTGGCGGGCACCATTGCGGTGCCCGCCGCTCCATCAATACATATGCTGGCCGCCGTTGAGCGACATGGTCGAGCCGGTGACGAAGCCGCCTTCGTCAGCCGTGAGGAAAGCGACGCCGCGGGCGATTTCTTCGGCATGGCCAAGGCGGCCGACGGGGATCTTGGCGACGATCTTTTCCAGAACCGCAGGCGGCACGGCGGCGACCATGTCGGTATCGATGTAGCCCGGCGCGATGGCATTGACGGTTACGCCGTACTTGGCGCCTTCCTGCGCCAGCGCCTTGGTAAAGCCGTGGATGCCCGACTTGGCGGCGGCATAGTTGACCTGACCGTACTGACCGGCCTGACCGTTGATCGAGCCGATGTTGACGATGCGGCCCCAGCCGCGCTCACGCATGCCGGGGAACGTGGCCTTCGCCATGTTGAAGCAGCCGCCGAGGTTGATGCGCATGACTTCGTTCCAGTCGTCGAAGCTCATCTTGTGGAGCACGCCATCGCGGGTAATGCCCGCGTTGTTGACGACGATGTCGATCTCACCCACTTCGGTAGCGATGCGGGCGCAGCCATCGATCGTGGCCTGATGATCGCCAACGTCGAAGCGGTAGGCGGGAATGCCGGTCTCAGCCGTAAATGCGCGGGCCTTTTCTTCATTGCCGGCATAATTGGCGACGACCGTTCGGCCCTGCGCCTTGAGTGCCATGCAGATTGCCTGACCGATACCGCGCGTACCGCCGGTAACCACTGCAACTCGCGACATGCTAAAACCTCCCTGTGTTCCCTCTGGGGACTACGGTAGGTTCATGACGGAGATGCGACAAGCTGCCGAATACGTAAATGCTGCGAAAGTACGAGAATGCCAGCTGCAGAAATGCTGCAGCAACGAAGCAAGTTCTTCTCGAAATCAGAGGCGTCAGAAGCGGAACTGGGTTCCGACGTAGACGGCCTGGTTGTCCTGCTTGCCATCGGTCAGCGGACGGAGGCGGTCACGCTCGGGCGAGTAGCGTACGCCGGCCGTGACGTTGAGGTTGCGGGTCAGGCGATAGCTGCCGCCAAGATCGAGCTGATAATCGCCCTGACCTTCGAGCGTGCGCGGTGCGCGGCCAGCCTGATCGCGGCCTTCGGCTTCAATGCGCGGCGCAAAGCGGCTGGGCGTGGAAGCCGGGGTCGTTGCCTTGAACTTGGCAAGATCAGGCATGTCGATCCGCGGGAGATCGCGCAGGCCGGCAGACCCTGCCGAGGGAGTAGCGGCCGCGAAGCTCGCGTAGCCGCGTGACAGGCCGAGGTTGAATGCCATCGGCGCGATGCGAACCGGCGAAGCACCCGACTGACCAGCGTCTGCCATGCCGTTGCGAACGGCAAAGGCCTGCGTGTTGAGAGCATCGACGCGCACGGCAACGGTGACCGAACGCGTCGGACGGGTATCAGTGCCAGTCGGCGTGAAGCGGAACAGCTTCCCGTTCTTGAGCGCGCGGACCGTGATCTGGGCGGCGAGGCGTTCATCCACCGAAGCCGGGGTGAACGAACCGATTCCACCGCGTGCGGCAAGGCTTACCGGGCCCATGTCGAACCCGCTGGAAAACGCAGACGTGACCGTGGGGGAAAGTGCGAGGCCGAGAACGACCGCTACGCCGACTGTCAACGGCGCACGCAGGCGGCGGCGCAATGCGCCTTTTCCTGCTGATGCCTTGCCGTTGCCAACCATGATACTTCCGCTTCTACCCCAACCCGGGCCGCTTGGCGCCCTGTCTTATCTTGCCATGCCATATCTTACTATGGCTGCCCTGTTGCTTCATATGCCGCAGAACGTTTTCGTCCGGTGAACGGATCCGCCCGGCAAACAGCCATTGCGACTCCGACCAAAACCCCGATCACGTTATCCAATACGGCTATCGGGCAAATGTTTCCAGCCTTTCGCACCTCCCTTGTTGTGACCCCTTACGTATCCCGCTCGAGTGTGGCCCATTATCCACAGGTGTGCCGCAGCCCCTCGCCACACCGGAGGATTCCCTTCTCGCCACATTCAGGGACCGTTCACCGGGTTCGCGTCCATTTGCGGCCTGCATTCATCACGCTTGCCGCATGACGCGCGGCGGTGATAGAGGCCTTATCTGACAACGCGCGCTTACGGGCGTGCAAACCTGCGGCAAAGCTCGGACCGGCAACGCCCGGACGGGACCTTCCGCAAGCAAGGACTGTTTCGTAGTGATCAAGACCGCCAAGACCGCACGCAATACCCGCAAGCTCATCGTGCGCGGCATCATGATCGGGACTCTCGCCGTCCTTGCCACCGGCTGCGGCAAGAAGGAACGCCCCAAGGCGGACCTCGCCGCCAGTCAGGTCACCACGATCGGCGTCAACGCCTATCTGTGGCGCGCAACGCTCGATGCGCTCTCGTTCATGCCCCTGCTGCAGACCGACAGCAACGGCGGCGTGATCGTGACCGACTGGTACGCCAACCCCAAGAATCCCGGCGAGCGCGTGAAGGTCACCGTCTCGATCGTCGACCAGGACCTGCGCGCCGATGCGCTGCGCGTTGCCGCCAGCCGTCAGGTCTCGCAGAACGGCCAGTGGGTCGATGCTCCGGTCCAGGCTGCTACCGTGCAGAAGCTGGAAGACATCATCCTGACCAAGGCGCGCGACCTGCGCCGCGCCTCCATTTCAGGCTGATCGCAGGCGAATCTTGCACGAGTCGGCTGCGCTCCCTAGAGGAGCGCGCATGACCGAGAACACTGCTCCAGAACGCTTCGATCCATCCATCGCCGATACCCGCTGGCAGCGGGTGTGGGACGAGCAGCAGTCGTTCCGCGCTGACGATTCGAGCGCCAAGCCGCGCAGCTACGTCCTTGAGATGTTCCCCTATCCTTCGGGGCGCATCCACATCGGCCACGTGCGCAACTACACGATGGGCGACGTACTGGCGCGCTACAAGCGCATGCGCGGCTTCGAAGTGCTGCACCCGATGGGCTGGGACGCCTTCGGGATGCCGGCCGAAAACGCGGCGATGGAAAAGGGCGTCCACCCCGGCGGCTGGACCCGCGACAACATCGCCAACATGAAGGCACAGCTCAAGCGCCTCGGCTTCGCGCTCGACTGGAGCCGCGAGATCGCGACCTGCGAGCCTGAATACTACGGGCAGGAACAGTCGCTGTTTCTCGATCTCTATGCGGCGGGCCTCGTCTACCGCAAGGAATCGACGGTCAACTGGGACCCGGTCGACATGACCGTGCTCGCAAACGAGCAGGTGATCGACGGGCGCGGCTGGCGTTCGGGCGCGCTGGTGGAAAAGCGCAAGCTGAACCAGTGGTTCCTCAAGATCACCGACTTTGCCGACGAACTGCTGGAAGGCCTTTCCACGCTCGACAAGTGGCCCGAGAAGGTCCGCGTGATGCAGGAGAACTGGATCGGCAAGAGCCAGGGCCTGCAGTTCCGCTTCGACCTGTCGAACGGTGAGAGTGTCGAGGTCTATACCACCCGCCCCGACACGATCTTCGGCGCAAGCTTCGTGGCTGTCGCCCCCGATCACCCGATCGCGCAAGGCGTGGCGGCAACCAACTGCGAGGCGGCGAACTTCATCGCCCTGTGCAAGAAGGGCGGCACCACCGCGGCCGAACTGGAGACGGCAGAGAAGCTCGGCTTCGACACCGGCATCGGCGCGCGCCATCCGCTCACGGGCAAGTACCTGCCGGTCTACATCGCCAACTTCGTGCTGATGGAATACGGCACGGGCGCGATCATGGCCGTGCCTGGGCATGATCAACGCGACTTCGATTTTGCCACAAAGTATGGGTTGCCGATCCTGCGCGTGGTCGCCGCCGATCCGGCGGATGCGGACAAGCCATTTGCGGGCGAGGCCGAGGCCGGCGACGGCATGCTGGTGAACAGCGATTTCCTCAACGGCATGAACGTCACCGATGCCAAGGCCGCCGTCATCGACCGCGCGCAGGGCGAAGGCTGGGGCGAAGGCAAGACCGTGTGGCGCCTGCGCGATTGGGGCGTCAGCCGCCAGCGCTACTGGGGTACACCGATCCCGTTCGTGCACTGCGAGGTGTGCGGCGTGGTGCCGGTCCCCAAAAAGCAGTTGCCGGTGAAGCTACCCGAGGACGTGACCTTCGACGTGCCGGGCAACCCGCTCGACCGGCACCCCACGTGGAAGCATGTCGATTGCCCGCAGTGCGGCCACCCCGCGCGGCGCGAGACCGATACGCTCGACACTTTCGTGGATTCCTCGTGGTACTTCCTGCGCTTTGCCAGCCAGCCTGATGACCGTCCGTTCGATCCAGAGGCGATCAAGCGCTGGCTGCCAGTGGAGCAGTACATCGGCGGGATCGAGCACGCGATCCTGCACTTGCTCTACGCCCGCTTCTGGACGCGTGCCCTCGCCCGCATCGGCAAGGTCGAGGTCACCGAACCGTTCGGCAGCCTGTTCACGCAAGGCATGGTCACGCACGAGACTTATCAACTTGCGCGCACGCGGCAGATGACGCCGGAAGAGTTTGAGCGTTTCTGGCCAGGTGAAAATTATGACCCGTCGGTTGAAACGACCGAGCTAACATGGGTTTCACCTACAGAAATCGACCGGACCGCCAACGGCGCCACTCTAAAATCGACTGGTGAGGCGATAAGTGTTGGCCGCGTGGAGAAAATGTCCAAGTCCAAGAAGAACGTGGTGGACCCGGACGAGATCGTCGCGAAGTACGGTGCCGATGCGATCCGCTGGTTCATGCTTTCGGACAGCCCGCCCGAGCGCGACCTGCCGTGGTCAGAAGCCGGGATCGAAGGCTGCGCCCGCTTCGTCCAGCGCCTGTGGCGCCTGTTCGGCCAGTATGACGCTTCTGCCACTGGCGAGGACAAGGCGCTCGACCGCAAGGCGCACCAGACCGTCGATCTGGTTGCATCGGACATCGAGGCGCTGGGCTTCAACAAGGCCGTGGCGCGCATCTACGAGCTGACCGGCGCAATAGAAAAGTCCGCGCCTTCGGCCAGCCGCTCCGCTGCGATCCAGAAGGTCCTGCTGCTGGTCGGCCCGATGATGCCGCATCTCGCCGAGGAGGCCTATGCCAAGTTCGGCTCCGGCCTCATTGCCGATGCGGCATGGCCAGAAGTCGATCCGGCCCTGCTGGTCGATGATGAAGTCACCGTCGCCATTCAGGTCAAGGGCAAGCTGCGCGATACGCTGACCGTGGCCAAGGGTACCTCGAAGGAAGACCTCGAACGCCTTGCCCTCGCTTCCGAGAAAGTGCAGCGTGCACTCGAAGGGGCGGAAGTGAAGAAGGTGATCGTCGTGCCCGACCGTCTGGTGAACCTTGTCGCATAAGCGCCTGCTGATCCTCGCTGCGCCGATAATGCTGCTTGCAGGCTGCGGTTTGCAGCCGATGTATGCGGGCGGCGGTAGCGGCGAACTGGCGCGCTCGCTCTCGCAGGTGAGCATCTCTCCGATCGAGGGTCAATCGGGCTGGCTGGTGCGCAATGCGCTGAACGACCGGCTGGGTGCCGACAAGACCGGCGACGCAGCGCGTTACCGGCTCGATGTCCGGCTGGATGATCGCGTCGAAGGCCTCGGCCAACTCTCGAACGATGCGATCACCCGCGAACGCCGCACGCTGCGCGCCCGTTACCAGCTGGTCGACACGCAGACGGGATCGGTGCTGCTTGATGCGACGGCCGGGTCCGACGCCGGGTTCGACGTGGTCAACAGCGAATATGCGGTGATCGCGGCCGAGCAGACCGCGCTCGAGAACCTGTCGCAGGAAGTGGCCGATCAGATCGTCACCCGCGTCTCGGTGCGCCTGCGCCAGAAGCCATGAGCATCACGCGGTGACGCCAGCATGAAGGTCACCCAGAAGAACTTCGCAGCCAGTGCCGCCCGCGCGGTGAAAGACTGCCGCGTGTTCTACTTCTGCGGCCCGGACGAATCGGGCGCGAGCGATGCGGCGGCCAGGATCGCGGGCATGTTCGGCGATGCCGAGAAGATTGACCTGAGCGGCGCAGAGCTCCGGCGCGATCCCGTGCGTCTGGCTGATGAAGCGCGGTCAGTGTCGTTGTTCGGCGACAAGCGGGTGATCCATGTCCGCGCGACCGGCGACGATGCCCACGATGCGGTCGAGACGCTGCTGCAGAGCCCGGTCGATGGTTGGCCGGTGATCATTGTCGCGACGTCGGCCACCGACAAGTCGCGCATTGCCAAGCTGCTGGAAAACCGCGCCGATGCGCTGGTCGGCATGTTCCATCCGCCCGACCTCAAGGCTGTGGCAAGCGCGGTGCGGATGATGGCGGACGGCATGGGACTGCGCATGACCGACGAGCTGTCCGAGCGAATCGCCCGATCGACGGCGCTCGATACGCGGATGGCGCGCAGCGAGATCGAGAAGCTGGTGCTCTACCTTGACGCCAGCCCACAGGCACCGCGCTCGGTATCTGCCGCGGACCTCGATGAAATCTGCGCAGTCAGCGAAGACGACGGGATGATGCCGCTGGTAAACGCGGTTCTGAGCGGCGATTCGCGACGCATTCCTTCAGAGTTATCCCGCATGCGCGAACAGGGGATAAACCCGGTCGGCCTCGTGCTCGCGCTGGAGCGAAGGGCGGGCCAGCTCGTGCAACTGGCCGGGCGGCTGGGCGAGCGTGGTGATGTCAACGCCTTCATGCAGCAGGAAAGCGATGCACGGCGAGTATTCTTCCGCGACCGCGCCGACCTTACGCAACAATTGAAGCGCTGGCGCGGCCCGCGCCTGGTGCGCCTGTGCGAGCGCCTGGTTTTGCTGCACCGCACACTGATCGCCGACAACCGGAATGGCGAACTGGCTCTTGCCCAGGGCCTCGCAGAGATTGCTCGCGCTGCCGCACGGTGAAACGTGGCGGATTTCCGTCACGCGGTGTGGCGAATCTCACATTGGGACAGGTTGGTGCTTGCTATCGTAGCTGCACTAGGTATTTTTGCGCAGTGCAATAAGAATAGCATTGGTCGCAACAGGGAACCGATCAGACGTTAGCTCCGGCAGGGGATTCCAGCCCGGAGTTTCGTGAGCCAGAGCGCAAGGGGCAGCTTGAAGCGATGACAATGCACATCCCGGCAGACGAGATGCGCCAGTCGCAAGACCGGAAGCGGGTAACGCTTCCGCTCGCACCGTCGCTGGAGCAGCGGCGGCTGCAGATCTATCTCGTGCTGCTGCTGCTTGATGGCGCGGCGATCATGGGCGGCTTCGGCGCCGCCAGCTGGCTCTACCTCGGAAACTTCCTCGACCCCGCTTCGCTTTTGCACAGCCAGGTCATGCTGCCGATCTACTGGACGATCGCGCTGAGCCTGCAGGTCTATACGCTGCAGGCACTGCGCCGACAGAATTTCGCGCGCGGTCGTGCTATCCTCTCGCTGCTCAGCGCCGAGACCGTGCTACTTTTCGTAGGCTTTGCAACAAAGAGCACCGAAGAGTTTTCCCGCGTTTCGGCCCTGCTCGGCCTCGCCTTCAGCCTCGCCCTCCTCCTTTGGGTACGGGCACTCGTCCGGCCATTGACCCGGGCGCGCTGTGGCGAGGCGGCGGTGAATACGCTGCTGATCGACGACGGTGGTGCAGCGCTGCGCATTCCACACACCTTCCACATCGACGCGCGCGAACATCACCTTGCGCCCGACCTTGGCGATCCGCACATGATGGACCGGCTCGGGCTCTACATGCTCAACATGGACCGGGTGATGGTCACCTGCCCGCCAGACCGGCGCGCCTCATGGGCCTTGGTGTTCAAGAGCGCAAACGTCTCGGGCGAGATCGTTGACCCCGAAGTGCGCACGCTGGGCGTGATCGGCGCACGGCGCGAGCGGGATTATGGCGCGCTGATCGTTGCGAGCGGACCGCTGGGCCTGCGTGCCCGCGCGGTGAAGCGCGCGCTGGACATGACGCTGGCGGGCGGAGCCGTACTGGCACTCGCCCCGCTGCTGCTGGTTGTAGCGCTGCTGATCAAGCTTGAGGACCGCGGGCCGATCTTCTTCGTCCAGAAGCGCACCGGGCGGGGCAATCGCTTCTTCCCGATCTTCAAGTTCCGCTCGATGCGCGTCGAAAAGCTCGACGCCACGGGCAACCGCTCGGCCAGCAAGGACGATGACCGGATTACCCGCATCGGCAAGCTCATCCGCCGCACCAGCATCGACGAACTGCCGCAGCTGTTCAACGTGCTGCGCGGCGAAATGTCGAGATCATCGGCTTGTCATAGACCGGCATGAGCTGCTTGGAGACGCCGCGAGTGAGCGGATAGAGCCGGGTGCCCGATCCTCCCGCCAGAATGATGCCCTTGCGCTCGATTTTCGCAGATGCTGCGTTCACGGTTCAAGCAACTCCTTCAGACGGCATAGGGGCCGGTGCGCAACTGGAATTCGGTCTGGTCCGTTGCCCAGCATATGCACGACCCGAGCCGTTCGGATGACGGAAACCTAAGCAGATCCCCGTAGCCTCCGGCACGGTGTGTTGCATTGCAGCATCACGTAGCAAGGTCAACCTCTCATGCGTAGGCACGGCGGTCGGCCAAGCGCTTCTAAGCTGCGCCGGATTGGCCCAGCCAGTGGACCATATCCGCTTCGCGGCGCGCCGCGACAAGCGACGCCTCGTTGGTTGATGCTGCCAGAAAGCGGCGCCCCTTCTGCGCCAGCCAGACTGGATACCACAGCCAGCGGCGCAATTGGTCCGGACGGCAGCCGGCGATCTTGGATAGCTGGTAGGGGTTGGGGCTCAAGGCGCGCGAAAGGGCCGCGCGCCAGCCGGTGGCCCCGGTGCTTTCAGTCTCAAGGCGGCGCAAGAGCTTGTTCTGTTCGGATTGCTCTCGATCCTGCAGCATCGCTGATCTGGCCGCTGCAAGGTTCGCCGCGCCGACTTCCGGCATGTCGACCAGTCGTTCGGGCATCCATCGCCCGCCATGCTGCCAGGTGACGGTCGCCACGAGCCTGAGCGCGCGGGATAGTCCCATCCTGTCCGCCTCTGCTTCGATCCAGTCCCAATCGAGATTGCTTCGCGCGGCAAGGAAATGGAGGTCGGCCAGGACCAGCGGCCCGTTCTCGAAAGCGTGGTGCAGCGTCGCATGTTCGAGCAGGTGCAGGAAGTTGGCGCGCGGCGACGGCACGCGGACATCTATGCCCATGACTGTAAGGGAGACAGGCTCTGCACGGATCAGTTCGAGCAGAATTGGCTCCTGCGCCCAGTTGCGGGCGTTGATCCGGTGGTGCAATTCGATGGTCAGTTCGAAATCGATGTCCTGAATCTCGGGCAACTGATGCCCGAATTCGAGTCCATAGCTGCCAGCCCAAGGCGCGACGCGGTAATGCGGGTTACCGATCAGCAGTTCCTGGGCCCGGGCAGCCTCCTCGGCCGAGAGCAGCAGGTCGACATCGCGCAAGGGGCGCAGCGCAGGGTCAGGATAGATGCCATGGGCAAGGCCGAAGCCCTTTAGCAGGACCGGATTGAACCCGCCTTCGCCCAGCACCCCGATCAGGCGCTTGACCGCCGCCATCTGCTTGAGCGCATAGATCGAGTGCCAGTGCCGCGCGGCTTCCAGTCGCGCTGCAGCGGCGGGCGGCAGCAACTTGCGCGCATCTGCGATGCCGACGGCACGCAGGACCAACGCGCAAAGGCGCTTGTCTTCGGCGGTCTGCGCAAGGCTGTTCCAGCCATCGGTATCGAGCAGGCGCATCAATGCGCCGTGATCACAATCAGGCGCGGCGCAGATACGCAGCAGGAGTTCCTCGTGCACCGCCAGATCGGAATGGGTGTCAGGAGCCTGCATGCTCTGCCAGATCAACGATTTGGTCGGCAAGTTCAAGCAGCGCTGTGCGATGGCCGAGGATGAGGATCGTGCAGGCCCCGCGCAGATCGCGCACGGTCTGCATCACCGCGCTTTCGTTGCTGCCGTCCAGCGCGGCGGTAACCTCGTCGAGAATGAGCAATTCCGGCTTGCGCAGCAGCGCTCTGGCCAGGGCGATGCGCTGTCTCTCGCCGCCAGAGAACTGGCGGCCCGCTTCACCGACGCGAGTATCGAGGCCGGCGGGAAGGTCGAACACGAACTGGGCAGAGGCCTGCTCCAGCGCTCTCGTCATGGCGGCGCGAATCACCGCAGGGTCATCATCCGCCTGCCCCCAGGCAAGGTTCTGCGCGATCGTGCCGTCGAACAGGTAGGGTACCTGCTCGACGTAAGCGACGCGGCGGCGCCAGCGGATTCGGGCCGTCCCTTCGAGCGGCTGGTCATCGATCAGGACGCGGCCCGAATCGGGCGCGATCAGGCCGCCAAGCATATCGGCAAGGCTGCTCTTGCCGACGCCTGACGGGCCGCAGATAGCCACCACGCTTCCGGCAGGAATGGCGAGATCGAAATTGCTGAACACCGGACGATCGCGCCCCGCATAGGACAGGCCGATGCTTTGAAGTTCCAGTCGCCGCGCCAGCCTCGGTGCCTCGGCCCCGTCGTCGGCAGGTTCGCGATGGGCCGAGGCTTCGCGCGTAAGCTGCTCCAGTTCGGTCAGCGCAGGACTGTCGAAGCTCCAGCGGCGCAGGGTCGTCTGGAGGCCCGTTGCTACGGGCACGATCCGCACCATTATCGCCAGAACCGGAACCAGCACGCCCAGCGGCAGGCGCATATGGACGAGCGCCACGTAGATGAGCACGCCGAGCATGGCCGCAGCGATCGTCTGGAACAGGACATGAGCCTGAGACAGCGAACGATGATAGCGCAACTGAGCCTGTTCGACTGCGCGCGCCGTATCGCTGAACTGCCGCGCCAGCGCCCTTTCGGCCCCGCTGATCCGCGCCGCGCGAAAGTGGAACAACCCGTTGGTGACCTGCTCCTGAAGCGCCTCGTACACCTCGGCGAAGCGCTCGCCATCACGATTGCGCCGCGAACGCAGGGCAATCAGTGCCATGGCGACGACTGTCGCCGCCCCGAACGCCAGCCCGGTAAGCTGCCACGATACTGTGAATGCTGCCGCAATCAGCATGACCAACGTGATCATGCCGGTGACCACCGACAGCATGTTCTCGCCCAGACTGCCCACGCGCTCGGCCTCGCCTACCAGTCGCGCTGCGTGGCCCGCAGTGCTCTGCCCGCTAAGCCAGCGCCAGTCTGCCGAAAGCACTGCGTCCTGCGCAGCGATTCGCACGGTGCGGGTCAGCGAGTGGCCAAGCTTCGCCTGCTGATGGAGCACGAGATAGACGATCAGCGAGCGGACCGCGACAAGCACGGTGACGGCAGCGAGCAGCAAGCCAACCGGTTGGCCGGCGAGCGGCGCAAGCCACGAGGCGAGACCTTCGGGCGCCTGCTCGCCCGCAATGATTGCCGTAATGGGGACAAGCAGCAGCAGCCCGATTCCCTCGGTCAGGCTGGATGCGAGCATCAGAAGTCCGAGCACTATCAGGCGCGGCCAGCCCGCCATACGAATGACCGCCCTGACCGATGCCATCATGCCGAGGGCTGCGGAGCTAGCGTCATCCGACATTGCGACCCTCGGCGAAACGGATGAATTGCGCCGTCGACAGGCCGCGGCTCATGGCCGAAACCAGGCGCATCGCATCGCCCCGCTCGGGAACGTCCTGTCCGTCCCAGTCGCGCAGGCTTGCAGACAGGCGTTCGAAATCGATCAACCGGGCAAGGCGCGGGTCGGAACCAAGATCTTCAAGTTCACGCAGAAGCCGGTCGCGATCACGGGCCATGCGCATTGGCCAGTCGGAACCCTGCCGCCCTTCGCGTTGTTCGCGCCAGACGATCTCCGGCACACGCCCCTTCAGTACGCGCCGCCCGAGCCAGCGGTCCTGCCCTTCGCGCAAATACTGGTCATCGGCCATGCCGCCACACAGCTCCAGCAACGGAACGTACGAATGCACGTCCCGGATGGAGATGCCGTAGAGCAAAGAAAAGCCCAGCGATATCTCGGACCCACCCTTGTACATCCGGCCGAGCAGGGCTTCGCGCCAGTCGCGAGAGCTGGCAAAATCGTAGGCGTACAGATCAAAGCCTTCGGCCAGGGCTTCGTCGAGAAGGCCGGTGCTGCGAGCATGGTCCTCGCGAAGCGCGCACCACGATTCGAACGGCGCATCACGCCAACCGCGCCTTCGATCAAACGCCCATTTCACGCCCTGCGGCACGTGCGGCATGATCGCCCGGGACAGGAGCTTGCGCCAGAACGGTCGCGTATCGCCGGTGTAGGCACGCAACTCGCACGCAAGCCGGCGCCACTTGCCCTGCACAAGCCAGGTCGGAAAACCGGTGAGCCCATCATAGCTGAAGCCGATGTTTCCCGCATCGCCGGTCATGATCACATCAACCCCGTCGGCGGCGGCATGCTCCAGCGCCGAATGGTACCAGTGCGCGTTCATCTCGTTGAACATCGGCCAGCCGGAAACCAGCATCAGAGGCCGCAGTCGCTCGCCGAAATGGAGATCGGCCCCGTCGACGAACGTTGGCTGGATCTGGGGGTACATCGCGCAAAGAGCTCGGACATGAGGCTCCTCGCTGGCAAAGGAGGTGTCCCGGTCTTCCGGGCGCGTGCCCGACGCCGGAATGCTGGTGTAACTACGCAAGGGCACGTCCGGGTCCATACGCTCGAGCGCAAATACGGCAGCAGCCTGCGAGTCGAAGCCCCCGGAAAGCAGAACGCCGGGTGAGCGCGCATCGCCCATCGTCGCCTCCACGGCGCAGCGCATCTGCTCGACAACGGCTTCGACGTAGTCCTCGTCACGGCGGAAACGCACTTCGGGAACATCGTGGATGGACCAGTATCGCTGCACCCGTGAACCCGTGCGGTCATGGTCCTCGGCCGTGCCGCAGACCACGCAGGTCATCCCGCGATAGAAACTGCGGCTCGAAGGCCCGGCCCCGGCCAGCAGCCAGCCGCCGACACGCGCGTCATCGACCTGCGGGAGGAGCCCGAAGGCAAAGACCGGGTTCGGCGAAGAGCAGACCACGATGCGATCATCCTGCCGCCACACGTGGAGCGGGGCATGCGCAGTGGGCGAGCGGACGACTCGCACGCGGCGCTGGTCGGGAAACCATTGCACCACGGCATAGTCGCCAGTGATGCGCCGGTCGCAATCCGCGCCGAGCGTTGCGAACAACCGGGCATAGAGCGACGCGTGATCGTCCCAGTTGTCGATGCCGAAGCGGGCTGCAGTTGCCGCAGCGTGGTGCAAGCGACCGGCAAGGAGAGTGTATGAGCCGTCAGGAGCCTGGCGGAATGTCGTGTGCCGTCGCTGGACCGCGCGGCCAGCCGGAAGTCGGCCTTCGGCCCTGCTGGCGAGACCGGCATCGTCCGTGCGCTGGTGCAGGATGTCACCGGCCAATCCCAAAGCCATCGAACCGAGCGCCCGATCCCAGCTCTCGGCAATCCAGGCACCCTGTCCGGAGAGATCGATGGCAGCGAGAATCAGGAGGTCGTCAGGTTTTCCCGAGGCGGAGGCCATCTGATCAGGCCTGTGCGCGAACGGGGCTGATCTGTGCCAACATCATGATCGGTTGATAGACCCTGCGGTCGCACTGCCCGATCACCATTTCACCGTTGAGCTCGACCCAGGCATGATAGGCATCGGCGCCGGAACGGTCATCGATCCTGAAGGCGATAACGGTCTGCGCAGGGATATGCCGCAGGCGCAATATCCAGTGCAGCGCGACCGCCTTCGGAAGACAGCGGCTCTTGCCGGGAAGATATCGGGCAGCGCGATCGACGCACCGGCCAAGCCAGCGCGCCTCCGCCTGCTTCTCCGAATCGGAATTGTGGATGATCCGGTCAAAGGGAGAAGGCGCATCGCCTGACGCGCCATTGACGCTGGCGGCTGCGGGAACGACCTGGCCGACGCTCGCTCGCCAGACGTGCAAAGGCACAAAGCATACAAGCAAACGCGCCACAGCAATGAATGCCGCAGCGCGTAATACTTGTAGCCTTGATCGAGTCGTTCGCGAAATCTGCATTTGAGAGGCTAACACCTGCGCGACAGCCATCTCAAGCAAATCTGGCGAATCCCGCAGAGGTTAGTTGCTCCACGAACGCGTCAACCGACGGCTGACATTCGTCAAGCGGTATGCCATATTCGCGGGACAGGTCCGCACAGATAACGTCAAGATCCTGTTCGGTATCGAGCTTTTGCCAGATATCGAGACCCACGCCTTTCAGGGAAAAGAACTTCCCCGTATCGATGTGGATCATCACAAGCTCACCGTCCAATTCCGTTGCGCAATTGGACGATTCAATCTTGTTGAGCAATCTTGCCATGTGCAGGACAGTCTTGGACGAAATCAGCTCTTCGACTGGTTGGTCTTTCCACCGTCGGCACCCTTGCCGCCCTTTGCCGCAATGGCAGCCAGGTCAACGGTCAGTTCTTCAAGCACCGGAGCCGACCACACCTTGGCCGCAAGATCGCTACGCTCAGTCATGTCTGTACCCCTAACTAAAGTTAAACCGTAAGTGGCTTCGCTTAATACTTGCTTACATTTGTTGCGGGTGCGAAGCAAGTAGAAATGGCAAGAAAGCTGCAAGCCGTGCGGCATTGGCACCGATGGGGTTACTCACTCGGACGCGACAATATCCTTAATTTTCAGAAGATCAGTGGAAAAGCTGGCCGGGTCGAAAGGCCGGCGCAGCCTCCAGAAACGGACTTGCGAACAGAACGACATGAGAAATCGTTCATGCGCTGCACGGTCTCCACGCGCAGTATGCACGAAGTTGCGGTAAAGCGCCCAAGGCAGCAAAGTGAGTTTCTCGCTGCCCGTCACAGGCTCGGCTTCCACCGATTCGCCGACTTCCAGGAAGTAGAGATCGGTCAGCGGCAGGGCCGACGCAGCCTTGGTCTCGGGCGAGGCGTAGTGCTTGCCCGGCATCGACAGCACGGGCCTGATCGCCTCGGTCGCCGTAAGGGCGAGGGCATCGCCCCAGAGCTTCAAGGGTTTGGCATCCGGCATCGCGACGACCCGCTCACCTACAGAGACCACCAGGGTATCGTCGCAAACATGGGGCAGACCCAGCCGCGCAAGACCTGCAGCGAGCGTTGACTTGCCTCCGCCCGAATCGGCAGTGAACGCCACGATCCTTCCACCGACATCGACCGCAGAAGCATGAAGTGGCACCAAGCCGTTGAGCCAGGCCACCGCACCGAACACGGTGCCCCACAGAAACAGCTCGTAGTCCGTTTCGGCAAGAGAGCCGATGCCGCGAACGGCGGCGTCGGCCGGCATCTGGACGACCAGGCCCTTGCCAAGCTGATAATGGAACCGGACACCATCAAGCGTATCGAAGATGAATTCCGACCCGGATATCGCGAAACTCTCGTCGCTGAAGAAGCTCCCTGTGATTGAAGCGGGGACTTCACCCGGCCTTGTCTCCATTTCGCGGTTCATTCGCTCGACGAGGTCGGGAGACAGTTCGTTCACGTTCATCCAGCCATTTCCGTAATCTTGCCCCGACCTTCCTGGAGGCCTTGTCCGAAGTGGACCGCCAGGCCGCGCGAATCAACCGTCTGATCGCAAACGGTAGCGAACACCATTGGCAGCTTGATGCCTTGCGCCGACTAAGCACCTGCAGCACAAACGGCAGGGACCGCAACGCCAGCCCCTGCCCCGAGGGACATCTTCCGCTTCTGGAAACAATTGCCGGCGAGTGCAGTGCAATAGCCGGCAGGCATCCAGATTCATTGCATTTTCGAGCAAAAATCCCGCCAGTTCGGTTCTTTTTTTCGGCCCAAACCCCTGATATTGCGGGCCCTCGCCTCAAGACACCTTACGTTTGGCTAACGTTTGGCAAGCCTTTATCAGGGTTAACACTTAGTTTTTGTTGCGAATCATTTTGCATTGCGGTATTCGGCTGAATTGAGAGGGCGGTATACGGAAGTGCTACTGCTTAGGAGATTGAGCATGAAGTTTTCTCGCATTGCGTCGGCACTTGCCGCTACGGCCATGATGGTCGCACCGGTCGTCGCCGAAGCCGGGACCCGCGCAAGCGGTTCTTCGGTCTACGCCGCCAACGGTTACGCGGCCAGCCGCGCGTCGACCTCGGTGAAGGACGACAACGATCTTAAGCCTGCTTTCTGGATCATCATCCTTCTGGCTGGCGGCGCGGCTGCCTATGGCATTTCGCGCGCCATCGACAACAAGTCGTCGGGCGCGAACTGATCCCAGGACCAGTTACGGAAAACCCGGTCACTCGCTGAGTGGCCGGGTTTTTTGCTGCCTGTCATGCCCGCCCGGGTTGGCATTTACATAGCCTGACGCTTCCGGCACCACAGTCTGAGTGACGGTAAATGCTTGACCGGAGGCGTCTTCCAATCAATCAAGCGCACATGCAAAAACAACCAGGCGTGCAAGTCACTGCGCTGATCGTCATTGCCTGCCTGTTCGGCGGTGGCGGCGTTGCCTATGGACTGGCCAACCTCGTCGTACAACTGGCGGCACTCTTCCTCCTCGCGCTCAACGGTAATGCAGTATGGCAATTGCTGCGCCAGAGTCCTGGCCTCCTTGCCGTGCCACTGTTCGCCTCGCTGGCCCTCCCCTTGCTCCAGCTCGTGCCGTTGCCGCCGTCGGCGTGGACCGAACTTCCCGGCCGCGAACAGTTGGTCGAGGCGCTCGCAGCGGTCAGCCAACAAGGCTGGCGTCCCGCCACAGTGAGCACAGCGCGCACGTTTGTGGCTTTTCTCGGCCTGATTGCCCCCTTCACCGTGATTGCGCTCGGGCTCGCCGCGCCGAAACCGGCCCTTGATGTGGCAACGCAGGCGTTCATCGCCATTGGCATTGCCAGCATCCTAGTTGGTGCGGCGCAGGTCCTTGGCGGGAATGGCACCGCGATGCTCTATCCCGAAACCACAGCGCCGGGGGTGATGACCGGGTTTTTCGCCAATCGCAATTCGACCGCGCTGTTCATGGTCTGCTGCCTGCTGCTGCTTTGTGGTCGCAGCGTCGGCAAGGTACTGTCGACCCGCTGGATCGCCAGCTTCTCGGCCGCACTGCTGCTGACAGTCGGCGTAGTGCTAACACAGTCGCGCACCGGGCTGGTTCTGCTCGCCTTGCCGCTCGGTCTTGCACTGTTCAAGACGGTAGCAGGCTGGACGGATCGCCGTCGCGGCGCGGCTGGCGGCAATGCCGGACGCCGCATGCTGGTTGCCGGCCTTGCCGTCGCGACAGTGCTCGTCGGGACCGCTGCCGTTTCGGCTGCCTTGCCCCATTCACGGCTCGACACCGTGCTCGCCCGCTTTGACAAAAGCGGCGAGCAGCGCCCTGCCATCTGGGAGGACGCACGCTTTTCGGCGCAGCGCTTCTGGCCGGTCGGAGCTGGCATGGGCACTTTCGACGAGGTCTTCCAGGTCGACGAGTCGCTCGAGAACATCACCCCTCGCCGTGCCGGCCGCGCGCACAACGACTATCTCGAGATTGCCATCGAGGCGGGTGCTGCAGGCTTCGTAGTGATCGGGCTGTGGGCATTGTGGATCCTGTGGGCGACCTGGTCCGCCGTAGGCTCAACCGTCGGACCTGCGCAGCGGTGGCGTGCACTATCGGGCACCGGCATACTGCTGGCAGTCGCGCTGCAGTCGCTGCTCGACTATCCCTTGCGCAATCAGGCCATGCTGTGTCTCGCCGCGTTTGCGATCGTGCTGCTCGCTTCGGCGCGCCGGACCGATGCGGAGGAGGCGGTGCCATCTGGCAATGGCGGCAAGAACCGGGAGCACACCGCGTGATGCGCATAGTCTGGACCGCATTTCTGGCCGTTCTCGCCCTCCTTGCCTGTGGCGCGCAGCTTGACCGCGCGGCACGTCGGCAACCCGCGCTTGCCACAGTGGTGCCTGCGCCTTTCCGCAACTTCGCGCAGGAAAGCATGACTTTGGCGACAGTGCGTTCTGCCGAGCCTTCGGTTGCGCTGGCCGAGGCGCGCACGCTGGTTTCGCGCAGCCCGACTCCGGCCGAACATCTGACGCTACTGGCAATTGCCGAGGAGCGGAGCGGTGATCGCACAGACAGCGCCCGCCTGATCCAGCGTGCCGCACAGCGCGGCTGGCGCGATCCGATCGCGCAACAGGCGATGTTCGACATAGCGCTTGGCGCGGGCGATCCGGTCGAGGCCTCGCACCGGCTGGCCGCGTTGTGGGCGCTGCAGGAAGAGCAGGCGCCGCTCAAGGATATGGGCCAGCGGCTCATGTCGCAGCCGCAAGGCCGCAAGGCGCTGGCCGATTCGCTGATTGCAGGGGGAAGCTGGACCGCATCGTTCCTGCGCAACGCAGCGGTGGACCTCACGCCCGAAGCAGTGGAGACGATCGACATGGCCCTGCGCGGCGGTGCCAGCATCGACTGCAACGTCGCCGCGCGACTCAAGACCGCCTACGCTGCGAAGGCGATCAAAGCTGACGTCGCCCTGCTCGACAAATGCAGACGGAAGCGCGCCTGATCCGCTTCAGTTCTTGGTATTGCGGACGTTGAAGGTGCCGGTCACGCGGCCACCATTGCCGCCTGCTGCACCGCCGCCACTGCGGCCGTCGACGCTCGACAGACCCGAATCCAGATCGATCACCAGCCGCCCGCCATTCAGCGTGTCGCCATTGCGGCGCAGGGCGACATTGCCGGTCATGGTGATCACGTTGCGGTTGAAGTCGTACACCGCGACATCGCCTTTGGCGCTTTCGCCACCACGATTGACCTGCACTCCGCCGGTCGCATCGATGCGTTCGATCTGGATATCGCCCGTGTCGCTATAGGCCACGGTGGTGCGCGCCGCCTGCATGCGCAGGTCCGACTGGTTGATGTCGACATTGCCTGAAAGCACCACGCGCTTGGCCTTGTCCTGCACTTCGATGCGGTCGGCGGCGTAGTTGACCGGAGCCTTGCTGTCGTGCCCGGCAATGCCCTGCGCCGAAAGATGCTGCGCCCCGGCGATCAGCGCGGCGGAACCGGCAAAACCGATCGCCCCCCAACGCAAGGGTCGGGCGGACCGGATGATATCGAGCGTTGTGCGGGTCATGGTCATGGCATCTGCATCCTGCCCGGCACCATACGGAGGCGGGCGTTTCCATCAAGCATTACGGTCCGTTCCGACAGGTCGGCGTTGATCCGGTCGGCCGAGAATGTTCCAGCCGGAATGCGCCCTTCGACCGGGCCCCGGCTCTTCAGCAACTTCTTCCCGAGGTCGATGTCGACATTGGTTGCCGTCATCCGATAGCCGTCGGAAGTCTGGAAGTTTATCGGCCCGACAATGTCGACGATTTCCTTACCGAAATCGTAGTTGCCCTTGCCCGCAGTCAGCAGGGCAGGTCCATCGTCGAGCATGATGCGCGCGGTCAGCTGGTCGAGCTGGATCAGAGGCTGGGCCTTGGATCGCTGGACGGCGGATCCTGCAGTGATCGAGAAATTGCGCCCGTCATCGTCCTGCCCGCGGTACATCGCGCTGGAAACCTGCATCCGGTCGTTCAGCACGGCGACCTTGCGCCGGTCGAGCAGGAAGCTGATCTCGCCGCGTGGGGAAATCGGGGCGATGATCATCACCGCCAGCAGACCGCCGACCAATGCCGGGAGAGCGCGGGCGAGGAAATGCACCAGCCGGTCGTGAAAGCCGCCCGGCGCGGCAAAGCCACGACGCCGGGTGCGGATCATGTCGGCCTGTACGGTCATCGCGCTGGCTTGCCCGTCCCCGCCTTACTCGTGGCTGAAGATATCGCGCTCGGCCCAGCCGGCGAGATCGAGCTTTGCGCGCATCGGCAGGAAATCGAAGCAGGCCTGCGCCATCGCAGTGCGGCCTTCGCGTTCCAGCCGCTCGACAAGGATCGCGTGCATCGCATGCAGGTGGCGCACATCGGAGGCGGCATATTCCTGCTGCGCATCGCTGAGCACCGGGCCACCCCAGTCGCTCGACTGCTGCTGCTTGGAGATTTCCTTGCCGAGCAGTTCGCGCACGAGATCCTTGAGGCCGTGCCGGTCGGTGTAGGTGCGCACCAGCTTCGAAGCGATCTTGGTGCAGAACACGGGCGCGGCGACGACGCCAAGGTAATGCTCGATCGCCGCAAGGTCGAACCGGGCGAAGTGGTAAAGCTTGATCCGCGCAGGATCAGCCAGCACTGCCTTGAGGTTCGGCGCGGCAAAGCTGCTGCCGGGCGAGAAGCGGACGAGGTGCTCGTCCCCTTTACCATCCGAAATCTGCACGACGCAGAGGCGGTCACGAGGGGTAATCAGCCCCATCGTTTCGGTGTCGACAGCGACGGGACCTGGCGCAAGCACGCCCTCGGGGAGGTCTTCTTCGTGGAAATAAACGGCCATCCCTGTCGCTTAGGCGGTTGGGCAACGGGTCGCAAGCTCTGTGTCCCTGCGCAGCGGTCCTACGCTGCGTCGCAGAAGCGGTCATTTATAGCATCAAAGTTTTGCCTTTTGGCCATCACTCCCAAATGGGAGCACCGACTTACCTGCGAATCGCGCAAAGAGCCGCAACGCAACAACGGAGCGCCTGACCGTGACATTGGATAAGAAGACCCTGACGCACCTTGAGCGACTTGAGTCCGAGGCGATTCACATCATGCGCGAGGTGGTGGCCGAGGCGACCAATCCCGTCATGCTCTATTCGGTCGGCAAGGACAGCGCGGTGATGCTGCACCTTGCGCGCAAGGCCTTCTACCCCTCGCCGCCGCCGTTCCCGCTGCTGCACGTCGACACCACCTGGAAGTTCCAGGACATGTACGCGCTGCGCAACAAGATGGCGACCGAGAGCGGCATGGAACTGCTGGTCTACCAGAACCCCGAAGCCGCCGAGAAGGGCATCAACCCGTTCGATCACGGCTCGCTCCATACCGACATGTGGAAGACCGAAGGGTTGAAGCAGGCGCTCGACAAGTATGGCTTCGATGCAGCCTTTGGCGGTGCACGCCGCGACGAGGAGAAGAGCCGCGCCAAGGAGCGCATTTTCTCGTTCCGCACCGCCAGCCACGGCTGGGACCCCAAGAACCAGCGCCCCGAGCTTTGGAACCTCTACAACGCCCGCAAGAACAAGGGCGAGTCGATCCGCGTCTTCCCGATCTCGAACTGGACCGAGCTCGACATCTGGCAGTACATCCACTTGAACGACGTGCCGATCGTCCCGCTCTACTTCGCGGACGAGCGCCCGACTTACGAGTGGGAAGGCCAGCTGTTCATGGCCGACGATATCCCCCGCCTTGAAAGGGTGCTGGGCTATCGCCCCGAGATCACGATGAAGTCGGTCCGCTTCCGCACGCTGGGCTGCTTCCCGCTGACGGGCGCAGTGGAAAGCACCGCCAAGACGCTTCCGGAAGTGATCCAGGAAACGCTGCTGACCACCACAAGCGAACGCCAGGGCCGCGTGATCGACAAGGATGCCGGCGGCGCCGGCATGGAAGTGAAGAAGCAGCAGGGGTACTTCTGATGACCACGCAGGACGTAATCTATCAGACCGAAGCCCTCATCGCCGAGGACATCGACGCCTATCTCGAGCAGCACCAGCACAAGACCATGCTGCGGTTCATCACCTGCGGGTCGGTGGACGATGGCAAGTCTACGCTGATCGGCCGCCTGCTCTATGATTCGAAGATGATCTTCGAAGACCAGCTCGCCGCACTCGAGAACGATTCGAAGAAGGTTGGCACGCAAGGGCAGGAGATCGACTTCGCGCTGCTGGTTGATGGCCTCGCCGCCGAGCGTGAGCAGGGCATCACCATCGACGTCGCCTATCGCTTCTTCAACACCGAGAAGCGCAAATTCATCGTCGCCGATTGCCCCGGCCACGAGCAGTACACCCGCAACATGGTGACCGGCGCCTCGACCGCCGATCTGGCCGTGATCCTGATCGACGCGCGCAAGGGCGTGCTGGTACAGACGCGCCGCCACTCCTACCTGTGCCACCTGATCGGCATCCGCAACATCGTCCTCGCGGTCAACAAGATGGACCTCGTCGACTACGATCCCGTCGTCTTCGATGCCATCGTCAAGGACTACACCGAGTTCGCCCGCTCGATCGGCATCGAGAGCTTCACCGCCATGCCGATCTCCGGCTTCAAGGGCGACAACATCACCACGCCCTCGGCCAACACCCCGTGGTACAAGGGCCCGACGCTGGTCGAGCATCTCGAGACGGTCGAAGTCCTGTCCTCGGTCGATGCCGACAAGCCATTCCGCATGCCGGTGCAGTGGGTCAACCGCCCCAACCTCGACTTCCGCGGTTTCTCGGGCCTCATCGCAACGGGCTCGGTAAAGCCGGGCGACGAAATCCGCGTCCTGCCCTCGGGCAAGACCAGCAAGGTCACGCGCGTCGTCACGCTCGATGGCGATCTCGATCAGGCCGTCGCAGGCCAGTCGGTCACGCTGTGCCTTGCCGACGAGGTCGACTGCTCGCGCGGTGACGTGATCTCTCTGGCTGACAATCCGCCACAGGCCGCCGACCAGTTCGAGGCGACGCTGGTGTGGCTTAATGACGAAGCCATGCTGCCCGGCCGCGCCTACTGGCTCAAGCTCGCCACGCAGACCGTCTCGGTCACCGTGCAGCAGCCGAAGTACGTCGTGAACGTCAACACGATGGAGCATCTGGCGGCCAAGACGCTGGAACTGAATGCCATTGGCGTGGCCGAGATCGCCACCGACAAGCCGATCGTGTTCGAGGCCTACAACGATGGCCGCACGCTGGGCGGCTTTGTGCTGATCGACAAGATGAGCAACGCCACAGTCGCGGCCGGCATGCTCAACTTCAGCCTGCGCCGTGCGCAGAACGTGCATTGGCAGGCGCTGGACGTGAGCCGCGAGGCCCATGCCGCTCTCAAGCAGCAGCAGCCCAAGGTGCTTTGGTTCACCGGGCTTTCGGGCTCGGGCAAGTCGACCATCGCCAACATGGTCGAGAAGCGCCTGCATGCGGTCGGCAAGCACACCTTCCTGCTCGATGGCGACAACGTGCGCCACGGCCTGAACAAGGACCTGGGCTTTACCGAGGCTGACCGCATCGAGAACATCCGCCGCGTCGGTGAAGTGGCCAAGTTGATGACCGATGCCGGCCTGATCGTGCTGACCGCCTTCATCAGTCCCTTCCGCGCCGAACGCGAAATGGTGCGTTCGCTGATGGCAGACGGCGAGTTCGTCGAGATCTTCGTCGACACCCCGCTGGAAGTGGCCGAAGCACGCGACGTCAAGGGGCTCTACAAGAAGGCCCGCTCCGGCCAGCTCAAGAACTTCACCGGGATCGACAGTCCCTATGAAGCCCCGGAGAGCCCGGACTTCCGCGTCGATACCACCACCGAATCACCCGAGGACGCAGCAGAGCGCATCGTAAATGCGCTTCTCGGTTGGGCTCCCACGATTTAAGGGAGCCCAAGAGGTCGGGCATGGGGAACCGCGAATGATTCTGTTTCACGGGCACGAGAACCATTCCCGCTCGGTCATCAAGGCAATCAGCTGGCGCGCGCTAGGGAGCATCGACACCTTCCTGCTCAGCCTGCTGTTCACCGGCAGCGCCAAAGCCGCCGGTGCCATTGCCGGCACCGAAGTGATCACCAAGATCGGGCTCTACTACTTCCACGAGCGGGTCTGGAGCTCGATCCACTGGGGCACGCAACGCCCCGTCGTGGCCGATGACACGGCACAGATCAGTGGCGAGGCTGGGCTGCTCTAGATTTCGTGGATAGAGGCTCCTCGACCCAATCACCTCGCGCGACGCCGTTTCCGAGAGACAGCCTTGAATCAAGCCGCGAATTCTCAGTCGACTTTTCCGCAAAAGCCACCTCTGTGAGTTCTGCCGAAACATAGAACCGCAAATGGCGTCTGGCGACTCGGTGTCTTTCAACGCGCGGCTCGAAAGTCCCCTTGCCAGACTCCCGCTGCGAGACTCCTTCAGAGCCTCCAAATCTTGCTGCTCGGTCGATGGATTTGAGGGTCTGAATCCCCTGCACAACAACTTTCCCTCGCAAAGTCCCCCACATGGAACCAAGGGTCATCATCGTTTGCCGTAAGTGCCTGTAATGCTGGAGGCCCGAGCCGGAATCGAACCGGCGTAAACGGATTTGCAATCCGGTGCGTAACCACTCCGCCATCGGGCCTCGATCGCAGGAGCTGCGTGGTTCGGCGCGGTTAGCCGGAACGGGGGCTTGCCGCAAGGGGTTCTTGCGCGCGGGTGATCAAGCCGGGGCGAAGGTGAGGCGGCGGGCCTTGCTGTCGACCGCGGCGAGGCGCAAGTCGACCCGGGCTCCGGGCGTGGCGCCGGGAATGCGGGCGCGCGAAACGATGGGCAGGCCGAGCAGTTGCACGCGAGCCGAATCGCCATCCGAGTCTGTCACGCAAGCCTTGAACGTCTCGCCCTCTCGTCCGTGGAGCAGGACGGTTTCGGCAAGGTCGATCACGGCGCGCTCGATCTGACCGGAGAGGGCTTCGGCCTTGGCCATCACGCGGGGGAGGCGGCGGAAGGCGTCCTCGACTTGCGGATCGAGAGGCTGGCCATTGGCGACGGCGAGCGTTGCACGGATCACGTAGCGGTCGGCGAGGCGGCGCAATGGCGCAGTGGCGTGGGCGTAGGTCGCGGCAATCGCCTCGTGCCATGGGGTGACGCCGGGTATCCATGGCGCATAGCCTGCGCCGGTTCCGGCTCGGCGGACGGCGAGCATGAAGGCGGCGTGGGCGGAGTTGCGCTGGTCGAGGCCGCGTTCGAGCGTCTTGAGGTCCATGCCTTCGGGCCACGCAAGGCCAAGGCCCGCCGCCGTGCTGCGCAGGCGCGCCATGGCCTTGGCACTCGGGCCTGCCATGACGCGGAACAGGCCGGTGCCTGCCTGCTGGAGCGCGGCGGCAATGGCGAGGTTCGCTGCCAGCGACAGCGCGGCGTTGCGCCGTTCCGAGGCGAGCAGCGGGCGGAAGGACAAGGCATAGCGCCCGTCGCCCAGCGCCTCGACTTCCTGTTCGGGCGGATCGACGCGGGCGGCACCGCGCGCCGCTTCGGCATCGTTCACACGTTCGGCAAAGCGGGCGAAAGCAGGCGGAAGGTCTGCATCGGTGACGCTGTCGTAGGCGAGCTTGGCGCGGCTGCGGATCAGGGCACGGCAGGCACCATCGAGCCGCGCCTCGCCATCGGGGCCGAGGCGGACGGTGAAGACAACCGCCGGGCGCGGACCTTGGGGCAGAAGGCTGGCCGCGCCTTCGGCCAGCGCAGGCGGATAGAGCCCGGCCTTGCCATCGGGCAGGTAGAGCGTCTCGCCGCGCTTCCACGCCTCGACATCGAGCGGATCGCCGTCGGCCACGAACCATGCGACATCGGCAATGGCGTAGTGCAGCAGGAGATCGTCGCCCGCTTCCTCGACATGGAAGGCCTGATCGAGATCGGTGGAACTGGCCGGATCGAGCGTGACAAAAGGCTGGTCGGTGCGGTCCTCGTGTTCAGCGCCCGGAGACTTCAACGCGGCAAGTTCAGCGGCGGCAAGGACTTCGCGAGGAAAGCCCTGCGGCACCTGAAACTGCTGACGGATCGCCGCGAGACCCGATGCAAGCGCGCCGGTAGGATCGTGAATGGCCTTCATCCGAGCAGGCCTACCAGACTGTTACGGATCGACAAATTCGCCCGGGCGCTTTTCCATTCCGGCGCGCACGGCTTCGATCTGGTTCTTCGAATACATCAGTTCGTGCTGGGCAACCGATTCGGCCATGAGCACTTCGTCGACGGTCATGTCTGGCGTGCGGTTCGACAACTGCTTGGCCCCGCGCACGGCGGTGGGGCTCTTCGATGCGATGTCCTTCGCGAGCTTCATCGCATCGGCGAGCGGATCGGCGCTGACATGGGTGGCGAAACCGAAGCGAACGGCTTCCTCGCCACTGAATTCGCGGTGGGTGTAAGTCAGTTCGCGCAACACGTCGTCGCGCACGTTGCCGCGCCACAGGGCGTATCCGGCCATGTCGGGGACAAGGCCCCACTTCACTTCCATCACCGCCAGCCGCGCATTAGGCGCAATGAAGCGGATGTCCGCGCCGCTTGCCACCTGCAGGCCGCCACCGAAGCAGACGCCGTGGACAGCGGCGATCACCGGCATCGGCAGCTTGCGCCATGCCATAGCCGCCTGCTGCGGACGGTTGGCATTGCCGTGGGTGCGGGCGGTAAGGCCCCCGTCGCCTTCATCCTTCCAGCGGGACGTGTTGCCCATGCTAGACAGATCGAGCCCCGCGCAGAACGAGCGACCTGCGCCCGACAGCACCACCGCGCGCACGCCGCGTTCGCCGTGAAGGTGATGGCCCGCCGCGACGATCGCTTCGAACATGGCATCGTCCAGTGCGTTCATCTTGTCCGCCCGGTCGAGCAGGACATGGGCGACGTGGTCCGCGATGGTAACGGTGACGCGCTCGTGGAAGTTCATTGCAGGCATCCGTTCTGGTTTCCGGTGAGCAGGTTGCCCCAGCCCGCTGCGGGGGTCCAGTCTCCTGATTTGACGGATGATGGTGTTCATCGCTCGTCATTGCGAGCGGAGCGAAGCAATCCAGCGTCGGCGCAGCACCGCTCTGGATTGCTTCGTCGCTTCGCTCCTCGCAATGACGAGGAGCGCGCTTTCAGTGCAAGTTAGCCTCAGGCGGCCGAAGAATTGACGCCCATCGACTGCAGGTAACGCTTGATGTTGCGCGCGGCCTGGCGGAGGCGCTGCTCGTTCTCGACCATGGCGATGCGCACGTAGCCCTCGCCGTCCTCGCCATAGCCGACGCCTGCGGCAACCGCGACTTCGGCATGGGTGAGCAGCTGTTTGGAGAACTCGAGGCTGCCAAGGTGCTTGAGTGCCGGCGGGAGCGGTGCCCAGGCAAACATCGAGGCCTTGGGGCTGGGGATCTCCCACCCGGCACGACCGAAGGCTTCGACCATGACATCACGGCGCTTCTGATAAAGCTCGCGGTTCTTCAGCACGATGTCCTGCGGGCCGTTGAGGGCGGCGCAGGCGGCGGCCTGG
This sequence comes from Novosphingobium sp. BL-A-41-Hi4A-0G, assembly GCF_055521735.1. Classification (NCBI taxonomy): domain Bacteria; kingdom Pseudomonadati; phylum Pseudomonadota; class Alphaproteobacteria; order Sphingomonadales; family Sphingomonadaceae; genus Novosphingobium; species Novosphingobium sp. BL-A-41-Hi4A-0G. Next base: position 2,855,934 of record NZ_CM145501.1, read on the forward strand.
ATCGGGGTGAAGGCACCGTAATCGAGGTAGGACTTCACGCGCTTCAGTGCCGCGATCAGGCGCTGGTTGCCGACCGCGAAGCCGACACGCCAGCCCGCCATCGAGAAGGTCTTGGACATCGAGGTGAATTCGACCGCCACGTCCTTGGCACCCGGCACTTCGAGGATCGAGCGGGTCGGGTTGCCGTCGAAGTAGAGTTCGGAATAGGCAAGGTCGGACAGGATCCAGACCTTGTTCTCCTTGGCCCAGGCGACAAGGCGCTCGTAGAATGCGAGATCGACCGTCTCGGCCGTCGGGTTCGACGGATAGTTGACGATCAGGATCGAGGGGCGCGGCACCGAGTACTTCATCGCGCGGTCGAGCGAATCCCAGTAGCGCTCGTCGGGCGTGGTCGGCACCGAGCGGATGGTCGCTCCGGCGATGATGAAGCCGAAGGTGTGGATCGGGTAGCTCGGGTTCGGGGCGAGCACGACATCGCCGGGCGCGGTGATCGCGGTGGCGAGGCTGGCAAGGCCTTCCTTCGAGCCCATCGTCATCACCACTTCGGTCTCGGGATCGAGATCGACATTGAAACGGCGGCCGTAGTAATTGGCCTGCGCCTTGCGCACGCCGGGAATGCCCGAGGATGCCGAATAGCCATGCGCATCGGGCTTGCGCGCCACTTCGCACAGCTTCTCGATCACGTGATCGGGCGGGGGAAGATCGGGGTTGCCCATGCCGAGGTCGATGATGTCCCTACCGGCGGCGCGCGCGGCGGCCCGCATGCCGTTGACTTCGGCAATGACGTAGGGCGGCAGGCGCTTCATGCGGTAGAATTCTTCGTCCACGGTTGAATACTCGTCGAAAGGCGCGGCAGGATCGCCGCAGCTTGGCCCTTACGCCAATTGCCCCCTTGTGGAAACCTTGCTCTCGATAGACGCATGATGTCGTCCGGCAGATGCATCTGCGGGCTAACAAGCTGTCACACGGCGTGTATAGATCGTTGCAACAAGGCCATGACGTAACGGCAGGGAACGGTAATGACGGACAAGACGGTGAGTGATTCGCCTTTGGGCTCCTCTGGGGACTCAATCGTGTTCGAGGACCTCTTCCGCCAGCAGGGCGAGGCCATGCGGGCCATGTTCGCGCCGCTGGTGCCGGGTGCCGAAGCCGTCTCGACCGACCCTGCCGACCTGCAGCACTGGGCGATGTCGGCAGCCAAGCTGCAGAAGATGTGGCTCGATTTCAGCGCCGAGCAGGCAGGGCAGGTCGAGCCGATGCTGAACAGGCTGGGCGACATCGGCAAGTGGACGCAGACCTTCATGGCCATGGCCGGCCAGCTGCCGATCACCCATGCCGAGACGCAGGCGAAGCTGTGGAACGAAGGCATGGCGCTGTGGGGGTCGGTGATGGGACAGTTCGTCTCGGCCGGAACCGGCAGCAGCGCCGCCCCTGCCCTTCCGCGTCAGGACCGCCGCTTCAAGGACAAGCGCTGGCACGAACAGCCCGCCTTCGCCCTGATCCACCAGACCTATCTGTTTCTCTCGGAAAAGCTCCAGCAGATGGCGGATGAAGCGCAAGGGCTCAGCCCCGAGCGAAAGGAGCAGCTGCGCTTTGCCACCAAGGTGGTGACGGACGCGCTGTCGCCCGCAAACTTCCCGCTGACCAACCCGGTGGTGATCGAGCGGACGATGGAGACGCGCGGCGAAAATCTGGTCAAGGGCGTGGAGCATCTGCTGGATGACCTGCGCAAGGGTCAGCTCACCCACACCGATCCCAACGCGTTCGAACTTGGCCGCAACATTGCGGTGACACCGGGCAAAGTGGTGCACGAGACGCCGCTGTATCAGCTGATCCAGTACACCCCGACCACGGACGAGGTGTTCGAGACGCCGCTGCTTATCTTCCCGCCGTGGATCAACCGCTTCTACATTCTCGACCTCAACCCGCAGAAGAGCTTCATCCGCTGGGCCGTGGCGCAGGGGCTGACGGTGTTCGTGGTCTCGTGGAAATCGGCCGATGCCTCGATGGCGGAGATTGTCTGGGACGATTACGTCTGCGCCCAGATCGAAGCGATCGACCACGTGCGTGCGCGGCTGAAAGTGCCTGCGGTGCATACGATCGGTTATTGCGTGGCCGGAACGACGCTCGCGGCGACGCTGGCGGTGCTTACGCGCCGGGGCGAAGGCGACAAGGTGGCGAGCGCGACGTTTTTCACGGCGCAAGTCGATTTCGATGATGCGGGCGAACTCAAGAACTTCATCGACGATGGCCAGCTCAAGATGCTGGAGAGCCTTTCGACCGACGGTTATCTCGACGGGCGCTACATGGCGGCCACGTTCAACGCCTTGCGCGGGACGGACCTGATCTGGAACTACGTGGTCAACAACTACCTGCTGGGCGAGGACTATCCGGCGTTCGATCTCCTGCACTGGAACGGTGACACGACCAACCTGCCGAGCAAATGGCACAAGGCCTATCTGTGCGATCTCTATCGCGACAACCGGCTGGTGATTCCCGATGCGATGGTGGTCGACAACACGCCGGTGGATCTGCGCCGCATTGCAACACCCTGCTACATTCAGGCCGGGCGCGAGGATCATATTGCGCCGCCGAACAGCGTATGGAAACTGACCCGGCATCTGTCCGGCCCATGGAAGTTCCTGCTGGCAGGGTCGGGCCATATCGCGGGCGTGGTCAATCCACCCGATTCTGGCAAGTACCAGTACTGGCTCAATCCCGATAATCCCTCGACGTTGGAAGAGTTCGTGGCGGGAGCCCGCGAAACCAAGGGAAGCTGGTGGCCAGACTGGATCGAGTGGATCCGCGAGCAAGCTCCTGCGCAGGTTCCGGCGAAGGGCAAGCGCGTTCCCGGCGCACGCGGCGACAGCGTGATCGAGGACGCCCCGGGCCGCTACGTCCGCAGCCGCTGACCCAGCCACCAATAAGTCGGAGTTTATTGCCTCCGTTCCGGAATTTGTGCGCTGCACAAATTTCTTGACATTCGACGTCGAAAACCTATTTTGTGCACTGCAGCAAGAGTGGAAGTGATCCTCGGATCTCGCCGCTCGCGCAAGCAGGAGTTACGATGATGGTTGAAGAAACGAAAGACAGCCTGGCCGAATCCGCCCCCGTGGTGGACGCACCCGCAACGCTGCCCGACGCGTCCGAAGCCGCACCGGAAAATGCAGTTGCAGAAACGGTCGAAGCGCCGGTTGCCGAACAGCCCAAGGCTGCTCGCCCGCGCAAGGTCCGTGCCCCGAAGGTTTCCGCCCCCAAGGCCGAAACTGCCGTGGCTGCAACCACCGAAGCAGAAGAGCCCGCCGAAACGCCCGTGGTGGACGCGGTCGCTGCTCCGGTTGCCAAAGCCGTCACGCCCAATGCGCGCAAGCCCAAGGTCGTGAAGGCCAAGCCCGTGAAACAGGCCGCAAAGCCTGCAATCAAGGCCCGTCCGGCCAAGCCGCCAATGGCGGTTGCACCGGCAGCCGCGGTGAAGCCCGCAACCCAGCGTCCTTTCACCGCCACTCCCAGCGTGAAGAAAGCGAGCGTCAGCCAGTTCAAGGCTCCGGCGCCAAGAAAGGAACTGTTCGCAATGGCTACCACCACCGAAATCACCGAAAAGATGACCGCCGCGTTCAAGGACGCCCAGGAAAAGGCCAAGGCCGCGCTCGAGAAGAGCCAGGCTGCGTTCGGCGATGCCGGCGCCTTCGCCAAGGGTAACGTTGAAGCCGTCGTCGAATCGTCGAAGATCCTCGCCACCGGCCTGCAGGAAATGACCAAGGGCTACGTCGAGGAAACCAAGTCGGCCTTCGAAGCGATGACCGCTGACGTCAAGGAACTGACCACGGTCAAGTCGCCCACCGAATTCTTCGAGAAGCAGTCGGCCCTGCTGCGCAAGAACTTCGACGCTGCGGTTGCCGCAAGCTCGAAGAACAGCGAAGCCATGCTGAAGCTTGCCAACGAAGCATTCCAGCCGATCTCGACCCGCGTCAGCCTCGCGGTCGAAAAGATCAAGCACGCTGCCTGATGGCGTGTGGCGGCGCACCTCGCGCTGCCTGAACGAACAAGGGACCGGACGGCTTTCCGTCCGGTCCCTTTGTCGTATTGGCGCAACTTTTCGTCTGCATGTGCCGACCAACCCCTTCGTGCCCCTTGTGGATGGGGCCCGCGAATGCGATATTCCCGCCATCATGAGCATCATTCGCCCTGACCGAACGGACCTGTCCGCCGCGCCGCTCTGCGCCGGCGACGATGATTCGCGTGGGCCCGGCGGCAATGACCAGATTGGCATCGCCACCAAGACCCGCGCAAAGCCGAAGAAGCCGAGCCAGTTCAAGGTACTGATGCTGAACGACGATTACACCCCGATGGAATTCGTGGTGATGGTGCTCAAGCGCTTCTTCCACATGGATCTCGAGCAGGCCACGCGCGTCATGCTCCACGTCCACCAGCGCGGCGTCGGTGTCTGCGGAATCTTTCCCTACGAGATCGCCGAGACCAAGGTGAACCAGGTGATGGATTTCGCCCGGCAGAACCAGCACCCGTTGCAATGCACGCTGGAGAAGGCCTGACCCCTTCGGGGACAGGGCCTGAAAACGGGAAAAGCCGGGTCATTGCCCGGCTTTTGCGATTCTGGAGGCAGGCGAATGAGCCTGCCCGTTGGCGTGAATCAGTGAGATGTTGCGGCGCGGTGCTCCACGCTCTGCCGCGCAAGTGCGCGCAACAAGGCCGCCAACCATGCCATCGGCAGGCTCGCCGCCTCGCGCGAATGGGCGCTGCTGCCGCCGTCGAGGATGACTTGCGCGATGAACGAGCCGTCCTTCATCCGGCCACCGGTGTAGATCGCATCGCGCGGTATCATCGCGATCGCCGCGCTCTCGAACGCGCCGGAGTCGGCCAGAAGTGCGATCCACTCGAGTGCCGCACCCTTGAGTGCTTCTTCCCGCTCGTTTCCGAAATCGGCGAGTTCGCGCAACACGCGATCAAAACCCTGCCGCTGCTCGTGGGGGCCGAGTTGTTCGCACCACTGCGCAAGATCGCCGAGCATGTCCGGGCTAACGTCGTTGCGGCCAAAGCCACTCCACCAGGCGTCTCCGGTTTGCTCATGCGACATCGACTAACCTCCAGATAGGGAACGACCTTTTTCTGCACTATAACTTTCAGATTGGTTTTTCCATACCTTTAGTTAACCTCTTGGCTGTTCTACCGCTTTTCCCTTCCCCATGGCCGAGCTTGACGCTAGTCCCTGTGCACGCTCATCGGTGGTTCACCTGCTGTCGGCCAGTCCGGCCGGAGGGGTGACTGTCACGGGCGAGCCAATATGATCGCACGACCAGATTCATCGTCAGTTTCTTCGCCAGTTTCGTCGGACGACCCAAAGATCCCATAGCGCCATCCACGTGAAACTCCTCACCGCCACCGACCGCTATATCGCCCGGCTCGTCTTCGTGCCGATGCTTTCGGTGTTCGTCCTCGCCGCGTCGCTGCTCGTGCTCGACAAGATGCTCAAGCTGTTCGATTTCGTGGCGACGGAAGGCGGACCGGTCAGCGTCGTGTTCAAGATGCTGGCGAACCTGCTGCCCGAATATGCGAGCCTCGCCATTCCGCTCGGGCTGATGCTTGGCATCCTGTTTGCGTTCCGCAAGCTGGCGATGAGCTCCGAACTTGACGTGATGCGCGCTGTCGGGCTGTCCTACACCCGGCTGCTGCGCGTGCCCTACATGTTCGCCATCGGCCTTGCCGCGCTCAACCTCCTTATCGTCAGCTACCTCCAGCCGTTGTCGCGTTACTACTACGAGCAACTGCAGTTCGAACTGCGCTCGGGCGCGCTGGGGGCGTCGATCAAGGTGGGCGAGTTCAATTCGCTGCAGGACCGCACCGCACTGCGCGTGGATTCGAGCCGAGACGAGGGCCGCGACCTGCGTGGCATCTTCGCCCGCCTGCAAACGTCCAATGGCCAGGTCATGGTCATCTCTGCTCGCGAGGGCCGCTTCTTTGCCAACAAGGAAAGCCCGGACACTGTGATCCTGCGGCTGACCGACGGGCAGATCGTGCAGGATGGCCCCGGAATCGCTTCACCGCGCGTGCTGACCTTTGCCAGCCATGACCTGCCGATCGACCTGCCCAAGATCGAGCAGTTCCGACAACGCGGCGATGCAGACCGGGAATACTTCCTGCCCGAACTGCTGCAAATCGGCTGGAATGACCGCTATTCCGAAGAGATCCGGAACCAGTCCAAGGCAAGCCTGAATTACCGCCTGGTCGAGGTTGTGATGATGTTCCTCTTGCCGCTGCTCGCGGTGGCATTGGCTGTGCCCCCCAAGCGCTCGACCTCGGCGCTCGGGGTGTTCCTGTCGATCGTGATGGTGGTCGCTTATCACAAGGTCAACCAGTACGGGCAGGACGTTGCCAGCCTCGGGCGGATCGATCCGGTGGTGGCGCTGTGGGGGCCGTTCGTGATGTTCTCCGCGCTGATCCTGTGGATGTACTGGCGCATTGCCTATGTCCCTGGCGGTCAGCCGATCGGTGCGCTCGAAACCGGCTTCGGCAAGATCGCGCGATCGCTGCGCAAGCTGTTCGAGCGCAAGCGCCTGCCGGGCGAAGTGCCCGTTGCACAGGAAGACGCCGACCATGCAGCTTGAATTCTTCCCCTCGCCAACGCTCGCCCGCTACATCGGCAAGATGTTTGCGGTGCGCATCGTGGCGGTGCTGCTGATGCTGGTGCTGGTGCTGCAGATGCTCGACCTGCTGAGCGAGAGCGGCAAGGTGCTGGCCGCCCCAGGCAACGGGCAAGGCCAGTTGCTGACCTACGTTTCGTTGCGCATGCCGCAATTGATCAGCCGGTTTCTGCCCTATTCGGTGCTGCTGGCGACGATCATCACGCTGATGACGCTGAACCAGAACAGCGAGGTCATCGCGATGAAGGCCGCAGGTCTTTCGGCGCACCAGGTGCTTGCGCCGCTGTTCCTCGTGGCAGCCGCGACATCTGCGGTGACATTCGCGTTCAACGAGCGGATCGTTACGCGCTCCACCGCGACGCTCAAGGCGTGGCAGAATGTGGATTACGGGCCGATCCCGAAGGAATCCGCGATCAAGTCCAACGTCTGGCTGCAGGACGGGCCCAACATCCTGTTCGCACGCTCGGTCGCGGGCGAGGGCAAGGCGATGCGGATGGAAGGTGTCAGCTGGTATCGCCGCGACCCCACCGGCATGGTCACGGAAATCGTCACCGCACCGTCTGCCGCCTACGTGAGCCCCGGCTGGAAATTCAAGGCGCCGGTGATGTTCGACGTGCAGAGCGCGCGAAAGACGCCGCTGGGCCACGACGAGATCTTCGCCAAGACGGTCGAGCCGGTGCAGGTGACGATAAGCCGGGTCGATGCTGACGCTGAATCGCTGACGCAGTTGACCGGCTCGCTCTCCGCGATCCGTGAGGCGGGCTTCCGCACCACCGAGCTCGACGGCAAGTGGTGGCACAAGCTTTCGGGACCGCTTTCGGCGCTGCTCATGCCGCTATTAGGTGCGGTCGCCGCGTTCGGTCTGGCCCGTTCCGGCCACCTGTTCGTTCGCGCTGTGATCGGCATGGCGCTGGGCTTTGCCTACTTCGTGTTCGACAATGCCGCGCTCGCAATGGGCAATTTCGGCGCTTATCCGCCTATGCTCGCCGCATGGGCCCCCTTCGTGCTGTTCCTGCTGATCGGAGAGACGGTGCTTATCCGCACCGAGGAATAGCCCTTCAAATTAGATATTGCTAATTTGCGATATTTCTAATATATGGAGGCTATGACGCTTCCAACCATCACACCCGGCGAGGCTCAGGCGCTGCTCGACGACGGCGCCCGGCTCATCGACATCCGCGACGCCGACGAACATCGTCGGCAGAACATTCCCGGCGCAACGAACATGCCGCTGACATCGCTGAAACCGGTTTCCGGGCATCCTGCGGTGATCTGGCATTGCCGTTCCGGCATGCGCACTGCGGCCAATGCATCCCACCTCGCCGCGATGTCGGCCTGCCCCGGCTATATTCTCGAAGGTGGCCTTGACGGCTGGCGCGCGGCCGGACTGCCGGTTGCCACCGACGCCAAGGCTCCGCTGGAGATCATGCGGCAGGTACAGATCGTGGCGGGCCTGCTGATCCTTGCAGGCGTGATCCTGTCACTAACCGTGGCGCAGGGCTTTGTCCTGCTCTCGGGCTTTGTCGGTGCAGGACTGCTGATGGCAGGCGTTACCGGATGGTGCGGCATGGCGCGGCTGCTTGTCGCCATGCCTTGGAACCGCAGAGTCGCCTGATCAGCGCGGCATCATCGTGCTGCGCGCCAGCCGTCCGACCAGCAGAAGCAAGCCACTGTAGTTGCCCTTCTGATAGGTCGAATCCGCGCCCAGATGCTTGACAATCCGGCGGTGCGCCTCGGCCAGCGAGTGATAGGGCATCGAGGGCAGGAGGTGATGCAGCGCGTGGTAGCGCAGGCCAACCGGTGCCCACAGCGGCGCGAGCGCGGCAGGCGGCGGCACGTTGACCGAATCGAGGTATTGCCCGGTCACGGTCATCGCTTCGCCCTCGTTCTCCCACAGGTGCGCAACGAGCGTGCGGATCTGGTTGAGCAGCGCGGTCAGCGAAATCACGGCGATGCCAATCAGCAGCGGCCGCCACGAATGCGTCGCGCTCCACCACACCACGAACAGCGCCCAGGCGGAACACCCCAGTTCCTGCCAGAACACCATCCGCGCGAAGTCTCCCTCCGGCGGACGGCGGCGGAATTCGGGGTTGATCGAAAGCGCCGAGGCGCGTTCCCACACCAGGCGGCGCAGGGGCGGGATCACGGCGCCGAGCGGCACCAGCACTGCCGAGCGGATCAGCAGACCGATCGGCAAGAGCAGCGCCACAAGAGCAAACACCGGCAACGACCACGGCTTCATCAGAGCCAGCGGCAGGTACTCGGGGTCCTCTGCCGTGCCATAGCGCGTGCGCGCGTGGTGCAGGGTGTGCACGCCTTCATACATCAGCGAAGGCGTGAGCATCGGGATGCCGACCAGCAGGTTCCAGCCAAAGCGGAAGCCGGGCAGGGCATTCTTGTGGATATGGGTCAGCTCATGGATGAACAGCAGCGCCCGGTAGAGCGCCAACGCCGCAACCACGCCCGAAAGCGTCGCTACCAGCGGGTTGTCGATCAGGATCGATCCAGCCAATGCGGCATAACCGAGTGCGGCAGAGCCAAGCATGTCCGGCCAATAGATATCGGGGCGTGCCGTCGCGATATCGCGCGTCAGTTCAACCGCTGAACGCAGCATTTCCTTGTCATCAGGCGTGCCGGCAAGGCCGCGCGGTAGCAACGGGGCAGTTGCATTGGCCGAAGCGGAAGAACCGACGGCTGCGGGGGTATCAAGCGTCTCGGTCGCAATCATGCCACAAATTCCAGTAAGACCCGTATCTGGCCGGCTTGGTCCGGCTTTTGCACCATGCTTTTGCCATCGGGCGTCCCCACCAGCGCCCCGTGGCTTGACAATGCGCCGGTCCGGACCGCAGTCCTCCCGGCGAAAACCCGCTTACCCGCAAACAAAGGCAAGATCGTGGCTCAAGGCGAAGTAATCATCACTCCCGTTTCCGGCAAGGCTGACCGCAAGGCCTTCGTCGATATCGCCTATCGCCTGAATGCCACCGATCCGAACTGGGTTCCGCCGCTGCGCATGGAAGCCGAGGAGCTGATCACGCCCGGCAAGAACCCGTTCTTCGAGCACGCCGACGTCCAGCTGTTCCTCGCCCGCCGGGGTGGCGCGGTCGTGGGCCGTATCTCCGCGCATATCGACCATCTGGCCGTGGCGATGGACCCCTCGCAGGGCATGGGCCCGGGCACCGGCAACTGGGGCCTGCTCGAAGCCGAGGACGAACCGGTGGCGCAGGCGCTGATCGCCCGTGCCGAGGCATGGCTGCGCGAAAAGGGCATGACCCGCGTCCTGGCCCCGCTGTCGATGTCGATCTGGGAAGAGCCCGGCCAGCTCACCAGCGGCTTCGACCATCCGCCCACAGTGATGATGGGCCACCAACCCAAGCGCTATGACGATTACATCAAGGCGCTGGGCTACCAGCCGGCCAAGACGCTCAACACCTATGAGCTGGACATCACGAAGGACTTCCCGCCGCTGATCCAGCGCATCGTCCAGTCAGGCCAGAAGAACGCAAAGATCCGCATCCGCAACGTCGACCGGTCAAAGTTCGATTCTGAAGCGGCGCTGATCCTCGACATCCTCAACGATGCCTGGTCGGACAACTGGGGCTTCGTTCCCTTTACCGACACCGAGATCAAGTACGCCGGCAAGAAGTTCAAGCCGATCGTGCGCGAGGACCTGATCATGGTCGCCGAGTACGAGGGCGAGCCGGTGGCCTTCATGATGACGCTGCCCGACCTCAACGAGGCGATCAAGCCGATGGGCGGCAGCCTGTTTCCGTTCAACTGGGCCAAACTCCTGCTATGGCTGCGCAAGCCCCGCGTGCGCACGATGCGCGTACCGCTGATGGGCGTGCGAAAGCGGCTGCAGGCCTCGCGCCTCGCCAGCCAGCTCGCCTTCATGATGATCGAGGCGATCCGCCAGAACTCCATCCGCGAATATGGCGCAACGCGCGGCGAGATCGGCTGGATCCTCGAGGACAACCAGGGCATGAACGCCATCGCCGAAGCGATCGACAGCCACGTCAACAAGACGTACGTGATCTACGACAAACCCCTGTAGAGCAGAACTGCAGGACGGAACTGAAGGCCCGGTCACGGCGTTCGGATGAACGGCTGGTCATGGCCATTCACGGGAACAGGTCAACGGTGCCAACCACGCGACAAGACCGCAGCAGCGCAAACAAGCGCAAGCCCTTTCGCGCGCTGGGTCATGCCCTCGTCGTCGAGGATGACGCGCTGGTTGCCATGGACATCGCCGAAGCGCTGGCCGAGGCCGGCGCGGAACCCGTGGTGACGTGCGCCAGCGTTGCCGAGGCGATGATCCAGCTGGAACTGGCGGCGCCGAGCCTGCTCGTGCTCGATGTCCACCTTGCGGATCGTGACGATGGCTGGGCGCTGGCCGAACTTGCCATCCAGCTGGCGCAAAGCCCTCCGCTGATCGTGTTCACCACCGCGACTCCGTCGTCCATCCCGGCTTCGGCTGCCGGACTCGGCCATGTCCTGGCAAAGCCCTTCCGGACCGAAGCGCTGATCGGGCTGATCGAGAAGGAGCGGCCTGCGGGCCTGTTCGGCCGCATTCGCCACGCGCTCTCGGGGCAATAGCCACCCCAAATCAGAAACCCCGGCCGTGCCATGTGACACGACCGGGGCCGATCTTACCGAAAAAAGGTCCCCGACGTTTCCATCGGGGACCTTTCGGGATCGTATCACCAGCCGCTTGGACGGGAGGGGGGGTCTCGGCGGTGACAATAGATAAACGAGCGTCCCCGAGGCAGGTTCCCTGACTGCGAAAATTTTTTAATTCAATAAAATCAATATCTAGATATAAGGCCGCGAAGAAAAAACGCTGCCATCGATCTTGGCGAAGGCGCGTGCGGCGGCAATGTCGGGGATCCGGATCGCGCTCAGCGTCCAGTCCACCAGCCCGAAGCGGCGGAGCGCCTGCATCGTCCGATTGGTATGGACCAGCGACAGGCCGAGCATGTCGGCGATCTGTCCCTGCGTGACCGTCAGGGTCAGCACGCCGTCAGGCGCCATGCCGGTATCGATCCCTCGCTGGACCAGAAATACGGCCAGCGCCGCCATCCGTTCGCGGGCATTGCGCTGGCCGAGCGAAACCAGATGTTCCTCAAGCGCCGCTTCCTCGTGCGCGGCCAGCCAGGTCAGGTCGAACGACAGGCGCGGCTGCTGAGCGACGAGATCGAAGAACCGCTCGCGCACGAAAGTGCACAAGGTGACATCGGTCATCGCTTCGACCGCATGGCCCATTTCGGCATCGAGTGCCCCCTGCAATCCGATGAAATCGCCCGGAAACATGAAGTTGATGATCTGGCGGCGGCCATCCTCGAGCAGGCGCGAGCGCATCAGCACGCCGGACAGCACGGTATAGAGGAACCGCGGGCGCGTGGCCTGGGCATAGACCTGCTCGCCCCGGGCAAAGCGCATGTCGCCATGGCGGAACGAGGCGATCCAGTCGCGCACGTCGGGCGGCGGCTGGCGCAGCCCCTCGCAATCGGCAAGCGGGCACGTGCGACATGGCTGGCCGCCGTTCACCACGAGGCGCCCGTTGCCCGCGTGGTCCTGCCGCTCTTCCAGCACGCTCTGCGCGAGTGCCGTCCCCAACTGCGGACTGCCGTCATTGTCGTCCCTGCCCATTCCGTCTCCATGCTCACAACACCAGGTCTGTCAGTGCTGCTATGTCAAATGACAGGGTTGGTTCCCGGAATGTGCCCTAAGCACCCGTCCATGAACGAAGAAACGGGAACGAATGCCGATGACGCCTGCGGCCAGCGCGTTGTGCTGGTGGTGGAGGACAGCGTTCTCGTAGCAATGGCCATCGAGGACGCGCTGAACGAGCGCGGGTTGCAAGTGATCGTTGCGGCGACGCTGGCGGCGGCAGAGCAGATGGTCGAGCGCAATGCACCCGACCTCGCCCTGCTCGACCTTCAGCTGCCGGACGGGCTCTCTCTCGATCTGGCATGCCAGTTGCGCGATGCAGGATGCACCGTGGCGATCACGTCAGGCCTCGATTCCGGCGCCGTGCCCGACAGCCATCGCTTTGCCGTGCAGTTCCGCAAGCCGACTTCCCCGGACCTTCTTGCCGATTGGGCCGTTGCGTCTTTGAAGGGCGGCATGAAAACAGATACGTCGCCCCTTGAGGCCTCGAGAGTTTGCTCTTGTTCCCGTCCGGGAACCGGATGACGATGTCACGCGTTGGAACGCACGATACTGTCCGGGAAGGGGTACGAATGTCTCTGGGTGCCAAGGTTGCCAATCAACTTCCTTATCTTCGCCGTTATGCCCGTGCGCTGACGGGAAGCCAGAATGCCGGTGACTCCTTCGTGCGCGCGACGCTTGAGGCAGCACTGGCCGACGACGAGTTGCGCGCAACGATCGGCGAAGGCCGTCCGCAGCTCTACCATGCGTTCAACCGCGTCTGGTCCACCGCCTATGTCGACATCGCAGACCGCTCGGCATCGACGCTCGGCCAGCACGAGGCCGCCGCGCAGGAGCGCCTCGCGTCGATGACGCCCGCCAATCGCCAGGCCCTGCTGCTGACCACGCTGGAAGACTTCAGCATTGAAGAAGCCGCATACATCATGGGCCGCGATCCTTCGGACGTGGAACTGCTGGTGCAGGATGCCATTGCCGAAATCGATCGCGAATCGGCAACCTCGGTCCTCATCATCGAAGACGAGCCGCTGATCTCGATGCAGCTCGAAGACCTCGTCCGCTCGCTCGGCCACGACGTCTGCGGCATGGCCGCCACGCGTACGCAGGCTCTCGAGATCGTGCAGCGCGAGCAGCCGGGCCTGGTTCTGGCCGACATCCAGCTTGCCGATGGCAGCTCGGGCCTAGATGCGGTGGACGATATCCTGCGCATCGGATCGGTGCCGGTCATCTTCATCACCGCCTATCCGGAACGCCTGCTCACCGGTGATCGCCCCGAGCCGACCTACCTGATCACCAAGCCGTTCCAGGAGCAGACCGTGCGGACCGCGATCAGTCAGGCATTGTTCTTCGGTTCAAGCCGACCGCTCTGAACGGATATCGCGATTGTTCCATGCAAAGGCGCGGCGTCAGCTGCGCCTTTCGCGTATGGAGAAGTCGCCGCGGCGGCGGACCGGGATCAGCAGCGTGCAGCGCACGCCTTCGGGCTCGAAGCTGAGATCGACAGGATTGCGCAACTCGTGCGCAACGATCTTCTCGATCAGTTCGGTGCCGAAACCGCGCTTGCGCTGCAGGTCCGGATCGATGACCGGGCCTCCGCGTTCCACCCATTCGATCCGCGCAAGGTTTTCGCCCGCCATTTCCCAGCGGATCGAGACGCGGCCGCCCTCCACACTCAGCGCACCGTACTTGGCAGCATTGGTGGCCAGTTCGTGAATCGCGAGCCCCAGCGACAGCGCGTCATTCGGAGCCAGCTCGACTTCCGGGCCGTCGATGTCGAGGTGGCGCTGGGTATCCTGCGCATAAGGCGCGAGTTCGGCCTTCACCACCAGCATGACCGGCGTGGTGCCCCAGTCTGACTGGGTGAGCAGGTCATGCGTGGCAGACAGTGCGCGGATGCGATTCTCCAGACTGTCGGCGAACTCGGCGAGATTCGTTGCGCGTCGTCGGGTCAACGAGACGATCGACAGCACGTTGGCCAGCGTGTTTTTCACCCGGTGGTTTAGTTCGCGGGTCAGGGAATTGCGGATCGAGGACTGCTGCTCGAACCAGGCCAGCGCAATCCGGTCCTCGACGGCCTGCTGGGTCAGGAGCCGGGCAAGCACCAGCAGCAGCGTCGCCACGAGCAGGCCGAAAAGCAGCGACATGACCGACATCATCGACAGCATCGGCGTTGCCTGTGCCTCGATCTCCAGCATGAAACGGTGATCGGCAATGTCGATGGCCCGTCGGACCTGTTTGCCCGATCCGTTGGCCGTGGCAATCTCGGCCATCAGCCGTGGACCGCCCGCGTCCTCGTCGTAAAGCCGCACGCCGGCACCGCCGAGGTGGCTCACGTCGATGGAGGATTCGAGGAACCGCTGGGCATTGAACGGCGAATAGACGTAGCCACGCAAAGTATGGTCGCTGCCCGTCGATTCAATCGCGAAGACCGGCATGTACACGAGGAAACCCGCCGCATCAGCAGACTGTCCTTCCTGCTGCAACACCACCCGGCCCGTCGCTGTGGGCTGTCCCGACCGCTCTGCCGATTTCATGGCGGCACGGCGGACCGGCTCGGAGAACATGTCGAACCCGGTAGCGCGGCGATTGCGTGCCGTGTCCGGTTCGATGAACATGACTGGGACCACGAAAGGCCGATCTTCAGACGGCACCGGCCTGACTGCAAAGTCCGTAATGCCGCCTTGCCGCATGATCGCCTCGACGGTCGGAATGTCCTCGCGCCGCACCTTCATCGCCCAGCCGATGCCGTCCGAGCCGACATAGCGTCCGTCGAGATGGAGCTGGCGGATGAAGGTCCGGAACAGCGGCGCCTCGACCATCTGCTGCGTGGCGAAGAGAGCGGCGCTCGACCGCAGGTAGGCAGCGTTCGCGTTTGACCGACGCTCAAGATGTAGATTTCCGCTGAGAAGTGACCCGGTAAGGGCATAAATTTCCATTGAGAATTGACCCATGTTTGAACCCGCCCCTGGCTGACCAGTCAGGGGTATCGGGAGTGATCGACATGGATTTATTGAGTGTAATTCGCCGGTGGCGCCTTCGTGATAAGATCCCGCTTCGTGAGATTGAGCGGCGCACCGGTTTGTCGCGCAACACGATCCGCAAGTATCTGCGCGCGGATACGGTGGTGCCGCAGTTCAAGGTACCTGACCGGTCGAGCAAGCTGGACCCGTTTGCTGAGAAGCTGACGGGTTGGTTACAAATCGAGGCTGGCAAATCGCGCAAGCAGAAGCGCACGGCGAAGCAGATGCATGCTGATCTGGCCGTATTGGGCTACGAAGGGTCCTATAATCGTGTCGCTGCCTATGTGCGGGATTGGAAGGCAGGCCGTCTCTTGGCACAGCAGGCCAGTGGCCGCGGAACATACGTGCCTTTGGTTTTCCAGCCAGGTGAGGCGTTCCAGTTCGACTGGAGCGAAGATTGGGCAATTCTTGGTGGCGAGCGTGTCAAGCTGCAGGCGGCCCATACCAAACTATCACACAGCAAGGCGTTCATCGTGCGGGCCTATCCGTTACAGACGCATGAGATGCTGTTTGATGCACTGACGCAGGCATTCCGCGTGCTGGGTGGTGTGCCGCAGCGCGGGATCTTCGATAACATGCGAACTGCGGTCGATAAGATCGGCAAGGGCAAAGCCCGACAGGTCAACGCGCGCTTCACCGCAATGGCCAGCCACTACTTGTTCGAGCCTGCATTCTGCAATCCGGCCTCGGGGTGGGAGAAGGGCCAAGTCGAGAAGAACGTGCAAGATGCACGGCGGCGGCTGTGGCAGAAGTTGCCGAGCTTCCCGGATATCCATGCGCTCAATGCCTGGCTCGAGGAACAATGCATCGCGCAATGGGGTGAGATCCAACATGGCAACTTGCCCGGCACCGTAGCCGATGTACACGCCGCTGAGGTTGGTAGTCTGATGCCGCTGGGGCGGACCTTCGATGGTTTTGTCGAACACACCAAGCGGGTGTCCCCGATCTGCCTCATCAGCTTTGAACGCAATCGGTACAGCGTCCCGGCATCCTTTGCCAACCGCCCGGTCAGCATCAGGATCTACCCCGAGCGGATCGTGGTGGCGGCCGAGGGGCAGATCCTTTGCGAACATGCCAGAATCATTGACCGATCCCACCACACTGGCGGGCGGACAATTTATGACTGGCGGCATTATCTGGCAGTAGTCCAGCGCAAGCCGGGAGCACTGCGCAATGGCGCGCCATTCTTGCAGCTCCCAGAGGCCTTCAAGCAGCTGCAAAGCCAGCTCCTACGTCGTCCCGGCGGAGACAAGGAGATGGCGGAGATATTGGCGTTGGTGCTGCAACATGACGAACAGGCAGTGCTTTGCGCTGTCGAACTGGCGCTGGATGCGGGCGTCGCCACCAAGACCCACGTCCTCAATATCCTGCACCGCCTGATCGATGGTAAGGCTCCACCGGCAGCGCCGATTGACGCACCGCAGGCTTTGCGCCTTGCGCAAGAGCCGTTGGCCAATGTCGGACGTTATGATGCCCTGCGTGAGGGAGGGCTGCGTCATGCGTCATGACCCCGCCAGTGCCGCCGTTGTCGTCATGCTCAAGGCGCTGAAGTTGTATGGCATGGCCCAAGCAGTGGGGGACCTTATCGAGCAAGGCGCCCCAGCCTTCAGTGCCGCAGTGCCGATGGTCTCCCAGTTGCTCAAAGCCGAGATGGCCGAACGTGAGGTCCGCTCGATTGCTTATCAGATCAAGGCCGCCCGGTTCCCAGCTTACAAAGACCTGGCCGGGTTCGACTTCGCATCCAGCGAGGCCAACGAGGCCCTGGTTCGGCAACTCCATGGTGGCGAGTTCATCGACGGCGCTGACAACGTAGTACTGATTGGCGGGCCCGGAACCGGCAAATCGCACATCGCCACTGCGCTGGGAGTTCAAGCCGTCGAACATCACCGCAGAAAAGTGCGCTTCTTTGCCACGGTCGATCTGGTCAATGCGCTCGAACAGGAAAAAGCAGCCAACAAGGCGGGGCAGATTGCCGAACGTCTGCTCAAGCTCGATCTCATCATCCTTGATGAACTGGGCTATCTGCCGTTCAGCCCATCAGGCGGAGCTTTGCTGTTCCACCTGCTCAGCAAATTGTACGAACGCACCAGCGTCGTGATCACCACTAACCTCAGCTTCAGCGAATGGGCCGAGGTATTCAGCGATGCCAAGATGACCACAGCCCTGCTGGATCGGCTAACCCATCATTGCCACATCATCGAAACTGGCAATGACAGCTTCCGGTTCAGGGCCAGCTCTGCCTCACCAAAACCACGAAAGGAAAAATCACCAGCTTGACCCAAAACCCGCTCTGCGGGACATACCATCACCCGGGTCAATTCTCGATGGAAATACCGGGTCACTTCTCAGCGGAAATCTACACTCAAGACCCGAGGCGACGGCCTGTGCGGTCTGTGCCGTAAGCGCCGCCTGCCTGCGGTCCTCGGCAGTCTCGATCGCGAAGACGCTGAGCAGTGTTACCGCCATGGTCAGCCCGAAGATGCTGACCGGCACCCCACGGGGGAAACGCTCGTACCAGCGCGGGACGAGCTTCTTCTGGGCAAGAAGCTTCTCCATCGCGTCCCAGTATTCCTTTCCCTCGCAGCCAAGCCCGGAACGCCAGGCCCGAACGAACCCGCTCCTACTGTTGCAACCTGTATCCGGCGGAAAATGCTCCGCATGTGCGAAACAGCCATTGCCGGACGACATCTCGGGAACCGACGGCGGACAATATCGTTCCACAACGAAACCACGCACCGATTGCATTTTCCGCCTCGTGAGGAAGGCTGCTCCGCAGGCTCTTCCAGGTGGCGGGACCGGTGCCGTATCAGGTACGCATCTGCCGCGCCCTTGCGGTCGTTTTTGGATTTTTCCCTGGAGGGGGAGGCGTTGTCAGAGCGAATGTCGAAAGAAAAACCGATGAATCCCGGTCAACAACGACGGAAGGGCGGCAAGCCCCGCCCGCCGGAATGGGCAGACGGGCTCAAGCGCCTCTATGATTCCGTGCTGGACGAGCCTCTCCCGGACAGCTTTTCGCAACTGCTCGACAAGCTGGACGATCCGTCCAATGGCTGATCCCGAGCCCACGGCGGCACATGCGCCAGAGGACAAGTCCCCTCGCCCTGCAGCCGATCCCGCAACCTTCAAGCGCGAGCTGACGGGCGTCATCCCTCACTTGCGCGCTTTTGCCCGCGGCCTGTGCGGCCGCCCCGATCTCGCCGATGATCTCGTTCAGGAAACCCTGCTGAAGGCCTGGGCCGCGCAGGAGCGGTTCGAGCCCGGCACGTCGATGCGCGCCTGGACTTTCGTGATCCTGCGCAACGCCTACCTCACCGACATGCGCCGCAATCGCTTCCGTGCGGACTACGACGAAACCGTGGCCGAGCGCATCCTCGTGGCGCCTGCCGCGCAGGAAGGCCCGATGCACCTCTCGGACATGCACCGCGCCCTGCTGACCCTGCCGCCCGAGCGCCGCGAAGCCCTCCTGCTGGTTGGCGCTGGTGGCTTCAGCTACGAGGAAGCCGCGCAGATCTGCGGTTGCGCCGTGGGCACGATCAAGAGCCGCGTCGGCCGCGCCCGCGCCGCACTTTCGCAGATGATCGAGAGCGGCCAGATCCCGCGCCGCAGCACCAAGGACGCGGTTGCGCACTCGGCCATCATGACCGAGCTCGAAGAAACAGTGCAGGCAGGCGGCCAGCACTGACGCAGGCAGGCGATCTTGCGAAAGGATCGTACATGCCACAGTTCCCGCACAAAACGTCGCTTGTCCCATGCCGACCCCTTGATCGGCGCGGGACATGGGTGAATGGAGAAGGGCAACTCCAGCCAGGCGCACGCCGTTGAATCACCAGTCGATGCCCGATCTGCCAAGCCTGCCCGCCGATCCGCCTGAATCGACAGACCAGCGCGCGCGGTTGCAGTCGGCCATCGTGCTGCTGCTTGGCCTCGGCCTGTTCCTGTCGCTGCCTTTCGTCCTGTCGATCGGCTCGGTGGTGTTTCTGCCGCCGGTGACTGCGATGATCTTCACCATCGTACTTTCGCCTTTGGCAGACCGGCTGACCCGCCTCGGCCTGCCGAACATGCTCGCCTCGCTGATCGCGATCCTCGCGCTGGTCGCGGTGGTGCTGCTGGCGCTGCTGCTGATCCTGCAACCGGCGTTCGTGATGGTCGATCAGGTGCCTGCGCTGGCGCGGCAGGTGGCACGACGCTTTGCCGAGTTGCGTGGCAACCTTTCATGGATCGCCGACGTCAACCGCCAGCTTGCCAGGATCACCGGGCACACCGCGCGCGAAGTCGTCGTGGCCAGCCCTTCGGTGATCGAGCAGGTCGCCTTCGCCACGCCCAGCGTGATCCTCGAAACGCTGCTGACCCTGCTAATGACGTTTTTCATGATCGAATCGCGCATCCGCATGAAGCGCCGCATCCTGCTTGACCGACACTCGTTCAACGCCTCGGTCAAGCTCGCCCGAGTGCTGCGCGACGTGCAGGAGCGCGTCGCGAGCTACATCCTGACGGTTGCGCAAGTGAACTTCGGCGTCGGCGTGCTGGTATCGCTCGGCGCATGGGGCTTCGGGATGAGCGCGCCTGTCATGTGGGGCGGCCTTGCCTTCGTGCTGAACTTCCTGCCCTATCTCGGGCCGCTGGTGATGATGGGCCTGCTCGGGCTCGTCGGGCTGGGCACGGCGTCGAGCGTGGCGGTCGGCCTGATCCCGATGCTCGCCTTCCTCGGGCTGCACGCAGTCGAATCGAACGTCGTCACGCCCTCGATTCTCGGCGCGCGCTTCACCGTCAATCCCGTCGCGATCCTGCTTTCGATCAGCTACTTCTCGTGGATCTGGGGCGTGCTCGGCGCGCTGCTATCGGTGCCGATCCTGCTGACGATCTCCGCCCTGCTCGACCATATCGGTCGCCCGAACCTTGTTGGCTTCCTGTTTGGCGAAGCCTTGTTCGAACCGGCCCGCCTGTCCGGCATGGACGAGGACGGGCCGACTGAAGAGGCTTCGACTCAGCCCGGATAAGTCCAGGTTCCATCGCGGCCGAGGTTCTCGGCGGCAAAGCTCCAGTTCAGGTGCTTGTCGATCACCGCCTTGAGATATTCGGGGCGCAGGTTCTTGTGATCGAGGTAATAGGCGTGCTCCCACAGGTCGATCACCAGCAGCGGCTTCGCATCACCCGTGGCGAAAGTCGCCGCGTCGTGTGTCTGCTCGACCGACAGTTTGCCATCGCGCTCGACCAGCCACACCCAGCCCGAGGCAAAGTGCGCCGCGCCCTGTGACGCCAGTTCCTCGCTCAGGCGGTCGAGCGAACCGAACGCACCGTCGATCGCCTCGGCAAGTTCACCAGTCGGCTCGGCTGATTCAGGCGTCAGGCTGTTCCAGTAGAACGCATGGTTCCAGCTCTGCGCGGCATTGTTGAACAGGCCCTTGTCGCCCTTGGCCTGCGCCGCTTTGATGATCTGTTCGAGGCTGGCCTCGGCAAGATCACCGCCGTCGATGGCGGCATTGGTCTTGTCGACATAGGCCTTGTGATGCTTGCCGTGATGGGTCTGCAGCGTCGTCGCCGAGATGGATGGCTCGAGTGCGGTATCGGCATAGGGCAGCGGGGGAAGGGAAATTGCCATGGGTATCAACGTCCTCAGGTAGAGATCTGCGTCGCAGACCAACGCCAAGGGGCCGGATTGGTTGCCGGATTTCCCGTTGATTTTTATGGAGTTGCAGTTGCAATCAGCGCGCGTCTTCGCCGTGCGCGCGATCCACGGCAGCGGTCACCGCAACGTCCATGGTCACGTTGCCGAGCGTGCGCATCAGATCCGGCAGAACCTCGACCGCCACCAGAATCGCCAAAGGTTCCACCGGCAGACCCATCGCAATGGAGATCGGGCCGATCGAGGTCACGAAGCTGATTGCGCCGGGCAGGCTCACCGCGCCAAGCGTGGTCAGCGTCGCCACCACGAAGCCCGCCAGCAGCATCGACGGCGTGACCGGAATGCCGAACCAGTGCGCCACGTAGATTGCAACCGCGAAGTTCATCGCAGGACCCGTGGCGCGGAACAGCGCGACCGCCAACGGCATGACAAGGTCCGAAGTCTGGTCCCGCACGCCAAGGCGGCGGCAAACGGTGAGCATCGCCGGAAGCGTCGCCAGTGAGGATTGCGTCGACAGAGCCAGCGCCTGCGCCGGAAGCACCGCCCGCGCAAACTCGCCCAGCCCCTTGCGCGCGCCGAACACGGCAACGCCATAGGCGGCAAGGAAGATCACGGTGCCCGCCGACGTCACCACCAACACATAATGCGCAAGCGCGCCGATCGCCGAAGTGCCGCTTTGCGCGGCCACCGCAAGGCTCAGGCAGAACACGCCGATGGGCGCTGCCAGCAGGACCCAGCCGATCACCACCAGCATCGCGTTGGCCACGGCCTCGAAGAACGTGGCAAGCGAGCGCCGCTGCGCATCGGCAATCCGGGTGGCGGCAAGGCCGAACACGGCGGTGAACAGGATAACCGGAAGGATCTGATCCGCCGCTGCCGATTGCAGCACGTTGGTCGGCACCAGTGATTGCAGGAACGCGCCAAAGCCGGGAACCGTTGCCTTGTCATGAATCTGCGCGACGCTGGATCGCAGCGCTTCGGCCGCGGCGCGCGGCATCGGAAACACCGACAGGATGGCCGGCACCAGCAGCGCCGCCATCGCGCTGCCGCTGGCAAGGATCGTGAAGAAGAACAGCAGCGCACGCCGCGCCAATGCTCCAGCCCTTGCCGCAGCGACTGTCTGCGCAATGCCGGTGAACAGCAGCGAGACCACCAGCGGCACGATCGTGGCGCGCAGGGCGTTCAGCCAGAGCGTGCCGATCGGCTGCGCCACCAGCAGGACCGGATCGAGCAGCGCAGGCTGGAAAAAGGCCAGCGCAAGGCCAAGGCCCAGTCCACCGACAAGCGCGGCAAAGATCCAGCCGGCGCGGATGGTGGGAATGGGTGAAGCCGCTGCTGCACCTTTGGTTTCAGGCTCTGCGCCCGTATAGTCAGTTTGGTTCATGCGCTGGTGACAATATTGGTGTACGCGGGCAATGCAACGCTGCTGCCAGAATCAAGGCAGCAATATCAACACGGGACGTTTCATGGCACGCAAGTTCTTCGGCACCGACGGTATCCGGGGCCGGACCAATGCCGGCGTTATGACTGCCGCCACCGCAATGAAGGTTGGCCAGGCCGCCGGCACCTATTTCCAGCGCGGTGACCACCGCCATCGCGTGGTGATCGGCAAGGACACCCGCCTTTCCGGCTACATGATGGAAAGCGCGATGGTCGCCGGGTTCACCTCCGTGGGCATGGACGTCGTGCTGCTTGGGCCGATGCCGACGCCTGCCGTCGCCATGCTCACCCGCTCGATGCGCGCCGATCTTGGCGTGATGATCTCGGCCAGCCACAACCCGTTCGAGGACAATGGCATCAAGCTGTTCGGCCCGGACGGCTTCAAGCTCTCGGACGACGCTGAGCTCGCCATCGAGGCCATGCTGGTGCAGGACCTTCCTCTTGCCGATGCCACGCAAGTCGGTCGCGCCCGCCGCATCGAAGATGCACGCGGCCGCTACATCCACGCGGTCAAGGCCAGCCTGCCCGACAATGTGCGCCTCGATGGTCTGCGCATCGTGATCGACTGTGCCAATGGCGCGGCCTACAACGTCACGCCTTCGGCCCTGTGGGAGCTGGGCGCGGAGGTCATCGCCATCGGCGTCGAGCCCAATGGCAAGAACATCAACCTCAATGTCGGTTCGACCCACCTCGACGCAATCAAGGCCAAGGTGCGCGAAACCCGTGCCGACATCGGCATTGCCCTCGATGGCGACGCCGACCGCCTGATCGTCGTCGACGAGAAGAGCCAGACCGTGGACGGCGACCAGATCATGGCCCTGATCGGCACGCAGCTTGCCGCACGCGGGGAACTGCGCGGCGGCGGGGTGGTGGCCACGGTCATGTCCAACCTCGGACTCGAACGCTGCCTCAATGGTCAGGGCCTGACGCTCGAACGCACCTCGGTGGGTGACCGTTATGTGCTCGAACGCATGCGCGAGGGCGGGTTCAATGTCGGCGGAGAGCAGTCGGGCCACATGATCCTGACCGACCATGCCACGACGGGCGACGGGACGGTGGCGGCGCTGCAGGTGCTTGCCGCAATGGTTGCAGGCGGAAAGCCCGCAAGCGAACTGCTGCACCAGTTCGATCCCGTGCCGCAGCTGCTCAAGAATGTCCGGTTCGCAGGTGGCAAGCCGCTCGAGCACAAGACGGTCAAGGAAGCCATCGCCGATGCCGAGGCTCGCCTTGCAGGCAGGGGTCGCCTGGTCATCCGCCCGTCGGGCACCGAGCCGGTAATCCGGGTCATGGCCGAGGGCGACGATGCGGGCGAGGTCGAAGCGGTGGTGGACCAGATCTGCAACGCCGTGTGCAAGGCTGCCTGATGCTGGAAATGCGCCCCGATTGCGAACGCTGCGGCACCGATCTCCCGGCCGAAGCCCCCGGTGCGTTCATCTGCTCGTTCGAATGCACCTTCTGCGCGGAATGTGCAGAGGGGCTGGATGATCGCTGCCCCAACTGCGGCGGCGAACTGATGGACCGGCCGACGCGGGCAAAGGCGCTCCACGCCAAGCATCCGCCCTCAGTCGAGCGCAAGTTCAAGGGATGAACGCCCCGCCGCGTATCCTCTCTATCGCAGGTTCGGACTCCGGCGGCGGCGCAGGCATCCAGGCTGACATCAAGACCATCACCATGCTCGGCGGCTATGCGATGACCGCCATCTGCGCCCTGACCGCGCAGGACACGACTGGCGTCCACGCCGTGGTGCCGGTCGATCCTGCCATGGTCGCAGCACAGATCGATGCCTGCGTGAACGACCTGGGTGTCGATGCTGTGAAGATCGGCATGCTGGGCTCACCGGAAATCGCCGCCGTGGTCGCGGACCGTCTCGAACGCCTGTCAGTGCCGATCGTGTTCGATCCGGTGATGATCGCCACAAGCGGCGCAGCGCTGGCCGATGCGGCGACGGTCGCCGCCTTCGAACGCCTGATGCGGATCGCCACGCTGACCACGCCCAACGTGCCCGAACTCGAAGCTTTGGGCGGCGACTCCGCGATGCAGGCACGCGGCATCGCGTACATCGCCAAGGGCGGCGACGCGCAGGGGCCTGATGTGATCGACCGTCTGGTCGTGCCGGGGCAGCCTGAGCGCGTCTGGACCGCCCCGCGTATCGAGACGCGCCACACTCACGGCACCGGCTGCACCATGTCGAGCGCCATCGCGACGTTCCTCGCCAGCGGCGCATCGCTCGACGAGGCGGTGGAAGACGCGCGCGAGTTCGTCCGCGCCGCCCTCCTTGCCGCGCCCGGCTTCGGCAAGGGCCATGGCCCGCTCGGCCATCAGGCGGTGCGCTGATCCCATTGCTCGCGGGTCAGCGCAAAATAGACGCTGTCACACCACTCCTCACCCACCAGCCAGGTCCGCTCCTGCCGGTGCGTCTCGGCAAAGCCAAGCCGCTCCAGCAGCTTCATCGAGGCCTTGTTGCGCGGGTCGACATCGGCCTGGATGCGCTGCAGGTTGTGAACGGCAAAGCCGCGCTCGACCACAGCGCCAACCGCCTCGCGCGCGAGGCCCTGCCCCCAGACCGCCGGATCGAGCATGTAGCCGATGTCGGGAAAGCGGTAGAAGCCCGCCTTGCCGATCACACGGCCTTCAAGTTCGACGATGAAGTCCTCGCCCTCGCACGGCTGGATTGCGGCCATATTGGTCAGCCATTCGGCCGTCTGCGCCTTGCTGTCATGCGGCGGTGTCGACCAGTACGCCATCGCACGCGGCTGGCACATGATCGCGTGCATCGCCCCGAGGTCCTCCTCGGGGCGCACGGGGCGCAGGATCAGCCGCGCAGTCCGGATCATCTTGTCAGGCACCTGGCCATCAGCAATCGAGATCGTAGAACTTGACGATGTGCGCCCAGGCCTCGTCCGCCGTCTCGACCGGCGTGAACAGCTCGAGGTCCTCGAAGTTGATCACGCCTTCCTCGGCCAGAGCCTTGAAGTTGATCACGCGGTTCCAGTAGTCGCCCCCGAACAGCAGGATCGGGATCGGCTTCATCTTGCCGGTCTGGACCAGCGTCAGCAGTTCGAAGAACTCGTCGAAGGTGCCGAACCCGCCGGGGAACACCGCCACGGCGCGGGCGCGCAGCAGGAAGTGCATCTTCCTCAGCGCAAAGTAGTGGAACTGGAACGACAGGTGCGGCGTGACGTGCGCGTTGGGCGCCTGCTCATGCGGCAGGACGATGTTGAGCCCGATGGATTCGGCGCCCGCCTCCTCAGCGCCGCGATTGGCGGCTTCCATGATCGAAGGCCCGCCGCCCGAGCAGATCACGAACTGCCGCTTGCCGTCCTCGACGATACCGCAACTGCTGGCAAGCCGGGCAAGCTTGCGCGCTTCGTCATAGTATTTCGCCTTGGCGACAAGGCTCTCGATCACCGCCTTGCGCTCGGGCGTGGTGCCTGCCGCGAGCGCTGCTTCAGCCATTTCGGGCGAGGGAATGCGCGCCGAGCCGTAGACCACCAGCGTCGATCCGATCTGCGCTTCATCCAGCAGCATTTCGGGCTTCAGCAGCTCCAACTGGAACCGCACCGGCCGCAGCTCCTCGCGCAGGAGAAAATCCGTATCGCGGAAAGCCAGCCGATAGGCCGGGTCCTGCTGCTGTGGGGTGGTCCTCGGGTGGTTCTCGACGAAACCGGCTTCCTGCTCGGCCTTGTAGAACTTGCGCTTGGTCAGCTCGTGCTGCTTTTCTTCTTCAGTCATGCTCCCTTACGTCGGGCCGGACTGCAAAAAGCGCAAGAGGCTCAGATCCCCTATGCCACCGTGGTCCCGAACAGCCGCCCAATCCCCGCAGTCATCGCCATGGCCAGAGCGCCCCAGAACACCACGCGCAGCACCGGCCTCAGCATGGCCGATCCTCCGGCCCTCGCGCCTATGGCCCCGAGCAGCGCCAGAAACAGGATCGAGCCAACGGCTTCTCCCGCCACGATCAGCGCCATCGGCAGGACCGCCGCCAGCAGCAGCGGCAGGGCAGCGCCCACCGTAAACGTCCCGGCCGAAGTTAGCCCTGCGAGTACCGGGCGGGCCGTGGTGATCTCAGTGATATGGAGCTCGTCGCGCGCATGAGTGCCGATGGCATCGTGCGCCATCATCTGCTGTGCTGCCTTGCGCGCGGTCTCCTCGTCGAGGCCGCGCTCCATGTAGATCTTCGCCAGTTCGTCGAGTTCGGCCTCCGGTCCCGCTTCCAGTTCGCCGCGTTCGCGCGCAAGGTCTGCCTGTTCGGTATCGGACTGCGAGCTGACCGAAACATACTCGCCCGCCGCCATGGACATCGCGCCTGCCACCAGCCCCGCCACGCCTGCGACAAGAATCGCCGCCCGGTCCGCTCCGGATGCGGCAACGCCAAGGATCAGGCTCGCGGTCGAGACGATGCCGTCGTTCGCCCCGAGCACGGCCGCGCGCAGCCAGCCGATCCGGGCAACGAGATGCGATTCGCGATGCGGTCTCATACGTCTGTCTCCGAAGCTTGCGTGGCGTGAAGCGCGGGATCAATCAGGTCTTCGAGGAACGCGCCTAGCAAGGCAGACTGCGAACCAACTCCCGCCTTGGCGTAGACCCGCGCGAGCTGCGCACGAACGGTCCCGCTGGCAGCGCCGCGCAGCGCCGCAATCTCGGCCACGTCGCAACCCTTGAGCGCAAACAAGGCAACGTCAGCTTCCGCAGGCGTCAGTTTCCATTCGGCAAAACGCACCCGCACCAGTTCTGCAGCCACACCACGCGCCATCGCCACCGCAGCCTCGTCCTGCCGGGCCGACAAGACCAGCGTCCGGATCTGGTAGGCTCCGATCAGGACCCCGGCGAGCAGGGCCACGACCGCCGCGCTCTCGGCGGCAAGATGCGCGCCGAAGCCTTCGGCCAGCAAGTCTCCGGCAAGGTCCAGCATGAAGAACAGCGCCGCCACGGCCTGCAGGGCCACCACCATGGTCAGGGCGGCGGCCTTGCGTTGCAATGACAGATGGCGGCGCTGCATGACTGACGATTAGCTCTGACCGGGCAGCATCGCCAGAACAACCTCGCGCCCGCTCCGCCGCGTCTCGAACACGACGCCCGCGATGTGCAGCGCGATCAGCAAGTAGAGCAAATTGACGGCCACTTCATGGATCTCGCCCAGCGGACCTTCTTCCTCGCCGCCTTCGCCACCTTCATCGCCATCATGTTCCTCAGCGTCCTCGCCCCGCTCGATCTCGGCGGACGCGGAAACGACGGTTTCAGAACGCTCATTGCGAACCTGTCCCGGCAGTCCGGCCATAGCGATTCCGCTGGCGATCACTGCGCCGAGGCAAGACCAGATCGCATAGACCATTAGCGCACCAAGCGGGTTGTGCGACCGGTGCTCGACATGTCGGCCCGACCGGATGTCCCGCAAGTGGGCCAACGCACGGCCGGGGCTTGGCGGAAAGGCGGCGAAGCGGGCCTCGGCAGGGCCAATCAACCCCCACAGCAGGCGCAGCGCTAGAATTGCCGCAAGCGCATAGCCGATCCACACATGCGTGCCGGAGCCTTCCTCAGTGAACAGCGCATTGGCAATGATCGCGGCCACCACGGACCAGTGGGTCAGCTTGACGACAGGATCCCAGCGCAGTGCCGGTCGGCTGGTGGCAGGGGTAGATGAAGGCTCGGTCACGGGACATCTCCTAGAAGATCGATGTCCGCAGAATGCTGTCGAAAGTCCCGCCTCACCATTGCCGCACCGCTTATGCAGCCTTGCATAAGCAGGCGCTTATCGCTCGCCGATCGGCATTACTACAGAGCGGCCTTGATTCGATGCACCATCGCCGTCGAGCGACGGCAAACGATCACGCTCTTCGCGGGCCTGCGGTTCGATAAGGGGCGCGGGGCATTTTCAGCGTCATGAGCGAAATCCGGCGTAGTCCATTCGGCTATTGAGAATGTCCTGAGCCTCGTCGGGAGCGATTAGCTTTGATTCCATTGACAATTACGCAAGCGATTAAGCAGGCGCCGTCTTCCGCTGGCGCGACGGCCTAAACCCAAGGAGTTTAGCCATTTTTAATAAAACTCCGGCTGCGAAGACAGCGTTCCGCCATGGGATGCTGCGATTGCCCGACTCCGATTTCCGATCGTCAGAGGGACATTGACCAGCGTCCTGCTGCACGAGCGTTGTCCGGACCCATGGTTGCAATCGTTTATCAACTATGCAGAACGATATCAGAACCGAAATGCCAAAAGCGAAGCCATGTCACTGGATCATAAAGAAAGACCCAAACTTTCGTTAGTATCAGAACTCTTCTCGTACGCTCTTGATAGCGTGCGTAGATACATCCGCTATCAAGGCGGTTGGTTTTACCTTCTGAGGATCATTCGCGCGATCATTATTCTGATCACGCCAGTAATATGCTACGCCTATATTCTCCGATCCTGACCCAGTTCGTGCACCGGACAAGAACTGGCGACATGTCGCCTGAATCGTACCCCCAGGGCGCCGCTGCGAGCAGTTGCTCGCAGCCGGAATACACCACTCGGGTCAAATGCATGATCGTCATCAGTCTGGCGGCGATCTGCTGGGGCATCCCGGTGCTGGCGCTTGTCGCAATCGACATACTGGCAAGCTGACCGCCTGTGGCGGCGTAGATCGCGCCAAACTTCGCGCCCGCGCCAGCCGATTGGCAGACGGACCATGTGAACCGCAAGTTTTCCGGAAAATGGATGCCCCGCGAGGACTATAACTAGTTTCCATCCTCGCCCAAGGGAACTCATCAAACCCCAAGAATACAGGGCCTTTGCGCGCATCTCCTTCCAACTTTCTCCATTGCATTCCATCTGAAACCAATGTTACGTGTGGGAACGAATGAGGGAACATTGGCATGGGCAAGTTGACCGTGGAGAGTGTCAGGAGCGCGAAGCCAGGGCGGCACGCCGATGGCGAAGGGCTCTATTTGCTCGTGAAGCCGACAGGGGCTCGCTCTTGGCTTTTGCGCGTGGTTTCGAACGGGAAGCGCAAGGACATAGGGTTAGGTTCGGTCGACCTCTCCCCAAAGAGCAAGAAGGGCGAGGAAGAGGCGACCAGCGCGATACCGCTCATGCTCTTGCGCTCCCTTTCTCTGAAACAGGCGAGGGAGAAGGCAGCGGCCTTGCGCAAGATTGCTCATGCCGGCCTCGATCCGATTGCAGAGCGCGATAGGGACCGCAGGCAGATCCCGACCTTTGCCGAAGCGATCGACCTCGCCCATGCCGAATTCAAGAAGGGCTGGGTTGATAAGCACGCCGCCGCATTCAAGGCATCATTGGAAACACATGTTGTCCCGCATATCGGCCGCGAGCGTGTCGACGTTATCGATCACGCAATGGTGCGCGATGCCCTCGCCTCCATCTGGACCGACAAGCCGGTCATGGCGCGCAAGGTCCGGGTGCGCATAAATCAGGTGCTCGGCTTCGCGAAGTCTAAGGGCTGGAGGAAGTCCGACCTCCCCGACGCAAAAGAAGTCCGCAAGGGCCTCGCCAAGCATGGGCGTACTGGCCACTTCGCCGCGATGCCGTTCAAGGACGTTCCCGCATTGGTGCAGGGGCTCATGAGCGAGGATGACACACCGGGCCGCCTCGCTCTGATTTTCACGATATTGACCGCCGCGCGATCGGGCGAAGTCCGCAATGCGCGTTGGGAGCAATTCGACCTTGATGCCGCGATTTGGACCCGTCCCGCCTCCATCATGAAAATGAAGGTTGAGCACGCTATTCCGCTCACGCCTGAAGCCGTCGCCGTGCTTGGAAAGGCCAAGGCGCTCGGAGACGGGAAGGGCCTCGTTTTCCCCAGCAAGGGCGGCAACGCACCCCTTTCCGACATGACCCTTACAAAGGCACTCCGAACGGCTGGACAGGCGCAAGTGACGGTGCACGGCTTCCGCTCGAGTTTCCGAGATTGGGCCGCAGAGATCATGCCGACGATTCCTCCCATGGTCGCTGAGATGGCGCTTGCCCACAGTGTCGGGACCGAAACCGAACGCGCCTATCTGAGATCCGACCTTATGGACCTTCGCCGCAAACTCATGACCGCATGGGCGGGATTTGTGACTGGCAAGCCAGCCGCGAACGTGACCCCCATCAAGGCAGCGGCCGCATGAAATCAACGGGCTTGTCCCGATGAAGCGGGAGCACGGGGCGTACCAGTCCCCGCGCTCCCTGATCACGAACCGCCACAGGAGGGCGAATCAATGACCACTCAAGCCACTACCCCGACCGTCGACACGAAAGCCAGACTCGATCGGTTGGAGCAACTCTGTGGTTATCTCGACCACATGCTTTCGGAAGCGTTCGAACGCACGGAAGAGGCTTCTCTCCTTTGCGAAGGTGAGCCCAAAGACACAGTGCAGCGCGCCGGGGCCTCGCTCGTTATCGCAATGGAGTTTCGCGAAGAGATCATCCGGCACGTCGAAGCACTGCAAGCGGCCTGACAACTACGGCGCGGCCGGGAGACCAGCCGCGACACACCTTTGGTGCACCAATGACAGACCGCGAATGGATCGCAGAGGATGATCACCTAAACCGGGAGGCCCTGCGCGCGCTCCGGAATTGGCGGGTAGATCGAGAAAGAGCACTTGCTGACCTGCTAGCGTCAGACGTACCGATACACTGGTTCGTGCGAAAGGCGATGGCGGCCGCCCTAGCTGGGAAACCCCTAATGCAAGGATCGGAATTGGCCTTTCAGGGGACAAATAAGTCTCGCAAGAGCGCCATGGCTTACGAGACGCGAAAGGAACGTTTGCGTATTGCCGATTGGGTTAAGGCGGCTCAAAGGCAATTCGGAAGTTATGAGGCCGCCGTAGAGGCAGCAGCATCAGGCGAATTTCATTGTAGCGTGAACAAGGTTAAGGATGCGATCACCTATTCTAACCATATCGACGCTTGGATAGCTTTAATGCAGACGCCAGGCACAGAATACGGCGAGTGGTCGCGCGAAGACTTGCGGGAACGGTACATTGGATTTGAAGCCACCGGTGAGACTATGCCGCCAAATCGTACATTGAAGCAGGTAGCGGCCGACGCTGCGAGCGATGCAGAACTCCTAGCCAAACTCTTCCGCGCAGCGGGTGACGACTCCTAAATCACTCATAGCGGCTTGGGACTGACTGCCCGGCGATAAGCCCTCACTTTCCATACCGGTTCAAACGCAACCGATAGGAAAGTGCCATGACCCTTGAAGTGCCCAAGCTGGCGTACAGCGTCAAAGAAGCGGTTCACGCGACCAGCCTCAAGAAGTCGACCATCTACAATTACATCAACGCCGGGAAGCTGGAAACGCGCCGCGTTGGCGGTCGCACGATCATCCCAGCCGCAAGCCTGATAAAGCTCCTGCAGGGCGAGGCGGCCTGAGCATGGCCGGCCTCGAACGACCCCGACGCGCGAAAGCCGGGGCCGCCCAACCTTGGAGCCTCGCACCGTCTACGCCTGCAGGATGGCGGGCGCAACTGATCGCCGCACGGTTCGGACTGACACTTGAGGCCGCCGCGATCGTCGCATCCCTCGCCTTGGGGGGCGCACATGGCTGACACCGAACCTTACCTTAAATTTCACACCTCGCCCGCGATCGCAGGCGGAACCGTGGAACTTCACCCGCTCGCCAACGGTACGCGCCTTGATGTTATGGGCAGGGATACAAAGGGCCGACCGCTTCGCCTCCAGACCAGGCACTACGCCACAGCAGAGGAGGCGCGGGAAGTGGCGGCATGGTGCGCCGTGGTGCTTTGCATCCCCTACAAGGACTACACCGCAGAGGCCGCCGCATGAAGGCCTTCGAACTTCCCCCAATGCGTTCCGGCGATTGGCTGGCGGTGACATTGGAGGCGCTGGAAAGCGCGGGCGTAACGGTGTGGAGCGTGACCATACGGGGCCGCTCGGGCTCGCCGTGTCGCCGTTGGTTCGGGGACCAGGCGCACGCCTTGGCATTCGCGCTCGACCAGTCGGAAACCCGCCGCCTCCCGTTCTTCGACATGCGCGAACCTGAGGCCGGCTGATTATGGCGACTATCGCGCAATTCCCGACCAGCCGCGCCGGATCCTTGCCCTCCACCGTGGAGGCCGAGGCGGCATTCCTTGGCGCCTTGCTCATCGATAATCGCACGCTCGCTGCAGCCGGGGACCTGAAGGCCGACCACTTTCAGGCGGCAATTCATGGGAGGATCTTCGAACGAACTGCCGCGCTGATCGGGAGAGGTGGCAAGGTCACACCGGTAACGCTCAAGCCCTATTTCGAAAGCGACGAAGGCCTGAAGGAACTCGGGGGCGTCTCCTACCTCGCTCGCCTCACTGGCGACGGGCAAGGGCTTCTCAATCCGGCAGACCTCGCCTTGCTGATCGTGGAGAGTGCCGAGCGCCGCCGCTTCCAAGCCGAACTGACAGCAGCACTGGAGGCCGCAGCAGATCCTGCAACGTCTCTGGCAGAGATCGCGCTACCCTCGCCGCCTTTGGCCGGTCAGACTTTCAACGCGCTAGACCTAGCGGCGCTTGCCAGCCGGGAAGCGAAGCCGACCGCTTTTGCGATCGAACGGATTGCACCTCTCGGCGAGGTGACCCTTCTTTCCGGGCCAGGCAGCGCAGGGAAGTCTCTTCTCGGGCAGCAATTTGCCACGGCCGCCGCGGCTGGCGTTCGGTGCATCGGTCTCGACGTGATTGCAGGCCCGGCAATCTATCTTTCGTGCGAGGATGACGCAGAGGCGCTGCACTGGCGCCAAGCGCACATTTGCCAGGCCCTCGGGCTCGATATGGCGAAGCTGGCGGGCCGCCTGCACCTTGTCACGCTCAGGGGCGAACTCTCGCCCGAACTCGGCACGTTTCAGCATGACGGTACGATCCGCCCGGCTGAGACTTATCGCCGCCTTGATCGGCTGATGCAGCGCACGGGCGCCCGGCTCGCCTTCCTCGACAACCTCTCGCACCTTTTCACCGGCAACGAGAACGACCGCGGCGAGGTGACGCGCTTCTCGAACTTGCTCAATCGGCTGGCATCGCAGCACGGGGCCGCGATCGTACTTTTCGGTCACACGAGCAAGGGCAACGGCTCCAGCTTCAGCGGCTCGACCGCATGGGCAAATGCAGTACGCTCGCAATGCACCCTCGCCCATGATCCGGAAACGGACTTGCGCACTCTCACAGTCACCAAGGCGAACTATGCCAGGAAGGGCGAAGCAATCACCTTCGCTTGGGCAAACTGGGCATTCGTTCGTGAGGATGACCTCCCCGCCGACAAGCGCAGCGAACATGACGAAACGGTACGCGCCGCGAACGATAACGCCTTGTTCCTCGCTTGCCTGAGGGAGCGCAACAGGCAGCGCCGCGCAGTGTCGGAACGCAGCGGGGCGAACTTCGCGCCCAAGATCTTCGCAGCCATGCCTGAGAGCCGGAAAATCGGGAAGGAACGCCTCGCCGCGGCAATGGACCGCCTCTTTCGGCTGGGCAGGATCGAACGCGCCGAACTCTGGAAAGGTGCAGATCGCAAGTGGATTCCGGGTTTGCGGGAAACGCCGAACGGGGAGTCCGCAGAAAATGGCTAAGTCATTGAAAGTATTGCGGGCAACACTGATGCGGGAAACGCAGACCCTTTGCGGGAAACACTGCCTGAAAACCGCAGAAAACCGTGCGGGAAGCGCGGGAAACGGTGCGGGAAACATATACCCCCACACCCCTATAGAGAGAAAGGGAGATACCTATAGGTCTCCCTTCTCTCTCATTGGGAGGGAATGACATGCCAAGACTCGCAGCAAAATTTGAGAGAGCGAACTTCGCCGGGCCGTACCGCGCGTTCGGGCTGAGCATCGATCGCCGATTGGAGTTGGCCGCATTGACCGCGACCGACCAGGCGGCACGGCAGGCGCTCGGCTCGATCCGCAAAGCGATGCAAGGCGCAGGGCTCGGGCGGCTGGGCAACGGGTTGAGCGCGGCAAGCGACCTAAGCAGTGGGCGCGGCATTCACCGTCGCGAAGCGGGCGGCTGGAGCGCGTCAGGCGCGGTATTCGTGCGCAGCCGCAGCGAGCGGACCCGTGGCGCGATCGAAGCATACACGGGCGGTGCTGAGATCACCCCAAAGCGCGGGCGCTGGCTTTGGATCGCAACACCGGATTTGCAGCGAGTGGCAGGCGCCAAGGGCAAACGGCAGAGAGTGACGCCGGGCAACTGGGATGCGCTCGGGCTTGATCGCCGTATCGGTCCGCTTGTGATGCTCAAATCGATCAATGGCTACCCGCTTTTGGCGGTGCAGGGCGCGGGCGTTTCACTCACCGGGGCGAAAGGCTCGGCTCGCTCCCTCAAGAAGAACGGGCAAGCCAGGCGCGGGCAAGTTCGGCGCGAGTTGCTGATTGCCTTCGTCGCGATCCCAAGAACCAGCCGCGCCGCCCGCGTCGACGTGAACGCAATTCTCAAATCAGCGCAAGCGGACCTCCCCCGCTTGTTCTCCGAAGCTTTCGAAAGGAGCGCCAAATGACGGCCCCCACATTCCCGGCATTCATCCGACTTCAGGCGCAAGGCGCCGACGAAGCCAAGGCGCAGTTTATCAAGTCCGTGAACGACCTCACGGCGGCCAGCACTGATCGCCTCGGCAAGTTCTCCACGGACGCGCAATTCGAGATGGTCAAGGCCTTCACCATGCCATCGGCGGCCAAGAACGCGCTGACTAGCGAAGTCGACCGCGTAACTATGGCGGCACTCGGAAAGCTGGAAACCTTCTCGGCATCTGCCAGGCGCAACCTCGATGCCGCTCTCAGTGGCAGGGCAACGGCAGCGGGCGGAATCGACGTTGACGTTGCAGGCGCTCGACAGGCCGCCGCAGTGGCAGAGCAGCGCGCGGCCGTGGCCCGGCAACTGGCAGACGCTACCAAGGCCGCCGCCCTCGCCGAAAGGGACTTCTCCCAGGCGACCCGCCTCTCGATCGCAGCGGCAAAGGAACTGGCCACCTCCGAGACGGCAGCGGCACAAGCGGCGCGGACCCAGGCAGACGCCGCCGAAAAACTGCAGGCCGCCATGGATCGGGCCGGCATCTCGGCAAAGGGCCTTGCCAACGCGAATGACAACGCGAAGGCGAGCGCAGCGCAATTGCGGGCCGGCAGTCAACAGTTGGGCTACCAAATCTCGGACCTCGGAACGCAGCTTGCCATGGCCGGCGCCTCAGCCAACTCAGGCAAGATGGCGCTGATGGCCTTCAGCCAGCAGACGCCGCAAATCATCCAGGCAATCGGCCTGATGCGAGGCGAGGCAAAGGGCTTTATCGGCTTCATGGGCGGCCCTTGGGGCGCGGCATTGCTCGCGGCAGGATCAATCCTCGGGCAGCTTGCACTTGCGCATTCAGAAGCAGCGGATGCGAGCGACAAGCAGAAGGGCGCAGCCGAGGACCTAACAAAAGCCCTCGATGACCTCCACGATGCCACGGTGCGCGAAAGTCGGTCGACCCAAGCGAGCATTGCCGACGACTTGGACAAAGCAAACGCTATGCGCAAACGGGCGATCGAAACCCGTAAAGCGGCCATTGCTCAACTTGAAGCGACGAAGGCAACCCTTGCGGCGACGCGCGATGGCCTGAACACCGGGCAGGCAGGTCCCGCGGCTGGCCTTGCAATGCAATCCTACATGAACCGCGCGAGCGAACTGGACGCCGAGATCGCCAAGCAAAACGTTGCGATTGCCAACGCTAACGAGATCATTCGTCTGAAGCGTGGCGCGCAGATCCGGCAGAACGTGGCGGAATCCTTCGACCCTACCGCAGCGGCGACCGGGGCATACGAACGGACGCTCGATCGGCTCAATCGGCAGTTGCAGGAAGGTAAGATTTCTGAATCTGAGTACCGAAACGAACTGACCCGCGCGACGGAAACCCGCAACGCCGCGACCGAAGCAGCGCGCAAAAGCAGCAAGGCGACCGGGGATCACACCCGCGCGACGAAAGAACAGAAGGAAGTCACCAACGCTCTGGAGCGCGCTTTCTATTCGGGGATCAAGGCGGCCGAAGCTTTCAACAATGAGATAGGCAAGGCCCTTGGCGCCCAAGTCGACAAGGATACGGGCCGGTATTGGGAGGGCGTTGCAGAGCGCCAGGCCGAAGCGCTGGGCAAGCTTACGGCAGCCGCACAGGCGCAAGCGGACTGGAATACGGAACTGGCCGACACGCTTCGCCTTCTCGACCAGATGGGCGGCGCGGGCTCGACCCTTGGCAATCTCGGCCGCATTCTCGGCACCCTGTCAGGCGGGAACCTCGGCGGGCTTCCCGGCCGGGCGGGCATCCTCGGGCAGGCTTTCGGCAGTGTGACGTGGCACTCGGTCGACAGCAACGGGAACCGCATGGTGCATCAGTTGGGCGACGAATTCTCCCGCGTGCTCGACAAAACGTTCGGCGAAAAGGGGACCTTCGCCAAGATGCTGAAGGGCGCCGGCATCGGTACGGCAGTCGGCGGCATCGCATACGGCAACAACACTGGGGCCATCACCGGGGCAGGCATCGGCGGCGCGCTCGGGGAGGCGACGTTCAAGAAGCTGGCTCCCAAGCTTTTCAAGAAGCTCGGCGACTTCGCGGGCCCGTTGGGCTCGATCATGGGCGGCCTTCTCGGGGGCGCTCTGGGCTCAGTTTTCAGCAAGGTCTCGAAAGGATATGCGGTTGTCACGAACGGGGGCGTAAGCGCAGGCGGAAACAACGGCGACTTAACCGCAAGCTCCCGCACAAGCGGAACCGGCATACAGGCGGCGCTTGCTAACATTGCGGACCAGTTGGGCGGCTCAATCGGGGACTATGCCGTCAGCATCGGCAAGCGCTCGAGCGGCTGGATACGCGTTTCGGCTTCTGGATCGTCGGCAGTTGCGGACAAGTCCTTTGCCAAGCGTGGCGGCTCCGACTTGCTTTACAACGGCAAGGACGAAGCCGAAGCGATGCGCGTTGCCTTGCTCAACGCTCTGCAGGATGGAGCGATCAAAGGCATTCGCGAGGGAGCGCAACGCTTGCTCAAGGCGGGCGGTGACATTGACACGGCACTCCGCAAGGCCCTGTCCTTCGAAGGCGTTTTCCGTAGCCTGAAAGAGATCAAGGACCCGGTGGGCTCGGCGATTGATGCGCTCAATCTCGAGTTTGGCCGCCTCATCGACATCTTCAAGGAAGCGGGCGCCTCCTCCGCCGAGTACGCGGAACTTGAAGAACTCTACGGGATCAAGCGCAAGGACGCCGTGGAACAGGCCAATTCCCGCATTCTCAGCAGCCTCAAGGGCCTCAAGGACTATCTCACTACCGGAAGCGACTTCTACAGCCTCCGCGACCGCCAGGCGCAGGCCCTTGCGATCTACAACCCGTTGGCCGACCGCGTGAAGGCAGGGGATGCAACTGCATTCGACGCGTTCTCGCAGGCCGCGCAGACGCTCCTTGAGATCGAACGGCAGATTTCCGGCTCGACCGGGGCATTCTTCGCACGGGCCGACGAGATCCAAGCCCTGACCGACCAGGCGATTGCAGGCAAGCAGTCCGTGGCCGACGCCGCCGCCGCAAGCGATAGCCCATTTTCTCAATTGGCCTCGCAGCAACAGGCGACCGTTTCCGCGATCGACAGCCAGACCGAAGCGCTCCTTGCGGCCCTCGGAGGGATCAACGCGAACCTTGTGGCCTCGCTCAAGCAGCAAATTGCGGCATCGGGGCAGAGCAATGCCGCCAGCGATTACACCGGGCTCCTTGCCGCGCGTGGCTATTGGTGACGCACCCTCATTCGTGCCCGAACTCCAAGAACGAAGGACAAAATATGTTGAAAGAGCAACTGAAGGCAAAAGGCCTGACCCGGCTGGGCGGTGTCCTGATGACGGTGGCCGAAGCGAAGAAGGCAGGTCCCCTTATGGCCGCCGCGCGCCAGAAGCGGGCAGCAAGGCCGACCACTCGCGCCGCCGTCACGAGCAACAAGCCGCGCAACCGCGTACAGATCGTTGCAGAAGCAGTGCAGCGTGACCGGGCATTGCAGGGAAAGGCCGAGCAGGCCCTTTTCATGCTCGCCGACCCGGCATTCGCGAACGTGACCGGCGCGGGGATCGTGAAGGCCCTCAAGGCAGGTGTGACCGCTTCGCCGCCGACCGTAGCAGCGACAGAACCGGCCGAAAAAGCGCGCGACCCGTGGGCAAGCGTGATTGCTCGAATGCACAACAAGAATTGAAGGAGCTAACCAGCATGACCGCAATCTATGATCGAACCGCAAAGGCCCTCGCCGTGCTCGACTTCTCGGACGAGAACCAGGCGCTCGCCGAATGCACGGCTGAAGGGGACCGCCTCGGCCTCGCCATGCGCAAAGCCGAAGGGCGTATTACCGAACTGGCCGGGCAGCTTTCCGCCCTCCTGCAGGACCGGATGGCCGAGAAGCGGGCCGCCGTGGCCGTCGCCGACGCACTGCTAGGCGAGGCCGACGCCAGCGAGGCAACCGCTAACCTTGTCAGGGAGCGCGACTTGCGCGAGGAACTGGGCGCCCTTCGTGCGGGGCTTCGCGAACTGCAGGAACGGGCGCGGGAAGCCGACGAAGAAGCGGCGAGGCTGAAGAGCGCGGCGCAGGAGAAACTAGGCCCGATTCTTCGTCCTGCCCTTGATGCAATCATGGCCGACGCTCGCGCCGCCGCGGACACGATCGCGCAGGCCTTCGCCGCCTGTAGCGCAATCACCTCGGCATCACGCCTATTCGGCTCGGAGCGACAAGTGACGGGCGATGCACTGGCAAGGCTGATGGCCTCAGGCCTGATCGATCGGCGCAACGTCATCCCGACGCCGGACAGCATCGCGGAAATGCTTTCGCCGCTTCGCGCCATGGGGCCGGCAGTGGCTTGCAGCGTTCCGACCTTTGCCAGTGTGCCCGAAGATACCTCAGCCTATGCGCTGATGGCGGGCATCGCCGCGCGTAAGGCGGTAGGCTGATCGAATAGAGCGCGGGCGGGATTTCCTTTCCCCCGTCATGCGCTCGGGGGGCGACTAGGCCAAAAAGTCGCCCCTCTACCCTCTAGGCTCTCGGACGTGCCCTCCGGGGGCCTTTTTGGTGCCCTGCAAAGTCAAACTTGAAACTGAAGCATTGCCAGAAATCGGGGGGCCGAGCGATTTTTGCGGTTCCCAAGCGCTTTGGGTCCGAAGATCCCGCAGGTAGGACCCGCGTTTTGCCCTCGACCATCCCCGCCGTGCCAGCCACAGGGCCGCACAGAGGCAAGGCTGGGCTTTGACGGAGGCGGATGACCTCGACAGGCTGATGCGCTCAGCGGCTCTCAGGCTCGGCCACGCGATAGGTGCAAGCGCAGAGCGCAGGCCACGGGCAGCCATCGATCGGAGACATGATCGCATCGCCAGGCGCGCACCGACTGCCAAGGTACGGGCGGGCCGCATTGCAGGCCGGGATGAGCGGGCCAATGTTGATGAACTCTGCGACCGCGCCAGCCTTCTCGACCTCGGCAAGGCAGCGCCTCACATGGTCCTGATGGATTCGCACAATCTCTTGCTCGGATAGCTCTCGCATCCTGCCTCCTATCGAATCCCGTCTCAGCAAGCATAGGCCACCATGAGGCAGCGGGGCTAGGCGCAGCACGTTCGCCCCCTCGAACTCAAACTGCAACTGCAGATCGACGCGCGC
Source organism: Novosphingobium sp. BL-A-41-Hi4A-0G (assembly GCF_055521735.1). NCBI lineage: Bacteria > Pseudomonadati > Pseudomonadota > Alphaproteobacteria > Sphingomonadales > Sphingomonadaceae > Novosphingobium > Novosphingobium sp. BL-A-41-Hi4A-0G. Next base: position 2,895,924 of record NZ_CM145501.1, read on the forward strand.
TTTCGTGTTTTCAGAAACCGCAGATTTGTGCGGGCTACAGCCTGATTTCAGCCGCCGAGACTCCAAGCAGCTAGACCGGAATGTGTGCGCTTCGATTTACGGGCTCGCAGTTCGGGCACGATCCCCCCCGATTGCAGGGCAATGTGGGAGCCAATGAGGGAACGGCACGAGAGGTGTTGCAGGAAAATCCCTGCAAAACATATCGTTAGCGCTGATGTGATGGATGCCCCGCGAGGATTCGAACCTCGATAGACGGAATCAGAATCCGTAGTCTTACCATTAGACGACGGGGCAACGTGAGGCGCGCAACTAGGGGGCGGGCAAGCGTTAGTCAAGCGGGTCTATCGGCATTTTTGGGCGCTGGCCTTGCGGGCAGGGCGCGGCATCGCTAGCATTAGGGGCAAGTACCCGGCAGCATCAGGCAGCGCGGGAAAACATAAGCGAATAAGAGTCATGGCGGGTTCCATTCCGCCGGCAAACGGGCAAGACGCGCGCCAGAACGGCAAGACGGCAGGCAGCAAGAAGGGGCAAAGGAAGAAGCCCCGCAGGCCACGCGGCAAAGCCGGGAACAGTGTCCCGCCCAAGATCGCCGGCACGACCAGTCCGCCCGCAACACGCGGCAGCGGCACGCAGGAGGCAGTCGTCAAGGCGGTGCCGGAAGTGGCACCCGGTCCGGCTGCGCCTCAACTGCACGAACGGTCTTCGGGCTGGCAAAGGCCGCTTCCCCACCATCGTCAGGCCTATGCCGCGATCGACCTTGGCACCAACAACTGCCGACTGCTGATCGCGCGGCCCTCGGGCGAGCACTTCGTGGTGATCGATGCCTTCAGCCGCGTCGTCCGCCTCGGTGAGGGCCTTGCCCAGACAGGGCGTCTTTCGGACGAGGCGATGGACCGCGCACTCGCCGCACTCCACGTCTGCGCCGACAAACTGCGCAAGCGCAACGTCCACCTCGCCCGCTCGGTCGCCACCGAAGCCTGCCGCCGCGCCAGCAACGGCCAGGCCTTCATCGACCGCGTGCGCGACGAGACCGGCATCCGCCTCAACATCATCACCGCGCAGGAAGAGGCACGCCTTGCCGTGCTCGGCTGCCACATCCTGCTCGAACAGGGCACCGGCCCCGCGATGATCTTCGACATCGGCGGCGGATCGACCGAGATGGTGCTGGTCGAAACCGGCGAGACCGTGCCGCGCATACTCGACTGGCAATCGGTGCCCTGGGGCGTCGTCTCGCTGACCGAGAGCATCGGCGCGATTGCCGACGATCCCGATGCGCGCGCAGTCGCCTATGCCGAAATGCGCCGCCGGGTGGACGAAGGCTTTGCCGACTTTGCCGAACGCGTCAGCCCGATGCGCCATATCCGCCGCGAGGAAGGCCACATCCGCCTGCTCGGCACCAGCGGCACGGTAACCACGCTTGCCAGCCTCCACCTCGAACTGCCGCAGTATGACCGTCGCGCGGTCGACGGCCTTGTCGTGCCGGCCGATTCGATGCGCGGCATCAGTCGCCGTCTTTCGACCATGACTCCGGCCGAGCGCATCGCCCTGCCCTGCATCGGGCGAGAGCGCTCCGATCTGGTGGTAGCCGGCTGCGCGATCCTCGAATCGATTCTCGACATCTGGCCGGCCGAACGGCTCGGAATTGCCGATCGCGGCATCCGCGAAGGCATCCTGCGCAGCCTCATGGCCACCGGGCCCGACCCGCGCAGCCCCAAACGAACGGAAGCAGCATGAGCCGCTCAGGAAAGAACCCCAACGAGCGGCTCAAGACCGCCAAGGGCCGCAGCGCCTCGTCGGTGCGCTGGCTCTCGCGCCAGCTCAACGATCCCTACGTCAAGCAGGCCCGGGCCGAAGGCTGGCGCAGCCGCGCGGCGTTCAAGCTGATCGACCTCGACGAGAAGTTCGGACTGCTCAAAGGCGCAAAGCGCGTCGTCGACCTCGGCATTGCGCCGGGCGGCTGGAGTCAGGTGGTGCGCAAGAAGGCGCCCGCAGCCGCCGTGGTCGGGATCGACCTGCTGCCGACCGACCCGATCGAGGGCGTGACCATCTTCGAGATGGACTTCATGGCCGACGAGGCTCCGCAGGCCCTGACCGATGCGCTCGACGGCCCGCCCGATCTCGTCATCTCCGACATGGCCGCCAACACCGTCGGCCACAAGCAGACTGACCACTTGCGCACGATGGGCCTGGTCGAAACAGCCGTGGATTTCGCGATCCAGACGCTGGCACCGGGCGGGGCCTTCGTCGCTAAGGTCTTTGCTGGCGGCACCGATGGCGAACTGCTGACGATCCTCAAGAAGAACTTCACCACCGTGAAGCACGCCAAGCCGCCGTCGAGCCGCAAGGATTCGTCAGAATGGTACGTGATCGCGCAAGGCTTCAAAGCCCGCGCGGACGAGTACGCGCAAGATTCATGAGACGCGCTGAGCCCGCGTTAACCGCCGACTGACGGGCTGTCGCATCGCGGGACTCAGGAAAAACCCCTAACTGGCGCAGTGGCGCGGCGTGGTTATCAGGGCGTTAACCGACGCATCCCGGAGCCACCCGATGACCCCAGTCCGCAACCTGCTGCTCCCGCTCGCGCTCCTCGGCTTCTCCGGCGAGGTGGCCACGGCTGGAGAGGCAAGAGGATGGTCTGCCGACTGGAAGGTCATCGGCGTGGCGCAGGACCGCACGCAAGTGCTGGTCCGCCCCGAATCGGTGCGCGAGCTTGCCCCTGAAAGCGGCCGCGCCTTCCCGGTCCGGCAGGTCTGGGCGGGCTTTGATTTCAGCGATGCCTCGGCTCTCGACAGCGGTCGCAAGGTGATCCTGTTCCGCTACGATTGCGCCCATCGCCGCGTGCTCATCGCTGCCGCCACCGACTATGCGCCCGATGGTACCGTGCTCGCCCGCAATGCCGTTTCAGCGGATCGGGCCGACCAGTATGAGCCGGTCGAGCCCGAAACGCTGAACGCCGCGATCATGGCCGAGGCCTGCCCCGCCTGACCGCAATCAGTACGCTGCGGTAAACCGCGCGCGCGGGTGGCGGTGCTGCTCGAGCTCGTCGACCATCGCGATGGCATAGTCGGCAAAACTGATCCGGCTTTCGCCCTTCTCGTCCACCACCAGCTGATCGGTGCCAAGCCGGAACTTGCCGGTGCGCGGGCCGACCTCGATGAAGGCGGCGGGCGAAAAGAAGGTCCAGTCGATCTCGCTCTCCTCGCGCAGGTCCTTGAGGAAAACGATACCGCCAAGGATCGCGGGCTTCCATTCCTCGGGAAGCTGCATTGCGTCGAAAAGGATCTTGCCGGGAGCGACCTCAAGGCTTGCTGCCCCGCCCGTCACCAGCAGGCGCGGCACGCCAGCGGCCTTGAGCGCCGAGAGCAACGTCGCGGCGCTCACATCGAAGTGCAGCGCGCTGATCACCGCATCGACGCCGCGGATCAGCCCGGCCAGCGCCTGCGGATCGGCAGCATCGCCCGCCACTGCGGTCACGCCGCTCGCTGCCGCAATGGCCTCCGGCTTGCGCGCAATGGCAAGAACCTCATGCCCACGACGGGCAAGTTCGGCAGTGATTTCCGATCCGGCGCGACCGCTGGCTCCAAGCACGGCAACTTTCATCGGCTTACTCCTGTATCGTGATCGATGGGGTGGTTTCCAATGGATACCAGGTGCGCTATCGTCACGACCCATGCAAGAAGGCACGATTTCCATACCAGGTCACCGCGAAGTGACTGCTCCCGGCGAGGGGACTGGTCGCGCCAGGCCACGCGGCGATGTCTATGCCGCCAATTGCCCGACCCGGCAGCTGCTGGACCGAGTTGCCGACAAATGGAGCGCGCTGATCCTGCTGCTGCTTTCGCGCGAGGACTTGCGCTTCAATGCGCTCAAGCGCCGAATCGAAGGCGTGAGCCAGAAGATGCTGAGCCAGACCCTGCGCTCGCTGGAGCGCGATGGCCTCGTCAGCCGAAGCGTCGAGCCCACCGTGCCGGTGACAGTGACATATGCGATCACACCCTTGGGACGCGGCCTCGTCGGCGCGCTTTCGAGTATGATCGAATGGGCCGAGACCTGCATGATCGAGGTTTCGGCTGCGCAACGCGCCTATGACCTCAAGCAGGAATCAACGCGCTGAAGCACCTCGCGTAGCGTTCCAGTTGAACAGGAAGTTGCGCTGCTCGGCCCAGGTCTGGCCTTCCACCCAGTCGCCGACAAGACACGCTGCGGTGTGATAGGGGCCGAGCCCGTCCGTCGTGCGGAAGCTCACGCACGTCCGCCCACGATCGGTCTTCCACCGCCCGGCCAGAATCTCGCTTTCATAGAAGCTGCCTTTGACCGTCCCGTCCACCTGCAGCTCGAGCACCATCGGCTTGAGGTAGGGCTCGTCGGACTTTGCCGAGAGATCGACGATCCACGCCCCCTGAATGGCAGCGGGAGGTTCTGCAGCACTGACAGGCGCGACAGAAAGCATGAGCAACAGGATTGCGGCAACAGAGCGGAGCATCGGCGATCTCCCAAAGTCCGAATCCTGCGCCCGACGGGACACTCCCGCAACCGGCACCAAAGACACGAACAAGGCGCCCGGATCGCTCCGGACGCCCTTTCAGATTCAAGCCGAGATCGAGAAGCTTACTTCTTCGACTTCAGGTAGGCGATCACATCGGCACGCTGCTGGGCGTCCGAGATGCCCGCGAAGGTCATCTTGGTACCCTGCGCGAACTTGGCCGGGCCTGCGAGCCATGCGTCAAGCGTCGCATCGTCCCAGTTTCCGCCCTTGCCCTTGAGCGCGTCGGAGAAGGCATAACCGCCACGGTCACCGGCAACGGCTTCGCCATAGACACCGAACAGGTTCGGGCCGATGCCGTTGGCGCCGCCCTGATCGATGGTGTGGCAAGCCTTGCACTTCGCAAAGATCGCCTCGCCCTTGGCGGCATCGCCGACGAGCGCCACAGTCGCGCCAGCAGCAGGCGCGGCACCGGCAGCCGGGACGGCTTCGGGCGCGGGCAGCGGCAGGTTCGAGCCGAGCGAGTTGAGATAGAGAATGACGTTGGCGCGGTCTTCGCCCTTGGGCAGGCCAGCGAACGACATCTTGGTACCCGCGGCGAAGGCCTTGGGGTTCTTCAGCCACTCATTAAGCGTGGCAAAGTCCCAGTTTCCGCCGTGTCCAGCCAGATCGGCCGAGTAGGCAAAACCTGCCGCATGCTTGCCAACCGGCTTGCCGACGATACCGTAAAGGTTCGGACCAATGCCGTTGGCTCCGCCCTGTTCGGCAGTGTGGCAGGCCTTGCACTTGGCAAAGACAGCCTCGCCCTTGGCGACGTCACCGGCCGCGAGCAGATTCGCCAGCGGAAGTTCGGCAGCGGCGCCACCTTCGGCACCTTCCTCGACGACGCCCTCGATCGCGTAGCCCATCGTTTCCGGACGGTGTTCCTTATCGGCAAGGAAGTAGTGCGCCGAAAGGCTGGAAAGCCCCAGAGCCACGATGCCCCCGAACAAGGTCCACCCGGCGATGGTATTGAAACGATCGTCCATTTACGAGCCCCATTGGCGCACGCCGACACCTTGCCGACACCCGCGCGAGTTGGGGGACCCTCTAGTCAGCGCCATGCCGCAGCGCAAGATGGTTTGACTCGCAAATTCGAACTCGCTTGCCCGAAAGGACAGAGCGGCTTAACGCCCGCGCGTCATGCAAAGCTATCCCGCCCCCGCCCTCGCCCTTGTCGAGCAGATGGCCGCCGCCGCAGCCGCAGATCCGGCGCGCGCGGTTTCGTTCCAGGGCGCACCCGGCGCAAACTCGCATCGCGCAGCGCTCGAGGCCCTGCCAGACTGCCTGCCGCTGCCCTGTTTCTCGTTCGAGGACGCGCTCGATGCGGTCAAGGAAGGCCGTGCAGGACAGGCGATCATCCCGATCGAAAACTCGCAGCACGGGCGCGTGGCGGACATCCACTTTCTCCTGCCCGAAAGCGGGCTGTCGATCGTCGGCGAACATTTCCTCGAGATCCACGCCAGCCTGATGGCGCTGGGCGACGGTCCCTTCACCGCCGCCTACAGCCACCCGCAGGCGCTCGGCCAGTCGCGCTTCTACCTGCGTGACCGGGGCATCGTGCCGATGAGCTATGCAGACACTGCCGGCGCTGCAGCCTATGTCGCAGAACTTGGCGACCCGACCGTGGCCGCGCTCGCCCCGCGCATCGCCGCCGAACTCTATGGCCTCAAGGTCATCGAGGACAACGTCGAGGACGCGCACGACAACACCACCCGATTCGTCATCCTGTCGAAGACCCCGCGCGATCCGGCAACGATCACTGGTCCTGCAATGACCACCTTCGTTTTCGAAGTGCGCAACATCCCTGCCGCGCTCTACAAGGCGCTGGGCGGATTTGCGACGAACGGCGTAAACATGACCAAGCTCGAAAGCTACCAGCGTGGCGCGAGCTTCTCTGCGACCGAGTTCTATGCCGACATCGTCGGGGCCCCCGGAGAGCGCGCGGTCGATCTCGCTTTCGAGGAACTGGGCTTTTTTGCCAAGGACCTGCGCATGCTCGGCACCTACCCGATGGAACGCATCCGCGGCGGCTGATCGGATACAGTTGCGCTTGCCCGTGGGCCAGCGCCGTGCAACGTTCGCCAGGTGACGGCACCCGGGGCGGCAGTATCGGCAAAGAGCGACGCGGCAGCGGCAGAGGCCGCATGGCGAACGGTGCGCGATTCGGCTGACATCCAGTTCGCCCCCGTCCCGCCCGATCCACCCCCTGTCACCCCGGAATGGCTGAAGGCGTTTGGTCGCTTTCTCGAATGGCTGTTTTCGCCGCTTGGACGCCTTCTCGGCAGCGGATGGAGCGTGATCGAGATGGTCATGCTCGTCAGTGCCATCATCGGAGGCATCTGGATCGTATGGGCCCTGCTCTGGCCGCTCTGGCGCGATCGCAAAAGCAAGCCGCGAATCGCAGAGCCGGAATGGACGCCACAGCGCGAGGAAGCGCTGGCCCTTCTCGAAGACGCTGACCGGCTCGCCGCGCAAGGCCTCTTCGGCGAAGCCGCGCACCTCCTGCTCCAGCGCAGCATCGGCCAGATCGCTCGCGTCCGGCCAGACTGGCTCAGCCCGTCGAGCACCGCGCGCGAGATCGGCATGATTCGCGCCCTGCCAACCGAAGCCCGCAGCGCGTTCGGCACGATTTCCGCGCTGGTCGAACGCGCCCGCTATGCGCTCAGCCCCTTGGGCGCCGAAGACTGGTCCACCGCGCGCGAGGCCTATTCACGCTTTGCCCTGCAACAGCTGCCGACCGGGACGGCAGGTGCCGCCGCATGAGCGCGGCCCCGGCTCCCTTCTTGCGCGGCACGATCATCGGCATGCTGCTGACAGGCGCCCTCGCCTTCGTCGCGCTGCTCTGGTTTCTCGGCAACGGCACCGGCGGCAGCGGCAACAACGGCGGCGCGCATGTCGGCGGGCAGGGGCTCAACGGCTATGCCGGGCTCGCCCGCATGCTCGAAGCCGAAGGGCTTGACGTCCAGCGCCAGCGCAATCGCCGCACGCTCGAAACCGCGCCGGGATTGCTGATCCTGACGCCGCCTGCCGATGCGGACGGCAAGGAGATCGCCAAGGTCGTCGAGGCCCATCGCTATCTTGGCCCGACCATCGTCGTCGCGCCCAAATGGTTCGCGATGGGAGCGAGCTCGAACAAGGCCAAGCGCGGCTGGGTGCAGCTGATATCCACGCAAGGCCCCGAATGGCGGGGCTTTGCCGACAATGTCGCCGTCGCCATCGGCAAGGAGGATGGCCCTGCCGCTGGCGGCTGGAAGCTTGGCGAACGACGCGGCCCCCTGCCCGATGACCGGCAGGTCGAATCCGGCTCGGGCAAGGGACTTGTCCCGATCGTCACCGCAGGCGATGGCCGCATCCTTGCCGCATGGCTCGATGACGACGGCTACTACCCCGCACTCAACCAGCTGGCAGGCGTGGACCCGGACTACGGCGGCGAGGACGAAGAGATCTACCCGGTCGTCCTCGTCTTCGAACCAGACCTGCTCGACAACTGGGGCCTTGCCGACAATGCGACGGCTCTTCTCGCGCGCGATCTGGTGAAGGCCGCTGCCGACGACGACAGCATGTCGATAGTCTTCGACATGACTTTCAACGGCTTCGGCGCGAGCCGCAACCTGCTCACCCTCGCGTTCGAACCACCGTTCCTCGCTGCCACGATCTGCCTGCTGCTGGGGGCCCTTGCGGTCGCATGGCGCGCGTTCAACCGCTTCGGCCCGGCGCTGGCGCACGCGCAGGAAATCGCGATGGGCAAGGCCGCACTGGTCGCCAATGCCGCAGGCCTGATCCGCCGCGCCGGTCGCATCCATCTCGCCGCCGCGCCCTATGCCGATGCAACGCGCGATCGCATCGCGCTGGCGCTCGGCCTGCCGCGCGGGCTTTCGCCGCAAGAGATCGAACACCTGATCGACCAGACGCTGCAGCGCCGGGGCATCGAAGGCCCCGCCTTCTCCACCGCTGCACGGCATTTGCGCGATGCCCGCAAGCCGCACGAACTGACCAGGCGGGCACTGGTCCTGCAACAAATAGAAAGGCACCTGAAGTGACCGCTGAGACACCGCACATGACTTTGGCCGATCTCGGCACGCTGGCAGGCGCGATCCGCGCCGAAGTGGGCAAGGCCGTGGTCGGACAGGATGAGGTGCTCGACCATCTCCTCGTCGCGCTCTTTGCCGGTGGCCACGTCCTGCTCGAAGGCCCGCCCGGAACCGCCAAGACCTTCCTCGCGCAAAGCTTCGCAGCTGCCTTGGGCCTCGATTTCGGGCGCATCCAGTTCACGCCCGACCTCATGCCTGGCGACATTCTCGGCTCCAACCTGTTCAACTTCCAGACCAGCCAGTTCACCCTGACGCGCGGGCCGATCTTCCACGAACTGCTGCTGGCCGACGAGATCAACCGCACCCCGCCCAAGACGCAGGCCGCCCTGCTCGAAGCCATGCAGGAACGCCGCGTGACACTGGACGGCGAAGCGCACGCCCTGTCCGACCGGTTCATGGTCGTCGCCACGCAGAACCCGATCGAAAGCCAGGGCGTCTATCCCCTGCCCGAAGCCCAGCTTGACCGCTTCCTGTTCAAGCTGCTGGTGTCCTACCCCTCGGCAGAGGAGGAAACCCGCATCGTCACCCGCTATGGCGAAGGACGCGGCGCGCCAAAGCCCGCCGAGCTTGGTATCGTGGCCGTGGCCGACGAGGTCCAGCTCGAGGCAGCGCAAGTCGCCGTCGCCTCGGTGACCATGGCCGAATCCGTGGTCGACTATGTCGTCCGCCTGATCCGCGCGACGCGGGAAAGCGGCGATCTCGTCGTCGGTGCCAGCCCGCGCGCCGCCGTGCTGCTGGCAGGGTCCGCCCGCGCCCGCGCCGCGCTCGACGGGCGCAACTACGTGATCCCCGACGACGTCAAGGCCCTCGCCACCGCCGTCCTGCGCCACCGCCTGATGCTCAGCCCAGCGGCCGAGATTGAGGGCAAGCAGGTCGAAGCCATCGTCGCCGCTCTGGTCGAAGGCACGGAAGCGCCCCGTTGAGCAGGCCCGCCGCCCTCCTGCCCTCTGGCCGCGCGGTGCTGATCATCGCAGGCCTCGCGCCGCTTGCACTGGTCCTAGCCGCCGCCGCGCCCGGCGCGTGGATCGCAGCCCCGGCGATCGGCGGCGCATTGCTGGTGCTGGTCGTGCTCGACGGGTTGTTCGCCGGATCGCTGGCGGACCTGCGCGTGATCAATCCGGCCGATACCGAAGTCGGCGAACCATCGCAGATCACCGTTCTTGCCGACCTTTCCCGCACCTCTTCACGCGCAAGACCCGAAGCCGCGCTTGAATGCGATCCGCGCCTCGCCCCCGGCGGACGCATCGCGTTGCCCTTGGCTTTCAACGAAGGCGCATGGAGCGGCACCGCCGACATCACCCCGACCCGTCGCGGCACCGGCGCGCTTTCGCGCGTCTGGCTGCGCTGGAACGGCCCGCTCGGCCTCGCCCATCGCCAGGTGACCCGCGCGCTCGATTCCGAAGTGCGGGTCTGGCCGAACATCGCTCCGGTGCGCAGCCCCGCGCTGCAGATCTTCCTGCGCGATGCCCAGTTCGGCCTGATCGCCCGCCGCATCCGGGGTGAAGGCACCGATTTCGAAGCGCTCGCCGAATACGAACCCGGCATGGACCGCCGCCGGATCGACTGGAAAAGCTCCGCCCGCCACGCCCGCCTCTTCGCCAAGGAATACGAGGTCGAGCGCAACAACCAGATCGTCTTCGCGTTCGATTGCGGCCAGTCTATGTGCGAGCCGATCGAGGGCCTGCCACGGATCGACCGCGCGGTCACCGCCGCGCTCACCACCGCCTATGTCGCATTGAAGGCACAGGATCGCGTCGCCCTGTTCGGCTTTGCCGCAAGGCCCGAAGTCGCCACGCCCTTCGTCACCGACAGCCGCGATGTCGCGCGCCTCCAGCGCGCCGCCGCCGGGCTGGACTACCACCCCGGCGAACCCAACTTCACCCTCGCCCTGTCCACCCTCGCCGCCCGCCTGCAGCGCCGCTCGCTGATCGTGCTGTTCTCGGATTTCACCGATCCGACCAGCGCCGAACTCATGGTCGAGAACGTCGGCAGGCTGGTCGAAAAGCACCTCGTCCTCTTCGTGGTGATGACCGATGCCGAACTTGCCGCCATCGCCACCGCACCGGTCACAGACGTGCAGTCCGTCGCCGAAGCCGTCACCGCCACAGGCCTCACCCGACAGCGCGCCCTTGTGCTCCAACGCCTGCGCCATCTCGGCGTGCGCGTGCTCGAGGCGCGGCATGATCAGATCGGCACCCGGCTGCTCGACGCCTACCTTGCGATCAAGCGCGAGGGGAGGATCGGATGAACGCTGTAACCACTGGCATTGCTCAACGCATCGGTGGCTGGTTCACCAAGCCGTCCGAGCAGGCCGTGGCCGCAGAACAGGCTGCCCTGCGCTCCGACCGCTTCCGGCTTGAACGCGAGGGTGATTGGAAGCGCCTCGAATCCACCGTCAAGGCCATGGAAGCAGGCCGCACCCGCCGCGTTTCGGACGAGGACCTGCTTGCGCTTCCCGCGCTCTACCGCACCGCCGCGTCGAGCCTTGCCATCGCGCGCGAAACCTCGCTCGATGCCGCTCTGGTCGCCTATCTCGAAGCGCTGACCCAGCGCGCGTGGTTCCTCGTCTATGGCCCGCGTGCCTCGCTGTGGTCGTGGCTGCGCGGCTTTCTCGGCGGCGGCTGGAGCGCGAGCGTGCGCGGCCTTGGCAGCGACATCCTGATCGCGCTCGCCCTGATGGTCGCGGGCACGGTGGTCGGATGGTTGCTCGTCGCCTCGAACCCCGAATGGTACTATTCGCTCGTCCCCGGCGGCGATGTGCGCGTACCCGGGGCAAGTCGCGAGGTGCTGCACGGCACGCTGTTCGGCAATCAGGACCAGGACGGCATGAGCGTGTTCGCTGCCGAACTGTTCAGCAACAACGCGCAAGTCTCGATCCTGTGCTTCGCGCTGGGCTTCGCCTTCGGCCTGCCGACAATGCTGCTGCTGATCCACAACACCGCACTGCTGGGCGCGATGCTGTGGCTCTATCACGGACAGGGCCTGCTGCTCGATTTCGTCGGCTGGCTGGCGATCCACGGCACGACCGAGCTTTTCGCGATCCTGCTCGCGGGCGCGGCGGGCATTCACATCGGCCGCGCGATGGCCTTCCCTGGCAATGCCTCGGTAGTTGACGCGGCAGCGACCGCGGGGCGGCGCGCGGCGCAAGTGATGACCGGGGTCGTGCTGATGCTGGTCGTCGCGGCGGTGCTCGAAGGCTTTGCCCGCCAGCTCGTCGATTCCACGCCCTCGCGGCTGACGGTGGGCGGGTTCATGCTGGTCCTGTGGACCGGATACTTCTTCGCGTTCCGTCGGGGGCCACGCTGATGGCCTGGAAGCCACCTTGGCGGCGCAAGGACAACGTCAGCCCTGCCAACAGGGCCAAGGCGCATGAAGAGCGCCGCCGGCGCATCGTCATAACCCCTGAAGGCGTGCCCATCCCGTTCACCCTCGCCTCGCGCGGGGCCCGCGCCGGGGCGCTGTTCCTTGACCTTGCGATGATCGTCGGCGCGATGATCGGCGCAACGCTGATCCTGTCGCGCATTGCGCAAGGAGCGGGCATCAATCTCAACGACAGCAACTCGCCCGCAGGCCGCGCGGTGCAGGCATTGTCGGTGCTGTGGATCATCATGCTGTTCCTCTTCCGCAACGCCTGGTTCCTGTTCTTCGAGCTGGGCCCGCGTGGCGCTACGCCGGGCAAGCGCATCACCGGCATCCGCATCGCCGCACGGGCGCGCGGCAAGGATGGCGGCAGGCTCACCACCGAAGCGGTGATCGCCCGCAATCTGATGCGCGACATCGAACTGTTCATGCCGCTGATCTTCATTATCGTCGCCAGCGTCGAGGGCGGCGATGCCGAGTTGGCGGCGTGGGCGGGACTCGTCTGGTTCCTGCTCTTCGCGCTGTTCCCCTTCTTCAACCGCGACCGCCTGCGCTGCGGCGATCTGATCGCCGGAACCTGGGTAGTCGAAGCGCCCAAGCGCAAGCTCGAACAGGCGCTTTCCGTGGGCGACGGTGCGAAAGGTATCTCGGCAGAAACCGGCGCGCAGTACCGCTTCGGCGATGCCGATCTTGCCGTCTATGGCGAGTTCGAACTGCAGGTCCTCGAACGCGTGCTGCGCGAGAACCGGGAAGACGCGTTGCGCGATGTCGCCCGCACGATCTGCGCCAAGATCGGCTGGGACGCGGGCGCGGGCGACGAGCGCGCGTTCCTCGAAGCCTACTACGCCCAACTGCGCGCCCGCCTCGAAACCGGCATGCGCTTCGGCAAGCGCAAGGCCGACAAGCACGCGTGAGCGTAGCCCCCGGCACGAGGCCGGAGGCTCTCGCACCTTTTCAGTTACGCCATTTCCATGACCGCAGCAGCATGGACCCCATGACCTTGCGGTATTTGGCCCGCTCGCCCGAACTGGCCTGCATCTGGGCGGCGGTTGTCGCCATATAGGCGTTGTAGGCCTTTTCGCGCGCCTCTTCCTGCGCCGGATCGGCGAACTTGGCGAATCGGGTGATCAGGAAGAAGTCCGGCTCGCCCGGGCGCTTGTTCTCGTTGCTCTGGATCTCGTAGCCGGTGATCCAGCCCTGCTTCACGGCGAAGTCCTGGCCTTTCCGCCACATTCCGGCGAGGTGATTGGCATATTCGAGATCATGCCCGTCATCGACCGAGATCATTGAAACGGTGACATAATCTCCCGGCACGACAGGATATTCCTGTGCGGCAAGTGGCGTCGCAAAGCCGAGCGCGAGCGCCGGCAGGATCATCAGCTTTTTCATGACATTCTCCCCTGTACCGCTCGCGCCGATGATCGGCGGGAGCGCGTATGCCTGGGCGGGGCGACCCTTTCTCAGCTCGTCTCAAGCCTTGCGAGACTGCGCCCGTTCGTGCTCAGGAGTCAAACGTTCCCTATGGAGGCAGGGCATGGCCGAAATCACGATCATCGAGGACGATCTTTCCGGCGAGGCGATCCGCGGCCTCGTCGCGATCCATCTTGCTGGAATGCATGCCAATTCTCCCGCCTGCAAGGTTCACGCACTGCCCGTGGAGAAGCTGCGCGAGCCCGGCGTGACTTTCTACTCGGCATGGGTTGGCGAGGCGCTGGCAGGGATGGGCGCGATCCGCGAACTTGACGCGACGCATGGCGAGTTGAAGTCCATGCGCGTCGCAAGTGATTGGTTGGGAAAGAAAATCGGCGAAGCCCTGCTGCTTCACCTGATCGGCGTCGCGCGACAACGGGGATATCGCAGGGTCAGCCTCGAAACCGGACAGGGCCCTGCCTTCGAACCCGCGCTAGGCCTCTATCGCAAGCACGGCTTCGTCAACTGCGAAGCCTTCGCCGACTACGTGCTGGACGACTTCAGCCAGTGCCTGACGCTGGAACTTGATTAACCCATATGGAGTGTTTCCCCGGGGAAACACTCCAACATGGCATTGTGCGGATTACAGCTTCCCGGTGAGTTCCGGGACCAGCGTGAACAGGTCGCCGACGAGGCCGATGTCTGCGACCTGGAAGATCGGGGCGTCCTCGTCCTTGTTGATGGCGATGATGGTCTTGGAGTCCTTCATGCCAGCGAGGTGCTGGATCGCGCCCGAGATGCCGACCGCGATGTAGACTTCGGGCGCCACGATCTTGCCGGTCTGGCCGACCTGGTAGTCGTTGGGCACGTAGCCTGCGTCGACCGCGGCGCGTGATGCGCCGATGCCGGCGTTCAGCTTGTCGGCCAGCGGGGTGATGACCTGCTCGAAGGTTGCAGCGTCCTTCAGCGCGCGGCCGCCCGAGACGATGATCTTGGCGCTGGTCAGTTCCGGGCGCTCGCTCTTGGCGATCTCGGCGCTGACGAAAGTGCTGAGGCCGCTGTCGGCGGTGGCTGCGACGGCTTCGACGCTGGCAGAGCCGCCGGTGGGGGCCGCCTTCGCAAAGGCGGTGCCGCGCACGGTGATGACCAGCTTGGCATCGCTCGATTCGACCGTGGCGATGGCGTTGCCGGCGTAGATCGGACGGGTGAAGGTCCTGGGGCCCTCCACCGAGAGGATGTCCGAGATCTGCATCACGTCGAGCAGCGCGGCAACGCGCGGGGCGACGTTCTTGCCGGTGGTCGTGGCGGGCGCGACGAAGGCGTCGAAGTTCGCCATCAGGCCCGCGACGAGCGGGGCGACGTTTTCCGCCAGTGCGTTGGCAAGCGCGGCGTCATCGGCCTTGAGCACCTTGGCGACGCCTGCGATCTGCGCGGCGGCACTTGCGGCACCGTCGCAGTTGGCCCCTGCGACCAGCGCGGTCACTTCGCCCAACTGCGATGCGGCGGTCACCGCGGCAAGGGTGGCGTCCTTGACCGAGGCATTGTCGTGTTCGACGAGAACGAGAACATTGGCCATGTCAGGCTACTCCCATTTCCTTGAGCTTGGCGACCAGCGTGTCGACATCGGGCACCTTGATGCCGGCCGAGCGCACCGGCGGTTCGGAGACCTTGAGCGTCTTGAGGCGCGGGGCGATGTCCACGCCGTAGTCGGCGGGGGTCTTGTTCGCCAGCGGCTTGGACTTGGCCTTCATGATGTTGGGCAAGCTTGCATAGCGCGGCTCGTTCAGGCGCAGGTCGGTGGTGACGACCGCGGGCAGAGCGAGGCGAACGGTCTGCAGACCGCCGTCGATCTCGCGCTTGACGACGACCGCGTCGCCCTCGACCGCAACTTCGTTGGCGAACGTGCCCTGCGGACGGCCGAGCAGCGCGGCGACCATCTGGCCGACCTGATTGCTGTCATCGTCGATCGCCTGCTTGCCGGTGATGATCAGGGCGGGCTGCTCTTCATCGGCAATCCCCTTGATGATCTTGGCGACGGCCAGCGGCTCGACCTCGGTGCCGTCGTCAACCTGCACCAGCACCGCCCGGTCCGCGCCCATGGCCAGCGCCGTGCGCAACGTTTCTTGGCTCTTGGCAACGCCCACCGACACCGCCACGATCTCGGTCACCACGCCCTTTTCCTTCAGGCGAATGGCTTCCTCGACCGCGATCTCGTCGAACGGGTTCATGCTCATCTTCACGTTCGCAAGATCAACACCCGTGCCGTCCGCCTTCACTCGCGGCTTCACGTTGTAGTCAATCACCCGCTTCACGCAGACCAGGGCTTTCATGTCGCTTTGCTCCTGCGATAGTCATTGCCAGATGCATGCCGCACCTATCAGCCGCCGCGATGGCTTGGTTTGGCAGGCCTGTCCACGGTAAATTTGCAAAGGTGCAAAGCTGATCTTTGCAGTTTGGTCCTGTGGTGTGCGCCTGTGAGGTCCGCACAGTAGCGATGGATTTGCGCCGCAGCTTCCTGTAAAAGAATATACATTCTAATAATGGAGGCCGAGGATGCTGAGACTGTCGCGTCAACTGGACTATGGAAAGCCCGCGCCCGCATTCGCGCTGCCGGATGTGACAGGAACGATCCGTCGGCTCGAGGACTTTGCCGACAAACCCGCGCTGCTGGTGGCGTTCATCTGCAACCATTGCCCGTTCGTGCTGCACGTCCTCGACGGCTTCATCGACTTTGCGCGCGAGTACGAGGCGAAGGGGCTGCAAGTAGTGGCGATCTCGTCGAACTGGCCCGACGATTTTCCCGAAGACGACTATCCGCACATGCAGAAACTGGCCACGGAGAAGGCCTTTCCGTTCCCTTATCTGCATGACGAGTCACAGGACGTGGCGCTGGCGTATAACGCGATCTGCACGCCCGACTTCTTCCTCTACGACCAGAGCCGCCTGCTCTATTACGCAGGCCAGTTCGACGCGAGCCGGCCGAAGATCAACCGCCCGCCCGTGCCCGGCCTCCCGCCCTTGCGCACCGACCTTCCGGTTACCGGCGAGGACATGCGCCGCGCGGTGGATGCGCTTCTGGCAGGAGAGCCCGCACCGCAGCCGCAACACCCGAGCGCAGGGTGCAGCATCAAGTGGCGGCCGGGCAAGGACCCTTCGTGGGGCTGAGCCCACAGCGATGGCAGGCAACAAAAAAGGGGAGCGGCAAGCCGCTCCCCTTTCTCTTTTGCGACCCTGCGTGGACTTAGAAGTCTACTGCAAGGCGGACGCCGTAGGTGCGCGGCGCGCCGAACTGCCAGTTGAACACGTCGTCGAACGGTCCGGCAGAGATGAAGCTGCCGTAAGTCAGAGGACGTTCATTCTCGATGTTCTTGGCAAAGGCCGTGATCGAGAAGCGGCCATTCTCGGGCTTATATTCAAGGCTCAGATCGGTCTGAGTGAATGCCTTCTGCTGGCCGTCGCGATAGTTGTAGAAATCGGTGAAGTACGAGCTCTTGAAAGTGGTGTTGGCGCTTGCCCGCAGCGTACCCGATTCGCCGAAGTCGAACGTGTGATCGTAACCTGCAGTAATCACCCATTCAGGCGAGAACGGCGGACGATTGCCTGCAAAGTTCGGCTGCTGCACGCCGGGCGTTACGGGATCGAGATCGCCGATGCCATTGAGAGCACCGGTGGTGTCGAACACGTTGAACTGGGCAAGCAGCTCCTTGTACTCGGCGTTGAGGTAGTTCACCGAAGCATGGAACCGGTCGTTATCGCTCAATGCGAAGTCGGCCGAAGCCTCAAGACCCCAAATTCTGGCCTTGCCGGCGTTGAAGGTCTGGCCGCCAACCGCAGTGTCGAGAAGGACCGAGACCTGAAGGTCCTTGTAGTCGTAGTAGAAGCCACCGAGGTTGAACTGGTGCTGGCCGCGATCACCGAAGCTCTGCTTCCAGCCCAGTTCATAGGCCGTGTTGGATTCAGGCTTGTAATCGCCAACCGAGTCAAAGCCACCGCCCTTGAAGCCCGTTGATGCCTTCGCGAAGATCAGGGTGTCGCTGTTGGGCTTGTAATTCAGCCCTACGAGCCAGGTCACCTTGTCTTCGTTGATCGACAGCGGGAAGACGGTCTTGAAGCGGAGGTCTGCGAAGTTCCTGCGAGCAGGCTGGGCACCGAACAGCAACGGGTCGGGCGGGCCAGCACCGAACGGGCCCGCGTTACGGTAGAGTGCGTCACGCGAGTTTTCGGTATAGCGAAGGCCACCGACAGCGGTCAGCGTTTCGCCAAGCGGCACTTCGACCTGACCGAACGCAGACTTGCTTTCGCTCGTGATATCGCGGCCGAAGTAAGAAAGCGTGACGACGTTGGGACCGAAGGTCGTCGCGAAGCTGCTTTCCGAGTTCACGGTTTCCTTGAAGTAGAAGCCGCCGACCTGATACGTGATTCCGCCGGCAACGCCATTGAAACGAAGCTCGTGGCTCTGCGTGCTCGTCTGCTGATTCCAGCCGAACGAGCGGTAGTTGACGGGCAGCGTGATCACCTGACCTGGCGTGCCCTCGAACTTGCGATAGCCGCCAATGTAGCTGATCGTCAGCGCATCACTGACCTCATAGGCCAGACGGCCGCGCAGTGCGTAAGTGTCCTGCGACAGCTTGCCCAGACCGAAGGCCGGTGCGGCATACTCGCCACGATTGAAAGTGGAGAGGAAGTTCGTCTGGTTCGGGACGCACAGAACCTGGCCAAGTGCGGCGTATGCCGGAGCGACCTGCGAGAAGCCGGGAGCGCTGCTGCAGTTGTTGCCCGTCGGGCCGTTGCCGGGGGCGTTGAGATCCGCAGCAGCGAAGGCCTGCGGGGTGAATTCACGCTTCGCGTACTCGCCAGCGAAGTAAACGGTCAGCCCGTCAGTGGGCTCGAGCTGGATCGAAGCGCGACCACCGTAGGACTTGTTGTCGTCAGACCGGCCACCGGCAAAGGCCGGGAAGTTGAAACCGCGCAAGTTGAACGCACCCCGCGCGGGGTGCTTCACATAGCCGTCGTGCTCGTCATAGAAACCTGCAACGCGGATTCCACCTATGTCGCCCAGCGGCACAGTCACGCCGCCGTCGAGACGAACGGCGTTGTAATTGCCGTAGCTCGCCGAAGCATTGGCCGCGAATTCCTTGCCCGGCTTGCGGGTAATGAAGTTGATCGCACCGCCGGTCGAGTTGCGGCCGTAGAGCGTACCTTGCGGGCCGCGCAGCACTTCTACGCGGTCAAGATCGAACAGCGCGATGCTGAGCGCTTGCGGGCGGTTCATGTACTCGCCGTCGATGTTCACGACAACCGAAGTGTCCTGCGCTTCATCGTTCGAATTGGTGCCGACGCCGCGGACGGTGATCTTGATCGTGCCCTGATCCTGGTTGAGCTGGACGGCAGGTGCGATCTTGCCGATGTCGTTCATGTTCGAGAAGCCGGCCTGCTGCAGCTGCTCCGCAGAGACGACGTTGATGGCAATCGGAACGTCATTGACGTTCTGCGCGCGATTCTGCGCGGTCACGATGATGACGTTGGGATCGGCTTCTTCCGCAGCCCTTTCCTGCGCGTGCGCGGGCAAAGCAAAGGCCAGCGCGCAGGCGCTAGCCAACAGGGTGCGGGTGTAAAGTGTCTTGGGCATGGTCTTCGTTTCCTCCCCAGGTGGCGCCACGTTGGGCGTGCAGGTTCTCTACCAGATTAGAATTTTAAAAACTAGAACCTAAATTCTATTGATTGCGGGCCGGGCTCACTTGGCGACCGCCCGTGTCCAGGTTGCAACGATTGCGTGCGTTCTTGATGCATCCCGTGCATCAAGTAAAATCACAACTATTTCCAGTGCCATAGCCAGAGGCTTTGGATTCCCCGAAGCATTCCGTCATGATCCGGAAATGCTAGCGCCACCCAGCAGATACAGAAAGCAAATTGCTTTCATGGTTTTTGATCAATTTTGTTGATTGAACTTTGGGCCAACAAACAAGGGCGCCAATGGCAGTGCCACTAGCGCCCGTTAGTCTTGCCGGAAGGGAAGCTTCAGCCGATGCCCATCAGCCTTGCATTGAGCGCCCGGTCAGCACCGCCGGCCGCGAAGTCGTCAAACGCGTGCTCGGTCACCCTGATGATGTGACGGTCGATGAACGGGGCGCCTTCGGCCGCACCGACTTCAGGATGCTTGAGGGCGCATTCCCATTCGAGCACGGCCCAACCGGCATAGTCGTTTGCCGCCATCTTGCTGAAGATACCGGGGAAATCGACCTGCCCATCGCCGAGCGAGCGGAACCGGCCGGGGCGATCGACCCACGACTGGTAGCCGCCGTAAACACCCGAGCGACCATTGGGGCGGAACTCGGCATCCTTCACATGGAAGCACTTGATGCGCTCGTGATAGATGTCGATGAAAGTGAGATAGTCGAGCTGCTGCAGCACGAAGTGGCTGGGATCGTAGAGGATGTTGGCGCGCGGGTGATTGCCGACGCGCTCCAGGAACATCTCGAAGGTCACGCCGTCGTGGAGGTCCTCGCCGGGATGGATCTCGTAGGCGACATCGACGCCATTCTCGTCGAACACGTCGAGAATCGGCTTCCAGCGGCGGGCGAGTTCGTCGAAGGCATCTTCCACGAGGCCTGCCGGACGCGCGGGCCAAGGGTAGAAGTAGGGCCAGGCGAAGGCACCGGAGAACGATGCGTGCGCCGTGAGGCCGAAGTTGCTGCTGGCCTTGGCGGCGTACTTCAGCTGCTGCACCGCCCATGCCTGCCGGGCGGCGGGATTGCCGTGGACCGACTCGGGGGCAAAGCCATCAAACTGCGCATCGAAGGCCGGATGCACGGCCACGAGCTGGCCTTGCAGGTGGGTCGAGAGTTCGGTGATCTCCAGCCCCTTGTCGGCGAGCAGGCCCTTGAGCTCGTCGCAATAGGTCTGGCTGGTGGCGGCCTTTTCGAGATCGAACAGGCGTCCGTCCCAGCTGGGGATCTGGATGCCCTTGTAGCCGAGGCCTGCCACCCAGTCGGCGATCGTCTCGAGGCTGTTGAACGGGGCATTGTCGCCAGCGAACTGGGCAAGGAAGATGCCCGGGCCCTTGATGGTCTTCATTGCGCAATGCTCCTCAAAGCTTGACCCAGCCCGCGTTGTCGCGGCTGGCGGAAACGGCGGTGTCGATGAAGGTCATGCCGCGCACGCCCTCGGCAATGCCGGGGAGCAGCGGTGCGGCATCGCCGCGCACCAGCATGGCGAAATCGCGATAGAGATTGGCAAAGGCTTCAAGATAGCCTTCGGGATGGCCGCCCGGCGTGCGCGTGCGCGAGGTGGCGTCGCTGCCGAGCACGCCGGTGCCCGAGCGGACCAGCGTGCAGGTGCCATCGAGCCGGTTGATGGTGAGGGTGTTTGGCTCTTCCTGCTTCCAGGTGACGCCGCCCTTGTCGCCATAGGCGCGGATGCGCAGGCCATTGAGTTCGCCCACTTCGATCTGGCTGGCGAGAAGTACGCCGCGCGCCCCGTTTTCGAAGCGCAGCAGGATCGAGCAGTCATCGTCGAGCAGGCGGCCGGGAACAACTGCGCCCAGATCGGCAAGCAGTTCGGTCACGCGCAGGCCGGTGACGAATTCGGCAAGCTGGAAGGCATGGACGCCAATATCGCCGATGCATCCGCCCAATCCTGCCTTCGCAGGGTCCACGCGCCATTCGGCCTGCTTGCCGACCGCTTCGCCTGCGAGCCAGCCTTGTGGGTACTCGACGACGACCTTGCGCACTGTGCCGATCTCGCCAGCCGCGATCCGGGCACGCGCCTCGCGCACCAGGGGATAGCCGGAATACGTGTAAGTCACGCCAAACGGCTTGCCTGCTGCGGCGACGAGGCCTGCCAGTTCGTGCGCCTCGGCCAACGTTGCCGTGAGCGGCTTGTCGGTGATTACCGGCAGACCGGCGGCGAGGGCGGCGCGCGCCGACGGCAGGTGGTTGTGGTTTGGCGTGACGATCGAGACGAAGTCGATGCCGTCGGCACGGCTCTGCTCGGCAGCGAACATCGCGTCGAGCGAGGGATAGGCGCGGGCCGGATCGATGCGGTAACTTTCGCCTGCCGCTGCGCTGCGGGCGGCGTCGCTTGAGAAGACGCCGGCGACCAGTTCGATTTCGCGATCAAGCTCTGCAGCGAAACGATGCACGGGGCCGATGAACGCTCCGGGGCCTCCGCCGATCATTCCCATCCTCAAGCGTCGCATCCATCTCTCCCTGACGTGTCATCGGGCCAACCTGCCCGGACATCATTAGAAACTTCATTCTATTTTGTAATCTGGCCGGGTCAAGAGAGTGGATCATTTAGCCATCGCGTTCTACCGCAATTCGTGCAAAGTAAGACCCATGCATTCTAGTATTGATGTTTCAAGGATTGACGGCAGATAATGGCTCGAGGCGGCGAAACGCAGGTGGAAGAACCCGGACTCGCGGTGGAAACCGTCAGCCGCAAGCCCCAGCAGGGCCGCAGCAAGGCCTCGCTCGAGCGGATGCTTGTCGCTGCGCGCGAACTGATGCTGGAACGCGGCAGCGAGGATTTCACGCTGCAGGACGTGAACCAGCGCGGCAACGTCTCGATCGGCTCGATCTACCTGCGCTTCCAAAGCAAGGAGAACCTCGTCCGTGCCGTGATTGCACGCGCGCTGGAAGACCTTGCCCAGACCGAAGAGGCGATGGTGCAGGAAGTGCTTTCGCAATCGCCCACGCTTGACGAGTTCATGCCGCGCTATGTGGCAGGCTATGCCGAAGTGCTGCGCGTCAACGCGCCATTGCTGCGCCTCGCAATGGAGCGCGCCTCATTCGATCCGCTGGTATCAAAGCCCGGCAAGGACCACGCCCTGCGCGCCACCGAGCGCGGCATGCAGGCGATGCTGCAATACCGCGCCGACTTTGGCGGGAGCGATCACGAGACCAAGGCCAATTCGGCGTACAAGGTCGTCTTCGCCACGATGGCGCGGCAGCTGAGCCTCGGCTCCTCGGGCGAGGCGGCGCACGACTACGACTGGGAAGTGCTCAAGCGCGAACTTGGCCGGATGTGCCTCGCCTACCTGCGCGCACCCTGACTGTCAGGATTCAAGCAGCCGCTTCATGATCGCGCGGACTTCTTCCGCCATGTCCGGGCGTTCGAGTGCCAGAGACAGCGTCGCCTCGACAAAGCCGGTCTTGCTCCCGCAGTCGAAGCGGCGTCCGGCGAAGGTCACCGCGTGGAACGGCTGCAGGCCGATCATCCGCGCCATCGCATCGGTCAGCTGGATCTCGCCACCTGCACCCTTTTCCTGACTTTCCAGCGTGCGCATCACTTCAGGCTGAAGAATGTAGCGGCCGGAGATGATCAGGTTCGACGGGGCATCCTCGCGCCTGGGCTTCTCGACCAGTCCGGTAACTTCGGTCAGCGTATCGGATACACGCGCGCCCGGTGCGATCACGCCGTAGCTCGACACTTCCTCTTCCGGCACTTCGAGCACTGAGATGAGGTTGCCGCCGACTTCGTTGTAGGCATCGACCATCTGCTTCATGCAGCCGGGAGAGCCGACCATCATCTCGTCGGGCAGAAAGATGGCGAAGGGCTCATCGCCGACCACGGCCCGCGCGCACCAGATCGCATGGCCAAGACCCATCGGCACCTGCTGGCGCACGGTAACGAGGTTGCCCGGGAGAATGCGCGTGGCGTCAAGCACTTCGAGGTGCTTGCCGCGATCTTCCATCGTCCGTTCGAGTTCGTAGGCGGTGTCGAAATGCTCGACGATCGCCGTCTTCCCGCGACCGGTCACGAAGATGAGCTGCTCGATGCCGGCCTCGCGCGCTTCGTCGACCGCATACTGGATCAGCGGGCGGTCGATGATCGGCAACATTTCCTTGGGGATGGCCTTGGTGGCGGGAAGAAAGCGGGTGCCAAGCCCTGCAACCGGGAAAACGGCCTTGCGGATCGGCTTTTGTGCCACGTTCAAACTCATTTGCCTGCGGTATCCGTGATTTGTTGCACCCTCATGATGCACTGCACAATTACTTAGGTTGAATGTCAAGCACGTGGCACAACGTTAACGTATGCCCCAAGCTTGCACAGGCCCGCAAACCGGTTAAACGGCAGCGATGGACAAGATCATTATCCGCGGCGGCAAGCGCCTTTCGGGAACGGTACCGGTCTCCGGTGCAAAGAATTCGGCACTCACCCTGCTGCCATGCGCGCTGCTGACCGACGAGCCGGTGACACTGCGCAACCTGCCGCGCCTGGCTGACATCGACGGTTTCCAGCACCTGATGAACCAGTTCGGCGTCTCGACCTCGATCGCGGGCGCACGGCCGGAAGACTTCGGCCGCGTGATGACGCTGCAGGCCACGCGCCTGACCTCGTCGGTCGCGCCATACGATCTCGTGCGCAAGATGCGCGCCTCGATCCTCGTGCTCGGCCCGATGCTGGCGCGTGCGGGCGAGGCCACGGTTTCGCTCCCCGGCGGCTGCGCCATCGGCAATCGTCCGATCGATCTGCACCTGAAGGCGCTGGAAGCACTCGGTGCGCAGATCGAACTGGCAGCCGGTTACGTGCGCGCGATTGCGCCTGACGGCGGCCTTCCCGGCGGGCGCTATTCCTTCCCCGTCGTGTCCGTGGGCGCGACCGAGAATGCGCTGATGACCGCTGTGCTGTGCAAGGGCAAGTCCACCCTGCACAACGCTGCGCGCGAGCCGGAGATCGTCGATCTTTGCAACCTGCTCGTCGCCATGGGCGCGCAGATCGAAGGTATCGGCACGTCGGATCTGACGATCCATGGCGTCGACCGCCTGCACGGCGCGACCTACATGGTCATGCCTGACCGTATCGAGGCGGGCTCCTATGCCTGTGCCGCGGCGATCACCGGGGGCGAGGTCATGCTGCAGGGTGCGCGCATCGAGGAGATGGAAGCGACGGTGCAGGCGCTGCGCGATGCAGGCGTGCACGTGGAACCGCGCAAGGGTGGCATCTTCGTGGCGGCTGAAGGGCCGCTCAAGCCCGTGACGCTTTCGACCGCGCCCTACCCCGGCTTTGCCACCGACATGCAGGCGCAGCTGATGGCGATGCTGTGCCTTGCCAAGGGATCGTCGGTGCTGACCGAGACGATCTTCGAGAACCGCTACATGCACGTGCCCGAACTCAACCGCATGGGCGCGCGGATCGAGACCAAGGGCCGCACCGCCGTGGTCCATGGCGTTGAAAAGCTGACCGGCGCCGAAGTGATGGCGACCGACCTTCGCGCCTCGATGAGCCTGGTGATCGCCGGCCTTGCTGCCGAGGGCGAGACGCAGGTGCACCGCCTGTACCACCTCGACCGCGGCTATGAGCGTCTCGAAGAGAAGCTGTCATTGCTCGGCGCGGAAATCGAGCGGGTCGGCGGGGACTAATCCAGCCGCACCTTGCCGCGCCCTGCCTTTACCGCGCCTCTGATCTTCTTGCCTGCCAGCCGCTCGGTCTTGCCGACGCGGTTGAGGCGGGTCTTGGCGCGCTTTTGCGGCAGGTTGCAGGCCTCGCGCAGCAGTTCGGACAGGCGCTTCCTTGCGTCTTCGCGGTTCTGTTCCTGCGTGCGGTAGCTGCGCGCGGTCAGGACGATTTCGCCCTTGGCGGTCATCTTGCTGCCCGCAAGGGTCTTGAGGCGGTGGAAGATCTCCGGCGGCAGGCGCAGCATGAAGACGTCGAGCCGCAGCTGGACTGCCGTGGCCACCTTGTTGACGTTCTGACCGCCCGGCCCCGCCGATGCGATGAAGCTTTCTTCGACCAGCGTCAGCGCATGGGCGACGAGAGCATCGGGCGACATTTCAGGCCCCAGTGTCAGGTCGTTCGGCGGCAGGCTGATCGCCGTCTGTCTGTTCAGCCACTGGCAGTTCGAAAGCAAAGGCAGCGAAATCGAGCGGCATCGGCGAGTAGGCGTCAATCGGCTCCTTGCCTTCGCGCATGACCTTCAGTTCCGAAGCGTGGAGCATCGTGCGCCAGGCGACCTTGCCGTCACCATAGACCGGATCGCCGACGAGGGCATGGCCCAACCCGGCCAGCGCATGAATGCGGATCTGGTGGGTGCGGCCGGTCTCGGGGCGGAATTCCACCAGCGTCATGCCGGGCTTGCGCGACAGGACTTTCCAGTGGGTGACCGAAGGCTTGCCCTTCTTCGCCGGGATCATCCGCCAGCCCTTTTCGGCCGAGCTGATCTTCGAAAGCGCAAGGTCGATAGTGCCGCTCTCGCCCTGAACTTCACCGGCGACGATGCCGAGATAGACTTTCTCCACCTCGCGCGCCTCGAACGCGGCGGCAAAACGCTTGAGCGCCTTGGGATTGCGGGCGAGCAGCAGGCAGCCCGAGGTGTCCTGATCGAGACGGTGGACGGGATGCGGTTCGCGCTGGAAACCGAAGCGCAGGGCATCGAGGTGGTCCTCAAGGCACGGGCCGCCTGCGCGTGGACGGTCGAGCGGCAGGCCCGCAGGCTTGTCGATGACCAGGGCTTCGCCGTCTTCGAACAGGATGGAAAAATCGATCACGCTACGGCCTTTGCTATACGCCGGAGCGCTTCTTCGAGTTTGGATTCATCAGCGGCAAAGCTGATACGGAAGCCGTCCTTGCCGCCAAATGCGGAAGCCGGAACAACCGCCACGCCGCTTTCCAGCAGGTGCAGGCACAGCGCCTCGTCATCCCCGAAGCGCGCCATCAGCGGGGCGGCATCGACCATGCAGTAGAATGCGCCATCGGGGATCGGGGTGGAGAGGCCGGGGATCGCGTTGATCGCCGAGCAGACCATGTCACGCCGCGCGCGGAAGCGTTCGCGCCAGTCGAGCAGGAATTCCTGCGGGCCTTCAAAGGCGGCGACAGCGGCGGCCTGGGAGATCGAGGCGGGGTTGCCCGAGGAGTGCGACTGCAGCCGTCCCATCGCGCCGATCAGCCATGCCGGGCCTGCCGAGACGCCGATGCGGAAGCCGGTCATGGCGTGGCTCTTGGACACACCGGAAACGGTCAGGATTCGGTCGGCCAAGTCCGGGCATTCGACTGCGAGCGTGGCGTGGAGGCCTTCGCCAAAACGCAGCGGAGCGTAGATGTCATCGCTCATCACCAGCACGCGCGGGTGGCGGCGCAGGACTTCACCCAACGCGGGCAGTTCATCAGCCGGGTAGGTCGCGCCAGTCGGATTGCCGGGGCTGTTGAGCAGGAGCCAGCGGGTGGCGGGGGTAATGGCTGCTTCAAGCTGGGCGGACGTGATGCGGAAGCCGCCTGCAGCCGTGGTTGGCAGGTCCACCACTTCGGCGCCTGCAAAGCGCACGATTTCAGGGTAGCTGACCCACCATGGGCTCGGGATCAGCACCTCGTCACCAGGGTCCAGCGTGGCGAGCAGGGCATGGAAGATCGCCTGCTTGCCGCCCGCGCTGACGATCACCTGAGACGGCGGCACCGTGATGCCAAGATCGCGCTTGAAGTGCAGCGCGGCGGCCTCGCGCAAACGCTGCGTGCCGACGACAGCGGTGTATTTGGTATCGCCTGCGTCGAGCGCGTCCTTCGCGGCCTGCACCACGTGCGCAGGGGTGGCGAAGTCGGGTTCGCCCACCGAGAGCGAAATCACATCACGCCCTTCGGCGCGAAGCTGGATGGCGCGGTCGG
Source organism: Novosphingobium sp. BL-A-41-Hi4A-0G (assembly GCF_055521735.1). Classification (NCBI taxonomy): domain Bacteria; kingdom Pseudomonadati; phylum Pseudomonadota; class Alphaproteobacteria; order Sphingomonadales; family Sphingomonadaceae; genus Novosphingobium; species Novosphingobium sp. BL-A-41-Hi4A-0G. The sequence continues at coordinate 2,922,906 of NZ_CM145501.1, forward strand.
TGATGGCGGTGGTGCGCGAAGGCGCGATCCGCGCGAGGGCTTTCGAAAGCTGGGTCATGGGGTTCAGGAGCCGAGCAGGCGCGCGGGGATGAGGCCGCGCAGGGCATTGCCGACGAGGAAGCCGCCCGCCAGATCTTCGAGTGTCAGGTCCGCCTCGACCGCGCGGCCCGCCTCGAGCAGCGAGCGGCGCAATACGCCCGGCAGCAAGCCGAGATCGGCGCGCGGGGTGAGCAGCTTGCCGTCGCGCTCGACGAACAGGTTGGTGAACGTGCCTTCGGTGAGCAAGCCATCATCGCGCAGGAACAACGCCTCGCCCGCGCCCGCCTGCTTCGCGGCGGCAAGGCCTGCTTCGTAGAAGCCACGGTCGGTGGTCTTGTGGCGCAGGCGCCAATCGCCGTCCGAAACCGGCAGTGGAAGGACGGCGCAGGTCAGGCTTTCCAGCGGTGCGGGCATGGCGCTGGCGTCCAGCGCGTGGGCGCCGCCCTTCGAGGCGACGAGACGCACTTTTGCGGGCGCTTCCAGATCGAAGCACAGCGCGTGGATGGCATTGCGCACGGCGTGGCGATCAAAGCTGAAGCCCAGCGCCAGCGCGCTCGCCTTCATCCGTTCAAGATGCAGTTCGAGCAGTTCGATGCCCTTGGCGGGATCGAAGGCCATCGTCTCGATCAGATCGGCGTGCCCGGCAGACAAGCGCAAGAAATTCCCCTTCACCACGCATTCGCGCCATTCGCCGATCATCTCGGAATCGGCAACCACCGCCGAGCCCACGCCCATCACGGCGCGGCCATCGGGCGACAGGCGTACGGTGCGGATTGCCACATTGAACGCGGCATCGCCAGAGGGGTCGATGCGTCCTATCGAGCCGCAATAAGCCCCGCGCGCATCACGCTCTGCCTGATGGATGATCTCCATCGCGCGGATCTTGGGCGCGCCGGTGATCGAGCCGCAGGGGAAGATCGCGCGGAGCAGGCTGCGGACGTCCTGGCCTGAATCCAACTCTGCCCTAACTGTCGTGACCATCTGGTGAACTGTGGGGTATGTCTCGATGGCAAACGGGGACTCGACGCGCACCGAACCGGGGCGCGAGACGCGCGAGAGGTCGTTGCGCATGAGGTCGACGATCATCAGGTTCTCGGCGCGGTCTTTCACGCTCGCGGAGAGGTCCGCCTTGAAGCGCGCGTCCTCTTCCGGCGTGGCGCCGCGCGGGGCCGTGCCCTTCATCGGGCGCACCCGTGCCTCCCCGCCAGAGAGCTTGAAGAACAGTTCGGGCGAGAACGAGAGGTGCCAATGCGCGCCGTCCCAGATCACGCCGCCGTACCCTGCGCGGGCATCGCGGCGGACATCGGCATAAATTGCCAGCGGATCGCCGTCCCACGTTCCGGCGAGCGGGAAAGTGAGGTTTGCCTGATAGATGTCGCCCGCGCGGATGGCTTCCTGTACGAGGTTGAAGGCGCGGGCATAGCCGCCGGAAGAGATCGCCGCGCCCATCGGGCCGAGTCTGCCGGAGCCTGTGGCGGTATTCGCCAGCCAGCGTTCGACCTCGGCGCTGGCCATGCGGGTGACCTTGCCGAACCTTGCAAACCACACCAGCGGTCCGGCTGCGCCGGTGCGTTCCGCCGCAAGCTTGGCAAGGCGGGGTTCGAGGGCGAGGCCTGCTTCATAGGCAAGGTAGCCTGCCCAGTGGCCCGGCGTCGCGGCGATCTGCGCAAGCGCCGCTTCCACTTCGTCTGCACGGCGCGCGACGACGAGTTCGAGCACGTCCTCATAGAGGCGCGCATCGCTGGCGCCTTGGTCGCGGGCATCGTCGAGCAGGATGAAGGGGGCGCGGGTCATGGCTTTCCGGCGCGCTCTAGCCGTTCCCCGCTCCGGATGCAAAAACCCCTCGCAAGGCCGCGTGGGCCGTCCTAGTCTTGGGCCAAATCGATGGGGTGCTGTGCATGGACGATATCTACCTTGGCCTTGGTTCCAACGGCGAACGGCAGGTGCTGCGCCTTGGCCGCGCCAACCGCCACGGGCTGATCGCGGGTGCGACCGGGACCGGCAAGACGGTGACGCTGCAGGGCATTGCCGAACAGTTCTCCGCGCGCGGCGTACCCGTGTTCATGGCCGACGTGAAAGGCGACCTTGCGGGCATCGCCATGCCGGGCAGCCCGACCTTCAAGCACGCCGCTTCGCTGGAATCGCGCGCCAAGGAACTGGGCATCGAGGACTATGCCTATTCCGACAATCCGGCGGTGTTCTGGGATCTTTATGGCGAGAGCGGCCACCCGATCCGCACCACGATTTCGGAGATGGGCCCGCTGCTGCTGTCACGGCTGATGGGCCTCAATGAAACGCAGGAAGGCGTGCTCAACATCGCGTTCCGCTATGCCGATGACAACGCGCTGCTGCTGATCGACCTGCCCGATCTGCAATCGGTGCTGATGGCCTGCGCCGAGAATGCCAGCGGGCTTTCGGGCAAGTACGGCAACGTCTCCAAGGCCAGCGTCGGCACGATCCAGCGGCAATTGCTGGCGTTCGAAAGCCAGGGCGCGGACCGCTTCTTCGGCGAACCGGCGTTCGAGGTGAACGATTTTCTGAAGGTGGACGATCAGGGCCGCGGCATGGTCAACGTGCTCGCCGCCGACAAGCTGATGCAGAGCCCCAAGCTCTATGCCACGTTCCTGCTGTGGCTGCTCTCCGAACTGTTTGAGGCGCTGCCTGAAGTGGGCGATCCGGAAAAGCCGTGCCTGGTGTTCTTCTTCGATGAAGCGCACCTGCTGTTCGAGGACGCGCCCGACGCGCTGATGGACAAGGTGGAGCAGGTGGTGCGCCTGATCCGATCCAAGGGCGTGGGCGTCTATTTCATCTCGCAGAACCCGATCGACATTCCGGAGAAGATCGCGGGCCAGCTGGGCAACCGCGTGCAGCACGCGCTGCGCGCCTTCACGCCGCGTGACCAGAAGGCGATCCGCGCGGCGGCCGAGACCTTCCGCATCAACAAGGATCTCGATGTCGAGACGGTCATCACCGAACTGAAAGTGGGCGAAGCGCTGGTCTCGACGCTGAACGAGGATGGCTCGCCCTCGGTCGTGCAGCGCACCCTGATCGCTCCGCCGCGCTCGCGCCTCGGGCCGCTCAGCCCAAAGGAACGCGCGGTGATCCAGTCGGTCAGCCCGTTCGATGGCAAGTACGATACGGCAGTGAACCGCGAATCCGCCGCCGAAGTGCTGGCACAGAAAGCTGCAGATGCAGCGGCGGCGGCGCAGCAGGTGGAGGAGCAGGGCGAAGAAGCGCAGCGCGCATCGCCGCGCCGGACCACGACGATGTGGGAGCGCGCAGGGAAAGCTGCGGCGGGCGCAGTTGCCTCATCCGCAGGCGCGGTGATCGCGGCCAGCATCACCGGCAAGAAATCGCGCGCGGCGCCGGTGGCTTCGGGTGTCACGGCGATGGTGGGCTCGATCGCCACCTCGATCGGCGGCGAAGCGCTGGGCCGCTTCGCGCGGGGGATTTTGGGTGGGTTGTTGCGGTAGGGCTTGGATTGCGTGGACAATTCCGTGTTGGCCGAGTTGGAAGCTATCCGCCACTTTGCGATGAAAGCAGACTCTCCGGACACGACGCCATTGCGGACATGGCACAATTGCGTCATTCCCTACAATATGATCCATTCACGCTTCGCTAGATGGTTTAATCGTGATGCCAGCTTTACTTTCAGGCTTATTGTTGGCTTTGTGAGCACTGCGTGGCTTGCGACACTGATTGACTGGATTTTTGACCTAGGCTGGGGTTGGGAAAGACGAAATCTGATTGCCGCACCGATAATTCTAGGTGTCGCGGTCTTTGTCCGTCTCTGGCATCACTTACTGAACAAGCTATTTGATCGACCTCCGCGAGAACCGTGAAGTCCGCTCCCCACCCCAAAGCAGTCAACATGCTCCCAGCATTGAGGACCCAAAACCCGTCGTCCCGGATTTGATCCGAGACTTGGCGGTTCTTCATCGGCGCTTGGTTGCGAGGAGAAGCCAAGCCCTCTTTCGAGCACGGGGCGACTGTTAGATTGTTTGGAAGTTGCCCGCACTGCCTCCCATTCGTCATTGCGAGCCGCCGAAGGCGGAGAAGCAATCCAGTGCGGTTCAAGCGACTCTGGATTGCTTCGTCGGCTTCGCCTCCTCGCAATGACGAGGGGTAGACCCTTATTTCCCCTTCGCGTTCTGCCAGTCGGTCAGGCCCTTGATGAACTGCGGGCGGGTGCGGGCCTTTTCGGTCAGCATTCCGATCACGCGGTCCACCGGGCGGGCGGCTTCGGCGGGGACCGTTGCCTTGAACGCCTTGAGCTTCTCGATCATCGCCGGATCGTTCGATTGCCCGCCAAGGCCGGCAATGAAGGTCACGCGGCTCTGCGCATCGACCAGCGATTCGATCTTGGCGCGGTTGGCCAGCGCAAAGTCGTAGGTTTCGTCAGAATGCAGGCCTGCCGAGGCGACGATCATTGCCGCGCTGGTAGTCTTGCCCGGCGCATCGGTCAGTGCAAGCTCACGCGCCGCCTTGGCGAGCGAGGCGTCGGCGGGGCGGCCCAGCAGGGTGTAGAGGAACTGGCGTTCCACCGCGCTGTTGCTGGCCGCAGCCATGGCCTTGATCGCGTCCCAGTCCGCCTTGGTGGCGTTGCGGGCGACGATGTTGAGCCAGGTCGTCTTGAGCGGGCCGTCCAAGGCCTTGGGGTTGCTGGCGAGCATGGCGAAGCGGCGGCGCGCTTCGGCCACGACGTCGGCATCGCCCATCGTGCCGAAGCCCGCGATCAGCGTCGAGCGCAGGTCGGCATCGCGCAGCGGCTCACCGGCCTTAGGCTCGAAGCCCAGCGCCATGAGGCGCGGCTTGTAGGTGCCGGCAACCTTGCCGTAGAGCTTCTTCTGCGCTGCCGGGTCCTTGTCGAGCACGCGCCACGCGCCGACGAAATCGCCGAACGCATTGCCGAGCACGACCGGGTTGGCATTGCCGGGGATCGCCGCCAGCAGATCGAACGCCGGACCATAGGGCTGGTAGCCGCTGGCCGAGAGCGCGAGGTTGTCGGCAATCAGGCCCATCTGGTCGACCGGCTGCAGGCTCGGCATGGCCTTCTTCAGCGAGCTGAGCATCTGCGGGGTGTAGAGCGAGCGGTAGTAGCCGAGCTGACCGGCATTGATCACGATCGGACCGCAGCCGTTCACGGTGACAGTGGCCTTCCCGCCATCGAGGATCGTGCGCACCGGCTCACCTGAACCTGCCGAGACGATCAGCGGCACCTTCCACTGCTGTGGCTTGGCGGCGACTTCTGCCTGACGGTCGACGCTGAACTCGCTCTGTTCGAGGTTCAGCGTGGCGACGCCCTTCTTGCAGGTCATGCCCGAAACCTTGACCAGCGGAATGCCGGGCTTGGTGGTGAAATCGGTGGCGATGGCGGTGAGGCCGGGCGCGCCAGCCTTTTCGATCGCCTGCCACAGGTCCTTCGAGCGGGTGTTGCCGAACTTGTGATCGCGCATGTAGGCGCGCAAACCATCACGCCACACCGTCTCGCCTGCGAAGGATTCGAGCATCGAGATAACCGCTTCGCCCTTCTGGTAGGTGATCGCGTCAAAGGCCTGGTTGGTCTCGTCGACGGTCTTGATCTCCTGCACGATCGGGTGCGTGGTCTTGAAGCCATCAAGCCCCATCGCCGCATCGCGCCCGTTGACGCGCTCGAGCAGCGGGAACCAGTCGGGGTGGAAGTGTGCGGTGGCCTTGGTTTCCATCCAGCTGGCAAAGCCTTCGTTCAGCCAGAGGTCTTCCCACCAAGCCATCGTCACGAGGTTGCCGAACCACTGGTGCGCCACTTCGTGGGCCTGCGTGGTGACGATGTTCTGGCGGGCTGCAGCGCTGGTGATGGCCGGATCGTTGAGCAGGATGCGCTCGAACGTGAGGATCGCGCCCCAGTTTTCCATCGCCGAGAAGAACTGCGACTGGCCGGGAGCGGCAACGTTGTCGAGCTTGGGCAGCGGATAGGGCTGGCCGAAGTAATCGGAGTAGTAGGGGATCAGCGGGGCCAGCTCGTCGAGCGCGAAGCGGGCCTGCTCGCTGCTCCCCTTGGGCGCGACGATACCGGCCTGGACGCCGGGCATCGCCTCCTTGCTCATGCGCTCCCAATCTCCGAGGCTGAAGAACAGGAGATAGGACGACATCTTCGGGCTGGTGCCGAATGTCACGCGCTTCATGCCACCGGCCAACGGTTCTTCCTTGGCCACCGGCATGTTGCTGATCGCCATTTGCGAGGCGGGGACGACGGCGGAAAGATCGAAGGTCGCCTTGTAGATCGGCTCGTCGAACATCGGGGCGAAACGGCGGGCATCGGGCGCTTCGAACTGCGTGAACAGGCCGCGCACGTCTTTGCCGGTGACCTTGTCAGGGTAATCGAGCGCGAAGAGGCCGTTGGCCTGCGTGTTGATGATCCCGGAATAGCTGGTGTCGAGGCGGTACTTGCCGGGCTTGAGCGGAGCGGCGGCGGTGAAGGTCGCTGTCTGGCTCTTCTCGTCCATCGTCACGGTGACTGGCATCGCGGTGCCGCCTTCGGGCGTGAGCGTGGCGGTGGCAATCTTGAGGTCTAGCGCGTGGAGCGTAAGGGCCGGGGCCGCTTCGGTGACTTCAAGATCGACCGACGAGGTGCCGGTGAAGGTCAGCGCCTTGGCATCGGGCGTGATCGCGATGGTGTAGTGCGAGGGATGCGCGACGCGGGGCAGATCGGTGTGGACGCCAGCGGCAGCGGAAGGATTGAGCGGCGCCTGCTGGGCAATGGCTGACGGGGCGGCAATGGCAATCGAAAGCGCAAGTGCCGAAACAAATGAAATGGTACGCATGCCGACTGTGACTCCCCGGCGCAATGAAGATTGGTTGCACTAGCAACCGGTCGTCGCTCGCGCGACTCCTTTCGACGAACGGCATTGCCTCGCCGACCAATGTCGGTTGACTAATGCCCTTGGAATGAGTGCTCGCTTAACCGAGCGGGAGCCGCAAGGTGGCCTCAAGGCCGGTGATCTGGCCATCGCCACCGCGCCGGTTGGCCAGCGTCAGCGTGCCGCCGTGCTGGTCGGCAATGGCTCGGGCGAGCGTGAGACCGAGTCCGGTCCCGCCGGTGCCGCTGTTGCGCGAGGCATCGAGCCGGGTGAACGGCTCCATCATACGGGCGATCTCGTGCTCGGGAATGCCGGGGCCATCGTCTTCGATGCGCAGAACGGCGGTGCGACCTTCCTTGGCAAGTGTGACGCGTGCCCGTTCGCCATAGCGCAAGGCGTTGGAGACAAGGTTGCGCAAGGCGCGGCGCATCCACGTGGCGCGAACCGGCAGGACGACGCGGTCGGTATCGCCCAGTTCCACGGGCTCGCCCATGTCCTCGAACTCCCCGATGACGTCGGCGACGAGTGCGGAAAGTTCGGTTGGCTCCACAGGGTCCGACGGGCGACCGACGCGGGCGAGCGAGAGGATGTCGTCGAGCGAGCGGTTGATGTCCTCGATCGTTGCGGCCATGCGACCACGCTCGACATCGTCCTCGACCGCCTCAATGCGGACGCGCAGGGCGGCGAGCGGCGTTTTCAGGTCATGCCCGATCGCGCCGAGCATCACGTCCTTTTCATCGAGCATCGCGGCAATGCGCGCTTCCATCGCATTGTGCGCGACGATCAGACCCTGGATGTCTTCGGGCCCGTCTGGCTGAAGCTGGCCATCGAGCGCGCGGTTGCCGGCAAAATCCTCCACGCGGCGGGTGAGCGCCTTGAGCGGCCGCGCCATGCGGCGCAGGATCAGCGCCATCGCGCCGACCAGCACGAAATAGAGCACAATGGTCTGGCCGACCAACGGGGCCAGCACGCGCAACTCGCCGCCTTCGGAAAAGACGCGGGTCGAGAGCCATTGCCCGGATGACTGGCGCACCGAGGCAATGACCAGGCGTGGCATCGGCTCTCGGGAGATGGCGGCCAGTTCGCGGCGGTGTCGCTGCATGAATTGCAGGCTGGGCCGGTCAGTGAGCGGATTGCGCTCGAAGACGACCACTTCGGCTGCATCGAAGCCTTGCGCGGCCAGGACTTCGGCCAGTTCACGTTCAACGCGCGGCAGACGGGCTTCGCCTGTGCGTTGGGGCAGAGTCTGGGTACGTTCGAGCCGGAACGGCGGGGGCACGCGATCTTCATCGTCGCGATGCCTGCGCCTGGTTTCAGACATCGGGCCCAGCAGGCGGAAAGCAGCCGAGCTGACCATGCCGGATTCGCGCCGATGGCTCTGCTCCTTCCAGATCAGCACAGCCGAGATCGTCTGCGCAACCAGCAGCGCCAGCGCGATGGCGAGGAGGACCTGACCCTGAAGGCTGCGCGGCCAGAGGCGGAGCGTTCTCACTTTGGGGTCATGCTTCTTCAGGCATGGGCGCACGCTTGCGCACTTCGGCGGCGAGCATGTAGCCCCCGCCCCACACCGTCTGGATCAGCTGCGGATTGCGGCTGTCGACCTCGACCTTGCGGCGCAGGCGCGAGATCTGGTTGTCGACCGCGCGATCGAACAGGTGCGCCTCGCGGCCCTGCACCATGTCGAGCAGGCGATCACGATCGAGCACCTGCCGGGGATGGTCGAGGAAGGCCAGGAGCAGGCGGAATTCGGCCGACGAAATGGCCACGTTGGCGCCTTCGCGGTCGATCAGGCGGCGCTTCAATGGATCGAGGCGCCAGCCTTCGAACTCGTAGATCACCGCGTCGGACACTTCGCTCGACTGCTTGGTGGCGCGGCGCAGGACCGAGCGGATGCGAGCGACCAGTTCGCGCGGGTCGAAGGGCTTTACCACGTAGTCGTCGGCACCGATTTCCAACCCGACGATTCGATCGGTCGATTCGCCCTTGGCGGTGATGAAGATGACCGGCAGGCGCTTGGCCTCGACCAGATGGCGGCAGAGCGACAAGCCGTCCTCGCCCGGCATCATGATGTCGAGCAGGACGAGGTCGCAGCCTGCCTCCAACAGGCGGCTGCGGGCTTCGGCAGCGGTGGCGGCCTGGGTCACGACAAACCCCTGCCGGACGAGGTAGTCCGCCAGGGGTTCGCGCAGCGCAGGTTCGTCATCGACCAGGAGCAGTCGGATCGGCGCTTCGTTCATCGTGGATCAGTTTGCCGGAGGGGGCGGCGGAGGTCCATCACCCATCGCGCCATGCCCTGTGTGCGGGCCCTTCATCTTGCCCATCATCGCTTTCATTGCAGCGCGACGCTCTTCAGGCGTGATCTTGCCGTCCTTGTTGGCGTCGGCCATGTCGAAGTGCGCCTTCACGCCAGCGTCGAACTCGGCGCGGGTGACGGTGCCATCCTTGTTGGCATCGGCCATCATCGCCATGTGGCCGCCCATCATTCCGCCGTGGCCGCGGCCGCCGTGTCGACCCTTGCGGTCACCGTCGGGGCCTTCATGACCTTTCATCTGCTGGTGATGCGCGATGAATTCGTCGCGGCTGATCGAGCCGTTCTTGTCGGTGTCGATCTCGGCGAACTTCTCTGCCCACTTGGCGCTGCGATCAGCCTGATCGAGCTTGCCGTCCTTGTTGACATCGAGCTTGGCCCACATCTGGTCGGACTTGGCCTTGGCTTCGGTCCAGGTAATGGTCTTGTCGCCATCGGCGTCCATCTTCTGTGCGAAGGCGGGCGTTGCGGCATAGAGCGCCAGCGAGGCCGTTGCCGTCACAGCGGCGAGCGCTGCAATCTGGAATTTCTTCATCGTGGTGCTCCGTAAGCAGGAGAGAGGGAGGAGACTGCGGCCACCGGCACTTCGGCAAGGAGAGGGGGAGGGAAGACCTTGCCCAGGGGGGACTGAACACCGGCGACCGCAGTTCCTATGACACCTATCTAGGCGCACCTTGTCGCGGGACTATGCCGCGCAGGCAGGTTTATTGTCGCAATTTGTCGCGTGAGGCGGCCTGCGTTCATCCCGACGCAAACCCGCGCCATCAGCCCATCACGAAAGCGTTGAGCTTGTTGCCATCGGGATCGCGGAAATAGGCGGCGTAGAATCCGCCACCGCGCAGGCCCGGCGCGCCTTCATCGCTGCCGCCGTTAGCAAGCGCGATCGCGTGGAGCCGGTCCACCTGCTCATTGTCCTTCGCCTCGAGCGCGACCATCACGCCATTGCCGACGGTTGCGGGCTGACCATCGAACGGAGCCATCGCGCCGATGCCGGCCCCGCCGCCCGGAGCGCCCCATGCGATGCCGGTCTCGAACTCCATCATCCGACCGACGCCCATTTCCGCAGCGATGGCGTCATAGAACTTGGCCGCGCGGGCGAGATCGTTGGTTCCGACGGTGACGTATCCGATCATGGCACTGCTCCTTGTCTGCGATTCGATGTAGAGAACAATACGTGAACATAGACTCTCTCACAAGGGCGAGCAGGCAGCCTCAAGCCATGCCAGATCGTCGCCGGACAGTTGCGGCGCGAGGACTTCGCGGACCTTTGCGTGATAGGCATCGAGCCAAGCGCGCTCCTCGCCCGAGAGCAGCGCCACGTCGATGAGATCGCGCGCGATGGGGGCGAATGTGAGCGTTTCAAAGCCGTAGAATTCGCCTTCAGCCCCGGCGATGTCGCGCTGTTCCACCAGCACGAGGTTTTCGATGCGGATGCCGTATTCGCCGGTCTTGTAATAGCCCGGCTCGTTCGAGAGGATCATCCCCGGCATGAGCGGCTGGCCGGTGCCCGCCTGCCCGCCACTGGCCTTGGCGATACGCTGCGGGCCTTCGTGGACGGCAAGGAAGCTGCCGACGCCGTGGCCGGTGCCGTGCGCGTAGTCGAGGCCCGCCGCCCACAGGAACTGGCGGGCGAAACTATCGAGCTGGCTGCCTGCGGTGCCCTTGGGGAACACGGCGCGCGCCAAGGCGATGTGGCCCTTGAGCACGCGGGTGAAGCGGTCCTTGACCTCTGCATGGGGGGCATCGGGGCCGACCCAGACCGTGCGGGTGATGTCGGTGGTGCCATCGACGTACTGCCCGCCCGAATCGACCAGATAGACGCTGTTGGGTTCGAGCGTGCGGCTGGTTTCCTCGCTGACGCGGTAGTGCACGACAGCCCCGTTCGGCCCCGCGCCCGAGATCGTGTCGAACGACAGATCCTTGAGCAGCCCGCCCTCGGCGCGGAAGGCCTGAAGGCGATCAGCGGCAGACAGTTCGGTGACGCTGCCCTTGGGTGCTTCGACCTCGACCCAGCGCAGGAAGCGGGCGATGGCGGCACCATCGCGCGCCTGCGCGGCGCGATGACCGGCTTGCTCGGCGGCGTTCTTGATCGCCTTGGGCAGGACGACCGGGTCGATGACTTCAACGACTTGCGCGCCTGCGCCTTCGAGCGCCTGAAATATTGCGGCAACGGCGCGTTCGGGATCTGCGGCAACCTTCTTGCCTCTGAGCGCCTGAAGCGCGGGCACGAAAGCCTCGCGCGGCTGGACGCGCACGGCGTTGCCGAGATGTGCGGTAAGGTCTGGCGTCACCTTCTCGGGTGCGATGAACAGGTCTGCCGTGCCATCGGCATTTGCGATCACGAACGACAACGCAACCGGCGTGCGGTCCACGTCGGCGCCGCGGATATTGAGCAGCCATGCGACGGAATCGAGCGCGGTGATGACGGCGGCGTCCAGCCCTTGCGAGGTGAGCCATTCGGCAACTTCCGCACGCTTCTCGGTCGCGGACTTGCCTGCGTGTTCGGTCGCGTGAGGGACAGCCACGGCGAGTGAAGGCGCGGGCTGGTCCTGCCATACCGCGTCAACCGGATTGCTGGCCACGGCCACCAGCGTTGCGCCACGGGCTTCCAGCGCCTTTGCCACGCCTTGTGCCCAGCCCTTTGCATGGAGCCAGGCATCGTAGCCGATCCGCGCGCCTTGCGGGGCGTGGCTGCCAAGCCATTCGGCCACGCTGGTCTGCGGCACAGACTGGTACGACCACAGCTTGCCGTCCACCTGATCGCGCACCTGCAGGGTATAGCGCCCGTCGACGAAGATCGCGGCTTCATTGGCCAGCACAACTGCCGTGCCTGCCGAACCGCCAAAGCCGGTGAGCCATTCCAGCCGCTGGGCATAGGCGCCGACATATTCGCTCATGTGCTCGTCGGAAATGGGGATGACGAAGCCGTCGAGGCCGTCCTTGGCCAGCTGCTTGCGCAAGGCGTCAAGACGGGCTTCATGTGTCTGCATCAGCATGGGATAAGTCCTGAATGAAGGCGGCCCGCCTTGCGGGCATCATGCGCACAACATAGATGCGGGGGATGAGCATTGCCACACCTCCTGTCGCCGCCAAGAAGCCGCACAGCTTTTCGCACCATGGCCTGACCGTCACCGACGATTACGCATGGCTGCGCGATCCGGGCTATCCGGAGGTGAAGGACAAGGAGGTCCTTGCCCATCTCGAGGCGGAAAACGCCTGGTTCGAGAGCCGCATGGCCGAGCGCCAGCCGGTGATCAATGCGCTGTTCAAGGAAATGCGCGGCCGCATCAAGGAGGCTGACAAGTCGGTCCCGCAGAAGGATGGCGATTTCCTCTACTGGATCGAGTTCGAGGAAGGCGCCGAATACAAGAAGTGGTGGCGCCGCCCGGTCGGCGCGCCCGACGATGGCAGCGCGGACGAGCTGATCCTTGACGAAGTCGCGCTGGCCGAGGGCAAGGAATACTTCCGGTTGGGCGCGATTGCCGTATCGAAGGACGGCACCAAGCTGGCGTGGTCGGTGGACGACAATGGCTCGGAGCGCTTCACCGCGCGGATCAAGGTGATTGCCACCGGCGAAGTCCTGCCCGACGAGATTCCGGGCACGCTGTCCGGCCTGATCTGGGTGAAGGACGATACCGGCCTCGTCTACAGCCTCGCCAACGAAAACTGGCGGACCGACAACGCGCGGCTGCACTGGATCGGCCAGCCGCTGGAGAACGACGTCGAACTCTACCACGAGGATGACGAAGGCTTCCGCGTCGGCGCGTCGCTTTCGGCCAACGAGAAGTGGCTGATCATCTCGACCGGCGACCATGAGACTGGCGAAGTGCGGCTGGTGCCAACCGATGATCCGCTGGCAGAACCGCTGCTGGTCAAGCCGCGCCAGAAGGGCGTTGAGTACGACGTCGATGAGCGTGACGGCGTGCTCTACATCCACGCCAACGACACCCACGAGAATTTCCGCCTAGCAACGGCGCCATTGTCCAGCCCCGGCGATTGGACCACGTTGATCGAAGGCACCGACGACTTCTACCTCACCGGCTTCGACCTGTTCCGCAATTTCTACGTGACCGAAGGCCGGGTGCGCGGGTTGGACCGGATCGAGGTGCGCTATTACGACGATCCTTCGCGCGTAGAGCCGATCGAGTTTCCCGAAGAGAGCTACGAAGCTTCGCTTGGCGACAATCCCGAATGGGACATGAGCGTGCTGCGGGTGGGCTATGAGTCGATGGTCAGCCCTGCTTCGTCATATGATTACGACGTTGCCACGCGCAGCCTCAAGCTGCTCAAGGTGCAGGAAATCCCGAGCGGTTATGACGCTTCGCTCTATGAAACCGCGCGTCTTGAAATCGCCGCGCGCGATGGCACGATGGTGCCGGTCAGCGTGGTCTGGAGGAAGGATCGCGCACCCGGCGGACCGCTGCATCTTTATGGCTACGGCGCCTATGGCATCGCCATCGGACCCGGCTTCTCGACAACGCGGCTCAGCCTTGTCGATCGCGGCTTTGCCTATGCCATCGCGCATATCCGCGGCGGCGACGACCTTGGCCGCGCCTGGTACAAGGCGGGCAAGCTCGAGGCGCGGACCAACACCTTCAACGACTTCGTGGATGTCGCCAAGGGCCTGATCGAGCGCGGATTCACGGCTCCGGGCAAGATCAGCATCTCGGGCGGTTCGGCCGGTGGCGAACTGATGGGCGCGGTGATCAATTCCAACCCTGAGCTTTGGGGCGCGGTCGTGGCGCATGTGCCGTTCGTCGACGTGCTCAACACCATGCTCGACGAGGAACTGCCGCTCACTCCCGGCGAGTGGCCCGAATGGGGCAATCCTATCGAGGACAAGGCGGCGTTCGAGCTGATCCGGTCCTATTCGCCCTATGATCAGGTTAGTCCCCAAGCCTACCCGCCGCTGATGGTGACCGCAGGGCTGAACGATCCGCGCGTGACCTACTGGGAACCTGCCAAGTGGGTGGCTCGTCTGCGCGAGGTGAAGACCGACGGCAACGAGCTGATCCTCAAGACCAACATGGGCGCAGGCCACGGCGGCAAGTCGGGCAGGTTCGAGAGCTTGAAGGAAACGGCGGAGGAGTTCGCGTTCATCCTGTGGCAACTGGGGGTGGACGCTTGAGCAACCGCCACACCCTGACCTTCACAGCAGGCCCCGAGCACATCGACGAGTTGGGCCACGTCAACAATGCGGTGTGGGTGAACTGGATTCAGGACATTGCCACCGCGCACTGGTCTGCAGTGGCCTCGCCAGAACACCAGGACGCATACGTCTGGGTCGTGACGCGGCATGAGATCGACTATCGCGGCAACATCGTGTCTGGAGAGAGCGTGACTGCCGAGACTTTCATTCCGGAACCACCCACCGGCGCGCGATTCGACCGGCGGGTGGACTTCCGCAACGCTGCGGGCAAGGTCATCGTCAGCGCCAAGACCACCTGGGCGATCATCGACCGTGCCTCGGGCCGCATCCTGCGCGTTCCCAAGGACGTGGCCGCGCCGTTCCTGCCTTAGGCGATTTCGCGTCCGGCAGGTTCAAAGCCTGTCACTTTCTCGCGCATCGTCCGGTTCCGGCCGAGGCGCTTGGCTTCGTAAAGCAACTGGTCGCAGCGGGCGTAGAGCGAGGCGAAGTCGATCTGCAGGTTTCCGCGGGTATCGTGCTCGACCAGCCCCATGCTCGCCGTGACAATGTGTTCGAGGCCCGGGACTTCGGCGGTGATGCGGGTGGTGATCGCCCTGCGGCAACGCTCTGCGCGGGCCGCGGCATCGACCCCGCGCAGCAGGAGCAGGAACTCCTCGCCTCCCATGCGGATGGCCTTGGTGTCGCGATCGTCGGTCAGGGCCCCGGCGGCTGCACGCAGGACAATGTCGCCGGTGGAATGGCCGTGGGTATCGTTGACCACCTTGAAATGATCGAGATCTATCACCGCCATGGTGCGGAATCCGCGTTCGAACAGGTTCTCAAAGCGCTTTTCGATCGTCCGCCGGTTGCGCAGGCCGGTCAGCGGATCGCGGTCGGCCACGCCTTCGAGTTCGAGCGCGCGCGCGGTGGCGCGGTCGCGCTCCTGGCGCACCGCAACGAAGCGATTGACGATGCCGAGCGCGGTCACCAGCACTTCGAGCGCCAGTGCCAGCTGGTACAGCTCGATGGCTTCGGTCGGATGCAGACCGGGCACGAGGTAGGCGATGATCCGCCACGAGCCGATGGCCATGATCGGCGTCCATGCCACGATCTGAAGCCCCACGAACCTGCTGCCGCGACGCCTTGCATCCCAGAGCATCGTCGCCAGCACGATGATCACTGCCCCGATCGAGATGTGCATCGCAGGGGCAGACCACGACCGCACGGCTTCTGCCGGAATCGAACACACGATGCCGACAGCCCAGACTGCCGGCCCGGTCCGCGTGGCCAGACGGCGCAGGCGGTGTGACAGCGCATCGGCCTCGATGAACGTTGCCGCAAACATCGGGGCCGCTCCGGCCATTGTCGAGAAGGCTATGTTGGAGGCCTGCCATTCCCACAGGGCATGAAAGCCGAACATGACATGGAAGAAGCCGGTGGCAAAAGCCGCCTGCACCAGCATCGATGCCACCATCACGAGATGCCAGATGACGTAGCGTTCAGGCAGGACCGAATAGAAGGCGGTGTTTATCAGGAGTGGCACGAGCAGCATCCCGCAGATCGCCGCCATCGCCACGATCCTTTGCAAGGGCCAGCCGCTGCCTTCGGGAAACGGATCGAGCCGCATCTCGCTGAGCGTGGTCTTGCTCCAAGGACGGACTACGCGCACTGCGACCGCGCGGGTATCGGACGTTACGCCCGGCACAGGCACAACCATGTAGGGACCTGTCGCCAGGTGGTGGACGTCCGCTGGCCACGACGAAAACCATCGGGCCTTCCCGTTGGCTTCGATCACCCCCACGTCGATGCGTTCGAAATTGCCCGTATGCGTGACGACGCTTTGCGGCAGGACACGACCTTCGGCCTGCCCCAGTTCGAAACGGACGAGCACGGCGTCGGTCGAGAGGCTCCAGCCACCGTTGTCGCAGCGCCAGCGTTCAGGCCGGGCATCGACGTCGGCCCACCTTTCGCCCACCGCTGCATCGGCGTGGCACATGCGCTCGGGACGAACGTTCTGCGCCCCTGCCGTCACTGGCAATGCGCCAGCAAACAGCAGGACGAAGAGGCACAGCCAACGTCCGATCCCACCAGTCATGCTGCACAAGCTAGACGAGCAAGCTTAGGAGCCCGTTAATTGCCAGCAACAAACAGCCTGAAGTTTCCCTGAGAATGGAATTGCGAATTGTTCACCCGGGTAAGGTCCGCGTGAACAATCACAAGACGTTACCGTCCTTGTCGCGATAGATCTCCCGACGGCCGACATGGTTGGCCGGCCCTACCAGACCATCGGCTTCCATCCGCTCGATCCACTTCGATGCGGTATTGTAGCCGACGCCCATCTGGCGCTGGATCCAGCTGGCCGAAGCCTTCTGGCTTTCGAACACCAGCTGGCACACCTGGCGGTACTTGCGGTCTTCCGGGTTGTCCGAGGCACTGTCGATATCGTCGAAGCCGAAACCGCCATCCTCGGGCTCTTCGGTGACCGAATCGACGTAGTCCGGGCTGCCCTGCCCGCGCCAGTGATCGGCGACCTTCTCGACTTCCTCGTCCGAAACGAATGGGCCGTGGACGCGCTTTATCGGGTCGGTGTTCGGCTTGTAGAGCATGTCGCCCTTGCCCAGCAGCTGCTCTGCGCCCTGTTCGCCAAGGATCGTGCGGCTGTCGATGCGGCTGGTCACGGCAAACGAGATGCGCGTCGGCAGGTTGGCCTTGATCACGCCGGTGATGACGTCGACCGACGGGCGCTGCGTGGCCATGATCAGGTGGATGCCTGCCGCGCGGCTCTTCTGCGAAAGGCGCTGGATCAGGACTTCGATCTCCTTGCCGACGGTGACCATGAGGTCGGCCAGCTCATCGACGATGACCACGATCTGCGGCAGCACTTCGTAATCGAGCTGCTGTTCCTCGAACAGTTCCTCGCCCGTATCGGGATCAAAGCCGACCTGGATGCGGCGGCCGAGCGGCTTGCCCTTGGCTTGCGCCGCGCGGACTTTCTCGTTGAAGCCCGAGATGTTGCGCACGCCGATCGAGGACATCTGGCGATAGCGCCGCTCCATTTCCTCGACCGCCCACTTGAGCGCACGCACCGCCTTCGACGGCTCGGTCACCACCGGCGAGAGCAGGTGCGGGATGTCGTCGTAGGACTTGAGTTCGAGCACCTTGGGATCGACGAGGATCATGCGGCACTGCGCGGGCGTCAGGCGGTAGAGCAGCGAGAGCAGGATGCAGTTGAGCCCGACCGACTTGCCCGAGCCGGTGGTGCCCGCAACCAGCAGGTGCGGCATCGTGGCAAGGTCAGCCACGATAGGCTCGCCCGAGATATCCTTGCCCAGAATGATCGGCAGCAGCGCCTTGGAACTGACGAACTTTTCGCAGGCAACAAGCTCGCGGAAGCCAACCATGTCGCGGATCGCGTTGGGCAATTCGATGCCCATGACGGTGCGGCCGGGAATGGCCGAGACGCGCGCCGAAATCGCGCTCATGTTGCGGGCGATGTCGTCGGCAAGGCCGATCACGCGGCTGGCCTTGATGCCTGGCGCCGGTTCCAGTTCGTACATCGTGACCACCGGACCCGTGCGCACGGCAGTGATCTCGCCCTTCACGTTGAAATCGTCGAGCACGTTTTCGAGCAGGCGCGCGTTGCGTTCGAGCGCCAGCTTGTCGATCTTCTGCACCGAGCCTGCCGGCGCTTCGACCAGCAGGTCGATCGAGGGCAATTCGTACTTGTTGTCGAACAGATCGCCCTGTCGTGCCTTGGGCGGAGCTGCGGCAACCGTCGGCGTACGCGTGGGATCGCTGATCTCGGTAGGCTTGCGCTGCGCCAGCACGTCCTCGAGGTCGATGCTGTCGGCAGCGGCGCGCGCTTCCTTGTCGCGGCGGTCCTTGCGGGGCGAGGGAGCAGGCGTTTCGTCCTCGGCATCCTCGTCGCCGTCAATGTCCTGCGGCGCGCGGCGGAGGAACGGCGGCAGCGTGAGCATCTGCGCCCAGTCGAAAGCAAAGACCCTTGCCGCAAGGGCCAGCCCTCCGACCAGTGCAACGAGGCCGAGCGGCACGCTGATCCACTGCGGGGCAATTTGCGGAACGAGCCTTGCAAGCGCGTTGATCGCTGCGGCACCAAGAAGCCCTGAAAGGCCCCCCGGGCCTGCCGGCAGGCGGCTTGCCGTACTCGAAGCCCAGAGCGCAAGTGCCGTGCCGATCAGCGCCATGGCCAGCAGCAGGACAAGCGCTGGACGCCACCAGCGCGGTGCGGGCACCGCCTCGCCGTCCTCGTCTTCCTCGTCGATGTCGATCAGGTCGCTCTCGGCTTCCCACATGCGCCGCGCGAACACCCACATCAGCGGGAGCAGCAAGGCACCGGGCAAACCGAACAGCATCAGCACCTTGTCAGAGGCCCATGCTCCGGCCAGCCCCATCCAGTTCTCCACCGGGCTGCCCGAAGCGGTGCTGCCGGAAGGATCGGTCTGGGTATAGCTGACAAGCGCGAGCGCGAGGAACAGCAGCGCGGCGGCCATGATTCCGCCGCCGAGCAGTTCGAGACTGCGGCGCAGCGAACGGCGCAGGACCGCACGCCAGTCTGCCCCGCGCAGGCCGGAGCTGCGCTTTCCGGGCGCGCGCGATCCAGCGTCCCGCACGCTGGCGGTCCGCCCTTTCGCGGTGTTTGCTGCCCGGCTTGCCATGTCTTTGCCTAATCCCTGCCCTTGCCGAACACATCATGCGCCCGAACGGGACTCACCGTCAAGAATCCCGACAGGAATTGCGACCAATCAAGGCGTTACGGCAAGCCCATCGATCGCAGCCCAACCGTGCACCGGCAATCGCGCGGCCCGCGCCGCTGTCATCCCGCCCAGCGCGATCACCGGAAGCGGTGAGCGTCGGGCCAACAGCAGAAATTTGACCGCGCCCAGCACCGGCGCTCCGGGGTGCGATCGCGTCGGGAACACTGGCGAAAGCAGGATCGCATGCGCCCCTGCCCTGACCGCCGCTCCGATCTCGGCCAGCGAATGCGCGGTGGCCAGCCGCAAGCCGCTCTGCCCTGCGACCGCGCGGGGTGATCCATAGACGCCGTCAAGGCCCCAGCTTCGCGGCACCCGTGCACCGATCACGGCGACCCCGCGCCTTTGTGCCAGCATTCGCAAAGTCACGAACCGAGCGCGCCGAGCCGGGCCGGCAAGATGATAATGCCGGAACGCCAGCGCATCGCCGCCCCCCATCCGCGACAGGGCGCGCTCAAGGCCTGCGTCATTGCGCGCATCGCTTAGCAATACGCGTCGCGGCAAATCCCTTGCGGTGGTCTGGGCCCTTGCGATGGTCTGGCGCTTTCCCATCGCCGCGCTATAGCACCGCGCCATGGAACAGGCAGTACCCTCATCACCGCTCGAACAGGTCCGCGCCAGCATCGCCAAGGCCGCCCGCATTGCCGGACGCAATGCCGAGGACGTGACGCTGGTCGCCGTATCCAAGACCAAGCCCGCCGAGGCAATCCTCGCTCTGATTGCGCAAGGGCAGCGTGTGTTCGGCGAGAATCGGGTGCAGGAGGTGCAGGACAAGTGGCCCGCAATCCGCGCCGCGTATCCCGATGTCGAATTGCACCTCGTCGGCCAGCTGCAGTCGAACAAGGCCGAGGACGCCATCGCACTGTTTGACTGCATCCACTCGGTTGATCGCCCCAGCCTCGTCACAGCATTGGGCAAGGCGCAGGACAAGCTGGGACGCAAGGTGCCCTGCTTCGTACAGGTCAACATCGGCAACGAGGAGCAGAAGGGTGGCTGCGCCGTGGCAGACCTTCCCGCCTTGCTGGCGCAGGCGCGCGAAGCCGGCCTCGACGTCATCGGACTGATGTGCGTGCCACCCGCCGGGATCGAGGCCGCACCATTCTTCGCGCTGCTCGACAAGCTGGCGGACGACAACGGCCTTGCCGCCCTGTCAATGGGCATGAGCGACGATTTCGAGACTGCGGTGCAGCTTGGCGCGACCCATGTCCGGGTCGGATCGGCATTGTTCGGCGCCCGCTGACGGCGCAGCACGTCGGCAGGTCAACGTGGGCGCCGCTGGCACCTTATGGTTAGCGAAGGATCACCGCATCCTTGCGCAATGCGTCGGGTTGGGACTTTACCAGGCTGCAGAACGTCTTGCGTAACCTGCGTCGATTGCAGGCGGAGCAGCGCGTGGACCAGGCTTCCAGATTTGCAGATGACAGCGCCCAGGAATACTCGATAGTACCAAGGCGCGTGATCTATCTCGTTCTCGTGCTTCTGCACCTCATCGGAATCGCGCTGGCCGCCGTTCACAATCTGATCGACAATGACTTTGGCGATCCCATGCTCAATGTCTTGCTGGCAGTACTTTGTGCTGCAGCACTGACGCAATTGGGCCTTCGTAGCGTCGCCCTGCGCGAGTTTCGTCAGAAGGCGGCAGACCACGAAAGCACTGTACGGGCACGCTGGCAGACCGACGAGCTCTTCAGCATGACAGACATGCTGCAGGCAGCGGAAACCTACGACGATGCTGGTGCGGTGCTCATGGCCACTGCAAAGCGCTTGCTGCCCGAGCACGGCGTTGCGCTCTACGTTTTCAACAACTCGCGCGATCGGCTCGATCTGACCCGATCATGGGACCTGCCTGAGGGCTATGATCCGCTGCCCGCACTTTCGCCTGCGAACTGCTGGGCTCTCAAACGCGGCAAGACCCACGTGAACGTGCCTTCCATCAACGGACTGTGCTGTGCCCATCATGCAGGCACAGTGGCGACGGTGGAAATTCCAATGATGGCATGCGGACAACTTCACGGTCTGTTGATCCTCGCAAGGGACGAGGCAGAGAAGGAGGCCGACGCGGAGTCCAAGGTCCATAATGTGAGCCGTCTCGGCCGAGCGCTGGCCGACTCCATGTCGCTCGCCCTTTCGAACATTGCCCTGCGCGAGAAGCTGCGCACGCAGTCGCTGCGCGATCCGTTGACCGGGCTCTACAACCGGCGCTACATGGAGGATGCACTCGAACGCTTCGTCTCGCTTGGGTCGCGCTCAGGGGCGAGCACGGCCGTGATCATGCTGGACCTCGACAACTTCAAGAAGCTCAACGACGAGCACGGCCATGCCAAGGGCGATGCGGTGCTGCGTGACGTCGCCGCCCAGATTGTCGGCTGCCTGCGCCCGACCGACGTCGTCTGCCGCTATGGCGGGGAAGAACTGGTCGCGATCCTGCCGGACTGCTCGCTGGAGGACGTGCTGGAGAAGGCAGAGATCTTGCGCCAGCGCATCGAATCCCTGAGCGCCAGCCACGAATGTGCGATTTCGGCATCGCTCGGCGTGGCCACCATCCCCGAAACGGCAACGTCGGCAACCGACATCGTGCCGATTGCCGACGCTGCACTCTATGCCGCCAAGAAAGCGGGCAAGAACTGCATTGTCGCCGCCGAGAAGCGCGCCGGACGCGAGGCTCCGAGGCTGGCCGCGATCAAGACCAAGCAGAACTGATGCGCGACTGACAGCGACGCTGCGCAATTCCTGAACCGCGCAGCGTCCTCCTCATCAGAAGTTGGCGTTCAGTTCCACACCGAGGACGCGGCCGCGCGTGAGTGGCGAGAACGTGCCGACGGCGGGATTCTCGGCGAACGGGCGGTTCACTCCGGTCGACAGAGGTCCGCCGAACACCGGGATCTGCGCAGCGCCACTACCGATCTGCGTATCACCACCATGCTGCACCTGATCGAGCAGGTTGCGGCCATAGAGCGTGAAAGTGAGCCCGCCGGTATTGTAGCTGATCGAGGCGTCGAGGTTGTTGGCAGACGCGATCCAGCCGAAGTTGTTGTCGGTATAGGCAAAGCGATCGCGGAACTGCCAGTTGGCGCGCGCCAGAATGCTGGAATCCTCGCCGGTGGGGAAATCGAGCACCGCGCCCGCACCATAGGTCCACTTCGGCAAGCGCGGCAGAGCCAGCGCACGGTCGGCGGCATTGACGGCACCGTCGCTCGAAAGATCGAAAAGCACCTTGGTGTAGCGTCCGTCGATGTAGCCGAAGTTGGCCGTGAGCAGCAGATGCTTGTTCACGGCAAAACGCCCCTCACCCTCGATACCGTCGATCCGGGCATCGGCGGTGTTGAAGATCGACTGCGCCACGCCCGCTGCCGAACCCTCGTTCACTTCGCGCTGCATGTTGCCCACCTCGGTGCGGAAGGCGGCAAGGTTGACCGTCAGCTTGCGGTCGGGCGTGCGGTACTTCACGCCGATTTCGTAGCTGTCGACCTGCTCCTCGTCGAAGGCGTAGTTGGGGTTGGGTCCACCCACGCCGGCCAGCAGTTCGAACGCGCGCGCGTTGGTGATGCGGAAGTTGTAGCCGCCGGAACGGAACGCCCGCGACCAGCTGCCATAGACCTGCGCATCGCCGTTGAACTTGTACTGGAAGCCCAGTTTCGGCCCCCAGTTCTCCCAGGTGCGCTTGTCCGTGAAGCCGTTGTTTTCGGCCGGCAGCGCGCCGGGAATCGCGGTGTTGCGCCCGGACGTGGCACAGGTGCCCGCAATGACCGAACAATTCGCCCGCGGGCGGATATAGGTGACTGCCACATCCTTTGTTTCGCGCGACCAGCGCAGGCCGGCGGTCAGAGTCAGTTTCTCGGTCACGTCGTAGTCACCGGCTGCGAAGAGTCCGAGCACGTCGTGGTCCTGCCTGCCGCCACCGATGCTCGGGCCCAGCGGGCTGATGAAGGAAGGGAACCGGCGCACTTCATCATAGCCGAGATTCTGCTGGAACCAGAAGCCGCCCGTGGTCAGATCAAGATCACCCAGGCGCACGTTGTAGCGCAGCTCGTTCGAATACTGCCGCTGGTTGAAGGCTGATTCCGAATGGAAACGGAACACTGGCAAGGCGTCGATGTCTCCGCTTGTGGAAGACTTGAAATCGCGGAAGCCGAAGATGTTGGTCAGCTGGCCGTCGCCGATGTCGATCTCGGTCTTGTGCGTGGCGAACCATGCCTCATTGCGATAGAATCCGCGGTTGTCGACCGAGAAGTCGAAGGTATCGCGCTTGAACCGGGCACGGTTCTGCGCGGCAGGGCCATCGCCGTCGCTGGTGAAGTATTCGACCTTTGCGACCATCCGGATGGCTTCGGTCGGCAGGAATTCCAGCGCACCGCGCACGATCTCGGTATTGGCCTTGCCGAAGTTGCTGCCATCGAACTGGTTGCGGAAATAGCCTTGGTCGTTGTTGACGTATCCGGCGATCTTGAAGTTGAGCTTGTCCTTGATCAGCGGACCCGAAACCACTGCCTGCGCGGCAAAGTTGCCCGACCCCCTGCCGGAATCGACCGGTCCTTCGTAGAAAACCCGGAAATTGCCGCGGAAATCCGAGGTCGGATCACCCGTATTGACCAGCACCGCGCCGCCCGTGGTGTTGCGGCCATAGAGAATGCCCTGCGGCCCGCGGGCAACTTCGACCGAGCCGAGATCGAACACGTCGAACACCAGACCGCTGTTCACCCCGATGTAGACGCCATCGACAAAGACGCCGACGGTGGGATCGATCGAGGGGATCGAGCTGTTCACGCCGAGGCCGCGGATCGAGAAGTTGGCCGTACCGCGCGACGTGCCGATCTGATCGAGCGAGACGTTGGGCGCACTGAATGTCAGGGTTTGCAGGTCGCGGACCTGCAGCGTCTGCAAGGTCTGGGCATTGAAGGCCGTGATCGCCATCGGCACCGCCTGGACGTTCTCGACGTCCATCTTCTTGGTGGCCGTGACGATGATGTCTGCGTTGAGCGCATCGATAGCCGACTGCTCCTGCCCTTCCGTAGCTTCCTGCGCAAGGGCAACCCCCGCGCCCGAGGCGACGAGCGCGAGCGCACTGAGCCCGCCGGAGATTGCACGGACGGCCCTCTTTGAAGTGATTGGCATTCACAGCTCCCGATTATGTTGTGGAGCCGTAAATGCCTGCTGCTCACCAGCATTCAACCTGTTTTCAAGTGAGCAATTAAATCTTACACGTCATGTGGCATATTTGCATAAATGTCAGCTGTGTTGATCCAGCTCGTTGCCGGTCAACGTCACGACATGAAGCAGGTTCGTAGCCCCCGGCGTTCCGAACGGAACACCTGCCAGCGCGACCAGTCGCGAGCCTGCCTTGCCGAAGCCATGGCGCAGGGCCATGCGCTTGCCCTTGCCGATCATTTCCTCGAAACTGCCGATGTCCTTGGTGCTGACAGCATGGGCACCCCACAGCAGGCCGACCTTGCGGGCAGTCTTCTGCGAGGGGGTGAGCACCAGCATCGGCACGCCGGGACGTTCGCGCGCCACGCGGCGGGCGGTGGAGCCCGAGCCGGTGAATACGATGATGCCGGCGATCGGCAGGGTGTTGGCGATGCTCGCAGCGGCTTGTGCGAGAGCATCGGCGGTCGTCGGGTCGGGCAGGGTCTCGATGAAGTGGACGCGCGCGCCATATCCGGGATCGGCTTCGACTTGCGCGGCGATGCGATGCATGATCGTCACCGCCTCTTCCGGCCAGGCACCGGCAGCGGTTTCGGCCGAAAGCATGACCGCATCGGCGCCGTCATAGACCGCGTTGGCGACGTCGGACACTTCGGCGCGCGTCGGCGTCGGCGCCTCGATCATCGATTCCAGCATCTGCGTGGCAACGACGACTGGCTTGCCCTGGCGACGCGCGCTTTCGACGATGCGCTTCTGCAGCGGTGGCACTTCCTCGGGGTTCAGCTCGACGCCCAGATCGCCGCGCGCGACCATGATGCCGTCCGAAAGCTCGATGATCTCTTCCAGCCGCGAGATCGCCGCAGGCTTTTCGATCTTGGCCATGAGCGAGCCATATCCGCCCATCAGGCGGCGTGCCTCGGCCACGTCCTCGGGGCGCTGCACGAACGACAGCGCGATCCAGTCCGCGCCTTGCTCTACCGCGAACGACAGGTCGCGCCGGTCCTTCTCGGTCAGCGCCGGCACCGGCACCACGGCATCGGGCACGTTCACGCCCTTGCGATCCGAGATCACACCGCCGACTTCAGCCGAGCACAGGATCTCGTTCATGTCCGCCCGGATCACGCGCAGGCGCAGCTTGCCGTCGTCGATCAGCAGGCGCTGGCCCTTCTGCAGCACCCCGAACAGTTCGGGATGCGGCAGGCAGACGCGGGTTTCGTCGCCCGGCTCGGGATTGCGGTCGAGCGTGAAGTGGCCCGAGTGGTGGATCACCGCGCGGCCTTCCTTGAACTGGCCGACACGCAGCTTCGGTCCCTGAAGGTCGCACAGGATCGTGATCGGGCGGTTCATCTTCTTTTCGAGCGCGCGAATGTTCGCGATCGTCTCGGCGTGGATCGCATGCTCGCCATGGCTCATGTTCACGCGGAAGGCATCGGCGCCTGCGCGGAAGAGCTTTTCGAGCATTTCCGGCTCGCGGCTGGCGGGGCCGACCGTGGCGAGAATCTTTACCTTGCGTTCGCGAGGATCGAGCTTGGCCACGGCTTAGGTACTCCTTATGAAACTTGCGCGATGCGCTATGGCCCATGCCATTTCAAAACCCAAGGATGTTTACAGTGGATACGAATGCAATCGATGCGCTGCCCGATTCCGTAGCGGCTGCCGCCTTCCGCCGCCTCGTGAAGCACCTCCAGCATCGCCACGATGCCCAGAACATCGACCTGATGGGGCTTTCGGGATTCTGCCGCAACTGCCTTGCCGACTGGATCATCGAAGGCGGCTTCGAAGGCGACAAGGCCGCCGCACGCGAAGTGATCCACGGCCTGCCAGCTGCCGAATGGAAGGCCCGCTACCAGACGGAAGCGACGCCCGAGCAGCTCGCGCGCATGGCTGAGAGCGTCAAGAAGAACGCCCCCGGTCACTGACCGCAACTATCCACAGCCCCGTCTTTGCCCGAATCCCGCGCCGCCGCTATCAGCGCGGCCAACCGATTCACGCAATCCTACCCGGAGACTTTCCCGATGGCCGAAACCGCCGATGACCGCCTGCGCCTCCTGATCGAGCGCATCGAACGCCTCGAAGAGGAAAAGAAGGGCATCGGCGACGACATCAAGGACGTCTACAGCGAAGCCAAGTCCACCGGCTACGACGCCAAGATCATGCGCCAGATCGTCCGCCTGCGTAAGATGAAGCCCGACGACCGTCGCGAGATGGAAGCCGTGCTTGAAACCTACAAGAACGCTCTCGGCATCGACTGATGCCTGCGGCCGAAGGTTAACTGGACGACTGCCGACAAGCTGCTAGCCTCGCTCATGCAACAGGGAGGCCAGCATGCTCGTATCCACCACCAGCCTGATCGAAGGTCGGCCCGTCCAGCGCTATCTCGGCGTTGTGACCGGCGAAGTCATCCTCGGCGCGAACATCGTACGCGACATATTCGCATCGATCACCGACATCTTCGGAGGCCGCTCCGGCAAGTACGAGGAAGTCCTGTCGCGCGGCCGTGAACAGGCGCTGCAGGAACTCGAAGCCAAGGCACATGCGCTCGGCGCAAACGCCGTGATCGGGGTCGACTTCGACTATGAAACCATCGGTGCCCGCGGCTCGATGCTGATGGTCAGCGTCAGCGGAACCGCCGTGGTGCTCTGAGCGATGTTCTTGCGCAACGTGGTCGGCGCGCTACGCGGCGGCCTTGGAATGTGGCGGCATCCAGCAGTCTGGGTCGCGCTGTTCCTTCTGGTCATCGGCATGATCGCGCGAGTCCGCACGAGCCTCGCCTTCATGCCGGGTCTGGGCGGGGGTCAGTTTGAAGCGGTGTTCCCGTTTCTGGCGGGGATGGCAGTCCACCTTGTGTTCCTTGCTGGCGCGATCGTCCTGATCTCGTCGCTGACCGGCAGCGACGGGCTCAGGCAAGAGCCGCAATGGGGCGCGGCCGGAGGGATATTGCTGCTCGGGATTTTCGCTGAGATTGCCTTCGTCATTGTCCTTGGCACGACGTTGCGTCGCGCGGCTATCGGGCCGCCCTGGCCCGAAATGGTCGGATTCGCGGGAGATGCCGTGATCATGCCGGCCTACGTCCTGATGTTCGCCCGCCTTAATGGCGACGGGATCACCGGCATCAGCGAGGCGCTACGGGCGACGTATGTGGTCTTGGCGGCGCTGATCATAATTGCGCTGGGCACCGTATTGCAGACCATCACACCGAAGGCCGACGTCTCGATGGGGCTCGTTCCCTTGCTACCCTCCTTCACCGTCACCGCTGCGGTGACGACCATGCAATTGCTGATCGCCTGCTCGGTCAGCCGCGCCATGACCGGTGCCAGCCCGCCCGGACACGCATTCCTCTAAGTATCAGCCCCCGAGCAATGCCGCGGTCAGCATGATCGCATTAGAGGCGATGTGGTTGAGGATCGATCCGGCAAGGCCGATCCGCACGCGCATGTGCCCGAACATCACGCCCGACCAGAACTGCGGCAGGACCATCGGCACCGCCAGCAGGCTGATCGAGGGATAGTTGAACAGGTGCATCGCGGCGAAGACGGCTGTCGTAAGATAGAACAGTGCCGGGAACGCCCGCACGAACCCGGCCGGTACGTCCGTTCGCTTCCGCAATCGCCACCAGACGATCGCTGCCACGACGACTGTCGCCAGCAGGATGCCACCGCCGACCAGAGGCTTGCCCCGGCCCAGTGCGACAAAAAGGGCCAGCCCAGCCACGACCACGGCCATGAGCCAGAGTGCACGCCGTGTCCCGCTCATCCAGCCGCGAAAGAACAACTCCTCCAGCACCGGCCCGAGCAGGACCGCCCCGCCCCATAGCGCCAGCGGTCCCAGCCCTTCGAAGGCGTCGGGCGAGGGCAGGGCGAAGGCTTTCTGCCACGCGAGCATGATCGGCATGACGACGAAGCCGAGCAACAGTATCTGGAATACCGTCAGCACCAGCCAGCGAGAGATCGCGCCATCGGCTTGAAATCCCGATGCCTGCATCGGTGCGGGTCGGCGTAGAAAGGCAAGGAGTTCGGCAAGGAGGTCACGGATCATGGGGCCATTGATGCCCGCAAAATCCTGACCGCGCCACACCGATTGCCGGAATGCCCTGTCTCGGCTAGGGGCACATCAGACTCAGACCCGCAAGAAGACGGACCATGGCAGGCCATTCCAAATTCAAGAACATCATGCACCGCAAGGGCGCGCAGGACAAAAAGCGCTCTGCACAGTTTTCCAAGCTCAGCCGCGAAATCACCGTGGCTGCCAAGATGGGCCTGCCCGATCCGGACATGAACCCGCGCCTGCGCGCCGCTGTCAACGCGGCCAAGGCGCAGTCGATGCCGAAGGACAACATCGCCCGCGCCATCGACAAGGCGTCGAAGGGCGAAGGCGATAACTACGAGGAAGTGCGCTACGAAGGCTACGGCCCGGGCGGCGTGGCGATCATCGTCGAGGCGCTGACCGACAACCGCAACCGCACCGCGACCAACGTGCGCACTGCCTTTGCCAAGAACGGCGGCAACCTCGGCGCCTCTGGCGCGGTGAGCCACGGCTTCGAACGCCTCGGCCTGATCGAATACCCCGGCAAGGTCGGTGACGAGGAAAAGGTCCTCGAAGCCGCCATCGAAGCCGGAGCAGACGACGTCGAATCCGATGCTGGCGACGGGGACGAGAACCCCGGCAGCCACCAGATTTGGGTCGCGATCGAGAACCTCCACGAAGTCGCCCGCGAACTCGAAAAGACCCTCGGCGAAGCCGAAGGCGTCAAGCTCGCCTGGCGCCCGAACCTGAAGACCGAAGTCTCGGCAGACGACGCCGCCACGCTGCTCAAGCTGATCGACGTGCTTGACGATGACGACGACGTGCAGACCGTCTGGGGCAACTACGAGATCCCCGACGAAGTGATGGAAAAGCTGGGCTGATGCACAAGGCGGCGGCAGCCTTGCGCTTTGCCGCCGCACTTGCCGTGCTGCTCGCAACCCACGGGTCGGTGGCGGAGCCTGCACGCCCTGGCCTCGCACCGCCCGCCAGTCTCTGCGCTGGCGCCGAACGGGTGGTTTACTCCTGCCGGTTCGGGGCAAAACTCGGCAGCGTCTGCCTTGGCCGCAACGCGCTCCGCTATCGCTACGGCAGGCCGGGCAAGCCAGAGATCGAAGTCAGCAGCACGCCGGACTGGAGCAACATCCACACCGGCGGCAATCGCAGTCAGGGCGGCCTGAACCAGGACTACATCCGCATCACCAACGGCAAGACGCATTACGTCGTCCATGTCGATGAAACCGGTTCGCTGAACGAAAACCCCGGTCGCAGGTCTTCCGGCATCGAAGTGCTTCAGGGAGACGCCGAACCCGCCACGATTGCCAGCCTTTCCTGCCCGTCGCGCACGGGCTTCAGCACGGACGCATGGCTCGCCCTCAACCGGTCAGCCCCCGAGGCTTGGGAGGGCGCGGAAGTGCCCGGCGGCCCCTTCGAGATGATCTACTGAGCGATGATGCCATTAGCCATCAAGGCCGTGCTTTCAGGACTCCTGATCGCGCTGATCTCCGAGATCGGGCGCAAGCTCCCCACCGTCGGGGCCCTTATCGCATCGCTGCCCCTCGTCTCGGTGCTCGGGATGGTGTTCCTGTGGAACGCCCGCCCCGATGCCGAGAACATGGCGATCCATGCCGAGGCGACCTTCTGGTACGTGCTGCCGAGCCTGCCGATGTTCCTGCTGATCCCCGTACTGCTGCGCCATGGCGTGTCCTTCTGGATAGCGCTTGTCGCAGGCTGCTTGCTGACGGTGCTGCTTTACCTTGCGATGATGCAACTGGCCCCGCGTTTCGGACTGAAGCTCTGACATGATCATCCTCGGGATTGACCCCGGCCTCACTGTGACCGGTTGGGGCGTCATCGCCAAGTCAGGCAGTCGCCTCAGCCACGTCGCCAACGGCCAGATCCGCACCGACAACAAGGCGACCATGGCAGAGCGCCTTGTCGAACTCGATTCCGCGCTTGCCGCCGTGATCGATATCTACAAGCCCGATAGCGGCGCGGTCGAAGAGATCTTCGTCAACGTCAATCCGCAGTCGACGCTGAAGCTTGGGCAGGCGCGTGGCGTCGCCATGGTCGCCGTGGCGCGCTCGGGCATCCCGGTGGCCGAATACCCCACCAAGGTCATCAAGAAGGCGCTGGTCGGCACGGGCGGCGCGGAAAAGCAGCAGGTCCAGCACATGCTCAAGATCCTGCTCCCGGGCGTGCACCTTGCAGGCGAAGACGCCGCCGATGCCCTCGCCGTGGCGATCACCCACGGCAACATGCTCGGCAGCCATCGCTGACCCCAAGCTGACGCCCGCCTCCTTTCCCGCGTCATCCCGCATCCCCCGTCACCCCGGCGAATGCCGGGGCCCATGACCTCACTGCATGCCCGAAACCCACGACTTTCGCACACCCGAGAAGCAATGGGTCCCGGCCTTCGCCGGGACGACATAGTCTATGGAAAGCTCGCGGCCATTCGCCCGCTTGCCCGTTCCCGAGTTCCCTGCCATAGGAACAAACCATGATCGCCAAGCTGACAGGCATTCTCGATGACACCGGGCCCGATTGGGCCGTGATCGACGTGAACGGCGTCGGCTATCTCGTGCAGTGCTCTGCCAAGACGCTGACCCACCTAGGCATCCGGGGCGACAAGGTGGTCGTCCACACCGAAATGCAGGTGAGCGAGACCGACCAGCGCCTGATCGGCTTCACCAGCGCCGGGGAACGCGCCTGGTTCCGCCTGCTGACGGCGGTGCAGGGCGTCGGCAGCAAGGTGGCGCTGGCCATTCTTTCGGCCCTCTCGATCGAAGAACTCCAACGCGCCTGCGCCCACGGAGACAGCGCCATGGTCGCCCGCGCCAACGGCGTCGGCCCAAAGCTCGCCAGCCGCATCGTCAACGAGCTGAAGGACAAGGCCGGCGGCCTCGCAGGCTACGCCTCTCCAGTCGGCATGGGCAACGGTGAAGTATTCTCCCCGCCTCCCGGCAACGCCAGCGCGGATGCGGTTTCGGCATTGCAGAACCTTGGCTTCAAACCTGCGGTGGCAAGCTCCGCCGTGGCCGCTGCGGTGAAGGAACTGGGCGAGGATGCGGGGCTGAACGATCTGGTGAGGGTGGCGCTGAAAAGGGCGGCGGGGTGAAACGCATGTTGCTACTCGGCTCGCTTGCGGGCGGCTTGGCGCTCATTTGGCATTTTGGAAGTGCTGAGGTTGCCATCGACAGTTGCCTCGATGCCGGCGGGTCCTGGGATTACGCCGCACAGAATTGCCAGGACAGATGACCGATAACCCCCTCCTCTCCCCCGCTTCGCAGATCGAGGATCAGGATGCCGCGCTGCGGCCCAAGACGCTGGCCGAGTTCGTCGGGCAGGCGGCGGCCAAGGACAACCTGCAGGTGTTCATCGAAAGCGCCAAGATGCGGCGCGAGGCGATGGATCATGTGCTATTCTTCGGCCCGCCGGGCCTTGGCAAGACCACGCTCGCGCAGATCATCGCGCGCGAACTCGGCGTCAATTTCCGCGCCACTTCCGGTCCGGTCATCGCCAAGGCGGGCGATCTGGCGGCGCTGCTGACCAATCTCGAGCACGGTGACGTCCTGTTCATCGACGAGATCCACCGTCTCAATCCCGTGGTCGAGGAAGTGCTCTATCCGGCGATGGAAGACCGCGCGCTCGACCTCATTATCGGCGAAGGCCCCTCGGCGCGGTCTGTGCGGATTGACCTGCCACCTTTCACCCTGATCGGCGCGACCACGCGGCAAGGCTTGCTGCAGACCCCGCTGCGCGACCGTTTCGGCATTCCGGTGCGTCTGCAGTTCTACTCGGTCGAGGAACTCGAACGCGTCGTCGCGCGCGGGGCTTCGCTGATGGGCATCGGCATCGACAAGGGCGGCGCCACCGAAATCGCCCGCCGCTCGCGCGGCACCCCCCGCGTCGCCGGACGCCTGTTGCGCCGCGTGCGCGATTTTGCGCAAGTGGCAGGCGCCGAGAAGATCACGCAAGGGATTGCCGACAATGCCCTGACCCGGCTCGAGGTAGACAAGATCGGCCTCGACCTGCAGGACCGCCGTTACCTGACGATGATTGCCGACATCTACAAGGGCGGCCCGGTTGGCGTCGAAACGCTGGCCGCAGGCCTGTCCGAACCGCGCGACACGATCGAAGAAGTGATCGAGCCTTACCTGATCCAGCTCGGCATGATCGCCCGCACGGCGCGGGGGCGGTGCCTGAATGATCGGGGGTGGCAGCACCTTGGTCTTACCCCGCCAACCGGGTCCACACCCTCACTCTTCGACCAGCCGGAATAGCTCCTCGACCGGTTTGCCGAGAGCTGCCGCGAGCTTCAGCGCGATGACCGTGGAGGGGATGAACACCTCGTTCTCGACCGTGTTGATGGTCTTGCGCGATACCCCGATTGCCTCGGCGAGTTGCCCCTGAGTCCAGCCTTTGCCTTCGCGAGTTGCCTTGAGGTTATTGGTGAGTCTCTCAGGCAAGCGCGTCACGCTCCAGCCGGACGAAGCGCATGGTTGCGACGAACATTCCTGCGAGAATGACCATGCGCAAGGCAAAGACCGAAGGCATTGCGGTGAGCGAGGCGACAACTGCTCCGACAATCGCGGTCGCCATGGCTGCGGAAAAACCCCATTCCATCGCCTCGGCCCGGTTCGCCCGCGTAACTTCATCGTTCGAAAGACGCCGCGCCACCGGGTCGCGCAGCCACATGCCGCCAGTGCGCAGGATCAGCAGCATGACCAGCGCCAGCGCGAGCCAGGCGAAATGGCCGACGTATTCGACGGTGCGCTGCGGCATGTCGACAGGGGGGCGCGCGGACTGGGCGGCGAAGATGATCATCACCGCCGTCATCACGCGTACGCGCCGCGCGCTGAGGCGATCGGCGGCTTCGGCAGAATCGGACATCGCTTGGCACTCCCTGATGATATGTAACTTCAAGGTTACATGTAACCCAAGGGTTACTTACCGTCAACTCCAGCCTTCATCCCACCGCCCGGTTCGGTCCCATTCTGGCACAGAGTTAACCGCAGCTCGGCTGCGGTCCCGTTTTCGGGCAGATTCAAGGCTTGGAAGACGGTTAACGCCATTGCTCCTGCGTTGCCCATCTGCGTTCTTCGACAGGTAAGGAAGGGTCAGCAGAGCATTAACCTGCGTCTGATAGCCCTCCGCCTGGAACGAGAACGAAAGCAACGATCATGTCGGTTCGGATGGCATTGGCAAAACTGGCAGCGGCGGCCGCAGGCGGCGCGATGCTCGGCGGCGGTGCGGTGCACGTGTCGGAAGCCCCTTCCAAGGGCGAGATCCACCACGTGAAGCCGGTCAAGGTCAAGACGACCAAGCCTGCCAAGCGCATTGCCCAGCGCCCGGCCAAGCGCGTCGTTCACCGTGCGCGCCGCGTGGTGACGACGACCACGACCAAGACCTGCGAACCCGCACCGCAGATGGCGATGGTGCCCGTGCCCTACATGCCGCCCATGCCCCCGCAGCCCACTGGATCGACCGGTGGCGGCGTGCCGGTGGTGATCGGCGGCGGCGGCATCGGCGGGTTCGGCGGCGGTTTCTTCGGCGGGTTCTTCGGTGGCAGCAGCGGCGGTGGCGGCAGCGTCGTCGTGTCCTCCACCAGCACCGGCTCCTCCTCCACCTCGGGTGGTTCGACGTCCTCGTCGACCTCGGGCGGCTCGACCTCGACCAGTTCGGGTGGCATCACCAGCTCGACCACCACCGGTGGCGTCTCCACTTCGACCGGCGGCGTTTCCACCTCGACCTCGACTTCCTCGGGCAACGTCAGCACCTCGAGCGGCTCGGTCAGCACCTCGTCGGGCAATGTCAGCACCAGCTCGGGCAACGTCTCGACCTCAAGCGGGAACGTCAGCACCTCTTCAGGCAACGTCAGCACGAGTTCGTCGACCTCGTCGTCCACGTCCTCGGGCAACGTTGCCTCGAGCTCGTCGACGTCATCCTCGACATCGAGCAGCACCAGCAGCTCGACCTCTTCGTCAACCTCTTCGTCAACCTCATCTTCGACCTCGTCCTCCACCTCGACGTCGAGCGGCGCGACCACCAGCTCGAACGGCGGCACGACCACGTCGTCGACCAGCAGCGGCACCGAAGTGCCCGAGCCTTCGATGGTTATCCTGTTCGGCGCGGCCGCAGCGGCTCTGGTCGCGCGTCGCCGTTACGGGAAGCAGGCTTCAGCCTGAGCGAAGTTCTCTCCCCGCTACGGCGGGTGACGGGAGGGGCGGCATCCGGGGGGAAGCCGCCCTTTTTTGCGTGGCAAAGCGAGGGGAGTGCTAGTCGCAGCCGCCATCGCCGCCATCGCCGCAATCGCCGCTGCCGGCATCGGTGGCCCACCACATTCCGCCCGCACTGTCACCGGATTCGCGACGGCTTTCGCGCGCCGGTCCCTGTGGCTTGAGCGCGAGCAGCGCCAGCCCCAGCACGAGAACAACGATTGCCACGAAACCCCAGAACAGCGCCGGCATAAGCTGATCCTCCCAGTCCGGCGGAAAGATTGCGCGCAATGGCAGGCCTCGTCAAACGGCGATTGCGTCAGTGCTGGAGCATCCCGCCCGCATACCAGCCGAGCGCGCCGCCCAGCCCCACGATCTGGAGAAAAGCGATCGTCCAAAGCTGGCCGACAAAGGGCTGCTTGCGCGTCTTGTGCCGGAACAGGCGTCGGGCAAGGAATGCACCCGGCGTGCCGCCCAGGAAGGCGCCCATCAGCAGGCTGGATTCGGGCGTGCGCCAGGTGCCACGCAGTGCGGCGCGCTTGTCGAACCAGAACGCGGTGAAGGTGTGGAGGTTGACCAGCGCGAGCCAGGCACCCGCCATCGTCGGCAGCGGCAGATCAGCCAGCGCTTGCGGCACGATCGACCATATCCATGAAATCGCGCGCCGCATCGCGATCCGCCGCTTCCTTGAACGCCACGTCAAGATCTGGGGCGCTGCCCAGCATGTGCAGCAAGGTCCACAACCCGAACCTGCGCGCGCGGTCCTTCTCCAGCCCGAAATCCACCAGCATCCGCTCGATCCCGGCTTCGAGCACGGCGGGCGTGGTGGCGGCAAGATCGTCGGTGCCGAAATAGCGGCGGAGCTGGTCGTCTAGTTCCATTTGGCGGCGTTAAGGGAGCGGTGGGGTCGGTGCAAGGTTCTGGCGTTGCGCTTGAACGGTCCGGCTGTCGCCGGATGCCCACCCCCAACCCCTCCCGCCTGCGGGAGGGGGGCCAGAAGGCAACGAGTGCAGCTTGAAACGATGGATCCCTTTTCTTCCCCCCTCCCGCAAGCGGGAGGGGCCGGGGGTGGGCATTCGCCGAACAGGCGAACAAAAACCCACCATTCCCGCATCATCTCCCATTGCCGCCAAGCCCACTCGCGCCACCCTGCCGAAGATGCGAGAATTCAAACCCCGCAACACCGACCGCGCCCGCACCCTGCGACGCGAGGCGACGCCGATGGAGCGGCTGCTCTGGCGCTATCTTTCAGGCGGAGCGCTGGGCGCGAAGTTCAGCCGCCAGATGCCGGTGGGGCCGTACTTCGCCGATTTCCTGTGCCGGGAACTGATGATCGTGGTCGAGTTGGACGGTCACAGCCACGACCTGCGCCTTGCCCACGATGCGGCGCGGGACCGATTCATGGGCGACGCTGGCTACAAGGTCCTGCGCTTCACCAACGCCGATGTGCGCGAAAATGTGGAAGGCGTGGCCACCGCGATCAGGCTTGCCATCGAAGCGTGCCGCCAGGACCGGTCCAGCTGACGCCGGATGCCCACCCCCAACCCCTCTCGCTCATCCTGAGCCTGTCGAAGGGGGGAGGGGGGCAAGAGGCTGCACAAGGGGGTGAGGTTGGTGCGGCAACGATGGTCAGCCACCTGTCCGAAAGAGCGCCCCACCACCCGCACAAACAAGACCCCCTTCTTCCCCCCTCCCGCAAGCGGGAGGGGCCGGGGGTGGGCATCAATCATTCGCGACTGAGACTAAAGGAATCTACCGATAGCATTCGCAGTTACGCCAGAGAAAACCCCGACAATAAATGCCGTAATTACGGCAACAGAGATAAAGCCAAATATACGTGACCTTCTTCGTATGGTTTCTTCTATTTCCCTCTTTCGCTTCAAATCACCTGAGGTGATTAGCAGATAAGTTGTCGGCTGAATTTTGGCGACCGCGTCCAAAACCCAACGGACGAAAAATTTTGATAGACCGAGAGTCAAGATTGCAATCATCACTGCAAGAGTCACGATTGAAATAATCTTCTCAGAGCCATCAAAATCGACGCCTATGATTGGGAAGATAGCTGCCGAGGAAAGCACATACGGAATGGAACCGCGTGAAAATTTTACGAACTTTGGTATCGCCTTCAGGATATAAGAAGGATGCCTTTTTGTAAGTGTATCAACCCATTCATCGATTGCCATCCGAAGACTGCGCGATATAACATAATCTGAATACTCTATAACAGACAGGATGTTTTTTCCAGCGACGCCGTCATCAAAGAATCCTGCCTGCTCAGGATCTTTGTCATGAAAGAAATCCTGATCTAGAAGTATAAATACCTTGAATTTCTGCGGAATATTCTTTTCTACTTTGAATTCCGTCGCTGGACAGATTACAAAATCAAAATCAATGGCAATACTTTTTGTTGGACTTCCCTTGTGTTCCACATTTATATCGGAAAACTTAGATAAATCAGACAAGTTCTCGGATGAGTCATGTCTAAAATTTATCGAAATTTCTGTTTTCTGTGCAGTTGGCGATAAAGGGACAATAGCTTGTTCAAGCCTACGCACAAGATCTACTATGTGAGACTTTTCAATTTCAAAAGAACCGGAATACAGTCTTCTATTTGTTTCAGTTTTTTTACTAAGGTGGTAGTATATGGCCTGCCAGGCAGCAGGCGGCAATCTCTCCGCAGAGAAAACGATACTATTATTAGGCTCGTTATGCGCTGCCGAAACTTGTGTCATAAAGCTTTGAACTCATCATCTACATCTTGGGCACTGGGGAGGGGGGGAGTAAACATAATGCACGCCCGCCCCCCTTTTTTACTTGTTCAACTCCGCCAAAATCACTCCGCCGCGATCCCCGCAGCGCCGAACATATCGACATCCACCTCAACCGGCGCTTCGGCATTCGCGGCCGACTTGGCGCTGCGCCGCTTGTCGAAGCTCGACCATACCGTGTTCCAGTCACCCTTGGTCGCCGCCTTCGAGTATTCCGTGGCGCGGGTTTCGAAGAAGTTGGCGTGTTCGACGCCGTTGAGCAGCGGGGCGAGCCAGGGGAGGGGGTGGTCTTCGATCATGTAGATCGCGGGCAGGCCGAGCTGGCTGAGGCGCCAGTCGGCGATGTAGCGGATGTAGCGCTTGATTTCCTTGGCGCTCATGCCCGGGACCGGGCCCTGTTCGAAGGCGAGATCGATGAAGGCGTCTTCGAGGCGCACCGTCTTCTGGCAGCAATCGATGATGTCTTCCTTCACCGCCTTGGTCAGGCAACCGCGTTCCTTGACGAAGGCGTGGAACAGGCGGGTGATGCCTTCGCAGTGGAGCGATTCATCACGGACCGACCATGAGACGATCTGGCCCATGCCCTTCATCTTGTTGAAGCGCGGGAAGTTCATCAGCATGGCGAACGAGGCGAAGAGCTGCAGCCCTTCGGTGAAGCCGCCGAACATCGCGAGCGTGCGGGCGATGTCCTCGTCGTTGTCGACGCCGAAGGTCTGCAGGTAATCGTGCTTGGCCTTCAGCTCCTCGTATTCGAGGAACATGCCGTATTCGCTTTCAGGCATGCCGATGGTGTCAAGCAGGTGCGAATAGGCGGCGATGTGCACCGTCTCCATGTTGGAGAAGGCGGCGAGCATCATCTTGACCTCGGTCGGCTTGAACACGCGGCCGTACTGTTCGTGGTAGCAGTTCTGCACTTCCACGTCGGCCTGGGTGAAGAAGCGGAAGATCTGCGTCAGCAGGTTGCGCTCATGGTCCGAGATCTTCTGCGCCCAGTCGCGGCAATCCTCGCCCAGCGGCACTTCTTCCGGCATCCAGTGGATCTGCTGCTGGCGCTTCCAGAACTCGTAGGCCCAAGGGTATTCGAAGGGCTTGTAGGTGTTGCGGGCTTCAAGAAGGGGCATGGGCGGTGTCCTGTGCTGATTCTGTCAATGTAGGGTCTGTCAGGGTCTGGCGAAAGCGCGCGGGGGGCCTCTGCCGGGGATAGTGGCGGCGTTTTCCACGCCTAAGAATCGTGTCCTTTGGGGCAGGAACGCTCGGGCTGGCGATGCGGGCCGTCGCACTGGCGCGAAGGGCCGCCAGACACCGGAACGGGCGGGGCTGCGGACGGTTGGATTGAAAGCGGCGGGCGAGAGACCTTGCCCGCTCAAAGCCAATGAATTCGCAGGAGAATTGCCATGGGCGAATATGAACCGAACGACTCGCGCAACGTGACCGGTGCTGATGCGGGCAGCCGCGACTGGTCCTCGCAGATTCAGGAGCACATGGAAGTGATCGGCGCTGACGGCACCCATGTCGGCACCGTCGATCACATGGACGGCCACCGCATCAAGCTCACCCGGCGCGAGAATGACGCCGGGCATGAGGGCGGAACCCATTCGGGTCACCACCATTATCTCTCCAGCGGACTGATCGCCGAAGTGGAGGGCGACAAGGTGCGCCTTTCGGCCAACGGCGATGTTGCCTGGGGCATGCTCGAGGAAGAATAAGTCCGGCAAGGCAGCGAGGGGCTCTCGCCGTCCGGCTGCGGACTGCAAGAACGTCCCGCCCCCTTCGGGACCAGGTCGCACATTGCGGCCGGAGAGCGCCTCGCTGAAAAGCGGGGCGTTTTTCTGTTCTGTAAGGTGCGCCTTCCGCATCCGCGGAAGGCTTGCGGCACCGGCCCGCTCCCCCGGCCCGGCCACCCAGAGCATACCTGCGAGGTAGCCGGGCCGGGGGAGCGAGCCGGCGCCGCAAAAATTCGAGTGAATTACTTCCAGAACCAGCCGGGCTTGAGGCTGCGGTCCTTGCGGTTCTTCCACATGGAGAAGTACATCCACAGGCCCGAGATGCTGAAGAACATCAGCGCCAGACCGGTCATCAGCGAGATCGCCGTTCCGACAGGGCCGAATTCCTCGCCCGAGTGCAGATGGTGGAACCAGCCGACCAGCGACTTCATCCCGCCCGGAGGTGCCTTGGGGCGGCACATCATGGTTTCGGGGCAGACGAAGCCCTGCGGAACCGGCGGTGGCCCGGCCTGTTCGCCTGCTGGCCAGAGCGCGGTCACGTGGCTGGCGACGCCCGTGAAGGCCATCCAGATCATGAAGACCCCGAAAAACACCGTGATCCAGCGGTGCCACTTGCGCATGTAACGGACCCCTTTGATAATGCGAATTGATCGCAAGATTAGACAAAACCGCCTTAGCGGGCCTGCCTGGGATCGTGCAAGCACAAGTCTTGTCGCGGATTGTCGCAAGTCTGCGCCAGCCGCAAAGTGTCGCGGGATGTAACAAGGCGCTGCTTTCCGGCAGCCGCCTGGACGTCTCGGGACGTGCTTTGGCTGCCGGACGTGGCATGAGCGCTCTCAGGCGTCCAAGGTCACTGGACTGCCATTACTGGCAGGCCAGGCATTCCTCGTAGTCGGTCTCGCCGGCTGACAGCTCGATCTTGGGCGCTTCGGCGGTGTTGTCCGCCTCGACGCCGCCGGCAAAGCCTGCGCGCTGGACCGACTTCGAGCGGAGGTAGTAGAGCGACTTGATGCCCTTCTCCCATGCCTGGAAGTGCAGCATCATCAGGTCCCACTTGTCGACGTCGGCCGGGATGTAGAGGTTCAGCGACTGGGCCTGGTCGATATAGGGCGTGCGGTCTGCCGCGAATTCGAGCAGCCAGCGCTGATCGATCTCGAAGCTGGTCTTGTAGACGGCCTTTTCCTCTGGCGAGAGGAAATCGAGGTGCTGGATCGAGCCGCCGTGTTCGAGGATCGAGTTCCACACATTGGTGGAATCCTTGCTCTTTCCGGCCAGCAGCTTCTGCAGATAGGGGTTCTTGACCACGAACGAGCCCGAGAGGGTCTTGTGCGTGTAGATGTTGGCCGGAATCGGCTCGATGCAGGCAGACGTGCCGCCGCAGATGATCGAGATCGATGCGGTAGGGGCAATCGCCATCTTGCAGCTGAAGCGCTGCATCACGCCCATGTCGGCCGCATCGGGGCACGGTCCGCGCTCCTGCGCCAGCACCAGCGAAGCCTCGTCGGCCTTGGCGGCGATGTGCTTGAACATCTTGAGGTTCCACGCCTTGGCCATCGCGCTTTCAAAGGCGATGCCCTTGAGCTGGAGGAAGGAGTGGAAGCCCATCACGCCCATGCCGACCGAACGCTCGCGCATGGCCGAATACTTGGCGCGGGCCATCTCGTCGGGCGCGCGGTCGATGTAGTCCTGCAGCACGTTGTCGAGGAAGCGCAGCACGTCCTCGATGAAGCGCTTGTCCGCGTTCCACTCGTCCCAGGTTTCGAGATTGAGCGAGGACAGGCAGCACACCGCAGTGCGATCGTTGCCGAGGTGGTCGCGGCCCGTCGGCAGGGTGATTTCAGAGCAGAGGTTCGAGGTCGAGACCTTGAGGCCCAGATCGCGGTGATGCTTGGGCATCATGCGGTTCACCGTGTCGTTGAACACGATGTAGGGCTCACCCGTGGCGAGGCGGGTTTCGACCAGCTTCTGGAACAGCGAGCGCGCATCGACCGTGGCGCGGACGGAGCCGTCCTTGGGGCTGCGCAGGTGGAATTCCGAACCATCGCGCACGGCTTCCATGAACTCGTCGGTCAGCAGCACGCCGTGGTGGAGGTTGAGCGCCTTGCGGTTGAAGTCGCCCGAAGGCTTGCGGATTTCGAGGAACTCCTCGATTTCCGGGTGGCTGACGTCAAGATAGCAGGCAGCCGAACCACGGCGCAGCGAGCCCTGGCTGATCGCCAGCGTGAGCGAATCCATCACGCGCACGAAAGGAATGATGCCGCTGGTCTTGCCGTTGAGGCCGACGCTCTCGCCGATGCCACGGACCTTGCCCCAATAGGTGCCGATGCCGCCGCCGCGCGAGGCGAGCCAGACGTTCTCGTTCCAGGTGGCGACGATGCCTTCGAGGCTGTCATCCACCGAGTTCAGGTAGCACGAGATCGGCAGACCACGCCCGGTGCCGCCGTTCGACAGGACCGGCGTTGCCGGCATGAACCACAGCTTCGAGATGTAGTCGTAAAGACGCTGGGCGTGGTCCTGATCATCGGCATAGGCATCGGCCACGCGGGCGAACAGGTCCTGATACTTCTCGCCCGGCAGGAGATAGCGGTCGTCCAGCGTGTCCTTGCCGAAATCGGTGAGGAGCGCATCGCGGGAATCGTCGGTGACGATGGTGAAACGGCGCGGATTGACCTTCTTGGAATCGCTGACCGGCGCAGCCGCGACGGCCGCTGCCGCAACGCTTGCCGCCATGCCTGCCACGAGAGCCTCGCTGCCCGCGTCCTTGCTGTTCATGTCCACTGCCTTCGCCTCACCGGCAGATGCCGGGGCGCCTGCAAGCGCCAGTTCGTCCTGCGCAACCACGGAGCCGTCTCCAGTCCTGAAATCCACGTCGCAACCCCCGTTCGCAGGCCCGACAACCATGAGGGCCGGGCCTAAATCCACACTCGAATCGGGCGATATCCCGATCCTACAGGAGACGGAACGAAAGTGGAACGACAATGTCCCGCAACGCTCTGCCCCGAAAACGCCTGATCACGGCCTTGATGCCCTGAGCGCAGGCAAAGCGTTGCCAATGCGCGCAAAACACGCCCAAACGCTCTAAACTAGGTTTAGAGGTCCCCCTGAAGCCCGACCACAACCTATAGTGCCTCAACCGGAATCAGACACAAGAGGGTAAACGTCCGGACTAGGACTCGATTCGTCGCACGCCCGATTCGCTTCGTCGCTCGAAATGCCATGCTGCAGTGCAGCGACGCGTGGGAAGAGCGGCACTTCAAGTGGCAAATGACGTTCGTCGAAATATTTTTCACGCAGCTCAGCAAATTGTGGACAAGAACCGGTCAACCGCCACCATATGTGGTGTCCACAGGAATGGAGTGCGCGTGTGCTGAATCTTGTCTCGATCGTGTTCACCGGTCTGGTCGTCGGCGTGCTGGCGCGGTTCTTCTATCCTGGTGCCGTGGACATCGGCCTGCTCAAGACAATCCTGCTCGGAGTGGGCGGTGCGCTGGTTGCGGGCGTGTTCGCCAGCTGGAAATCGGGCGGTACGTTCGGCGAGGGCGTCAATCGGGCCGGGTGCCTTGCATCGGTGGTGGGGGCGATGCTGCTGATCTTCCTCGGGCGGAATCTTTAAGCACGACGCGCGACCCGCCGGTAGCTGAGTGCTTCGGCTACGTGAATGCGGCCCACCGTCTCCACGCCTGCCAGATCGGCGATGGTGCGGGCGACGCGCAACATGCGGGTATAGCCGCGCGCGGAAAGGCGCATCGCTTCGGCGGCTTGGGCCAGCAGCTTGCGACCCGGCTCGTCCGGCGTGGCGTGAGCGTCGAGCAGATCCCCATTCAGTTCGGCGTTGCTGCGCATGCCTGTACCTTCGAGGCGGGCTGTCTGCACCGCTCTTGCCCGCTCCACGCGCGCGGCCACCTGATCCGAACCTTCAGCGGGCGGCGGCAGGGCAAGATCTGCGGCTGACACGGGGTCGACTTCGACGTGGAGGTCTATGCGATCGAGCAGGGGACCTGAGACCTTTGACTGGTAATCCGCAGCACAGCGCGGGGCCCGGCTGCAGCCGAGCGCGGGATCGCCAAGATGTCCGCAGCGGCAAGGGTTCATCGCGGCAATCAGCTGGACCCGCGCCGGGAAGGTGACATGGGCATTGGCGCGGGCCACGGTGACCTCGCCGGTTTCGAGAGGCTGGCGCAGGGAATCAAGCACCACGCGCTGGAATTCGGGCAGTTCATCGAGGAACAGCACGCCGAGATGGGCAAGGCTGACCTCCCCGGGACGGACCTTCAGCCCGCCACCCGTCAGCGCCGCCATCGAGGCGGAGTGATGGGGCGCGCGGAAAGGACGGGCCCGGCTGATCCGCCCGTCCTCAAGCGTGCCCGCGACCGAGGCGACCATCGAGACTTCGAGCGCCTCTGCCGGAGTCAGTTCGGGCAGGATGCCGGGAAGGCACGAGGCCAGCAGCGACTTTCCGGCACCTGGAGGACCTGACATCAGCAGGTTGTGCGAGCCAGCCGCAGCAATCTCCAGCGCGCGCTTGGCGGTTTCCTGCCCCTTCACCTGTTTGAGATCGGCCATGCGGCGGGGCGGGTCTGCCACGCCCTGTGTGGGCTGCGGCAGGCGGCTGGTGCCCTTGAGGTGGTTGAGCAGGCCGATCAGGTCAGGCGCGGCGATCACGTCGATACCGCTCGCCCAGCGCGCCTCGGGCCCTTGCGCAGCCGGGCAGATCAGGCCCTTGTCCTCGCCACTGGCGTGCAATGCCGCCAGCAACACGCCGGGCGACGGCAGCACCCGGCCGTCGAGTGCCAGTTCGCCCACCGCCACGTAATCGGCGATCTGTTCGAGATCGACCACGCCCATGGCTGCCAGCAGCGCGAGCGCAATCGGCAGGTCATAGTGCGAGCCTTCCTTGGGCAGGTCCGCCGGGGAGAGGTTCACGGTGATCCGCTTGGGCGGCAGGGCAAGGCCGAGCGCGGAGAGCGCAGAGGACACCCGTTCGCGGCTTTCGCCCACGGCCTTGTCCGGCAGGCCGACGACGCGAAACGCGGGGAGGCCGGGGGCGACCTGGCACTGCACTTCCACCGCGCGCGCCTCGAGCCCGAGATAGGCAACCGTCGATACCAGCGCGACCATGCATCCTCCTGCCCGATAAGGGACAATACGGATCGTAGCGCCTTCGGGCGGGTCTTGGGGCCGGGATGCTGCCATTTCCGAGGCATCCCGGGCGGAACCGCTCTACAGAAAACACGGTGAACCGAATTTAACCCCGTTCCTTGGCAATTCGGCAATCCGGTCGGGCGGAAAGCTTAAGACTATGCTGCGCCGCCTCGCCTTGCCTGCACTCTGCGCGCTGCTCGTGTGCCAGCCTGTGCTGGCGCGCGAGGTCTCCACGCGGTCATGGGTCGAGAACGGCGTCACCTGGACCGAGACGACGGTCGTTGAAGTCGAGGAGCCGGGATCGGAGCGCCTTGTCGGCCCCGCTCTCACCCCTGCCCTCGCTGATGTGAAGGGCGTGGCGAGCTTCGGGCCGTTCG
Source organism: Novosphingobium sp. BL-A-41-Hi4A-0G (assembly GCF_055521735.1). NCBI lineage: Bacteria > Pseudomonadati > Pseudomonadota > Alphaproteobacteria > Sphingomonadales > Sphingomonadaceae > Novosphingobium > Novosphingobium sp. BL-A-41-Hi4A-0G. The sequence continues at coordinate 2,967,383 of NZ_CM145501.1, forward strand.
AGGTGCTCGACGGCAATCGCGCGGCGCTGGTGGCCGAGACCGACAGCTATTCCCCCACCGACTTCCAGAAGATGCTGCGCGCCTTTCCCGGCATCCGCGTGCTGGAAATGCCCGATTGCCCCGGCACGGTCGACGATTTCGCGAATCTGCGCCTTGGCCGGATGATCCGCGCGCAGGGCATCGCCACGCATGTGCCCGACCACGGATCGGTGCGCTCAGGTGCGGTCGAACTGTTTCTGGCAGGCGCGAGCCGCAGCGCCGCTCCTGACGCCGAATTCATGGTCCATTCGTGGATCGACGAGGACGGGCACGAACCCGACGACTTTGCAGCCTCTGCCCCGGTCAACCGTGCCTATCTCGACTACTATCGCGAGATGGGACTGGCGGCGGACAAGGCAGCGGCGTTCTATGCGCTGACCAACTCGGTGCCGAACGAGCAGGTCCTGACGCTTGGTACTGACGATCTGGCGCGGTACGCGGCGCTGAACTGATCGGCTGTCGCCGATGCCCACCCCTAGCCCCTCCCGCTTGCGGGAGGGGAGAAAGATGGGCCTAGTGCGCCGCGCCCCATGACAGGCCGGTGCCGATTTCCACGCCCAGCGGCACGGTGAGCTTGACCGCTGGTTCTGCCGCCGTCGCCATCACCCGCTCGATCACAGGCTTTGCCGCAGCCACGTCTGCCTCGGGCAGTTCAAACACCAGTTCGTCGTGCACCTGCAGCAGCATCTTCACGTGGCCCAGCCCCACTTCGGTCAGAGCGGGCATCATGCGGGCCATCGCCCGCTTGATGATGTCGGCACTGGTACCCTGGATCGGCGCGTTGATCGCGGCGCGCTCGCTGCCTTGGCGCTCGGCCTGGTTCTTGGAGTTGATGCGCGGGAACCACGTCTTGCGGCCGAACAGCGTCTGCGAATAGCCGCACTCACGCACGCTCTCGAGCGTCTCGTGGATGTAGCGCTGGATGCCGGGGAAGCGTTCGAAGTAGCGGTCGATCATCGCCTGAGCCTCGTCCGCACTGACGCCGAGACGTCCGCCAAGGCCCCAACGGCTGATGCCGTAGAGGATGGCGAAGTTGATCGTCTTGGCGCGGCCGCGCGTATCGCGGTCCACCGTGCCGAACATCTCCATCGCAGTGCGCGCGTGGATGTCTTCGCCAGCAGCGAAAGCCTCCTTGAGCGCCGGGACATCGGCCATGTGCGCGGCGAGGCGCAGCTCGATCTGGCTGTAGTCGGCGGCAAGCAGCACGTTTCCGGGCTCTGCCACGAAAGCATCGCGAATCTGGCGCCCGATCTCGGTGCGGATCGGGATGTTCTGGAGATTCGGCTCGTTGGACGAGAGGCGTCCGGTCTGTGCCCCGACAAGGCTGTAGCTGGTGTGGACGCGCCCGGTATCGGGGTTGATCGCGGCCTGCAGTGCATCGGTGTAGGTCGATTTCAGCTTGGACAGCTGGCGCCATTCCAGCACCAGCGTGGCGACTTCGGCCCCTTGCGCGGCAAGGCCTTCGAGCACCGACTGGTCTGTCGAATACTGGCCGGTCTTGCCCTTCTTGCCGCCCTTGTAGCCAAGCTTGTCGAACAGCACTTCGCCAAGCTGCTTGGGACTGCCGATGGTAAATGCCATGCCCGCCGCTTCGTGGATCACGCCTTCGAGGCGGGCGATCTGGGTGGCGAATTCGGACGAGAGCCCCGCAAGGCGCTCGCGATCGACCTTGATGCCGTTGCGCTCCATCATCGCGACGACGGGCACGAGCGGCCGATCAACCTTCTGATAGATGCGCATGCCGCCCTCCTCCACCAGCCGGGGCTGGAACAGGCGGTGGAGGCGCCAGGTCACGTCAGCGTCTTCGGCGGCATAGCGCGTGGCATCCGCCAGTGGCACTTCGGCGAAGGAAATCGCCTTCTTGCCCGTGCCGCAAAGGTCCTTGAACTTCATCGTGGTGTGCAGCAGGTGCCGTTCGGACAATTCGTCCATGCCGTGCCCGGCAAGGCCCACTTCGCCCCGGCCCGCATCGAGGCAGAAGCTCATCACCATGGTATCGTCGATGGGCGCGACCATGATGCCATGTCGGGCAAGGATGTTGAGGTCGTACTTGATGTTCTGGCCGACCTTGAGCACCGCATCGCTTTCCAGCAGCGGCTTCAGCGCGGCAAGCGCTTCGGCGCGATCCACCTGCACCGGCTTTTCCGCGAACATGTCCTGCCCGCCGTGTCCGAGCGGAATGTAGCAGGCATCGTTGGGGCCAAGCGCAAGGCTTACGCCGACCAGATCGGCGCGCATCGCATCAAGCGCGCTTGTTTCGGTGTCGACCGCCACAACCCGCGCGGCAAAGGCACGCGCGATCCACTGCTGGAGCTCGCCGATCGACTGTATGCAGGCATAAGTCGAGAGATCGGGCGCGGGCCACGTGGGCAGTGGCTGGCGATTGCCGTCCTGCGTCGTGGCGGGGGCCGCCGCCTTGTTCTCGGGCTTGGCGGGATTGAGCTGCGTCTTCGGACCCGGGCTGCCCTTGCCGTCATCGAGGCGGCGCAGAAGGCTGGTGAAGCCATGCTCTTCGAGGAAGGCTGCCAATGGTTCGCGGGGAATCTGGCCAAGCGCGAAGTCTTCGATCGGGATCGGCAGCGGGCAGTCTTCCTTGAGCTGGACCAGCACGCGCGAGAGACGCGCCATGTCCGCCTGCTCGATCAGGCTTTCGCGCAGCTTGCCCGGCTTCATCGTCGGCGCGGCGGCAAGGGCTGATTCGAGATCTCCGTGTTCCTGAATCAGCTTCGTCGCGGTCTTTGGGCCGATGCCGCGGATTCCGGGCACGTTGTCGACCGAATCACCCATCAGGGCGAGGACGTCGCCGACCTTCTCGGGCGGGACGCCGAACTTCTCGACCACTTCGGGCACATCGATGCGCAGGTTCTTCATCGTGTCGAGCATATCTACGCAGCCGCCGCCTGTGCCGCACTTGCCGACAAGCTGCATCAGGTCCTTGTCGGACGAGACGATCGTGACGTCCCAGCCGCGCAGCGTGGCGGCGCGGGCGTAGGAGGCGATGAGATCGTCAGCCTCGAGGGCGTCTTCCTCGATGCAGGCGAGGCTGAACGCCCGTGTCGCATCGCGGATCAGCGGGAACTGCGGGACCAGGTCCTCGGGCGGCGGGGGACGGTTGGCCTTGTACTGGTCGTAAAGATCGTTGCGGAACGAGGTACCGGCCTTGTCGAGAATCACCGCGAGGTGCGTCGGGCCATCGGCCTTGTGCAGATCCTCTGCCAGTTTCCACAGCATCGTCGTGTAGCCGTAGACTGCTCCGACGGGCGTTCCCGCCGGATTCGTCAGGGGCGGCAGGCGATGGTAGGCGCGGAAGATGTAGGCCGACCCGTCGACCAGATAGAGATGCTGCTTTTCGTCCATCGGAAGGTGTTAGCAGGGCCGGAGGGCTGCGTCATGGGGGTTGCAGGAGGAACTCTCAGCAACGTTCCGACGTATGCGCAGGTCGGCTCAACGCACGGAAATCCGGCAAAAAAAAGGCATAGCGGGCCGCACAGGACGCAGCCTGCGACAGAATGCTTACGTCTTGTGCTTGCAACGCGATGAATTGCCGATTAATTGGGTCGCGAAGTCTACCGGCTGAGTAGGCTTTGCGGCGGGCTGCTTGCCCGGCGCTGTTCACTTCAATCCAGGGATTGTAACGCATGCGCAAGCTCATCCTCGCCGCTGTCGCCGGCACCGCCTTCGCTCTCGCTGGCTGCTCGGAAAAGCCGGCTGCTGAAGCCACCGAAGCTGCTGTTGAAGCAACCGACGCTGCAACCGACGTCGCTGCTGACGCTTCGGGCACCGCTTCGGAAGCCGCCGCTGACGCGAGCGAAGCTGCTTCGATGTAATTCCCGCCCGCAAGGGCAGGTTACACGAGATAGAGGGGGCGTGGTCTTCGGACCGCGCCCCTTTCGCTTTTCTGGCCTTGTGATGACGACGTAGCGCCAGAACGCGTCCCACGCATGACAACGCCTTCGAGGGAGACGTTCCCTGCGTCAGTTACCCCAACTTGGGAAATGCATCAGCGGCGGCGGACAAGGTCCTGCGTGCTCTTGGCAAGCGGCGCGCTGTAACCGTCATAGATCGTGCGCATCATCCGCGCGATGAGACCGGCATGGGCGGCATGCCCTTCAGGCCCGGTGACGAAGAACACTACCGCAAGATGACGCCCGTCGGGCAGGCGAACGATGCCCACATCGTCAGTCACTCCGGCGAGCGTGCCAGTCTTGTGCGCAACCAGCGTACCTTCGGGGAGGCCCGCCCGGATGCGGTTCTTGCCGGTGCTGGTCCGGGTCATCGTATCGAGCAGGACGGCACGGCTTTCGGGGCTCAGGGCACCGCCCCTGTCGATTGCAGAGAGCAGCGCGAGCATGGCGCGCGGCGTGCTCGACGTCTTCACGTCGATCACGCGAGCCGGATCTACCCTGCCATCGTCGCGGACCAGCGTGGCCATGGTGTGATCCAGCCGCTGACCGACGATCCCCTTGGCCGAAAGCCAGCGGTTGACCTTCTCATACCCGCCGACTGCATGGATCAGCCCGTCGGTCGCCTCGTTGTGGCTGCGCGTGATCATCAGTTCCATCAGGCTCTGCGCTGTCATCACGCTGCCTGAACGGAGTGGTGCCTCCGCGCTCCGCGCTCCCGTTTCCCGCACCGGGATCATCATCGGAAACTGCTGGTCGAGCCGGAACGTGCCCTTTTCAACCTGATCAAGGAACGTGGCGGCAACTGCCACCTTGGCCGTGCTGGCCATGGGGAACGGCATGTCCGCATTCACGAAGATCTGTCCGCCCCCGTCGAGATCCATCGCGGCAACGCCGATGCGGCCGCGCCCTTCGGCGGCGATGGCTGCGACCTGCTGCTGGATCGCGAGATCGCGCTGGTCCTGCTGGGTCAGCGTCGCCCGGCTCTGCACCGCAGGGACGGTAGCGACGAGCGCGGGAGCTGCGACCATGAGTGCAGCGATGATTCTAGCGGTGCGGAACTTCATGCCCTTGCTGTACCCCGACCCCGGTTTATCCGTCTTTAACGTAAGTAACGCATTGCGAATCGTTGGCAAAGTGCCTTTCCGAGCACCTCGGCGCGCCTGATGCGCAGGTTGGCGCAATGTCGGGAACCGGATTGAGACCCGCATGTTCGCCCTGCCGATTCGCGCTGGACTTTAATCGATCGGTTAAGGATAGTGTCTTCAACCGGCGCCGTGACGCCGGAGCTGGAGATGCAATGGAAGGGCTGCTTGAAGCCGTCATGGCGCGCGCAGGCGTGGTGGGTCCGATCAGCGGACTGCAGCGGCTGTCGGGCGGCGCCAACATGGAATCGTGGGTGTTCGGCTGTGGCGATGCGCGTTTCGTCCTGCGCCGCGCACCTTCGGCGGAATGGATCGCGGGGCGAGCGCTGAACATGGCGGGCGAGGCCGAACTGATCCGCCGTGCCCATGCCGCAGGCGTCCGCGCACCCGAAGTCGTGGCCGAACTTGCAGCCGAAGACGCCTTGGGCATCGGCTTCATCATGCGCTGCCTGCCGGGCACAGCCGATCCTGAAGTGGCCCTCACCTCCCCTCCGGACCTTGCAAACGATCTCGCAAAGGCGATGGCAGGCATTCACGCGCTCGATCCCGCTGGGCTGGAATTCCTGCCGCGCCTGCTCCCCGCCGATGGCGTGGAGGGGCTGGCACAGCAGTTTGCGGATGCTGGCGGGGACCGGCCGGTCATCTCACTCGGTCTCGCCTGGCTGCGCGCCAACCTTCCCCCGCCCGCTCCACTGGTAGTGGTCCACGGCGATTTCCGCATCGGCAATCTCATGGTCGAGAACGGGCGCCTTTCGGGCGTGCTCGACTGGGAGCTGGCACACCTTGGCGATGGCCACGAAGACCTCGCTTATGGCTGCATGACCGTCTGGCGCTTCGGTCGGCTGGACAAACAGGGCTTCGGCCTGACCGATGTCACCAGTCTCGCCCGTGCCTATGAGTCTGCAGGTGGCGAGCCGTTCGACGCGGCCCGGTTCCGCTTCTGGCTGGTCTATCGCACCGTGTGGTGGGCGCTGGGTTGTCTGGCGATGGGCCGGTCCTGGCGCGAAGGCACCGACAGGTCGCTCGAACGCGTGGTCGTGGCACGCCGCTGCGCCGAACAGGAGCTCGACCTCCTGCTACTGCTGGAAAGCGAAGCGCCGGAAGTGGAGCGGGACAGGCCATTGCCAACCCCTGACCCTGTCCCGAACGCGGGCAATGGCGAACCTTCAGCAGCTGAAATTCTCACCGCGGTCTCCGAATGGCTTGCCGCAACGGTGAAAGAGAAGCTGGCCGGGCGCGAGCGCTGGGAACTCGCGGTCGCACAGAATGCGCTGGGCATCGTCCGTCGTGAACTCGCAGTTCGTGCCAATCCTGCAGACAAGGCGATTGCCGATGACCTGCTGGCAGGGCGCAAGTCGCTCGCCACCCCCGGCCTGCTCGCCACCTTGCGCACCCGCGTGCTTTCCACGCTCACGGCCGACATGCCCAAGTACCCGGCGCTTGCCGCCGCAGCCAAGCTCTGGGAGCACCACTGATGGACTTCGATCTTCCCGCCGATCTCGTCGCCTACCTTGCCGAACTCGATGCCTTCATCGAGGCCGAGATCAAGCCGCTCGAGCAGGCGGGCGACAACATCCGCTTCTTCGACCACCGCCGCGAATGGGCGCGCACCGATTTCGACAACGGGGGCCTGCCCCGCCACGAATGGGAGGCGCTGCTGGTCGAGGCGACCCGCCTCGCCGATGCCGCCGGACACTGGCGCTTCTCAGCGCCCAAGAAGTACGGCGGCAAGGACGGCCAGAACCTGTGGATGGCCGTGATCCGCGAGCATTTTGCCGCCAAGGGCCTTGGCCTGCACAACGACCTACAGAACGAGCATTCGATCGTCGGCAACTTTCCGTTCGTGAACATGTTCGAGCATTTCGGCACGGCTGAACAGCAGCAAGAATTCATCAACGGCGGCTTTGCCCGCACCCGCCGCACCGCCTTCGGCCTGACCGAGCCGAACCACGGCTCGGATGCCACCCACATGGAAACCCGCGCCGTGCCCGAGACTCGCGATGGCGTGCCCGGCTGGCGTATCGATGGCGAGAAGATGTGGACCACCGGCATGCACGTGGCGACCCACTGCGCCACCTTCGCCCGCACCAGTGGCGAGAACGGCGATGCACGCGGGATCACCTGCTTCCTCGTGCCCAATCCCACCGAAGGTCTTGTCATCGAGGAATACCTGTGGACCTTCAACATGCCGACCGACCATCCCCGCGTGTCGTTCACCAATGTCTGGGTGCCTGAATCCGCAATCCTCGGTCCCATCGGCGGCGGCCTCGCCATCGCGCAGAGCTTCGTGCACCAGAATCGCATCCGGCAGGCGGCGTCATCGCTTGGTGCGGCGACCTTCTGCGTCGAGGAATCGGTGCGTTATGCGCGCGAGCGCAAGCCGTTCGGCGAGGAGTTGGCCCGCAATCAGGCAATTCAGTTTCCGCTGGTGGAACTCGCCACCCAGTGCGAGATGCTGCGCCTGCTGATCCGCAAGACCGCCTGGGCGATGGACCAGCTCGAAGCCGAAGAGGGCGGGCACAAGCGGATCGAGCGCGAACTGTCCGACAAGGTCTCGATGTGCAACTACTGGGCGAATCGGCTGGTCTGCGAAGCGGCAGACCGCGCGATGCAGGTCCACGGCGGCATCGGCTATTCGCGGCACAAGCCGTTCGAACACATCTACCGCCACCACCGCCGCTACCGCATCACCGAGGGCGCGGAGGAAATCCAGATGCGCAAGGTGGGCGCGTTCCTGTTCGGCTACCTCGGACCGCGCAAGGGCCAGTTCGGTTAAAGGGGCGCTGCCCCAAGGCAGGGCTGTCCTCGCCTGCCAAAGCTTGGCATAGCAGCCGCGATGAACAGCGTCCTTGCCTCGGCGATTGCCATGACCGTGATCGTCGCGGTGCGCTACCTGATCACCAGCGGCCTGTTCGCATGGGCCACGCACAAGGTCCGCCCCGGCCACTACACCGGGCTGGAGCGCCAGATTCGCTCGGAAATCACATGGAGCCTTGCCACGGCGGCCATCTATGGCGTGCCCGCCGGCGTCGTCGCGTGGGGCTGGCAGCAGCGCGGCTGGACCCGGATCTACACCGATCCGCAAAGCTATCCGCTGTGGTGGATGCCGGTCTCGCTGCTGCTCTACCTGCTGATCCATGACACATGGTTCTACTGGACCCACCGCTGGATGCACCGCCCGGTGGTGTTCCGGCACATCCACGCGATTCACCACGCCAGCCGCCCGCCAACAGCATGGGCGGCGATGAACTTCCACCCCATCGAGGCGGCCATCGTCTCGTTGCTGATCCCTGCGCTGGTTTTCGTCATCCCGATCCATGCCGGGATGCTGGGGCTGGTTCTGCTGGTGATGACGGTGATGGGCGTGACCAATCACATGGGCTGGGAGATGTTCCCCGGCTGGCTTGTTCATTCCCGGGCAGGGAACTGGCTGATAACGGCAAGCCACCACCATCGCCATCACGAGCAATATCGCTGCAACTACGGTCTCTACTTTCGCCACTGGGACCGGCTGTGCGGCACAGACAAGGGACTGTCCGCACCATGAAGCGCTCCTCCATCCTGTTGGCCCTGCTGCTTGCAGGCAATGCTCCAGCGCCGACCACGATCACCGTGGACCTGACCGGACTTCGCAACACCAAGGGCATGGTCTGGCTGTGCATGAGCGCCAACCCCAAGCTCTTTCCCGAAGGCTGCGACAAGGACCCCAATCGCCGCACCGCATCGATGAAAGCGGACCAGCCCGGCCCGCTGGTGATCCGCGATGTCATGCCGGGGCGCTACGCCATCGTTCTCCTCCATGACGAGAACGGGAACAAGAAGATGGACAAGACGCTGTTCCTGCCAAAGGAAGGCTTCGGCTTCTCGCGCGATGCACCGGTCCGGATGTCGGCGCCCAAGTTCGAAGCGGCAGCCTTTGACGTCACCGGCGGCGCGCCCGTTCGCATGAAGATGAAAGTCCGATACCTGTAGTGCCAGAAGCGCAAGTCCCACCGGAAACCAAGCCTTCAGGGAGCGCACTCGCGCCATTCCGCTATCCCACCTTCCGCGCGATCTGGACCGCGAACCTGTTCTCGAACATCGGTTCGATGATCCAGTCGGTCGGTGCGGCCTGGCTGATGACCGAGCTTACACGGTCGCATGTGCTCGTTGCGCTGGTGCAGGCATCGGCCACGATTTCCATCCTGCTGCTGGGGATGTTCGCCGGCGCGATTGCCGACAATTACGACCGCCGCCGCGTGATGCTCGCCGCGCAAAGCGGGATGCTCGTCGTCTCGGCCGCGCTCGCGGTCCTGTCCTATACCGGCAACATCGGTCCATTGTCGCTTCTGGTGCTGACGCTCATGGTGGGCATGGGCACCGCGCTCAACGGCCCCGCGTGGCAGGCCTCGGTGCGCCTGCAGGTGGACCGGGCCGACTTGCCACAGGCGATCTCGCTCAACGCCATTTCGTTCAACCTTGCCCGCAGCGTTGGACCGGCACTTGGCGGCATTCTCATCTCGTTGTGGAGCACGAGCCTTGCCTTCGCATTTAATGCGGTCAGCTACGTCGGGATGATCGTGGTGCTGGCACGTTGGCGTCCGGAATCGCTTCCGCCGATGCGCGAGCCGATGATGGCTGCGATTGGACGCGGCATCCGCTTCTGTGCAGCCTCCTTGCCAATCCGCAAGGTGCTGCTGCGCGGTTTTGCCATCGGCTTCGGCGCAGCTGGCCTGCAGGCTCTGATGCCGAGCATCGCGCGCGACGTGCTGAAGGGCAGCGAACTGGACTACGGGCTGATGCTCGGCGGCTTCGGCATCGGCTCGATCGTGACGGCGCTGTGGATTTCCAAGGTGCGCCGGCGGCTTGGGAGCGAAGCGGTGGTGACGGCAGCAACCGTCATCTTCGCCGCGGCGCTGCTGCTGATGGCCTCTGCGACCAGCGTGCCTGTGGCAGTTGGCGCAGCCTTCATCGGCGGGATGGGCTGGGCCAGCGCGATGACCAGCCTCAACGTCGCGATGCAGTTGCGCAGCCCTGAAGACATCCTTGGCCGCTGTCTCTCGATCTATCAGGCTGTGACCTTCGGCGGCATGGCGCTAGGCGCCTGGGCATGGGGCAGCGTGGCAGACTTGTCCTCGCTGACGACCGCGCTGCACTTTGCGGCAGGCTGGCTGGTCCTGTCTCTTGCCATGCATTTTTTTGCGCCTATGCCGACGCGCGAGGAAGGGCGGCTCGATGCCGTCCCCGATGCCAGACGCTGATAGCCGGAGCCCACGATGACCGACGCCCGCCCCCTGCGCTCGCTGCTCTACATGCCCGCGAGCAACCCGCGCGCCATCGCCAAGGCGCGCAGCCTCGATTGCGATGCGGTGGCGCTCGATCTGGAAGATGCGGTTGCGCCAGAAGCAAAGGCCGATGCGCGCGCCGCACTGGTCGCGGAGGCACAAGCCGGAGGGTTCGGCCACCGCAGGCTGATTGCCCGGATCAATGCCCTGTCGACACCGTGGGGGCACGACGATCTGACCGCCCTTGCCTCAGCCCCGGTCGAAGCGATCCTTGCGCCGAAAGTCGATGACGCAGGCGATGTCGAGGCACTGTCGCATGCCATGGACGCTGCAGGCTTTTCCGCAGACGTGGCGCTGTGGGTGATGATCGAAACGCCGCGCGCGGTGCTGGCGCTTGAACGCATTGCGGCTTGTGCAGGTCGCACCCGGCTGGCGGGCTTCGTGCTCGGCCTCAACGATCTGGCCAAGGACAGCGGCATTGCCCAGCTACCGGGGCGTGGAGCGTTCCTTCCCGTGCTGACCATTGCCGTCCTCGCCGCACGCGCGCACGGCCTCGTCATCCTTGATGGCGTCTGCAACGCGATCGACGACACGGCCCGGCTCGAAGCGGAGTGCGAGCAGGCGCGCGATTCGGGGTTTGATGGCAAGACCCTCATTCACCCCGCGCAACTTGAACCCTGCAATCGCATTTTCGCACCGACCGCCACCGATGTCGCCGAAGCGGAGGCAATTGTCGCGGCCTTTGCCGATCCTGCCAACGCAGGCCGTGGCGCCTTGCGCCTGAACGGAAAAATGGTGGAACTTCTGCATCTTGCGCAAGCCGAAAAGCTGCTTGCCACGGCAGCTGCCATCGCTGCCCGGTAACCTGCCGCAAGCCGCATTGGCGCAACTTAAGCACTTCTTCACAAAGTTGCGCCAGACCAGTTCCCGACAAATGGGATCTGGTGAGCGTGATGGATACTTTGCGTGGAATTGACCGTGACAGCGTCGAGGCGGAACTCGATCTGGCCGGATTCGAAGACGACGCGACCAGCGAAGCGCCGCCCCCGGTTGTCGGCCAGGACGAGCGCCGCATGCAGGTGCGCGCCTACAACTACTGGGCAGGCCTGCTGGGCGACAATTCGTTCCCGCCGGTCGCCTCGCTGCTGGCAGGCCACTACCCGGACTTCGCCGACAATCTGGTGCTGCTGCACTTCGACGAAGGCATCGATGATCCCGCGATCACGTTCCTTGGCACGAAACTGGGCGAAGAATGCGGCACCGAAAGCTCGATCGAGCGGCTGAGCCAGGTTCCGGGGCGCTCGCTGCTCTCGCGCATCACCGACCACTACATGCAGATCATCGCCAATCAGGCGCCGATCGGGTTCGAGGCCGAATTCGTCAACCAGCACGGCCGCACGATTCTCTATCGCGGCATCCTGCTGCCGTTCTCCTCGGATGGGTCGAAGATCGACTACATCATGGGCGCGATCAACTGGAAGGAACTGGCCGATCAGGCGACGACCGACGAGCTTCTGCTGGAAATCGGTCAGGCGCTCGACACGGCCCCGATCAAGCAGCAACCCCGCCGCCCGCTGATCGCACCCAGCGACGCCTGGGCCGATGGCCCTGCCGCGCTTGATCTCGATGCCTTCCCCGAACCCGCCTTCGGGCTCGACGAAGACATCTTCCCGCTGCCTCCGGCCGAAGACACGCAGGAACCCGAATCGCTGGCCGACTGGCTGGTATCGGCGCGCGAGATGGCGCTTGTCGCCAATTCCAGCGAGGACCGCACCCGCAGCGCGCTCTACGCCGCCATCGGCCGGGCATGGGACTTCGCGCTGGCCGCGCAGGGCGAGCCGGAAGAGTTTGCCGAACTGCTCGAGGACGCAGGCCTGACCATGCAGGAACGCGCACCGATGACCCCGGTCGTCAAGCTCGTGTTCGGCGCAGACTACGACAAGACCCGCCTCACCGAATACGCCACCGCCCTGACCCATGCCCAGCGGATCGGCCTCGCCCGCGGCGAACTGGGCCAGTACCTGTCCGAAGCACCCGGCGGCCTCAAGGGCGTGATCAATGCCGAGCGCCGCCTGCGCCGCGAGGAAGCCGGCAAGGCTCTGGCCAAACGCGGGCCCGAGGCCCTGACCGAATCGCTGCGCGCCCTGCCTTCGCGCAAGGTCAGCGAGATTGCGCCGCCCGAGGGCGTGGAATTCGCCCTGGTCCTTGTGCGGCGTCTGGAAAATGGCGAAGTGGTAGCGCTCGGTGACCTGGCCGACGATGCCGCCTTGTTCGAGCGCGCCGCACGCCACCTTATCGGCTAGCGCATATGCCCCTGCGACCGCTTTGCGACATAGCGGTTGCCTGCTAGCCCTTGCCGCATGACAAGCACGACGAAGGGCAAGTGGCGCATGGGTTGGATCGGCTGGACGGCGACATGCCTCGTCCTGCTAGGGCTCGTCGGGTATTTTGCCTTCCGACATGCCCTGGAGAACAACGCTGTCGCCGTGCTCGACGGGGCCGACAGGCTGCTCAATGGCGGCGATGGTGCGATCCAGCTCGTGGCGCAGGCCCAGTTTGGCAACGACCCGGCGCAAAAGCTCGAAATGTTCGTGCCGCAGGGCACCAAGGGCACCTTGCCGATCGTCATGTTCGTCCACGGCGGCGGATGGTCGAGCGGCGATCCCCACGACTACCGCTTCATCGCCCGCACTCTCTGCGCGCGCGGCTATGCCGTGGTGCTCGCTGGTTACCGGCTCTACCCGCAGGCGAAGTATCCCGCGATGCTCGAAGACGGTGCCGCCGCAGTACGCTGGGTGCACGACAATGCGGCCAGGTTCCATGGCGATCCGGCAAGGCTTGCCCTGATGGGCCACTCTGCCGGGGCCTATAACGTGGTCATGCTCTCGCTCGACCCGCAGTGGTTCAAGGCCGTCGGCCTCGAGACGAGCATCATTCGCGGCACGGTCTCGCTGGCAGGCCCGTTCGATTTCCTGCCGTTCGATACTCCCGCCACGATCCACAGCTTCGGCGATGCGCCTGATCCGTCGATGACCCAGCCGGTCAACTTCGCCCATGCCGGTGCGCCACCGCTGCTGCTCGTCACCGGGGATGCCGACACGCGAGTCAAGCCGCGCAACTCCAAGGCCCTTGCGCGGCGGATGACCGAAGCCGGAGCGCCGACGCAGCCGGTCCTGCTCGATGGCGTCAGCCACGAGATGATAATCATGATGTTCGCCCGCCCCTTCACGCGCGACACCCGCGCGCTCGACGCAGTGCTGCCATTCCTCACGAAGGTGACGGCACCTTCAGTTGCGGTTCAGGCGCAGGGCGGATAGTCCCGCCATCGTGACGCGCAAACGCTCTGCCCCATTCCTGACGACGTTCCTGAGCCGCCTTGTCGCGGCGTTCGTGGCGCTGTCGCTGTGCCTGCAGCCGGCCACCGCGCAATCGGTGCTGCGTGATGCCGAGACCGAAGCGCTGTTCCGCGATGCCTCGGCCCCGATCTTCAAGGCGGCGGGCTTCAATCCCAATGCGGTTGACCTGATCCTGCTCAACGACGGCTCGATCAACGCCTTCGTCGCGGGCGGACAGGCGATCTACATCCATTCGGGACTCATCGGCGCGGCCGACAACGTGAACGAGCTGCAGGGCGTGATCGCCCACGAACTCGGCCACATCACCGGCGGCCACGTCATCCGCTTCGACGAAGGCCTCAAGCCCGCAACCGGCATCACCGTGCTTTCGCTGCTGCTCGGCGGATTGGCTGCCGCAGCGGGATCGCCCGACGCGGCGCTTGGCGTGTTCATGGCCGGGCAGCAGGCAGCACTGGGCAAGTTCCTCGCTTTCAGCCGCGCGCAGGAAAGCTCGGCCGACGCGGCGGGCGCGCAGTTCCTGTCCAAGGCCGGCATTTCCGGGCGCGGCTCGATCGAATTCTTCAAGAAGCTGCAGAATCAGGAATTCCGCTACGGCTTCAGCCGTCGCAGCAATCCCGATGCGGAGTTCTACAGCACCCACCCGATGACCGCAGACCGCCTGACCACGCTGCAGGACACCTACGAGAAGGACCCGGCGTGGAACACCCCGCCGCCTGCGGAGCTGCAGGCCCGGTTCCTGCGGGTAAAGGCCAAGCTCTATGGCTATCTGGCCGAGCCGCAAGACACGCTGCGCGCCTATCCCGAATACTTGACCGACGTTCCCGCGCGCTACGCCCGGGCCTATGCCTTCCACAAGGAAGCCTTCGTCGACAAGGCTTTGGACGAGACCAAGGCGCTTATCGCCAACGATCCTGCCAACCCCTACTTCCTTGAACTGGAAGGGCAGATCCTGCTGGAATCGGGTCGCCCCGCCGAAGCGGTCGAGCCGCTGCGCAAGGCGACGCAGATGACCAACAACGAGCCGCTGATCGCCACCACTTTCGGCCATGCCCTGATCGCCACAGAGGACAAGGACAACTTTGCCGAGGCCGAGAAGGTGCTCAAGACCTCGGTCGCGCGCGACAAGGACAACCCGTTCACATGGTACCAGCTCGGCGTGGTCTACGAGGCCAAGGGCGACATCCCCCGCGCACGGCTTGCCAGCGCCGAGCAGCAGCTGATGAACATGCAACTGGGCGAGGCCGTGCGAAGTGCCGAAGCAGCCGAAAGCGCCTTGCCCAAGGGCACGCCCGACTGGCTCCGCGCGCAGGACATTGCGATGTCGGCCCGCGCGATGATGGAACGCCAGAAGAAATCGCGCTAGGCACCACACAATGTCAGAGACCCAACCCCGCCGCCTCGGTGCATTTGCCGCCGTAGCCCTGCTTTTCGCCGCAGGAGGCGCAGCTCTGGGCTGGTGGTACGAGCACCGCTCGATCGCTGCCACGCAAAGCGAGGACGCCCAGCTTGAAGCCTCGCTCGCCAGCGCCGGGATCGATGGCAAGGAACGCGCCGCCATCGAAGGGCTGGTGCGCTCCTACATTCTCGAACACCCCGAAGTCCTGCCCGAAGCGATGGAACGCCTGCAGGAGCGGGAAGCCTCGGCCCGCATCGCTCCGATGCGCGGCGCGCTCGAAACGCCATTCCCCGGCGCGGTCCTCGGCAACCCGAACGGCAAGGTCACGCTGGTCGAATTCACCGATTTTGCCTGCACTTATTGCCGCCAGAGCGTGAAGGCGCTCGATGGCCTGATCGCGAAGAATCCCGATCTGCGCGTCGTCGTGCGAGAACTGCCGATCATCGCGCCCGAAAGCGCGCCCGCCGCGCGCATGGCCCTCGCCGCCGCCGCGCAAGGGCGGTACCCGGCCTACCACAAGGCGATGTTCGAGGGCGCGCGCCCTTCGGACGAGAGCATTGCAGCTGCAGCTGGCGTTGCCGGGCTGGATCTTGCCGCCGCACGCAGCTTTGCCGCGCGGCCCGATGTCGAGGAAGAGCTCAAGCGCAACCTGCAGATGGCCCGCCAGCTCGGCATCAACGGAACGCCCGCATGGATCATCGGCGACCAGCTGGTCCACGGTGCCGTCCCCGCCGAAGACCTGCAGGCCGCAATCGATGCCGCACGCAAGGGTTAGGTCGCACTAGCCTAGCCCCCTTCGAACGGTTACAAACCTTTTCATGGCCGCGCTGCCGTTCAGACCAACGCCGTTCTTCGGCAACAAGAACCGAGCCTTCTGGCGCCTGCAGTTCATGGGCTGGGGCGGCGCGATGCTGCTGCGTGCGATGTCCTCCATCGCCAATGCGCAGCCGTGGTCATTCCTCGTCATCGTGGTGATCGCCACGATCACCGGCTTCTCGATCTCGCTGATCCTCTCTGTGATCTACCGCGCGCTGATCAACCGGCGGCCGATCGTGACCTGGGGTGTGACGGCCATCGCGATGTCGGTCGCGGTGGGCCTCTATGCCTTCATCGATTCATGGGTGATCAGCCTCTACCGGCAGGGCGGCGATGCCAGCTTCGCGCAGCTGTTCCTCGGCGTGTTCTACCTCGACCTTACGCTCGTGATCTCGTGGACCGGCCTCTATTACGCGATCAACTTCTTCCTGCAGGTGGAAGAGCAGAACGACCAGCTGATGCGGCTCGAAGCGCAGGCAACCTCTGCCCAGCTGGCCATGCTTCGCTACCAGCTCAACCCGCACTTCCTGTTCAACACGCTGAATTCGATCTCCACGCTGGTCCTGCTCAAGCAGACCGAGCCTGCCAACGCGATGCTTTCGCGCCTGTCCTCGTTCCTGCGCTACACGCTGGTCAACGAGCCGACCGCGCGGGTGACTGTGGCGCAGGAGATCGAGACGCTGAAGCTCTACCTCGATATCGAGCGGATGCGCTTCGAGGAGCGGCTGCGCACCGAATTCCGCATCGACGATGCCGTGCGCAGCGGGCTGATGCCCTCGCTGTTGCTGCAGCCGCTGGTCGAGAACGCGATCAAGTATGCCGTCAGCCCGATGGAATATGGCGCGGAAATTACCGTGGAGGCGCAACTCGTCGGCCCGATGCTGCGGGTCACCGTGTCCGATACCGGACCGGGCTTGCCACCGGGCACCGATCCTTCAAGCGTGTTTGGCGTGAGCAGCGACAGCACCGGCATCGGACTTGCAAACATCCGCGATCGTCTGGTTCAGGCCTATGGCGAGAACCAGCGGTTCGACATCTCCAACCGCCCGGAAGGGGGTTTCCAGGTCGTGCTCGAACTGCCGTTCGAGGCGAAGGCAGAGCCGGTCCCGGCCACTCCTGTCCGGCGTTCTGGCATGATCGGCGTGGGGGTCGGCGCATGAAAGCGGGAACCGACTGCCGCTTTACCCGTCCTGCCATCAGGCAATCTCCAACGGGGGGACCGTTTCGGGGGCGCAACGTGATCCATAAGGGAACCGCATGACCATCCGCACGATCCTCGTCGACGACGAGAAACTGGCCATCCAGGGGCTGCAGCTCCGCCTCCAGGCCTTCCCCGATGTCGAAGTGATCGACACCTGCTCGAACGGGCGCGAGGCCATCCGCAAGATCAAGACCGAAAAGCCTGACCTCGTTTTCTGTGACATCCAGATGCCGGGGTTTGACGGTTTCTCGGTGGTCAAGGGCGTGATGGAGATCGACCCGCCGCTGTTCGTCTTCGTGACCGCCTATTCCGAACACGCGATCAAGGCGTTCGAGGCCAACGCGGTCGACTACCTGCTCAAGCCGGTCGAGGAAGACCGCCTTGCCGACGCGCTTGACCGCGCCCGCACACGCCTTTCGGAAAAGCGCGGACGCGAAGAGGCCGACAAACTCAAGACCGTGCTCGCCGAAGTCGCGCCCGGTGCCATGCCCGAGATCGAGGACGAGGGCGAGCCGGTGGCCGGGCGCTTCGAAAAGCTCATCAACATCAAGGATCGCGGCAAGATCTTTCGCGTCGATGTCGACACGATCGAGCGCATCGAAGCCGCAGGCGACTACATGTGCATCTACACCGGCGACAATTCGCTGATCCTGCGCGAGACGATGAAGGACCTTGAGCGCCGCCTTGACCCGCGCGTGTTCCAGCGCGTGCACCGCTCGAAGATCGTCAATCTCGATCAGGTGCGCCAGGTCAAACCGCACACCAATGGCGAATGCTTCCTCGTGCTCGAGAGCGGCGCCGAGGTGAAGGTGTCGCGCTCCTACCGTGATGTGGTGGCACGCTTCGTTCACTGAGTGGTCGATAGCGCCGCAGGCTTTCCTGTTTCTCGCAGAGACGCGAAGAAGAACGGAAGAGCGCAAAGATGACGCGCTTCTTCTCTGCGATCTCTTTTCCCTCTGCGTCTTTGCGAAAAACAGAAAAATAGCGGCGCGGTGCGATCACTCGACACGTTGTCCACGCATGGGTAAGTCCGCCGCATGACCGACTTCTCCATTCCCGGTTTCGATCTTGAAGCCTTCGTCGCCGCAACGCTTGCCGAAGATCTGGGCGAAGACCTGCCCGGCGGCGGGCATGACGTGACCAGTGAAAGCGTTATCCCGGCAGACGCTCGCTTTTCCGGCGTGATGGACAGCCGCGATGCGATCACCGTCTGCGGATTGCCGATTGCCGCTGCATTCTTCCGCACGCTTGATCCGGACATGAAGATCGAGATTCTCGTCGAGGAAGGCGCACAGGTCGCGCCCGGCTCCGATCTGATGCGCCTTGAAGGCAACGCCCGCGCAATGCTTACCGGCGAGCGCAGCGCGCTGAACACCGTCCAGCACCTTTCAGGCGTCGCCACACTGACCCGCCAGTATGTTGATGCCATGGGGGACACGAGCGCAAAGCTGCTCGACACCCGCAAGACCATCCCCGGCCTGCGCCATCTCGAAAAGTACGCGGTGCGCACCGGCGGCGGCACCAATCACCGCATGGGCCTGTGGGACGCGGCGATGATCAAGGACAACCACGTCCTCGTCGCAGGCGGCGTGGCCGAGGCCGTACGTCGCGCTTTGTCCGCAGGCGTCAAGGACGTGATCTGCGAGGTCGACCACATCGACCAGATCGAACCTGCCCTCGCCGCCGGTGCCACGCGCCTGCTGCTCGACAACATGGGGCCTGACCGTTTGCGCGAGGCCGTTGCCTTGGTCGCGGGCCGCGTGCCCTGCGAGGCCTCGGGCGGCGTCCGGCTCGACACCATCGGCGCGATTGCAGCCTCGGGCGTGGACTACGTCTCGGTCGGCCGCCTGACCCAGAGCGCGCCCGCCGCCGATATCGGCCTCGACTTCACTCCGATTGCCTGAACAGGACCAGCCCCATGCGCCCCACGACCATCCGCCTGTTCGAAGCCAGCGTGATCGCCAGCCAGCTGATCCGCATCGTCAACATCGTGATCCACGCAGACGCAATGGCGGCGGCTCTGGAGATCGGACGCAACCAGTTGCTGATCGGCCCGTTCGCCAACGCGCTGGTCGCCATCGGCCTCGCCCTTGCCGTGTCGCGCGGGCGGTTCTCGATTGCACGCTGGTTCCTCGCAGCCGTGATAGCGCTGGACCTGATCGGCCTTGGCGGCATTCCCGCCGTTGCCCTGATGATCGGCGTACCCTTCGCGATCTTCTCGGTCATCGCGATCCTGCTGATGCTGGCGGCAGGCGTGCTGATGTTCGTGCCTGCGTCGTCGCAATGGCTGAAGCAGCGCGCGTAATCGTTCGGGGCATGTGACCAAGATCGCTATCCCGCCTCGCGCGAAGGCGATAGCATGGCCGCAGTTCAAGGGAGCTGCCCGATGCGTCCACGTTCGATTACGATCTTTCATCGTCTGCTGATCGCCGTGATGGTAATCAGTCTTGTCCAGACCGCGATTTCGTGGACCTCCTCGCAGGACATTCTCCAGGCTGATCCTGCGACGCGGATGTTCGGCAGCTGGTGGTTCCTGATCGGCGTGAGCCTGATCAGCTACGGCATCTACGCGCTGATCTGGTTCAGGATCGTGGCCCGTGCCAGCAATGCCGCACGGTGGATCTTTACGGTGCTGACCGTGCTTAGCGTTGTCAGCGTACCGCTCAACCTCGCCAATGCTGTCTCCGGTTTGATCAGTCCTTTGACCGCGATCCTGATGCTGGCTTCCGCACTGGTGCAACTGGCCGCCCTCGTCTGCCTGTTCCTGCCGGATGCACGGCGCTGGTTCGCGAACAAGGGCGTAATGGCAGACCCGCTCGTCTTCGAATGAACCTCGCTCGACTGCTGACACTGCCGCTGGCCCTGCTGGCGACGCCCGCCCTCGCACAGGGCTGGCAGTGCCAGATTCCGCCGCAAATCAGCGTGCCGCCGCTGCCCGAGCCCGATGCCCCGCCGCGCATCGTGCCGACCACGGGCTACACGCTGGCGATCAGCTGGTCGCCCGAGTTCTGCCGCACGCGCAAGGACGATCCGCGCCACGCCACGCAGTGTTCGGGCAAGTACGGCCGCTTCGGCTTCGTGCTCCACGGCCTCTGGCCCGATGGCAGTGGCGGCCAGTATCCGCAGTATTGCCCGTCGCGCCGCCTGCCCGATGCGCAGACCCTGCGCCGCAACTTCTGCACCACGCCCTCCGCCGAGCTTCAGCTGCACGAGTGGGCCAAGCACGGCACTTGCATGAGCAAGGACCCGGCGGCCTACTTCGACAAGGGCCGCACGCTGTTCCAGGCGATGCAGTTCCCCGACATGGCACGCCTCTCGCGCACCGAGGGTCTGGACGCAGGAAAGGTCCGGCAGGCCCTGACCATCGCCAACCCGCGCCTCAAGCCCGACATGATCCGCCTGCTGCTGGGCCGCGATGGCTGGCTGCGCGAGATTCACGTCTGCCACTCGGTCCGCATGAAGCCCGCGCGCTGCCCCGGCGGCAATGGCCCGGCAGATACGGTGCCGGTGAAAATCTGGCGCAGCTTCTAGCGCCGTTCGCGGAAAAACCGGCGCAGCAGTTCCGCCGCCTCACCCTCGCCCATGCCGGAATAGACCTCGGGCCGGTGCAGGCAGGTCGGCTGCTCGAACACCCGCGCCCCATGCTCCACCGCACCACCCTTGGGATCGCTGGCGGCATAATAGACCCGCGCGATACGGGCGTGGGCGATGGCACCGGCACACATCGCGCAGGGCTCAAGGCTGACCCAAAGGTCGCATCCCTCCAGCCGCTCCTGCCCAAGCGTTGCAGCCGCCGCGCGAATCGCCAGCACCTCGGCATGAGCGGTAGGGTCGCACAGGCCGCGAGGCTGGTTGTGAGCCGTGGCAACAACCTTGCCGTCCTTGACCACGACCGCGCCGATCGGCACTTCGCCCTCGCCAGCCGCCCGCGCAGCCTCACCCAGAGCCAATCGCATCGGTTCAGGCAGGGGCCAGCGGGTCATGCCACGGGCTATAGGTGCCGGAACGTCGCTTTCAAACTCCGAATCCTTGACTTCGCTCCGTGAATCGATAAGAGCCGCGCCTTCCCGATAGGTATTATCGAACACAAGCGAGTTTTAGCCATGTCGCGTATCTGCGAACTGACCGGTAAGGGCCGCCAAGTCGGTCACAACGTAAGCCACGCCAACAACAAGACCAAGCGTCTGTTCCTGCCCAACCTGCAGAACGTCACGCTGATGAGCGAGAAGCTGGAGCGCAGCTTCAAGTTCCGCGTTTCGACCCATGGTCTGCGTTCGGTCGAACACAACGGCGGTCTCGACAACTGGCTGCTCAAGCAGTCGGACACCAAGCTCAGCACGCGCGCCCTCAAGGTGAAGCGCGAGCTGGTCAAGGCGACCGCCGCCTAATTCTTCTGCCCGCAAGGGTTGAGACATCGAAGGCCCCCATTCCATAACGGAACGGGGGCTTTTGTTGCGTCTGCTTTAGCGGGCCGGAAGGCGCGCAGGATCGAACTTCAGCTTCATCAGCCAGGTTTGCTGGAACGCCGAATCGTTGGCATCGGTCACCAGCCAGAGTGAATCGCCAACCAGCGCCATTCCTTCCCAGTTTTCACGCAGGACGCGCCCGTCGATCCGGGCAAGCTCCTGCGTGGCAAGCGGGCGCGCGAAATCCAGCTTCGTCAGATCCGCCAGCACGATTCGCGCCTCGAAGTGCGGCGGCAGAAAGGCGAAGCGGCGGACGAGGAGCAGAAGCCGTCCATCGGGGAGCGCTACGGCGTCAACCGGGTCGAACCCCGGCGGGACGATCAGGCCGAACGGCCGTCCCTTCACCTTGCCGGGATGCCCCGGAAACATCAGGCCCATATGCAGCCCTCCCCGCCCGGTGCCGCACGTTTCGCACAGCATGATCCAGCGCCCGTCGGGCAACCGCGCCATGGCTTCAGCGCCGCCGTTGCGCGGCCAATCGACGATCTGAGGCACTGCAAGGAACTTCGCCCTGCCCTTGGTGGTGTCGACGCGGACAATGTGCGCTTCGTCCTCAAGGCCAAGCCACAGCGTGCCATCGGGATCGCGGACGGCCGATTCGACATCGAAGCCGACGTAGCGGCCATCTTCGCGACGCAGGGAGATGGCGCGCTGGGCCTTGGGCACACTCCAGCCCTCGCGGGGTGGCAGGGGGAGCGAGAGGACACGGTTCCGGTCGCTGACGGCCATCAGACCGCCGCTGCGCGATTGAACGAGCGCGGAGTACCCGCCGAAGAAGCGGTCGGTGCCGGTGAGGTGCCACAGACCTTCGAGCGAGAAGGGCCCGAGGCTGTCCCGTTCGGCCTTGGGCACCTTGCCCGCAATGCTTTCAACCAGAACCCGGCCGGAGGCGCGATTGGGGTTGTCTCTCGGTCCGGTCCAACTCAGCCAGAGCAGAGGAACCAACAACAGGAGGAAAGCAACCGGTTTGCGCACGAAAGCGCGTTGGCACATCCGCAGCCGTGGTCAACCTTCAACCGTGCACCCCTGCCAACAAAGGTTCAGGCCAGATGGCGTCAGGCAGGCCGGAACTTCAGCGCATCCCCATTGATGCAGTAGCGCAGGCCCGTTGGCGCAGGGCCATCGTCGAACACGTGGCCGAGGTGCCCGCCGCACTGGGTGCAATGGACTTCGGTGCGCGACATGCCGAGGCTGCGATCGGTGCTGGTGGCAACGCCCTTGGGCAGCGGCTTCCAGAAGCTGGGCCAGCCGGTTCCGCTGTCGAACTTGGTCGATGAGGCAAACAGCGCGTTGCCGTCAGCCGCGCAGACGAACGTACCCTTGCGATGTTCCTTGAGCAGCGGCGAGGTAAACGGGCGCTCGGTTCCTTCCTCGCGCAGGATGTAGAACTGCTCCGGGGTCAGGACGCGGCGCCATTCCGCCTCGCTCTTCACGATCGGGAACGTGCCCTTGGCCGCAGGCTTGGCGCTGCACGCGCTGGCAAAGGGCAAGACCGATCCTGCGGCAAGAAAAGAGACGAAGCGGCGACGTGTGGCAATCATGGTCAACCTTCAGGTGTCCTGCCGATGGGTGAGAGGGTGTAACCTCGGGGGCGGAGTGCCCACCGACAGGACTTGGGTCCTTCTAGGCCTGTCCTGCTCTCACAATCGTGACACAAGTCATAGCATGACGACCTGTATGGACGATTACCGCTTTTCGAGCACCACCTCGAGCTTGCGGAAGCCGTGGACGAAGTTCGCCCGCACGCGCTCCACTTCGCCCGCCACGCGCACCTTCATCCGGCGCTCGTGCATTTCTTCCAACAGGATGCGCAGTTGCAGCTCGGCCAGCCGCGCCCCGACGCAACGGTGCACGCCATAGCCGAACGAGAGGTGCCGCCGGGCGTTGTCGCGGTCGACGATCAGCTTGTCGGCATTCTCGAACACGGTCTCGTCGCGGTTGGCCGAGATGTACCAGAGAATCAGCTTCTCGCCGGCCTTGACGTTCTGCCCGAACACCTCGGCATCGGCCGTGGCGGTGCGGCGCATGTGTGCAAGCGGCGTGACGTAGCGGATGCACTCCTGCACCGCATTCGGGATCAGCGAGGGATCGCTTGCCAGCAGGTCACGCTGGTCAGGGAACTGGTCGAGCGCGTGGATGATGCCCGACATGGTGTTGCGCGTCGTATCGTTGCCGCCAACGATCAGCAGCACCAGATTGCCCATGAACTCCTGCGGGCTCATGTGGTTCATCGCCTCGGAATGAATCATCATCGAGATGAGATCACCCGAAGGCGCGCTGCGCATCCGTTCGCCCCACAGGCGCTGGAAGTAGTGCGCCATCTCGCCGAGGAAGCTGAAGCGCATGTCGGACAGTTCGCGCGCAAGCACCAACTCCACGTCGCCCGCCCAGTCCGACCAGAACGTCAGCAGGCGGCGGTCCTGCCACGGGAAGCCGAACAGCAGCGCAAGCATGCCGGTGGTCAGTTCGATCGAGACCTTGTCGACCCAGTCGAACTTCTCGCCCCAGGGCAGCGAATCGAGAACTTCGCCGGTGCGCTGACGAATCTCGCGCTCCATTTCGATCATCTTGGCGGGCGTGAAAGCGGGGGCGACGGTGCGGCGCTGGCCAGTATGCTCGGGCCGGTCCATGGCGATGAACATCGGCAGCTGCCGCTCGGCCAGAAGCGAAGGATCGGTGTCGGCCGGAGGATCGCCGATCGTGATGCCGCCGTACTTCCATGACGAGGAGAACAGCTCGGGCAGTGATTCGACGTGCTGGATCGCCTTGTGGTTCACCACGTTCCAGTATGCGCCATAGGGCGATTCGGGCACGAAGTTGACCGGGGCCTGCGCGCGCATCTCCGCAAAGATCGGCTGCCAGCGATCCTCCACGTAAATGTCGGAACGGCTGACGTCCCACTTGTGCGTGTGCGGCGGGAACGCCTGCGGGTTTTCCTTGAGCCAGGCGGTGAACGCCTCGATCGCGGTGGGCGAACTGCGGTAGCTGAACTGCTGGGCTTCGGGAGCAAGCTGCGTGGCCATGGTCATCCTCCGGCAGGGCCGCGCTTTGGCGCGCGGTTCCCTTCACGCTGACAAGCTGCCACAACCTACACAGATGTCAATAAGCCTTGTCCTCATTGCGACGGAACAGCTTGGCCATCAGCGACACCGAGGATTTGCCCCGTGCGGGACCGGACTTCATCACCGTGCGGCGGAACAGTTGCGCCCCTGCTCGCACGATCACGATCACCCACAGGACCTGCCAGCCCAGCGCTGCCAGATGTGGCCAGATTTCGGGCTCCTTGGCGGCGCGGGCGAGCATCGCGTAGGGCGAACTGACCGGGAAGGCGATGGAGAGCCATTCGACCCAGGTTCCCGGCATCGTTAGCGCGTAGCTCGCAAAGAAGAACACCATCAGCTGGAACATCGACACCGGCATCGACAGCGTCTGCACCTCGCGCACGGTCGCGGCCATGCCGCCGATCGAGAGGAACAGCGAACCCATCAGCAGATAGGCCATCGCGAAGTAGAGGAAGCCGAGGATCAGGAACAGCGGCCAGCCGACGGCGGGCGTCGATATCGCCGGAAGGCTCTTGGCGCCCATCAGCACGATCACCCCGATGGCTGTTCCCCACACCGCGATGCCGACAAGGCTGACCGCCAGCATGGCGAAGAGCTTGCCCATGAACATCGCATCCATCGGGATCGCGGCCGCCAGTACCTCGATGATCTTGTTGCCCTTTTCCTCGACGAGATTGGACAGGACCATGCCTGCGAGCAGCATCGTCAACAGGAACAGCAGCACTTGTGCAGCCTGGGCCGTGTAGATCTGGCCCGTCTTCACCTTGGCGAGCGACGTCGTGACTTCCTGCACCATGACGTCCGGATAGGCAGTCGGAGACGGGGCGCGGGCCCGCGCTGCAAGGTTGGACACGAGCCCGACCCACTGCCGTGCGCGCTCTGCGGGGGCCGTAAGCGTCGGCGCATCGAGCGTGCCGCCGACGACCGCCGTAACCTGCCGGTTCGCGTCGGCAAGCGCTGCCTTTGCGTCGAAGTCTTCCCCCGGCCCGACGTCCTGCAGGACGACCAGTTCGGGAATGCCTCCGGCCATCCGCCCATCCAGCTCGTCGCGCGCCGCCAGCATCCGCTGCGAATCGCTGTCGCTCATGGCGAGGCCGATCGTCGGTCGATCGACGTTCTGCTGGACCTTGGCGCCGATATTCCCGGCAAGACCGCCGACCAGCACCGGGAAGGCCGGACCGATCAGGAAGAAGATGAAGGTCTTGGAGAAGACCACCGCCACGAAGTCCCTGCGCGCCACGACCAGCGCCGCGCGCAGCTTTTCACGAAGGCCAGTCATCGTGCCTCTCCTTCGCTCTCTTCAAGCGCCTTGGCCGCAGCTTCGCCCGCAATGGCGACGAAGGCATCGTGCAACCCTGCGCGCTCGATCGACAGGCTGAGGATGCCCGCATCGCCCTCGATCAGGGCGCGCAGCAGGGGTTCAACCCCGGTTTCGGGCAGGGTGAAGTACCAGAATGCGCCTTCGTGGCGTGCGTCATCGGGAAGCGCGGCGCGCCACGGCCCGTCCTGCGCGCGCGTTTCGAGGCGGACCTGCGGGCGCAGGCGGTCGCGGGCGAGGTCGACGGGGCCTGCGAAGGGCACCTTGCCGCCGGCGATGATGGCGATGCGGTCGCACAGGCGCTCGGCGTGGGCGATGACGTGGGTGGAGAAGATGACCGTCGTGCCCTTCGCCGCCAGCGCGCGGATCATGCGTTCGAGCTTGCCCTGGTTGAGCGCGTCGAGGCCCGAGAAGGGTTCGTCGAAAACCACCAGATCGGGCTGGTGAACCAGCGTGCCGAGCAGTTGGACGGTCTGCGCCATGCCCTTGGACATCTGCCGGATCTGCCGGTCGGCGGCATAGCCAAGCCCATGTTCTTCCAGCAATTCCCGCCCCTTGCGCCGCCCTTCTTTCAGCGGCACGCCGCGCAGGGCGGCAAGGAAACCGATGGCCTCGTAGGCTTTCATCGCGGGGTAAAGCCCGCGCTCTTCGGGCAGGTAGCCGATGCGCCGCGCGACGTCGGTCGGGCGTTCAGCGCCGAGCACGCAGCGGTAGCCTTCGTCGGGATCAATGATGCCCAGCAGCATGCGCAGCGTGGTCGTCTTGCCCGCGCCGTTGGGGCCGAGAATCCCGAAGATCGAGCCCTTTGGCACCGATATGTCAACGCCATCGACGGCAGTGAAGCCATCGAAGCGTTTGACCAGCCCACGCGCCTCGATGGCGAGTTCCACACCGGCGTGGTCAACCGCGTTGCCAGTCACCGGCCATTCCCCTAGCTCGATTTTCATGGGTCATTTGCCTAGCGATAGGCGATGAACGAGCAGGGCAGCAAGTGTGGTTAACGCAAGTCCAACTCTCGGATGCAGAGAGGCAACTCTCGAGGGCAGAGGGCCAACTCTCGAAGGCAGACTGGGGGCAGAAGCCATGCGCCTGGGCTTCGCCGCCTGCGGCATTGCACCCGCCGAGGATGACCCCGTCCGCGCCACCCGACTCGAACAGTGGCTGGGCGAAGGTCACCACGCGACGATGGAGTGGATGGAGACGCGGCTGCATCACCGGCGCGGTCCGCAATCGCTCTGGCCCGAGGCGAAGAGCGTGATCGCGCTGGGCATGAGCTATGCCCCCGCCGCCGATCCGCGCGGCCTGGAAGCCCATCCGGAGCGGGGGCGCATTTCGGTCTATGCGCAGGGCGGGGATTATCACGACGTGGTGAAGCGCAACCTGAAGGCGCTGGCGCGGTGGCTCGTGGCCGAAGCGCCTGAAGCGCAAGTGAAAGTCTTCGTCGATACCGCGCCGGTGATGGAAAAGCCGCTGGGGCAGCTGGCGGGGATCGGGTGGCAGGGCAAGCATACCAACCTGGTCAGCCGGACCCATGGGTCGTGGCTGTTTCTGGGGGCGATCTATACGA
The DNA here is from genome assembly GCF_055521735.1 of Novosphingobium sp. BL-A-41-Hi4A-0G. Lineage (NCBI taxonomy): Bacteria > Pseudomonadati > Pseudomonadota > Alphaproteobacteria > Sphingomonadales > Sphingomonadaceae > Novosphingobium > Novosphingobium sp. BL-A-41-Hi4A-0G. Next base: position 2,994,915 of record NZ_CM145501.1, read on the forward strand.
CGCTGGAGTTAGTCACCGATACGCCCCACGCCGACCGGTGCGGGTCGTGCACCGCATGCCAGACGGCCTGCCCGACCGAGGCTTTTCCCGAACCTTATCAACTGGATGCGCGGCGGTGCATTTCCTACCTGACGATCGAGCACAAGGGACCGGTGGCGGAAGAATTCCGCGAGGCGTTGGGCAACCGGATCTATGGCTGCGACGATTGCCTTGCGGCCTGTCCGTGGAACAGCTTTGCGCAAGCCGCGCAGGCGAACCGGGCCTTCCTGCCGCGTGCCGAGCTTGCCGCCCCGAAGCTGGCCGAACTGCTCGCGCTGGATGACGCGACGTTCCGGCAGGTGTTCAGCGGCAGTCCGATCAAGCGGATCGGGCGGGACCGGATGGTGCGCAACTGCCTCTATGCGGCGGGAAACAGCGGCGACCGGTCGCTGCTGCCGAGCGTAACGGCCTTGGCCGCAGACCCTGACCCGGCGGTGGCAGATGCCGCCCGCTGGGCCATGGAGCGTCTGGCCTAAGCCACCATTTCCTTGAGCGGCACGCTGGCATCGGCCAGTTGCTCAGGCGAAAGCTGGGCGCGGGTTTCGACCAGTTTCTTGCCCTGCACGTAGTCCTTGACCATGTTCACGCAGTCGAGCGCAACGACCTTGCCGCCCTTGAGATACACGACCGAGAACGAGCGCGTGGCCGGATCGCCGCGCAGCACGGCGGTGTCGTGGCCGGTCGAGAGGCCCACCGTCTGCAGGCGCAGGTCATACTGATTGGACCAGAACCACGGCGTGGCCTTGTAGGGCACCGGCGCGCCGCAGATGTCCTTGGCGGCAGTGGTCGCCTGATCGTTGGCGTTCTGGACGGATTCGAGGCGGATGACCGCACCGTCGACGAAATCGTTGGCGTGGGCCGCACAATCGCCGATAGCATAGACATCGGGCAGCGAGGTGCGGCAGAACTCGTCGACGTCGACGCCATTGCCGCCCGCAGCGCCTGCCGAGAGCAGCGGCCCGACGCATGGGATGATGCCGATGCCGACGATGACGATGTCGGCGGGCAGGACCGAGCCGTCCTGCATCCTGACGCCGGTGACCTTGGTGCCGTCACCCTCGATGCAGTCCATCGCAGCGCCGGTGCGCAGATCGACGCCGTGGGCGCGGTGCTCGGCCTGGTAAAATTCTGAAAGCGCCTCGCCCGCAACGCGCGCCAGCACGCGGGGCAGCGCTTCGAGCAGGGTGACCGATACGTCGAACTTCGTGAGGACGGCGGCGGCTTCGAGGCCAATATAGCCGCCGCCGATGACCACGGCGCGCTTGGCGGCACCTTTTGAATCAAGGGCATCGAGTTCGGACATCAGCCGGTCAGCATCTTCCTTGGTGCGCACGGCGTGGACGCCGGCAAGGTCTGCACCCATGCACGAGAGACGGCGCGGATCGCCCCCCGTTGCCCAGATCAGCTTGCCGTAGCCGATTTCCGAGCCATCGCCGAGCTTGACCGTGTGCGCGGCGGGATCGAGCGAGACGACTTCGGCGCCGAGCTTCATCTCGACCGCCTTGTCCTCCCAGAACTGAGCCGGGCGGATGCAGATGCGATCGAACGTCTTTTCGCGCGCGAGGTATTCCTTCGACAGCGGCGGACGCTCGTAGGGAATCTCCGGCTCGCGCCCGATAACGAGGATGCGGCCTTCAAAGCCATTCTGGCGCAGCGCGATGGCAGCCTGTGCCCCGCCGTGCCCTGCACCCACGATGATGACGTCTGCGCGATCTGCTTCGTTGGCCATTCGAATCCTCCGATCTTTCTGTGCCGTTTGGCGAAAACCGCGCGGGCGTCAATCAGCGAAGATCAAATTGTCCTATGCTGACAAATGCAGATGCACTTGCGCCAACGAATAGACCGGGTCTATGCTATGTCATATAACATCCGGGTGAAAGCCTGGAACCGGAGAGAGATTCGGATCATGCGCAATCCAAAGGCCTGTCAGTTGCTAGCCAGCACCATCTCCATGCTGCTTGGCATCGCTGCCCTTCCCGCCAGTGCCGAAAGCCCGCCGACCGCCCCACCCGCCACGCCAGCAGCAACTCCGGCCGATCCGGTGATCTCGATGCGCCAGCACTGGCTGGATGGCGACATCAACAGCTTCAACTTCAGGAACTCGGCGCAGATCTTCGAGACGCGCAGGGTAGCCACCGCCGGGAAGGTCTGGGGCCTGCCCAAGGGGCCTGCCGCAGCGATGCCCGCCAACTACGACACCTGGGCTCGCCGCACTTATACCAACGCCCTGCTGGTGATCCACGATGGCAAGATCGTGTTCGAGGACTACCGCAACCGGACGACGCCCGAGGACCGGTTCATCTCGTTCTCGATGGCCAAGTCGATCACCGCGCTGCTCGTCGGCCTTGCCCTGCAGGACGGCAAGATCGCGTCCATCGACGATCCGGTCAGCAAGTACGTGCCGGAACTGAAGGGTGGCGGGTACGAGGGGGTATCGATCCGCCATGTCCTGCAGATGCGCTCGGGCGTCGCCTATGAGGAGCGCTACGACTTCGGCGAGAAGCCGAGCCTTGCCGCGCTGATCCACATGAACGCGATCGTCGCGAACAAGGAGCGCTTCGCCGACCGCGCCCGCACGGTTGGCAAGGCAGCTGAGCCGGGTTCACGCTTCAACTATGCGACGCTCGATACGGCGGTGCTGGGCTGGGTCGTGGAGCGCGCCACCGGCGAGAAGCTGGCATCCTACATGAGCCGCCGCTTGTGGCAGCCGCTGGGCGCGGAGGCCGATGGTTTCTGGATTGCCGATGGCCCGGAAGGCGTGGGGCGTGAGCTTTCAGGAATGGGCTACAACGCGCGGCTGCGCGATTTCGGGCGCATCGGGCTTATGCTGCTGAACAAGGGCAAGGCGGGTGGCAGGCAGGTGGTGCCCGCCGACTGGGTGAAGCAGCAGACCACGATGATCCCGTTTGCGGCATCGGCGGCGCTGGGCCTTGGCAAGGGCTATGGCTTCCAGACCTGGCAGCTGGATAGCGAGCCCGGGGCCTATTCGGCGGTCGGGCTGGCGGGGCAGTTCATCTATGTCCATCCCGCCAGCAACACGGTGATCGTCAAGCTGAGCCATTTCCCCAATCCGGAGCCGGAGGGAATCATCGACGAGACCTTGGGCGGCTTCCACGCGATCATTGCGGGGTTGCCGAAGTAGTTCAGAGTTCGATGATCCGGCTGGCCAGCCGTTCGACTTCGGCGCGATCGTGGCTGACGTAGAGGATGGGCAGACCCAGTTCGTCGCGCAGGCGCTCGATGGTGCGCATGATCTCCTCGCGGCGGGCGCGGTCGAGCGCCGCCAAGGGTTCGTCCATCAGGAGGAATCGGGGGTTGCCGAGCAGGGCACGACCGATGGCGACGCGCTGGGCCTCGCCGCCTGACAGCGTGCGGGGCCAGCGGTCCAGCAGGTGGTCGATGCCGAGGAAGCGGGCGGCTTCGGCAAGCGTCATCAGGCCCTCACCGGAACTCCCGTAAACCAGATTGTCGCGCACGCGCATGTGGGGGAACAGGCGGCCATCCTGGAAGACGTAGCCTGCGCGGCGGGACTGGACCGGGACGTCGATGCCGGAGGCTGAGTCGAACAGCACTTCGCCGCCCACGGCAATACGGCCATCGTCGGGCTTTAGCAGGCCAGCGACCATGTTGAGCACCGAAGTCTTGCCCGCGCCCGAGGGGCCGAACAGGGCCGTCAGTCCGGCCTCCGCGGCGAAGGTGCATTTCACGATGGTATCGCCCAGCCGCCGCGAGACACTGACTTCAAAGGACATGGGCGCTCCTCCCCATCCGGCGGGCGAGGACTTCGGAGACGACCAGCGCGGCGAGCGAGAGCGTGACGGAAATGCCCGCAAGACGGGCGACCGCCGCTTCGCCTCCCGGAACCTGAAGTGCACTGTAGATTGCCAGTGGCAGGGTCTGCGTCTCGCCGGGGATATTGGAGACGAACGTGATCGTCGCGCCGAATTCTCCGAGCGAGCGGGCGAAGCCGAGCACCGCGCCAGCGACCACGCCGGGCAGCGCGAGCGGCAGGGTGATCGTGCGGAATACTCGCCAGCGCGAGGCGCCCAGCGTCATGGCGGCTGCTTCAAACCGCAGGTCGACCGCCTCGATCGACAGGCGCATGGCACGGACCATCAGCGGGAGCGCCATGACCGCTGCCGCTAGCGCCGCGCCGGTCCAGCGGAACATGAAAGTGAGGCCGAGCGCATTCTCGAACCAGCTGCCGATGGGGCCTTGCGGACCGAAGGCGAGCAGGAGCATCCAGCCGGTGACCACAGGTGGCAGCACCAGCGGCAAGTGGATGAGTGCGTCGAGCAGGACCTTGCCCGCAAACTTACCGCGCGCCAGCAGCCACGCCAGCGCAAAGGCAAGCGGCAGGCAGCCGCCGACGGCGACGGCGCTGACCTTTAGCGACAGGTGGACGATGGCCCAGTCTTCTGGGGTCACTGAGTTTTGCCGAAGCCGCGACGGGCGAGGATGGCGCGGCCCTCGCGCGAGATCAGGAAGCGCCGGAAGGCTTCGGCATCGCGGTGCTGCGAGGTCTTGAGCAGGGCCACCGGATAAGTGATCGGGCGATGGCTGGATGCCGGGAACAGGCCGACGATGCGCACGCCCTTCGAGGCCTGCGCGTCGGTCGCATAGACCACGCCGAATGGCGCAGCGCCGCGTTCGACCAGCGCCAGCGCGGCGCGGACGTTCTCGGCCGCCGCGATCTTTCCGGCAACGCCTGGCCAGACGCCGAGGTTGGTGAGCGCTTCGCGGCCATAGCGGCCTGCCGGGACCACGGCGGGATCGGCCATCGCCAATCGTCCGCTGCCCAGCGCCCGGGCAAGGGGAAAGTCGCGCGCGATGCGCAAGGTGGCGCGGGACTGGAGCGGGGCGACGAGCACCAGCCGGTTTTCGGTCAACCGTGCGCGCGAGCCCGGTTTGAGCAGGCCCTTGCCTTGCAGGTAGTCCATCCACTCCTCGTCCGCCGAGGCGAACAGATCGGCGCGCGCGCCTGCCTCTGCCTGCCGGGCAAGCGCGGAGGACGCGGCGAAGGACAGGACGGGGCGGGCGTGGCCCTTGGCAACCCACCGGTCGGCTGCATCGCCCAGTGCTTCCTGCAGGCTCGATGCGGCGAGCACCAGCGGCCCGCGCTCCTGCGCTGCTGCTGGCACGGCAAACGGTGTGAGCAGGAACAGGGCAAGGATCGAACGGAAGAGCAGCTTCATCAAGGTTCCGGGCGCTGGCTATGTTCAGGCGTATATAACAAGCCCGAAGCAGAACCAAGCGCCCCTTCGTCGCTGCCGCCTCCCGTCAGTCAGCGCCCGAGCAGGGTCCTTGCCTGGCTTGCGACTTGCGCAAGCATGGCCGCCGCAACCGTGGGTGCCGCCTGCGCGCGTGCGACCAGCCCGCGGAATTGGCGGACCGCCGCTGCGTTGGACACGAGCCATTCGGCCACGAAGGAGTCAGGCGAACGCCCCTTCGACCTTGCAAGAAAATCGAGGCGCATCTGCTCGAAATCGCGCGAAAGGCCGGCGACGAGCAGGCGCTCCCATGGATCGGAGGGATTCATCCGTCGCGACGCCTGCTGCGCCCAGTCGAGGCCGAGGGCAGCGCCGAGATCGGCAAAGGCGCCGGTCAGGGCAGCGGCATCGACGGCAAGATCGCGGGCGAGATGGGCGAGGCCCACGGCGCCGTCCATGTCGTAGAGATGGACCAGCCGCGCCGAGATTTCGGGCGGCGTGCCCGCAGCGGAAAGGTCGTCGGCCATCTGCCGGGCCTGTGCCTGCGCTTCCCCGCGCAGCAATTGCGCGGTGGCGTGGCTGAGCAGGCCGACGCCGCCCGAAAGATCCTCGATCAGCGCGCCGGGCTGCTGCGAGCCATTGCCGACGCGCAGGACATCGGCAACGTGGCCGCGCAGGCCTTGTGCCGTCCGGTCGAACAGGTCGAGCCTCAGCACTTCGGGCATGGCGGCCTGATCGAGCAGGTCCCAGGTCTTGCGCAAGTCGAGCAGGCGCTCGGCCGCGACGAAGGCGGCCACGACTTGCGCCAGCGAAAGGCCTTCCTCCTCGCACAGTTCGAAGGGCGCGACGGGGCCCATCCGGTTGATCACGCGGTTGGCGAGCTTGGTCGCGATGATCTCGCGGCGCAGGCGGTGGCTGGCGATTTCTTCGGCAAAGGCTTCGCGCATCTGCGGCGGGAAGGCGGCGAAGAGTTCGCTTTCGAGCATCGGATCATCGACCACTGCGCTCTCTTCGAGCGCGCGCTGGAGGACGAGCTTGGTGCTAGACAGGAGCACGGCCAGTTCGGGACGGGTAAGACCCTGACCCGACGCGGCACGGCGGGCGAGGTCTTCGGCAGACGCGAGGCCTTCGGTCTTGCGATCGAGGTCGCCGCCTTCTTCGAGCACATCGATCAGGCGCGACCATGCGGGCATGGCAAGCGCGCCGCCGCGTTCGGCAATGGACAGCGCGAGGGCCTGCAGGCGGTTGTCCTCCAGAACCAGATGCGCAACCTCGTCGGTCATCGAGACGAGCAGGTCGACGCGGGCGTCCTCGGTCAGCTTGCCGGTGCGCTTGGCCGCGGCCAGCGCGATCTTGATGTTGACCTCGTTGTCCGAGCAATCGACGCCGGCGGAGTTGTCGATGAAGTCGGTGTTGATCCGGCCCCCGTGCAGCGAGAACTCGATGCGGGCGGCCTGCGTGGTGCCCAAGTTTGCGCCTTCGCCGATGACCTTGGCGCGCACTTCGTTGGCCGAGATGCGGATGGCGTCGTTCGAGGGATCGCCGACGTCGACGTTGTTCTGGGTGCTGGCCTTCACGTAAGTGCCGATGCCGCCGAACCACAGCAGGTCGACGTCGGCGCGCAGGATTGCGGTGATCAGGGAGTCTGGGTCGATCTCTGCCGCTTCGAGGCCCAGCATTGCCTGCACTTCTGGCGAGAGAGGGATGGACTTCATCGAGCGCGGGAATACGCCGCCGCCCTGCGAAATCAGGCTTTTGTCGTAATCGTCCCAGCTCGAACGCGGGAGAGCGAACATGCGGGCGCGTTCTTCCCAGCTGCGCGCCGGATCGGGATCGGGATCGAGAAAGATGTGGCGGTGATCGAAGGCGGCGACGACCTTGAGCGCCTTGGACAGCAGCATGCCGTTGCCGAACACGTCGCCCGACATGTCGCCGCAGCCTGCGACGCGGACAGGCTCGGACTGCACGTCGACACCGAGTTCGAGGAAGTGGCGGCGGACAGAGAGCCACGCGCCCCTGGCGGTGATGCCCATCGCCTTGTGGTCATAGCCCTTCGAGCCACCGCTGGCGAAAGCATCGTCGAGCCAGAAATCGCGCGATTCGGCGATGGCATTGGCAACGTCGGAGAAGGCTGCGGTGCCCTTGTCGGCGGCGACGACGAAGTAGGGGTCTTCCCCATCGCGGACGATGACGCCTGCGGGGTGGACGACTTTGCCTTCGACGATGTTGTCAGTGAGCGAGAGCAGGGTGCGAATGAAGACCTGATAGCTCGCCTTGCCCTCGGCCAGCCAGCCTTCACGGTCGCGGACCGGATCGGGGAGCTGCTTGGGATAGAAGCCACCCTTGGCCCCAGTCGGCACGATCACCGCGTTCTTGACGCGCTGGGCCTTCATCAGGCCGAGGATCTCGGTGCGGAAGTCGTCGCGCCGGTCGGACCAGCGCAGGCCCCCACGGGCGACGGGTCCAGCGCGCAAGTGGATGCCCTCGACGCGCGGGGAATAGACGAAGATCTCGCGCCACGGGAGCGGCTTGGGCAGGCCGGGGACGGCGGCGGAATCGATCTTGAAGACGAGCGCTTCGGCAGCGGCGGGCGCGAAGGCGTTGGTCCGCAGAATCGCAGCCACTAGCGCGCGGAAGCTGCGCAGGAGGCGGTCGTCGTTGATCGCTGCGACCCCTGCAAGGCCCGTCTTGAGACGGTCGTCAGCGGCGGCGAAGGCGGTATCGCGCTCGCCCTTGAACGCGGGATCGTGGCGCGCGACGAAGCTTTCGATCAGCCCGCGCGTGACCGCTGGGGCATTCTTGAGCGCTTCGACCACGGTGGGCACGCCGAAGGTCATGCCTGCCTGGCGGAGGTAGCGGTAGAACGCGCGCAACCAGTTGGCCTCGACCGCAGTCAGGCCGGTGCCGACGATCAGGCGGTTGAAGGCATCGTCCTCTGCTGCGCCGTTGAGCACGGCGGAGAGCGAAGTCTCGATCGAGGTGGCACGCGCCATCAGGTCTTCGATGGAGCTGTCAGCCGGGTGTGAGACGAGGAAATCGTGGATGAAGCCGAGGCGGCCACCATCGAGCGGGGTGGGCACTTCCTCAAGCACGCGGAAGCCGAAGTTCTCGAGCACCGGCACGGCATCGGACAGGACGATGGCGCCTTCGCGCTGGTAGAGCTTGAGGCGCAGCGCGGCTTCGCCGGGGTGGCGATGGAGGCGGGCGGCGCGGCGCGGGGCATTGCTGCCCGAAAGCGTGCGCAACACGCGGATGTCCTGCGCGGCTTCGGCGGGGCCGGAGACATTGCGATAGGAGATCGGGAAGGCATCGGCATAGCGCGCGGCGATGGCGGCAGCGCGGGAGGGTTCTTCGGTGGCGCCAAGCTCTGCCTCGACCGCGCCCGCCCAGCCGCGGACCATACCCTGCAGCTGGTGATCGAGCGCGACCTCATCGGCGTGGCCGCCCTGATCGCGCACATCGAGCACGAAGCGCAGCATGGCGAGCGTGCTGCCTTCGACCTGCAGCGACCAGTCGATCACCTGCGCCCCGGCCCCGGCTTCGAGCATGGCGCGGATGGCGAGGCGGACCTCGGTGGAAAGCACGTCACGCGGGAGCCAGACGAAGGCGAAGAGGTGACGGGCAAGCGGAGCTTCGACCAGCGCGAGGCGTGGGCGCGGACGGTCGACCAGGCTCATCATCGCGGTGGCGACGCGTTCGAGATCGTCTTCGGCAAAGCTGACCAGCAGATCGTGCGGCAGCGCGGTGAGCGCGTGGACGAGCGCCTTGCCGGCATGGCCGTTGGGCGCAAAGCCGAACTTGTCCATCAGGCCGGAGAGCTGCGTGCGCAGGCGCGGCACGCGGTCGGGCGCGGCGGCCAGCGCGGCGCTGGTCCAGACGCCTGCGTGGACGGAAAGCGCAACAACTTTGCCGCTTTCGACGCGCGGCACGATGAACAGATCGAGCGGCACCCGGCGATGGACATTGGCGATACGGTTCGCCTTGACGATCAGCGGCGCGCGGCCCGTACCGCTTTCAAACCAGCGGAAGGCGCGTTCGAACGACGAGGCGGCGAGCAGGCTGCGTTCGCTGGCGCGGCAGATGCCGAGCGGGCGCTCTTCGGTGCCATCGCGCAGGCGGGTGACGCTGCCGAGCTGGGTGAGCATGCCGTCGGCCAGCCAGCGCAGCAGCGCAGCGCCTTCGGGATCGGCCAGCAGCGCCGCATCATCGCGCATGGCAGACTGCATCAGCGGCCAGTCGGCGACGGCGGCGCGCACGTCGGACAGGGTTTCTTCGAGCGCGAGAATCAGGCTGCGGCGCTGGCGGGCGTCTGCGCGTTCGGTTTCGAGATAGACGATGGATTCGCGCCGTTCGCCGCTGGCATCGCCTTCGGGAAACTCGGTCAGCCGCCCATCGGAACCGCGGCGCACGGCGACGACCGGGTGGACCAGCCGGTCGATGGCCAGACCCTGTGCGGTGATCGTTGCCGTGATCGAATCGACGAGAAACGGCATGTCATCATTGATCGCCGCGAGGCGCAGGTGCCGTCCGCCGGAGTCCGAACCGCTGACGCTTTCGATGGCGATAGCAGGTTGGCTGCCCTTGCGCAGCGCTGCCGCGCCTGCCGCGAAGCGCGCCGCTTCGGCGAGACGGGAAACATCGAAATCGCGAGCTTCGTCAGGGAGCAGCGCGGCGGCAAAGCGCTCTGCAAGGGCTGACGCCAACGGATCTGAGGGGGCCTCCGAAGCATCGGGGAGGGATGAGCGATCAATTGCGGTCTTCGACGCCATGGCGTTTTCCCGGCTCTCCAGCGAGAGAGGATGTTATCCTCTCTTGTAATTATCGAATACGATCTTGTATCATTCTTCCAGATGGTAATCCAGCCGTTGCGGAGCCTCAAGTCCGGTTGATCGTCGCTTCCGGCTTAACCTGCCGTTGTAATCCACGTGGTCGGAAATTGGTGCCGCAGCATTGCCTGCCGGTAACAATGGGTGCGAGACTCGCACTGTCTGACGGTCAAACGCTCAAGCCGCTGCCAGTTCCCGCGCGGCCTCTGCCGTCAAACGCAGCGAGCGCAGGCGCGATGGCTGGTCATAGATCGAGGCGGCGACGATGAGTTCGTCAGCACCGGTACGCTCGGCAAATGCGGCCAGACCCGCCCGGACCGTCTCGATCGAGCCGCAGGCGCTGACCTGCCGCACATGTTCGAGCATGGCGAGTGCGGGTGGCGGAAGAGTTTCGCGATAGCCCGGCACCGGAGGCCGGAGCTTGCCCGGATTGCCGGTGCGCAGGGCGACGAAGGCCTGATCCATCGACGAGGCGAGCAGTTGCGCTTCCTCGTCGGTTTCAGCAGCCACGACATTGATTGCGGCGGCGCAGTAAGGCGCATCGAGCGTGGCCGAAGGCTGGAAGCGCTCGCGATAGATCTTGAGCGCGGCGTCAAGGTGATCGGGCGCGAAGTGCGAGGCGAAGGCGTAGGGCAGGCCGAGCATGGCGGCGAGTTGCGCGCCGAACAGGCTGGAGCCGAGAATCCACAGCTGCGGCTTTGCCCCTTTGGCGGGATAGGCCTGCAACGGCACGCGCGGATCGCCCGCGAACTGGAGCTGGAGTTCGACGACGTCCTGCGGGAAGTCCTCGGCGGCGCGGTTGGTGTCCTTGTGCAGGGCGCGCATGATGCGCTGGTCGGCGCCGGGTGCACGGCCAAGACCGAGGTCGATGCGCCCGGGGAACAGGGCGTCAAGCGTGCCGAACTGTTCGGCGATGACCAGCGGGTTGTGGTTGGGCAGCATGATGCCGCCTGCACCGATGCGGATGGTGGAGGTTGCTTGCCCGATGTGGGCGAGAGCGACGGCGGTGGCCGCACCGGCCAGACCTTCCATGCCGTGATGCTCTGCCACCCAGTAGCGCTCATAGCCGCATTCCTCGGCCACGCGCGCGGCGGCAGCGGAGTTGTCGAGCGCTTCCCGCGCCGTCCCGCCCTCGACCACGCTGACCAGATCGAGGACCGAGATTTTCATGGCGCGCTCCTTGCTGCGACTTCCGGCTTTCCTGCGGTTGCCGGAGCTTCAGATTTAGGCGCAGGGCCAAGTTGTTCAAGGTAGCCCTTGGCGGTCTTGCCCGCCTCGCCGTCCTTGTCGGCCAGAACGACCGAGTCCCACGATTTGCGCGCGGCATCGTCACGCCCGGACAGCACGGCGATGACGCCCGCCTCCAGCCCGATGCGCGGATCGCGCGGGCCGTATTGGGCTGCGACCTCGATGTCGCGCTGGGCACGATCGAGATCGCCGCCGCGCCGGGCCAGCGTGGCGGACAGCAGCCAGCCTTCGGGGTCTTCTGGCGCAAGGCGATGCGCTTCATCGAGCGCGCCTGCAGCCTCGGCATTGCGGCCAAGAGCGACGAGTGCGCGCGAGCGGTCGATCTCGATGGCGGCGCGGCCTGCGTTGTCGGTGCCATCCTTCACGGCGAGCGCACGGTCGAACCAGCTGATGGCGACCTCGGCCTTGCCTGCGGCCAGCGCGGCATTGCCTGCCATGGCCATGAGCGGCACGGCGGCCACTTCCTGCTGGCTCGGCACGCCAGCAACGGCCTGTGCGAAGGCCTCGAGCGCACCGTCGAAATCGCCCGCGTTGGAGCGCAGCATGCCGAGGCACTGGTTGGCGCGGACCTGCTGGCCAGTATCGCGGCTTTCGCCAAGCCAGGTCTGCACTTCGACCATCGCCGCATCGGGATCGTTGGCGGCCTTTTGGAGGCAGTAGGCCAACCGATCCTGCTGAGGCAGATCGGGACGCACGAGACCGGCTTCCTTTTCCACCTGCTTCTGCTTTTCAGGATCGCGGCGGCGCGGGATGGGCAAGTCGGACGGGCGCATAGGCATGGGGCTGGGGCCGATCTGCATGAGCGCGGTGCCTTTGGGCGCGCCCTGTTCGAGCCTGTGCTCCACGGCGAACAGCGGCGCAGGGAGATCGATCATCGCAGGCTTGTCCTTCGGCACTTCAGTATGATCAGGCAGCATCAAGCCCGGCCAGTTCGCGCAAGAGCAGCGCGATGTCGGCCGGGCGCGAAAGCCGGTGGTCACCGTCCTTGATCAGATGCACCTGCACATCGGCTGAACGCAGGGCTCCTGCCAGCTGGATCGATATGTCCCACGGCACGTCAGGGTCTGCCTGACCGTGGATGAGACGCACCGGACCATCGAAGGCGACGCCACTGCGCAGACGCTTGTGCCGCTCCCCATCGGAGAAGAAACCGGCGTGGGTCGGGGTGGGTTCCGGGCCGTAGGGGTTGTCTTCGTAGATCGTGCGACCGGCGGCCAGTTCGATCCGCTGCGATTGTGACAGGCCCCATTCGGTGAAATCGGGCGCGGGTGCAATACCAACCAGCGCCTGCGCGCGCTCGCCCAGCGATTCGGCGATCAGCAGCATGAGCCAGCCACCCATGCTGGAGCCGACCAGCTGGACCGTGCCGATGCCGAGATGATCGATCAGGGCGACGACTTCATCGCGCCATTGCGAGAGGCGGCCATCGGCGAAATCGCCATCGCTCAGGCCGCAGCCGGTATAGTCGAGCAGCAGACAGGCGCGTCCCTGCTGGCCCGCCCATTCGAGCACGGCCTGCGCCTTGCTGCCCGACATGTCGGACATGTAGCCGGGGAGGAAAACGATGGTCGGCGATTGGCCGGGGAGATGGCGGTAGGCCATGGCCTGGCCTGAGGGCAGAGTGAAACGCGCTACGTCTGTCATACCCTTTCATGGCCCGCAGGCGCGGGCGCGGCAAGCTCAGTTGAGCGGAAACGTGAGGGTGATTCGGGCGGGCGCGTGTTCGGCGGCGGTAGCGGTCGGGCGGTCCTGCTTGTGGGGTTTGCTGGAGGACATCGAGGCTGCGGTGATGGCCACGGCAATGGCCGCCCACATCCCGAACCGGCGTGCTGGGTTCTTGCAGGGCATGTTCACTCTCCTCTTTCGAAGATCTCTTCAATGGGAAGGCCGAACAGGTCGGCGATGCGGAAGGCGAGCGGGAGGGAAGGGTCATACTTGCCCGTCTCGATCGCGTTGACCGACTGGCGGCTGACTTCGAGCTTTTCGGCGAGGTCTGCCTGGCTCCAGTCACGCATGGCGCGCAGGACCTTGAGGCGGTTCTTCACTTGCAGCCTCCGTCCCAGCCCGCGTCACCGATGGTGAGCTTGTTGAACAAGGCACCAAGGCCGAGGCCTGCAAACCAGAAGAATGCGGCGCCGAACCCGGCATCGCCCGAGGGAATCATGTCGAAGTTCTGCAGCCATTCGCGGATCGTGGTGACGACAAGCGCAAAGCCGGTGGCGAAGAGGCACTGGCGCACCAGCAGCATGCGCAGATATTCGTCGGTCTGCTCGACCAGCAGCCGCATGACGGCCCAGAACACGCCGATGATCGGCAGAGCGGGCAGAACGGCGAGAACATAGCCGAGCGTGCCTTCGGCAAAGCCGCGCTTGAACATCCACTTGGCGAAGAGCAGCAACAGGACATAGGCGGTCATGAGCACGAAGAGCCGCAGGGTGTAGCGGCGCGCGGCAGGGTTCTTGATATTGGCGGGCATTGGTCAAGCCTCCTTGATCTGATGACAAGCTTACTTGACCAGATTCGGGATAATGTCAAGTGTCATTGTCATTGTGACGGGTTCGCTTGACCTAACAGGCGGGATGACTCTTGGGATCAATCCCGCTAAAAGCCGCCCATCATGGCGCAACGCACCACCACCTTCACTACAACCACTACCCCCGCGAGCCGGGGGCGGTCGCTGCTGGCCTAGCGCCTGAGCGATGCCGCCGCCCGGTTCGGGTGGCTTTGCGCATCGCCTCCCGAACCGAACGATTTGCCTGATGCGCGCCCTTTCGGTGGCGGCGCTCCTGTGCCAAAGCGCTGCCACGAGATTGCAGAGAGACCCGCATGTCCGAGTTGCTGAAGATCACCCTGCCCGATGGCTCCGTGCGCGAGGTTGCGCCCGGCAGCACGCCTGCGGACATTGCCGCCGCAATCGGCCCCGGCCTTGCCAAGGCCGCGCTGGCGGCGAGAGTCGATGGCGAACTGGTGGACCTTTCGCGCCCGTTCACGGCGGACGCGCAGCTGGCGTTGGTGACGGCCAAGGATGAGGCAGACGCACTTGATCTTGCGCGCCATGACTACGCGCACGTGCTGGCCGAAGCGGTGCAGGCGCTGTTTCCGGACACGCAGATCACCTTCGGGCCGAGCACGGATGACGGGTTCTATTACGACTTCGCGCCGAAGGATCGTCCGTTCACCGACGAAGACCTGCCCGCGATCGAGGCGGAGATGCGCAAGATCATCGCCGCGAACAAGCCGCTGCGCCGTGAAGTTTGGAGCCGCGAGCAGCTGATCAGCCGCTGGAAGCAGCAGGGTGAAAGCTTCAAGGCGGAATGGGCGGCGGAACTGCCCGGCGACGAGCCGCTGACGGTATACTGGTCGGGCGACGACTGGCTCGACATGTGCCGCGGGCCGCACCTGCCCTCGACCGGGAAGCTCGATCCCGCAGCGTTCAAGCTGACGAGGGTTTCGGGCGCGTATTGGCGTGGTGACCAGAAGAATGCGATGCTCAGCCGCGTCTATGGCACCGGCTGGCTCAACAAGAAGCAGCTCGATGCGCACCTGACGCGGCTTGAGGAAGCGGCCAAGCGCGACCATCGCAAGCTGGGCAACGAGATGGACCTGTTCCATCTTCAGCAGGAAGCCCACGGCAGCGTGTTCTGGCACCCCAAGGGCTACCTGATCTGGCGCGAGCTGGAAGCCTACATGCGGCGCGCCATCGACGGCGCGGGCTATCGCGAGGTGAAGACGCCGCAGGTCATGGACGCGCGGCAGTGGGAGCAGTCCGGCCACTGGGGCAAGTATCGCGAGAACATGTTCGTGATCCCCGACGAGGTGCCGAACGTCGAGGACGAGGGTCCGGTCATCAGCGGCGAGGCCGACTGGATGGCGCTGAAGCCGATGAACTGCCCAGCGCACGTGCTGATCTTCCGGCAGGGCATCAAGTCCTACCGCGAACTGCCCATGCGCCTCTACGAGAACGGCTGCTGCCACCGCAACGAGCCGCACGGCGCGCTGCACGGGCTGATGCGCGTGCGCCAGTTCACGCAGGACGATGCGCATATCTTCTGCCGCGAAGACCAGATCGTCGATGAAGTGCAGGCGTTCTGCGAACTGGCCGACCGCGTCTACAAGCACTTCGGCTTCACCTACTCGATCAAGCTGGCGCTGCGCCCCGAAAAGCGCTTTGGAACCGAGGAGATGTGGGACAAGGCGGAAGCCGAGCTGCGCGCCGCCGTGGTCCGCGCTGGCCTTGCAACGGAAGAATACGGCTGGGAGGAACTGCCTGGCGAAGGTGCATTCTATGCGCCCAAGCTGGAATGGCACCTGACCGACGCGATTGGCCGCACCTGGCAGGTCGGCACGATCCAGTCGGACCGCGTGCTGCCCGATCGCCTTGATGCCACCTACATCGGCGAGGATGGCGACAAGCACCGCCCGGTCATGCTGCACCGCGCGATCTTCGGCTCTTACGAGCGCTTCATCGGCATCCTGATCGAGCACTTTGCAGGGCGCCTGCCAGCTTGGCTGGCACCGGTGCAGGCGGTTGTCGCGACCATCGTCTCGGACGCTGACGACTATGCCAAGGATGCGCTGGCCAAGCTGAAGGCAGCCGGCATCCGTGCCGATACCGACCTGCGCAACGAGAAGATCAACTACAAGGTGCGCGAACACTCGCTTCAGAAGGTCCCCTACCTGCTGGTGGTGGGCAAGCGCGAGGCCGAGGAAGGCACCGTGGCGATCCGCACTCTGGGCGAGCAGCAGCAGAAGGTGATGTCGCTCGACGAGGCGATTGCGCTGCTGAAGAGCGAAGCCACGCCGCCGGAACTGAAATGATGCTTCGACAAGCTCAGCGTGAGCGCGTTTGGTGGGATTTGAATATCCCGATCCGCTCGTCCTGAGCCTGTCGAAGGACGTTTGATGCTGCTCGACCTGCCAATCCTGTCGCTCGCCCTCTGCGCGATGGCGGCATTTGTCGCTGCCTTCGTGCGCGGACTGGCGGGGTTTGGCATGGCGATCCTGCTGGTGCCCCTGATCGGGCTGGTGATCCCGCCGGGCGAGGCGGTGGTTGTTTCCAACATGCTGGGGCTGCTGATTGGCCTCGTTGGCGCGCGGAATGTGTGGAACGCGGGCGAGAAGAGCGCGGGCGTTATCGGCGGGTTTGCAATGCTGCTCACGCCTGTCGGGCTACTGGCACTGTTCGCGACTCCCCCCGAAGTGGCGCGCGTGTTGATTGCGGCGGTGGCGATCGGCGCGTTCCTGCTGGTTCTTCTGCCCGCCAAGCCTGGCCATGCACCGGGCCGGATCGAAACCGGCCTGACTGGCGTCTCGGCGGGCCTGCTCACCGGATTTGCCGGAATGCCGGGGCCTCCGGTCGTGCCCTACTACTTGCGCCGCCCGATCCCACGAGACGTGGCGCGCGCATCGATGCTCACGGTGTTCCTGCTGACCTCGATTGCGAGCACTGTCGCGGCACTGGCGCTGGGTCTTGCAACCTGGCGCGACGCGCTGTTCGCGCTGATTCTGTTCCTGCCGGTTCTGGCAGGCAATCACCTCGGCTCTCTCGCCTTCGGCAAGGTGAGCGATGCGGCCTGGCGCGGCTTTGTCGGCTTCCTGCTGGCCATGTCCGGGCTGATGGCAGTGGTCAGGCTGATAACCCCAAGTTAAGCGGTTTCCCGTAAACCCGCCTGCGATTGAACGCTTGAGGGACCGAGCACGCATGACCCTGCATTTCCGCGCTTTGGCAGAGCAGGCCGCCAAGGACAGCGCGATCACTCTTGAGGAAATCCTCGAGCTGCGCCGCTCCGCATGGCCCGACGGCAGGATCGACCCTGAAGAAGCGGAAGCGATCTTCATTCTCAACGACAAGATCGCCGAGCCGACGCCCGAATGGTCCGACTTCTTCGTCGAAGCCCTGGTCGAATTCGTGGTCAACGCAAGCGAGCCCAAGGGCCATGTCTCGGACGGGAATGCGCGCTGGCTGATCGAGCGCGTCTCGCACGATGGCAAGGTGGAAAGCCTCACCGAACTCGAACTGCTGGTGCGCGTGCTGGAAAAGGCGCTGTCCGCACCCGATGACCTGCGCATGTTCGTGCTGGAGCAGATCGAACGTGAAGTGCTGACCGGCGAAGGGCCGACGCGCTGCGGCGGCACGCTCGATCCCGGCAGCATCACCGAGGCCGAGTGCACCCTGATCCGCCGCACGATCTTTGCCTCAGGCGGGGATCGTCCGGCCGGAGTGAGCCAGCGCGAGGCGGAAATGCTGTTCCGCCTGAAAGATGCCACGCTGGGCGCAGGCAATGCGCCTTCGTGGGAGCGCCTGTTCGTGCAGGGCGTGGGCAACTACCTGCAGGGCTGGAACGGGGCCAAGGGCATCACGCGCGAGCGGGCGGCCGAGCTCGAAACCTTCATGGACGACCGGACCACCCACATCGGCAAGTTCTTCGGCCGCATGGCCCGGGTCGACGGGACGGCCTTTGCCCAAGCCATCCGTGAGGTGGGCTTTGGCCGCAAGCAGCCAGGGCGCGACATTGCCGGGGAAGCCGCTGCCGATCACGCGGTCACCGATGCGGAGAACCTGTGGTTGCAGGCACGCATCGATGCCGATGGGCAAGTCGATGCGCTTGAGCAGGCGCTGCTGAAGTTCCTCGCCGAAGGCTAGACGGTAAAGCTCTCGCCGCAGCCACACGATCCCTTGGCGTTGGGGTTCTGGAACACGAAACCGGCGGTGAAATCGTCTTCCTGCCAGTCCATCGTGCTGCCGATGAGGTAGAGCACCGAGGCGCTGTCGATGAAGAACAGGCCGCCGGGGGTCTCGATCTTCTCGTCGAGCGGGTTGGCCTCGGTCACGTAATCGACCGAGTAGGCCAGACCCGAACAGCCGCGACGGGGCGTGGAAAGCTTCACGCCGATCGCGCCTTCGGGGGCCTTGTCCATGAGGTGCGCCACACGCGCTTCGGCGCTGGCCGTGAGGATCACGGCGGCGGGGCGGGGGCGGCGGACTTTGGTTTCGGTGGTCATTTCAAAATCTCCCCCCTCCCGCTTGCGGGAGGGGTCGGGGGAGGGCCTGTTGAATATAGGGATGGGTTTGGCCGCTGCCCACCCCCAACCCCTCCCGCTTGCGGGAGGGGGGAAACTCAGAGCATTCCCAGTTCAAGCTTGGCTTCGTCGCTCATCTTGGCCGGATCCCATGCGGGGTCCCAGACGAGATTTACCTCTGCATCCCGAACGCCGGGGACCGAAGACACGCGCAGTTCGACTTCGCCGGGCATCGATTCCGCCACCGGGCAGTGCGGCGTGGTCAGCGTCATGGTGACGGTCACATCCGACTCATCCGAAACTTCGACGCCGTAGATCAGGCCGAGATCGTAGATGTTGACCGGGATTTCCGGGTCGAAGATTTCCTTGAGCGCGGCGACGACGCCTTCATAGATGTCGCCACCCGGCTCGGCGGGAGAGACGGCTTCAGGCTTGGCCGCGAGGAAGCCTTCGAGGTAATCGCGCTTGCGCTCGAGCTTTTCGGCAGGCGTTTCCTCGGGCGCGTCTTCCACGAAGGCGCGCTTGGGGGCGGTCACGGCCTCGACCTCTTCAACCACGAATTTGGATTCGTTCTCGCTCATCCGAAGATCCTCTTGGTCCTCTCGATGCCGCGCACGAGCGCGGCAATATCGCTTTCATCGCTGTAGATGCCGAAGCTGGCGCGCGCCGTGGCGGGAACGCCAAGGTGCGCCATCAAGGGCTGTGTGCAGTGATGCCCGGCGCGGATCGCCACGCCTTCCTCGTCAAGAATTGTGCCGAGATCGTGCGGGTGCACGCCTTCGAGCGCGAAGCTGAGGATGCCGGCGCTGTCGGCAGGGCCGAACAGCTTGACCGAATTCATGCGCCCGAGCGCTTCACGCGCCTTGGCCACCAGCGCGCATTCGTGGGCATGGATGGAGGCGAGGCCCTGCGCCTGAACGAAATCCACTGCCGCGCCGAAGCCGATGGCTTCGACGATGGCAGGCGTGCCAGCCTCGAACCGTTGGGGCGCGGGGGCATAAGTGGTGCGCTCGAATGTGACCTTGTCGATCATCGCACCGCCGCCCTGCCATGGCGGCATGGCATCGAGGATTTCGGCCTTGGCCCAGAGCGCGCCGATGCCGGTGGGGCCATAGAGCTTGTGCGCAGAGAAGACGTAGAAATCGGCGCCCAAAGCCTTCACGTCGACGGTGAGGCGGGCGACCGACTGGCAGCCGTCGAGCAGGATCTTCGCGCCGACGCTGCGGGCAAGCGCAACGGCGCGGGGCGCATCGAGCACCGAGCCGAGCACATTCGAGACATGCGCGAAAGCGACCAGCTTGTGCGCAGGCGTGATCATGCGTTCTGCCGCGTCGAGATCGATCAACCCGTCTTCGGTGAGCGGGCAGACGTCGATGTCCACGCCGGTCCGGTCGCGCAGCATCTGCCAGGGCACGATGTTGGCGTGGTGCTCGAGCGTGGAGATCAGGATGCGGTCACCGGCCTTGAGGTTCTGCACGCCCCATGTCTGCGCAACGAGGTTTATCGCCTCGGTCGCACCGCGGGTGAAGACGAGTTCGTTCTCCGCGCCGCCGATCAAGCCCGCAACCTTGCGGCGCGCGGCTTCGAAGGCCAGCGTCATGTCGGCCGAGCGGGCATAGACGCCGCGATGAACGGTGGCGTAATCGCTGCCCAGCGCGCGGGTGATGGCGTCGATGACGACTTGCGGCTTCTGAGCGGTGGCAGCCGTATCTAGGTAGTGCCAGCGACTGCCGTCAGGGTTGACGAGGCCGGGCCACTGCGAGGCGCGGGTGAGCGCATCGACCGTCACAGCACCGCCTCCAGCGCCTTGAGGGCAGCCTCGGTCAGCGCTTCTTCATCAGCGGCACCGACGAAGGCTTCGGCGATGAAGGCCTGCAGCATCAGCTTCTTGGCCACGGCGGGCGGAAGTCCGCGCTGGGCAAGGTAGAACAGCCCTTGCGGATCGAGTTCGCCGACCGCGCAACCGTGCGCGCACTTCACATCGTCGGCGTAGATTTCGAGTTCCGGGCGGGCGTTGGCAGTGGCAGTGCGATCGAGCAACATGGCGCGGATCGATTGCGAACCATCGGTGCCGATGGCGCCGCGCGCGACCGCGACCTTGCCAAGATATGTCCCCGTGGCGTGGCCACCCAGAACCGAGCGCACGATCTGGCTGGAGACCGCGTCAGGTTCGGCATGGACGACTTCGGTGACGATCTCGGCGGTCTGATCGCCGCCGGCGATCTGCGCCGCGCCCAGGTGGAACTTCGCGCCCTTGCCGAGCGTGACCTTGACCGCAATGCGGCCATAGGCATAACCGGCGTTGAGCAGGCGCAGGTCATATTCTGCGCCGTCTTCCAGGGTGATGACGATATCCTGCGCAGCATCGTTCGCGCCATTGAGCACGACTGCGCTTGCCCCCTGTTGGCCCGCCACGACGCGGATTTCCTGCACAGGCAGGGGCCAAAGCGTTTCAAGCGCCGCAAGATCGGCGTAGCGGAACGCTTCGTCCTTGCGGGTGGGCGGGGCAAGACTGGTCACAGCGCCGACTCCCATTCCCCGTCACCCCGGCGCAGGCCGGGGTCCATCGTGGCCGAAGTCGGAGTGCGACCTCCGACGTCATGGGCCCCGGCCTTCGCCGGGGTGACGGAAGTATCGAGGGTCATGCCGCGACAGCCTCGTAGCCGTGTTCTTCCAGCTCAAGCGCCAGTTCCGGCCCTCCGCTGCGCACGATGCGGCCACCGGCGAGGACGTGGACGAAGTCCGGCTTCACGTAATCGAGCAGGCGCTGATAGTGGGTGATCAGTAGCACGGCCTTGTCGGCTTTACGCATGATCGCATTGATGCCTTCGCCGCAGATGCGAAGCGCATCGATGTCGAGGCCGGAATCGGTTTCGTCGAGGATCGCGATCTTGGGATCGAGGATGCCCATCTGCACCATCTCGGCGCGCTTTTTCTCGCCGCCCGAAAAGCCGACGTTCACCGGGCGCTTGAGCATGTCCATGTCCATGCGCAGCAGGCCCGCCTTTTCCTTGGCAAGCTTGAGGAATTCGCCGCCCGAAAGCGGTGCTTCCCCACGCGCCTTGCGCTGGGCATTGGCGGATTCGCGCAGGAATTGGACGAAAGAAACGCCGGGGATTTCGACCGGGTACTGGAAGCCAAGGAACAGGCCGGCGGCGGCGCGTTCGTGCGGTTCGAGTTCGAACAGGTCGGTGCCATCAAGCGTGGCGGTGCCGCCGGTCACTTCGTAGCCGGGCCGCCCGCCGAGCGTGTAGCCGAGCGTCGACTTGCCCGCGCCGTTTGGCCCCATGATCGCGTGGATTTCGCCCGCGTTGATGGTGAGCGAAAGTCCCTTGAGGATCGGCTTGTCGGCAACACTGGCCTGGAGGTTCTGGATTTCGAGCATGGTCATCTCTCTCAGTCGCGAGCCCGTGGGTAAGGGCTGCGCTGCGGGCGCGCGCCGGAGCGCGAATAGGAGGGGCGCTGCGGGCGCGAGGCGGCGCGCAATTCGTCGTAGCGGGCCTTCATCGCGGCCAGCACTGCGGCGCAGGCACCTTCGGGATCACCGAGCACTTCGGCGGCATCGTAACGCAGGACCTTGAGGCCGACTTCGGCAAGGCTGGCATCGCGGCGGCGTTCGATCTCGGGCGTGTCGCCCCGGTCGAGCGCAACGACCAGCTTGAGCGGCTGGCTGGCGAAATCGACGATGGCCGAGCCGATCACCGCGTAACGCTTGAACTTGTACTTGCCGAGGTCTTCCTTCGCCAGCTCCTCGGCCAGCGCGAGATGGGCCTCGTCCGGCTCGCGACGCAACTGGCGCGCGCGGTCATGGATCGCATCGAGGCGCGAGCCCGAAATGGCCCAGCCACGCCCCTTCTTCTGGATCTTCGGCGCCTCGGCACGTTCCGAAACGGGGCGGAGGGAAAGGGTCTTTTTGATCATTGTGCCGTCCTTGGCGCGAAGAGATGACCGGCCAGCGCGCTCAACACATAAATGCCGACCAGCACGGAACCGAAGATGATCAGCACCTTGATCGCAAAGCGCTTGTCCTCGGCGCTGGCTCTCGATGGCTTGCGCCGGGGCTCCGTCGGAGCAGGGTTCGCCTCGACCGCCTTGATCGTCTCGATGCAGAATTTGATCATGTCGGCATTGCCGAGACGTTCTTCGCCTTCCTGCCACCAGCCTTGCGCATCGGTAAGTTCGCAGATCGCGCGCTGAACCAGTGACATGGCGAGAATGGAGCTCTGGTGCCCTCGCGCCGCGAACGCCAGCGCAGTATCGCCATGCTCGGAATAGTCGGGGGCTTCCGGATCATTCCTGAGATATTGCTCGCGCGATAGCACCGCGTAATCGAAACCTGTGTTGACGCCATTCAGCAAGGCTGGCACCCAGCCCGAATGAGCCTTGTCGGTGGTGTCGAAACCAGCCGGAAAGGCAATCGCATGTCCGTATTCGGCAACCTTGCGCACGATCGCATCCGCCGCAGGGACGGCAGAGAAATCGAGGAATAGATCGCTTTCGGAAAGGCTCATCCAACGCTGCCTTCAAGGCTGATGCCGAGCAGCTTCTGCGCTTCGACGGCAAATTCCATCGGCAGCTGCTGCAGCACTTCGCGGGCGAAGCCGTTGACGATCAGGGCGACGGCGCTTTCCTGATCGAGGCCGCGCTGCATGGCGTAGAACAGCTGGTCGTCGCTGATCTTGCTGGTGGTGGCTTCGTGTTCGATCGTGGCGCTGGGATTGCGCACTTCGATGTAAGGCACGGTGTGCGCGCCGCATTCGGCGCCCAGCAGCAGGCTGTCGCACTGGGTGAAGTTGCGCACGCCTTCGGCCTGCGGGGCGACGCGGACGAGGCCGCGATAGGTGTTGTTCGACTTGCCCGCAGAGATGCCCTTCGACACGATGGTCGAGCGCGACCCCTTGCCGTTGTGGATCATCTTGGTGCCGGTATCGGCCTGCTGGTGGTTGTTGGTGACGGCGACCGAGTAGAATTCGCCGACCGAATCCTCGCCATTCAGCACGCAGGAAGGATACTTCCACGTGATGGCAGAGCCGGTTTCGACCTGCGTCCACGAAACCTTGGAGCGCGCACCCTGACACAGCGCACGCTTGGTGACGAAGTTGTAGATGCCGCCAAGGCCCTCGGCGTTGCCGGGATACCAGTTCTGCACCGTGGAGTACTTGATCTCGGCATCGTCGAGCGCGACGAGTTCGACCACGGCGGCGTGAAGCTGGTTTTCATCGCGCTGCGGGGCAGTGCAGCCTTCGAGGTAGGAGACGTAGGCCCCCTTGTCGGCGACGATAAGAGTGCGCTCGAACTGTCCGGTGTTTTCCGCGTTGATGCGGAAATAGGTGGACAGCTCCATCGGGCAGCGCACGCCTTCGGGGATGTAGACGAAGGTGCCGTCCGAGAAGACCGCGCAGTTGAGCGTGGCGAAGTAGTTGTCGTGCATCGGCACGACCTTGCCGAGCCACTTCTTCACAAGGTCAGGGTATTCGCGGATCGCTTCGGAGATCGAGCGGAAGATGACGCCTGCCGCTTCCAGTTCCTTGCGGAAGGTGGTGGCGACGCTGACGCTGTCAAACACGGCATCGACCGCGACCTTGCGCGCGCCTTCGACGCCCGCGAGCACCTTCTGCTCCTCGAGTGGAATGCCGAGCTTTTCGTAGATGCGCAGGATTTCCGGATCGACTTCGTCAAGGCTGCCGAGCTTGGGCTTGGCCTTGGGCGCGGCCCAGTAATAGGCGTCCTGATAGTCGATCGGCGGCACGTTGAGCTTGGCCCAGTCGGGCGTGGGCATGGTCAGCCAGTGGCGATAGGCCTTCAGGCGCCATTCGAGCATCCATTCGGGCTCGTTCTTCTTGGCCGAGATATAGCGGACGGTATCTTCGGAGAGGCCCTTGGGCCCGTACTCCTGCTCGATATCCGACGACCAGCCGTGCTCGTACTCGGCAACCTTTGCCGCCGCCTCGCGTGCAGCCTGATCCTTTACTTCAATGTTCTCGGTCATGCCATAACCTCCGCCACCGGGACCGCCGGGACGGCGGGGCGGGACAATTGGGTAAGCGGTATTCCGGCCAGCGCGCCGCGCAGGGCGGCATCGACCGCAGGCCAGTGCGGACGGACAGTGCACGCAGCTTCCAGCGTGCAATCGTGGCGCCCATGCTCGCTGCAGGGCGTAAGAGCAATAGGGCCTTCGACCGCCTCGACGATATCCGCCAAAGTGATGGCTGCGGCGGGGCGGGCAAGCTTCAGCCCGCCGCGCGCGCCGCGCACCGACTTGAGCAGCCCGGCAGCCGACAGCTTGCTCACCAGCTTCTGCACGGTCGGCACCGGAAGGCCGGTTTCATCGGCGAGTTGCTGGGCACAGACGCGCTGGCCGCCGCAGTGGCGCGCAGCGGCGGTCATCGTCACGACGGCGTAATCGGCCATGCTGGAAAGGCGCATTGGCGAAGGTCCCGGGCAATGGTCCGCGAAATCGGACCGAATCACTCCGGTTATCTAGGCGCGGGTGTCTGGCGGCACAAGAGGCTGAGGCACTTCGCGATGGCACAAAAAAAGGCGGCCGAACCCAGATGGGTCACCGGCCGCCTGAAAGTCGAGAACCCGTTGCATTGCTGCACCGAGCCCTTCGGGTCGCAGCGCTTTCCTACGCAGAAGGCCGTAAGGTGAATTGTATGGATTCGACAATTTCGGTGGCAAAGGCGCAACATACCAAGAGCAATCAATTACAAATGCTGTCAGAATCGAGAAGTTCCGGCTTGGCCATTGCGCAATCTCGTCGCAAAGACAGCGGTCAGGGGTGTGCGCGGTCTTGAAGCGTCGCGAATTTGCCCGAATCGAACCTGCTGAATCGCCAATCCGGAACCTTGTGCCCTTGACGCCTTATTCCCTGCTGCGCCCGCTGATCTTCCGCATTCCTGCAGAACCGGCCCATCGGCTGACGATCAAGGCTCTGGCGCTGAGCCAGCCTTCCGGCCCGGTCGCGCCCACGCCGACGCTGGCCCAGCGCATTGCCGGGATCGCTTTTCCCAACCCGGTCGGAATGGCACCGGGTTTCGACAAGAACGCCGAAGTCCCCGATGCCATGCTCGGCCTCGGATTCGGATTTGTCGAAGTCGGCACGGTCACTCCGCTGCCACAGGAAGGCAATCCCAAGCCGCGCCTGTTCCGGCTGGTCGAGGACCGCGCCGTCATCAACCGCATGGGCTTCAACAACGAAGGCGCGCAGGCGGTCACCAACCGGCTGGTCAAGCGGCTTGAAACCGGCAAGCACGGGCTGCCCGGCATCGTCGGCGTCAACATCGGCGCGAACAAGGACTCGGTCGACCGGATCGCCGATTATGCGCAGATGACCCGGATCATGGCGCCGCTGGCGTCCTATCTTACCGTCAACATTTCCTCGCCCAATACGCCGGGCTTGCGCGCGCTGCAGGACGAAGGCGCGCTTTCCGCGCTGCTCGATGCCGTCATCGAGGCGCGAGGCAACATCAACGTGCCGGTATTTCTCAAGCTGGCGCCCGATCTCGAATCTTCGGACATCGATGCGATCTGCCGCATCGCTCTGGAAAAGCGCCTTGCCGCGCTGATCATCTCGAACACCACGATCACCCGCCCGGCCCTGCGCTCGACACATGCTGCGGAAACAGGCGGGCTTTCAGGCGAGCCCTTGCGCGAGCTAGCGCTGCAGCGCCTGCGCGATTTCCGCAAGGCCAGCGGAGGGGCTATCCCGCTGGTCGGCGTTGGCGGGATCGGCACGGTTGACGATGCCTGGGCCCGCATCCGCGCAGGCGCCAGCCTGATCCAGATCTACAGCGCGATGGTCTATGAAGGCCCCGGCCTTGCCAAGCGCATCGTCGCAGGCCTTGAACGCAAGGTCCGCGAAGCGGGCATGACCTCCATTGCCGAGGCGGTCGGCAGCGAATAGCAAGGGAGGCATGACCCTGCCTCTCCCGTTCCGGATTGCCCCCCTCGCAGCCGCGCTTTGCGCCAGCGCCTGCGTCCCTCCGCCCAATGCAGCGATCACACCGCCTGCCGCCTCGCCCGTTGCCTCGGCTGCGCAAGGCGTGCCGCTCGAGGGACCTGGCCTGGTCTCTGCGGCTGATCCTCGTGCGGCCGAAGCCGGAGCTCAGATGCTGCGCCTTGGCGGCAGCGCAACCGATGCTGCCATCGCGACGATGCTGGCGCTGACGGTTGTCGAGCCGCAGAGTTCGGGCATCGGCGGTGGCGGCTTCCTCGTGCTGGGCGATACGGCGGGCAACGTCGATACCATTGACGGACGCGAGACCGCACCCAAGGCGGCAACCCCGCAGTGGTTCTATGTGGACGGCAAACCGCTCTCTTATGGCGAGGCGATCCCCGGCGGCCGCAGCGTCGGCATTCCCGGGAACCTGCGCCTTGCGGCAAGCGCGCACAACGCCAAGGGCAAGCTGGCCTGGCGCACGCTGTTCCAGCCGGCAATCCGCCTTGCCCGCGAAGGCTATGCGATAACCCCGCGCCTCAATGCCATACTCGCTGCCGCCAGCCGCACCGGCGCGCTCGATCCGGATGCGCGTGCGCTCTATTATGGCGCTGACGGACAGCCGCTTCCCATCGGTACGGTGGTGCGCAATCCGGCACTCGCAGCAACGCTCGAGTCCATCTCGGCCCGTGGCGCGGACAGCTTCTACACGGGCGACAACGCCGCAACCATTGCCGCGAAGGTCGGGACGGCGCCGCGCAATCCTGCGCCGATGACCACGGCAGACATCGCAGCCTACCGCGCCGTGGCCCGGCCCGCCGTCTGCGGGCAGTACCGCGCTTACCGCATCTGCGGGATGGGTCCGCCTTCGTCGGGCGCAACGACAGTCTTTGCCATTCTCAAGCAGCTTGAACGCTTCGACATGAAAGCGCTCGGCCCGGCGAACCCGGTTTCGTGGCACCTGATCGCCGAATCACAGCGTCTCGCCTACGCTGATCGCGACCAGTATCTGGCCGACAGCGATTTCGTCTCGGTCCCCGTCGCGGGGCTGACGGACCCGGCCTATCTTGCGGGGCGCTCGGCGCTGATCTCGGAAGGCAGCACGTTGCCGGGCGTACAGCCCGGCACGCCGCCCGGTGCAAAGCTCGCCTTCGCACCCGCGCCGCGTCAGGAAGAGAATGGCACCACGCATTTCGTCACGGTTGACCGCTGGGGCAATGCCGCGAGCTATACCTCGACCATCGAAGGACCGTTCGGTTCAGGCCTGATGGTCGGCGGGTACTACCTCAACAACGAGTTGACCGACTTCAACATCGTGCCCGACCGCGATGGCAAGCCCACCGCCAACAGGGTCGAAGGTGGCAAGCGCCCGCGCAGTTCGATGGCGCCGACGCTGGTCTACGGCCCCGACGGCAAGCTTCGGCTCGCGGTCGGCGCGGCGGGCGGGGTGACGATTCCGGCACAAGTTGCCAAGGCAATCATCGGCGTGCTCGACTGGAACCTTTCGGCGCGCGAGGCGATTGCCCTGCCGGTGATCTTCGCGCCCGGCGGCGATATGGTCTTCGTCGAAAAGGGCACCAGCCTCGAGGCGATGATTCCCGCTCTCCAGCAACTGGGCCATGCGCAGGTCGTCGCCCGCTCGCCATCGTTCAAGGCCAATGCCATCGAACGCGTTGGCGATCGCTGGCGTGGAGCCGCCGATCCGCGCAGCGAGGGCGCCGCCATTGCTCCGTGACCCGGCCCGTTCGGGCATATCTTCCCGGCGAATGCCCTCACCGGTTGCCGTGAAGGAACTGCGTCACTAGGTTCCCCTCCAACTGGCGGGAAGCTTTGCCTCTTCCTGCCGACAAAGGGGCGAGGGTCACGACGTGCAGCTTACGGATTTCGCAGGCTTTCCGAATCTGGTTTCGATGTTCCTCGACCGCGCGGGCAAGCGCGGCGATGCGCCGTTCCTGTGGGCCAAGAGCAAGGGCGAGTGGCATTCGCTGAGCTGGGCGGAAGCGGCGCGGCAGGTTTGCGTACTTGCGCAGTCACTGCGCGCGCTTGGCCTCAATCCCGGCGACCGGGTGGCGCTCGTTTCGGAAAACCGGCCCGAATGGTGCATTGCCGACCATGCGATCATGGCGGCAGGTCTCGTCACCGTGCCGACCTACATCACCAATACCGAGCGCGATCACCTGCACATTCTCGAGAACTCGGGCGCGCGGGCAGTAATCGTGTCGACGGCCAAGCTCTCGCAGCCGCTGCTTCCAGCCGCGCTGTCCGCGCCCTGCGTCGAGCATGTGATCGGCATGGAGCCGCTGCGCCAGATGCAGGCGGGCAAGCTTGCGTTCCATGACTGGCAGACGATGACCAGCGGCGACGGCGCAGAGGCGCGTGCGGCGGTCGATGAACGGCTGCGGACGACGGGCCGTGATGACCTTGCCTGCATCATCTACACCAGCGGCACCGGCGGAAGCCCGCGCGGGGTGCGGCTGCATCATGGCTCGATCCTGTGCAATGTCGAAGGTGCCGCCGAAATCCTCGCCAACGATTTCGGCTGGGGCGAGGAAGTGTTCCTGTCGTTCCTGCCGCTGAGCCACGCCTATGAACACACCGGCGGGCAGTACCTGCCGATCGGCATGGGCGCGCAGATCTACTATTCCGAAGGGCTCGAGAAGCTCGCGTCCAACATCGAGGAAGTGCGGCCGACGATCATGGTCGTCGTGCCGCGCCTGTTCGAGGTGCTGCGCACGCGGATCATGAAGCAGGTGGAGAAGCAGGGGAAGGTCGCGAACTACCTGATGGACCGCGCGCTCTCGATCGGGGGGCGCAAGGCAGCGGGCAGGGGGCGCCTGCTCGATGCACCGATGAACCTGATCCTCGAAAAGACCCTGCGACCAAAGATCCGCGCCCGCTTTGGCGGCCGGATGAAGGCGATGGTGTCGGGCGGTGCGCCGCTCAATCCCGATGTCGGCGTGTTCTTCCAGTCGATGGGCCTGACCATGCTTCAAGGCTATGGGCAGACCGAGGCTGGCCCTGTGATTTCGTGCAACCGGCCCAAGGTAGGCCTGAGAATGGATACCGTCGGCCCGCCGATGAAGGGCGTGGAAGTGAAGATCGCCGAGGACGGTGAAATCCTCGTGCGCGGCGAGCTGGTGATGCATGGCTATTGGCACAACGATGCCGAGACCGCCCGCGCGATCCCGACCGAGGGTCCCAACGCGGGCTGGCTGCACACCGGCGACATCGGCCATCTCGACGCAAAGGGCCGCATCGTCATCACCGACCGCAAGAAGGACATGATCGTCAACGACAAGGGCGACAATGTCTCACCGCAGAAGATCGAGGGCATGCTGACGCTGCAGCCGGAGATCGCGCAGGCGATGGTCTCGGGCGACAAGCGGCCCTACATCGTCGGCCTGATCGTGCCCGATCCGGAATGGTCGCTAGAATGGGCCCGCGCGCAGGGCGAACACTTCGACTTCAAGGAACTGCAGGACCTGCCCGCGTTCAAGAGCGCCATCCGCGCGGCCGTGGACCGGGTGAACAAGGATCTCTCGGTGATCGAGAAAGTCCGCCAGTTCGCCTTTGCCGACGAGTCGTTCAGCATCGACAACGGCGAGATGACGCCCAGCCTCAAGATCCGCCGCCACAAGATCAAGGAACGCTATGGCGCGCGGGTGGATGCGCTTTACAAGGGGTGAGAGATCACCGCCCCGCCATCGCCTTAACCCGCGCGAGGTAGGTTCGGCCGATCCGCTGCAACGATCCGTCGGCCAGTTCCGCTGACCATACACCAAGGCCATCATGCTTGAGGCCCGCAATCCGATCGCGGCGGACGATGGTCGAGCGGTGGAGGCGGATGAAGCGTTCGGGATCGAGGCGCGCCTCCAATCCCGCAATGGTGTGCAGCATCATGTAGCTGCGCTGTCCCACATGCAGCCGCACATAATCGCGCTCGGCATCGATGCGTTCGAGGTCGGCCGCCGCCACGCGGATCAGTTCGGAGCGGTGCGGCACCCAGAATTCCTCGATCCATTCGCTGGCGGGTTTCTCGGGCGTAAGTGGCGTTTCGACGGGAGCGCTGCGGCGCGCCTGCGCCCGTTCCACTGCACGCTCCAGCCGCTCCTGCGCGACGGGCTTGAGCACGTAATCGACCGCGTCGCAATCGAAGGCCTCGACCGCGAAATCGTCATGCGCGGTGACGAAGACCACGGCCGGGCGATTGGCCTGTCCGGCCAGCGCCCGTGCCACGCCCAGACCATCCAACTCGGGCATCGTCATGTCGAGCAGCACCAGATCGGGGGTTAACGCATCGATCAGGCGCAGCGCCGCAGCGCCATCGCTGGCAGTGCCGACCACCTGCAACGCCGGTATTCGCGCGCAGAGGATCTGCATCCGTTCGACCGCCAGTGGTTCGTCATCGACAATCAAGGTCCGCAACGACAAGTCCCCCTCAGCATTCATTCCGGACGACCGGCATCGTCAGCACAGTCGCGTATCCGCCGGCCGGCAGCGGGCCGCTTTCGACCTTGGCCACGTCTTCGCCGAAACGGGCAGCAAGGCGGCTCTTCACGTTGGCGATGCCGATCCCGGTACCGCCGTTGGCAAAGCCTTCACCCGGACCATCGTCGGCCACGGTCAGCACGAGGAAGCCTCCGGCCTCCCGCGCAGTGATGCGGATGGTGACGGGGCGGATCGTGGTCGAGACCGCGTACTTGATCGAATTCTCGACCAGCGGCTGGAGGATCATCCCCGGGACGCAGGCGCTCATCAGCTCCTCGGGAATGTCGAACTCGCAGCGCAGCCGTTCGGGAAAGCGCACCGCTTCGATCTCGAGGTAATGGCGCTGCAGGGCGATCTCGTCCTCCAGCGGCATGTCCGTGGTCGGATCGCCGGCAAGGCTGTGGCGATAGAAACGGGAAATCGACTGGATCATCCGCTCGGCCTGTTCGGTTCGTCCAACCATGACCAAAGCCGACAAGGAATTCAATGTGTTGAACAGGAAATGCGGGTTGACCTGATACCGCAAGCTGCGCAGCTCAGCTGCCTTGGCGGCACGCGCATATTGCCCTTCGCGATATTCGGCAGCGCGCAGCTGCTCGCCATTGCCCAGCGCCAGATAGAGCGCGGCCCAGGCGATCAGCAGGAAGTAGCGCCCGAGTGCCACATCGGTCAGCTGCCGCCACAACCCCTCGTTCTCGACCGTCTGGCGGATGATCGTGACGTGGTCAGGCCCGCGATAGTCCTCGGTGACGATGTCGGACGGTGAGGGCTGCGGTTTGCCGGAGCTGCCGGTGGTCGGAGCCTTGGTCGCTTGCGCTTTCGAGGCCTTAGCGCGCGCGGCGTTGGCCTTCTCCAGCGCGGCAGCGCGCAAGGTCTGTGCCCGGGCGAGCGCCTTCTCCGCCTCGCGCCGCGCGGTTTCGCGGATTTTCTCCTGCGCGGCGGCAGAGAG
The DNA here is from genome assembly GCF_055521735.1 of Novosphingobium sp. BL-A-41-Hi4A-0G. Classification (NCBI taxonomy): domain Bacteria; kingdom Pseudomonadati; phylum Pseudomonadota; class Alphaproteobacteria; order Sphingomonadales; family Sphingomonadaceae; genus Novosphingobium; species Novosphingobium sp. BL-A-41-Hi4A-0G. The sequence continues at coordinate 3,026,634 of NZ_CM145501.1, forward strand.
TGCAGGCGGGGCTGGAGGGGCAGGCGGCGCTATACTGGCCGCGGGAGCAGGCGGTTCGGGCGGGGCCGCGTCTTCACGAATCGAGGCGACCTCGCCATCTTCGTCCACCGAATAGATCTTGCCGCCGGTGCGAACTTCGGAGCGCCCATCGGCATACTGGCGAACGTAGAGACCCGGCTGGGTGATGACCGTGCTTCCATCCTCATTCTGGACGATGCCGGTGTTCTTCAGCGCCTCGAACGTCTTTTCATCGCCCAGCCGCTTGAGTTCGGCAATGTCCTCTTCGCTCAACAGCGGTTCGGGGACGGGAAGAGCCTTTGGCGCAGTAACTTTGGGGGCTGGCGGCGGAGCAGGCGGCGGCGGTGGGACGAAGCCTTCATCGAGCACATCGACCAGCACGTTTCCGGCCATGTCGTGGCGAATCTTGACTGTGCCGCCCTTGCCTTGGTCACCCACGCCATTGCCGGTTGTGACGGTGGTCTGGGTGGTGGTCTTTTCGCCGGTCTGCTGCTGCGGGTCGGTGCTGATCCGTTCGATCATCCGCTTTTCGACCGGAGCAAAGGCCCACTGGTTCACTGCAGCCAGTGCCAGGGCAGCAGGGAGCATGATGACGAGAGCGGCGGCAACGCGGGTAGCGAGCGGTCTTGCATCGAAGCGTCGCAGGAGTGGCCAGCACGCCACTGTCACGACGATCCCCGCCGCCGTCACCAGCGCGCGCCGCCAGAGCAGGTCGGAAAAGTCGCCCAGTTCGACCACGAGTCCGCGCACGGTGATCAGCAGGAAATAGCACAACCACAGCGCAGCCGCCGACAGGATCACCTGCCGGGCCGGTACGCGCGGGATACCCGGATCGATTTGCGACGACGTCATCGCACGATGTCTAAACGCGAACCGCCCGACACGCCATAACGGCGGTCGGGCGGCGTAGGTCGTTCATCGAAGCGAAAGGTTACGCGGGGAGGAGCTTCTCGTCCGCGATCTTCTTCTTCCACACCAGTGGTGCGGACTTGTGGACATTTTCGCCTTCGCTATCGACGGCCACGGTCACCGGCATGTCCTCGACGGTGAATTCGTAGATCGCTTCCATGCCGAGATCCTCGAAGCCGACCACCTTGGACTGCTTGATCGCCCGCGCCACGAGATAGGCAGCACCGCCCACGGCCATGAGATAGGCGCTCTTGTGGTTGGCGATCGACTGGGTCGCTGCAGGGCCACGCTCAGCCTTGCCGACACTGGCGAGCAGGCCGAGGTCGAGCATGGTGTCGGAGAAGCTGTCCATGCGCGTCGCCGTGGTCGGCCCTGCTGGTCCCACGACTTCATCGCGCACCGGATCGACCGGGCCGACGTAGTAGATCACACGGCCCTTGAAATCGACGGGGAGTTCTTCGCCCTTGGCCAGCATGTCCTTGATCCGCTTGTGCGCGGCATCGCGGCCGGTGAGCATCTTGCCGTTGAGCAGCAGGCGATCGCCCGCCTTCCAGCCTTGCACTTCTTCCTGCGTCAGCGTGTCGAGGTTGACGCGCTTGGCCGCGCTGTCGGGCGCCCAGTGCACTTCAGGCCATTCGTCGAGCTTGGGGCGCTCGAGGTAGGTCGGCCCCGAACCGTCGAGCACGAAGTGGGCGTGGCGGGTCGCGGCGCAGTTGGGGATCATCGCCACCGGCTTGCCAGCGGCATGGCAGGGCGCATCCATGATCTTGACGTCGAGGATGGTCGAAAGACCGCCCAGCCCTTGCGCTCCGATGCCGAGCGCGTTGACCTTGTCGAAGATCTCGATGCGCAGCTTCTCGATATCGTTCTGGGGACCTCGCTCCTTGAGCTGGGCCATGTCGATCGGCTCCATCAGCGCCTTCTTGGCGAGCAGGACGCAGTGTTCCGCCGTTCCGCCGATGCCGATGCCAAGCATGCCCGGCGGGCACCAGCCGGCACCCATCTGCGGCAGCATCTCGATCACCCAGTCGACGATCGAATCGCTGGGGTTCATCATCTTGAACTTGGACTTGTTCTCCGAGCCACCGCCCTTTGCGGCAACGTCGACCACGACCTTGGAGCCCTTGACCATTTCGACATGGAGCACGCAGGGCGTGTTGTCGCGCGTGTTGCGGCGAGTGAAGGCGGGGTCAGCCAGGACCGAAGCGCGCAGCTTGTTGTCCGGGTTAAGATAGGCCCGGCGCACGCCTGCATCGACCACGTCCTGCAGCGACAGGTCGGATTCGAGGCGGCAGTCCTGTCCCCACTTGATGAAAACATTGACGATGCCCGTATCCTGGCAGATCGGACGGTGCCCTTCGGCGCACATGCGGCTGTTTGTCAGGATCTGGGCGATGGCGTCCTTTGCCGCCGGGCCCTGCTCCGCCTTGTAGGCTTCGCCTAAGGCACGGATGTAGTCCATCGGGTGGAAATAGCTGATGTACTGGAGCGCATCGGCAACGCTTTCGATCAGGTCCGCTTCCTTGATCGTCACCATGTCGGCCATCCGGAAATCCCTCCAAAGCCTGAGAAACTGCGAACGCCCCTTACGCCTCGACAATCGACATGCAAATCCCTTGGAAACGGCAGATCGATAATCTACAGGCACTTGGCAACATTCAGGCTGCATCGGTGCGGTGATGCAGCGCAAGCGATATGAGGGTTCGAATGACCGTGGTTGAAGATCGCCCGGCTGCAGACGAGATGCTGGTCGCCCGGCGTGCGATGATCGATAGCCAGCTCCGCGTGAGCGGCGTGAACTCGCCTGCAGTTCTGGCTGCATTCAACGCAGTACCACGCGAAGACTTCGTGCCTGCCGAGCGCCGCGCCGTGGCCTACGCTGACCGCGCGCTGCCGCTGGGCAATGGCGCAGTGCTTTCCCCGGCGCTGACCTATGGCCAGATGCTCGAAGCTGCTGCCACCGTACGCGACGATCGCATTCTGGTCATTTCCACGAACGGCTATCTTGCTGCTCTCGCTGGCCAGCTTGCGGCCGACGTGACGCGTGCTGACAGCCTCGCTGCGGCACAGGGTGGTCCCTACTCGCTGATCCTGATCGACGGCGCCGCAGAGGTCCTGCCCGATTCGCTGGCCGCTTTGCTGGCCGACGATGGGCGCGTGGTTACTGGTCTGGTCGACCGTGGCGTTACCCGGCTGGCCGTTGCAACCAAGGCGCTTGGCCACGTGGTCGCAACGCCAGTGTCCGACGCCGACTTCGCCGTTCTGCCGGAATTTGCCGCGCCCAAGAAGTGGAGCTTCTGAGCCTCATGCGCAATGCAAAGGCGCTGCGGCTGTTGCTCGTCTCGGGCGCAGCCACCATGCTCGCATCGCCTGCCCTGGCTGATGACCTGCGCGAGGCGCTGACCAGCGCCTACAACACCAACCCGACGCTCCAGGCAGCACGCGCCAACCAGCGCGCAACGGACGAAGGCGTGCCGCTTGCGAAAGCGCGGGGCCTGCCGAGCCTGCAAGGACAGGCCAGCTACACCAAGATCCTGCGAGCCAACCCCAATTCGTTTCTCATCACCGACTGGTCGTCCAGCGTCGATCTGAACCTGGGCGTGCCGCTCTATTCAGGCGGATCGGTGAAGAACGCGGTCCGCGCCGCCAAGACCCGTGTCGAAGCCGGACAGGAGGATCTTCGCGGCACCGAATCGGGCATTTTTTCGCAGGTCGTGGCTGCGTACATGGACGTCATCCGTGATTCCGCGATCGTCGGGCTCAACAGGAGCAACGTCGAAGTTCTCGAGGTGAACCTCAAGGCGACAAGCGACCGTTTCGAGATCGGTGACGTGACCCGTACCGACGTTGCCCAATCGAACTCCCGGCTCGCACTGGCCCGTGGCGATCTGCGCACGGCGCAGGCGAACCTGATCGCCAGTCGCGAACGGTACATCCAGGTTGTGGGCAAGGCGCCGACCGAGTTGCAGCCGCCACCGCCGCTCCCCGGCCTCCCGGCCAATCCGGACGATGCGGTCGACTTCGCGCTCGAGAACAATCCCGATCTGATCGCTGCGCGTGAGCGCAGCAAGGCGGCCGCCTTCGACGTGAAGGTTGCCGATGCTGCCAAGCTGCCCACGGTATCGCTTTCCACAAGTGGCAGCCGTCAGGCCTTCAAGGGAACTTTTCTCGGGTCGAACCAGACGCTGCAACAGGCGAACACGACAGCCCAGGCTGGCATCAGTGTCTCGGTCCCGCTGTTCCAAGGTGGCGGTCCGGCCGCGCAGACCCGACAGGCGCAGGCCCGCGAGAGCGCTACGCTGGAACAGGAAATCGGCGTTGAACGCGAGGTCATTGCCAGCGTCCGCTCAGCCTACGCTTCGTGGCAGGCGGCGAACGAGATCATTGCGATGAACCAGACCGCGGTAGATGCGGCCGCCCTCAGCCTTGAAGGCGTGCGCGCGGAGAACACCGTGGGCAATCGCACGATCCTCAACATCCTCGACGCCGAGCAGGAACTGCTCCGCGCCCAAGTCCAGCTCGTTGCGGCACGGCGCAACGCCTATGTCGCCGGGTTCAACCTGCTTTCGGCGATGGGCAAGGCCGATGCCAATGATCTCGGCCTCGACGGCGGCGCACTCTACGACCCGCAGGTCAACTACGACCGGGTCAAGGGCCGCATCTGGGACTGGGACCGCGATCCGACCCCAAAGGCCGTCTCGACGCGCACCGTTGACACGCCCGCACAGGATGCGACAATCGGGGCCTCATCGCGGCCGTAAGGGAATCGGCGTTGCAGGGGTATGTGGGGGTAGAGATTTCAATGCGTCAGGCCGGCGAACCGTCCGTCGAGGAAATCCTCGAATCGATCAAGAAAGTGATCGCGCGTGACAACAAGGCCGAGGCGCAGGCGCGTCTGCGGGCCGAGCCCCGCCCTTCGCTGCGCTCGGACGTGCTCGAACTGACCGAGACTGCGCAAGAGGATGACGATGACGCACCCGGCGGCCTGATCGCCGATGCCGCAGCCGCCTCGATGCGCGAATCGCTTGCCGCCCTTTCGATGCTGGCACAGCCCGGTGCCGCGCCGCAGATCGTCCGCTCGGGCGAGACTTCGCTCGAAGGTCTGGTCCGCGACCTGCTCAAGCCAATGCTGGCCGAATGGCTCGACAAGAACCTGCCCGCGATGGTCGAGAAGATGGTCGCTGCAGAAATCGCCCGCATCGCCGGGAAACGCGGCTGAAATTCCGATTTGCGTCGTGAGGTTACGGCGCTAATCCGGTTTCCATGAAAACCAACTCGATGTTGCTGGCGGCCGCTTCTCTGGCCGTTGCATTCGCCGCACCTGCCCTTGCCCAGCAGGCCGCTCCCTTCTCGCCGCAGGATCTGGTGACGCTTGGCCGCCTCGGCGGCACGGCGGTTTCGCCCGATGGCAAGACCGTCGCCTACATCGTCACCAGCACTGACCCTGCCAGCTACCAGCGTACCCCGTCGCTGTGGGTCCGCAGCGCCGACGGCAAGGGCGAGCCACGCCGCATCGACACCGGCGGCAGTGCCAGCGATCCGGCCTTTGCGCCCGACGGCACGCTATACTACCTCTCCGATCGCAAGGTGGGCGAGGCCGAGACCACGCAGGTCTGGAAAGTCGACGTAGGCTCGGGCGTGACCACGCAGGTGACCGCGTTCCAGGCCGAAGTTTCCGGATTCGAGCTTTCACCCAATGGCAAGCGCATTGCCGTGTGGGGCGACATCGCGCGCGATTGCGCGACCTTCGGCTGCGTCAGCGATGGCAACACCGCGCTCCCCGGCCCTGGCACCGGCCGCCACTACAAGGACGGTGCGGGCTTCGTGCGGCACTGGGACGCATGGGAAACGCCCGGCAACTACAGCCGCGTCTTCGCCTTCGATCTGGGCGCAGACGGCAAGGTGATGGGCGAAGGCAAGGCGGCTGACGGACCTGTCGGCACCCTTACCGGCGACAGCCCGGGCAAGCCGTTCGGCGGTGGCGAGGACGTGGCGTGGAGCGCGGATTCGCAGTCGCTGTTCTTCGTCGCGCGGCAGGCCGATCGCCACGAGCCGACCTCGACCAATCTCGACATCTGGCAATCGAAGCTGGATGGCGCAGCCCCGAAGAACCTGACCGAGGCCAACAAGGCTACCGACAACACGCCCGCGCCTTCGCCCGATGGCAAGTGGCTGGCCTATGCCGCGATGGCACGGCCTGGTTACGAGGCCGACCGGCTGGTGGTGAACCTCATCAATCTGCAGACCGGGGAACGCCGCGAGTTGACCGGCGCATGGGACCGTTCTGTCGCCTCGCTGACCTGGACGCCAGACAGCAAGGCGCTGATCGCGACGGCCGAAGACGTGCTCGATACGCCCGCCTTCCGCATCGATCCGATGAACGGCACGGTCACCCGGCTGGTGCTCAATCCCGGCCGGGAAGGGCATGTTAGCAATGTCGTGCCGCTCAAGGACGGCCGCTTTGCCTATACGCGCGATTCAATCGACAACCCGGCGGAGATGTTCATCGGCAAGCCCGGCAAAGCGGGCACGCGCCTGACCGACGTTGCCGCCACCGCGCTCTCGCAGCGCGCGCCGGTCGTGACGCAGCGCTTCAGCTTCAAGGGCGCGGATGGCGATACCGTCTGGGGCCAGATCACCAAGCCGTCATGGGTGAAGGGCAAGATGCCTTCGGTCCTGTTCGTCCATGGCGGACCGCAGGGCTCCTACAACGACAGCTGGTCCAACCGCTGGAACCCGCGCGTCTGGGCGAGCCAGGGCTATGCGATCGTCTCGGTCGATTTCCATGGCTCCACCGGATACGGGCAGAAGTTCACCGACGGGATCAACCGGGAATGGGGCGGCAAGCCGCTGGAAGACCTGCAGAAGGGCTTTGCCGCCGCCATCGCGCTCGACTCGCAGATCGATGGCGACAATGCCTGCGCGGCAGGCGCCTCCTACGGCGGCTACATGATGAACTGGATCGCCGGGAACTGGTCCGACCGGTTCAAGTGTCTCGTCCAGCATGACGGCGTGTTCGATGCGCGTGCCATGGCTTACGAGACCGAAGAGCTGTGGTTCGACGAATGGGAGCACGGCGGGCACCCTTATTACGAGGCGCCCGAAGAGTTCGAGAAGTGGAACCCGGTAAACCACGTCGCCAAGTGGAAGACGCCGATGCTGGTCATCACCGGCGAGAAGGACTTCCGCATTCCCTACACGCAAGGCCTCGCCGCGTTCACCGCCCTGCAGCGCCGGGGCATTCCGTCCGAGCTGCTGGTGTTCCCCGATGAAAACCACTGGGTACTCAAGGCCAAGAATTCGTTGCAGTGGCACCAGACCTCGTTCAACTGGCTCGATCGCTGGTTGAAGAAGAGCGAGAAGTGACAGCAAGCCAAGAAGAGATACGCCAGGCCGAGATTGCGCTCGAAAAGCTCGGCGGGTTCAATCCGCAACGCCACATCCTGCTCTGCGCAGGACCGGACAAGGACAAGTGCGCCCCGCGCGCAGTGGGCGACGAGGCATGGAACTACCTCAAGAAGCGCCTCGGCGAGCTGAAGCTTGGCGGGGCGCAAGGGGTGTTGCGCAACAAGGTCGGCTGCCTGCGGGTATGCCTCGTCGGGCCGGTCGCGGTCGTCTATCCTGACAACGTCTGGTACCACTCCTGCACCCCGCCAGTGCTCGAGCGGATCATCCAGGAACACGTGATCGGCGGCGTGCCAGTGGAAGATTTCATGCTTACCCCACCCGCGCCATCACCCGCGGGATGAACGCAAGCAGCTCGCTGGCGAGATATCCCAGCGGGCCGACCTCCTCGGCACAGCGCCGCCCCGCTTCGCCATGGAGCCAGACCGACCACAGGGCGGCCTGAAGCGGCTGCGCGCCCCGCGCCAGCAGGGCACCGGCAATGCCGGCCATCACGTCGCCCGATCCACCTGTGGCAAGCCCCACATTGCCACCACTGTAAGCGAACAGAACCCCCTCGGGCGCGGCCACGAGGCTGATTGCTCCCTTGAGGACGACAACCGCACCGAACCGGTCGGCACACCGCTTGACCGCACCTTCACGGTCTTGCGCAATTGCCGAGGCATCCTCACCCAGCAATGCGGCAATCTCGCCCAGATGGGGCGTCAGCACTGCGGGCGTCGGTCTCCGGCGCAGGCGCGGCGCGTGATCGCAGATCGCCATGAGTGCGGCCGCATCGAGCACCAGGGCAGTATTGTCCGATGATTCCAACAGACCACCGACGAGCGCCGATGCCTGATCCGCACAGCTCATCGCGGGGCCCAGCACGAGGCAATCGCTCTTTCCTGCCTCGTCGGCCAGTGCGGCGCGCGCAGCATCGATCTCGCCTTTTGCATCGATAGCGAGTGGCAGGACGGCAACTTCCGGCATCAAGGCGCCGATCGTCAACGCCGCAGGTTCGACAGTCGCGATCCGCACCTTGCCCGCGCCCGCCCGCAACGCCGCTTCGGCGGTGAGCCGCACGCCGCCCGGCACCATCGCGCAGCCCCCGACCACCAGCACGCGTCCCCGTGCGTTCTTGTCGCTTTCCTCATGGGGCTGCGGCAAAGGGTTCTCACGCAACCACGCTCCGTCGAGAACTGTCGGATCAGCCACGGGCGGCCACCATACGATCCGGTGCCCGCGTTGCCTCGGTGCCTTCGCGAACCATGGGGGCCACCATGTTGTAATGCTCGAGCACCAGTTCGCCCTCGCCTTCGCCCGAACGGTCCAGCCGATACTGGGTGATCGCACAGTTGGCGATATCACCGGCCTTGTCGATCGAGAGAATCTCGGCCTCGGACATGTGTTCAAGCACGTAGCGCATGCACAGCACCACCACCTGATGCGCCACGATCATCACCCGCTTGCCCGCGTAGTGCAGCGACACGGTGTCGAGCAGCGCGCGAAGCCGGAAGATCACGTCCACCCAGCTCTCGCCACCTGGCGGACGGTGGTAGAACTTGCCCAGCACGCGGCGAAACTCCGCCTGTTCGGGCTGGAAGTTCCGGATGCCGGGTGCGGTCAGACCGTCGAGAATCCCGAACTCCTTCTCGCGCAATCGCTCATCGACGCAGATGCGCAGGTCAGGCGCGCAGCCCCCTGCCTCGCGAAACAACTCGGCGGTCTGCACCGCGCGAACATAGGGGCTGGCAAGGATTACTTCCGGTCGCTGGCCTTCCTCCCCACTGGCAAACCAGTGCCCGAGCGCGCGGGCCTGTCGGCAGCCCAGTTGCGAAAGCGGTACGTCCACATCTCGATGATCAAGCGCGATACGCAGATCTCCAGCCGCATCCGCCGCATCGCGGGCAACATTGCCAGCGCTCTGTCCATGGCGGATCAGCCAGAGGACTTCGGGCCAGCGTTCGCGCGGCTGATGCGTTGATTTGTCAGAGGTTTCGTTGTCGCTCATGCCGCTTCAAGCGAATGGTATGCGGTTAGGTTCCGAAAGGCGGTCGCGGAACCCAAGCGCCGTTGGGGGTTTGTTCGGGCAAGACACTGACCCGAGGATACCTGACATGCCCCAGACCACATTCACCGATGCCATAGCCATGCTCAAGGCAGACCACCGCGCCGTCGAGGACCTGTTCGAAAAGTTCGAGAACGCGCGTGATGACCGCAAGCAGACCATTGCGCTGCAGATCTGCAACGAACTCAAGATCCACACGATCATCGAGGAAGAGATCTTCTACCCCGCCCTGCAGGGGAAGATCGAACAGGAGACCTGGACCGAGGCCTATGTCGAGCACGACGCCGCCAAGGTCCTGATCAACGACATCATGGCAAGCTCGCCCGAGGACGAGTTCTTCGATGCCAAGGTCAAGGTGCTGAGCGAAGAGATCAAGCACCACGTCCACGAGGAGGAAGCCCGCTCCGAAGGCATGTTCTCTCAGGCGCGCGATTCCGGCGTCGACATGGTGGCGCTGCGCGATGCGATGATGGCGCGCAAGCAGGAGCTTATGCAGCAGATCGGCAAGGGGTCTGCCGCGAGCGCGCTCCCCGAAGCCGAACTGCGCGTGGTCCAGACCTCGGCCTGAGGCCTTGCTCTAGGGTCAGGATCTATTAATCGCGCCTTCGAGGTTTGAGGCAAAATGGCCCAGCGCAAGGCGGATGGGCGCAGGGATAGTGGTTCTATTTCAAGGCCATCCAACGCAGTGATGGGCCATTTTGGTCAAATCCCTTCGGGACGCTGGAATGGCTTCCATCTCGAACGGAAATCCGCTTGGAAAGGCAACCAGCCTTCCCGGCGCGAATTTCCGCCCGATATGTTCGCCATTCCAGCGCCTCGAAGGCGCGATTAATAGGTCCTGACCCTAGGCCTGCGCCGCCTCCGCGCCCTGCCGCATCGTGCGGTAAGCGTTCGCCGCGCGGCGGATGTGCGTATTTGCCACCGCACCCGCCCAGTCCTCGTCACGCATCTCGAATGCGCTGACGAGGTCGCGGTGATCACGCTGGCTCTGTTCCATGTCGGCGCGGGAGTATTGCTCGGCCGTGCGGTGGACCACGATCTGGCTCACCACGAAGCGCATGAGCTGCCCCAACCGTTCGGACTGTGCCGCCGCAAGGATCACGGCGTGAAAGCGGCGGTTGCCTTCGACGAAACCCGACACGTCCGGTCCTTCCGGCGCGGCAATCGCATTGTCGATGAAATCGCAGTGCGCGCGTAGTTCGGCAATCTGTTCGTCCGTGATCAGCCTTGCCGCACGCGTGGCGCAGTGGCTCTCCAGCATGGCGCGCAGGGTGAACAGCTCTTCCTCATCCTCGTCCGACCAGACGGGAACGAATACCCGGTTCGTGCCGGAACGCTGCAGCAGCATCTCGGCGACCAATTCGGCAATGGCCTCGCGCACCGGTGTGCGCGAGAGGCCGCAATACTGCGCGAACTCGTCTTCGGGCACGAACTGCCCGGCAGGAAAGTGCCCCGAAAGTATGCCGGCGCGAATCTTGCGATAGGCTTCTTGCGAGGCTTTGGACACGTATGCTCCTGAATCAAACGGGGAGCAGGACCTAGCCTGCTCCCCGCTGCCCTCATCAGAACGAGGCGCCCACTTCAACCCCGATCAGGCGACGCGCGCCCGGCGAGATGAAGGAGCCGCCGAACTCGATCGCCGGGATCGCTTCGGCGATGTACTTGCGGTCGAGCAGGTTGTCGGCAAACACCGCGATCCGATAACGCGGCGTGGTGATGCCCGCACGCAGGTTCAGGACACCGAAGGCATCGCGCTTGGCCACGTCATAACGCGCGTTGCCGAAGGCCGGCGGCAGGAACGGCAGCTGCGAGATCGGCAGGAGCCCCGAGAAGATCGTCGGGCGCTCCTGATCCTGCACCGAGTGGAACCACGTCGGACCGGTCACGCGGTAATCGGCACGGAACAGCAGCTTGGCGCTGTCGGACAGCGGTGCGGTGATTTCAGTGCCAAGGTTCAGCGTCCAGTCGGCCGTGTAGGGCGACTTGTTGCCGACGGTGTAGGGGCGCGAGGCGTTCTTCTTGATCTCGCTGTCGGTCACGTTGAACGAGCCGAACACCTTCCAGCCGTCCACGACCTTGCCGGTCAGATTGATTTCGGCACCCTTGATGTCGACGCGGTCGATGTTCGAAACCACGCGCAGCAAGCCGAAATCGCCGACGAAGAATTCGAAGAACTGCATGTCGGTGACGCGGGTGTAGTAGCCCGCGAGATCGTAGGTGATGCGACCGTCGAACAGCTCGCCCTTGATGCCGGCCTCGAACGCGCTCGACTTTTCCTTGCGGTACTGGTCGTTGATCGTCACGTCGGCATCGATCGTGCCCGGGGTCACGCCGTTGTTGAAGCGGGTGTTGACCACCGCGGACGAGCCCTGGTTGTTGAAGCCACCCGACTTGAAGCCGATGCCCCAGTTTGCATAGATGTTGAGGGCGTTCGTCGGGTGATAGCTCAGCGTCACCTTGGGCTGGAGCTGCTTGAACGTCGCGTTCTGCGGGGTGAAGGCCCCGAACGCGAGGCCCGGATTGATCGGCCCGCCGGTGAACGGATCGACTGCATTGGGGACCAGCGAATTGGCCGCGCGGTCTTCGATGTCATAACGCAGCGCGATGCCACCGGTGAAGACTTCGGAAGGCTTCCACTCAGCCGAACCGAATGCCGCATAGACGTTGGTGCGGAACTTGTCGGCGAGCAGCAGCGAGGTCGGGTTCGCGGTATTGGGCGCGTTGTAGAGCTGCTTGATCACGCCCTGCCCAGTATCGGCACCGAGGCTGACGCCGGTCTTGCGGTCGATGTGCAGGTAGTATGCCCCAAGCTGCCAGGTGAGCGGGCCGTCGGTGTTCGACAGCAGGCGGACTTCGGTGCTGAAGTCCTTCTGGTTGCGCAGCTGGTACTGGATGCCGTCGCAGGTCGTCGGGCTGTAGGGGCCGAAGGTCGATCCGTTCGCCGGTGCGAACAGGAACGGTACCGGGATCTGCCCGATGTTGCCGGGCTGGTTGACCGGGAAGCCGGTAAGCGCAGCCGTGCTCGAGAAGCAGCTGGCAACCGACGAGTTCACCGCTGGATTGGCGTTCGAGATATAGCGTGCGAAGTCGGCAGAAGTGCCGTCAGCTACGAGGTCCTGCTTGACGTCGGAGTAGAGCGCCCAAGCCACCAGCTTCATGCCATTGCCGAATTCCTGATCGAGCTTGGCCGAGAAGTCGACGCTCTTCTGATCGTTGCTGGCGCGGATGTTGTTGTAGAAATTGAACTGGTGCTTGTTCACGTCCTCGTAGAACGCAGGGTTGACCGTGCCGAACAGCGGCAGGTGGAACGAGGCGTTGAACGGCAGCGAAGCGCCATGGAATTCGGCGTATCGGGCCTTGAGGTCGATCTGGGTGGCAGTGCCGCGACCAATCATGACGCGACCGTCGATTGCCCAGTTCTCCTTGTCGTCCACGGTCTTGGAGTTGTTGAGGAACTTGTTCCGCCACCAGCCATCGGTGCTGAAGTAATAGCCCGATGCGACGAAGCCGACGTTGTCGCCCAAGGGGCCTGCAATGTGCGCGGTCGCCTCGTAGGTGGCTTCATTGGCATAGGAGGCCCGCATGCCCCCAGTCAGCGTATCGGTGGGCTTGAGCGTCTGCAGCACGATCGCACCAGCGGCAGCGTTGCGGCCATAGAGTGCGCCCTGTGGACCCTTCAGCACTTCGACCTGCGACAGAGTGCCTTGCGGTTGGTTGAGCTGCGCCGTGTTGGTCTTGAGAATACCATCGACAACGAGGGCGACTGAGCTTTCGGCGTCACGCGCGCCGTTGATGCCGCGAATGTTGATCTGGGTGTCGCCCGCTTCTGCAGTGCCGGTCACGATGGTGACGCCCGGCGTGAGCTGGGTAAAGTCCTCGGCCTTGACCGCGCCGGTGTTCTGCAGAGCCGATGCTGTGAGCACCGAGACCGAAGCCGGCACGTCCTGCAGACGCTCGTTCTGGCGGCGCGCGGTGACGATGATCGTTTCGCCGGTCTCGTCCGCCATGGCCGAATCCTGCGGGGCTTCCTGCGCAAGCGCAGGCATGGCGGCGAGCACCAGGCCCAGGGCCGATGCATTCATTAGAAGACGGCTGGCACGCATTCTCAAACCTCCCTGTTCGGTTCGATGTCGTCTTGGCCCGAAGGCCATGGTGCGTTCGAAATCCGATCTGTGCAGCGAGCGCTGGGCCTTGAGCCCACCCTCTTGACGCTCGCTTGCGGCAAGTGCAGCTTATTGTATACAAACCGTCATGGTCAAGGCGCTTGAATACCTGCACCTACGGGCAGGTTTCGGCGCTGCCAGAGATAGCCCCACAGTTATATTGAATACGAAGTGAGACCTATTTTGATGATTCCCGGCCACCTTCCCTGTCATTGCGGTTTCCCGGCGTGAGCGCGCGGGCAATCTCTTTTGTCGAGGTCGGCCCGCGTGACGGGCTGCAGAACGAGAAGACGATCGTCTCCACGGCGGACAAGCTTGAACTGATTCGCCGCAGCATCGCGGCCGGTGCCCGCCGCATCGAAGTCACCAGTTTCGTCAATCCCAAGCGGGTGCCGCAGATGGCTGACGCCGAGGACGTCTGCGCCCGGCTGCCATCGGCCGACGGCGTCAGCTTCATTGGCCTCGTCCTGAACGGCAAGGGTGCGGAGCGGGCAATTGCCACCGGAACCTTGCACGAACTCGGCGCGGTCTGCGTGGCAACCGATGGCTTCGCGATTGCCAACCAGGGCCAGACCAGCGACGAATCGGTCGCCTCGGCCAAAGCAATCGTTGCCATGGCGCAGGACGCAGGTCTCAAGGGTCAGGCCACCATCGGCGCATCATTCGGCTGCCCGTTCGAGGGCGAGGTCAGCGAGGACCGCGTTGTCGCGATGGCATCCTCGCTGGCAGAGGCGAACCCGATCGAGGTTGCCCTTGCCGACACCATTGGCGTGGCGGACCCCGCGCATGTCTCGCGCCTCGTGCGCCGCGTGGTCGAAGCCGTGGCACCGCTGCCGGTACGGGTTCATTTCCACAACACCCGCGGCACCGGAATCGCCAATGTCTGGGCTGCGGTCGAGGCTGGAGCGACTGTTGTCGACGCAGCGCTCGGTGGCCTCGGCGGCTGCCCCTTCGCACCAGGCGCCGCGGGCAACGTGTCGAGCGAGGACGTCGTCTACATGCTCCACCGCGCAGGCGTGGATACCGGCATGGACCTCTCGCAGCTGATCGAGGCCAACCACTGGCTGGCCGCTGTCATGGATCGCAAACTTCCCGGAATGGTGGCGCAAGCGCCCGCCTTCCCCAAGATACCGCAGGAGCAATAACGAGATGGGCTATCGCCTTGGCGTGGACGTCGGTGGCACGTTTACCGACCTCCTGCTTTTCGACACCAGCAGCAGCGCGTTCTGGCGGCACAAGACGCCATCGACCCCGCATGACAGCTCGGAAGGCATCCTCAACGGCGTGACCGCGATCTGCGAGAAGGCCGGGATCACGCCCGGTGACGTGGATTACTTCCTCCATGGCACCACGGTCGCCACCAATGCCGTGCTTGAAGGCAAGGGTTCGCGCGTCGGCCTCGTCACGACCGAAGGCTATCGCCATGTCATGCAGATCGCGCGCTCGTTCGTGCCCGGCGGCCTTGCCGGATGGATCGTCTGGCCCAAGCCCCAGCCACTCGCCGCGCTTGAAGATACCGTGACGATCAAGGGCCGGATGAGCGCCGAGGGCACCGAAATCCGCCCCATAGACGATGCCGACATCCGCTCCCAACTCTCGGTGCTCAAGGCAAATGGCGTAGAAGCCATCACCGTCAGCCTGATCAACGCCTATACCAATGGCGCCCACGAAGCGCGCGTCGGCCAGCTTGCCGCCGAAATCCTGCCCGGCGTGCCGGTCTCGCTCTCCCACGAAGTCCTGCCCGAAATGCAGGAGTACGAGCGCACCCTGACCACCGTTGCCAACGCCGCCGTGCGTCCGGTCGTCGGCAAGTACGTCTCCAACCTGCGCTCGCGCCTTGCCGAAGCCGGCATGAACGGCAAGCTCTCGCTGCTGCGCTCCGACGGCGGTCTGATGAGCGCGCAGAAGGCCGAGGAGCACCCCGTAAACATCCTGATGTCCGGACCTGCCGGTGGCGTCACCGGCGCGATCTGGGTGGGCCGCAATGCCGGGATCAGGAACATCCTCACTTTGGACGTCGGCGGCACCAGCACCGACGTTGCCCTGATCGAGAACCTCGAAGCCCGCCGCCAGCGCACTACGGAAGTGGGCCATCTCTCGGTCCGCGCCTCCGCGCTCGATGTGAAGACGGTTGGCGCGGGCGGCGGTTCGATCGCTTATGTTCCTGAGCTGACAAGAGCCCTTCGGGTCGGGCCGCAAAGCGCAGGAGCAGTGCCGGGGCCGGTCGCCTATGGAAAAGGCGGCACCCTGCCCACGGTAACCGACGCGAACGTCGTGCTCGGTTACCTTCCCGAGAACCTCTTGGGCGGCACATTCAATCTCGACCGCGAAGGCGCGAAGAAGGCGGTGCAGACCATCGCCGATGCGCTCGGCATCGACCTGATGGCCGCTGCCCGCGGGATCATCGACATCGTCAACGAGAACATGTTCGGCGCGCTGCGCATGATATCGGTGCAGCAGGGCTACGATCCGCGCGACTTCGCGCTGATGGGCTTTGGTGGGGCGGGTCCGCTCCACGTCAACGCCGTCGCCCGCCTCATGGGCAGCTGGCCCGCGATCTCGCCGGTCAGCCCCGGCGTGCTCTGTGCGCTCGGCGATGCCACCACGCGGATGCGCACCGAAACCGCACGCTCGTTCAGCCGTCTCGCCAGCCAGACCGAAGCGGCGGACCTCATCGCCATCCTCGACGAAATGGCCGCGCAGACCCGCGCTGAACTGCTCGCCGATGGCGTGCCGGAAGACGAGATCAGCACCGCCTTTGAAGTCGACGTGCGCTATGCCGGGCAAGCCTTCGAAGTGCCGCTGACGATCACTGCCGACGTGCTGACCACCGATGGCATCGCCGGAATCCTCGCCCGCTTCGATGCCGAGCACAAACGCCTGTTCACCTTCAACATGGACACCCCACACGAGATCGTGAACCTGCGCGCGGTCGCCATGGGCCGCGCGCTCGACCTGCCCGCTGCCGAGTTGGAAAAGGGCGACGGCAACC
This sequence comes from Novosphingobium sp. BL-A-41-Hi4A-0G, assembly GCF_055521735.1. Lineage (NCBI taxonomy): Bacteria > Pseudomonadati > Pseudomonadota > Alphaproteobacteria > Sphingomonadales > Sphingomonadaceae > Novosphingobium > Novosphingobium sp. BL-A-41-Hi4A-0G. The sequence goes on from NZ_CM145501.1 coordinate 3,043,168, forward strand.
CCATCGCCGCCAAGATGCGCGACCACACCCTGTGGATGGACGGCCGCGAACAGCCCGCCGTGATCTACGACCGCAGCAAGCTGCGCGCCGGAGACGTGATACCCGGCCCCGCCATTGTCTGCGAGATGGACTCGACGACGCTGATCGAGAGCGGCTGCACCGGCACCGTCGACCATGTCGGCAACATCCTGATCAATCTGGCCTGACGGAGCGCGAACCCATGCCTGCAACCATCGTCCAGACCAACGCCACGCCCTTCAACCGCGTGCCGATCGATCCCGTCACGCTCGACATCATCGAGAACGCCCTGCGCAACGCGCGCATCGAGATGGACGCGACGCTTGTGCGCACCGCGATGTCGCCCGGCATCCGCGAACAGGGTGACGCCTTCCCGCTGATCGCCGATCACACCGGCAAGATGATCGTCGGCCAGTTCGGCTCGTTTATCGGCGGCTTCCTCGACAACTACGAGGGCACGCTCGAGGACGGCGACATGATCTTCCTGTCCGACCCCTATTCGGTCGGCGGAGCGGTCAGCCACTCGAACGACTGGCTCGTGCTGCTGCCCGTGTTCAAGGATGGCCGCCTGATCGCCTATACCTCGATGTTCGGCCACCAGTCCGACATCGGCGGCAAGGTCGTCGGTTCGATGCCGATCAACGCCCGCTCGATCTTCGAGGAAGGCGTGCGCATTCCGCCGGTGAAAATCTGGAAGAAGGGCGAATACAACGAGGACCTCATCCGCCTCGTCATGCACCAGACGCGCAAGCCCGACTGGTGCGCGGCAGACCTCAATGCCCTGATCGCCGCCTGCCGCGTGGCCGCCCGCCGCGTGATCGAAATGGCCGCCCGTTTCGGCGACGACGTCTATGTGTCGGCCACGCAGGAACTCCTCGCCCGCAATCACCGTGCGATGAAAGCGCTGGTCGGCATGGCCATTGCCGAGGAGCCGGTGAGTTTCGAGGACTACATCTGCGACGATGGCATGGGCTTTGGCCCGTACAAGATCAAGTGCACGATGTGGCGCGAGGGGGAGAAGGTCATCCTCGATTTCGCAGGGACCGATCCGCAGTCGGTTGCCTCGATCAACTTCTTCCTCAACGAGAACATGTTCAAGATGTTCTTCGGCATCTACATGATCATGGTCTTCGACCCGCAGATCCTGTTCAACGACGGTTTCTACGACCTGATCGACGTGCGCATTCCCGAAGGCTCGCTGCTCAAGCCGAAGTTCCCCGCCGCGCTCTCGGGACGCACCCACGCGCTGGGCCGGATCTTCGACATCCTCGGCGGACTGCTCGGCCAGAAGACCCCGGAATTCCTCAACGCTGCCGGGTTCTCCTCTTCACCGCACCTGTTCTACGCGGGCAACGACGAGCGTGCGGGCAAGAACGGCGAGTGGTTCCAGCTCTTCCAGATCGGCTTCGGCGGCATTCCGGGACGTCCGATGGGCGATGGGCCCGATGGCCACTCGCTCTGGCCGGGCTTCACCAACGTGCCCAACGAGTTCCTCGAACGCTACTTCCCGATGGTGATCGAGCGCTACGAGTGCGAGCCGGATTCGGGTGGCGCAGGCCTCCATCGCGGTGGCAACGGCATCCGCATGACCTACCGCTTCCTCTCCAAGGGCACGATCGCGATCCATGACGACCGCTGGTTCGTACCGCCCTGGGGCGTCAACGGCGGCGAGCCCGGCGCGCGCGCCCGCAAGATCCTCGAAAAGCCCGATGGCGCGCAGACCATCGTCGGCAACAAGGTCGAAGACCTTGAAGTCGAAGCCGGTGACATGCTCCACTTCATCACCTGGGGCGGCGGCGGCTGGGGCGATCCGCTTGAGCGCGATCCGGCGCTGGTCGGCAAGGAGATCGTGCAGGGCCTCGTCACCGCGCAGGGCGCGCTCGCTTACGGTGTGGTCGCCGATGACCGTGGAGCGGTCAATCTCGCCGAGACCGAAGCCTTGCGCGCGCGCCTGCGCGATGAGCGGGGCGAGCTTCCGCTGTTCAACTACGGACCAGGCATCGAGACGCTTCGCGCAAACTGCGAAGCGGAAACCGGCTTGCCTGCCCCCGTTCAACCCGAATGGCCGCTACTGGAGGCGGCGGAATGACCATGGCTACCAATAACCCCGGCGCTCTCAGGGACATCCGTGTCGTCGAACTCGGCCAGCTCCTTGCAGGTCCGTTCTGCGGCCAGTTGCTGGGCGACATGGGCGCAGACGTGATCAAGGTCGAACCGCCCGTGACCGGCGATCCCATGCGCGACTGGGGCCAAGGCTCGGAAAAGGTCCAGTGGGAAGTTATCGCGCGCAACAAGCGCTCGGTCAGCGCCAACTTGCGCGTTCCAGAAGGTCAGGCGCTGGTGAAGAAGCTGATCGCCCACGCCGATGTGGTGATCGAGAATTTCAAGCCCGGCACGATGGAGAAGTGGGGCCTCGGCCCTGACGTGCTCCTCGCCGCAAAGCCCGATCTGATCATCGCGCGCATGTCCGGCTATGGCCAGACCGGCCCCTATTCCGACCGCGCGGGCTTTGGCGGCATTGGCGAGGCCATGGGCGGGTGGCGCTACATTGTGGGCGAACCCGACCGCGCGCCCAGCCGCATGGGCATCTCGATCGGCGATACGCTCACTGCCACATACGGCTGCATGGGCGTTCTGGCAGCTCTGCACGAACGCGCGCAGACCGGGCGCGGGCAGGTGATTGACGCCGCGCTCTACGAATCCGTGCTGCAGGTCATGGAAGGCCTCGTCCCCGAATACGACCGTACCGGCTACATCCGCGAACGCTCAGGCTCGGTGCTCAAGGGCATCGCTCCGTCCAACGTCTACAAGTGCAAGGACGGCGAGTTCATGATCGGGGCCAACAAGGACTCGCTGTGGAAGCGCCTCGCCACGGCGATGGGCCGCCCCGAACTCGGCGACGATCCGCGCTATGCCACGCACCTTGCCCGCGGCGAGAATCAGGACGAGCTGGACGAGCTGATCAACCAGTGGACCCGCACCCTGACAGTGGACGAGGTCGACGCGCTGATGATCGAATATTCGATCCCCGCAGGCCGCGTCTATCGCGCGCCCGACATGCTGGCCGACCCGCACTTCCAGGCGCGCGAGGCGATCATCGAGGTCGAAACCGAGCGCTTCGGCCCGCTCAAGATGCAGTCGAGCTTCCCCAAGTTCTCGGCAACACCGGGCACCGTAAGGCGCGCCGCGCCGTCAAAGGTCGGCCAGCACAACGCCGAGATCTACGGCGAACTGCTGGGGCTGGGCGAAGCGGAACTTGCTCAAATGGCCGCGAACGGGGTGATTTAAGGCAGCGCTGGAAGCCTACCCCCAGCCCCTCCCGCTTGCGGGAGGGGAGAACAAAGGTCCGCGCTATCATTCCCCCTCCCGCAAGCGGGAGGGCTCAGGGGTGGGCATTCGCCGACAGGTGAGCCTCTTGCCTCAAGCTGAGTGCTCAGCCCCCCGCCTGTTCCCGCTCGATCTCGCGCCAGCCGATGTCGCGACGGCAAAAGCCTTCCGGAAAACTGATCGCATCGACTGCCGCATAGGCCGCGTCGCGCGCCGCCTTTACGCTCGGGCCCTTGGCCGTCACGTTGAGAACGCGCCCGCCGCTGGCCGAAAGCACGCCGTCCGCCGAAAGCGAGGTCCCTGCGTGGAACACCTTCGCACCTGTCGCCTCGACCGCGGGAATGTGGTCGATCCGCCCGCCCCTCTTCGGCGTACCGGGATAGCCTTCCGCCGCCATGACCACAGTCATCGCCACGTCATTGGAAAAGCGCGGGGGCTGGATGCTCGAAAGCTTGTTGTCGGCACAGGCCAGCAGCAGTTCGACGAGGTCGCTCTCCAGCCGCATCATCAGCACCTGGCATTCGGGATCGCCGAAGCGCGCGTTGTATTCGATCAGCCTGGGGCCCTGTTCGGTCAGCATCAGCCCCGCATAGAGTACGCCCGAATAGGGCATGCCTTCGTCGGCCATGGCCTTCACCGTGGGCGCGATGATCTGCGAGAGCACTTGCGCTTCCAGTTCCGGCGTCAGCACCCGCGCCGGGCTGTAGGCGCCCATGCCTCCGGTGTTGGGGCCGGTATCGCCATCGCCGACGCGCTTGTGATCCTGCGCCGAACCGAACGGCACGATCGTCGCACCATCGGTCAACGCGAAGAAGCTCGCTTCCTCGCCAGTCATGAATTCTTCGATGACGACTTCGGCACCGGCAGCGCCGAACGCGCCATCGAACATGTCGTCGACCGCTGCTTCGGCTTCGGCCATGGTCATCGCCACCACGACGCCTTTGCCCGCGGCCAGACCATCGGCCTTGATGACCACCGGCGCGCCGAAATCCTTCAGCGCCGCACGCGCTTCTTCCAGCGATTTCGTGCGCACATAACCCGCCGTCGGAATGTCGGCCCGCGCGCAAAGATCCTTGGTGAAGCCCTTCGACCCTTCAAGCTGTGCCGCCGCCCGGCTGGGCCCGAACACCGAGAAGCCCGCAGCGCGGAGCGAATCCGTCAGGCCATCGACCAGCGGCGCTTCAGGGCCGACCACGACAAGACCAATGCGATTGCTCTCGCAGAACGTCACCACGGCGGCATGGTCGGTCAGGTCCAGCGCCACCAGCTCGGCATGTTGCGCGATGCCCGGGTTGCCGGGTGCCGCATAGAGCTTGCCCGTCAGCGGCGATTGGGCCAGTTTCCAGCTGAGGGCATGTTCGCGCCCACCCGATCCCAGCAGCAGGATATTCATGGCATTCCCTTCCGCGCCCTATGACGACGACGATACAAATGGCTCGGGCGGGCTCCTAGCGAGGGAATCGGCTGGCGACAACGCTCCGGCCCTGTCGATCTCCGAGATTTCGGCGCTGCTCAAGCGCACGGTCGAGGATCGCTTCGGCTTCGTGCGCGTGCGCGGGGAGCTTTCGGGCGTTAAGCGCGCCGCCTCCGGCCACCTTTACGTCAGCCTCAAGGACGAGAACGCGCGGCTTGATGGCGTGATGTGGCGCGGCAACGTGCAGCGCCTGAACTTCCGGCCCGAAGACGGCGTCGAAGTCATCGCCACCGGCAAGCTCACCACCTATCCCGGGCGCTCGAACTACCAGATCGTGATCGAACGAATGGAGATTGCGGGCGAAGGCGCGCTGCTGGCGCTGCTCGCCAAGCTCAAGGCCCGCCTCGAAGCCGAGGGCCTGTTCAATCCTGCCCGCAAGAAGCCGCTGCCCTTCCTGCCCCGCGTGATCGGCGTGGTCACCTCGCCCACCGGCGCTGTCATCCGCGACATCCTGCATCGTCTGTCCGACCGCTTCCCCACCCGCGTCGTCGTCTGGCCGGTGCTGGTGCAGGGTCAGGGCGCGGGCGCGCAAGTGGCGAACGCAGTGCGCGGCTTCTCCGCCCTGCCCGAAGGCGGTCCGATCCCCCGGCCCGACCTTGTCATTGTCGCGCGCGGTGGCGGCTCTATCGAAGACCTGTGGTGCTTCAACGAGGAAGAGGTCGTCCGCGCCGTGGCCGACTGCACCATCCCGATCATCAGCGCCGTCGGCCACGAGACCGACACCACACTGTGCGATTTCGCGGCAGACTTGCGCGCCCCTACTCCCACCGCTGCCGCCGAACTCGCGGTGCCGGTGCAGGCCGAACTTGCCGCCTTCGTCGCCGATCTCAACGCGCGCCAGCGCCGCGCGCTTGCCCGCCAGCTCGCACAGTCGAAAGAACGCCTCGAGGCGCGCAGCCAGCGCCTGCCCCAGCCGCAGACCCTGCTGCAGGGCCAGGCCCAGCGCGTCGACGATCTGGCCGAGCGCCTGCGCCGCGCCCTGCTCCACCGCACCGAAATCGCAGGGTCGCTCCTCGCCCGCCATGCCGGAGCCTTGCGCCCTGCGCTGCTCTCCGCCCGCGTCGAGCGCGAAGCTGAGCGCCTTGCTGCCCGCCGCCTGCGCCCTGAAGTGCTGCTCCAGCGCATCGAGCATGCGCGCAGCAAGGTCGACGCACTCGATCGTCTGCGCAAGTCGCTCGATCCCGAGGCCCCGCTTGCGCGCGGCTATGTGCTGGTGACCGACCGCGACGGCCACCTGATCAAGGACAAGGCCACCGCTACCCAGCGCGCCGCACTCACACTCAAGTTCGCCGATGGCACGCTCGACGTGAGCACAGGCTCCACGCCGCCGCCACGCCCCGCGCCCAAACCACGCTCCCCTGCGACGCCGGGCAATCAGCAGGAATTGTTCTGAGGCGCACAAGCGACTACATTGCCCCCATGCTGATGTCCCAATCCGGCCGCCTCGCGCGCCTGCACTATCTTTCCGGCTCCTTCCGCCAGCTTTCGGGCGGCGACCATGTCGTCTGCGCGGTGAGCGGCGAGCAGATCCCGCTCGATGCCCTGCGCTACTGGTGTGCAGAGCGGCAGGAAGCCTACGCCACTGCCGAAATCTCGACGCGCCGCCACCTCGAAGGCTGAGGGCCTGCCGATGATCCTCCAGCGGCGCGCGTTCCTCACCGGGTCCGCCGCCACGCTGGCGGGCATGGCCTTGGGCGGCAATGCACCTACGTCCGCGCTGACGATCGAACCCGGCGGCAGGGCGATGCAGGGCGGATGGCTGCGCGGCCGGGTCCAGCCCGGCTCGACGGCACTGATGCTGGACGGCAAGCCCTTAAGCTTTGCGCCTGACGGTGCCTTCCTGCTGGCATTCGACCGGGACGCCGGCGCGTTGGCGCGGATCACGGTCACGCCGCCTGGCGGAACCCAGTCCACCCGCGACATCGCCATCGCCCCCCGCGCCTGGCGGATCGAGCATATCAACGTCGCCCGCAAACCCGGCGGCGTGACCGACGAGGACTATCTGCGCCTGCGCCGCGCCGAACTTGCCCGCATCTCCGCCGCCCGCGCACTCGATACTGGCGCGCAAGGCTGGCGACAGGATTTCATCCGCCCTGCTCCGGGCCGCTTCTCGGGCTTCTTCGGCTCGCAGCGCATCTACAAGGGTGAACCTGCCGCCTATCACTCCGGCCTCGACATTGCCGGCGGCGCTGGCACGACTTACGTCGCTCCGGCCGACGGCGTGGTCCTCCTTGCAGCGCAGACGCCTTTCAGCCTTGAGGGTCGCCTGCTCATGCTCGACCACGGCATGGGCCTGAACAGCGCCTTCCTGCACGCCTCGGAATTGCTGGTGAGCGAAGGGCAGCACGTGCAGCGAGGCGAGCCGATTGGTCGAATCGGCAGCAGCGGCCGTGCCACGGGGCCGCACCTCCACTGGTCGGTCAAATGGCGCGAAAACCGCATCGACCCCTTGCTGCTGATCGACTCCGCTTCCTGACCGCTGGTCACCCTGCGGAACCAGGCGCTTTCTTGCACAGTTTGCAACATTGAGGTCGGCAAGCGTACGGGATCAACCCGATTCCGGTATCCTCTGCAACCCATTTAGCGTTCACAAGACACGGTTGTTTCAACCGAAACCGTCGCCGTTGAAATTAATGGCAAGTGAACCGAAGGTAACTGTAATTTCCGTGCATCACCTCTAAATGGCCGGAATCGCGGGGCAACATCCCTGCCCCAAAGGCGGTGTGGCACTTTCGCTACACATGCTTCGAATTCATTTCACAACTTACAATCGTGTTTTGATGGACCGACACATTTCAGCCACACAGGCTCATCTTGCCCGTCAACCAGGGGGCCAAACGCGATGTGCAACAGCACGTCGCCAAGGTTTGGTGAAACGGGAAAGTGCCTGCGACAGCCTCACCGGCGCGTGGGCTACAGGACAAAAGGGACTGGAAACGTGAACATCAAAACCTTCTCTGCGCTCCGTGCGAGCGCCGCGCCTCTTGCGCTGGTCGTCGCCGGTTTCGCCGGCTCGGCCGCCTTCGTCGCGCCTGCCATGGCGCAGGACTTCACCTACGCAACCGCAAGCGGCCAGATCGTCGGCGAGGACGATGCTCCGCTCGCAGGTGCAACGGTCGAGATCAAGTCGAACGATCAGGGCTTCACCCGTTCGGTGACCACCGATTCGGCTGGCGGATACCGTATCCCGACCCTGCCGCAGGGCACCTACACCTTCACGATCACGGCCGAGGGCTACCAGACCTTCAGCGACCCCGCCGTCCGCATCACCCAGTCCGAAGGCGGCAACTCGTTCCGCCTGGTTCGCACCGGTGCCGGCACCACTTCGGCTGACGGTTCGATCGTCGTTACCGGTCAGCGCATCCGCGTTTCGGACTTCGACCGCACCACCACCGGCCAGGTCATCTCGGTCGCCGACATTGCCGAGCGCGTTCCCGTCGCTCGCGACCTGACCTCGGTCATCCTGCTCGCTCCCGGCACAAGCCAGGGCGACAGCGCATTCGGCAACCTGCCCGCCATCTCGGGTTCGTCGGTTTCCGAAAACACTTTCTTCGTCAACGGCCTGAACATCACCGACTTCCGCGAAGGCCTCGGCTCGGTTGCGGTTCCGTTCGAGTTCTACCAGACCGTCGAAGTCAAGAACGGTGGCGTCCCGGCAGAATTCGGTCGCTTCACCGGCGGCTTCATCAATGCGATCACCAAGTCGGGTTCGAACCAGTTCCACGGCGGCGTGCTGTTCAACTGGCAGCCCGACAGCCTGACCGAAGACCGTCCGAACACCCTCATCGACCGTAACGATCAGGACACCCGCGAAACCCAGCAGGCGATCTTCAGCCTCTCGGGCCCGATCATCAAGGACCGCCTGTTCTTCTACGGTTTCTACCAGACGAACTACATCAAGTCGGGCGATACGCTGCTGACCGTCAACCCGAATACCACGATTGACGATCCCAACAGCGCCGATCCGGCCGACCGCCTTCAGGTCCAGCCCTACAGCACCGGCCTGCGTCGCCTTCAGGACACGACCAAGACCCCGTTCTACGGCGGCAAGATCGACTTCCTGCCGTTTGACGGTCACCGCATCGAGTTCACCTACTTCAACTCGACCACCAAGACCCTGCGCAACTCCTACGGGATCACCGACGAAAACGGCGGTGGTTACGACACGCGTGACGACCTCGGCGCTCCGGTTCGCGGCGCTTACCAGAGCACGGCGCAGCTTGAAGACGGCGGCGAGAACTACGTTGCCCGTTACACCGGCCAGCTGACCGACTTCCTCACGATCTCGGGCGCATACGGCAAGAACAAGAACCGCCAGATCACTGGTTCGACGCAGCCGAACTATCCCGGTATCTCGGATACTTCGGGTAACTTCAGCCCCGCGCTTTCCGGCAACCCGGTCAACGTGGTCGAAACCAACCTCGACACCCGCGAGTTCTACCGTGCGGACGCCGAACTGTTCGTCAACCTGATGGGCGAGCACCACTTCAAGGGTGGTTACGACCGCGAAAACCTGACCACGGATTCGACCAGCAGCTACACCGGCAACGTGTTCTACACGTACGTGAACTCGGGTCCGAGCGGCGACGTGTACGTTTCGACCCCGAACACGCTCTACGTGACGGGCCGTACGTTCATCAACGGTGGCGTGTTCAAGTCGAAGAACGAGGCATTCTACCTGCAGGACAGCTGGTCGCTGTTCGACAACCGTCTCCAGCTCAACCTGGGCGTTCGCAACGACCGCTTCTCGAACAACAACGTGAACGGCGTCACCTACTACAAGTCGGGCAACCAGTGGGCTCCGCGCCTGTCGTTCGCTCTCGACCCGTTCGGTGACAAGCGCACGAAGGTCTACGGTTCGTATGGCCGTTACTTCCTGCCGATCGTTGCCAACACCAACATCCGCCTTGCTGGCGCGGAACTCGACTACACCCGTTACAACTATGTCAACGGCGTGAACCCCGACGGCACGCCGATCCTCGGTGCTCCGGTGCTCGGCTTTGCCGATGCCACCACCTGCCCGGACAACAGCATCCGCAACTGCGACATCATCTCTGACGGCGTGGCCACTCCCACGGAAGCCACCGTCTCGAAGAGCCTGCGTCCGCAGTCGGTTGACGAGTTCGTGTTCGGCGTCGAACAGCAGATCGGCAGCCGTATCCGCCTCGGTCTGTTTGGCCAGTACCGCAAGCTGAACGACTCGCTCGAAGACATCGCAATCGACGCTGCCGTCAACAAGTACTGCGACGACAACAACATCGATTGCACCACCGCTTCGGGCAGCCCGATCTGGTCCGGTTTCCACCAGTACGTTCTGGCGAACCCGGGTCGCGATGCCACGATCACCCTGTCGAACCCGGTCAACGGTGAATCCACTCTCCGCACGATCAACTTCTCGGCGGCTGACCTGGGCTATCCGCGTGCAAAGCGCACCTACAAGGCGATCACCTTCACCTTCGACCGCGAATTCGACGGCGTGTGGAGCCTTTCGGGTTCGTACACCTGGTCGAAGTCGGAAGGTAACATCGAAGGCGGTATCCGTTCGGACAACGGCCAGACCGACTCCGGCCTGACCACCGCGTTCGACCAGCCGGGTCTCGTCAACGGCGCCTATGGCTACCTGCCGAACGATGCACGTCACAAGTTCAAGGTGTTCGGCTCGTACAAGATTGCCGACTGGCTGACGCTCGGTGCGCAGTTCCAGGCGATCGCACCGCGCAAGTTCGGCTGTATCGGTCGCGTGCCGCGCAGCATCGATCCTTATGCGGGTGCCTACGGCGCTGCAGGCTTCTACTGCAACCTCGACGCTGACGGCAACGTGATCACCAACCCGGCGTTCAAGGGCTTCTCGAACGGCGCAAGCAGCACGTCGCTGCAGTTGACCCCGCGTGGTTCGCAGCTGAAGTCGGACTGGAACATCTTCACCAACCTGTCGGCCGTGTTCACGCTGCCCACCGATGCGGTCGAAGCCACCTTCCGCGTGGACGTGTTCAACGTCTTCAACCAGAAGAACGTCCTCGACCTTCGCGAAGTCGGCACCCAGGGCAACGGTCGTCCGCGCGGCGACTACGGCACCCCGCTGTCGTACCAGCAGCCGCGCTACTTCCGCTTCCAGTTCGGCGTGAACTTCTGATCTGGAACGAAGTCTCGAGCAAAATGGGAAGGGGCGGCTTCGGTCGCCCCTTCTTTTTGTCTTCGGTACGCGACCTATTCTTTTGCCCGTGCCCATGCTGTAGCACCTGCGGATGTCCCTGATCGCCATGACCCAAGACGAAGCCGTCACCCAGTTGCGCCGCTTCGTTGCAGCGCTGGAATCCAACAGTCGGCGCGATGCCAATTCTGCAGCGTTCGCCCTGATTGCCGGCCGCGCGCCGCTGGGCGACAAGTGGCACTCCATCGCCCGGGTCATGCAGACCAACGGCGAGATCTCCGCCGCCAACGCGGCCATGCAGAACTACGCCAACCATCGCCGAGGCGATCCTCAGGCCGCCTTTCTTCAGGCAGCCATGCTCGCCCAGACCGGCCGTCTGGAACAGGCCTGGGCGGTAATGGAAAAAGTGCCCCCGGCGGTCCCGGACGTTCCCGGCAACCGCTACATTCGCGGCACCATTGCGGTGAATCTCGGACGGACGCAGGAAGCCGAAGATCTTCTCCTTGCCGCGCTCGACGCCAATCCTGCACTGGGTCAGGCAATGCTTGCGCTCGCTGCGGCACGAAAGCGCAAGAGCGGAGACCCTGTCGGCGACCGTATTCTCACAGCGGAATCGCGCATGTCGGGCGCACCTGCGTTAGAGCGTGCCCATTTCCACTACGCCGCCGGACGCGTCCATTTCGACCGCGGGGAGGCCCAGGCCGCATTCCGCCATTTCAGCGCAGGCGCCGCCCTCGTGCCGGGATGGCGCCCCTATGATGCCAAGGCAGATGCGCGCGAAGTCGATCTGTGCCGTGAAGGCTTCGACCCCGAGTTCGTCGCAGGCGTAAACCGCCAGGTCACGATCGAAACCAGCCAGCCCATCTTCGTCACCGGCCTGCCACGCTCCGGCACCACTCTGGTCGAACAGATCCTGGTCAGCCATTCGGCCGTTTCAGGTGGTGAGGAACTGGGCCGCATGGCGATCGTCAGCCGTGATCTGCCTTCGCTTTCCGGCGCTGGTCTCAAGAACTATCTCGGCAAGGGCGGCAAGGCCGATGATCTTGCCGCGCTCTATCTCCACCTCGGACAGGAGCGTTTCGGCAAGGCCGGTCGCTACGTCGACAAGGCGCTCAACACCAGCCGCTTCATGGGCCTGATCGCTGCACTGCTGCCACAGGCCCCGGTAATCTGGCTGCGGCGTGACCCGGTGGACTGTGCCTGGTCGGCATTCCGCACCTATTTCATCCAGGGTCTCGACTGGTCGTGGAAGCTCGAGGACATCGCCACCCACTTCGCGCTTGAAGACCAGTTGTTCCACCACTGGTCGCGGATGTTCCCGGAGCGCATCCTCGTCGTGGACTATCAGGAACTGGTCCGCACGCCCGAGACGCAGATTCCCCGGATTCTGGACCACTGCGGTCTGGCGCCCGAGCCGCAGGTGTTCCGTCCTCACGAAACCAAGCGCATCGTGTCCACCGCCAGCGTGATGCAGGTGCGCGAGCCGATCAATACAGGAGCCATCGGCGCAGCGGAGGCCTATCGCGACCACCTGACGCCCTTCACGGAGCGCTATCGCGCTCTCACCTCCTGATCAGGGTGCGCGTACCCGCCAGACCTTGACCCCGCTCTGCGCCGGAACCGGCACGGGCTCCAGCCACTCAGGCACCTTGCCCTCTATCAGGTGTGCCATGAACCCGTCCGGGGCGAGGTGCGCATAGACACGGGATTCGCTTCCCGCAGCGCAGACCGCCACCAGCGTCGCGCCGCGCTTGGCCATTACTGCCCGCGCACCCCGGTCCGGGCCGAGGAAGGCAACGAGTTCATCGCGCATCGCGGCGCTCGCACGATGGTGGGCCGTGGCAATGACCGTGTGCCCGGTGGTCACCAGCAGCGTCGGCCCGATGTCCAGCCCGGCAAGCACGGTTGCGCGCGGCATGGACGCCATGGCCGGAACCAGCGCCTGAAAATCGCAGGCCTGTGTCGATGGCCGTGTCGTCGCCTCGGGCGGAGCAATGATGGCTTGGGCCATGCCGATCACACCGCCCGGCAGAAGTAGTGCGATCATGCCGCCCACGCGTGCAAGGCGCCGCCACAACAGACGATCGGCCTGCCAGCGCAAGAACAAGTCCTCTAGCTGCCACGCCGCAGGCACGGCCGCGAACAGGCAGGCGACGCCCGAGGCGCGCGCCACCATCACGCCCACCAGCATAGCGCCGGCCAGCAGCAGCCCCATGTCCAGCCACCAGTCACGCGTGGCCGCATCGCGGCTGCCCCGCCAAAGCCGCCAGCACGCCACAAGGCCGATGAGAGGCACCAGCACCATGGTCCCTCCAAGCACCAGTCCCTGCCGCCAGACCGGCAATCCCTCGCGCACCGAGCCCAGCCAGACCTTGCGGACCAGCGGATCAAGTTCGGCAAAGGCATCGCCCGAAAGGCATTGCGGCGCAGCAAGTCCCGCTATCGCTATCGCGCCGAGCCCGAGCAGAGCCAGCGTCGCCAGACTCAGCATCGGCGGACGATTGCGCAGGCGTGGCAGGATCAGGGCGCATCCGGCGCCGGTCCACACCAGCACGGCCACGTGCACCGGCGACAGCGCATCGCAATGCTGGGCAAGGTCGCTCAAGCCCCGGGTGCCAAGGAACAGCGCCACGCTGCCCAGCGCAAGGCTCGCCATATAGGCAACCAGCCAGTCGCCCTGCCCCCGCAACAGGCGAAGCGTGCAAACCGCCGCCACGATGACCGTCAGCGGCAGAGATTCGAGCGAGATCGACAGCGCCAATGCCAGCGCGAGGCCCGCCACCGCGCCGCCGCTCTTCGGCACGCGAGCGGCCAAGCCGTTCAGCGCGACGAGCGCGAGCACGAACTGCCAGGCGTGATGGTCGATGCGCAGCGGCATCATCCGGAACGATGCAGGCACGGCCACCGCGACCAGCAAGGCCGCCACGATACCCACGTTGCGCCCGAACTGGCGCGCCGCCAGTCGCGCCGCCAGCGCCATTGCCGCCAGCAGGCTCAGCAATGGCACGATCACGATCGCGCAGATTTCGGCCTGTGCAGTGCCGATGAAGGGCCGCAGCAGCAGGATCACCGCCGCGATCGGCAGGTCCACTACGCGGGTCCAGTGCATCGCCACCCCTTCGGGCGGCGCGATGCGGTACTGGTGCAGATCGAACCATCCCTGCCCGGCCAGCAGGTCACGCACCTGTTGCAGGCGCAAGGCGTCGTCGCCGTCCGCAAATGCTGCCGGCGTCAGCCTGCCGCCGATCACCAGGAGCATCAGCGCAGCAACCACGATCCATGCCACGATCACGCCGGTCCAGGGCAGGCTCGCGCGGCGTTCTCCCGGCGGTGGGCCGGAAATGCTGTGCATCACTGAAAGACGACCCGTTTCCTGAGCAGCCATGTCGCGGTGAAGCTCGCGCCGATGGCGACCAGCTTGGAAATACGCGAATCAAGCCCCATCGCAGTACCCGCCCCGACAATCAGCGTGGTCAGCGCCAGCCCCACGAGCGCCGAGCCGACGAACAGCGCCTTCTGGCGGTTGCGCGCTCCACGCTCGGCGGCAACCGAGTCGGTAAACACCGCGCGGCTCGACAGCAACCAATGCGCCACGATGCCAAGCGAATATCCGCTCGCCGAAGCGATGACGGGAGCGGTCCCCATCGCCAGCAGCGCAAGGAACGAGCCCATGTCCACCGCCAGCGCGCCGACGCTGGCGAGCAGGTAGCGCAAGAGCATCACACGGCGCAGACGATCGATCATCGGCAGGATCATCCCGGTCATTTGGCGGTCCAGACTTGCGTTCAGGCGGCCTTTGCAGGCGCAATCCGCTCGGGCACGTCGCGCACCGATGCAAGCGCTGCGGCTTGATCCTCGCTCAGCGCGGCGCGGGCCGGGATCGACTGCTCGGCCCCCTCGTTGCCGGCCTCGTGGTACTCGGCGTCCTCGTTCACGCACCAGGTGTCATAGACGCGGGCACCGGCGGCGATGTTCTCCACCGTCAGCATAGCGGTCATCATTGCATGATCCTGGTTGTTGTACCGGTGCATGCCGTTGCGGCCGACCATGTGCAGGGTCGGATGGCGCGCTTCGAGTTCGCTGCGCATCGCGGCCACGTTAGCGGCATATTCGTCGTCATAGACCGGGTAGGCCTTCTCCTGACGCACCACCACGCCGCCGATCACCTTCTCGGGACTGACGAGTCCGAGGATCGCCATTTCCTTCTTGGCGAGTTCGACCAGATCGTCGTCCGAGGAATCCCACAGATCGTCGCCCTCAAAGCAGAAGTATTCGAGACCGACGCAGGCCACGCTCTCGTCGGGCACCATTTCGGGCGACCAAGAGCGGAAGTTCTGGATGCGGCCGACTTTCACCTTGCTGTCGTGAATGTAGATCCAGTTGTCCGGGAACAGTTCTTCCGAGCGGATCTTGAGCGCGACGGTCAGGAAGTCGCGGTACTTGAGACGGCTCGCCTCGAGCGTCGTTGCCGGAAGCGGGTGCAGGCGTGCTGCCAGCTCGCGCATCGGTGCCGAACTGATTGCATGGCCTGCCTCGATCACCACGTCGCCGTCCGGGCCGGTCGCAGACAGGCGCCAGCCGCCCTCACCGTCGGCAGCCAGCTGCTTGAAGGCATGGCCCATCAGCACTTCGCCCTTGCCGCTGGCGACGATCTTGTCGCGCGCAGCATCCCACATCATGCCGGGCCCGAGGCGCGGATAGCGGAAGGTTTCGAGCAGGGTCTTGGTCTGCATCCCGTCGTTCGGGCGCTTGTTGAGCCCGAGGCTGCGCTTGAGGCCGTCGGTCACCGCACCCCACAACGAAAGCCCCTTGATGCGCTGCGCCGCCCAGTCGGCGCTCATCTCGTCGCAGGGCATGCCCCAGACCTTCTCGGTATAGGTCTTGAAGAAGATCGAATAGAGCTTCTGCCCGAACTGGTTGACAGTCCAGTCCTCGAAGCTCTTGACCTTCTTGTTCGGGAACGCCTTGGCCTTGGCAAAGCTCGCCATGCACAGCGTCGAACGCACAAGGCCAAGGTTCCACAAGGCTTCGAACGCGCGCAGCGGATAGGAGTAGAACTTGCCCTCGTAGTAGATGCGGCTCATCCGCGGACGCTGGATGAAGTCGTCGGGCAGGATCTCGTTCCACAGGTCGACCACCTGCTGCGACTTGGAGAAGAAACGGTGCCCGCCGATATCGAAGCGGTAGCCTTCATGCTCCACGGTGCGGCTGATCCCGCCGACGTAGGTCTGGTCCTTCTCGATGATCGCCACCGTGAAGCCGCGCTTGGTCAGGAGGTAGCCGGCGGTCAGGCCAGCAGGCCCTGCGCCAATGATCGCAACGTCAACCTTGCGGCTTGAGCCTGCATCCGTCGCACCCTTTGCGCGAATCGTCCCGTTAACCATCAAAACCCCCGTCTGAAGCGCTGTTCGCAGGACCAGAGGTGAAGGAAATTGGATAAAGGATGGTTAACGAGCGTCTGCGGTTTCGCGAAATCGCCCGGGTCCCTCGCGATCTGGCTAGGACCCCTGACGAATCAGGCCTTCTGCGAATCAGGTGGTCCGCGAATCAGGCCGTCTGCAAATCACGGACGCCCGAAGCGTTCGCCCTTGAAGCTTTCATTCCCTGGACCCGAGACTCCGGATTCCGAACGGGGTCCGCGCGGGGCGTCGGGCTGGTCCGTAGGCTGCAGCGACGCAGTCAGGTGTGCCAGTTCGTCAAGCTTGAAGGTCTGCTCGAACAGCACACCATAGCGCGGATGGCTGCGCCACCGCACCTTGGCGTAGATCGGCTGCATGACGCCGGTCTCGAGCCGGACCAGCTCGTTCATCAGCAGCCACTTGTCGCTCTCGATGCAGGCGCCCTGCTGCGAAATGTCCTGAAACGATACCCGCACCGCCTCGCCGCCAGAGTGAAGAATCGCATCGAGATGAATGCGCAAACGGACCTGTCGCTTGGGAAATGTGCCATGGCTTTCGTCAAGCAGGCGTTCGATGTCGACATCGCCGGTAAAGCGAAAGCCCGCGTATTCGCCTTCGCTCCAGATCTGCTCCACCGGATATCGATCGCCATTGCTCATCTCGATCGCCAGCTCCCGGTGCGGCGGAAGGGCATTGAACAGGCGGATCTTGAGGCCGGACGCAGAGGCATCGCGGATCACGCAAAGGAACTCGCTCTCGCCGTCGGCGATCAGCTTGGCGGCACGGATCAGCAGCGTAAAGCGCGGCGCAGCGCGCTGTTCCGCGTCACGGCCTTGCGCCGTTGGCACCTGATCGTCGTCTGCCTGGGCCAAGCCCGTTTCCCCTTGCGTGCTCGCTGAAATCGACTCTTCGTCGACCAAGCGCCGGGACGCACGCAAATCCCGAGCGGGTGCAGTATAAATGCGTAAGTCCTACCGCCGGGTTACCAAGCAAACCGCCGCAATAATTTAATATTTTACAGTGCTGTAAGTTAATCGTCACGTTCTGTGACTTCACGTGACTTGGCTTTGGGCCGGGATCTGCTTGGCCCGAAGAATCGCCCAAGACTTCGCAACGAAGACGACAGCATTGGTGCGGACGGCGGGACTCGAACCCGCACGATCAAGGATCAAGGGATTTTAAGTCCCCGGCGTCTACCATTCCGCCACGTCCGCATCGCCTGCGCGACTTTGCCCGCGCTGAAGCTGCCGCGCGCCTGCCACAGCAGCAACGGCGCTGCAACGACTGTTGCAGCGCGACCTCTCCGTCCTCTTTCGGCAAGACGCAAGCAGAACAAGACCCGCAGCCGAACAGCCGCAGGCCTCAATCATCCACTCGGCAGATCAATCAGCGCAAATCAGTCCGCATTCAGGCGCTGGCGCATTTCCTTGCCAGCCTTGAAATAGGGCACGCGCTTGCCCGGCACCTCGACGGTTTCGCCGGTGCGCGGGTTGCGGCCCTTGCGGGCATCGCGTTCTCGCGTTGAGAAGGCACCGAAGCCGCGCAGTTCGACACGGCCGCCTTCGGCCAGCCGCTTGGCAATTTCATCGAAGAACACGTCGACAACGCGTTCGATTTCTTCGCTGCGCATTCCCGGGCTCTCTTTGGTGAGTGCCTGCAGCAGCTCCGATCTGATCATGTAATCCCTCCGCCAGGCGACCTTGCGGACGCCCCCCATTATTGACGATCCCAGCGCCCCAACCCCCGTAAGGACGCGAGAAGTGATCCTGCCACGCCGGAACCGGCATGACAATCGTTTCATATTACGCAATGAGGCCAAAAATGGACCGTTTCAGGCCATTTCCGTAGCGTCTGCCTCAAGGTCCGACAGTTTCAGACCCAATCGCCGCATCCGGGCGGCAACCATCGGCCACTCTTCCTCCAGGAACTGTTCGCGCTCGCGGCGGCGAAGCGCCTCGACGGCACCGGGGGCGACGAACATCCCGACGCCCCGCTGCACCACCACCAGCCCTTCGTCCTGGAACTGCTGGTAGGCCTTCGCCACGGTCAAGGGATTGGCTCCCTGCTCCGCGGCAAAGGCGCGCACCGAGGGCAGCATTTCGCCTTCCGGATGTCGCCCGTCGAGGATGGCGGCGCAGATTTCGTCGCGCAGGCGCAGATATACGGGACGGTTGGCCTGGGTCATGGTGATGCACTGCCATAATACAGCGAAGCGCACAACAGCGCGCAGCCCGAATACACGTGGATCCCGGCCTTCGCCGGGATGAGGCTGCAATTGGGAGTCTTACTTCAACCGTCGCCCCGGCGAAGGCCGTGGCCCACAACCTCACCGAATGACACAATCACCTCGCTCCCTGCCCGCTTCCATCGCGCCATCAAGGTCAACCGGTTGCGATTGAAAATAGTTTCTTGCCATGCGGGATCGTGCCACTAAGGCGAAAGTCCTGCCGCGCGGGAGAGGCGCGGCTGCTTTGCACGAACCCGACCCGTAAACCGGATAACGACGAGAACGCTCGCCCGCATGGCCCAGATCGACACGAATCCCGCACGAACCCCCGCGACCGGCGAGTGGTTCGGCCATCCTGCGCAACTCAAGCGCCTGTTCACCACCGAGATGTGGGAACGCTTCGGCTATTACGGGATGCGGGCGATCCTGACGCTCTATCTCGCCAAGCATTTCCTGTTCAACGATACCACCAGCACCGGCATATACGGCGGCTTCACTGCGCTGGTCTATCTCACCCCTCTGATCGGCGGCCTGATCGCCGACCGCTATCTCGGCTCGAAGCGCTCGGTGAAGTTCGGCGCGATCCTGATGGCGATCGGCTATTTCATGCTCTGCTTCGGCGGCGATGCGGCCAAGCCCTATGCCACGATCGAAGGCCAGCGCTATGACGTGACGGTCAGCGAGGCGAACGGCAGCGAGTTGCGCTCGATCGAGATGGGCGGCCAGAAGCTTGAAATCGTCGGCAACGACGACAAGTCGGTCTCGCTCAAGGCGGTTGACGGCAGCGAAGCCAAGCGCATTGCCCCCGGCGCGTTCCAGTCCGACGGCGAACGCTCCTCGTTCCACATCGCCATCCTGCTGATCGGCCTCTCGCTCGTCACGGTGGGCAACGGCTTCTTCAAGCCCAACATCTCGACCATTGTCGGCACGCTCTATGCCGAGGGCGACCGGCGACGCGATGCCGGGTTCACCATCTTCTACATGGGCATCAACCTCGGCTCGCTGATCTCGCAGTTCTTCTGCCCGATCCTGGCCGAAAGCGTGGGCTGGTGGGCCGGCTTCGGCCTTGCCGCCATCGGCATGACCTTCTCATGGATACTGTTTCAGTTCGATGGCGGCAGGCTCGACGGATATGGCGAGCGCCCGGCCGGTGCCGATCCGCGCAAGGACTGGCTGATCTATGGCGCGGCGCTGGTCTGCGTGCCGCTGTTCTTCTTCCTGTTCACCAATCTCATGGCCTATGTCCCGCCCGAAGCTGGCGAAGGCCTCGTCGGCTACTTCCTCGGCCTGCCGATCATGGGCAAGCTGATGTTCGGCACGTTCCTGATCGCGATCCCCGGCATCCTGATCTGGGCGTTGGCGGCGGGCAACCGGGTCGAATTCCAGATGATGGTCGCCGCCATGGTGCTGATCGTGTTCAACACCGTGTTCTGGACCCTGTTCGAACAGGCCGGCTCCTCGCTCACCCTCTTTGCAGAGCGCAACACCCAGCTCGAGATCGCGTGGACGCGCCCGCTCTTCGCGATGTTCCGTTCAACGCCTGCCAGCTATTATGTGTTCTTCGCCCTGTTGCTGGGCGGGCTGGGCTGGGCGCTCGCATGGTTCTTCGGCAATGGCGAAGCTCCCGAAACGAAGCGCAAGATGACGCTCGGCTTCGGCGTGGTCATGCTCGCAGGCTTCTTCGGCATGGTCTATGCCCGCAGCCAGGGCTTCGGCAGCGAAGAAGTCTATGTCATGCCCGCAGGCCAGACGCAGATCTTCAACGCGCTGTTCATCGTCACGCTGGCCCCGCTGTTCAGCGTGATGTGGAATGGCATGGCTCGGCGCGGCGTGGAGCCGTCGATCCCGGTCAAGTTCGCGCTCGCCCTGATGGGCGTGGGCGGCGGTTTTCTCCTGCTGGTCTGGGGCTCGCAGTTCGCCGACGCGCAGTTCAAGGTCGGCCTCGTCTGGCTTGCCGGGCTCTACCTGGTTCATTCGATGGCAGAGCTGTGCATTTCGCCGGTCGGCCTGTCGATGATCACCAAGCTGTCCATGGCCCGCATCGTCGGCATGATGATGGGCGTGTGGTTCCTGTCGATTGCCGTCGCCCAGTACGTCGCGGGTATGGTCGCGCAGGTCGCCAGCGTCGAAACGGTCGGCGGTCAGGTTACCAACCTCAAGGTCAGCCTTGATACCTACGTCGGCGTGTTCACGACGATTGGCTGGATATCGGTGGGCATTGGTGCTGTGCTTCTGGTCATAGCGATTCCGCTCAGGAAGCTTATGCATGGGGTGACCTGAAGGCGTTCGGGAACAAATTTCCACCTTCGGATTATTGGCCTAACCCTGAAGGCATCTGTTGTCAGATTTGTTACAAAAGCTAGAAGGGATGTTAATCAATATAAATGCCCGCGCCATTCGAGGCGCAGCAGGGGGGCGGAGATGGATGCAGATTTGATTCACCTCGTCATCGCGACAGCCGCGTTCGTGTTTACGCATTTCGCGATGTCCGGTCCGCTCAGGCAACCGCTCGTTTCAAGACTCGGGGCCCAGGGCTTCCTCCTGCTGTATTCGCTGGTGTCGATCGGGACCTTGGCCTGGGCCGTCGTCGTTTTCGACCGGACCGATGCCGATTGGCAGGCATGGAACGGCATGGCGCCAGTGCCGTGGGCGCTGGCAAGCCTGCTGACCCTTACCGGGCTTGCGCTGCTCATCCCGTCCTTCGCGCGCAACCCTGCCCTGCCCGGCAAGACGGCCGCGGGGCTTGGCACGATGATTCCCGTCGGCGTGTTCCGCGTGACGCGGCATCCGATGATGTGGGGCATCGCTATCTGGGCGCTCGGCCACATGATCGCTGCACCTTCGGCTCGCGTGCTGGTGCTGATGACCGGCATCATCCTCCTGGCGCTGGTCGGCTCGCACTTTCAGGACAAGCGCAAGGTCGCCGGCAACAAGCGCGAGTTCGGACCCTGGCAGCGCCGCACCACGTTCTGGCCCAAGTTCGGCGAACTGCTGCGGCTTCACACGATCCTGCTTATCGCCTTCCTCGTGTGGTTCATCGCCACCTGGATCCACTACCACCTGTTCGGCATCCCTGCCGGCCTGTGGCTGTGGCTGACCTGATCTAGCGCAACGCCCGCAGGCGCGCAGTCAGGCCCGCGCCTCGCTCACACCCGCAGAGTTGTGCCGCAGTGCTTTCAGCACCGTATCGACGATATGCGGCGCATTGAGCCCAGCCGTGTCGTATTGCTTGTCCGGCGAGTCATGGTCCTGAAATACGTCGGGCAGGCGCATGGTGCGAATCTTGAGGCCCGCATCGGTCAGCCCCTCGTCGCTCGCCATGGTCAGCACGTGTGCGCCAAGTCCGCCGATCGATCCTTCCTCGATCGTCACCACGACCTCGTGGGTCGCCATCAGCTGGCGGATCAGGTCGGTGTCGAGCGGCTTGGCAAAGCGCAGGTCTGCCACCGTGGTAGAAAGCCCCTTGGCCTCCAGCTGGTCCGCCGCCTTCAGTGCCTCTGCCAGACGCGTGCCGAGCGATAGCAGCGCCACCTTGCTGCCCGAACGCACGATGCGCCCCTTGCCGATCTCCAGCAATTCCGGCTCCTCCGGCAGCGCAACGCCGGTGCCATTGCCGCGCGGATAGCGGAACGCAATCGGGCCGCTGTCATGCTTTGCGGCGGTGTAGGTCATGTGGACCAGCTCCGCCTCGTCGGCCGCCGCCATCACCACCATATTCGGCAGTGTGGCAAGATAAGTAACGTCGAACGAGCCCGCGTGCGTCGCCCCGTCAGCCCCCACCAGCCCGGCGCGGTCAATCGCAAAGCGGACCGGCAGGTTCTGGATCGCCACGTCGTGCACGACCTGATCGAACGCGCGCTGCAGGAAGGTCGAATAGATCGCGCAGAACGGGCGCATGCCCTCTGCCGCAAGGCCTGCCGCAAAGGTCACCGCATGCTGCTCGGCAATGCCGACGTCGAACGTGCGTGTCGGGTGCGCCTTGGCAAACTTGTCGACGCCGGTGCCGCTGGGCATCGCCGCCGTGATCGCGCAGATAGTGGGATCGCTGTCCGCCAGCTTCGCCAGCGTCTCGCCAAACACGTTCTGGTAGGCCGGCGCACCCGGCGTGGCCTTGACCTGCTCGCCGGTCACCACGTCGAACTTCTGCACGCCGTGGTACTTGTCCGCCGCCTGCTCGGCCGGGCCATAGCCCTTGCCCTTCTGCGTCACCACGTGAACGAGGCACGGCCCTTCGGCCGCATCGCGCACGTTCTCCAGCACCGGGATCAGCTGGTCGATGTTGTGCCCGTCGAGCGGCCCGACGTAATAGAAGCCCAGCTCCTCGAACAGCGTGCCGCCCATCGCCATGCCGCGCGCGAACTCGTCGGTCTTGCGCGCCGCCGTGTGCAGCGGACGCGGCAGCTTGCGCGAAAGCTTGCGCGCGATCTCGCGCAGACCCAGAAACTGGCGCGACGACACCAGCCGCGCGAGATAGGCCGAAAGCCCGCCAACCGGCGGCGCAATCGACATGTCGTTATCGTTGAGGATCACCACGAGCCGGTTGCCCGCAAGCCCTGCATTGTTCATCGCCTCGTAGGCCATCCCTGCGCTCATCGCGCCGTCGCCGATCACCGCGATGCCCTTGCCGGGCCGGTCAGAGAGCTTGTTGGCGATGGCAAAGCCCAGTGCGGCCGAAATCGACGTGCTCGAGTGCGCCGTGCCGAACGGATCGTATTCACTCTCGCTGCGCTTGGTGAAGCCCGAAAGCCCCCCGCCCTGTCGCAGCGTGCGGATGCGATCACGCCGCCCGGTGATGATCTTGTGCGGATAGGCCTGGTGGCCCACGTCCCACACCAGCTTGTCCTGCGGCGTATTGAACACATAGTGGATCGCCACGGTCAGCTCGACCACGCCAAGCCCCGATCCGAGATGCCCGCCCGTCGATCCGACGGCGGATATCATCTCGGCACGAAGCTCGTCCGAAAGCTGGCGAAGCTGCGAAGGCGCGAGCTTGCGAAGATCCTCAGGGGTATCGACCGTGTCTAGCAGCGGCGTTGCCGGTTCTGAACTCATCCAACCGCCCTTACACCGATGCTTCTGTGCTGTCGAACATGATCATGCAGGTTGACCCTTCCCCATGGTCGGTGCCGCACGCCCCTGCGTCAGCAAGGCCGAAACCACCAGCAGTACCGCCGCCAGCACAAAGGCATATCCCGGCGCTGCAAGATCGCCTGTGGCTGAAATGTGCCGCGTCAGCAGCACCGGCGTCACCCCGAACGTGACCGCTACGATCACGCCATAACCAATGCCGACCAGCCCGGCGCGGTGGCGCTTGGGCGTAATCTCGACGAATGAGGCATAAGCCACAGCCGCCGAAATCGTCGCCATCAGCAACAGCAGTGCCGCAGCTGGGGCCAGCTGCGCCAGCGAAGCCTCGGCAATGCCCCAGCGGAACAGCGGCAGCGAAACCAGTGCGGCCAGCGCCGAAGTGCCCAGCATGACCTGACGCCGCCCGATCCGGTCGCCCAGCCATCCGCCGAACAGCAGCCCCACGATCTGCGTCCCCGCTGCCGCCATCTGCAGCAGATAGCCGTTGGTCACCGGAATCTTGAGGAACGTCGTCGCATAGACGAACAGGTAATCCCCGGCAGCGCCTGCCAGCAGGAACCCCGTCACCCCGATCAGCGCCACCACATAGGCCCGCACATCAAGCTCGGTCACCACGTTTGGCCCGGTTTCGGGCAGATGCAGCGTCTCGTCCAGCCGCCGCCGCAGTGCAAAGGCCAGCGGTACGATGGCCGCGCCAATGCCGAAGGCGATGCGCCAGCCGAAGGCATCGAGCTGCTCCGGCGTCAGCAGGCTCGCCAGCACCAGCCCCACCATACCGCTCGCCAGCACGCCGATGCGCATGGCGACAAGTTGCAGCGCGATCAACAGCCCGCGCTTTTCGGGCGGCGCGCTTTCGGCAAGGAAAGCCGTGGTCGGCCCGACATCACCCCCGGCGGCAAGGCCCTGCAACAGGCGGAAGGCAACGACAAGGATCGGTGCCCACACGCCGATCGTCGCATAGCTTGGCGTCAGGGCGAGCCCGATGGCGCTCAGGCCCATCAGCGCGAAAGTTGCCAGCATGGTCGGTCGGCGACCCAGCTTGTCGCCCAGAAGGCCAAACAGGATCGCACCCAGCGGCCTTGCGCCGAACCCCGCGCCCGCCGTCATCAGCGTCAGCAGCAACGCGCTGCCCGGAACGCCCGCCGGAAACATCACCCGCGAGACATTGGCGGCAAAGAAGCTGAAGCTCAGGAAATCGTAGAATTCCAGCGCATTTCCGGAAATGACCGCCGCAAATTGCCGTCTGCTCGGCAGATGTCGCGTCTCTTCGCTCAGATCGTTCATGCGGCCCTCCCCCCGTCAGGCACCTTATTCCCCGCTGGCGCACTCCGCGCAATGACCGCGAATCTCGACCACCGGGCGCACTTCGGCAAAGCCCGCGTCCTGCGCGGCCTTGCGCAGCGCTCCGGTCAGGCTGTCGTCGTCGATGTGCACGGCGGTGCCGCACAAGTCGCAGATCAGGAAGATGCAGTCGTGGCGGCAGCCGGGATGGCTGTTGGCCACATAGGCGTTGGCGCTCTCCACCCGCCGCGCAAGATTGGTGCGCACGAACAGGTCGAGGATGCGATAGACCGAATTGGCCGCGACGCGCTTGCCCCGCCGCGTGCCCACGCTTTCGGCAATGTCATAGGCCGATGCCGGCTTCTCGCGCTCGGCCAGCGCCTCGAACACGTCGGCGCGCATCTCAGTCCACTGCTCGCCGGACGCGGTGAGCGCATCGCGCGCGGCCTCGATCAGCCTGTCGCCTGCAAAGTCGTGATGATTGTGCCCGGACATCGGTCCTAGATAGGCACGCCTTGGCTTTGGCGCAAATCAGTTCCGCGTGAACGTCGGCTTGTAGAGATCGGGGAACAGCTTCTTCAGCGCCGCCACCTTTGGCGCGTCCCAGCGCCGGATATAGCCGCGGTCGGGATTCCGGTCGGCAAAGTCCTGATGATAGGCCTCGGCCGGATAGAACGCCTTGTAGGATTCCACCGCCGTCACAATCGGCTGCTTCCACAGGCCCGACTTCCTCAGCTGACCCAGATAGGCCGCCGCCACCCGCGCCTGCTCCTTGTCCATCGGCACCAGCGCATTGCGGTACTGCGTGCCGTGATCGGGGCCTTGATAGTTCAGCTGCGTCGGATCCGCGCCAACCGCGAAGAACACCCGCAGCAACTGGTCGTAACGGATCTTGGCGGGATCGTAGGTCACCCGCACCGCTTCTGCGTGTCCGGTATTGCCCGAGCCCACGACATCATAAATCGCGGTCTTCTGCGCTCCGCCGTGATAGCCAGAAACGACGCTGCTCACGCCCTTCAGATGGCTGAACACCGCCTCGATGCCCCAGAAGCAGCCGCCTGCAAACACGGCGACCTTCTTGCCCGGCGCTTCATTGGCTTGCACCGCCGCTGCGGGGGTGGACACCGCACCTTCGGCCTGCGCCGGTTGCTGGCATGATGCGGTCAGGACTCCCACCGCCATGAGTGCGGTCAGGAGCGGGCGGCGCATCTTAGTGCGACGCCTGTTCGGTATCGGGGGTCGCCAGCGCGGTCGTACCCGAGCTGATGCCCATGACGGCAGCGCCCATCAGGAACCCGAAGGCCAGCGCGCGGAAGAAATCAGGCTTGAACAGGCCCATCGGTTTTGGCTTTCACGATCTTGTCTGGCGTCGGCCTTGCACCGAGTCGCCTGAATGTGTGGTGACGCCCTGCACAGCCATACGCGCAAGCCATCAGCGTTTCTGCGAACCGTTCACCGCGTGCGACGAACGGTTAGGTCTGCAACTGCACCCAGATCGGTGCATGGTCACTGGCCTTTTCGCGGCCGCGATATTCCTTGTCGACGCCTGCTGCCACCAGCCGGTCGGCCAGCTCGGGCGAAAGCAGTGCGTGGTCGATGCGGAAGCCGTGGTCACGCTGCCAGGCACCGGCCTGATAGTCCCAGAACGTCCACACCCCGCCCTGCGGATTGAACGTGTCGATCGCGTCGGTCCAGCCGTCGTTGAGCAGACGGCGATAGGCGTCGCGCGATTCGGGCTGCATCAGCGCATCGTCGGCCATCGCCTTGACCGAGAAGGTATCCTTGTCCTCAGGGATCACGTTGTAATCGCCGATCACCACGGCGGGTACGTCCTCGGCGGTGATTTGCGCCATGCGCTGGCGCAGGCGTTCCATCCAGCGCAGCTTGTAATCGAACTTCGGCCCCGGCTGCGGATTGCCGTTGGGCAGGTAAATGCACACCACGCGGATGCCGAAGACATCGGCCTCGAGATAGCGCGAATGCTCGTCCTCCGGCTCGCCCGCCAGCCCGCGCTGCACTTCGACCGGTGCCTGCCCATCGGCCAGAATCGCCACGCCGTTGAAGCCCTTCTGCCCGTGCCAGATCGCGTGATAGCCGATCTTCTCGAACTCGGCCGCCGGGAACCCCTCGTCCTGTGTTTTGATCTCCTGCAGGCATGCAACCGAGGGCCGAGTTTCCTCAAGCCATTCGAGCAGACGCGGCAGACGGGCCTTGATCCCGTTGATATTGAACGATGCGACTTTGATCATATGGCGAACGAAGCGCCGCAACCACACCCCGAAGCTGCCTGCGGGTTGCTCACCCGGAAGGCCGCGCCGCCCAGCGATTCGACATATTCGACCACGCTGCCTTCGAGCAAGCCGAGGCTCACTTCGTCGACCACCAGCCGGACTCCGTCGGTCTCGGCAATCAGGTCACCGTCCTCGGGGGCGTCGGCAAGGCCGAACTTGTACTGGAAGCCCGAACAGCCGCCGCCTTCCACCGAAAGCCGCAGGATCGCGGGCTTTGACTGCTTGGCGGCAATCGTGGCAACGCGCGCGGCGGCGCTGGGGGCTAGGGTGACCTGTGTTTCGCTCATTCCGACAAGATAGGGACTAAGCGCGCCAACCTCAACGTCCGATCATCAGCGATTCCGCTCGTCCTCCAGCCGGTCCTCGATCGATTCGTCGTGGCCTGTCCCGCTGGAGAGGAACACCAGCCCCATCAATGCCGCCATCAGCATGATCGTCAGCCAGACGCCCAGCGCCGAGGCGATGAACAGGTGGATCGAGATCATGCCGATCTGGAGGTAAAGCACGTAGAGAACCACACCGACCACGGCAGTGCTGAACAGCGCCATCCAGCGCATGATCAGCCAGTATCGCGCCCAGGCAAATCGAGCGTTTTCAGGATCATCGAGAGGAGAGTGTCCGGCCATCGTCTGCGGTCCTTTGCCGATCGTAAGTGGTGGTGGCAACGGCTTTGACAATGGCCGCCAAGATGGCATGATCCCTATGGGAGATCAGGCGGTCGGCAAAGACGCCCGAAGGCGCATCGGCCGCATCACGAAGGAGGATGCCATGACGATTGCGCACGTGATTCAAGGACGTCTTGGAGCGGGTGGGGGCGAAGTGTGGAGCGTCGATGCCGACGCGCAAGTCTCGGACGCGATCGACATGCTCGCCCACCACCGCATCGGCGCCCTGCCCGTCAGCGATGGGGAGAGCGGCGTTGCCGGCATCTTCTCCGAACGCGACATGATCCGCTGCCTGC
This sequence comes from Novosphingobium sp. BL-A-41-Hi4A-0G, assembly GCF_055521735.1. Classification (NCBI taxonomy): domain Bacteria; kingdom Pseudomonadati; phylum Pseudomonadota; class Alphaproteobacteria; order Sphingomonadales; family Sphingomonadaceae; genus Novosphingobium; species Novosphingobium sp. BL-A-41-Hi4A-0G. The sequence goes on from NZ_CM145501.1 coordinate 3,071,385, forward strand.
ACAAGCATGGCGAGGCGGCGCTGCACATGAAGGTGCGCGACATGATGACCGCGCCGGTCGTGACCGTATCCCCGCAGACTTCGGTGATGGAGGCCCTCGCCCTGATGACCCAGCGCCGCTTCCGCCATCTCCCTGTAGTGGAAGGAAATCGCATGGTCGCCTTCGTCTCGATCGGGGACCTGGTGAAGCACCGGCTCGACAAGATCGAGGCCGAGGCGGACGCGATGCGGGTCTACATCCAGCAGGCCTGAGGCGCGTTTCCAACTCTCGGGGGCAGAACGGCAACTCTCCCCCAACTCCCCCCCAACTCTCTCGGGCAAAGGCACAACTCGCGCGCACGCCGTCCATGCACGCGCAGGTGATTCCCATTTCACGTGAAACCATCTAGGCTTCCCCTTCGAAAAGGGGATTCCGCCATGACCATGACCCGCCGCTCCCTCCTCGCCGGAGCTGCCGCCGCGACCGCATCGCTCTCGATCTCGATCCGCGCGCAAGTCCTCCCACCCCCCGGCTTCGCCACCCCGTCGGGCACCACCCCCTTCGCGCCCGAGGTCTATCGCGAGCGGCGGGCGAAGCTGATGGCGTCGCTGAAGGATGGCGTGGCGGTGATCCATGGCGCCGAGCGCGACCGGTCGAGCGGCCCGGTGAGCCCACCGTTCTATCAGTCGGGCGATTTTGCGTGGTTGACCGGAATCGTCGACGAACCCGGCGCGGTGCTGGTGCTGGCCCCTGCAGAGCGGACCTACCGCGAGTTCCTGCTGCTCCCCTCGCGCGATATCGAGACCGAGCGCTGGGACGTCGAGCGCCTGCCGCTGGGCTCGCTGATCGAACAACGCACGGGAATTCAGCGGGTCAGGCGCATTTCAGGACTCGATGGCCTCGTCACCCAGCTTGCCGCGCGCAGCCGGACGCTGCACTTCATGGGGCCGATCGCCAGCGCCTCGGCCCCGGTGCCGCCCGCGATGGACCTCTATGGCCGGGTGATGGCGCGCGTTCCGGGCTGCGCGATGAAGGACCAGAGCGCCCTCCTCCCCGCCCTGCGCACCGTCAAGGAACCGCGCGAGCTGGAGCTGATGCGCCGGGCGCTCAGCGCGACGCAAGCTGGCCACCTCGCCGCGATGAAGGCGGTGCGCCCCGGCATGACCGAGCGCCAGCTGACCGCGGTGCTGGAGGACGGGTTCCGGCAGGGCGGGGGCGAGGGCCTGTCCTACGATTCGATCGTCGCCACCGGCCGCAACGCCGCCTCGCTGCACTATGCCCATGGCAATGCCGTGATCGGCGCACAGGACCTCGTGCTGATCGATGCTGCGGCCAGCGTCGGCACTTATGCCTGCGACATTACCCGCACCTTCCCCGCCTCGGGCAAGTTCACAGCGCAGCAGCGGGCGGACTACGAGCTGGTCATGGCGGCCCAGGATGCTGCGGCCAAGCTGTTGAAACCGGGCGTCATTCACGAGGACATGACCGAGGCGGTCTATGCCCTGTTCCGCAAGGCAGGCCGGATTGACGAGTTCACCCACGGCCTCGGACACTTCGTCGGCCTCGATGTCCATGACGCGGGCGACTATGCCAAGCCGATCCCGGCAGGCGCGGTGATCACCATCGAACCGGGGCTCTACAACCAGCAGATGAACCAGGGCATCCGCATCGAGGACCTCTACCTCGTCACCCCCACGGGCTGCGAACGCCTGAGCACCGGCATCCCGCGCACGGTGGCGGAAATCGAGGCGTTCATGGGGCGGTGACTTCAGGCTGAACTCCAAACCTCCGTCACCCCGGCGCAGGCCGGGGGCCATTACCTCGCCGTCGAGCCGGACACCGGCGTCATGGGCCCCGGCCTTCGCCGGGGTGACGGGTGGTATGGATTGGTGGTTGGACTGAGATCAGCCCAGGCGCTTGGCCACCAAGTCCTGCAGGTCGGCCTCGGGGCGGGCGCCGTAGTGGGAGATGATTTCTGCGGCGCAGATGGCGCCCAGCGTCAGGCTCTCCGCAAGCGGTCGCCCGCGGACGTAGCCGTAGAGGAAGCCTGCGGCGAAGAGGTCGCCTGCGCCGGTGGTGTCGACCACCTTGTCGATGGGCTCGGCGGGAACCTGGGCGTGTTCGCCGTGGCTGACCGCGTGGGCGCCGTTTTCGCTGCGGGTGACGACGACCGTGGGCACCTTGGCGGCGAGCTGTTCGAGGCCTGCGTGGAAGTCCTCGATGCCGGTGAGGGCGGCGAGTTCGTGTTCGTTGGCGAACAGGATGTCGATCTCGCCCGCTTCGATCAGTGCGCGGAAATCATCGCTATGGCGCGAGATCACGAAAGCGTCGGACAGGGTGAAGGCCACCTTGCGGCCGGCATTGCGCGCAGCGGCAATGGCGCGGCGCATGGCCTTGCGCGGCTCTTCCGGGTCCCACAGATAGCCTTCGAGATAGAGTACGCTGGCCGCAGCGATGGTAGCGTCGTCAAGCGCTTCGGCAGGCAGGAACTGCGAGGCGCCGAGGAAGGTGTTCATCGTGCGCTGGCCATCGGGGGTGACGAAGATCAGGCAGCGCGCCGTTGGCGGTTCGTCTGTGCGCGACGGGGTCTCGAAAGCGATGCCGCCTGCGCGGATGTCGTGCGCGAAGACTTCGCCGAGCTGGTCGTCCGCCACCTGGCCGATGAAGCCGCACTTCGCGCCGAGCGCGGCAAGGCCTGCCAGCGTGTTGGCCGCCGAACCGCCCGAGATTTCACGCGCGGGGCCCATGGCGTCGTAGAGTTCCTTGGCACGGTCGGTGTCGACCAGCGTCATGCCGCCCTTGGCGAGGCCGAGCCGCTCGATGTCCGCATCATCGCAGGGGGCCATCACGTCGACGATGGCGTTGCCGATGGCGATGACGTCGTAAAGCGGTTCGGACATGCGGGACAGGCTCCGTATCTTGGGCAATTGCGCGATGGCCTAGCCGCTATGCCGCGTTGCAGCAAGAGCAGGAAGGGTGCGTCAGAACGCTTGGCCTGTGCGCCGTATCGCGCCGCCTGCGGTTGACCCGGCGGTGCTGGCGGGGCATCCCCGCGCGGTGACATTCCGCGCTGCCGCCATTCCGCTTCTCGCTCTCCTCCTTGCCTCGTGCGGCGGGGGAGGGCTGCCAGCGGGCGGCAAGACCCCGGTCGTGCGCTCTGCGCCGACAGCGCCGGTCCGCACCACGGTTCCGCGCCCTGCGCCCGTGGGCAAGCCTGTCGCGCAAGTGCAGATGATCCCCGGCCTTGAAGGCGTGATCGGGTCTGACGCGCTGCAGCTTGGCCGCACCTTCGGCACGCCGCGTCTCGACGTGATCGAGGACGACGCGCGCAAGATGCAGTGGTCGGGGACGGCCTGCATTCTCGACGTCTATCTCTACCCGCCTGCGGGTGGCGGCAAGCCGACCGCGACGTACGTGGATGCAAGGCGTGGCGATGGGCGTGACGTTGATCGCGCGGCCTGCGTGGCGGCGCTCAGGAAGGCTCCGTAACCGCGCAGGTGGGGCCGGGAGCAGGCAAAGCGGGCAGGGCGGCCCACGGTGCGAAGGCAGCGACGCCCTCGCGCGAGACATCGGCCAGCGTGTAACGGTCCAGCACGGCGAGGAAGGCGTCGAGCGCTTCGGCCAGCACGCTGCTCAGCGCGCAATCTTCACGCAGGGCGCAGGTGGCGCAATCGGCAAGGCGCAGGCCGCGTTCGAGCTTGCGTACCACTTCGCCCACGGTGATCTGGTACGCGGGGCGGGCGAGCGCGATGCCGCCGCTGCGCCCGCGCTGCGACATGGCAAAGCCTGCCTGTACCAGCGCTTGCGCGACCTTTGCGACGTGGTGATAGCTCAGGCCCTGCTGCGCGGAGAACGCGGGCAGGCTGACCGCCCCGTCCTTGCGCGCGAGCACGATCAGCAGGCGCAGGCCGAAATCGGTGTGCTGGGTCAACTGCATTCAAAAACCATCGTTTTTCCGCTTGCGAGAATCAAGCAGATAAAATACCGGTATTTGTAATACCTGATTGGAGATACCCATGCGCACCGCTTCCGAACACGCAAAGACCATCGTCAAGGCCACCGCTCCGGTGATCGAAAAGCACGGGGTGGAGATCACCACCGCCATGTACAAGCGCCTGTTCCAGAACGATGATGTGAAGGCGATGTTCGATGCCGCCGCGCAGGAAAGCGGCGAGCAGCCGCGCCGTCTGGCCGCCGCGATCCTTGCCTATGCCAAGAACATCGACAAGCTCGAGAACTTGGGACCAGCGGTGACGCGGATGGTGCAGCGCCATGTCGAGTGCGGCGTGAAGGCCGAGCATTACCCTTATGTCGCCGAGGCCCTATTGCCCGCGATTCGCGACGTGGTGGGGGCCGATGTGGCCACCGACGAAGTGCTGGCGGCCTGGGGCGAGGCCTACTGGATGCTCGCCGATATTCTCATCGGTGAAGAAGCCGAGGCTTACGCGGCGGCGGCCTGAGCGAGGGCCCACCCCGCTGCGACTAACTTCACTGCGTTCAGTAAGTCTCGCGGCCCTCCCGCTTGCGGGAGGGCAAAGAAGTGCGCTGTCACTCCCCTCCCGCAGGCGGGAGGGGTTGGGGGTGGGCAGAACGCAGGCGCTACTCCGCCGCGAAGCTGATCTCGGCGTGAGCGCGCAGGCGGTCTACCAAGGCTTCGCCGAGGATCGCGCCGGGGGTTCCGACCACGCCGCCAGCCTTGCTCGACAGCAGGGCAATGGCGGTCTCGGCGATCATCCGGCTGGTCGAGCCGTAGCCGGGATCGTAGCGCCCTTTCACGCCGTAGCGGATTTCCTGACCATCGGGCATCGTGCCAAGGAACAGGACATCGTAGTAACCGGTCTCGCGCTGCTCCTTCGACGGGCCTTCGCCGGGCTTGGGATCATCGGGGCGGCCGATGCTGGGCGTCTTTGCCATGTGCTCGGCAGCGGCCTTGCCCTGATCGCCAGGGCCGGTGAGAATCATCTCGTCATAGACAAAGTCGGTGCCCCAGGCGTGACCGAGCAGGGCATTGGTGCGGTGGACGTTCTTGACGTTGATCGCGGCCATGACGAACGGCGTTTCCCAGCTGCCGATGGCTTCGTCGTACTGGACCTTGTCGCCACGCGGCTGTTCGGGGCCTGCGAAGCCGGGAGTGAGGCAGAAGGCGCTCTGCATCAGCGGAATGAGCGAAGGGTCCTTGCCCAGCGCCTGCAGCGTCGCACCGAGGCTCGCGGCGGTGCCGCCCGAAACGCCGCCCTTGAAACCGCGCACGCGGCCCTTCACGCGCGGGGCAGGGCGGCCGAACTTCGCCACGGCTTCCTTCTGCAGCATCAGCACGCCCAGATCGAACGGGATCGAATCGAAGCCCGAGGAGAAGCAGATTCGCGCGCCGGTTTGCTTGGCTCCCTCACCATACTTGTCGATCATCTGGCGCATCCAGACCGGCTCGCCGCAAAGATCGGCATAGTCCGTGCCCGCTGCGATGCAGGCAGCGAGCAAGGGTTCGCCATAGAGCTGGTAGGGGCCGACGGTGGTGATGACGACCTTGGCCTGGCTGACCATCGCTTCGAGACTGGCAGGATCTGCGGCATCGGCCACGATCAGCGGGGTGTTCTTGGGCGCCTCGATCAGGGCACGCACCTCGGCCAGCTTTGCCGCCGAACGCCCGGCCATGGCCCAGCGCGGGCCTTCCTGGCCATAATGCCGCGCAAGATACTCCGCGACCAATCGCCCGGTAAACCCCGTCGCCCCATAGACGACGATGTCATAGGGCCTCTCCGACTTCTCCATCAGCCTCTCCGCCTGTTCTCGTTGTGCGGCAAGCTTGGCGAGTTCGGTGGCGATTGCAACCGGATTTAAGCGGGGGGTTAAGGCGTGGTGCCAACATCCTTCGACAGGCTCAGGATGAGCGGGTTTGAGAACCGATCAGGCATGCGGCACCGACCCACTCCTCCGCCCTACACTCCGTCGTCCCGGCGCAGGCCGGGACCCATGGCGCTGGCCGGCTAGCACGTTGCCGGAAAGGCGGCGCAGGGTTGTCAGGTGCGATTGCGGCGAGAGGTTGTGGGCCCCGGCCTGCGCCGGGGTGACGGTGGGGGAGTAGTTGTCAGAGGCGCGGCAGCGTCACCCCGCGCTGGCCCATGTATTTGCCGGCGCGGTCGGCGTAGCTGACTTCGCACGGTTCGTTGCCCTGGAGGAACAGGAACTGGCACGCGCCCTCGTTGGCGTAGATCTTGGCGGGCAGCGGCGTAGTGTTCGAAAATTCGAGCGTGACGTGGCCTTCCCAGCCGGGTTCGAGCGGGGTGACGTTCACGATGATGCCGCAGCGAGCATATGTGCTCTTGCCCAGGCAGATCACCAGCACATCGCGCGGCACGCGGAAGTATTCGACCGTGCGGGCCAGCGCGAAGGAATTGGGCGGGATCACGCAGACGTCGGTCTCGCGGTCGACCAGGCTGGCGCCGTCGAAGTTCTTGGGGTCCACCACCGCGGAATCGACGTTGGTGAAGATCTTGAACTCGCGCGCGACGCGGGCGTCGTAGCCGTAGGACGAGAGGCCGTAGCTGATGCAGCCATCGCGGCGCTGGTTCTCGACGAAAGGCTCGATCATGCCCTCGTTCAGCGCCTTTTCGCGGATCCACTTGTCGGAAAGAATGGCCAATTGATGTCCCCAGATATCGTCAGGCGAGATTGGCGGGGCCGAAGGCGTTGGGCAAGAGTACCGAGAGGCGCATTTCCACGACTTCCTGCGCGCCGACGCAGATCACCAGCGGATCGGTGCCACCCAATGCCGCCAGTTCGTTCAGCACCTGTCGGCAGCGGCCGCAAGGGCTGATCGCAGCTTCCACCGCGCCACCCATGCCTCCGAGTACCGCCACGGCGAGCAATCCGCCGCGCCGTCCGGCATGGGAGGCGATGGATGCGGCCACGGTTTCGGCGCAGAGCGAAAGGCCGTAGCTGGCGTTCTCGAAGTTCGCGCCGGTGACGATTGCGCCATCATCGAACAGCAGCGCCGCGCCGACGTGGAAGCCCGAGTAGGGCGCGTAAGCCGTGTCCATCGCGCGACGCGCGGCGGCGATCAGGTCTTCGCGAAGCTCGGCCACGAGGTCGGTCATTGTTGCACCACCACCCAGTGCAGCGGCGTATTGGCTGCGTCCAGCCGCAGACGGTCGCTCGCGGTCCACATCACCCATGGCCTGCCGGCATAGGCGGGCTCGAGGTAATCCTGTTCGACCCAGATGTTGCGGTCGATCCGGGCGGCGAGATGGTACTGCTTTTCGAGTGCGCGGGACACCATGAGGATCACCGGCTTTTCGGCGTGCTTTTCCACCTGGTTGAGGAACGTGGTCAGCTCGCTCTGCATCTGTGCTTCGCCGGGGACCTGCGGGCAGGTGCGCGAATCGATGTCGAAGCGGATCGCGGGCGGCAGCAGGTCTTTGTCGCGCGGGACGACGGTGACAAAGTTCGCCGCCTGAGCATCTGCGGGCGCGCATAGGTCATAGACGTGGACTGCGCCGACCTGCATGCCCCGCTCGCGCGCGGCGATCAGGCCATCGGCAAAGGCGGTGTCGCGTGTCGAGATACCTTCGCTGGCAGTCAGATAGGCGAAATCGGCCCCGGCAGCGCGCAGCAGGCGCCAGTCGACAGCGCCGCTGTCATCGCTCAGCCAGACGCCCTGCACGGGATAGTCGCGCCGGTCGGGCATCCAGGTGCGCGCCTTCCACCAGCCGATGCCGAGGCCGACGAGGACCACCAGCAGCAGGGCGGCCAGCAGGCGCCTGCGCCCCGTATGCGGGCGGGCAGTGTTCCGTTTCTTCGGCATGATGAGATTCGCTTGGGACCCGAGTTCTGATTCAGCCCCTGATATGCAGCACGCAGATCAGGGTAAAGAGGCGTCTGGCGGTGGGAAAATCCGTCTCGATCTTGCCTTCGAGGCGTTCGAGCAGGGTGTCGGCGGCATCGTTGTGGATGCCGCGTCGGGCCATGTCGATCGTCTCGATCTCGGCTGCGGTCGCCTTGCGGATGGCCTGATAGTAGCTGTCGCAGATGGCGAAATACTCGCGGATCGGACGGCGGAACCGGCCAAGGCCGAGAATCACGGTTTCAAGCGGAGCGCCGCCATCGTCCGAGACCGCCAGCACGAGCCGCCCGTCATCAACCGAAAGTTTGAGCCGGTAAGGCCCTTCGTGCCCAGCCTCAAACGCGCGCAGCGGCTTGAACGTGTTTTCCTCGATCAGGTCGAAAATGGCGATGCGCCGCTCCTGCTCGATATCGGCGTTGCGCCAGATGATCGTCGCTTCGTCCAGCTCGATATGCGAGATGCGCGGGTCTGCCATTGGGCTTTCTGTGTTGCAGACGCGTGGGGCGCGGGCAAGGGTTTTGGCCACTCGGTCCCCGCTATCCACAGGGGCGATGCATTGCCGGATCGGGCCGCTTCGGGCACTATGCAAAGCATGTCCGCCAGCGAAGCCATTCTCACCCGCGAACCGTCAGAGATTCGTGCGCTCCCCTCAAACGTGGAAGCCGAAGCGGCGTTTCTGGGCGCGGTGCTGATCGACAACCGCATCCTTGAAGAACTGCAGACCCCGCTCAAGCCCGAGCACTTCTTCGCCGCAGTCCATGGCCGCGTGTTCGAACGCATCCAGGCGCTGATCGATCGCAAGGCGGTGGTCACGCCGGTCACGCTCAAGCCCTATTTCGAGACCGACGAAGGCCTCAAGGAACTGGGCGGCACCGCCTATCTGGCGCGGCTGACCTCGGACGGGCAAGGCCTGCTCAATCCGCGCGAGCTGGCCGAGCAGATCTATGACCTGGCACTTTTGCGCGAGCTGATCTCGGTCGGGCGCAACCTTGTCGAAGGTGCGCTCGATACCAGCGATTCGGTCGCCCCGCTCGAACAGGTGGAGAAGGCCGAAGCCGCGCTCTATGCCGTGGCCGAAGGTGCGCAGACCGGCAGCGAAGCGCAGAGCTTTGCGCAGGCCACGCGCGCCTCGCTCGAGATGATCGAGAAGGCGCTGCTTTCAGGCGGCCACATTTCGGGCAAGACCACGGGCCTGACCTCGGTAAACGAGAAGATCGGCGGCCTGCACGATTCCGACCTTATCATCCTTGCCGGACGCCCGGGCATGGGCAAGACCTCGCTCGTCACCAACATCGCATTCAACGCGGCCGACCGGCTGCGGCGCGATCTGGCCGACGGCATTGCGCTCAAGGATTCGGTGGGGGCAGGGGTCGCCTTCTTCAGCCTGGAAATGAGCGCGGACCAGCTCGCCACGCGTATCCTGGCCGAGCAATCGGGCATCAGCTCCGAATCGCTGCGCATGGGCCGCATCAGCCGCGAGGATTTCCAGCAGCTGTCCTTCGCCAGCCAGCGCCTGGCCGAACTGCCGCTCTATATCGACGATACCCCGGCGCTGACCATCGGTTCGCTGCGTGCCCGTGCCCGCCGGTTGAAGCGCCGCCACGACATCGGCCTGATCATTGTCGACTACCTGCAGCTGCTGCAGGGGTCCGGCCGCAGCGACAACCGCGTCAACGAAATCTCGGAAATTTCGCGTGGACTCAAGACCCTGGCCAAGGAACTCTCGGTCCCGGTGATCGCGCTCTCGCAGCTTTCCCGTGCGGTGGAACAGCGCGACGACAAGCGCCCGATGCTGTCGGACCTGCGCGAATCGGGCTCAATCGAGCAGGACGCCGACATGGTCTGGTTCGTGTTCCGCGAGGACTATTACGTCGCCGCCAAGGAGCCGAAAGTCCCGCAAGGCAACGACGATTCGAAGATCCAGGAAGCCCACGCCGCGTGGCAGGCCGAAATGGAACGGGTCTATGGCCTTGCCGAACTGATCGTCGCAAAACAGCGCCACGGCTCGACCGGCAAGGTCCGCCTGCGCTTCGAAGCCCGCATCACCCGGTTCAGCGACCTTGCGCCTGACGACATGCGCGCAGCCTATGGCGGCGGGGACGACTGAGTCGGACGCCACGCGCGAATCCTTGACTTTTCCACACCCCCGGCCTAGCTGCCGTCCTTTCCGTAATTCTCAAGTGATTGGAGTGCCCTGATGGCGCGCGTTACCGTCGAAGATTGCGTCGACAAGGTTCCCAACCGTTTCGATCTGGTCCTGCTGGCCGCCGAACGCGCCCGCGCGATTTCGGGCGGTGCCGAACTCACCGTCGATCGTGACCGTGACAAGAACCCGGTCGTCGCTCTGCGCGAGATCGCCGAAGAGACCGTGCGTCCTGCCGTGCTCAAGGAAAACGTGATCCAGTCGCTCCAGCGCGTGCTGCCTGACGATGACGATGAAGTCGATGAAATCGGCTCGCTGTCGCAGTCGGCCGAAGCGCTGCGCATCACAGCTGCGGCACCGGTGCGCAACACCTCGCTGGGTGCTGATTACGACGGCTGATTTTTTCGGCTGATCAATGGCTTAGATTAGGCCCGCAGTTCGCGCTGCGGGCTTTTTCGTTTCTCGCAGAGACGCAGAGAAACAGGGAGATCGCAGAGAGGTTGCGCCTGGCCGTCAGGCCGCTCGACTTACGGTCATTTCATCCAAGCCGCGACACATGAAATTCAACGCGGTTTCACCGCAGGAGCGCCTTCTCTGCGCTCTTCTTTCCCTCTGCGTCTCTGCGAGAAACCCTTAAAAACGCAACCGCTCAGGTGTTCTCCAGCCGCTCGGCCATCAGCTGCCAGACCTTGTTGATCGCCTTCAAGGGCCGGACCATGACCTTGAAATCGACGATGCGGCCTTCAAGGTCGAAGCGGATCAGGTCGATTCCGTTGACGCGCACGTCGTCCATCTCGCACTCGAATTCGAGGCAGGCCTCGGGGCCGTCGACCAGCTCGCGCACATAGCGGAAGGTGCCGTTGCCGAAGACCTGGCCCGCGGCTGTGAGATACATCAGCACTTTCTCGCGCCCCGCTTGCTGGGTGTGAACGACGGGAGAATGGAACACGGCGTCATCGGCGACGAGTTCCTCGAGCAGCGTGATATCGCCGCTGATCATGTACCGGTGCCATGCTGCTAGGCCGAGTTTCATGCGCTTCTCCCGTTGTTCTTCTTGTGGTTAGGGCAGGGGCGTTGCGCGGGCATTGATCCCGCGCAACGCCGAAGACTTAGCCGAGGTGCTGCGCGAAGAAATCGCGCGTGCGGCGGTCAGCAAGCTGCGCGCCTTCCTCGTCGCGGCGGTCGCCCATCTCGGCCGCAAAGCCGTGATCCAGGCCCTCGTAATCGTAGAGCGTCACCTTGGGGTGCGGATCAAGCCCGTCGTGGATCGCCTTCTGCGCTTCGGGGCCAACGAAGTGGTCGGCGGTCGGAATGTGCAGCATCAGCGGATTGGCGATGGCGTGCGATTCGTTCAGCATCTGGTCGATCATCACGCCGTAATAGCCGACCGAAGCATCGATATCGGTGCGCGCCGCCGCCATGTAGGCCATGCGTCCGCCCAGGCAGAAGCCGACGAGGCCGACCTTGTCGATGCCTTCGTAGCCGCGCAGGAAACGGATTGCCGCCTCGATGTCCTTGATACCCTTGTCAGGATCGTACTGGCCGAAATAGCCAAAGGCTTCCTGCATCTGCTCCGGCACATCGGGATCGAGTTCGACGCCGGGAGCAAAGCGCCAGAAGATGTCGGGCGCGAGCGCCATGTAGCCCTGATCGGCCGAGGCCTCACACTTGTGACGGATACCGGGATTCACTCCGAAGATCTCCGGGATGATGATGATCGCCGCGCGGATCGGACCGTCCGGCGTTGCGAGATAGCCCGGTATATCCCCTTCGCCGTCGAGTGCTGCAAATGTGATCTTCTCGCCCATGTCGTTCATCCTGCGATTCAATGGAGTTGGTCTGGATCCATGTTGGCCCTGCCCATGGACTTTGCCAAGCGTGCATGACAGTCTTGCAAGCCAAGCGGATGCCGGGAGAGGCGCACATGAAAGTCACCGTCGAAGTCGATTGCACGCCAGAAGAGGCCCGCCGGTTCCTCGGGCTGCCCGATGTCTCGAAGGCGAACGACGTCTATGTCGAAAGCGTCGCCAAGGCGATGCAGGGCGCGGGCAGTCTCGATCAGTTGCAGAGCTTCGCCAAGCAGGTCGCGCCGATGGGCGAGATCGGGCTTAAGCTGTTCCAGAACTTCATGGAGCAGGGCGGTCTCGGTGCGATGACCGGGTCGGGTTCGAAGAAGCCGAAGGACTGACGCTCTTCCAATGATCGTGTAGGGGAGGGGCGTGACCGATACGATCTTCGCCCTCTCCTCCGGCCCACCACCCGCGGGCATTTCCGTCATCCGCATCAGTGGCCCGCAGGCAGGGGCGGCGCTTGAGGCGCTTTCGGGCAAGCTGCCCACGCCGCGCCGCGCGACGCTGGCCACGCTGGCCGATCCGCGCGACGACACACACCTCGACCGGACGATGGTGCTATGGCTGCCCGGTCCCGGCACGGCGACGGGCGAGGACAGCGCGGAACTGCATCTGCATGGCGGGCGTGCTGTTGTTGCAGCGGTGGAAGCGGCGATTGGGCGCTTGCCCGGTTTGCGGCGTGCGCAGGCCGGGGAGTTTACCCGCCGCGCATTTGCCAATGGGCGGATCGATCTGGCCGAGGCCGAGGGGCTGGCCGACCTGCTTTCTGCCGAGACCGAACTGCAACGCCGCGCTGCGCTGGCGATGGCCGAGGGTGCGCTTTCCCGTGAAACGGAGCGCTGGCGTAATGCCTTGCTGGGCATCTCGGCGAAGCTCGAAGCGGCGCTCGACTTTTCTGACGAGGACGACGTCGGGGCGGAGCAGGACCTGCTGCCGCCGGGATTTGTTGCGGACTGCGCAGCGCTGGCGCAAGACCTCGAAGCATGGCTCGCCCGCCCGCGCGCTGAGCCGCTGAAGGAGGGCTTTCGTGTGGTCCTGGCAGGGCCGCCCAATGCGGGGAAGTCGACCTTGTTCAACGCGCTCGTTCAGCAGGAAGCCGCGATCACCGCGGCGGAGCCCGGGACGACCCGCGACGTCCTGACCTTCGCTGCATCGCTTGATGGCGTGCCGTTTACCTTCGTCGACACCGCTGGCCTGCGCGATGAAGGCGCGGGCGAAATCGAGCGGATCGGCATTGCCCGGGCACGGGCGGCGGCGGAGAAGGCGGACCTGATCCTGTGGCTGGGGCCTGAAGGTGAGGGGCCGGAGGGACGGGCGTTGTGGGAAGTGGCTGCGCGCTCGGATGATGCCAGTGCACCGCGCAAGTCGGATGCAGCCTTGCAGCTATCGGCACGCACGGGCGAGGGGATGGCGCAACTGCGTGAGGCGTTGATCGCTCATGCCCGGAAGTCCTTGCCTGCTCCTGGGGAGGCCGCCCTCAACCAGCGGCAGCATGAGCGACTTGGGCAAGTGGCGGCGGCGCTCGATCAGGCGCAGCGTGAGAGTGATCCCTTGCTGGCGGCGGAGAACCTGCGCCTCGCGCGCATTGCGCTTGATGCGCTGGTTGGGCGGACGAGCACGGAGGACATGCTCGATTCGCTGTTCGGGCGGTTCTGCATCGGGAAGTAGGTGTTTCACGTGGAACATCGCTCTTCGTCATTGCCGCGAAGGCGGGAATCCAGTTAGCTCGGGGCGTGAACATGGATTCCCGTCTTCGCGGGAATGACGAAGTTGTGGCGGCGAGCGGCATCTGTTTCACGTGAAACGCTCCATCTGAAACTTTGACGCGAATCCTCAACTCGCGTATCGCGCGAAGCCATGCACCAGTTCGATATCATCGTGGTCGGCGGCGGACATGCCGGCGTCGAGGCGGCGGCCGTTGCGGCGCGGATGGGCGCGCGCACGGCGCTGGTTTCGTTCGATCCGGCAACAGTCGGGGCGATGAGCTGCAACCCGGCCATTGGCGGACTCGGCAAGGGCCATCTGGTGCGCGAGGTCGATGCCTTTGATGGACTGATCGCGCGCGCGGCAGATGCGGGCGCGATCCACTACCGGATGCTCAACCGCTCCAAGGGCAGCGCCGTGCAGGGGCCGCGCGTTCAGGCCGACCGCAAGCGCTTCAAGGCGGCGATCCAGCAGATGATTGCCGCGCAGCCGAATCTGACCGTCGTTGGGGGAGAGGCGGCTGCGCTTCATTTGGAGCAGGGACGCGTCGCCGGGATCGACCTCGCCGATGGCTCGCGGCTCTCGGGAAGGGCGGTCGTGCTATGCACCGGCACATTCCTTGGCGGGCGGCTGTTCCGGGGTGAGGAACGCATGGACGGCGGACGCATCGGCGAGGACTCTGCGCATCGTCTGGCGCAGCAGTTGCGCACGGCGGACCTGCCGATGGCGCGGCTCAAGACCGGGACGCCACCGCGTATCGATGGGCGCACCATCGACTGGGCGCGCTTGCCCGAGCAGCCGAGCGATGCCGATCCCTGGACGATGTCGCCGCTGACCAAGGCGCGGCCACTGCCGCAAGTGTTCTGCGCCATCGCCCGCACCAACGAGCGGACGCACGACATCATCCGCGCAGGGCTTGACCGTTCGCCATTGTTCACCGGTGCGATTGGCGCGCAGGGTCCGCGCTATTGCCCCTCGATCGAGGACAAGATCCACCGCTTCGGCGACCGCGACGGACACCAGGTTTTCCTCGAGCCAGAAGGTCTCGACGACAGCACCGTCTATCCCAACGGTGTCTCGACCTCGCTGCCGACCGATGTGCAGGTGGCGATGATCCGTTCGATGGAAGGGCTGGAGCAGGCCGAGATCACCGTGCCGGGTTATGCCGTGGAGTACGACCATATCGATCCGCGCGCGCTCAATCGCGGGCTGGAGGTGAAGGCGATACCCGGCCTCTATTGCGCCGGTCAGATCAACGGAACGACGGGGTACGAGGAGGCCGCAGCCCAGGGGCTGGTCGCGGGGATGCATGCCGCGGCTGCCGGACTGGGCCGCGAAGCCCCCGAGCTGGACCGCGCCAACTCCTACATGGCGGTGATGATCGATGACCTGACGCTGCACGGCGTGAGCGAGCCCTATCGCATGCTGACCGCCCGTGCGGAATACCGCCTGCGGCTGCGCGCCAACAATGCCTCGACGCGGTTGACGCCGGTCGGGCTGGCGGTGGGCTGCGTCGGTGAAGAGCGCAGGCAGTGGTTCGAGGAGCGGCTTGCCCAGCGTGAGCGACTGGAAGACTTGCTTACGCAGGAGGCGACGCCGACTGAACTCAACCGGGCGGGGATGCCGGTTCGCGCCGATGGCTCCCGGCGCTTGCTCAAGGAATGGCTGCGCTTTCCCGAGGTCACGCTGGACACGCTGCAGCCTTGGATCGGCGACGAGCGCTTCGATCCGCTGCTGGCCGAAGAGGTCGAGGAGGACGCAGCTTATGCACCCTATCTCGCCCGGCAGGATGCCGAGCTGCGCGATCTCCGCGCCTCCGATGGCGTGCCACTTGGCGCGGACTTTCCCTTTGCCGAAGTGCCGGGCCTGTCGCGCGAGATGGTCGAGAGGTTGGAGAAGGCGCAGCCCGATACGCTTGCCGCTGCCGGACGGATCGCGGGGATCACGCCTGCGGCGCTCGCCAGCCTGCTGGTCCATGCGCGGCGGAGGCTGGCGGCATGAGCGTGTTGGTGACCGAGGCCGAAGCACAGGACTGGCTCCGCAACGTTCTGCAGGTCGATGACGTCGGGATGGATCGCCTGTCGCGGCTCGTCTCACTGCTGCTCGAAGAGAACGAGCGGCAGAACCTTGTCGCGCGCGGGACGCTGCCGCACGTCTGGGTACGCCACATCGTCGACTCGGCGCAGCTGCTCCATGTTTCACGTGAAACACTCCCTGAAGGGGAATGGCTCGATCTCGGGACTGGAGCCGGTTTCCCTGGGCTGGTGGTCGGCGCACTTCAACCGGAACGCCCGGTCAAGCTCGTGGACTCGCGCCGACTGCGGACGCAGTGGCTTCAGCGCTGTGCTGATGCCCTCGGACTGGAGCGCGTGCGTGTCGTCCTTTCGCGAGTCGAAGATCTGCCTGACGGTCCGCATGCCGTGATCTCGGCGCGCGCGTTTGCGCCATTGGACAAATTGGTTACGCTTTCCGCCCGCTTTTCCACACCCGACACGGTCTGGCTGTTGCCGAAAGGGGCAGGGGCACCGCATGAATTGCAGGTGCTCCCCGACTCATGGAATCACCTGTTCCACGTGGAACAATCGCTGACCGATGAGAATGCCGGGATCATCGTCGGGCGCCTGCTCGGCGGGAGCGCACCGCGAACGACGCAATCCAAAGGCAAGCGCAAATGATCACCGTCGCCGTTGCAAACCAGAAGGGTGGAGTGGGCAAGACCACCACCGCGATCAACATCGCCACGGCGCTGGCCGCCACGGGGTGGAAGTCGCTGCTGATCGATCTCGATCCGCAGGGCAACTGCTCGACGGGCATCGGCATTTCATCGGGCGAGCGCGAGCGGTCTTCCTATGACTTGCTGATCGATCAGGCATCGGTTGCCGATTGCATGATGCCGACGCGCATTCCGGGGCTCGACATCGTGCCGGCGACGGTGGACCTTTCGGGCGCCGAAGTGGAACTGGTCAGCGTCGAAGACCGCACGCACCGTCTGCGCAAGGTGCTGACCGCGGAGACCGGGCACGATATCTGCCTGATCGACTGCCCGCCCTCGCTCGGGCTGCTCACGCTGAATGCGCTGACGGCGGCAGATTCGATCCTCGTTCCCCTGCAGTGCGAGTTCTTCGCGCTCGAAGGCCTGAGCCAGTTGCTGCAGACGGTCGAGCGGGTGCAGGAGCGGTTCAATCCCGATCTCGGCATCCTCGGCATCGTCCTGACCATGTACGACCGGCGCAACCGCCTGACCGACCAGGTGGCGGACGACGTGCGTTCGTGCCTGCGCGATCTGGTGTTCGAAAGCGTGATCCCGCGCAACGTGCGCCTGTCCGAAGCGCCGAGCCATGGGCTTCCCGCGCTGATCTATGACCATGCCTGCCCCGGTTCGCAGGCCTACATGAAGCTGGCCCGCGAACTGATCGGCCGGCTGCCCGAACGGAGGATTGCGGCATGAGTGGCGACGAAGCAGTCAAGGCACCGGCGCGCAGGACCGGGCTGGGTCGCGGACTCGGCGCGCTCATGGGCGAAGTCCGGCGGGAGGAGCCGATTGCGCGCATTTCGGTTTCTGGCGAGGAAGGCGCAGCGTCGCGCGATGGGGGTCTGGCGCTGCTGACTGTCGCCTCGATCGAACCGCATCCCGAACAGCCGCGCCGTCACTTCGATGAGGATGCGCTGGAGGAGCTGGCGCAGTCGATCGCGGCGCGCGGTGTAATCCAGCCTGTCGTCGTGCGGCCGATTGCTGGCGGACGCTACCAGCTCGTCGCGGGCGAGCGGCGCTGGCGCGCGGCGCAGAAGGCGCGGGTTCACGAAATCCCGGCCATCGTGCGAAAGCTCGATGATCGCGATGTGGCGGCGCTCGCGCTGATCGAGAATCTCCAGCGCGAAGACCTGAACCCCGTGGAAGAAGCCCGCGCCTATCAGCGCCTCGCCGACAGCGAAGGGCTGACGCAGAACGACATCGCCAAGTTCGTCGACAAGTCGCGCAGCCATGTGGCGAACATGATGCGCCTGCTCGGGCTTCCGGATGACGTGCTCGACATGGTCGTGCGCAGCGAGCTGTCGATGGGCCATGCGCGGGCGCTGATCAATGCGCCCGATCCGGTCTCGCTCGCACGCGAAGTAATCGCCAAGGACCTGTCCGTGCGCGATACCGAGAAGCTCGCGCGCAAGGCAACGCGGCCCGAAGGCCAGCGGCGTCAGGCGCGTGCCGGCAAGGATTCCGTGGGCGCTGCAGATCTCGCCGCGATCGAGCAGCACCTCGAGGATTTCCTCGGGCTCAAGGTCACGATCCAGCCAGACTCCGATCCTACGACCGGTGCGGTGACGATTCGCTACAAGAATCTTGACCAGCTGGACCTGATCTGCGGCCGGTTGACCGGCGGAGATTTCTAAGCCTCTGGTCATAAAGGGATTTCATTGACGTCACGGCGTCATGTCTCCTGCACCAACGTACATTAATTGGTCGATTAAATATTCGTTGACCGGAACAGGGCTGTGCGCATAGGTTGGCACGATAACAGTTCAAGACCGGAGAGATTGGCCATGTCGCTCGACCTGATCCCGCGCACTGCCTACAACGAAGACCACGAAGCCTTCCGCCAGACCGTCCGCCGCTTCCTGCAGGATGAGGTTGCCCCCCATTCGAACGAGTGGGCCGAAGCCGGGATCGTGCCCAAGAGCATCTGGCCCAAGGCGGGCGAACTCGGCATGCTGTGCCCGACCGTTCCGGAAGAATACGGCGGCCTTGGCCTCGACTTCGGCTACAACGCCATCGTCGACGAAGAGAGCGCCTATTACGGCCGCGTCGCCACGGGCTTCTCGCTGCAGTCCGACATCGTGGTCAACTACATCGTCTCCTACGGCTCGGAAGAGCAGAAGAAGAAGTGGCTGCCCAAGATGGTCTCGGGCGAGGTGATCACCGCCATTGCCATGACCGAACCGGGCACAGGCTCCGACCTTCAGGGCATGAAGACCACCGCCAAGAAGGACGGCAACCACTACGTGATCAACGGGTCGAAGACCTACATCACCAATGGCCAGAACGCCGACCTGATCCTGGTGTGCTGCAAGACCGACACCGAGGTGCAGCCGGCGTGGAAGGGCGTCTCGATCGTGCTGGTCGAAGCTGATCGCGAGGGCTTCAAGCGCGGCCGGAATCTCGACAAGATCGGCCAGGACGAGGCTGATACCTCGGAGCTGTTCTTCGAGGACGTGCGCGTTCCGATCACCAATTGCCTGGGCGAAGAGGGTAAGGGCTTCATCTACCTGATGAGCGAATTGCCGCAGGAGCGCCTGTCGATCGCCGTCAGCGCGCAGGCTTCGGCGCAGAAGGCGTTTGATGACACCGTGGAATTCACCCGCGAGCGCAAGGCCTTTGGCAAGCCGATCCTCGACTTCCAGAACACCCGCTTCACGCTGGCCGATCTCAAGACCAAACTGCAGGTGGGCTGGGCGCACCTT
Organism: Novosphingobium sp. BL-A-41-Hi4A-0G; assembly: GCF_055521735.1. Taxonomy (NCBI): domain Bacteria; kingdom Pseudomonadati; phylum Pseudomonadota; class Alphaproteobacteria; order Sphingomonadales; family Sphingomonadaceae; genus Novosphingobium; species Novosphingobium sp. BL-A-41-Hi4A-0G. The sequence goes on from NZ_CM145501.1 coordinate 3,090,355, forward strand.
GATTGGGCGCTGGCTCGTCATCTCAAGCGCGAACTGACTGCCGAGGAAGGCGCGGCGGCCAAGTTGTGGCACACTGAACTGCAGTGGGAAGTGATGGACAAGTGCCTCCAGCTCCACGGCGGTGCGGGCTACATGAACGAGTACGCGATTGCCCGCGCCTGGCGCGGCGCGCGCGTGACGCGCATCTTCGGCGGCACCAACGAGATCATGAAGGAACTGATCGGGCGCAAGCTCTGAGACTAAGGCTCCGTGGATTCCCGCCTTCGCGGGAATGACGACAGTGGACAAGGAAAGGGCCCGCTCTCCGGATTGGAGGGCGGGCCCTTTCGATTCCGTGGTCGTCATTGCGAGCCCGCGAAGCGGGAGAAGCAATGACGAGGGTTTTGGGTAGGTTCAGCCCGTGTAGACGCGCTTTTCCTTGACCCGCTTTTCCTTGATGATCTTCGGGCGCGGCCGGATCACGCGGCTGCGCTTGGTCTCGACCCAGGTTTCGGTGACGACGGTAGTTTCCACGCAGGGCTTCTGCGGGGGGAGCATGACCGGCACCATCACGTAGCCGTAGGGCGCATAGCCGGGGTAGTATCCGGGATAGGCTGCGCCCGGATACCCTTGCGGCGGGAGCGAGGCGAAGTAGTCGTCGCATTCGCGGCGCAGGCCCTTGTCTTCGGCCTTGTCGATCACATTGCCCGCGACGGCCCCGGCGACGGCTCCGACCGCCGTGCCGAGCACGCGGTCACCCTTGCCGGCGATGCGATTGCCCGCCACGCCGCCGAGCAAGCCACCCAGCAAAGCGCCGCCCACGCCCTTGTCGCCATAGACCTTTGCGCAGCGCTCGTTCATTTCGGCCCAGCGCGGATCGGGCTGAGGGCGGTAGTTGTTCGGGCGATAGGCCTCTTGCGGTGGTGGTGGCGCATCGGGCATCGGCTGCGCCATGATGACCGTAGGGTAGGGCGCGCCGATCATCGGCGGGTAGTAGATCGGCCCCGAAGCGCCACCATAATAGCCGCCCCCATAGGAACCTCCCTGGTATCCGCCCTGCCAGCTGCCGCCGACCTGACCGGAGTGGTGATAGTCCCCGGCCAGCGCGGGAGTGGACATGGCACCGAGCGCCAGCGCTGCGAGTGTTAGACGACGAAGCATGCGGTTTGCCCCAGATAAGGTTCGTTAACCGCAAACTTACCATCATGGCCCGCACAAAACCAAGGTTTCGGGCGCGGCTGAGTCCCGCCTGTCCCGAATCGGGGCAGGAATCAGATGCGCGAGGCAATCGTCACAGCAAGAGCCTCGATTCCGCGCGCGTCTTCCGCGTCGAACCTTGCGGGCGAGGGGCTGTCGAGATCGATCACGGCGATCACCGCGCCATCGCGAATCACCGGCACGACGAGCTCGGAACGGCTTGCCGCATCGCAGGCAATGTGGCCGGGGAAGGCGTGAACATCAGGGACCAGCTGCGTCTTCGCGGTTGCCGCGGCGGTGCCGCAGACGCCCGAGCCCAGCGCAATGCGGATGCAGGCAGGCTTGCCGATGAACGGTCCGAGGACGAGTTCGCCGCCAACCATGCGATAAAAGCCCGCCCAGTTGAGATCTGGCAGGTACTCCCAGATCAGCGCGGCGAGATTAGCCATGTTGGCAACGCCATCGGGTTCGCCCTCGGTCAGGGCCTTGGCGGCGGCAAGGAGGTCGGCGTGGAGTTCGGCCTTGGGCTGGCCTTGGGTGGGAGCGAATGTGAACATGGGCAGCGCCTTAACCCATCATCCGCCAAAAGTCGCGCCGCGCAACTTCATGCGGTCCGCCATTGCCCTGAGAGGCAGGGGGGCCTAGATTCGGGCCCATGAAAGTCATCAAGAAGATCCTGATCGCGCTGCTCGTGATCGTCGCCATTCTCGCAGCCTGGATTGCCTGGTCAATTCACGGCTCGTCCGCGGAATACACGCTCAACGAGACGTCGGGACCCAAGCCCAAGCTGGCGATGCCCGACAGCCAGACGATCCCGACGATCAAGACCGCCGACCCGATCGGTTGGAAGGACGGCGAGGCGCCCGTCGCCGCACAGGGCCTTGCAGTGACGCGCTTTGCCGACAAGCTCGATCATCCGCGCACCGTGGTGACCCTGCCGAACGGCGACGTGCTGGTGGCCGAAACCAACTCGCCGCCACGCAAGGTCGAGGGGATTACCGGCGCTGTGATGAATTACCTGTTCGAGAAGGTCGGCGCGGGTGGCCCTTCGCCGAACAAGATCGTGCTGCTGCGCGATGGGGATGGTGACGGCAAGGCCGAGCAGCGCTTCGTGATGGAGAACCCGGCGCTCGATTCGCCCTTCGGCATGGCCTTCCGTGAAGGCCGGTTGCTGGTGGCCAACCACAATGCGGTGCTCTCGTTCCCGTATGAACTGGGCCAGACGACGCTGACCGGAAAGCCGGAAAAGCTGATGGACCTGCCGGGCGGCGGCAATCACTGGGCGCGCAACCTGCTGCTTTCACCCGATGGCTCGAAGCTCTACGTTACCGTCGGCTCGTCCTCCAACATCGCCGAGGATGGCATCGACGCCGAATACCGCCGCGCCTCGATCCACCAGTACGATTTCGCCAAGAAGAAGTCGTTCGAGTTTGCAGGCGGCCTGCGCAATCCCAATGGGCTCGACTTCAACCCTTACAGCGAAGAGCTGTGGACCGTGGTCAACGAGCGCGACATGCTCGGTTCGGACCTCGTGCCCGATTACCTGACCAACGTGCCGTTCGGCGCGAACTATGGCTGGCCGTGGGTCTACTGGAAGAAGAACATCGACCAGCGCGTGACCGCGCCGATGCCCGAGTACATGCTCGATTACGTGCGCAAGCCGGAATACGGGCTCGGCGCCCACACCGCGCCACTGGGCCTTGCCTTTGCCAGGGGCGGCAACCTGATGGGCGACAAGTTCCAGCAGGGCGCCTTCATCGCACGGCACGGTTCGTGGAACCGCCGGCCGCTCTCGGGCTATGACGTGGTCTTCGTGAAGTTCGACACGATGGGCAATGTCCTGCCCAATCCGCCGGTGCCGGTTCTGACCGGCTTCCTTGCCGATGAAAACACCGCGCACGGGCGTCCGACCTGGGTCACGTTTGCCAAGGATGGCGCGCTTCTGGTGAGCGACGATACCGGTGGCGTGATCTGGCGCGTGACGGCTCCCGGCGCGAAGCCGGCAGCCGCGATCACCCCGCTACCGACACGCACGGCTCCGCCCCAGCCCAAGGGCACGGGCAAGTTCATCATGAAGCCCAATGCGGATTCGGATCTGATGAAGCCGGAGCAGTGATCTGAGAGTTCGTCATTCCCGAGAAGGCGGGAATCCAGTTAGCGCCGCGCCGCATGGATTCCCGCCTTCGCGGGAATGACGACTGTAGGCTTAGAGACTGCGTCCGGCACGCCCTGCCAGCTCGTTGACATACTGCCACGCCACACGGCCTGAGCGACCACCGCGGCGCTTGGACCATTCCAGCGCGTCGCCTTCGTCGTAGGTCAGGCCGAAATGCGCGGCGTATCCGGCGATGATCGCGAGGTAATCGTCCTGCGTGCAATTGTGGAAGCCGAGGCTGAGGCCGAAGCGGTCGGCCAGGGCGAGGCGGTCGTCCACCACGTCGCGCGGGTTGATCGGGTCATCCTGCTCGGACAGGTGCCGCTCGACGATGGCGCGGCGGTTGGACGTGACCGCGAGCCGCACGTTGGCCGGACGCGCCTCAACGCCACCCTCCAGCCATGAGCGCAGCTTGCGCGCCCCATCGCTGTCCGAGGCATCGAAGCCGAGGTCGTCGAGGAACACGAGGAAGCGGCGCTCGACCTTGCGCAGCACACTGAACAAGTCGGCAAGGCCCGCGTCGGGGCTGGCCTGCACCAACGCGATGGAGCCGGGATTGGCCTGCTGCGCCGCCAGCGTTGCCGCGCGGAGCAGGGCGGACTTGCCCATCCCGCGCGCGCCCCACAGAAGCATGTCGTGCGCCGCAGCGCCGCGGGACAGGCGGGCGACATTCTCGACCACGGCGGTTTTCTGCTTGTCGATCCCCTGCATCAGGTCGAGTGCAGGCGCCTCCAGCGGATCGATCCCGCGCGCTGACTTGCCATCCCAGACATAGGCGGGGAAGGCGCGCCAGTCGGCGCTTTCGGCACGCGGCGGGGCAAGACGCTCGAGCGCGTCAGCAATGCGGGCAAGCAGGATATCGTCGGCCATGGAGCCGGGGGTTATCCGGCCAGCGCCTCGCTGTCGAGATCGTAGAGCAGGGCAGCACCGGCCATGGCCGAAGAGCCGAGCCCGCGCGCTTCGGGCACGATCACACGGTTGAAGAACTTGGTCACCGCGATCTTGCTGTGCAGATCCGAGGCGCGCGACTGGCGGGCAAGCTGCCATCCGGCGACGGCGACCGCGCACATCGTGGTGAACGGCACCGAGCCTGCCAGCTTGTCGTCCAGCGATGCAGTCGTGCTCATCCATTGGCCGATGGCGGCGGCATCCTTGGCCAAGGCCGCGACTTCAGGAACGTCTTCCATCTCGGACGCGATCTCGGCCATCAGTGCCTGCAGCACGCCGCCGTTATCGTATCCGAGCTTGCGGGTAACGAGGTCGGCCGCCTGGATGCCGTTGGTGCCTTCGTAGATCGGCGCGATGCGCGAATCGCGCAAGTGCTGGGCAGCACCGGTTTCCTCGATGAAGCCCATGCCGCCGTGGACCTGGATGCCAAGGCTGGCGACTTCGCAGCCGATGTCGGTGCCCCAGGCCTTGAGCATGGGCACGAGCAGTTCGGCACGCTTCTGCGCGGCCTCGTTGCCAAGGCTCCCACGATCGACCTGTCCCGCCGTGTAATAGAGCAGGGCGCGGCTGCCTTCGGTCAGGGCGCGCATGCGCATCAGCATGCGGCGGACATCGGGATGCTCGATGATCGCGACCGGGCTCTTGTCGGGCGAGCCGGCGCGGGCGGACTGCACGCGGTCGCGGGCATAGCCCAGCGCCTGCTGCAGCGCGCGTTCCGCAATCTGCACCCCCTGGCTGCCGACGTTGATGCGTGCCGAGTTCATCATCGTGAACATCGCGCGCAGGCCCCCGTTTTCGTGGCCGACCATTTCGCCAATGCACTCGTCATTGTCGCCATAGGACATCACGCAAGTGGGCGAGGCGTGGATGCCGAGCTTGTGCTCGATAGAGACGCAGCGCACGTCATTGCGCGCGCGGAGCGATCCGTCCTGTTCCACGTGAAACTTCGGCACGATGAAGAGCGAGATGCCGCGCGAACCTTCTGGCGCACCCGGCGTGCGGGCGAGAACGAGGTGAATCACGTTGTCGGCCGCGTCATGCTCGCCGAAGGTGATGTAGATCTTCGTGCCCTTGATCAGGTACTTGCCCGCGTGCGGACCTTCAGTGACCGGGGTGGCCGTGGTGCGCAACGCGCCGACGTCGGACCCGGCTTGTGGCTCGGTCAGGTTCATCGTGCCCGACCATTCGCCCGAAATCAGCTTGGGCAGGTAGACGGCCTTCTGCTCCTGATTGCCGTGATGCTCCAGCGCCTCGATCGCGCCGACGGTCAGCATCGGGAGAAGCGTGAAGCCCATGTTGGCCGCGCCGAGCGTTTCGAGCGTGGCCGTCGCCAGCGTGAAGGGCAGGCCCTGGCCGCCGAATTCGGTCGACCCGGCGATGGAGTTCCAACCCTGCTCGACGAAGGCTTTGTAGGCATCGACGTAGCCAGGGGGGAGGGTGACATCACCGTCCTTCCACTTCGCACCGATCTGGTCGCCCGCGCGGTGGAGCGGTGCCCATTCGCCGGCGGCAAATGCGCCGATGCCTTCGACGATCGCCTCGACCAGATCGGGCGTGGCGGCAGCAAAGCGTTCGCTCTGGGCCAGCTCGTCGATCCCGGCGCTCACGCGGATGGCGAGAAGCTGGTCGGCAGTGGGCGGGGTGAAAGTCATTGTCCTCTCCTGTCTCGCGCAAATCCAGGCACAGGGCATGTGCGCTTGGCGCGGGGCTTGCGTCTCCCTATAGCGACCCTGATGGAGCCGACAAAGCCTTCCAAGGTGCACCTGTCCGATGATCGGGGTCTGGATGAAGCCGCGCGGGTGATCGTGCGGGGCGGAACCGTCGCCGTGCCGACCGAGACGGTCTATGGTCTGGCAGCCCGGGCAGACGACGATGCTGCGGTTGCAGGCATCTATCGCGCCAAGGGTCGGCCCGATTTCAACCCGCTGATCGTACACGTGCCTGACGTTACGGCAGCCGAGGCCTTGGCCGTGTTCGATGACCGGGCGAGGGCTCTGGCACAGGCGTTCTGGCCCGGCGCACTGACCATGGTCCTGCCCTTGCGCGCGGGTGCCGGTCTTGCCCCGGCAGTGAGCGCGGGCCTGCCCACCGTGGCGCTGCGCTGCCCCGCCCATCCGGTGATGCAGGCACTGTTGAAAACCTGTGGATTGCCGCTCGCCGCACCATCGGCGAATCGCTCTGGCGGGGTGAGTCCGACCAGCGCGGCCCATGTCGCGGCATCGCTGGGCGACAGGGTCGACCTGATCCTCGACAGGGGCGAGACGCAGCAGGGGATCGAGTCCACCATCGTCGGCCTGCGCGCCGATGGTTCGTGGAGCGTGCTGCGTCCCGGACCGATCACCGAAGCACAGATTGCCGCCGTTCTGGGTGGCAGCAGTGCCGCCATGACGTCAGCAAAAATCGAAGCTCCGGGGCAGTTGGCGAGCCATTATGCGCCGGGAAAGCCCGTTCGGCTCGATGCAGCACGTGCCGAAGCGGGGGAATTCCTGATCGGCTTCGGCGATGTCATGGGTGACGTCACGCTTTCGGCCTCGGGCGATCTCGCCGAGGCGGCAGCGCGGCTCTATGCCTGCCTGCACCATGGCGCTGCCGCAGCAGAGCCCCGGATTGCCGTGGCGCCAATTCCGGACCATGGCATCGGCGTGGCGATCAATGACCGCCTCCGCCGCGCCGCAGCCTGATCGGCTTACTGTTCTTCAGCAGGTTCGCTGGCATCGCTTTGCGGCGTCACGCCGTTTTCGCAAACCAGCTTGCCCGAGCCCATTGCGCTGACCTTGCAGGTCGCGCGGCCGAACACGCGCACTTCACCCGAGCCCATGATGTTGGCATTGACGTGGCCATTGGAGGCAAAGCGGGCATTGCCCGATCCGGCGACGTCGACCTTGACCTCGTCGACGTTGAGCCCGTCCATCTCGGCATCGCCGCTGCCGGCAATGGTCATCTTGAGTTCCCTGGCCTTGCCTGCGGCCTTCAGCTTGCCCGAACCGACCACGTCGATCCCGAGCTTCTGCGCGTCGATCGCGCGCGCATCGACCACGCCCGAACCGGCAACCGTGATCTTGGCTTCGTTGCCGCCCATCTGATCGGTGGTGAGGTTGCCGGAACCGGCAAGCATGACCTCGCTCAGCATCGGCAAGGTGACGTTGACTGTGGCAGCCTGGGTCGATTGCCCAAGCTTCCAGTCATCACGGGTAATGCCAAGCTGGCCCTCGGAGAGCGCAAAGCGCAGCTTGTCGGCCCCTTCGCCGTCGACGGTGATCGCCAGCTTGTCGCCGCGCGTCACGCGGACGTTGTCAGGGCCAAGCAGGGCAATGGTGGTGGGGGCAGGGCCGTTCAAGTCGAGCTCGGACAGAGGCACGCCCTTCTTGCCATTAAACGAGATATTCGCCCCGTCACACCCGGCGAGCGCGGTGGCGAGACCCATGACTGCAACGCCTGCCAAGGCACGAACGAAATTCTTGAGCATCACGAAGTCACTCCTAACTGTATTGCCGATATAACACGGTGATACGATCAGGGCCAAGTCGTTCGTGGAGTGGTAGCGGGGGTTGGTCGTCTGGGGAAACCGCTTTTGCGCCGCAGGCAGGAAGATGGGGTTTCTCGCAGAGACGCAGAGGGAAAAGAGAACGCAAAGAGGATTTCAGCTCTTTGTCTTTGCGGTCTTCTTCTCCTCTGCGTCTCTGCGAGAAACCCTCCTCAATCTTTCAAAGCCTCCGGCGGACATACGAAAAAGGCCCCCGGTTTCCCGGAGGCCTCGTTGCAGCGCCAGTGCGGCGGAAACGGATCAGGCCGTTTCGTAGTACTTGGGCGCGTGTTCGTTGAGGATCTCGAGGATCTTCTTGAGCGCGGCAGGCTCGTCGGTCTTTTCCATCGCGGCCAGTTCGCGCGCGAGGCGCGAGGAGGCGGCTTCGAAGATCTGACGTTCCGAATAGGACTGCTCGGGCTGATCGTCGGCACGGAACAGGTCGCGCGTCACTTCGGCGATCGACACGAGGTCACCCGAATTGATCTTCGCTTCGTACTCCTGGGCGCGGCGCGACCACATCGTGCGCTTGACCTTGGGCTTGCCCTTGAGCGTATCGAGCGCTTCGCGCAGCGTCTTGTCCGAAGACAGCTTGCGCATGCCGATGGCTTCGACCTTGTTCACCGGAACGCGCAGCGTCATGCGCTCCTTTTCGAAGCGCAGCACATAGAGCTGCAGCTTCATGCCGGCAATTTCTTCGTCCTGAAGTTCGACCACCCGGCCGACACCATGCTTCGGATAAACGACGTAGTCCCCAACATCGAAGGCGAGAGCCTTACCTGCCATTGGTAATCCTTTCGACGCGGGCAGGACCGGCAATGGACAGTGCGAAGCCTTTTGGGGGAAAAGGGCATGGGCCCGCCGGATCGACGGTCATGCAAGGCTTGCGATCCGATTGCTTTTTTCGTCCTGCCGTTTTCGTGGTGAAAAGACGCCGGACAGGACAAAGCCCACCGGCGCTTGGCGGCCCATATAACATCTCGGCAACAAAATTACCACCCCTGAACGCACTGCAGCGCAGCAGAAATCGTTTGCTGCCTCCGATGTGGAAGCAACAGGGGGTAGCAGGACCCTCTCAGCTGTGGGTCGGACAGGCAGAGCGTAAGGAGCGTTCGCCGCGCAAACGCTCCCAAAGCGCTGGAATCAGTCGCCTTCGCCGGGCTCTGCCGAGAAGTACTTGTCGAACTTGCCGTCTTCGCCCTTGTGCTCGTCGGCGTCGGCCGGAGCATCCTTCTTGGCGGTGATGTTCGGCCATTCCGCCGAGAACTTGGCATTGAGTTCGAGCCACTGCTCGAGGCCGGATTCGGTGTCGGGCAGAATCGCCTCGGCCGGGCATTCCGGTTCGCAAACGCCGCAGTCGATGCACTCGCTGGGGTTGATCACCAGCATGTTCTCGCCTTCGTAGAAACAGTCCACGGGGCAGACTTCGACGCAGTCCATGAACTTGCAGCGGATACAGGCGTCGGTGACGACATAGGTCATGGCGAATTGATCCCTCAGGTATCTGTTTGAGGCCGTGCTAGAGGCGTTGCACCCGGCCCGTCAAGCACCCGATAACAGGCCTGTGCCTCAGGGGCAGGTCCACGCCGGTCGGGAAGTGCCAGAACCTCGACCACCATGACCCTTGTGCGCATCGGCAGGACAAGCACGTCACCCAGCCTGACATCGGCACTGCAGCGTTCGATCCGGCGACCGTTGAGGCGGATGTGGCCGTCCTCGACCCAGCCTTGCGCCAGGCTCCGGCTGCCTGTGAAACGGGTGAACCAAAGGAACTTGTCGATCCGCAAGCAGCGTTTCTCCCCGTTCTATCGTGCGACCAGTTCGGCCAGCGCGGCGAAAGCGCCACTGACAGGACGGGGCGGTATCGGTGCATCGACTTGCGACACATTGCGAGTGGGGCGCCAATCCCACAGCGGCGGCTGCGGCGGACCGAATGCCTTTTCGGGCAAGGCACGGCCCATGTGGACGCGAAAGCCCCCGGCGCGCAGCAGCGCGGCATAAGCGGCGGTCGAAAGATTCATCGATCGCGCGATGGCGGGATCAAGGAACACGCGCCGCGCCTTGGTGCCCATCCGTGTGGCGTGGGCGTGGTGGAGCAGCTTCTCTGCGAGATCGACCCGCAGGGCTTCGTTGCCGAGGCGGCGGTATCCGGCAGGCGCGATCTTCGTGTGGACCACCGGCTGCATCGTTTCGGGAGGCAGCGGGGCAGGCTTTCCCCAGATGCGGGCAAGGCGATGCCACGCCTGCATCGCGCCGGGGCGCAGGGCATTGGGCAGGAACAGATCGAGCGAACCGATCCGCACGCCAAGCTTCTTCAGGCGATGCCGCTGCGCAGGGTCAAGCCGGTCCAGCCCCGATTCCTCGCGCACAAGAACCCCGCCTGCTTCGACGAGGTGGAGCAACAGGGCCCTGAGTTCCGGCCCCGAAGCCGGATCGCGACTGGCCTCGTCCAGCGCCAGCAGCGCGGCCAGGTGCCGCTTGTGCTGTGCGCCAAGCCACGCTTCGAGCGCGGCGACGACTGCCGCCTTGTCGCCGGGTGCGAGCCTGTCCAGCGCCGGATCGGGCTTGAGGCGGGGACTGAGCATCGTGCGCCCGCGTTCGAGCCGCGCGACCACGGTGTCCTGCCAGACAAGCGCGGTGTCCTCGAACTCCAGGGCGCCGGGTTCAGCCGCAGCGGCGACCAGTGCCCTCGCGCGTGCCGAAAGCAGGCCGGGCAGATGCCGCTCGGCCGCTGCCAGCAGCAGCTTGCGATCCTCGGCGCGGGCGAGGGGATCGACGACGAAACGGAAGCCTTCGATGTGGCCGATGGGCTCGTCATCCACCAGCAGCGCGCCTTCCTCGGACAAACGGACCGGCAGCAGTCCCGCGTCAGCCCCGGCCTTGCGCATCAGCACGGTGGTGCGGCGGTTGACGAAGCGTTCGGTCAGGCGCGCGTGGAGCGCATCCGAAAGCCGCGCCTCGACCGCGCGGGAGCGGGCCGACATCTCCTCCTTCGCCAGCACCCAGTCAGGCCGCTGCGCGATATAGGCCCAGGAACGGATCGCGGAGATGCGGGCCTGCAGCGTGTCGATGTCGCCCGAAGGGTTGTCGAGCTGGGCAATCGCCTGCGCCACGTAATCCGCGCCGAGATAGCCATGGCGCAGATCCTGCCAAAGCCGGCTGACGAAGCGGCTGTGCGTCTCCTCCCCCTGCGAGCGGAAATCGGGCAGGCGGCAGACGTCCCAGAAGCGCTGGACCGAGCGTTGGCCGCGTATGCTGGAGGCTGTCTCGGGTTCTTCGGCAAGCCGCTTGAGCACGGCAAGGTCGATGGCCTGGGGCGGCACCACAAGTTCCGGGCGCGGCGGCAGGCTCTCAAGGTCCTCCATCAGCGTCGCGATGCTGTCAAACCGCGGTTCCGCTTCGCGCCAGAACAGGCGGGTCAGCGGCGGGAAGCGATGCTCTTCGATCGCGTAGATTTCTTCGTCGGTGAACTCCGGATTGGTCCCGCCCATTCCGGCGAGCGTGCCGAAGGTGCCATCGCGCTGGTGGCGTCCGGCGCGCCCGGCAATCTGCGCCATTTCCGCCGTTGTCAGACGGCGCTGGCGATGCCCGTCGAATTTCGAGAGTCCGGCGAAGGCAACGTGATGGACATCGAGGTTGAGCCCCATGCCAACCGCATCGGTTGCAACGAGATAATCGACCTCTCCGGCCTGATACATCGCCACCTGGGCATTGCGCGTCTGTGGGCTGAGCGCGCCCATCACCACAGCCGCGCCGCCCCGGAAGCGCCGCAGCATTTCGGCCATGACATAGACCTGCTCGGCACTGAACGCGACGATCGCGCTGCGCGGGGGAATGCGCGAAAGCTTCTTCGCTCCGACATGGGTCAGCGTGGAAAAGCGCGGGCGGGTGACCACTTCGGCCTCGGGCACGAGCGCCTTGATCATCGGCTCCAACGTGGAGGAGCCAAGCAGCATCGTCTCCTCGCGCCCGCGCGTGTGCAGCAGGCGGTCGGTGAAGACATGGCCGCGTTCGGGATCGGCGGACAGTTGCGCCTCGTCCAGCGCGACGAAGGCGAGATCGGGGCGCGAAGGCATGGCCTCGACCGTGCACAGATGCCAGCGCGCGCCCTTGGGCTCGATCTTCTCCTCGCCGGTGATCAGGGCGACGTTTTCCGCCCCCTTGATCGCACAGACCCGGTCATAGACCTCACGCGCAAGCAGGCGCAGCGGAAAGCCGATTGCGCCCGAGGAATGGGCGCAGAGCCGCTCGATGGCGAGATGGGTCTTGCCGGTGTTGGTCGGCCCGAGCACCGCCTTGACCACGCCCGTATGGCCGGTTTTCCGAGGCTGGGCGGGAAGACGCTGGGCCATGGAGGGGAATGTGGCGGGCATGATCGTCTGAAACAAGCGAGGAGGGGAATTTTATCCCCTGCCCGAAGTGTCGCCCTTTAGTGGCGCTGCGCGCCATGCCCACCCCCGACCCCTCCCGCCTGCGGGAGGGGGGAAGTGTAGTGCTGCATGCCCTCCCGCAAGCGGGAGGGCCGCGAGACTTGGGTCACGAAGTGGCCCTAGTCGCAGCGGGGTGGGCCTGGTGCGGCCCAGCGTTACTGGTTCATCGTCGCAAAGAAGTCTTCGTTGGTCTTGGAATCCTTGATCTTGTCGAGCAGGAATTCCATCGCGTCGATCGTGCCCATCTGCATGAGGATGCGGCGCAGCACCCACATCTTCGAGAGCTGGTCCTTCGGCACGAGCAGCTCTTCCTTGCGGGTGCCGCTCTTGCCCACGTCGAGCGCGGGGAAGATGCGCTTGTCGGCCACCTTGCGGTCCAGCACGATTTCCGAGTTGCCGGTGCCCTTGAACTCTTCGAAAATCACTTCGTCCATGCGGCTGCCGGTATCGATCAGCGCGGTGGCGATGATGGAGAGCGAGCCGCCTTCCTCGATGTTGCGCGCCGCGCCGAAGAAGCGCTTGGGGCGCTGCAGGGCGTTGGCGTCGACACCACCGGTCAGCACCTTGCCCGAGCTTGGCACAACGGTGTTGTAGGCACGGCCCAGACGCGTGATCGAGTCCAGCAGGATCACCACGTCGCGCTTGTGCTCGACAAGGCGCTTGGCCTTCTCGATGACCATTTCGGCAACCTGGACGTGGCGCGTGGCGGGCTCGTCGAAGGTCGAGGAGATGACCTCGCCCTTCACCGAGCGCTGCATGTCGGTGACTTCTTCCGGGCGTTCATCGACCAGCAGGACGATCAGGAAGACATCCGGATGGTTGTCGGTGATCGCCTTGGCCATGTTCTGCAGCAGCACGGTCTTGCCGGTGCGCGGCGGGGCGACGATCAGCGCGCGCTGACCCTTGCCCTGTGGGCTGACCAGATCGATCACACGGGCCGACTTGTCCTTGACCGTGGGGTCAAGCGTGTCGAGGCGCAGGCGCTCGTTCGGGTAGAGCGGAGTGAGATTGTCGAAGTTGACGCGGTGGCGCACGGCCTCCGGTTCGTCGAAGTTCACCTTGATCAGGCGGGTGATCGCGAAATAGCGCTCGCCATCCTTGGGCGCGCGGACTTCGCCTTCCACCGTATCGCCGGTGCGCAGGCCCCATTTGCGGACCTGGTTGGGCGAGACGTAGATGTCGTCAGGGCCGGCCAGATAGTTCGCTTCGGGGCTGCGCAGGAAGCCAAAGCCGTCGGGCAGGACTTCGATCGTGCCGATGCCGAGGATTTCCTCGCCGTCTTCAGCCATTTCCTTGAGGATCGCGAACATCAGGTCCTGGCGGCGCATGGTGCTGGCGCCTTCGACCTCGAGCTCTTCGGCCATCTGGACCAGCTCGGCGGGGGTCTTCTTCTTGAGTTCCTTCAGGTGCATTTCTTGAATTTCCAAAGGGTTAGGTAGATGGCCGGAAACCTCTGAAGGGCTTGGAGAAAGCAAGAGGGCGGCTGCATCAGCGGCAGCGCGTCAATCTTCCGGTTCATCGGCAGATATGCCTCAGGCGGGCGATAGTCAATTGTGGATCGGGGCAGGGGGGTGGTATCCTCGAACCATCGAGCCGGAAAACCGGCCCATGCGAGAGGAACGACCATGATCAGACTACCCCGCCGCGCCGGCGAATTCCCCCGACCCCAAGCCCACGATGCCCCGGCCAACGCTTGGGGCTCGCAATGGAAGCACCTGCCGCGTTCGCCGATGACGCTCGTGCGCACAGCAATGGGCGAAGGCTTGCGGACCTTGCGCGGCTGAAAAAGGATTTCTCACGCAAAGACGCAAAGGCGCGAAGATGTTGCGCGTGAGCGAAGCCTGTTGAATCTTCGCAATAGACTTTGATCGGCACAAACGGCCTGCGGCAATCGCTACCTCTTTGCGCCTTTGCGTCTTTGCGTGAGACCAAAAATCAGAACGGCTTCACGATCACCATGATGACGATCACCGCGGCGGCCATGCCCGGGATCTCGTTGAGCATGCGCAGCTTCTTGCCCGAAAGCTTGCGGACGCCCTGCGCCAGTGCCTGCGCATAGCTTGCTAGCCAGAACTGGTAGGCGGTCAGCACCAGCACGAACGCCAGCTTGAGGTGGAACCAGCCTTGGGCAAACGCGCCGATGTCCATGGCGAGCGCAAGGCCCAGCACCCAGACCACCACCAGCGCCGGCCACATGATGATCTTCATCAGCTTGCGCTCGCGGTCGACCCAGATCGCGTTCTCGGGCGAACCTTCCGGCGCTTCCTGGTGATAGACGAAGAAGCGCGGTAGCATGAACAGGCCGGCCATCCAGAAGATCACGAAGATGACATGGCCCGCCTTGAGCCAGAGATAGAGCATCGCCAATACCTGCTGCATGATGTGCGTTTCCGCCTGCCAATGCGCCCCTGCTGAGGGCTATTTCGGCGCGGTAACGGTGGTTTGCAAGACGTCCTGAAAACTTGCGGGTGCCCCTCCACCATCCTGCGGATGGTCCCCCTCCCTCCCGGCCTTCGCCAGGACAGGCCGGGGAGGAATCTTACCGCGACCAGCCCCGCACGACCTTCAGCAGCGCCTCGACGTTGGCGATCGGGGTGTGCTGGCCGATACCGTGGCCCAGGTTGAACACGTGCGGGCGGTCAGCGAAGGCTTCGAGCACGCGGATCGTCTGGGCTTCCAGTTCCGGCCCGCCCGAAAGCAGCAGCAGCGGATCGAGATTGCCCTGCACCGGCATCCCTGCAGGCAGTTCGCGCGCGGCCCACAGCGGGTCGATGGTCTCGTCCACACCCACCGCATTGATGCCGGTCTCGCGGGCATAGGCGGCAAGCTTTTCGCCCGCGCCCTTGGGGAAGCCGATGACCGGAACGTGCGGATAGCGACGCTGCATTTCGGCCGCGATCTTGGCATTGGGGGCGATGACCCAGCGTTCAAACTGTGCGGGCGAGAGGCTGCCTGCCCATGAATCGAAAAGCTGCAGGCCTTGTGCGCCTGCTTCGACCTGACCCGACAGGTATTCGATGGTCACCGCGCTGATCGCATCGATGATCGCCTGGAACGCGCCCGGATCGCGATAGGCCAGCGCGCGGGTGTCGTGATGATCGCGGCTGCCTTCGCCTGCCACCATGTAGGTCGCAACCGTCCACGGAGAGCCTGCAAAGCCCAGCAGTGTCGTCTCAGGGCTGATCTGCGCCTTCACCTTGGCCACCGTCTCGTAGATCGGCGTCAGGCGCTCAGGCACCGCCACAAGGCTGTCCAGCGCCACGTCGAGCAGGCGGGGCGAAAGGTCTGGGCCTTCGCCGACGAGAAACTTGAGATCCTGCCCCATCGCATAGGGCACGATCAGGATATCGGAAAACAGGATCGCGCCATCGAAGCCGAAGCGGCGGATCGGCTGCACGGTCACTTCGGCGGCGGCATCGGTATCATAGACCAGCGCGAGAAATCCGCCCTTCTCGGCGCGCAACTCGCGATATTCGGGAAGGTAGCGGCCAGCCTGGCGCATGAGCCAGATCGGGCGTTGTGCGAGGTTCTCGCCGCGCAGAGTCCGAAGGAGAGGGCCAGCTTCCGGGGTTTCGGACATCGTGCGTCGATCCATTCTACTTAAACTAGATTCTTAGAATCAGGTTGATGGTGTTAGTTGGCCCTGTGGAAACCGGGGATTGCACTCGTCTGCCCGATTTGTGAGTCACCTTCCACACTTTTCGGTGTTCGCGACTCTGGACAGACCATGAGTCAACGCGAAGTTCTCACCGCTCTCCACAGGCTGGGGAAAACCCTGTCCACTTGTCCACAACTGGACTGCAAGCGGACTCGGATCGGGTGTGAAATTGGCCTCCAAACTTGTCCCCGGTCCTCTCCCGTGGTTTATCAGGCCACTGTCCACAGGGTCATGCCCATGAGGGTCTACCCGCACCAGAAAGCCCGCAAATGCAGCGCCTGCACCTGCACCTGCTGTCGGATTCCACCGGCGAGACGCTGGAAATGATCGCCAAGGCGGCACTGGCGCAGTTCGATGGGGCCGATGTCGTGCGCCATTTCTGGCCGATGGTGCGCTCGATGCAGCACCTCGATCGTATCATGGGTGAAATCGCCGCAAATCCCGGCCTCGTGCTTTATACCCTGGTCAATGCCGAGACCCGCGAACGGCTCGAACAGCGCTGCATCGCCCTTGGCCTGCCCAGCGTCGCCGCGCTCGATACCGTGACCGACGCGCTGCAGCAGCAGCTGGGCGTTCAGGCAAAGGGGCGTCCCGGTCGCCAGCACATGATGGACGAAGCCTATTTCGCCCGCGTCGACGCGATCCAGTTCACCATCGCGCACGATGACGGGGTTAACTGGGAGAACTGGGAAGAGGCCGACATCGTGCTGGCGGGCGTCTCGCGCAGCTCGAAGACGCCGACCTCGATCTATCTTGCCAACCGTGGCTACAAGGTGGCGAACATCCCCATCGTGGTGGAAAGCCCGCCCCCGCCGATGCTGTTCTCGTTGCGCCGCCCGCTGGTCGTGGGCCTGACCACCAGCCCCGAACGCCTGATCGCGGTGCGCCGCAACCGCCTGCTCTCGCTGAACCAGGCGCCCGAGACCGCCTATGTCGACAACGATCAGGTGACGCGCGAAGTCCAGTACGCGCGGCGCATGTTTGCCGACAACGGCTGGCCGGTGATCGACGTCTCGCGCCGCTCGATCGAGGAAACGGCGGCCGCCGTGATCAATCTCTACAACGAACGCACCGCTGGCGCCGGGGGCGATGGAGCAAAACCGATATGACACTCGTTCTCGCGAGCCAGAGCTACTCGCGAAAGATGATGCTGGAAGCCGCAGGCGTGCCGTTCGAGGCGCGCTCGTCCGATGTCGATGAAGGTGCGATCAAGCGCGAGCTGATCGGCGTGTCCGGCTGCCAGATCGCGACCGTGCTGGCCGAGGCCAAGGCACTGGCGGTTTCGCTGGGTCTGCCAGGCCGTCTCGTCCTGGGTGGGGATTCGCTGGTCGAAGTCTGTGGCCGCCAGTTCGACAAGCCGACAAGCCGCGAGAATGCTGCCGAACATCTCGAATTCTTCTCCGGCAAGGAGATGCACCTCCATTCCGCCGCCGTTCTGATGCGCGATGGCAAGGTGGTGTGGAAAACCTGCGAGACCGCAAAACTGCAGGTTCGCGAGCTTTCTCCCCAGTTTATCCAGAGCTATCTCGACAGGGAGTGGCCTGCCGTTTCGGGCTGCGTCGGCGTGTTCCGGATCGAGGCGCTGGGCGTCCAACTGTTCGAACAGATCGACGGCAGCCACTTCACCGTGCTGGGAATGCCGCTATTGGCGCTGCTCGACGCCTTGCGAGGCCAAGGAGAGCTGCCGTCTTGAGTGTACCTTATGCCGAAGTGATCGGCGATCCGATCGCACAGTCCAAATCGCCGGTGATCCACGGCTTCTGGCTCGAAAAGCTGGGCCTGGAAGGCCGCTACGACCGCGCGCATGTGAAGGGCGAGGGGCTGGTCGACTACCTCGCATCGCGCCGCGCCGATTCCGACTGGCGCGGTTGCAACGTGACGATGCCGCACAAGCAGGCGGTCATCCCCTTGCTCGACCGGCTCGATCCGCTTGCCGAACGCATCGGTGCGGTAAACACCATCGTGCCCGAGGACGGCGCGCTGGTGGGCTACAACACCGACGCACCCGGCTTCCTCGAACCCCTGCGCGATGATCTGGCGAAAACGCACTATTTCCGCATGGCCCGCGTGCTCGGCACCGGGGGCGCTGCCCGCGCGATCATCGCAGCGCTGGCGGATGAGCACATGATCGTGGTTCTCGCCGGTCGCAACGTGGACAAGGCGCGCGCGCTGCTCGATGAACTCGACCCGCATGGCGAGCACCACGTCGCCCCGCTCGATCACTTCGCCGACGCCACCGATTTCGCCTTCGACGACCGCGAAGGTTGTTATGACCTCATCGTCAACGCGTCGTCACTCGGCATGACCGGGCAACCCCCGCTCGCCTTCGACATGACCCACGCCCCGCCGGGCTCGGTGTTCTACGACATCGTTACCAGCCCGCTCGAAACCGATTTCCTGAAAGCTGCCAAGGCTGCAGACTTTCGTACCGTCGATGGCCTGTCGATGCTGATCGGTCAGGCCGACCACGCCTTCCGCCGCTTCTTCGGCGCCACTCCGCCGCGCGGGCAGGCGGACGCAGAGCTGCGCGCAAGGATACTGGCATGAGCCGCCCCTACGTCATGGGTCTCACCGGCTCGATCGGCATGGGCAAGTCCGCCGTCGCGCTGATGCTGCGCGAGCTGGGCGTGCCGGTGTTCGATGCCGACGCCGCGGTCCACCACCTGCAAGGCCCCGGCGGCGAACTGCTCCCTGCCATCGAAGCCGCCTTCCCCGGCACCACCGGTCCGGAAGGGGTGAAGCGGCAGGAACTCGGGGCCAAGGTTTTTGGCGATCCCGAGGCCCTCAAGCGCCTCGAAGCCATCGTCCACCCCGCCGTCGCCCGGATGCGCGAGGCCTTCATGATCGAGCACATGGGCGAACCGCTCGTCGTGTTCGACATTCCGCTGCTTTACGAGAAGGGCCACGGCAAGGATCTCGACGCGGTCATGGTCGTCTCCGCCCCCGCCCCCGTCCAGCGGACACGCGTCCTCGCCCGCCCCGGCATGACGGCGGAAAAGTTCGCCCACATCCTCTCGCTGCAGGTGCCCGATGCCGAAAAGCGCGCGCGGGCAGATCACGTGATCGACACCGGCGTCACTCTGGCCGAGACGGAACGACAGGTGGCTGCGCTGGTTGCGGCGATACGGGAAAAAAACCCGCGTCGGTAACCGTTGCGCCCCTTGCCAGCCCCCATTTGCGGGTCCACATATTCTTCAATGCGTGAGATCGTTTTCGATACCGAGACGACCGGGCTTGATCCCAGAAGTGGCGATCGGCTGGTCGAGATCGGTTGCGTCGAAATGGTCAACCGGGTGCCCACGGGCGCGGTTTACCATTGCTACTTCAACCCCGAGCGCGACATGCCGGCAGAGGCCGAGGCCGTCCACGGCCTGTCCATCGCGTTCCTGACCGACAAGCCCAAGTTCGCCGAAAGGGCGGGCGAGCTGCTCGATTTCATCGCCGATTCGCCGATGGTCGCGCACAATGCGGGCTTTGACTTCGGCTTCATCAACAACGAGCTGGAAATGTGCGGGCTTGAGCCCGTCAGCCGGGACCGCATGGTCGATACGGTGGCCATCGCCCGCCGCAAGCACCCCGGCGCCAAGCTCAGCCTCGATGCCTTGTGCACGCGCTACGGCATAGACCGCAGCCACCGCACCAAGCACGGGGCGCTACTGGACGCGGAACTGCTCGCCCAACTCTACGTAGAGTTGATGGGCGGCAGGCAGATCGGCCTCGAACTGGCGGCAGACGTCGCCGGGCAGAGCGCCGGAATCGTCGTGACGCAGGAGACCGTCCTGGCTTCCTCGCGTCTGACCCGCGCATTCCGTTCCCCGCGCCCGCATGCCGCGAGCGAGGAGGAGCTGGCCCGCCATGCCGAATTCATGGCGGGTTTCAGCGAGCCGATCTGGTCGCGCTGACGCCGCAGGGCGAAAGTGCAACGGGTCTGCTTGCCCGAATGACAGGAGAAGTGGCTTATGGATATTCGCGTTTCGGGACACCAGGTCGATACCGGCGCTGCCTTGCAGACCCATGCGGAAGAGCGCCTCGGCGCCATCGTCGACAAGCACTTTTCCCGAGCGCTTTCCTCGCACGTGACCATGGGGAAGGCACCGCACGGCGGCTTCCGATGTGACATCGTCACGCACGTGACACAGGGGTTGATCCTGAAAGGGAGCGCCATCGCGCAGGACGCGCACATCGCGCTCGACCAGTCGGCCGAGAAGATCGAGAAGCAGCTGCGCCGCTATCGCCGCCGCATCAAGGATCGCCACGAAGGCGCCGATCACGCACGCAAGACCGATGAGGCAAACTTCGAGGTGCAGGAAGCGGCCTATACCGTGTTCGCGCATGACGAAGTGGGCGAGGAAGAACCCGCAGATGCGCCGCTGGTCATTGCCGAAACCCGCGTCGACGTGCCAACTGCCAGCGTTTCGGATGCGGTGATGATGCTCGATCTGCGCAACACCAACGCCCTGCTGTTCAAGAACGCCGGCACCGGCGTCCACAACATGGTCTATCGCCGCGGCGATGGCTCGATCGGCTGGGTTGAGCCCAAGTAAAGGACCCTCACACTCTACCTTCGTCATTGCGAGCCCGCGAAGCGGGAGAAGCAATCCGGAGCGGCCTTGCAAAGGCGCCTGATCGCTTTTCCCAGCTCGCAATGACGAAAGTTTATCGCAGGTCTTCGCCAAAGCGTTTCCAAATGCTTTGCGCTTGCGTTCCTAACCAATCGGGAGCATTGCGCGCCCCAATTCACCGTGCCTTTGCACTCATGTGATACGTCATCCGTATGTCGGTTATCTTCACCCTTGATCCTCAGGCCGTCCGCGTGGTGCGCGCGGATTCCAAGCAGCAGATCCTTACCGATCTCGCGCGCTGCTTCGCGTCGGTCTACGGGCTGGACGAAGGCGTGGTGATTGACGGGATCGAGGATCGCGAAAAGCTCGGCAGCACCGGCTTCGGACGTGGCGTTGCCATTCCCCACGCCCGGATCGATGGGTTGGAGCGTCCGGTTGCGGCTTTCTTCCGCCTTCAAAATCCGGTCGAATTTGCCGCTGCCGATGGCATGCCGGTCGATTGCGTATTCGGCCTGCTCTCGCCCTCGCAGGCAGGGGCAACGCACCTCCAGGCGCTGGCCGCCATCTCGCGGCTGATGCGGGACGAGCGGATGCACGAACGCCTCGTCTCCGCGCCCGATGCCGAGGCGCTCTACGGGTTGCTCGTCAACGTCATCGATCGCGATGCCGCCTGAACCAGCGGGGGACAGCGCCAGCCTGCATTGGCGCGCGCTCGAAGGTCTCTATGCTTCGGCCCCGGTCAATACGCTGTTCGAATCGCGGCTCGAGATTGTCGGTGAAGGCCTTTCGCGCATCCATTTTGACGTGACTCCGGCCTGTTTCCACGCTGCCGGCGCGGCGCATGGCACGATCTACTTCAAGATGCTCGACGATGCCGCCTTCTACGCGGCCAATACCCTCGTCACCGACCGTTTCCTGCTGACGACTTCGTTCAACCTGTTTTTCAGTCGCCCGATCAAGGGCGGACGCGTTATCGCCGAAGGTCGCTGGGTCTCGGGCCGCCGCCGCGTGCTCGTCGCCGAAGCGCGACTGATCGATGAGGACGGCGAGGAAGTGGGGCGCGGCACCGGCACGTTCCAGCGCTCGCGCATCCCGCTTTCGAGCCTTGATGGCTACAACGCCGGCCTGCGCGAAGCGCTCGCCAGTCCGTCAAAGTGATGGACACGCGCCTCCCCGCCCACATCGAAGTCAATGGTCTGGTCCGCGCCGCGCAAGCTGTCGGCGGCTTTGCCATGGTCCTGCAGAAGGGTGAACGGGATGCCGGAACCATCCTGATAGTTTTCCTTGATAATCAGGACCTTGGTACGCTCTACGAACGGATGCCGGACATCGACGGCACCCGGAAATGGCGCGTTTCCAAGTCTCAAGTAATTGACAATAAACAGGAATTTGAAGACTATCTGGAACGTCGCAAGTCCCAGGACCGCGACTTGTGGATAGTTGAACTGACTGTCGCGGATCGCGAACGGTTCGTCCGGGACAACCTGTCCTCAGCCTGAACATGGGTTGACTTTGCCGCAGCGCACAATAAAGGCGCGCTACCGATTTTTGCGCAGGCGGTGACGGGCGGCATTGAAGCCAATCGCACTGGCACGCAGACGGGGGGTAACCAACATGGCCCTTCGGCATCCGGCCGCGATGCGGATTTTCCGCGGATCGTGGTCCTTGTCGCGCCATGGATGGAAGCTCACCGCCCATTGACGATACAGTATGAGCAACAAGTTCAAGTACGCAGCATCGCTGAGCATCGCTGCGACATTCATCACAACGCTTCTCAGCACGGGCGGATCCCATGCCGCCGCACAGGGCATCAATGCCCCGGTTGCCTCCGCCGCAACCTTCATCTCCCAGCCCGTGGTTCAGCCCGTTGCCACTGCAACGCCGGAAACCACCGCCGAAGCCGATACCGCCAATGCGGATTCGCTGGTCGAGCTGGTCGAGGAAACCCAGATTCCCGCTACGCTTTCGAACGAGCTCGAGTGCCTTGCAGGCGCCGTCTATTTCGAGGCCAAGAGCGAAACCCTTGCAGGCCAGCTGGCCGTGGGCCGCGTGATCGTCGCGCGCGCCAATTCGGGCCGCTTCCCTTCGTCGTACTGCGGTGTCGTGTACCAGCCCTCGCAGTTCTCGTTCATTCGCGGGCACGCGATGCCCGCGATCAACCGCGACAGCCGCGCCTGGCAGACCGCCGTCCGCATTGCCCGCATTGCCGATGAAGGCCTGTGGAAGAGCCCGGTCGAAGGCGCGATGTTCTTCCACGCCGCGCACGTCTCGCCCCGCTGGGCCAAGACGCGCATGGCCCGCGTGGACAGCCACATCTTCTATCGCTGAATTTCGGCTAGCCTGGACGGCAGGAAAAAAGGGCCGGTCCCCCGCGGGGCCGGCCCTTTTTCTATGTTTCTGACTGCAACGTTGGCGCGATACCCACCCCGCTGGCCTGCAGCTCGACAAGTCTCGCACCCCTCCCGCAAGCGGGAGGGGTGGGGGGTGGGCAAGCAGCACTTGCTGTGCTTCAGTGCCGGAAGTGGCGCATGCCGGTGAAGACCATGGCAAGTCCCGCTTCGTCAGCCGCCTTGATCACGTCCTCGTCACGGATCGAGCCGCCCGGCTGGATCACGCAAGTCGCGCCCGCTTCCACTGCGGCCATCAGGCCGTCGGCGAACGGGAAGAACGCGTCCGAAGCCACGGCAGAGCCCACCGTGCGCACTTCGGTAAAGTTGTGCGTCTCGGCCGCTTCCTTGGCCTTGGCAGCGGCGATGCGCGAGCTGTCGCGGCGGTTCATCTGGCCAGCGCCGATGCCTGCTGTCACCCCGTCCTTGGCATAGACGATGGCGTTCGACTTGACGTGCTTGGCCACGGTCCACGCGAACAGCGCGTCTTCCAGCTCCTGCTCGGTCGGCGCGCGCCTGGTCACGACCTTGAGGTCGGCCTTTTCGATCTTGCCTGCGTCGCGATCCTGCACCAGCAAGCCGCCCGCGATCGGCACGGTGACCAGACCCTTGCGGTTGGCGTCGGGCAGGCTGTCGATCAGCAGCAGGCGCAGGTTCTTCTTGCGCGCGAAGGCCTCCTTCGCCGCATCATCGGCACCCGGCGCAACAACGACTTCGGTGAAGATCTCGCAGATCGCGTTCGCGGTCGGGCCATCAAGCGGCACGTTGGTCGCCACGATCCCGCCGAATGCCGAGACCGAATCGCATTCCAGCGCATCCTTCCACGCATCGAGCAACGTGTCCGCCGTGGCGACGCCGCAAGGATTGGCGTGCTTGACGATGACGACGGTTGGCTTGGCGCCGGCGAACTCTGCCACCAGTTCCAGCGCCGCATTGGCGTCGTTGTAGTTGTTGTAGGACAGCTCCTTGCCCTGAACCTGGGTCGCCTGCGGCAGCCCGGTCACGGCGGGGTTGCGCGGCACATAGAGCGCCGCGTCCTGATGCGGGTTCTCGCCATAGCGCAGCGTGGTCACGCGGGTGTGCGCGGCGGCGAGGACGGGCGGGAAGTGCTCGCCCTGATCCACGGTCGCGAACCACTGCGAAATCGCCGAGTCATAGGCCGCCGTCGCCGCATAGGCCTTGGCCGCCATCTTGCGGCGGAAGGCCAGCGTGGTTGCGCCGCCGGTCTGCTCCAGTTCGCCGAGGAACGTGGCATAGTCCGCAGCGTCGGTCAGGATCGTCACGTAATCGTGGTTCTTGGCGGCAGAGCGCACCATCGAAGGCCCGCCGATGTCGATGTTCTCGATCACCTCGTCGCGCTCGGCACCCTTGGCCACGGTCGCTTCGAACGGATAGAGGTTGACCACGACCAGATCGATCGCGCCGATCTGGTGTCCGGCCATCGCGGCGGCATGTTCGGGATTGTCGCGCACCGCCAGCAGCCCGCCATGGATCGTGGGGTGCAGCGTCTTGACGCGGCCGTCCATCATTTCGGGGAAGCCGGTGTGCTCCGACACGTCCTTCACCGTAAGCCCTGCATCGCGCAGCGCCTTGGCCGTGCCGCCGGTCGAAAGCAGCTCGACGCCGCGCGCTGCCAGCGCCTTGCCAAGATCCACAAGACCGGACTTGTCGGACACCGAAAGCAGCGCCCGCTTGATCGTAACCTCGCTCACGTGGGAATTCCTATCTATCGCATCTTCTTCAGCAGCCAGGAGAAGCTCTCTCCGCTGCGGGGAACCTTGGCCGTCACGACCAATTGCCGCGTGCCGATAGGCCTTCCGAGCCCGTCTGCCCAGAGGCTTTCCTCGATTCCGACCGCATCGCGGCCAGATCGGAACTGCCACAGGCTGCCATCGGGCAAAGAGAGCGTCACGCCCTTGCCATCGGCACTTGCGGCCAGCTCGATATGCGGGCCGAGGTGGAAACGCAGCGCCACCCCGATCATGCCGCGCTTGCCCTTGCGTCCGGCGGGCACCAGCAGATCCTCGCCGCGCAACTCGGTGCCATCGTCACGCAGGATCAGGATGCGGCGGTGGACCAGACCATAGCGCCCGACATAGCCGTTATGGCTCGCCTCGATCCGTGTCGCGCCCGGCCCGGTGCCCTCTGCCGAAAGCGTGCGCCGGTCGACTTCGACCTCGGACACGCCCGAGCCGAGCCGCCCGTTGATCAGCACTGCGGTCGAGTTGAAGTCGTCGATGGTCAGCGTCGAATGCGCCGCCGTTGCGCGCAGGCCCTGTTCGAGCCGCAGCGGGATCAGCCCGCCCGCAAAGGCCGCGCCCCCGCAGTTGACGATCAGCCGCTCCGCCCCGTGGCTGAATTCGAAGGCCAGCGTGGAGGCGCAGCCATCACGGGTGTGGCGGGCGACCGGCGGGGGCCCTGCATCGAACTGCAGCACCGCCTTGCCCGCGCTCGCGCGCTGGTATCCCCACTGCCGCGCATCGCGCAAAGGCCGCGTGCGGACGCCGCTGGCACGCACGACCTGTTCGATCCGCTCGGCCGAAACCGCGCCCGCGCCCTGCCAGTTGCCTAAGCCGCCATCGCCGTGGAGCAGCGCCAGCAGTGGTGGCACCAGCAGCGTCAGCATCGTCTGGATCTGCGGCAGCGGTTCGGATCGCACCGCTTCGTAGCAGGCGCGCAAGCTGACCAGCAGCTCGATCGCCTCGATCTGGCAGAGCGGGCTGCGCGACAGCACCCCGCCATCATCCCCCACCAGCTCACCCAGCGCGCGCACCAGCCCGGCTTCGCCATAGAGGCGGCGCGGCTTGCCATCGGCCATGAGCAGGCCCACCGCCACCAGCGCACACCAGCCCGCCACTTCCGAAAGCCGGTCATCCGCCTTGGTGACCCTCCGGTCGAGCCAGCGCGCGGTATCCTCGATGGTGTGCAGCACTTTCGAACGGAACGCGCGGTCCTGCCCCGAAAGCACCAGCGGTGCATGGACCATCCAGTTGAGCAAGCGGTGCCCGACATTGCCCACGTCCCACGCAGGCGTCGGGTCAGGCTTGGGGTTGGCGGCAAGCCAGGTGGCAAGGATTCGCTCGGCCACTTGCGCGCACTGTGCCCGCGTGCCGCCCGATTCCAGATCGCGCAACCAGCGGAAGCCGTGAACCATGCGCTCGAACGCGGGCGGCAGGCGCGGCCCCGAGAACGCGGTGTCGGCAATCGGAGACTTGAAGCCGTGGACCAGGAAATGTCCGGCCCGCAGCGCCTTGCCGGCAGCAGGATCGCCCGGCAGGGGCGGCGTGACGGTGGCGGTCAGCCGGGTCTTGCCCCGCTTGCGGAACGGATGGACCGCGCTTGCCGGAAGCCCGAGCCCGTAGGCAAAGCGCACCAGCCTGTCGCCCGCGCCCAGCGAAGGCGGCGCGAAATCGGTCAGCGCCAGTGCGCGTCCCGGCTCGATGATCGAAGGATCGGGGCGGTCGTCGTCCAGCGCAACGTAGCGGACTGTTGGCTCGTCACTGACAGGCGGGGTTTCGGCCAGCGGTTCCTCCTTCGTCGCCTCGAGCGGGATGGCGGATGAGCCAGCAGCAGGCGAACGGTCCGCCGTGCGGCTTCCAAGGTCAGGGAAGCCGCGGGTCGCCATCTCAGCCTTCGCCCCCGCCCAGCGCCTTCAGCGCCGCGATGTTCGCGGCATATTGCGAAGGCCCGCCCTTGAACGAGGCCGTCCCGGCAACCAGCACATCGGCGCCTGCATCCACGCAGGAGCGGATGGTGCGCGTGTCGACCCCGCCATCGACCTCAAGGTGAATGTCCCGGCCCGACTTGTCGATCATCTTGCGCACCGCCTCGATCTTGCGAAGCTGGCTGGAGATGAAGCTCTGCCCGCCAAAACCGGGGTTCACGCTCATGATCAGGACCAGGTCGACATCGTCGATCAGGTAATCCAGCATCTTGGCAGGCGTTCCCGGATTGAGCGAGACGCCGGCTTTCTTGCCCAGGCCCTTGATCGCCTGCACGGTGCGGTGGATGTGCGGACCTGCTTCGGGGTGAACGGTGATGATGTCCGCCCCGGCATCGGCAAATGCCTGCAGATAGGCGTCGACCGGCGAGATCATCAGATGCACGTCAAACGGCTTGGCCGTGTGCGGGCGCAGCGCCTTCACCACCATCGGGCCGATCGTGATGTTGGGTACGAAGTGGCCGTCCATCACGTCGACATGGATCCAGTCGGCCCCGGCCGCGTCGATGGCGCGCACTTCTTCACCGAGCCTGGCGAAGTCTGCGGAAAGGATCGACGGCGAAATCAGCGGAGTCATCTGGTTCTTCCTGCGACGGGTGGCAGGCAGATTGCGTGCGCAAAAACGCCAAGGCACGGCCACCCCACGCTTTGCGCTTACCGTTCGCGAATCGGCCGAACAAGCGTTTTGCAGGTCCTTATCCACACGGAATGTCCCGGATTGGATGGGGTTGGAATCCTGAATGCTTGGCGCGGAGGAAATTCAGCCGTTATTCACGCCGCGAATCGTACTTAACGGATGAGAAATCTGCCGGTAATGGTCCGGTGGGGCAGGTAAGCAGCGCTGCACCGTGGTGCAGCAAGGAGCTATCCGGAAACGCGGATTACCTGAAAGACACATCGATATCGGGGCTTTTGAACATGACCAAGCCGAGACGGTTGCGCGCCGCGGCCGCCATTACTGCCACTGCCTTTGCCGCAATTATCGGCGGAAGCACGGCTGCGAGCGCCAATGGCCCCAATTGCGCCGGGCCGGTGAGCGATACCTGGATCAACGTGACGGTCGATGGCGTGCGCAACGGCAACGGGCTTATGGCGGTCACGCTCTATGCCGACGAGCCGCGCAAGTTCCTCGTCAAGAAGGGCTCGATGTACGTCGGCCGCGTCGATGCCACTGCGCCCGAAACGCGCATGTGCCTCTACGTGCCCAAGCCCGGCGTCTATGCGCTTGCCGTCTATCATGACGAGGACGCCAGCCGGAACATCAAGCGCAGCGGCGTTCTCGGTCTGCCCGAGGAAGGCTTCGGCTTTTCCAACAACCCGCCGACGATCGCGAGCATTCCCTCGTTCCGCTCGGTGCGCCTGAACATCTCGAAGTCAGGCCTGTCGACCCGGATTCACCTCAAGTATCCCTGATCGCAGTGTGAAGGCATTGGGCCCCTCCCGCAGGCGGGAGGGGCGAGCCCTTCAGTTCCTCACGCAAAGCCGCAAAGGCGCGAAGATGTTGCGCCGTAAGCGCGACCGTGCGCTCGCGATAAGTCCAGCGGTCATCTGATCACGTGGAGTCGAGACCAGCGCGAGTTCTTCGCGCCTTTGCGGCTTTGCGTGACAATCAAGAAAATCAGCTCATTCGCCTGCTGGCACGCCGATATCGGCAAACGTCCGCGCAAGGTGCCAGGGCGCAAGTTCTTCGGCCAGCGCGTGGGCGCGGGGATCGTCAACGTCCATCCACCACGCATCGTCGATGTCCATCGTGCCTGCCCGGCCGGCATCTGCCAGGCGCTGCATGCCGTCGGACAGGCTTCCGGGCTTGCCCTCGGCAATCGCATCGCGGATCGCCAGCGCAAGTTCCGGCGTCGCGAGGAACGCACCGCAATCGACCGCGTCGTAAGGCGCGATGGTCTTGCCGATGGCGGTGATGCGGCCTTGATCGTCCATCCGCACCCAGGTCGCGTCATCGGGATCGACCAGCGGATTGTCGATGCGACGGTCGACCGCCAGCGTCACCCCGCGATCCGGGCGATCCTCCAGCATCAGCCGCTCGAGAATGTCGGCATCGAACATGTGGTCGGCCATCATCAAGAGATAGTTGCCATCGCAGCGCGTTGCGCCAGCCATAACCGAATGGCCATTGGGCGTCGACCAGTTGGACAGCCGCACCGGCACGATCTCGATCCCTGCACGCAGCGAAAGATCGGCCAGAAACGCTTCGAGCATGTCAGCATGATGGCCGGTCACCACCACGACCCGGGTCACGCCCGCCAGCATCGCCTGACGCACGCCAATCTCGATCAGCGGCACGCCCGCAACAGGGGTGAGCGGCTTCGACGGCGAGAGCTCGGCAAGGCGGCTGCCGTATCCGGCAGCGATGATCAGGGCATCCATGGTCGCTCCGGGTAAAGGTTTCGAAGCCAAATGAAAAGAGTGCCCGTCGGAAGGGGGTAGAAGGAGGTTTCTCGCAGAGACGCAGAGGAAACAGAGAGCGCGAAGAAGGCGGTCATGTCCGAAGGACAGCTTATCCCGGCACCTTCAGGGTTTGACCAAGCCATGATGAGAGCGCGGCTTCGCCGCAAAAACGGTCTCTCTGCGCTCTCTGTTTCCTCTGCGTCTCTGCGAGAAATACCGGTTCAAGCGTCAACCTGTCGCGATCGCCAGCTCCGAAAACGAAAAAGGGCCGACCAGACTTGCGTCCGGCCGGCCCCATATCTCGTGCGTGTAGCGGTCGCTTATTCGGCGGCCAGCTTCTCCACCGAAGCGTACTCGTCAACCATCTGGGCGGCGACGTCGTCGTTGAACTGCTGCGGCGGGTGCTTGCAGAAGTAGGCCGACGGGCCGATCAGCGCGCCGCCTTCGCCACGATCCAGCGCAACCTTGCAGCAACGGATCGCATCCATCACGCAAGCGGCCGAGTTCGGGCTGTCTTCAACCGACAGGCGCAGTTCCAGGTTCATCGGAACGTTGCCCCACTGCTGGCCTTCCATGCGGATGAAGCACAGCTTGTTGTCCTTCTGCCACGGAACATAGTCCGAAGGACCGACGTGGATGTTCTCGTCCTCGAGACGCGTGGCGAGCATGGCCTGCACTGCCTCGGTCTTCGATTCCTTCTTGCTGCCCAGACGCTGGCGGTCGAGCATGTTCATGAAGTCGGTGTTGCCACCGGTGTTGAGCTGGTAGGTGCGCTCGACGTTCACGCCGCGGGCGGCGAACAGGCTGGAGAGCACGCGGTGGACGATGGTTGCACCGACCTGCGCCTTGATGTCGTCGCCGACGATCGGGATGCGCTTCTCGCGGAACTTTGCTTCCCATTCCGGGGTCGAAGCGATAAACACGGGCATGCAGTTGACGACGGCAACGCCGGCTTCAAGTGCGCATTCCATGTAGAACTCGGTGGCTTCCTGCGACCCGACGGGGAGGAAGTTGAGCAGCACTTCTGCGCCCGAATCCTTCAGAGCCTTGACGATGTCGGCCTGGGTGGCTTCGGGCTGGTCAGCCACGATGAAGCCCTTTTCACCGACTGAGGTCATGTGCGCGGCAACGCCGTCAGACACGCGGCCCATGATCACCTTGGCGCCGGTCTGCGGCACGTTGGGCTGGAACACGGTGGTGTTGTTTGGAGCAGCAAAGATGGCTTCGGCGATGTCCTTGCCGACCTTGCGGGCGTCAACATCGACGCCGAGCACGAAATCGACGTCACCGGCGCCATAGCCGCCAATGCGGTCGTGGATGAGGCCCTGCGACGAATTGTTGTTGCGATAGTAGGCTACACCCTGCACCAGCGAACTAGCGCAGTTGCCCACGCCGATCACGGCGACCTTGATTGGCTTCATGAATAACGATCCCTTCAGACAGGCGCCCTGAGGCGGCTGTAATCAAACTGACTCAAAATACCGAAATGCCGTCGAATGCAAGCCGATTCCTCAGTCCGTCACGACGAAGCGGGGAAGGGCAGGCCGATAAAACCCACCTTGATCCTCGCTCCCTACTCGCAATCCCGCTACCTGCACTGCACCAAAGTACGGGCGCGCAGGCTACAGCAAGTTCCGATGGGACGCGGCCCTTAACCGAAAAATGCGACCTGCGATAGTGCGTTTCCGCAAGAGGGCTCAGATCACGGCAACCGATGCCCCGACCGTGGCAATATGGTCACCAAGTTCTTCCAGCGAGGCCAAGGTCCGGGTGCCCGGAACCGCCCTCTCGAAATCCTCTTGCGAGAACGCGTCGGTCAGGAGTGCACGAAACCGGACTCCTGCGGCGGCCGCGATGTGGGCGTCGTTCGGTGAATCTCCGGTGAACAGGAATGATGCGCGGGGCAGGCCGAAGCGCTGTTCCAGCGCCTGGAAGTGCGCTTCGCCCTTGGCAAAGCCCGGGTCGCTCGCACTTGCGGCGCGATATCCGAGTGCGCAATCCACCGGCCAGTCACGCGCCAGACGCTCGACATAGCATTCGAGATTGTTGGAAGAGATCGCGACAAGAAAGCCTGCATTGCGCCAGCCTTGCAGCACCGCGGCGGTTTCGGGCGCTATCGCGATCCCGGTCAGGTAGCCGTCCTTCCACTGCTCGAAGCGCTCGGCCACCGGATCGGTATCCTGCCCGGGATAGAGCTGGCGCAACTGCCGCTCGAACGGCAGGCCCGATGTGGCGAAATAGGACCGGCGGGCTTCGTCAAACGGCGTGCCGAACGCCACTTCCATCAGTTGCGCGGCGCGGTCGGCATAGTCGTCCATCGTCGGGACGAGCGTCCCGTCGAGATCGAACACGAGAACGCGGACATCGCTTTCAAGGCTCACGCGGTGAGGCTTTCGCGGGCGACGGCAAGGTCTTCGGGCGTATCGACTTCGAACCACCTGAGCCCAGACAGCCAGCAGACGCGCGGCGCGCTCTGCGGGTCCTGCGCCAGTTCGTGAAGCACCATCTCGACCGAGGCACTGGCAAGGTCGCGGCTGGCGAGCACGTGGTCGAACGCGGCCCAGTAAGTTTTTTGGCTATCCGGCCCGATCCGCGTCGTGCCGATATAGGCACCATCGTATTTCGGCAGCGTTTTCGAGATCGCGACGAGGGCGCCATCCTTCTCGATCACCTTCATCTCGTCGGGCAGAACCGGCCGCTCGCGCTCGCAGGCAATGGCGATGCGGGCATCAGTGCCGGGCGCGAAATGGCGGGTGTACATGTCGGCGGGGAACAGGTGGTCTGCGTTGGTCAGGACGAACGGGGCATCCCCGATCAGCGAACGCGCCGCGCCAAGCGAGGTCAGGTTCCCGGCCTCGAGCATGGTGTTGCGCACCGTGCGCACCGGCGCGGTCGGCCATTCGGCGGCGATATGGTCCTCGATCAGCTGCGCGCGGTATCCGGTGACGACGATAACTTCCTCGACAATGGCGAGGAGCGCTTCAATCGCGAAATCGAGGCAAGTGCGGCCTGCAACGGTCATCAACGGCTTGGGCAAGGTTTCGGTCGCATCGCCGAGCCTGCTTCCGCGGCCCGCAGCCAGGATAACACCCTTCATCGAATCCCTCGGTTCCCTGTTGCGGTCGAATGGGTCCAATTTGGGGGAAGGTAGCGCGTCGCGCAAGGGGTGGAGCCAATTGCCCCCTTCGTGCATGCCCGAAGTTGCCGAGAGTTGCCGCTTTGCCCCCGAGAGTTGCCTGGGAGTCAGGGGAGAGTTGGGGGAGATGGAAACGGCGTCCTACAGCTGTCGCATGTGTGGCGGGAGCAGCACTCCCTCTCTGTCTCGCGCGATCAGGGGCGCGCACCAGGCTACTGCGCCCAGCCAGATGCACAGTCCGCCCAGCAGCATTCCGGGCAGAACCCAGGCGAGGCCCAGCAGGCAGAACACGCAGGCGACCATTACATAGACATCGCGCTTGAACAGCCGCTCGAGCGTGAGCGTGACCGTCTGCAGCACCGGCCGACCCTCAAGCTTGCGCTCGAGCGCTGCGCGCAGCACGTCGAAGCTGCCGCGCTTGGGCCCCATCCGCACGAGGACGCTCATGGCGATTATACCGCTGACCAGCAGGACCACGCAGGCAAGAGCAATCCAGGCATAATCAACACCATACGTGCGGATCACGCCGGTCATCAGCCCGATCACGAAGCCGAGGTTGGCCACCATGTCGCATGCCGTATCCAACAGCGCGCCGCGCCGGCTCATCGCCCAGGAAACCCGCGCAATATCGCCATCGACGCAATCAGTGACCGATACGGCCTGAAACAGGAAGCCGCCAAGCGCCAGCCATTCGGCACCGCCCTGGCCGAGGATCACCGCCATGACCATGGCCAGCGCCAAGGTGAACCAGGTGATCGGATCGGGCCCGAGACCAAGCTTCATCGCCACGGCCGACATGCGGAACGATATCGGCCGGTTGATCCAGCGCCCGACCGGACCTTCGGTGGGCTTAAGCGTGGCACGCAGCAGGGCCATGACCGTGGCGTGATCGCTCGGCTCCCGGATCAGGCGCGGGTCGCCCGGGGCGAGAATCAGCGTGGGATCGTCGCGCAATGCTTCTAGCGCGGCCTTGGTCGGCTGAGCTTCGGCTGGAAGATGCGCCGTTCCGGCCGGAACGGGCGTGCCGGGTGCAACCACGGAGACGTCCGGCAAAGGTCGCGCGCGCATCGAAAAGCTGCGGCGCCAGTCCTCATCGACCGGCGCATCGGCGAAGATCGTGATCGTCTGTGCACCGACAAGATCTGCCAGAATCACCCCGCGTGCGATTCCGCTGATCCCGCCGATGCGTCGGCGCAGATAGGAACTCGCTGGAATTGCGACAGAAAACGAGGTATTCAAGCGCGTCTGCCTTACCGAGAGCACTTCAGGCCCTTTCCTCGGCCTATAGACACGGCTACCTGTTGCGCCAAGACGGCATCGGCGGGGCTGCACCACTGTTCGCAGCGGTGTCCCGGGACACGGGATCAAGGGGTCGCATTGGTGAACGCGGGAAATCGGACCGGGGCAATCGAGCGGCCCAAGCGTCCGCGTGAATTGCAGGACGGGCTGAACTATCATCTCTATCATCCGCTGGCATGGCGGCTGGCGAGGCTGCTGGCGCACACGCCGCTGACCCCGAACATGGTCTCGGTCTTCGGTGGGCTGCTCGTGGTTGCGGCGGGCGTGG
This sequence comes from Novosphingobium sp. BL-A-41-Hi4A-0G, assembly GCF_055521735.1. Classification (NCBI taxonomy): domain Bacteria; kingdom Pseudomonadati; phylum Pseudomonadota; class Alphaproteobacteria; order Sphingomonadales; family Sphingomonadaceae; genus Novosphingobium; species Novosphingobium sp. BL-A-41-Hi4A-0G. Next base: position 3,124,021 of record NZ_CM145501.1, read on the forward strand.
TCTATTACAACATGGATTCGACTGGCGGCACATGGGCGCTGGGCTGGCCGATGGGCGCGATGCTGGGCATGGCGCTGCACATGAGCTGGCACGTGGTCGATGGCGCAGACGGCGATCTGGCGCGCATCACCGGAAAGTCCAGCCCGATCGGCGAGATGGTCGACGGGGTGTGCGACTATGTCAGCCACATCGTGCTCTACGTCCTGCTCGCCTTCGTGCTGACCCGGCAGGTCGGGTCGGGCGAGGCCTGGGCGTGGACGCTGGGTGCGGGTGCGAGCCACATCGTCCAGTCCAACCACGTCGAAGTGCAGCGGCGCTTCTACCAGTACTGGACTTATGCCGTGCCCTGGCTGAACAACGCGAAGGACAACAGCGACGGCGTGTTCGGCACGCGCGGGCCGATTGCCCGGCTGTTCGAGGTGATCACCAAGGGCTACCTGTTCCTCGCCGCCGGGATGACGCCGCATGCCCATCAGGTTGATGGTGCGGTGCGCACGGCGCTGGCGAGCGGAGACAAGGCGCGGCTCGAAGCGATCCGTGCCGAAGTGGCGCGCGAGCAGAAGCCGCTGCTGAACTTCCTCAAGCTGCTCGGCCCAAATCCGCGCGCGATCGTGCTGGGTCTTGCGATGATCGCGGGTAGCCCGGTCTATTACTTCTTCTATCAGGTGGTGGTGCTGAACCTGCTGCTGCTGATCTCAGTCCAGCTGCACAATCGCGCGGCGCGAGCGACAGCTTCGAGAATCTAGCTGACGCGGTAGCGGTTGAGCGAGAGCACGCCGGGCTGCGCCTTGCGCCAGAGCGCAACGAAGGCGCCATAGAAGGCAAGAGCGATCAGCGGCGCGAGTGCCTTGATCACCATCGGATGCGCGCCTGCCAGCGCCGTGCCTTCGACAAGTCCGCCAAGCCAGATGCCGAGCAGGACGGAGACGCCTGCCGCCAGCATCGGGATGCCGGCGTGGAACGGGTGCGGGCGCACGCCAAGCCCCGACAGCCAATGCCTGCGCATGAACGAGGCGACGAGCGCGGCCAGCAGCATCGCCAGCCCTGCACCGAAGATGCCGTATTCCGGGGTGAGCAACGGGATGGCGACGCCGGCGATAACGATCAGGATCAGGTTGACCTGGAGGGCCAGTGCAGGGCGGCGGTAATAGAGGATCAGTTCGGACACGCCGAACGCGCCGTTGACCGTCTCGGCCAGCACCATCGCCAGTAGCGCGGCGTAGCTCCCGGCATAGTGCGCGCCGAACAGGTCGAGCAGCGCCTCGCCGGTTGCCGCCATAAGCAGGACGACGGCGAGCTGGAACGTGAGGATCACGCGGGTTGCCGCCGCCGTCGCCTTGCCGGTGGCGACATCGCCGTCCGCCATCATCGTGCGCGCGGTGAGCGGGGTGAGGATGCCGTCGAAAGCCTGCCGCACCTGCAGGATCGGCGTGCGCAACTGCCGCAGCACGCCATAGACGCCGACCGCCGCATCGCCGAGCAGGAAGCCGACGAGATAGAGATCGATGCGCTGGGCGAGCGTGGTCAGGAAATCACTGCCGCTGGCGGGCAGGAGGGCGCGAGCACGACGCAGCAGCGCTGGAGGGTCGGGCCTCCAGCGGCGCAGTTGCAGCGAGTCGAGGCAATGGCGCGCGCTCCACACCGAGAACAGCGCGAGCGCTATCGAGCCTGCCCAGTAGCCCAGCACCATGCCGGTCTGTTCAAGGCCGAGATACCATGCGCCCAGCGCCACCGCGGTCAGCACGTATGGTTCGACCAGACCGCGCGCGATCACCTCATAGCGCATCTTGTGGGTCCAGCGCGTGGCGGCGAGCGCGATATCGCCGAAGATCTGGCCGAGCACGGCAGGCGCGATCAAGGCGAGGGCAAGGCGCAGGTCACTGGAGACCAGCCCATCGGGCAGGGCCTCCGCACCGAGCACGAGAATCGCCGAGACGAGCACGCCCGCGACCAGTGCCAACAGCAGGGCATCGAGCAGGACATGGGTGGCGAGGCGCGGGTTTTCACCCGTCGTCGCGTCTTCCAGCCAGGGGAAGATCATGCGCTTGAGGCCGAGGCTGGCAACCGGCACGGCCAGTTCGACCATGGCGCTGGCCATGGTGAACACGCCATAGCTGGCCGCGCCATAGAGCCTTGCACCGACATAGAGGAACGAGGCGCGCGCGGCGAAACGGATGACGAAGCTCAACGCATTGGAGCCTGCGCCGCGCGCAATTACCGTCTGGGAGCCTCGGGACGCGGTCATTTCGCTGCGGCGCTTGGGCGTAAATGCCCGGATTGGCAAGAGCGCGCAGGTGGTGGCGAAACGGGCAGCGTCAGACCTAGGATCAGATTCAGGCCGGGGATCAGATCTTGTCCTTCTCCACGGTGAAGATGCACAGCACGACGACCGTCAGCGCCAGCGCTTCCATCACGCCCCATGCCAGCCATTGCGAGTGGTTGTAGAGCCAGACGCCGATGGCAGGCGCGGCGATATAAGCCGCGCCATTGGCCGAGGCGACGATGCCGGCGGACTGGCCCTGCTCGGCAGGCGAGACGGCAAGGCTCGCGCCCGAAGTGAAACCGGGGCGGAACAAGCCGAAGCCTATCGAGGCAATGGCAAAGCCGACCGCGATGGTATGGAGATCGCTGCCCGTGGCGACCGGGATGATGCCGACGGTTGCAAGGCCCATGCCCCAGAGCGTGGAGGTTCGAGGGCCGAGGCCGAGCATCGGAATGAGCCCCCATTGCGCGAGCAAGGTGGCTACCGCGCCCGACATCAGTACGAGACCGATGGGTCCGGCACCTGCATCGGGATTGCCGCGCAGCCCAAGCCGGTCAAGCAGCAGGAACCCGATCACGCCGAGCAGCATGGCCTGGGCATGGCCACCGACGACACCGGCTGCCAGCCACGGACGCAAGCGGCGGTCGGTCCAGCGCAGACGGTCGGCACCGGCGTGCTGTGGTTCGGCTTCGGGCAGTTCGTCGGGCGAACCGTCGGGTTGCGCTTCGACCATGCGCGGATTGGACGAGGCACTGAAGGGGGCTGCCATGACCTCTCCCCGTCCGGCAAAGCGCGGATCGTCATCGGGCAGGCGCGTGCGCAGCAGGACCAGCACGACCAGGCCGAACACCGCGAACATGGCAAAGGGGCCGACAAGGCCAAGGCCGGGGAGAATCAGCAGCGGGGCGAGCGCCGGGCCGAGCACGGTGCCCAAGCCGAAGCTCGAGGCGACCAGCGACAGCGCCTTGGTGCGGTCAGCCCGGCCGGTGCGGCTGGCGACATAGGCCTGCACGGCTGGCGGTGCCGCCGATCCGAACCCGCCATAGAGCGAGCGGGCAATGGCGAAGAGCCCCATCGTCATGCCCGCGCTCAACCAGCCATCGAGCCCGAAGTGCAGGACCGCGCCGCACAGCGCGAACGAGGAAATGAACCCCAGCACGCCCAGCGCCATCATCGCCTTGCGCCCTCGCCGGTCCGAACGGCGCGCCCAGAACGGCGCCATCATCACCCACAGCAGCGCCGACCATGAATAGGCAAGGCTCACCCAGACGTCAGCAATGCCGAGCCGCGTGCCGATCGACGGCATGACCGACTGCATTGCGGTATTGCCCGCAGCCGTTACCAGCATGACCGCAAAGAGCAGTGCCATGCGCTCTTTCGGCAGGCGAATCGGCCCTTCGGTCATGCCGGGTTGCTTTCGCGGCGGTTCGCCATTGTCCACGACTGGTTCATCCAATCCTGACTAGTGTCGGCTAACGGTGCTTGCAATGGCAGGCCAAATTTGCGACCCGCTTGGGCCAGCTTGACCGGCAGAGGACCATTTCCTGCAATGACTTCGACCCAGGTGGCGCGTGAGCCTCTTCTTCAGCGGGCAAAACGCAAGGTAGCGCGCTTGGCTGGCCCGGCCGGTATCTTTTTCAAGGGCTTCCTCAAGCACCCGGCCATGGTCGGGGCAATCGTGCCCTCGTCGAACCGCACGATTGAGCGCGTGCTCTCGGTGGTGGACTGGGAAGAATGCCGCCTCTTCGTCGAATATGGTCCCGGCGTGGGCACTTTCTGCCGCCCGGTGCTGGAAAAGCTGCGCCGCGATGGCCGGTTGATCGTGATCGACACCAACCCCGATTTCATCGCCTACCTGCAGAAGACCATCGGCGACAGCCGCTTCATCGCGGTCCACGGTTCGGCCAGCGACGTGGAAGAGATCGTCAAGGCACATGGCTTCGACCATGCCGACTACGTGCTGTCGGGCCTGCCGTTCTCGAACCTGCCCGAAGGCGTCGGCCCCGCGATCATGGGCGCGACGCATCGCGTGCTGCGCCCCGGCGGTGCGTTCCTCGTCTATCAGTACACCGCCCGCGCGCGAGATCTGATGGGCCAGTTCTTCCGCCGCATCGACAAGGGCTTCGAGCCGGTCAACGTGCCCCCTTGCGTGATCAGCTGGGGCTGGAAGGAGTAGGTCTCCAGTCGAAGACCGCTCAATCGAAAACTGACGTGATTTCCGCGGTCGGCTCTCCGGCCATCTGGCGATAGACCGCCGCCAGCATCGCAATGAAATAGACCAGCGCCGCAGCGGTGATCGCGCTCGAGACAGCGGCGGTCAGCACGCGCTGCAATTCGCCGCCTGTGGTCAGCACCAGCACGACGCCGACCAGCATCATGGCGAGGCCATAGACCACCACGAAGACCAGTCCTGCAAGGATGAAGAAGGCAAGCAGGCGGCCGGAATTGCCCCGGGTCAGCTCCCATGAGCGGCGCAGGGCGGCAATGGGATTGCGCTCGGCCTCGATTGCCAGCACCGGGGCGACCAGCGCCATGCGCAGGCTGCACCACAGCATCGCGACGAACACGGCGAGAATCACGATGGCGGCAATCGCCTGCACTCCGGTCAGCGCAGCGGCGCTCACCAGCACAAGGAATGCCATGCCGAGCGCCCCGCCGACGATGATCTGGGCGAGGACGTAGGGCCCGAGCGCCTTGAAGCCGCGCGCGATCGCCTGGGCCACGGTGGGGCGGGCAGGGTCCGTCATCACGATCAGCATGGTCACCGTGCCTGCCATCTGCAGCAGGGTGACGATGATCAGCAGCGGCAGCGACGAAGTCCACGCCTCGGCCATGATTTCCATCATCTCGCCCGGAGGCGTGCCCGGGGCCATCTGCGGCTCGGGCACGAAGATCGAGAAGGCGAGGGCGGGGAGCAGGAAGAACACCCCGGCAATGGCCATGAGCACGTCGCGGTTGGTGGCGACGAGGCGGGTGGCGGTCTTCCAGGCAAGGCTGCTGTCGAGGCGGGGGGTCATGAGCGGGTCAATAGCAGCGTCGTGGCTTGGCGTCGAACGTCAGTTTTTGCCGGTTGCGCCTCTTGCCAGTGGCAAAGCGCTGCGCCATCTCGCAGGCCATGGCCTCACGCGATATGATCGAAATCCGCCGCGAAAGCGCGCAAGTGCCTTATCGCGAGGCGCTTGACGCCATGGCCGCGCGCAATGCCGCGATTGCCGTGGGCAACGCGCAGGAGCTGATCTGGCTGCTCGAGCATCCGCCGGTCTATACCGCCGGCACCAGCGCTTCGCCCGACGAACTGCTCGACCCGCGTTTCGAGGTGGTCGAGGCCGGGCGCGGGGGGCGCTATACCTATCACGGGCCGGGGCAGCGCATCGGTTACGTCCTGCTGGACTTGCGCACGCGCGCTCGGGACGTGCGCGGTTTCGTCCACGCGCTGGAGGGCTGGGTGATCGACACGCTGGCAGACTTCGGCGTCGAATCGTGGCGCGCGGAAGGCCGCGTGGGCATCTGGACAAAGGGTGCGGACGGGCGCGAGGCCAAGATCGGCGCGATCGGCGTGCGCATCCGTCGCTGGGTGACGATGCATGGTTTCTCAGTCAATCTCTCGCCCGATCTCGCGCACTTCGGCGGCATCGTGCCCTGCGGGATCGAGGAGTTCGGCGTGACGAGCCTTGCCGCGCTCGGCCGCGATGTTACACCCGCGCAGTGGGACGAGGCGCTGCTGGCGCACTTCGACCGCTTTCTCGAACGCCTGGACACCGCCTGTCCGCCTCCGGAGGCCGCATGATCATTCGCTCCCTCGCGCTCGGCCTGTGCCTCATGACCTGCGCCTGCGGCAAGAAGGCCGATGAGGTCACCACGAGTGCCGCGGGGGGCGAAGTCCTGCCCGGCTCGATCTCGGACGCGATGATCGATCTCGACACGTCCACGGCCTCGCCGCCGATGGCCTCCGTTCATGCAGACAAGAAGAAGGCCGCGCCCGATGCGAGCGAGGCGGCACCCGACGAAGCTGCCGCAGAACCCGCAGCCGAGGCCGCGCCTGCTGATTCAGCCGATACCCAGTAGCTGCTTTGCCATTCTGAGGTGCGGCTGGTCGACCATGCGGCCGTTGTACTGCAGCGTCCCGGCATAGGGATTGGCGGCAAAGAGCGCGACGATGGCCTGCGCTTCGGCCAGCTCTTCCTCGGTCGGCGCAAAGGCGGCATTGATCACCGGCACTTGTGAGGGGTGGATCGCAAGCATGCCGGTGAAGCCATCAGCCTTGGCGGCTTCGGCAGCGCGGCGCGTGCCCTCCTCATCGCGGAAATCATCATGCAGGGTATCGATAGCCCAGACGCTCTTGGCGTGGGCGGTCAGCAGGCACTGTGCGCGGATGAAACGGAAGGCATCGGTCCATGCGCCGCCCGCATCGCGCTTGCGGCTGGCGCCGAGTACGGCGGACAGGTCTTCTGCACCCCAGGTCAGCCCTGCAAGGCGAGGCATCGGTGCATCGACGTATAAGGGGATGGTGAGGGCCGATTTGGCCGTCTCGCTTACCAGCGGGAGGATTTTCGTCGCACCATTGGGCACTCGGTTGCGCTGTTCGAGCTCGTAGATCTCGGCGGCGAGCATGCGGACCTGTTCGGGCCCCTCGCACTTGGGCAGCATGACGCCATCGGGCGCGCCTGCCATGACCACAGCCAGATCGTCGCGCCACATGCCGGTGTCGATCGCGTTGATCCTGACCCAGCGCGCGACGGGGCGGTTCTCGGTCACGTGCTGACGGTGGATCGCGAGCCAGTCGCGGGCGAGGACGCGGGCTTGCGGCTTGGCCGCAGGAGCCACCGCGTCCTCGAGATCGACGATCACCGCATGCGCACCCGTCGTCATGGCCTTGCCCAGCTTCTTCTCGCTGTCACCGGGAACGAAGAGCCATGATCTTGGCGGCATGCGGCATTACTCCATAAGAGCGCTTCTAGCCGGCCAGAGCGGTCTCCTCCGCCAGCGTCGGATAGTCGGTATAGCCGACCTCGCCCGGGAAATACCATGTCTGAGGCACCCCCTTGTTCGGATTGAGGTGGGCACCGGTGCGGATGCGCTCGACGAGATCGGGGTTGGAGATGAACGGGCGGCCGAAGCTTATCGCGTCAGCACGGCCAGAGGCGATGTCCGCAGCCGCCTTCTCCGGAGTGTAATCGCTGTTGAGCACCAGCGGGCCGGTATAGATCGAGCGGATAAGTGCGTCCTGCTGGGGAACCTCGGTCGCACCGTAGGTACCATCAGGACCCGGCTGGCGCAGTTCGAGGAAGCCGATGCCCAGAGCCTGCAGGGCGCGCGCGGCTTCGCCAAAGGTGGCCTCGGGATTGCTGTCGTCCGTTCCTTGCGAATCGCCGTTTGGCGACAGCCGGACACCGACCCGCTCCTTGCCCCACACATCGATCAGGCGCGCGGTCACTTCGCGCAGGAGGCGCACGCGGTTGGCCGGGCTGCCGCCATAGTCATCATCGCGCAGGTTGGTACCATCGCGCAGAAACTGGTCGATCAGGTAGCCATTAGCGGCGTGGAGCTGCACGCCGTCGAACCCGGCCTTCTTCGCATTCTGCGCAGCACGGGTGTAATCATCGAGCAGGCGCGGGATTTCGTCGAGCCGCAGGGGGCGCGCGGTTTCATAGTCCTTGCGCCCTTCAGGGGTGTGGGCATGGCCCGGTGCACGCGTAGCCGAAGCGGAAACCGGCGGTTCGCCATTGTTGAAGACGGAGTGGACGACGCGCCCCATGTGCCAGAGTTGCAGCACGATGCGGCCACCCGCATCGTGAACCGCTTCGGTCACCGGCTTCCACGCTTCGGTCTGTTCGTCGCTCCAGATGCCCGGCGCGCTCGGCCAGCCAAGGCCTTCGCGGCTTATGCCGGTGGCTTCGGAAATGATCAGCCCTGCGCTGGCCCGCTGGCGATAGTATTCGACCATGATCGGCGTAGGCACGCTGTCACCGCTGGCGCGGCCGCGGGTGAGCGGAGCCATGATGATTCGGTTGGGCGCTTCGATCGCGCCAAGGTTCAGGGGCTGAAACAGGGGCTCGTGCATGCTAGGGGCCTCTTTCGTGAAAAGGTCGGCGAACGTTCTAGGTTTCGCTTTGCAACTGGATTAAGCAGCGCCGATGACGAATTCAAGTGACGCAACCTTGTCATTTCGCCCCAGTCCCAAGCATTTCCTTGCCCTGTTGACAGGAAACGTTGCGCTGGCATTGGGACCCTGGTTCGTGCGCATTGCCGACAGCGGACCGGTCTCGGCCGGATTCTGGCGACTGGCGTTGGCGCTTCCGCTGCTGGGCCTGTTTGCGGTGCGTAGCCGCGAAACCTTGTGGGGATACCGCGCGAAGGACTGGTGGTTCATCGCAGGCGCGGGCGTTGTCTTTGCGCTCGACCTTGCCAGCTGGCATGTCGGGATCGAGCGGACCAAGCTCGGCAACGCGACCCTGTTTGGCAATTCGGGCAGCGTGATCCTGATGGTCCTGGGCCTTTTCACCATGCACCGCCGCCCGCATTTGCGTGAATTTGCAGCGGTGGCGATGGCACTGGGCGGAGCGGGGCTGCTGCTTGGCCGCTCGATGGAGATCGACGCGCGCACGCTTGCCGGGGACCTGTTCTGCATCCTCGCCGGGCTGTTCTACGTCGTTTACATCCTGCTGGTGCAGAACGTGCGCGAGCGGTTGAAGCCGTGGAGCCTGTTGTTCTGGTCGAGCCTTGCTGGGTGCCCGGTCATGCTCGGCACGGCGCTGGCGATGGGCGAGCCGGTGCTGGCGCACAACTGGTTGCCGCTGATCGGACTGATGCTGGCAAGCCAGATCGTCGGGCAGGGGCTGCTGGTCTATTCGCTTGGCCACTTTCCCCCGCTGGTGATCGGACTCGTGCTGCTGACCCAGCCTGCAGTCTCGGTGATCGTCGGCTGGATTTCGTTCGGCGAGGTTCTGGCCCTTCCCGATGCCATCGGCATGGCGCTCGTCGGCGCGGCGCTGGTGCTGGCGCGGCTGGGTGAGGGGAAACCCGCAGGATAGTGCCAATATCGACTCGTCTCCGCTCGTCTGCTATGTGTGAATCACATAGTCAGAGGCAATGGAGTTCGAGTTCGATCCGACCAAGGACGAAGCCAACCGTTTCAAGCACGGGCTGAAGCTGGCGTTCGGGGTGCGCGTGTTTCTGAGCGACGACCATGTGGTCGTGGCCTCGCACCGCGCGATCGATGGTGAGGACCGGTTCAAGGCCATCGGGCTTGTTGACGGAAAGCTTTATACCGTCGTCCACGTTTGGCGGGGCGACAAGGTGCGGCTGATTTCGACCAGACGGAGCAACGCGAGTGAACAAAGAGACTACGATCGCTATTCCGGCCGATCCGAACGATCCGGAGGATTTCGATGTTACCGTCGCCGCGCTGGAACGCGGGCTGATGGGCCGTCGCGTGCGCAAGCTGCGGAACCGCCTTGGGATGACGCAGAAGGAATTCGCCGCCGTTTTCGGCATCCCCGCCAACAGCATCCGCCAATACGAGATCGGGCGCTACATGCCCCCGCCCGCCGTGCGCGCTTACCTCAAGGTGATCGAGGCAGAGCCGGAAATGGTGCGGCGAGTGATGGCTGGTTGATCGGTCAGCTACCGAACGGCTTCGCCCCGAGATCGCCCATGCCTACCGTGCCGCTGGCCATGTCGAGCATGCGGTCGAGGCTCTTCTTGGCGGCGAGGCGAAGGTCTTCGTCCATCTCGATGCGGGGCTGCAGGTCGCGCAGGGCGAGGTAGAGCTTTTCCATGGTGTTGAGTGCCATGTAGGGGCAGATGTTGCAGTTGCAGTTGCCGTCCGCGCCGGGGGCGCCGATGAAGGTCTTTTCCGGGATCGCCAGCTGCATCTGGTGGATGATGTGCGGCTCGGTCGCCACGATCAGGGTGTCGCCGGTGAAGGTCTTGGCGAACTGCAGGATGCCGCTGGTCGAGCCCACATAGTCGCAATGGTCGATGATGTGCGGCGGGCATTCGGGGTGGCCTGCCACCGGCGCGCCGGGGTGCTGCGCCATGAGCTTGAGCAGCTCGGTTTCCGAAAACGCCTCGTGCACGATGCAGACGCCCGGCCAGAGCAGCATGTCGCGGCCGAACTTGCGGTTGAGATAGCCGCCGAGGTGACGGTCGGGCCCGAAGATGATCTTCTGTTCGGGCGGGATCTGCGCGAGGATCGTCTCGGCGCTCGATGACGTCACGATGACGTCGGACAGCGCCTTCACCTCGGTCGAGCAGTTGATGTAGGTCAGCGCGATGTGATCGGGGTGGGCTTCGCGGAACGCCTTGAACTTGTCGGGCGGGCACGAGTCCTCGAGGCTGCAGCCTGCGTCCATGTCGGGGAGGACCACGATCTTCTCAGGGCTGAGGATCTTGGCGGTATCGGCCATGAACTTGACGCCGCAGAAGGCGATGACGTCAGCATCGGTAGCGGCTGCCTTGCGCGAGAGTTCGAGGCTGTCGCCCACGAAATCGGCGAGGTCCTGAATTTCCGGGCGCTGGTAATAGTGCGCAAGGATCACCGCATTGCGCTCCTTGCGCAAACGGTCGATCTCGGCGCGCAGGTCAAGGCCGGAAAGGTTCAGGGGCTGGGCAGTCATCGCGTCACGTCCTCCCGCCCGCTTGGGTTCGCGGGCGAGAGGGGGACTTAGGGTCCTCAGCCCGCTGCCGCAATACCTTCAGCGAGCGAAACGAACGGGGGGAAGACCGACAGGCCCATCACAACGCCGAACAGGACGATCACGGCAAGTGCGCTGATGCGGGTGGCAGTATGCACCGAGCCGGTTTCGCTCCGGTCGTGCAGGGCGATGATGCCGACCGCGCAAAGCTGGAAGAACGCTTCGGTGACCGGCGTCCATACCGGCCCGAGGATGGGTGCTGGCACAAGGCGGCCGATGGCAGGTTCGAGAACGAGGATCATCGCGCCCATCATCAGGCGGCGGTGCCATTGCGTTTCCTTGCGCATGGCGATGGCAGAGATGACCATGGCTGCAAACAAGGTCGTGCCAATGTGCGTCAGCGCCAGAAAGTAGGCGTTGCTGAAGAAGGGCGGCACGCGGTGCAGTTCGATCGCCATGCGGCCGGTGAACATGCCGAGCCCGGCAATGAACAGGACGAGGGCCAGTGAAACCCAGCCGAGCTTGCGGTGCAGGGCGATGTTGCCAGTCAGTGCCAGCTGGTTCTGAAGCACGAACATGCCGAGCCACGAGAGCATCGCCACGCCGTGGAGATGCACCCAGATCGGCGCGGTGCTGGGCGAAACGAAGCCGCGCAGGGCCCACTGGCCGAACGCGAAGACGACAAACACAGCCATGCCGATGGCCATGCGGGTAAAGAAGCGCTGGTCGCGCGAGTAAGGATAAGCGTAAGTGATTGCGGCGGTAGCCATTTCGAGTCTCCACCAGTCCCGGTGCGCCCGCTAGGAGATTCGCACAGGATCGGCGGTGACGCCAGTCACACTTGCAACTAAATCAGGCTGACAACTATTTGCCGTCGAAAGTGACTTCGACCTTGGCCTTGCCATAGCCAGCGACCTGCAAGGGGATCGACAGGTTCTGCGCGATGGCTTCCTTCGCGGCTTGGCGAGCAAGGTTCATCAGCACGGGATTCGCCGCCTGCTGCACCGCCTGTGCTTCGGCAAGACGAGTGTTGTCGCGGGTCAGCTTGTCCTGCGCGTCGCGGCTGATCCAGATGCCGTCGCGCAAGTATTGCGCGCGCGCTTCATCGAGGTTGGGGCGGCTGACGCTAAGCGGGGGCAAGCGGACGGCAAGGGTCTGCGCTTCCGGGTTCCACGACAGGCGGTCCCGGCCCACGGCGGCAAGGTTGACTGTGTAATCGACGCGCGCGGGGATGACCGCGACCTGCTTGGCGTTGACGAGGCCGAAGAGGCGGGAATCGTTGCTTGAGACCACGGGTGCGAGTTCCGCGCTGAACACGGTCAGCTTGTCCTGCTTTTCGAATGCGACGAGGCTGGTGGCGAGGGGATCGCCCAGATCATCGGGCTGCCACCACTTCCACGCAAAGAACGCAGCGGCGGCAAGCGTGATCAGAAACAGGCCCCATGGCAGCAGCGAGACGCGTGCCAGCGAAGGCGAGGGGCGGGAGGCAGCGGGGGGCTGGCCGGTCAGGCGGTGATCATCCATGTCTCGTCCTCAACCCGCACCCGGCCCTGCTGTTCCAGATCGATGAGGTGGGCAAGGACTGAACGGCCTGCGGCACCGTGAAGGCGCGGGTCTAAGCCTTTGTACATTGCGGCGACGAATTCGGGGATGGCGTGCGGACCGCCATCATCGAGCAGGCGCAGGATCTGGCGTTCGCGCTGGCGGCGGTGGCCGAGCATGCCGCGCACCAGCTGGCGCGGATTGTCGATCTGCGGGCCGTGCGCGGGGTAGAGCACACGGTCGTCGCGGTCATGGAGCTTCTGCAGACTGGCCATGTAGGCGGCCATGTCGCCATCGGGCGGGGAGACGACCGAGGTCGACCAGCCCATGACGTGATCGCCGGTAAACAGCGCGCCGCTTTCGACCACGCTGTAGCACAGATGGTTGGAGGTGTGGCCGGGCGTGGCAACGGCTTCGAGCGTCCAGCCATCGCCCGAGATGCGCTCGCCATCGGTGAGCACGCGGTCGGGGCTGTAGTCGGCATCGAAGGCAGCGTCGGCACGCGGGCCGTCATCGTCGAGCGTGAGCGGGGCGCAGCCGATGATGGGGGCGCCGGTGGCTGCCTTGAGCGGACGCGTGGCCGGACTGTGGTCGCGATGGGTGTGAGTGCAGACGATGGCCGCGATCCGGGCATCGCCCACCGCGCGCAGGATCGCATCGACATGCCCCTCGCTTTCCATGCCGATCCGGTCGTCCATGCCGAACGGTCCGGGATCGATCACCGCAACGTCAGAGCCTGCGCCGACGATGTAGGTCTGCGTGCCGGTGAAGGTATAGGGCGACGGGTTGGGAGCAAGCACGCGGCGGACCAGCGGTTCGAGCTGCTCGGCAAGGCCGACAGGCCATTCGCTGCGGTCGGGTATGGGGGGCATCTGCGCCATGCCGAGTGCTATGGGGATTGTGCGCGGTCCGTGCAACCACGGACGCACGGACATCAGGCAGCGCTTGTCGTTTCCTCGACGGCGCGGGCAAGCCGTTCGCGCAATCGCTGGACAGCCCCGGCGCTTGCCACACTTTCCGAGCGCCAGGCCTGCTCCAGACGCTGGATGCGTTCGTAAAGGCGCTCGCTCTCATGAACCAGGGTCTGCACGTCATCGGGCAGCGAGGCGACTACATCGGGATCGCTGGCCGGGAAGTTGGCGATCAAGCGGCCATGGCGGCGCAGCTGGAGTTCGGACAGTTCGCCGGCGAAGTGGGCGCGGTGATTGAGCAGCCAGGCGAGGCAATGCATCACGCGCGTCGTCGTGCGCAGCGCCTCGCAGCTGACCTGCACGCGCTGCAGGTCCTCGTCGGCAAGGCCCGAGCCAGCCGTTTCTTGGCGCAGCCGTTCGAAGCGCACGCGCACCGCATCGGCAAGGCCGAGGGCCTGCGCATGAAGCGCTTCGACAATGCGCGGGTTGAGGCTCTGCATCAGGGGCATGACAAGCGCATAGTCCTGCGATCGGGCTTTCGCCAACACCGCTTGGCCGGTGCAATTGTCCCAAAACCTGAACGTTTCTTAACGGGACAGGTCACCAATTCGGACCTTTCGATTCAAGTCTTTGATTTCAGGCGATGATGTCCGGGATTAGGTAATCCTCGATCATCGCGATCTGGTCTTTCAGCAGCAATTTGCGCTTCTTGAGGCGGGCGATCTGCAGTTGGTCGCGCACGCCATTGAGAGACAGCGCATCGATGGCGGCGTCGAGATCGCGGTGTTCGATACGCAGCGCCGCGAGCCGCTTGCGCATTTCCTCTTCGGTCACGTTACGCCAAACTCCTTCGACCCGGTAAACCGGTGCTTGCGCAAGTCTTACGGTCAAACCCGTAAACCTGCACGCTCCGACGCGGTTTGACTTGCAAGATACGGCGATTGTGGGAGCATGACAACGCGCCGCCTGAACGAGTCGGGCACAACACCGATCAAGGCGTCGCCGCCCCCGCACGGGGCAGGCCTGTGCGGGTATCTGACGGGGGCTTTCCCCTTAGGAGGACAACGCATGGAATCGACGCATCTCAGCGCACTCCAGATGAAGCACGCCGGACTTGAAAGGCAAATCCAGATGGAAATGTCCCGGCCCCTCCCCGATGATACGCTGGTGGCCCAGCTCAAAAGAAAGAAGCTGAAACTCAAGGAAGAGCTTTCCCGGCTCAATTGAGCGCCATCCAAGAGGCAAGTGCAGAGCCGCCCCGCAAGGGCGGCTCTTTTGCGTCATGGCAGGTGAATAGCTATCCGCTCCACAATGGTGGACGTATCGGATTGTGCGCAACATTCCCAAAGCGCGCGCACTAGGCTAATCCGTGTCCCATGCTCAGCGCCGTGACCGCCGCCCGCCAGATTCTCACCTCCCTCCACGAGGTCATGGCCTCGCGTGCCGGCGCGCAGGCCAAGCTCAACCAGATCGTCGAAGTGATCGGCAACAACCTCGATTCCGAGGTCTGCTCGATCTATCTCCTGCGCGAGGGCATGCTCGAACTCTTCGCCACGCGTGGCCTCAACCAGGCGGCAGTGCACGTGACGCGCCTTGCCGTGGGCGAGGGTCTGGTCGGGACGATCGCGGGCAATGTCGAGACGCTGAACCTTGCCGAAGCGGCCGCTCATCCGGACTTCGCGTTCCGCCCCGAAACGGGCGAGGAAAAGTTCCACTCCTTCGCAGGCGTGCCCATCGTCCGGCGCGAACGGGCCGTAGGCGTGGTCGCCGTCCAGCATGTCGAGCCGCGCCGCTACGAAGAAGTCGAGATCGAGGCGCTGCAGACCGTGGCGATGGTGCTTTCGGAACTCATCGCCAATGCCGAGCTGATCGACGACGAGGAAACGCTCGGCGTTCCCGCGCACCTCACCGGGCCGGACCGGCTCAAGGGGCTGACGCTGGTCAAGGGTCTCGCCAGCGGGGTCGCGGTGTTCCACCAGCCCCGCGTGACGATCGAGCACGTGGTCGCCGAGGATACCGAGGCCGAGCGCCAGCGGGTCTATCTCGCGTTCGACAAGATGCGCGAGCAGATCGACCGGATGGCCAGCCAGGCCGAGTTCGGCGTGGGTGGCGAGCACGAGGAGGTGCTCGAGACCTATCGCATGTTCGCCTACGACGAGGGCTGGTCGCGCCGCATCAACGAGGCGATCGATTCAGGGCTCACCGCCGAAGCCGCGATCGAGCGGGTCCAGCAGCGCACCCGCATGCGCATGCGTCAGATTGACGATCCGCTGCTGGCCGATCGCATGCACGATCTTGAAGACCTCTCGAACCGGCTGCTGCGCACGGTGTCCGGGCAGGTCGGCACGGCGGCGAGCATGGGGCTGAAGGGCGATGCCATCCTGATCGCCCGCAACCTTGGCCCTGCCGAACTGCTGGAATACGATCGCCGCCGGTTGAAGGGCGTGATCCTCGAGGAAGGTTCGCTCACCGCGCACGTGGTGATCGTGGCGCGTGCCATGGGCATTCCCGTCGTGGGGCGGATGCGTGCGCTTCGCGGGAAGGTGCGCGAGGGCGATCACCTGCTGCTCGACGGCGATCAGGGCGTGGTGGACGTACGCGCCTCACCCAGCCTGATCGAGGCGTTCGAGGCCCGCTTTGCCAAGAACCGCGAACGTCAGGCCCATTACGCGACGATGCGCGAGGTGGAGCCGTTCACGCGCGACGGTACGCGAATCACCGTGCTGATGAACGCAGGCCTGCGCGACGATACGCCGATGCTGGGGATGACCGGGGCAGACGGCATCGGCCTGTTCCGAACCGAATTCCAGTTCCTCGTCTCGGCAACGCTCCCGTCGCGCGAACGCCAGACGCGGCTCTATCGCGACGTGCTCGATGCCGCCGGAGACAAGCCGGTGGTGTTCCGCACGGTCGACATCGGCGGCGACAAGGTCCTGCCCTATCTTCGCCACAACGATGGCGAGGCCGAGGAAAACCCGGCGATGGGCTGGCGTGCCCTTCGCGTTGCGCTCGAACGCGATGGTCTGCTCAAGGTACAGGCGCGCGCGCTCCTCGAAGCTGCGGGCGGGCGCACGCTCAACGTCATGTTCCCGATGGTGACCGAGCCCTGGGAGTTCGATGCGGCTCGCGCCGTGTTCGAAAGTCAGCTGGCTTTCCTGCGCCAGCGCAAGAAGATCCTGCCCGAGGCGATCCGCTATGGCGCCATGCTCGAAGTTCCGGCGCTGGCGGAATGCCTTGATATCCTGGCACCCAGGCTGTCATTCCTGTCGATCGGCACGAACGATCTGACGCAGTTCCTGTTCGCCGCCGATCGCGCGAATCCCAAGCTGGCCGAGCGTTATGACTGGCTCAGCCCCGCCATCCTGCGCTTCCTGCGCCGCGTGGTGAACACGCTTGCCCCGTTCGGCACGGATGTGACCGTCTGCGGTGAAATGGGCGGACGCCGTCTCGAGGCGCTGGCCCTGCTCGGCCTTGGCATAACCCGGTTGTCGATCACGCCTGCCGCAGTCGGGCCGGTCAAGGAACTGGTTCGCAAGATTGACGTGAAGGAGATTCGCGCCGCCATGAACGGCTGGCTTTCCGAACCGCCTGCCGACTTGCGCTCCGCCATAGCCGAATGGGCGTTCTACCGTGGCATAGAGTGTGATTGACACGTGATCGTGATTTGACGCGTGCGCGGCTGACACCGGCAAAAGTGCGGTTCGTCGCCGAATTCCGCCATTTTTCACCCAAGGGCGTTGACTTTCACGGCATTGCAGCGAAGCCTTGTTAAAGGGTTGCTAAGCACCAGTTGAAGACGGGAGCCACGCCTTGGCTGAAGCCGGCGGTCTGCAGGACATTACCAACGACGACACCACGCTCACGCCCGCCGGAGAACCTGGCAGGCCGCGCGTGAACCACACTCTGCGCGCTGCCCGCGAGGCTGCAGGTCTGGATATCAAGCAGCTTTCCCAGCTTACACGCGTCACTTCCCGCCATCTTGAGGCGATCGAAGCGGGTGACTACGCTTCGCTGCCAGGTCGGCCCTATGCGCTGGGCTTTGCCCGCAGCTATGCAAAGGCAGTCGGACTTGACGAAAAGGTGATTGCCGATGCGGTACGCGCCGAACTCGACACCCATGCGCCACCGCCACCGCCACGGGTCATAAACCAGTTCGAGGTCGGCGACCCGATCAAGACGCCCACACGGCTGACCGGCTGGTTGGCGGCGGGCCTTGCTCTTGCCATAGCGCTCGCTGGGCTGGTGTTCTGGCGCAGCTATTACCTGCCCTCTGCCGAACTGCCCTCGCTGGTCGGGCCTGAGGAAGCCACGCCTGCGGCTGTGCCCTCTGCTGCGGCTGCCCCGGTCACCCCGCCGATACCTTCCGGACCGGTTGTCTTCACGGCGACCGAGGACCGTATCTGGGTCAAGTTCTATGACGGCCAGGGCAAGCAGATCCTCCAGAAGGAACTGGCCAAGGGCGAAAGTTTCACTGTTCCGGCCGATGCCCTGGACCCCAAGCTTTGGACGGGGCGGCCCGATGCGCTGTCGATCACGATCGGTGGTCAGGCAGTGCCACGGATTGCCGAGAAGGAAGGCATCGTGAAGGACGTGCCCGTGACGGCGTCGGCGCTGCTGGCTCGCGCGGCGGTCCCTGCACCGACGGTCACGGAGAATGCCGTGTCGGCGACCAGACAGCCTGCGGCACCAAGGCGGACGACTGCGCGCCGTCGTGCGGATACCGCAGCGACAAGCGCTCCGGCCGAAGGATCGGCGCCGGTCGCTGCGCCGATACCCGCTGCGGCGACGACTGCACCTGCATCCACGGCCTTGCGCTGACACCGTCTCGACTTGGCGGCCCTGATCGGGCAATCTTCGGTTAACGGCTGATCAGCGTTCGCGGGATCGTGCGAGCGCCGCTGTACCGGGCCGCAGTACGGGAATGACCATGACGATGACTCTCCGGCGAGCCGCGCCGCTTGCTGCTATACTGATGGGACTGACTGTCCCTGCCGTCACGCCGCTGTTTGCGCAGTCGGCTGCTCCGAAGGCCTCTGCCGCGCCGGTCGATCCGGAAATGCGCCTGCGCCGGATCGAGGCGGAAATCCGCGCGATGCAGCGCAAGGTCTTCCCCGATGGCGCGGGCAAGACTTTCGTGCCCGAAATCACGCCCGGCCAGGCTGCTGCCGCCCCTGCGACTGCCCCAGCCTCGTCGGCGGTAAGCGATATCCTTGCGCGGATGGACGCGGTCGAAGCGCAGATGTCGCGCCTGACCGCGCAGGTCGAGGAAGGTCAGAACCGGACCGCCAAGCTCGAGGAAAGGCTGGCGAAGCTTGAGGCTGCTGCCGCGCCGGCTGCCGAGCCAGTGGCAGAGTCTCCGGCTCCCCAGGCCACGCCGGTTGCAACGCCTGCCGCGCCAGCGCCCAAGCCTGTCGCGACACCACCTGCAAAGCCCGCTGCAACACCTCCGGCCAAGCCTGCCGCAGCGCCTGCCGCCAAGCCTCTCACACCCTCGGCAGCACGCGTCGCCGCCGTTCAGGCGATCGAGAAGCCCGCCACTGCCGATGCCGGGATGGACGACTACAACTACGGTTTCCGGCTGTGGGAAGCCAAGTTCTATCCAGAGGCGCAGCAGCAGTTGCAGATCTACGTCGATCGCTATCCCAAGCACAGCATGATCAGCTTCGGTCGCAACCTGCTCGGCCGCGCATGGCTCGATGATGGAAAACCAGGCACCGCGGCGCAGTTCTTCCTGCAGAACTACCTTGCCGACAAGAAGGGCGCGCGTGCACCTGACAGCCTGCTTTATCTCGGCATTGCCATGGTCAAGCTCAAGGACACCGAGAAGGCCTGCGGTGCGTTCGCCGAACTCGCCTCGACCTACCCGGACGAGATCGCCGGTCGCCTCAAGGGCCAGTATGATGCCGCGCGCGGCTCGGTGAAGTGCAAGTAATGGTCTCGGGAATAGCCTGACCGCTGCGGCTGCGCGCTTTGCCGCGCAGTGGGCAGCGGTTGCTCCTGAAGGTCGCGTCGGGCTTGCCGTATCGGGCGGGCCGGACAGCCTCGCCATGCTGCTGCTGTTCCACGAAGTTGCGCCGCGCGACTTCTCCGTGGCGACGGTCGATCATGGTCTGCGCCCGGAAAGCGCGAATGAGGCGGCGATGGTCGCTGGCCTCTGCGCGGAACGCGGCATTGCCCACACGACGCTGACGATTTCGCTCGCCAAGGGCAGCGCCGTGCAGGAGCGGGCGCGGGCGGCGCGGTATCACGCAATGGCAGGATGGATGCGTGAACAGGACTTGCGCGCCCTCGTCACCGCCCACCACGCCGACGATCAGGCCGAGACGATGGTGATGCGCCTGAACCGTGGTGCAGGCCTGCGCGGACTTGCCGCAATGCGCAGCGTGGCTCAGGTGCCGGGCGCGGCCGAACTGCCCCTGCTGCGCCCGCTGCTGGGGTGGCGGCGGGCAGAGCTTGGCGCGGTAGTCGAAGCCGCCGGAATCGCCCCGGCACTCGATCCATCGAATCACGACGCCAGCTATGAGCGGGTGCGGGCGCGTGAAGCCATGACGTCAACACAAGCTTTCGACGCCAATGGCTTTGCGACAAGTGCCGCGCATCTGGCGCAGGCCGATGTAGCGCTCGACTGGGCACTGGCGCAGCTGTGGACGCAAGTTGCCGTCGACGCATCCGCCATTCACATCACCCCGCCGCCAGACCTGCCGCGGGTGCTGGCGCTACGCTTGCTGGAACGTGTGATGGCGCATTTCAACGCCCCGTCCCCGCGCGGGGGCGAGCTCGTCCGCTGGCTCGAGTCGCTTGAAGCGAAAGGGGTGGCGACGCTTGGCGGAATCAAGGCCGATGGCCGCGACAGGGCATGGCGTTTTACCCTTGCGCCAAAGCGCCGCGACGCCTGAACCTGCCCTAGCGGGACAGGTCGCTGAAAAACCGCAATTGCTTTATATAGCGATTCAGGCGTTATTGAGATTCTGAAGGCCAATCCTACATTGGCTTCATGCCCGCCCGCGTCCCCGGGCGATTGCGGAAAGACAGCGATGAACGACGACCAGCCCCAGGGCAATCCGTGGATCAAGAGCCTCCTCGTCTGGGGCGGGATATTCCTCGCACTCCTGCTCGTCGTCTCGATGTTCGGCTCGCGCGTCGATACGACCGCGACGACCATTCCCTATTCCGCCTTCCGCAGCCAGGTGAGCGAAGGTCTGGTCCGCTCGGTCGAGATCGCGCCGGAGCGGATCACGGGCACGCTCAAGAACGGCGGCCAGTTCGCTACGGTGCCGGTGCCCGGCGATTCGGACCTGCCCAAGCTGCTGGCCGACAACAACGTGCAGTATGCCGGCAAGGCGGCCGAACAGCCTAACATGCTGATGTACATCCTGTTCAACTCGCTGCCGTTCCTGCTGATTCTCGGCGTCGCATTTTTCGCGCTGCGCCAGATGCAGAAGGGCGGCGGTTCGGGCGCGATGGGCTTTGGCAAGTCCAAGGCCAAGCTCCTTACCGAACGGTCGGGCCGCGTCACTTTCGATGACGTTGCCGGCATCGACGAAGCACGTGAGGAGCTGGAGGAAATCGTCGAGTTCCTGCGCGATCCATCGCGCTTCTCCAAGCTCGGTGGCCAGATCCCCAAGGGCGCGCTGCTGGTCGGTTCGCCCGGCACCGGCAAGACCCTGCTCGCCCGCGCGATCGCCGGTGAAGCAGGCGTGCCGTTCTTCACAATCTCGGGCTCGGACTTCGTCGAGATGTTCGTCGGCGTCGGCGCAAGCCGCGTGCGCGACATGTTCGAGCAGGCCAAGAAAAACGCGCCATGCATCGTGTTCATCGATGAAATCGACGCCGTCGGCCGCCACCGTGGCCACGGCCTCGGCAATTCGAATGACGAGCGCGAGCAGACGCTGAACCAGCTGCTGGTCGAGATGGACGGCTTCGAGGCCAACGAAGGCATCATCATCATCGCGGCAACCAACCGCCCTGACGTGCTCGACCCTGCGCTGCTGCGTCCCGGCCGATTTGACCGTCAGGTGGTCGTGCCGATCCCCGATATCGAGGGCCGCGAAAAGATTCTCTCGGTGCACATGAAGAAGGTGCCGCTCGCGCCCGACGTCAACCCGCGCACCATCGCGCGCGGCACGCCGGGCTTCTCGGGCGCGGACCTTGCCAACCTCGTCAACGAGGCCGCCCTGCTCGCCGCGCGCCGCAACAAGCGCCTTGTTGCCATGCAGGAGTTCGAGGACGCCAAGGACAAGGTCATGATGGGTGCGGAACGCCGCTCGATGGTCATGACCGACGACGAAAAGAAAATGACCGCCTATCATGAGGCTGGCCATGCCATCGTCTCGGTGCAGGAACCGGCGTCCGATCCGATCCACAAGGCCACGATAATCCCGCGCGGCCGCGCGCTGGGCATGGTCATGCGCCTGCCCGAACGCGACAGCTATTCCTACCATCGCGACAAGATGCACGCGAACCTCTCGGTCGCCATGGGTGGCCGCGTCGCCGAAGAGCTGATCTTCGGGCATGACAAGGTGTCGTCGGGCGCTTCGTCGGACATCCAGTACGCCACCTCGCTGGCGCGCTCGATGGTGACCAAGTGGGGCATGTCCGAGAAGCTTGGGCCGCTGCAGTACGAAGACCAGCAGGAAGGCTACCTCGGCATGGGGGGCTCTGCCCGCCTCTTCGCTTCCGACGAGACCAACAAGCTGATCGACAGCGAAATCCGCGGCCTCGTTGACGGTGCCCATGCGCGGGCGACCGACATCCTCAAGACCAACGAAGACAAGCTCCACCTCCTTGCCCAGGCGCTGCTCGAGTATGAGACGCTGACCGGCGACGAGATCAAGGATCTGCTCGAAAGCGGCAAGCTCGACCGTCCGCAAAGCCCGAGTGGCCCGGCCCGTCCGGTCTCGGCGCAGGGTTCCGCGGTGCCGCGCGCAGGCAAGAAGTTCGGCGGTTCGGCCAGCCCGCAGCCGGCCTGATCCAAGCTTGATCGAAATGCGAAAGGGCGGGGGGCGACCTCCGCCCTTTTGTTTGCCTGTTGGTCTCAGCCACCTGCCTCGACGAGGATGATGACCGCGAACAGCATCATCGCCAGAAAGGCGAACATGCTGAGGAACCACGTTCGCCACCACGCGCCGAACCACGAAAGGCCATAGGCCCCGCGCAATTGCAGCAGCATGTGGATCGGCGGAAGGATGGCGATGATGCCGATGTTTGCGATGCCGAGCGTGTTCCCGATCGTTGCCACGATGCCCAGCAGGGTCATGAAGCAGAGCGAATAGGTGACGAAGACGGTGTGATCGTAGAGCCCGAAGCGGCGGCTGAATGGGAACAGCAGCCACAGGAACGGCACCGAGATCGGGATCAGCGCCCAGCTCAGTTTGTAGCTGTAGTTCTGCACCTTGTAGAGCGCGAGGCCGGGATTGGCCTTGGCCTTCTTCACCGCCTCGTTGATCCAGCCAATGTCGCTTGCCGTTTCAAGGCCGCTGGTATCTACGTTCGCCACGCTGATCCCGCTTGCCTTGACCTGTTCCAGCCCGGTGATGTTCTTGCGCGTTTCGGCAATGGCCGCGTCGATCTTCGCCAGCTGTTCTGCGTCGCCTACCGCATCGGCGCGAGATGCCTGCAACTTGACGAGGTCTTCGCGTTCCTTCTGCAGTCCCTGCTCGACTGTCGTGTTGACGCTGGCCCCGATGTCCCCGCCCAGCGAATTGATCGTGGTGAACAGCAGGAACACGCAGAACAGGAAAAGCGCGATCGGCGAGACGTAAGAGGCGCGCTTGCCGTCGATGTACTCGCGGGTGAGCTTTCCGGGCCTGGCCACGAGCATCGGCAGCGTGCGCCAGATCTTGCCTTCGAAGTGGAATACGCCGTGCAGCAGGTCGTGGAAGAACGCGCCCAGCGTCTTGTGGACGTGCGCGGCCTGTCCGCAGGCGTGGCAATGGCTGCCGACCAGCGCCGTGCCGCAGTTCAGGCAGGCCGATTCGTGGGTGTGGCCATCGGCCCGGTATTCGCCCGCCGTTGGCTCTACCGCGCGCGCCGCTGCCAGCGCGCCTGCCATATCGCCGAGTGTGTCGGTGCCGCTCAATCTGTTTCCCCCTGTTTCGCCCGCAAGCATAACGCCCCCGCGCTTGCCCTGCCACACCCTTGAGACGTCACGATTTCACCGAACATTAACCTTGAACGTGCAGTCCGGAGCCCAAGAGGGTAAGCAGGACACGTGTTCACGCCACGAGATCAGATGATGGCGCTCGCCGGAGCGGGTGGGGGGAGCGGCTTCGGCCAGCGCACTGCCCCGCCGCGTGCGCCTGTCCTGCCCTCGCGTGCGCAGCGTCTGCTTCGTACGTTCGAGCAGCGGTTAGCACATCATTGGCCCCGCGTGATCGCACCGGTCGAACGCTGGTTCGCGAAAGTCGATCTTGCGCCCGATCTTGCTGAGGACATCGGTAGCGCCCGCTGGTTCCGCGGGTTTGGAACGATGCTCGGTCTTGGCGCAGCGGCTGTGCTGATGTGGCCCGACTTCGCGCCGTTGCAGGCTGCGCCGCTCACTGTTCTCGATGAAGCGGCGCAGGCTGAAATGCGCGTGCAGGGCATCCGTCCACTCGCGCTCGGCGCCGACAATGGCCGCCACATGACCGCGACCGCTGCCGTCATCCCGCTGGCTGCGGCGCCTGAGCGGCCCAGCATCGATCTTTCTGCAACGCTCGGTGCCGGCGACAGCTTCCCGCGCATGTTGCAGCGCGCAGGCCTTGCCAGCACCGACATCGTCCGCGTCATCGATCTGGTGGGCGGGCAGGTGAAGCCCGGCGCAATCCCGGAGGGTACACGCTTTGCTATCAGGCTCGGCGCGCGCTCCAGTCCGGCCCAGCCACGTCCGCTGGAACAGCTCTCGTTCCGTCCGCGCTTCGATCTTGCACTGGATATCCGGCGCAGTGGCGGCGGGCTGGTGCTGGCGTCGAACGCCATTGCGGTGGACACTTCGCCCATGCGCATTCGCGGCATCGTCGGGGCGAGCCTATATCGTTCTGCCCGCGCAGCAGGTGCACCGCCGTCGGCCGTGCAAGACTACCTGCGCACGATCGACGAGCACATGGCCTTCGAGGAAATTGCCCCGGGCGACGAGTTCGACCTCGTCTTTGCCAACCGCCGTGCCGGAACCGGCGAGGAGCAGGCGGGCGACCTACTTTATGCAGGCGTGGTCCGCGCCGGAAAGCCGGTTCTGCAACTGCTGCGCTGGGGCAATGACGGCGCGTTCTATTCGCCGCAGGGCATGGCTGAGGGCGCGCAGGAGACCACCGGCTTCCTTGGCGCGCCGGTCAATGGTCACATCACCTCGGGCTACGGCGCACGCCGCCACCCGATCCTCGGTTACGTCCGCATGCATGCCGGGATAGACTTCGCCGCCAGCTGGGGCGCTCCGATCTATGCTGCCACCGACGGGCGCGTGAGCTTTGCCGGATGGCACGGCGGGCACGGCAACTACGTGCGGCTCGATCACGGCGGTGGCATTGGCACAGGTTACGGTCACATGAGCCGCATCGCTGTGGCTCCGGGCATGAGCGTGCGGCGTGGTCAGGTGATCGGCTATGTCGGCTCGACCGGCCTCTCCACCGGCCCGCATCTGCATTACGAGATGTATCGTGGCGGGCAGACGGTGAACCCGCTGTCGATGACCTCGATCGTGCAGCGCGCCGCGGTTGACCCGGCGCAACTGGCGGCGTTCCGCAGCAAGCTTGCCCAGATCACGGCGATCCCGGCAAATCGCAGCCGGTGATTGCAGCCGCATCGCTGGTTCGCTACGCCTGCAACCATGACCAGCTATCCGATGATCCGCCTGCGCCGCACCCGTGCCACCGCGTGGAGCCGCGCCATGCACCGCGAGGTGCTCGTCACGCCTGCCGACCTGATCTGGCCGTTGTTCGTGACCGAAGGGCAAGGCGTCGAAGACCCGATTCTTTCGCTTCCCGGCGTATCGCGCTGGTCGGTCGACGGGATCGTGGCGCGGGCAAAGGAAGCGGTGGCGCTCGGCATTCCCTGCCTTGCGCTGTTTCCGAACACGCAGGCTGACCGCCGCAGCGAAGACGGCAAGGAAGCCCTGAACCCCGACAACCTGATGTGCCGCGCCATCCGCGCGATCAAGGACGCCTGTGGCGACGACATCGGCGTGCTGACCGACGTCGCGCTCGATCCCTATACCAGCCATGGCCAGGACGGGCTGATTGACGAGCAGGGCTATGTCCTGAACGACGCAACCGTCGAGATGCTCGTCGGCCAGAGCCTCAACCAGGCGGCGGCGGGCGCTGACATCATCGCGCCATCGGACATGATGGATGGCCGCATCGGTGCGATCCGCGAGGCGCTGGAAGGTGCTTGCCACGCCAACGTGCAGATCATGTCCTATGCGGCCAAGTACGCCTCGGCGTTCTATGGTCCGTTCCGTGACGCCGTGGGGTCAAGCGGGCTGCTCAAGGGCAACAAGAAGACCTACCAGATGGACCCGGGCAATGCCGAGGAAGCGCTGCGCGAGGTCGAGATGGATCTGGCCGAGGGCGCGGACAGCGTGATGGTCAAACCGGGCCTGCCTTACCTCGACATCGCATGCCGCGTTAAGGAAACGTTCGGCGTGCCGGTCTTCGCCTATCAGGTGAGCGGCGAATACGCGATGATAGAGGCGGCTGTGGCGGCGGGTGCTGCCGATCGCGACGCGATGGTGCTCGAAACGCTAGTGGCGTTCAAGCGCGCGGGCTGCTCTGGCGTGCTGACCTACCATGCTGCCCATGCGGCGCGCCTGATGAGCAAGTAAATGACCTATCCCGACGTTTCGATCATTCCGTTCAATGGCAAGATGCCGCGCGTCCACGAATCCGCGTTCATTGCGCCGGGCTGCCGGATCATCGGCGATGTCGAGATCGGGCCGGACGTATCCATCTGGTACAACTGCGTGCTGCGCGGCGACGTGAACGCCATCCGCATCGGCGCGCGCACCAATATCCAGGACGGCAGCGTCATCCATGTCGACAGTCCGGCGCCGAACAAACCCGACGGTTTCCCGACGATCATCGGCGAGGACGTGCTGGTCGGCCATCTTGCCATGGTCCACGGCTGCGTGATCGAGGATCGCGGTTTCGTCGGCCTCGGCGCCATCGTGATGAGCGGCGCGCATATCGAGAGCGATGGCATGCTGGCGGCTGGCGCGATGCTGACCGGTGGCAAGCGCGTGCTTTCGCGCCAGCTGTGGAGCGGACGCCCCGCAGCGTACATGCGCGATCTCAACGACGTTGCGATCACCGAGATGCAGCGCGGCGTGCAGCACTACGTCCAGAACGGACAGGCGCATAAGGCAGCTGTCCTTGGCACGACCGAAGGCTGACCTCCCGTCGCCCGCTGCCTTGCGGGCGCTTGCGGACAGTGAAGGACGGCTGGCCGTGCGGGTGACGCCAGGCGCGCGCAGCGAAGGCATCGAGATCGAAGAGGGCCGCGTATCGGTCAAGGTGCGGGCCAAGCCTGAGGACGGCAAGGCCACGACCGCCGTTCTCGAACTGCTGGCGCTGGCGCTGGAAGTCGCGCCGTCGAAAGTGGAAATGTTGCGCGGCGCAACTTCGCGCGAGAAGCTGTTCAGGATTCCTCTGGAACCCTGAACGCGATGGCGACCATCAGCGCGCACCATGCGCTGGCGATCCACAGGCAGGCCATCGGCAAGCGGTCCTGCAGGAATGCACCGAGCACCGCGCCGGCCAGCAGCCCCATCCACAATTGTGCCCAGGATGTCCAACCGCTCTGCCGCTTGCCTGCCAGCTGCCCCGCCAGCCCGATGCCGAGCTTGACCAGCGCTCCCGTCATGTAGGTAAGGCCCACCGTCACTTCGCCATCGCGCTGGAACGTGTTGTTGAGCGCACCCATGGCGAGAACGAGGCCGCCCATCATCATCGCGTCATGATCAAGGGCGCGGGCGAGCGATGCGGCGAGCAGCAGCAATGTGACCAGCGCCAGCACGGCGGGCTTGCGCAAGACGCCCGCGCGCTCCGAAACGAGAGCGCCACCGGTCACGCCGGATATGAATCCGAGGATCAGCAGGGCGGGCACCAGAGCATCCGCTGGTGCCGTACCGAGCGCTACGCCAAGCCGGGTGGTGTTGCCCGACATGAACGAGACGAAATAGCCGTGCGCCGAGAGGAAGCCGACCGAATCGACGAAGCCGGCCATCGCGGCAAGGGCCATGGCAAAGGCGCGGCGCTGTCGGTCATTGAGGATCACGCAGGCCTTCTAGCGGGCCTGTGCCCGGCTGGGAATCAGTTGCGTGCCATGCCGCGCGCCATCTGTCCCAGCACCTGGCTCAGCCCTTCGGCAATCTCGCGATCGTCCGGCGCGACATCTGTGATGGCGCGGGCCATGCAATCGGCCCATTGCGTCGCCGTTTCGCGGGTGATCGGGAAGGGCTTGTGCATCGACATCATGCACTTGCCGGGATTGGCCTCGAACCACTGGCGCGGGCCGCCGCTCCATCCGGCAAGGAAGCCGGGAAGCGATTCGCGCATGGGGCCAAGATCTGCTGCATGCATATCGCGCAGCGTTTTGTAGGCCGGGTCCGTATCCATCAGGTCATAGAAGCGGTCGGTTATCTGGCGCAGCACGTCGATACCGCCAAGGCGCTCATAGGGACTCGTTGCAGGTGCTTGGGTGGCCAAGGGTCGGGCTCCGGGGAAGGAATCTGGAGCCTCGGTCCTGCCCTGCCGCTGTCCAAGCGGCATTGACCGGGATCAATCCCGGTGAGGAAGCGCCTTTGCGGCAAGCCCTGCCGCCATGCCACCGAGCACGGCACCGATCGCCCAGTTCGTCGCCACGGCA
The DNA here is from genome assembly GCF_055521735.1 of Novosphingobium sp. BL-A-41-Hi4A-0G. Lineage (NCBI taxonomy): Bacteria > Pseudomonadati > Pseudomonadota > Alphaproteobacteria > Sphingomonadales > Sphingomonadaceae > Novosphingobium > Novosphingobium sp. BL-A-41-Hi4A-0G. The sequence goes on from NZ_CM145501.1 coordinate 3,152,208, forward strand.
TCCCATTGCCGATACCGCGTCCACTCGCTCCCGGTGCGCAGCGATGCCCAGGCGAGTCGGCCCAGCGCATAGGCTGGCGCGGCGAGCAGAAGGTTTGCCATTATCGTTCTCTCCCGGATAGTTACCGGGAAACGGCACGGCGCGCGCGTGGTTCCGTGAAAGCTCAGTCCGCAATCAGACCTTTGAGCGTCTCCAGCCGATCCGCTTCATGCGCTGGCTTGTCGGTGCGGATGCGGCTGATGCGGGGGAAGCGCATGGCGACGCCCGACTTGTGGCGCTTGCTGGCATGGACCGAATCGAACGCCACCTCGAATACCAGCGACTTGTCGGTCTCGCGCACCGGGCCGAACTTGGCGATCGTGTGCTGACGGACGTGGCGGTCGAGGAACTTCAGTTCCTCGTCGGTGAAGCCGAAGTAGGCCTTGCCCACCGGCAGCAGTTCCGCGCCCGCATCGGGATCGCCGTTCCAGCAGCCGAAGGTGAAATCGGAATAGAAAGATGAGCGCTTGCCGCTGCCCCTTTGCGCGTACATCAGCACGCAATCGATCAGCAGCGGATCGCGCTTCCACTTGTACCACAGCCCGGTCCGCCGCCCCGCCACATAAGGCGAATCGCGCCGCTTCAACATGACGCCTTCGATGGCGTCATCCCGCGCCCGCGCACGGATCTCGGCGAGATCATCGAAGTCCTTGGCCGCGATCACTTGTGAGAGGTCGAACCGACTCGAGTCGAGGCGCGGCACCAGCGCTTCGAGCCGTGCCCGCCGCTGCTCCCACGCCCACTCGCGCAAGTCCTCGCCCTCGTCGATCAGCAGATCGTAGAGGCGCACGAAGGCGGGATAATCGGCGAGCATTGCCTTCGACACCGTCTTGCGGCCCAGGCGCTGTTGGAGCGCATTGAAACTCGCCGCCCCCCCGATCTCGCCACCCTGATGTGCTCCACGCACGAGCAATTCGCCATCGAGCACGCAAGGGATTGTCAGCGCGGCGGTCACTTCCGGGAATGTCCCCGAGATGTCGTCGCCACCGCGCGAATAGACGCGCGTTTCGCCCGCAACGTGGACGATCTGCACGCGAATCCCGTCCCACTTCCACTCCGCCGCGAATTCCGACAGGTCGAGGCTTTCCGCCTCCAACGGATGGGCGAGCATGAACGGCCGGAACAACGGCAGCAGATCGGTTCGCGGCGGGGCCGCACCATTTGCCGCCCAGTCGAACAGCGGAATGTAGGGCGGGGCCTGCCCGTGCCAGTACTCCTCGACGTCTTCCACGCTGACGTCGAAGGCTTGGGCAAATGCCACTTTCGCCAGCCTTGCGGAGATGCCGATGCGCATGGCGCCAGTCGCAAGCTTCAGAAAAGCATAGCGACCATTGACGTCAAGACGGTCCATGAGCTCTGCCACGACGGCAGGCGCGGTGCTGCGTGTGGTGGCGTGCAGTGTATCGACCACTTCGGCGACAGTCGGCGTGGGATGTTGAACACCCACAGGTTCCGGCCAGAGCAGGCTTGCCGTCTCGGCAGTATCGCCCACGTAATCGCGGCTGAGCGTCCACAGCACGGGATCGACCCGCTCGGCCATCAGGCTGCGGATCAGGCTGGCCTTCACTGCCGGAAAGTCCAGCCCGTCGGTCAGTGCGGCCAGCGCCCAGCCCCGGTCCGGATCGGGTGTTTCGCGCAAGTAGTCGGCCAGCAGCCCCAGTTTGGCATTGCGCGATGGGGTGAGCACGAGCGCATCGAGCAGGGCGGCGAAGCGCTCCATCAGTCGTCCTCATCCTCATACCCCACCAGCGCCAGCGCGCGGGCCTTGCGCTGGGTCAGTTCGCACCAGCGCAACAGCGCTTCCTCGCGGCCATGGGTGACCCACGTTTCGGACGGGTTTACTTGCGCGATGGTCTGGGTCAGCTCGTCCCAGTCGGCATGGTCGGAGATGATCAGCGGCAGTTCGACGCCGCGTTGCCGCGCCCGCTGCCGCACGCGCATCCAGCCTGACGCCATGGCGGTGACCGGATCGGGCAGGCGCCTGCTCCAGCGATCATTGAGTGCAGAGGGCGGGCAGACCACGATGGCGTTTTCCAGCGCCGCCTTTGCCACCCCTGCCACCTGCCTCAGATCGCCAAGATCGACGCCGTGCTCCTCATAGAGCCTGCACATCCGCTCCATCGCGCCGTGCAGCCAGATCGTCTCATGATACCCGGCGGCGCGAAGCTCCGCGATTACCCGCTGCGCCTTGCCCAACGCATAGGCCCCGACCAGCACGCACCGCCCAGCGTCATTCTCGCGCGCGGCGAGAAGCTTGGCCATTTCGTCGGCAATCGGCGGATGGCGGAACACCGGTAGGCCAAAGGTCGCCTCGGTCACGAAGACATCGCAGGGCGTCACCGCAAACGGCGGGCAGGTAAGATCGGCGCGGCGCTTGTAGTCGCCGGTCACGACCACACGCTCACCCGCATGTTCGAGCAGGATCTGTGCCGAACCGAGGACATGGCCTGCCGGGACGTAAGTTGCGCTGACACCACCTTTCAGCCGCACCGTCTCGCCATAGGCCACAGGCGTCGCGGCCGTTTCCAGTACGCCATAGCGCAGCGCCATGATCGCCAGCGTCTCGGGCGTGGCGATGGTGAGCCCATGCCCACCGCGTGCGTGATCGGCGTGGCCGTGCGTGACCAGCGCCGTATCCACCGCCCGCGCCGGGTCGATCCACGCATCGGCGGGGGCAACGTAAAGCCCGTGCGGTTCGGGTCTCAGCCAGGAGAAGTGCAGCGCCATCATCGTGAAATGGACGGTTCGGCCTTTGGGTTCCAGTGCCCTTCGTGCCGTGAAGTTGCGCTGCGCAACTTTGCATCTCTGCGGGAAACCCCTTCCGAAAAAGAAAAAGGCCCACCCCTGATGGGGCAGGCCTTGATCTCTTGCGCGAGGAAGAAGCTTACTCGGCTTCGTCGGCGCTCGGCTCTTCAGTCGCGGCGGAGCCCGCCTTGCCCTTCTTCGCCTTTTTCTTGACCAGCTTGGGTGCGGCCGGGGTCAGCTCGAAGGAGAGCGCATCCTCCTTCAGGCTGACGTGGACCTCGCCGCCATTGGCCAGCTTGCCGAACAGCAGTTCCTCGGCGAGCGGTTTCTTGACCTTTTCCTGGATCAGGCGGGCCATCGGGCGGGCGCCATAGAGCTTGTCATAGCCCTTCCTGGCCAGCCAGCTGCGCGCGTCGGCATCGAACTGGATGTGGACGTTCTGTTCAGCCAGCTGGAGTTCGAGCTGCAGGATGAACTTGTCTACCACGCGGCTGACGACTTCGGTCGGCAGGTAGCTGAACGGCACGATCGCATCGAGACGGTTGCGGAATTCAGGCGTGAACATCTTCTTCACCGCCTCATCGCCCGCGTCGGCCTTCGACACGTCGCCAAAGCCGATCCCCTGCCGCGCCATGTCCGAGGCGCCCGCGTTGGTGGTCATGATCAGGACCACGTTGCGGAAGTCGACGGTCTTGCCGTGGTGGTCGGTCAGCCGCCCGTTGTCCATCACCTGCAGCAGGATGTTGAACAGGTCAGGATGGGCCTTCTCGATTTCGTCGAGCAGCAGGACGCAGTGCGGCTGCTGGTCGATGGCGTCGGTGAGCAGACCGCCTTGATCGAAGCCGACATAGCCCGGAGGCGCACCGATCAGGCGCGAGACCGAGTGCCGCTCCATGTATTCCGACATGTCGAAGCGCTGCAGCGGGATGCCCATGATCTGGGCAAGGCTGCGCGCGACTTCGGTCTTGCCGACGCCGGTGGGGCCGGAGAACAGGAACGAGCCGATCGGCTTGTCTGCATCGCGCAGGCCAGCGCGGCTGAGCTTCATCGCCGAGGACAGCACCTCGATGGCCTTGTCCTGACCGAACACCAGACGCTTCAGGTCGCGGTCGAGATGTTCGAGCACCTTCTTGTCGTCGCTCGACACCGACTTGGGCGGGATGCGCGCCATCGTCGCGATGACCTGCTCGATCTCGCGCGCGGTGATGGTCTTCTTGCGCTTCGAAGGCGGCACCAGCATCTGCATCGCGCCCACTTCGTCGATCACGTCGATCGCCTTGTCGGGCAACTTGCGGTCATTGATGTAGCGCGCCGACAGTTCGACCGCGGTCTTGATCGCATCGGGGGTGTACTTGACCTTGTGGTGTTCCTCGAACGCGGTGCGAAGGCCGCGAAGGATCTTGATCGTGTCCTCGATGGTCGGCTCGTTCACGTCGATCTTCTGGAACCGGCGCAGCAGGGCGCGGTCCTTTTCGAAGTGGTTGCGGAACTCCTTGTAAGTGGTCGAGCCGATGCAGCGGATCGTCCCGCCCGAAAGCGCGGGCTTGAGCAGGTTCGAAGCATCCATCGCGCCGCCGCTGGTGGCACCGGCACCGATCACGGTGTGGATCTCGTCGATGAAAAGCACCGCGTGCGGCATCTTCTCGAGTTCGGAAACGACCTGCTTGAGGCGTTCCTCGAAGTCACCGCGATAGCGCGTACCGGCGAGCAAGCTGCCCATGTCCAGTGAGTAGATCACCGCCTCGGACAGCACTTCGGGAACGTCGCCCTCGACGATCTTGCGCGCAAGGCCTTCGGCAATCGCCGTCTTGCCCACGCCCGGATCGCCCACATAGAGCGGGTTGTTCTTGGAGCGGCGGCACAGGATCTGGATCGTGCGGTCCACTTCGGGGCCACGCCCGATCAGCGGATCGACCTTGCCGTTCAGCGCCTTCTCGTTGAGGTTGACGCAGAACTGGTCGAGCGCGGTTTCCTTCTTCTGGCCCTTGGCGTCGGCCTTCTCTTCCTGCTGCTTGGGTGCCTCTTCCTCCGCGCCCTTGGGCGTGCGGCCCTCGACCTGACGGCCGCCCTTGCCGATGCCGTGGCTGATGAAGCTGACGGCATCCAGGCGGCTCATGTCCTGCTGCTGGAGGAAATAGACCGCGTAGGAATCGCGTTCGGAAAACAGCGCGACCAGCACGTTCGCTCCGGTCACGGTGTCCTTGCCCGAGGACTGCACGTGAAGGATGGCGCGCTGGATCACCCGCTGGAACCCGGCGGTCGGCTGCGGATCGGCCTTTTCCTGCGTCTTGAGCGACTGGTATTCCTGATCGAGGTACTGGCGCACCACGTCACCCAGATCGCCAAGGTCCACGCCGCAGGCCTGCATGACCTGCGCCGCATCCGGATCGTCGATCAGGGCCAGCAGGAGATGCTCGAGAGTCGCGTACTCGTGGCTGCGCTCGGATGCATTGGCGAGCGCGGTGTGCAGCGTTTTCTCGAGGCTCTGGGCGAAACTGGGCATGTTGCGGCTACTTTCTGGCTGGCGCCGATGGGTTCCCTGAAGGGGAGAGTGCACACGCGTTATTAACTGTGGCTAAACCACGTGTGAGGGTGAAGACAGATGCCCTGAAGACATCATCATATACGGCGATATGGGGACGCCCTCCGGCAAAAGGAAGGGCGTCGCACATCATCCCGCTTCACCTGAAGGCGGGGGCTTTCCGAACAGGGCTTCGGCGGCGGCGCGATGGGCGCTGGCCTTGTCGCGATGCGCCACGGTGCGCATGATCTCCAGCTCGAGCAGGCGGATGCGCTCGTTCAGTTCATCGTGCGAATAGGGGTCGAGCAGCTCCGTTGCCAGCTGGCTGGCCAGATCCCCTTTCGGGCGAGGGCGCTCGTCTAGGTCCATTGCGGTCAGTTTGTGCACTGCAATGCCTTGCTGTCAACGCCCTGCGTGGGCTAGCCAGACGCAAATTGGTATTCGGTAGCAACAAGGGCATCGGATGAGCGGCATTCCTGCAACAATGACGGCAATCGGCTGGGATGCTCCCGGCGGACCGGACGTGCTTCGCCCCGAACAGGTTGCGGTGCCGGTGCCGGGGCCGGGTCAGGTGCTGGTCAAGGTTGCGTTTGCGGGCGTCAACCGGCCCGACGTGATCCAGCGGCAGGGCTTCTATCCGCCGCCGCCCGATGCCTCGCCCCTGCCGGGACTGGAGATTTCGGGTCAGATCGTCGCTATGGGCGAAGGCGTGACCTGGCCGTTTACCGGTACAATGGTCTGTGCGCTGGTCGCCGGCGGCGGTTATGCGCAATACTGCATTGCAGAGGCCGCGCAGTGCCTGCAGGTCCCCACCGGCCTCTCACTGGTAGAGGCTGCGGCCATTCCGGAAACGCTGTTTACCGTCTGGCACAACGTGTTCGAGCGCGGGATGGCGGCGCCGGGCGAGACGATCCTCGTCCACGGCGGCACCAGCGGGATCGGCTCGATGGCGGTGCTGCTGGGCAAGCTGTTCGACGTGAAGGTCATCGTCACCTGCGGCGGCGCGGAAAAGTGCGCGCAGGCGCTGGCGATCGGGGCGGCCCATGCGATCGACTACAAGGCCAGCGATTTCGTCGAGCAAGTCGGGCGCATCACCGAAGGCCGGGGCGTAGACATGGTGCTCGACATGGTCGCGGGCGACTACGTGGCGCGCAATATCAAGTGCCTGGCCGATGACGGGCGCCACGTCACCATCGCGGTGCAGGGCGGTCTCAAGGCCGAACTGAACATGGCCGAAATCATGCGCCGCCGCATCACGCTGACGGGCTCGACCCTGCGCCCGCGCTCGAAGGCGTTCAAGGCGGCGCTCGCCTCCGAGATCCGCGAGACGGTCTGGCCACTGGTCGCCGCAGGCGAGTTGCGCCCGATCATGGACCAGACTTTCCCGCTGGCGGAAGCCGCCGCTGCTCACGCGCGGATGGAGAAGGGCAGCCATATCGGGAAGATCGTGCTGGCGGTTTAGGCTGCAGTCGATAGTCGCGCTGCGCGCGATGCCCACCCCCAGCCCCTCCCGCCTGCGGGAGGGGAGTAAAAGCGCAGTGCCGTCATCCCCCCTCCCGCAAGCGGGAGGGGTTGGGGGTGGGAATTGGCGATAGCCAAGAAAAAAGCCGCCCCTTCGCAAGGGCGGCCTTTTCATTCCAGCAATAACCCCAGCCTCAGCTGTCCGATAAACCCTCGGCGCGGCGGGCGGCGAGCCAGGCGGCGGCTTCGGCTTCCTGCGCGGCTTCCGATGCGGCCTTGGCCGAGGCGTCGCGCTCGGCGCGCAGCTCCTCGATCAGGGCCTCGCGGTCGGTGCCGAGGCGCAGGGCGGCTTCGCCGTTGTCCTCGATACCCGCCTTCTTCGCCGCCTTGGCCACCAGCGAATCCAGTTCGCGCTGCGAGCACAGGCCGAGCGTCACCGGGTCCTTCGGATTGATGTTGCCGATGTTCCAGTGGCTGCGATCGCGGATCGCGGCGATGGTGGTGCGGGTGGTGCCGATCAGCTTGCCGATCTGCGCGTCCGAAACTTCCGGATGGTTGCGCAGGATCCAGGCGATGCCGTCGGGCTTGTCCTGACGCTTCGAGACCGGCGTGTAGCGCGGCCCCTTGGTGCGGCTGACCGAGATCGGCGCGCGCTGCATCTTGAGCTTGTATTCGGGGTTTGCCTGACCCTTGTCGATCTCGGCCTGGTTGAGTTCGCCCGAGTGGATCGGATCGCGCCCGGTGTACTTCTGGCCGGCCAGATCATCGGCCATCGCCTGCACTTCAAGGATGTGCAGCCCGCAGAACTCGGCGATCTGCTCGAACGTGAGTGCGGTATTGTCGACGAGCCACGACGCGGTGGCGTGCGGCATCAGCGGATACGTGGGCTGGGTGCTCACGGACAATCTCCCGGAAGAGGGACGCCGCAAATGCGGGTCACCTGAAAAGCGGATACAATAAGGGCCGCCCCTTGCGGAGCGGCCTTGAACGGGGTCGATGTAAGACGGGAATGGCGAATCGGCAAGTTTTGTTTTGGAACCCCTCAGCTGACCAGCGTGAGCGAGGGCTCTTCGCCCGCATGGACGCGATGGGCAAAGCGGCCATCGACCTGCGCGCCCTGTTCGATCGTCAGCGCGTCATAAGACACGTCGCCATGAATGCGCGCGGTCTTGAGGATCACCAGTTCGCCCGCCTCGATGGAGCCGTGGACCGTGCCCGAAAGCCGCGCGCTCTGCGCCTTGATCGCGCCGGTCACCGTGCTCTTCTCGCCCTGAACGAGCGCGACGCAGGTGATGTCGCCCTCGACCGTGCCGTCGATGTGCAGATCTGCACTGGCCGAAAGATCGCCCTTTACGGCAACATCGGGACCCAGAACGGAGAAGGTCGCGGCCATCGTCGTGTTACTCCCCGTTGGTGTGCGCGGTGCTTCCGGCGCGGATTTCCTGAACATGCCTGTTTGCCTCAAGGAACGGGCGCGGGTTGACCGGACGGTCGTTGATCCGCACTTCGAAATGGAGATGTGGGCCCGTGGAGCGCCCGGTATTGCCGATCTTGCCGATCTCGCTGCCGGCCTCGACCTTCTGGCCAAAGCGCGCTTCGGTACGCGACATATGCGCATAGCGCGTCATCAGGCCGTTGCCATGGCTGACTTCGACGACGTTGCCATAACCCTGCCGCTGACCGACAAAGCTGACCGTCCCTGCTGCTGCGGCATAGATCGGAGCGCCCACCGGACCGCGGAAATCGAGGCCTGCGTGGAACGCAGGGCCACCGGTGAACGGGTCGGAACGATAGCCGAAGCCGCTAGAGATGTATTCGAGGCTCGCGGGCAGCGTGTTGGGGATGCGGCGAAGGCCCTTTTCCAGTGCGGCCATGCGCTCGAGGCTCGCGCCGAGGCGGGCAAAGCGCGGATCGACCGTGTCGTCGCTGCCGGTGAACAGGCGGATCAGCGGGCCGCCCATTCCGTTTTTGGCCTGGCCTTCGCGGGCCGAGGCGCGCAGCATCGCGGGGTTGAGCCCGACGCGGCGGATTGCCGTCTCGGCCTGGGCCGACCGCGCATCGGCAAAGCGGGTCAGTCGCTCGATAAAGGCCAGTTGGCGTGCTTCGACTTCGGCGAGGCCCTTCGCCTCAGGCAATTCCATTGAAATCTTGCGGACGGTCTTGCTCGCCTCGCCACTGCTGTCAGACACTGTGCCTTGCGGGAGGTCCTTGGGCAGTTCGCCGATCGTCCCTTCGATGGCCTTCTCGATGAAGTCCTGACGGCGGTTGAGATCGTCCGCCACGCCTTCCAGCCCGCCACGATACTTCGCAACGCGGCTTTCTGCCGATGCAACGGCGGCTTCGCGCTCAAGCAATTCGGCGCGGTCGCGCGATGCGGTGAATTGGGAAATCAGCGTTGCCGCCATGACCACGAGCCAGAGCAGCATGGCCCCGGCAACGGCTCCCGCCACAGTCATCTGCAGGCGCGAGGAAATGCGGATGAACCGGACCTGCCCTTGCGAGCGCATGAAGAATTCGCGTTCGGGGAACCAGACGCGGACGCGCGCTATCGCATCAGCCAAGGCTGGCACAGCCGCAAAGCGGGCAGGCTTTATGGATGGCACAGGCAGGCGACCCCCGAGTCGTTATTCGTGTGGCTTGGTTAATCCAGTTCCCGTCGCGGCGCGGACTAGCCGCCGGGTTCCCGGCTGGCGAATCGGAATCCCGCCAAGTGCGCCGAGTCGTGTGAGTCCCCCGATGAATCGTTTGCATTCTTGTGATGCACCGCATTGCCGCATGTGCACCATTCTCCGAAGCGCTTGCGCCGTAATCCATCTGGATGACAGGCCTTGCCCCCGGTGCTAGGGCGCATCGCATGTCTACTGCATCCGTGTCCCAGCCCGAATCCGTGACCGATCTTGTCGAAGGTCTCGCCCGTTCTTCCCGCGCAGCCCAGCGCGTTCTGGCGCGGATGGATTCGCCAGCCAAGGAACATGCGCTCAAGCTCGCCGCAGCAGCCCTGCGCGCGGCTGAGGCTGACATTCTGGCGGCAAACGCCCGCGACATGGCCAATGGCGAGACCAACGGCCTGACCGGCGCACTGCTCGACCGGTTGCAGCTAACGCCCGAGCGGCTTGCTGGTATTGCCGATGCGGTGGAGCAGGTGGCCAGCCTTGCCGACCCGGTCGGGGAAGTGATCTCCGAGGCCGCGCGTCCCAACGGAATGGTCCTGCAGCGCCTGCGCATTCCTGTGGGCGTCATCGGGATCATCTACGAAAGCCGCCCCAACGTGACCGCCGATGCCGCCGCGCTCTGCGTGCGCTCGGGCAACGCCACGATCCTGCGCGGCGGGTCCGAGGCGGTTCATTCAAACCGGGCGATCCACAAGGCGCTGGTTTCAGGACTCGTTGAAGGCGGCGTTCCCGCCGAGGCGGTGCAACTCATGCCTACGCAGGACCGTGCCGCTGTCGGCGCGATGCTGGCGGCTGCCGGGCTGATCGACATGATCGTGCCTCGCGGTGGCAAGAGCCTCGTCGCCCGCGTGCAGGCCGATGCCCGCGTGCCGGTGCTGGCCCACCTCGATGGCATCAACCACACGTTCGTCCACGCCGCTGCCAATCCTGCCATGGCCAAGGCCATCGTGCTCAACGCCAAGATGCGCCGCACCGGCATTTGCGGGGCGATGGAAACGCTGCTGATCGACGCGACCTATCCCGATCCGCACGGTCTCGTCGAACCGCTGCTCGATGCCGGGTGCGAATTGCGTGGCGATGCCCGCGCCCGCGCCATCGATCCTCGCATCGTGCCGGTCGCCGCTAACGACTGGGACACCGAATATCTCGACGCGATCCTTTCGGTTGCCGTGGTCGATGGCCTTGATGAAGCGCTTGCCCATGTCTCGGCCCACGCCTCGGGCCATACGGACGCCATCGTGACCGAGGACCAGGCCGTGGCTGACCGCTTCCTCACCGAGGTCGACAGCGCGATCGTCATGCATAACGCCTCAAGCCAGTTTGCTGACGGTGGCGAGTTCGGCCTCGGCGCGGAGATCGGCATTGCTACGGGCCGCCTGCATGCTCGTGGTCCGGTCGCGCTCGAAGGTCTCACCACCTACAAGTGGCTGGTGCGCGGTTCGGGGCAGGTCCGCCCCTGAAAGCGCCTGCGGCTCCCCTGACCGGCCTGTTCGGCGGCAGCTTCAATCCTGCGCACGGCGGCCATCGCCGGGTCACGCTGTTTGCGATCGAGGCGCTCGGGCTTGATGAAGTGTGGTGGCTGGTCTCGCCCGGCAACGTGCTCAAGCCGGTGGAGGGTATGGCCCCGCTCGAAGCGCGAATGGCATCAGCCATGGCGATGAGCCGCAATGCGCCGATCCGCGCGACGGCAATCGAGCGCGAACTCGGAACGCGCTTCACCGTCGACGCACTGCGCGCGATCAGGCATCGATACCCTCGGCGGCGGTTCATCTGGCTGATGGGCGCGGACAACCTTGCCCAGTTCCACAAGTGGAAACACTGGCGACAGATCGCGCGCGAGATGCCGATTGCGGTGATCGCGCGTCCGGGTTATGATTCGGCTGCCTTGGCAAGTCCTGCCATGGCCTGGCTGCGCCGCTGGCGTCAGCGGCCCGGACAGTTTGTTTCCGGCGCAATGCGGAGCGCTCCGGCGCTGACCATTCTTCGCTTCGATCCTGACCATCGGTCCGCCAGCGCGATTCGCGCCGATGATCCTGATTGGTCGCACCGCATGTCCGCTGCGGTCCTGCGCGATGCCGTCACGCATCGTCAGGTAAAAGGATCGATTGTAAAGCGAGGAAAATCCTGACCGCGCAATGCCTTTGCTGCCCTTCCACCATGGGGTGGAGAGGTGAAACTCTTGCGCGTTCCAACCGTTATTCCTTGACTCTTGAGCCACGGAGGCCATTTCGCGCGACATGACCAGCGTTCAACCGCTGTCGGCCAAGGCCGACACAGCCCAAAAGACCCCCTACACGCCCGCCGCGCTGCACGATCTCGTGCTGCAGTCGCTTGACGATGATCAGGCGCAGGAGGTCGTTTCGATCCCGCTCGAGGGCAAAAGCTCTGTGGCCGATTACATGGTGATCGCCTCGGGCCGCTCGACCCGTCAGGTCGCCTCGATGGCGCAGAAGCTGGCCGAGCGGATCAAGCAAGGCGGCTTTGGCCACGTGCGGATCGAGGGCTTGCCCGCAGCTGACTGGGTGCTGATCGATGCCGGTGACGTCGTCGTCCACCTGTTCCGCCCGGAAGTGCGCACGTTCTACAACCTCGAACGCATGTGGGCCTTCGGAGACGCGGGCGCGGCGTAACTTGCGGTACGCCCTTGGCATCCGCCAAGGGCTTGCGGCGCGGCTTTCTGTTTTTGGCCCACTCCCCGGCCCGACCACCCAGAGCCTACCCGGTGAGGTGATCGTACCGGGGGAGCGGACTGGTGCCGCTGCTTTTTCGCCAAGGGATTCTCTTGTCGCCGATTCCCGGCTAGACCAGCCCCATGCTGCTCCACGTCATCGCTCGCGGAAAGATCGGCCGTTCGCCCGAGGCGGAGCTGGTCGAGCGCTATGCCAAGCGCATTTCGTGGGGCTGGAAGGTCAGCGAACTGCCTGATCGGGGCGGCACTGTCCCGCAACCCTCGCAAACCCCATCGCGCACCGTGGCGCTTGATGAGCGGGGCAAGCAACTCACCTCCAGCGAGTTTGCCGCGATCCTCGGGCGTTGGCGCGACGATGGCGTGCGCGAGACGCGGTTCCTGATCGGTGCGGCGGACGGCCATGATGACCCTTTGCGTGATTCCGCCGATCTCCTGATCGCTTTCGGCAAGGCCACCTGGCCGCACATGATGGCCCGCGCGATGCTGGCCGAACAGCTCTGGCGGGCAACCAGCATTCTTGCTGGCCATCCCTACCATCGCGAGGGATAGCTGGCGGCATGACGTCACGCCTTCTCTTCGTTGCCAGCGTTCTGGCACTTGCCGGGGTCGCCGGTTGGCAGGCGATAGCACAGCAGGGCACGCCCTATGCCGACGCGGGCGAGGCCGGTGAGGTCCTGCGCCGGGCAGGGCAGGCCCTCGCCCAGTCGCGTACCCGTGCCGAGCAGCTCGAACTGGCCGCGCGCAAGGCAGGCGCCGAAGCGGATCGTACCGCGCAGGAAGCCGCCGCCGTCGCCGCACGCATTCAGCAGTCCGAAGCCGAGATCCAGCTCGCGCAGGCCAAGATCACTCTGATCGACCGCCAGCGCGAACGCTTGCGCGCTCGCATGGCCGAGCGGCAGGAGCCGGTCGTGCGGCTCACCGCAGCACTGCAGATGATGGCCCGCCGCCCGCTCGCTTTCAGCCTCGTCCGCGCCGAAAGCTTGCGCGATACGGTGCATTTGCGCGCGGTGATGGAGACCATGCTCCCCGAAGTCCGCCGCCGCACTGCGGGTCTTCGCGCCGAAATCCTGCGCGGCCGCCGCCTGCAGGACGAGGCACGCCTCGCGGCCACCCAGCGGCGCGAGGGCGAGAAGGGCCTTGCCGCGCGCCGGATCGAACTGGCAGCACTCGAAAGCCGCCAGCGCCTCGCCTCGCGCGCCGCACAAGGCGTGGCGAGCCGTGAGACCGACCGCGCCCTCGCGCTGGCCGAACAGACCCGCGACCTCTCGGCGCTGATGTCCCGCCTCGAAGCCGATGGTGCCCTGCGCCAGAGCCTTGCCGCACTCCCGGGCCCGGTGCTGCCACCCTCTCGCCCCGGTGAAGTCCTCCGCGTGATCGACGCGCCCACACCGCTGGCGGCAACGGGATCGCCAAAGCTCCCATGGATCATGCCCGTCTCCGGCCGACTCGTGGCCGGCTACGGCGAGAAGTCCTCGACCGGGCTCACCACTGGCGTAGCTCTCGCTCCGGCGGGCGGCGCGCAGATCATCTCCCCCGCCGACGGGCGCATCGCCTTTGCCGGCCCCTATCGCGGCTACGGGCGGATCGTGATCATCGAGCATGCGGGCGGCTGGACCACGCTCGTCACCAATCTTGGCCAGATCGCCGCAAGCGTGGGCGAGAAGGTGGTGCAGGGCTCGCCCATCGGCACGGCCGGGCCTGGACGCCCGGTGCTGACGGTTGAGCTTCGCCGCGATGGCACCCCGGTCAATCCACTCGATCTGCGCGGCTGAAGTCGGCGCTGGTCGAAGCATATCGGCGGTTCATGGCGCTTGCCCTGTCCCAAAACCTCATCTGGCGTTAATTCATCGCCGGTTATAGAACACTTGCAATGAATGCCTCTTCGCGAAAGGCCCCCGGGCACATGAAGTTCGCCCCCTTCCTGCGCGCAACCGCGCTCGTCACTGCCGTCGCGCTGATTCCGGTGGCGACCACCGGCCTTGCCGCGGTCGATGCAAAGTCCGGCCCAGAATTCGGGAAGTTGATGGCCGTCTATGAGCGGATCAAGGCCAACTATGTCGAGCCGGTTGACGACGACAAGCTGCTCAAGGGCGCGATTGACGGCATGCTCGCCACGCTCGACCCGCACAGCGCCTATCTCGATGCCCGCGATTTCGAGAACCTGCGCACACAGACCGAAGGTTCCTACGGCGGCCTTGGCCTGTCGGTGACCATGGACGACGGCGCGGTCAAGGTGATCGCGCCGACCAAGGGCAGCCCGGCTGACCTCGCCGGGGTCAAGGCTGGCGATTTCATCACGCACCTCGATGGCAAGCTGATCTATGGCGGCTCGCTCGACGAGGCGGTTGACCAGATGCGCGGCGTTCCCGGCACGCAGATCAAGCTCAGCGTGTTCCGCCCCGGCCGCGACGAACCGTTTGACGTGACGATCACCCGCAAGATCATCGAACTGAAGCCGGTCGAGTGGGAACTCCAGGGCAACGTCGCGGTGATCTCTGTCTCCAGCTTTAGCGCCGACGTCGGTGCCTCGGTCCAAAGGGCGTGGAACGATGCCAGGGCCAAGGCTGGCGGCAAGGTCACTGGCCTCGTGCTCGACCTGCGCGGCAATCCGGGCGGCTTGCTTGATGAAGCGGTGGCCCTGTCTGACCTGTTCCTCGATCACGGCACCATCGTCTCGCAGCGCGGCCGCTATGCGCGCGATACCGAAGTCTATCCCGCCGAGATCGACACCAAGGGCGACATCGCCAAGGGCGTCCCGATGATTGTGCTGATCGACGAGGGCTCGGCCTCGGCTTCCGAAATCGTTGCGGGTGCCCTGCAGGACCAGCACCGCGCCGTGGTCATGGGCCAGCGCAGCTTCGGCAAGGGCAGCGTGCAGACGCTGATCCCGCTGACCCGCGATACCGCCGTAAAGATCACCACCGCGCGCTATTACACGCCTTCGGGCCGCAGCGTGCAGGAAGGCGGCATCGATCCCGACATTGCCGTGCCGCAGATTTCCGACCCCGACCTGCGCAAGCGCCAGCTGCGCTCCTACCGCGAGAGCGACTTGCGCGGCCACCTGATCAACGAGATCAAGCTGGACGACAAGGATCTCGAAAAGGACAAGGTCGAAGACCCACGCTTCAAGATGACGCCGGAAGAGCTGAAGGCCAAGAACATCAAGGATTTCCAGCTCTACTACGCGGTACAGACGCTGGGCCGCACCGTCCCGAGGAGCGCTCTTGCCGCAAAGCTGAAGCGGTAATAGGGCACGGCCCATGACCTCGCATCAGTCCCGGATCGCCGCCTATGCGCTCGCCCTGATCGTACCCGCAGCCCTGATGGGCGGGGCACTGATCTCGCAGTTCGTGTTCGGGCTCTATCCGTGCCAGATGTGCTGGTGGCAGCGTTATCCGCATATCGCCGCAATCGTGCTCGCGCTTCTGGCGTGCACGATGAAGGGCAAAGGATCAGGCGATCTCACGGTCACGCTCGCCGCCATTGCCATCGGCATTTCCGGCCTGATCGGGGGCTTCCACGCAGGCGTCGAATATGGCTGGTGGGAAGGCGTCACCGCCTGTTCGACCGTGGCAGGCGGCGGCAATCCGCTTGATGCGATCATGAATGCGCCGGTCGTCCGCTGCGATGTTGCCCCTTGGGACCTCTTCGGAATCAGCCTCGCCGGGTTCAACTTCCTGATCTCGATCACCGGCGCGATCCTCGTGCTTGCGCTGCTCGGCAAAGGCCGCAAGGGAACCTGATATGTCCAAAACCGCCGAAATGCTTCGCGTCGACCAGGCCGGCGAATTCGGTGCGACCCGCATCTATGCAGGCCAGCTTGCGGTCATGGGCAATCGTGGCCCTCATTCGGCAGAGATCGCCGCGATGGCCGAACAGGAAGCTGGGCACCGCGCCAAGTTCGATGCCCTGCTTGCCCGTCGCGGCGTCCGTCCCACCGCGCTGCAGCCGGTATGGTCCGCTGCCGGGTTCGCTTTGGGCGCTGCCACCGCGCTGATCGGCCCTGAAGCGGCGATGGCCTGCACCGCCGCGATCGAGACAGAGATCGACCGGCACTATACCGAACAGCTCGAAGAACTGGGCGACCAAGACCCCGAACTCGCCGACATGATCCGCGAATTCCGCGACGACGAACGCGAGCACCGCGACGCTGCGCTTGCTGCAGGTGCGGATAAAGCCCCGGCTTACCCGCTGATGTTCCACGCCATCCGCCTCGGTTGCCGCGCGGCCATCGCACTTTCGCGGCGGATTTGATTCCCCGCAACGACCGCGCTTCATCTACCATTCACGGCAGTCGCGCCCTATATCGGGCAGAGCCTGACCGGAGACCGATTATGAAGCGCCTGATCCCTGCCGCCCTGCTGCTTTCGAGCGCGCTTGCCGCCCCTGCTTTTGCGCAAGGGGCCGATCAGGGACTCGTCGATCCAGCGGGCGAGAAGGTCAACCAACTGATCGTCTATGGCGACGATCCCTGCCCCAAGTCCGAAGGCAACACGATCACCGTCTGCGCGCGCAAGGAAGAGGAAGAGCGCTTCCGCATCCCCAAGCCGCTGCGCGACAATCCCAACGCGCTGGTCAATCAGGCGTGGAGCCAAAAGGTTCGCGCCTATGAAACGGTCGGCAACTTCGGCACGAACTCTTGCTCAGCCGTCGGCGCGGGTGGTGCCACGGGCTGCCTCACTCGCCTGATCGACCGCGCATATGCCGAGAAGCGCAACAGCTCCGACGTTCAGTTCGGCAAGCTGATCGAGGAAGAGCGCGCCAAGCGCCTTGAAACGATCGATGCCGATGCGGCTGCCGAACAGGGCCGGGTTGAGCAGATCGAGAAGGAATACGAAGCCCGCCTGAAGCGCGAACGTGAGCAGGCAGGCGAACAGGCTACTCCGCCCGTGGCGACGCCAGCTCAACCCTGATTGCCCACCCCGCTGCGACTAAGCTCGCCTACGGCTCCCTAAGTCTCGCGGCCCTCCCGCCTGCGGGAGGGCAGGCGCTGTGCCTTGTTCCCCCCTCCCGCAGGCGGGAGGGGTTGGGGGTGGGCACCGGCGACAGCCGGTAAATCAACCCAAGGCAATATCCGGCGCGTCTTCCTGCTTCATGCCGACGGTGTGGTAGCCCGCGTCCACGTGATGCGTTTCGCCGGTCACGCCCGATGACAGGTCGGACAGGAAATAGAGCCCCGCGCCACCGACGTCCTCGATGGTCACGTTGCGGCGCAGCGGGCTGTTCAGCTCGTTCCACTTGAGGATGTAGCGGAAGTCGCCGATGCCGCTGGCAGCCAGCGTCTTGATCGGGCCTGCCGAGATCGCGTTGACGCGCACGCCTTGCGGCCCGCAGTCGTTGGCGAGGTACTTCACGCTGGTTTCCAGCGCCGCCTTGGCCACGCCCATCACGTTGTAGTGCGGCACGACCTTTTCCGCGCCGTAATAGGTCAGCGTCAGGATCGAACCGCCATTGGGCATCATCTCGACCGCGCGCTTGGTGACGGCAACCAGGCTGTAGGCCGAGATGTTCATCGTCATCAGAAAGTTGTCGAGCGTGGTATCGTAGAACTTTCCGCGCAGCTGGTTCTTGTCTGAATAGCCGATGGCGTGGACGATGAAGTCGATCGTCGGCCAGCGCGCCTTGAGCGTCTCGAAGGTCTGGTCGAGCGCGGCCATGTCGGACACGTCGCATTCGATCAGGAAATCGCTGCCAAGGCTCGCGGCCAGCGGACGCACGCGCTTTTCCAGCGCCTCGCCCTGATAGGAAAAGGCCAGTTCCGCGCCATGTTCGTGCAGCTGCTTGGCAATGCCCCAGGCGAGCGACTTGTCATTGGCGAGGCCCATGATCAGCCCGCGCTTGCCTTGCATAAGTCCGGTCATGCGTTCTCGTTCTCGCTTCTTGTCTCGTTCCCGGCGCGGCCCTGTTGAGCGCGCGCGCGATTGTCGGCCTGTCCCAGCATGTCGCGCTCTTCCGGCGTTTCGGCAAGTGCGGCGTTGAGTTCGGCCCCCACGACCATCCCTAAGCCGACCAGCCAGAAAAAGAAAAGGGCGATCATCACCCCGGCAAGGCTGCCGTAGGTCAGATCGTAGGAGAAAAAGGTGCGCAGCGCAGTTGGGAGCGCCGTGGTCACCGCGATCCACCATGCCGTCACGAACAGCGCGCCCGGCCATTTCGGATAGTCCCGACCGCGATAGGCGCCCGGCGTGAGCGAGATGAACAGCAGCCACAGCGCGCCGTAGAGTACCACCGCAGGCACGAAGCGTGACAGCGACAGGCTGCCCACGAACGAACCGAATTGCGGCAGGAAGGCCTCGATCACTTCCTGCGCCGCACCGATCAGCACCTGCGCGAAGATCGCCAGCAGGATCAGCACGACCGACGCCAGCGTGATTCCCGTAGAAGCGAGGCGATAGCGCCAGAAGGCATGTTCCCAGCGCGTGCCATAGGCCCGCCGCAGGATGTCGCGGATCGTCTCGACCAGACTGCCCACAGTCCACAGACCGACCATACCGCCGATCCACAGCAGCCAGCCGGTGCGCGCCTCGATCACGCTGCGCGCCACCGGCTCGATCGTGGTGGCGACAACCGGGGGCAGGGCGATCAGCACCGTGTCGATCGCGGCCGACCGCTGGCTCGCCTCGCCGATGAACGAGAACAGCGCTGCCCCGGTGATGAAGAACGGAAACAGCGCGATCACGATCATGTAGGCAAGGTTTCCGGCATGGATCGAGCCATCGTTGAACACGCCGGTCCACACGCGCTTGATCACTTCCCACGCCCGGCTTCCCGGCCCGAGCCGCTGGCGCGCTTCGGAGAGGCCTGAACGCCAGCGCAGCGCTTCACGCCGCCGGGCTTCCGGCGACAGGTCGGGAAGGTCGACGAGAGGACGTGCCCCCGGCGGTGTCTGGCCGGAAGCGCTCATGACGGGAGCGTGTCCTCAGACACCAAGTTTGCCGCGAAGGTTGCGCATGTCCGCCCAACCCTCGAGACGCGCTTTCAGGTCCCCGTCATCGGCAGGAAGATCGATCTGCAGCGTGACCAGCTGGTCCCCGCGCGTGCCGTCCTTGCGGGTGAAACCCTTGCCCTTGAGGCGAAGCGTGCGCCCGCTCGAACTTCCCGGCGCGACGGTGAGCATCACGGCGCCGTCGACCGTCGGCACTTTCACCTTGGCCCCGTTCAGCGCTTCGGCGAGGCTGACCGGCAGGTCGAGCCGGATGTTGTCACCATCGCGCTCGTAGAAAGGGTGGCTGCCGATCTCGATTGTCACGATGGCATCGCCATTGCCGCCCGGGCCAGGCTCGCCCTTGCCGGCAAGGCGCATCTGCTGGCCGCTTTCCAGGCCCGCAGGCAGCTTCAGGTCGACCGTCTTGCCGTCAGACAGGGTGATGCGCTGGTTGGCGCGAGTCGCAGCGTCGACGAACGAGACCTGCAGCCGGTAGTTGACGTTGGCACCCTTTGGCGGAGGGCCGCGGCGCGCGCCGCCCATTCCGCCCATGCCACCGGCTCCCATACCTCCGCGCCCGCCGAACAGGCCCTCGAAGATATCGCCGATGTCGATGCCTTCCGGCCCGCCGCCGAAGCCGCCTTCGAAACCGCCATCGTGGCGGAAGCCGCCCTGGTTGCCGCGAAACCCTCCGCCGCCACCGCCAAAGCCGCCGCCGAACGGGCCCATCGGATTGCCGTCGGCGTCGATTTCGCCACGGTCGAACTTCGCCCGCTTGTCCTTGTCCGACAGCAGGTCATAGGCACGGGTGACTTCGGAGAAGCGCTCCGTGGCCTTGGGATTGTCCTTGTTGGTATCCGGGTGCAGTTCCTTGGCCAGCTTGCGGTAAGCGGACTTGATGTCCTTCTCGCTCGCGCTGCGCGGAACTCCCAGGATCGAATACGGATCTGCCATGGCATCCTAGCTAGGGCGCGCAGGGCCTGCCCGCAAGGTTGGCTTTCCTACATTGCGCGAGAAGAGTAGGCCGGACCCATGCAATTGATCCCGGTCATGGAGAAGCGCCCGAATTTGCGCAGAGTCCCCGCGAAGGCGGGGACCTCGACGAGCGTCAATCAACGCCCGTCAGGCCCCATGACGGTTTCTCTCTGGACAGTGTAAACAGCGTAAACCCTTTCAGGAAACTCCCGTGAAGTCTGAACAGAATTCCGACGCGATTCCCCACGCCGATCCTTTCGCGATCTTCGAATCATGGTTTGCGCAGGCGCAGGCGAGCGAGCCCAACGACCCCAACGCGATGGCGCTCGCCACCGCTACGCCCGATGGCCATCCTTCGGTGCGCATGGTGCTGCTTAAGGGCCACGGCCCCGACGGCTTCGTGTTCTACACCAACTTCCACAGCCGCAAGGGCGGGGAACTGGCCGCGAACCCCAACGTCGCGCTGCTGTTCCACTGGAAGTCGCTCCGCCGCCAGATCCGCATCGAAGGTGCGATTGCCGAGGTCACACCGGAAGAAGCCGACGCCTACTTCGCCAGCCGCCATCCCGAATCGCGGCTGGGTTCGGCAGCGTCTGACCAGTCCCGCCCTCTGCCTGACCGGCAGGCCTATCTTGATCGCGTGACAGCGCTGCGCGAGCAATACCCCGACGGCAACGTGCCGCGTCCCGCGCACTGGTCAGGCTATCGCGTGACGCCTGTGGCCATCGAGTTCTGGCAGGACCGCGACTATCGTCTGCACGAACGCCGCCGCTTCGTCAGCGATGGCGCAGGTGGCTGGACCAGCACCCTGCTTTACCCCTAAGGCGCCCGCCATGGACATGACCCGCGCCGATACGCACAACGACCTCAACCGCAAGGCCGCGCTTGCCAGCACCTCGGTGGCGGTGCTGCTTGTCGGCCTGAAGGTCTGGGCGGTGCTCTCGACCGGGTCAACGGCGATGCTCGGGTCATTGGCCGATACTGCGCTCGATCTCGTTGCGAGCCTTGCCACCCTGCTCGGCGTCTGGATCGCCTCGCAGCCCGATGACCACAACCACCGCTTCGGACACGGCAAGGCCGAGGCGCTGGCGGCGATGTTCCAGGTCGTGCTGATCTCGATCTCGGCCATCGGCCTTGCTTTCCGCGCGGTCGGCCAGTTCGTCGGGCAGGCTGAGGTGGCAGAGGCCGAATCGGGCGTGATTGTCTCGACCATCGCGCTGGCCGCAACCTTCGCGCTGCTGGCCTACCAGCGCCACGTGATCCGCCAGACCGGCAGCCTCGCGATCAGCACCGACAACGTTCATTACAAGTCGGACCTGTTCCTGAACCTCGCGGTGATCGCAGCCCTCGTCATCGATACCTACGTCGGGATCAAGGGTGCCGATGCGGTGTTCGCTTTCGGCATCGCGCTGTGGCTCGGCTGGGGCGCATGGAGCGCGTCGCAGGAAGCGATCGAGCAGCTGATGGACCACGAATGGCCGCTGGAAAAGCGCGAGCGCTTCCTTGAAGTCGTGGCCCAGCACCCGGAACTCAAGGGCCTGCATGACTTGCGCACCCGCACCAGCGGCAACCGCGATTTCGTCCAGTTCCACGTCTGGGTCGACGGACGCATGACCGTGACCGAGGCGCACCGTGTTATGGACGAGATCGAGGACAAGCTGACGGCGGAGTTTCCCGGCGTCGAAATCCTCATCCATCCCGATCCGGAAGGGCTGGTCGACGAGGACATGATGGGCGCGGAGAACCTGCTCAACCCCGGTCCTGACGGCACCAGCCCCGCCATCCTTGCCCAAGGTTCGCCAAGCACGGGAGCGCCTGCAACGTGAGCGATTCCAGAGTACCCTACTTCCACGTCGATGCCTTCACCGCCCGTGCCCTCGGCGGCAATCAGGCCGCAGTGATGATGCTCGAAGCCTGGCCTGATGACGCCACGCTTCAGGCGATCGGCGCGGAAAACATGTTCGCAGAAACCGCCTTCCTCGTGCCCGACCAAACCGGGGTGGCGGACTTCGAGTTGCGCTGGTTCACCCCTGCAGTGGAAGTCGCGATGTGCGGCCACGCCACGCTGGCGTCTGGCCATGTGGTGCTTGCGCAAGACCCGATGCGTGGCCGGGTCACCTTTGCCACGCGCAAGGCCGGCATTCTCGAAGTGGCGCGCGATGGCGCACGCTATGTGCTGTCGCTGCCAGCGGTGCCGACCGCACCGGGCGCGTTCGACGAAGCGGTGCCGCTGCTCGGTCCGGGCCAGCCGACAGAGGTGTGGCAGTGCGATGGCTACAACCTGTTCCACTACGCCACAGCCGACGAAGTTCTTGCCCTTGCTCCCGATTTCAAGGCGCTGCTCGCCTTCGGCGACGTGCAGTTCATCGCCACCGCAGACGGAGCGGGCCACGTATCGGGTGCCGACATCGTCAGCCGCGTCTTCGTACCCGGCGGCGGGATCGACGAGGATGCGGCGACCGGGTCTGCCCATGCCGCGCTGACGCCGTTCTGGGCGACCCGCCTCGGCCGCAACACCTTCAGCGCGCATCAGGCATCGGCGCGGGGCGCGGATTTTGCCTGTCGTCTCGAAGGGGACCGCGTGCTGCTCGGCGGCGATTGCGTGACCGTGGTCGAGGGGCTGTTCCGCCTCCCTTGAGGTGCGGCGCTAGCGGTAGAGCGAGACGATATCGGCAAGCCCGTCGACAACCGGCGGGAGCTTGTCGTCCTGCGTCTTGCCGAGGCGGACCACGGTCAGGCCCCGGCTCGGGCTGACCATCACGTACTGGCCCAAGTGGCCGATGCATGAGAACAGGTCTTTGGGACCGCGATCGGGAAACAGCGAGGCTTCGCCGCTAGTGGGAGTGCGGTTGAGCCAGATCTGCGCACCGTACTGCGCCTCGCGCGGGGAGGGCGTGACCATGAACTCGATCCACTGGCGCGGGATGATCTGCGCGCCCTTGACCGCGCCCTTGTTGCGTAGGAACTCGCCGAACTTCGCCCAGTCGCGCGCGGTGCCATGGATCAGCGATCCCCCGACGAGCGTGCCCGAGGCGTCGAATTCGGGAAGCATCGACTTCATTCCCGCCGGTTCGAACAGGCGGGTGCGCAAGTAGTCGGCCACGGCGTGGCGGCGGCTTTCGGGATCGCTGGCCGGGCTGAGCACGCGCGCGGCTAGGTCTGCGAGGATCACGCTCGTCGCTGTCGAATACTCGAACTTGCGCCCCGGTTCGGCCTCGAGCGGCTGGTCCTCGGCATAGCGCGCCATGTCGTCGCGTCCGTCAAGGAACAGCATCCGCACCTCGTCCGATTCGTAAACCGGATCGATCGCCTCGGCGTGTCGCAGGCCCGAGCGCATCTGCAGCAGCTGGCGCACGGTGATCTCGCCGCGCGGGTCGCCGGGGCGCTGCCAGGCGGGAACCGGGGCTGATTGATCAAGCCGCAGGCGTCCGTCCGAAACCAGCATGCCGATCATCACCCCGGTGACCGACTTGGCCATCGACCAACTGACGAAGCGCGTGTTCTCGTGGTAGCCCTCGGCATAGCGCTCGGCCACGATCCGCCCGTTCTTTATCACGATCACCGCGCGCGTCTCACCCATTTCGGGCGCGAACAGGGCATCGACCGCGCGGGCAAGCTTCTCGCGGTTGACGCCGGGGTCCTTGACCACCGCCTTCAGCGCGGTTTCAGAGACCGGCGGCGGGGCGTCAGACGCATTCGTCCCCTGCGAACATCCCGCCAGCACTGGCAGCAGCGCAAGGCTGAGGATAAGGGAGAGCGAGCGGCGGGCCATCGGGCCTGTCCTTTCGTCCAGAATCGGTATCCATGGCAACCGGCAACCACAGTTCCCCCACAGCTCCGTCGCTGACCATCGCCCCGCGCCGCAGCTGGCGGCTTCGCGCTGCGCTGATCGTGGTCGTGCTGCTGGCAGCACTGCTCGCGACGTTCTGGTCCTCGATCCGGGGCTACGGGCAGACCGGGGCGAGCTACGGCGCACGCGTTGCCTGCTCCTGTCGCTATGCCGGTGGCCGCACGCTTTCGGATTGCAAGAAGGATTTCGAGCCGGGAATGGAGCTGGTTACTCTGAGCGAGGACGCCGAGGCGAAGAGCGTGACCGCACGTTTCGCGCTGATGTTCGGCCAGACCGCGACCTATCGCGAAGGCTCGGGCTGCGTGCTGGAGCCGTGGAAGCGCTGACCCCTAGCTGTCCCAGCGTTCGGTCGAATCGATCCAGCCGCCGCCGACTACACGCTCCCCGGCATAGAGCACGGCGGCCTGCCCCGGTGCGACACCGTATTCGGGCTGGAGGAAGCGGATGCGCGCGCTGGCGCCATCGCCGAACGAGCCTTCGAGCGTGACCGGCACTGGCTTTGCCAGCGAGCGTACCTTTGCCGTCAGCGGGCCTTCCGGAAGGGGGCCGATGCGATTGGTCTCGGTGATCAACGCGCTGCTCACGGCCAGCATCGGGCGCGGGCCGACGAGGACACGACGCGACGGCGCGTCGAGACCGACCACGTAAAGCGGCTCGGGCTGGCCCCCGATCTCGAGGCCACGGCGCTGGCCCACGGTGTAGTGGATAATGCCGCGATGATGCCCCAACACTTCGCCGCTGGCCGCATGGACGATGTCGCCCGGCGCATCGCCTTCGGGACGGACCGCGCGCACGATCTTGGCGTAGTCTCCATCGGGCACGAAGCAGATGTCCTGGCTGTCGGGCTTGGCCGCGACGACAAGACCCATCTGTTCGGCCATTCGCCGGGTTTCGCTCTTGGGCAGGCCACCCAGCGGAAAGCGCAGGAAATCGAGCTGCGCCTCGGTCGTGCCATAGAGGAAGTACGACTGGTCGCGCGCGGGATCGAAGGCGCGGTGCAGTTCGGCGCCGGCGGGGCCCATCACCCGGCGGACGTAGTGCCCGGTGGCGAGGCAATCGGCACCCAGTTCGCGCGCCATGGCCAGCAGGTCGGTGAACTTGGGCCCCATGTTGCAGCGGACGCAGGGGATAGGTGTGCGGCCGTTGAGATAGTCGTCGGCAAATCGCTCGACCACTTCCTCTCGGAAACTCGACTCGTGGTCGAATACATAATGGGCAATACCGAGGCGGTCGGCGACGGCTCGGGCATCGCGAATGTCGTCACCGGCGCAGCAGGCACCCTTGCGGCCGGTTGCCGCACCATAGTCATATAGCTGTAGCGTCACGCCGATGACTTCGGCACCGGTCGCAGCCGTAAGTCCGGCCACGACCGAGCTGTCGACTCCGCCCGACATGGCAACGACGATTCGCCGGGCCGAAAGTGGTCCGGGCAGGTCGAAAAGGTCTGTCTGGGCGAGAGTATCAGGCATCGCGCGCCCATAGGCGTTTTCGCGAAGAAGGGCAAAGTGCCTGTGTTGCCGGGGCCAACTGGGGATAAATCGGTCCTTGCTCCATGAACAAAAGCTAAATTGCTCCTTTACCGGACCTTAGCCATCTCCTGCCTAGAAGCGTGGCATGGACATGAGCTTCAACGATCCCGGCGGATTTGCCACAGGAGAGGGCGCCGTCGGGCTGCGCCCTTTAACGTGGCACGGACTGTGCGCGCGCATTTCTGCCGCCCAGGATCTGCGCCGGGCACTCTCGGCTGTCGGGGCAAGCTCTGGCGCAAGTGCGCCGGGCAGCTCCGTTCCTGCCACCGGGAGTTTCCACCGGCAGGCTGCCGCGTTCATCGCATCGGGAATTCCGGGCGTTCCGCCGCACCTGAGCGCGGGTGAACACATCGTTAACCCAAACTCTTCAGCGAATGGCAAAGCGAACCCGGGCACACCGGAAGACCTGAATACAGGGGTGCGGTCCAGCCGCGCCGAAGCATGAGATTCCTATGATCGAGAACCAGAAAATCCGTCCGGCACAAGTGATCGGCCCGCTCGGAGAGCCGCTGACGATCGACAGCCTGCCGCCGCCGAACACAACCCGCTGGGTCGTTCGGCGCAAGGCCGAAGTCGTGGCGGCGGTCAACGGCGGACTGCTGACGATCGACGAAGTCTGCGAACGCTACGGCCTGACGCTCGAAGAGTTTGCCTCGTGGCAGCGAGCGGTTGACCGTTCGGGCATGCAGGGCCTGCGCGTGACCCGCATCCAGCACTACCGCGATCTGTACGAGCGCCAGCTCAAGTACTGATTGCGCCAACCAGCTCCATCCGCAACGGTCGCTTCCACCCGGAAGCGGCCGTTGTTCTTTTGGGCGTCTGTTCTGCACCGCCCGGTCATTGCACAGCGGCATCCTTGCTGCGGCAAAAGCGTTACAAAAAGTTACAGGTGCAAGAAAGACACGGTCCTGAATTGGGCATAAGTCCTTCGTCGAGACGGAATTGCACCTCGTCGGAAGCAGGTCTATTGCATCGGCTTGGCCTGCCAATACGGCGGGGCCGCGTGTTTGCGGCGAGTGCGTTGCGGATGTGACACACCTACTCGAGTTTTGAAGGGGCCGGCCCTCGCCCCGCCAAGGGACGAAGGCAGTGACGAACATGAACTACGAAACGACCATCAATGCCGAAGGACCGCTTTCGCCCCAGTTTTCGGGAGACGAGGGCAGGCCGGGCAACACACGCCGCTTCTGGATCATCGGTGCGCTTGTCGCTGCCGTTGTGGTCGCTGCATGGTTCCTGATGCACCGTGGCAGTGATGCAGGTGCAGGCGACAAGGCAGCGCAGGCGCAGGTCGTGACCGTGGTGGTTCCGGGCGCGACGACGATCACAGGCACGATCACGGCCAGCGGCACGATTGCGGCCCGTCGCGAAATGCCGGTCGGCGTGGCAGGCGAAGGCGGACAGATCGTCAGCGTACTGGTCGACGCGGGCGATTGGGTGAAGGCAGGGCAGGTGCTCGCCGTCATCGACCGCTCGGTGCAGAGCCAGCAAATCGCGAGCCAGGCCGCCAACGTCGAAGTCGCAGCCGCCGATGCACGCCTCGCTCAGGCCAATCTCGACCGTGCGCTCAAACTGGTCGAGCGCGGGTTCATTTCGAAGGCTGACGTCGACAGGCTGACCGCCACGCGCGATGCCGCCGTTGCCCGGGTCCGTGTGGCGCGGGCGAGTCTCGGTGAACTGGGTGCGCGTGCGGCGCGGCTCAACATCGTTGCACCTGCCGCCGGTCTCGTGCTGACCCGTGCGGCAGAGCCGGGCCAGATTGTCAGCCCCGGCAGCGGCGTGCTGTTCTCGATGGCGCGCGATGGACAGATGGAAATGCAGGCCCGCCTTGCCGAATCCGATCTCGCCAGGCTCGCGGTCGGCGCCTCTGCCAAGGTCGTCCCGGTCGGCTCCGAGCGCACGTTTGACGGCCAGATCTGGCAGCTTTCCCCAACCATCGACCAGACTAGCCGCGAAGGCATTGTCCGCATTGCCCTGCCTTATGACCTTGCGCTGCGTCCGGGTGGCTTTGCCACGGCCACGCTGGCTTCGGGCACCGTGACCGCGCCGCTTCTGCCTGAATCGGCGATCCTGAGCGATGACAAGGGTACCTTCGTCTACGTGATTGGCAGCGACAACAAGGCCGAGCGCCGCCCTGTAAAGACCGGGGAAGTGAGCGCACGGGGCATTACGGTGATCGAGGGGCTTTCGGGTCGCGAGCGCGTGGTGCTGCGGGCCGGCGGCTTCCTGAATCCGGGCGACAAGGTCCAGCCGGTCGTTCAGAAGTAAGGGCTGGCGATGAACTTCCAGAACATCTCGGCCTGGTGCATCCGCAACCCGGTCGTCCCCATCGTCCTGTTCATCGGGCTGACGCTCGCGGGCATTGTCTCGTTCATGGGGATGAAGGTCCAGGACAACCCGGACATCGAGTTCCCTGTCGTCATCGTCCAGATCTCGCAGCCCGGTGCCGCGCCGACCGAGATCGAGAACCAGATCACCCAGCGCGTCGAATCTGCCGTCCGGTCGATTGCCGGCGTCGACACGCTGACTTCGACCGCGTCGGAGGGCAGCAGCCAGACGCAGGTCCAGTTCAAGATCGGCCAGGACATCAACGCGGCGGTCAACGAGGTCAAGAACCAGGTCGACCAGATCCGTTCGGACCTGCCTGAAGGCATTCTCGAGCCGCAGGTGTTCAAGGTCGAAACATCGTCCAACCCGATCGCGTACTATGCTGTCGTGGCCGACGATATGACCATCGAGCAGCTTTCGTGGTTCATCGACGATACCATCGCCAAACGTCTGTTGACCGTGCCGGGCATGGCCGAAGTCAGCCGCTCTGGCGGGGTCAATCGCGAGATTGCCGTCACGCTCAACCCGGCGAAGATGACCGCGCTTGGCGTGACTGCAAGCCAGGTCAACGCCGCGCTGCGACAGGTCAATATCAACGCCGCGGGCGGCAAGACGGAAGTTGCCGGATCGCGCCAGTCCGTGCGCGTGCTGGGCAATGCCAAGACGGCCTATGACCTCTCGCAGACCGAAATCTCGCTCTCGGGCAACCGCACCGTGCGTCTGGCCGACGTCGCCGATGTGCGCGATGCCTACAGCGAGCTCACTTCGGTCGCGAAGTTCAACGGCAAGGGCGTGGTCACCTTCTCGTTCTCGCGCGCTCGCGGGGAATCCGACGTCTCCGTCTATGACGGGGCGCTGGAGGAAATGAAGAAGATCGAGGCGGAGCAGGGCGGCAAGATCCACTTCGAACTGCTGTTCACCTCGGTCACCTACACCAAGGACCAGTACCGCTCGTCGATGAACGCCATGGTCGAGGGCGCGGTGCTCGCGGTCGTCGTGGTGTTCCTGTTCCTGCGCGACTGGCGTGCGACAATCGTTTCGGCGCTGGCCATTCCGCTTTCCTCGATCCCCACGTTCTGGGTTCTCGACCTGATGGGCTTCACGCTCAACCAGATGTCGCTTCTGGCCCTCGGCCTGGTTGCAGGTGTGCTGGTGGACGATGCGATCGTCGAGATCGAGAACATCGTCAGACACATGCGAATGGGCAAGAGCGCCTATCAGGCCGCCATTGACGCGGCCGACGAGATCGGCCTGGCGGTGGTGGCCACGACCTTCTCGATCGTCGCGGTGTTCTTCCCCGTCGCGCTCATGCCCGGCGTTTCCGGCCAGTTCTTCAAGAACTTCGGCCTGACTGTGGTCATTTCCGTGCTGTTCTCGCTGCTCGTCGCGCGCATGATCACGCCGATGGTCGCGGCCTACTTCCTGCAGGCCCATGGTGAGGCCGAGCATGGCGGCGGGCCGTGGATGGACAAGTACATGAAGGTGCTGGGCTGGTCGCTCGACACTTCGAAAGCCGCGGCCTACCGCGCCGAGCATCCGCGCCGCCGTTTCCGCGCGCGCCTGCGCGATCATCGCATGTGGATGATGGGCATCGGCATAGGCGCATTCGCCCTGACGATCGTCATGTTCGCCTCGATCCCGGCACAGTTCTTCCCCGATGCGGACAGCGATTCCAGCACCGTGACCATCGAAATGGTGCCGGGGACGACGCTGCAGCAGACCGAGCGCAAGGTTTCGGAAGTCGTATCGCTGCTGGCAAAACAGCAGGAGGTCGAATCGCAGCTTGCTTCGGTGCGCGAGGGGCGGGCCAATATCTACGTCAACCTCCGGCCCGATCGCGTGCGGACCAGCCTCGATTTCGAGCGCGAGCTGACCCCGCAGTTGCAGGCGGTCCCCGATATCCGCGCGAACTTCCAGGCGCAGGGACCAAGTGGTCCAGGTGGCGGTTCGGGACGCCCGATCAGCATCATGCTGGCGGGGTCGGATCCGGAACTGCTCCAGAAGACCGCGCAGACGCTGGTGGACCAGATGGGCACGCTGCCCCTGCTGGTTGCCCCGCGCATCAGCGCCGACTTGCGCCGCCCCGAAGTGATCATCAAGCCACGGCTTGATCTTGCGGCCAATCTCGGCGTGACGACACAGGCACTCAGCCAGGTGATCCGCATCGCGACGCAGGGTGAAATCGACCAGAATAGCGCGAAGTTCTCGCTGTCGGACCGTCAGGTTCCGATCCGCGTGAAGCTGCCTGAATCCTCGCGCCGCGATCTTTCGACAATCGAGAATCTGCCGGTGCCGACAGCCTCGGGTGGCTCGGTGCCGCTATCGCGCGTGGCAGAGATCGGGTTCGGCTCCGGTCCCACCCAGATCCAGCGCTACAACCAGAGCCGCCGCGTCTTCGTTGGCGCCGACTTGCGGCCCGGCGTGGTCAAGGGCGATGCCATGGCCGCCATTGCCAAGCTGCCGATCATGAAGAACCTGCCGCAGGGCGTTTCCAACACGGCGGCCGGTGAAGACAAGTTCCAGGCCGAACTGATGAAGAACTTCGGCATCGCAGTGGCCTCAGGCATCCTGTTGGTGTTCTCGGTTCTGGTGCTGTTGTACCATCGCTTCATCTCGCCGCTGGTCAACATGGGTTCGCTGTTCCTCGCCCCGCTGGGCGGTCTGCTTGCGATCTGGCTGTTGGGTGAGGCCCTGTCGCTGCCGGTGTTCATCGGCATCCTGATGCTGTTCGGCATCGTCGCGAAGAACTCGATCCTGCTGATCGACTTCGCGATCGAGGAAATGGCCACAGGCAAGGACAAGCTCGCCGCCATTACCGAGGCCGGCCACAAGCGCGCGCAACCGATCATCATGACGACGGTCGCGATGGTGGCGGGCATGATCCCGACCGCCGTTTCCGTCGGCGGCGATGGCGGATGGCGCGCGCCGATGGGCATCGTCGTGATTGGCGGGCTGACTCTGTCGACCGCGCTGACCCTGCTGATCGTTCCGGCAGGTTTCAGCCTTGCCGATGGCGTCGAGAAGCGCATCGGACCATGGCTTGCCCGCAAGGTTCTCGGCTACCAGCCGAACGACCGGGCGGACTCCGAGCGGAACGAACCGGTGCGCGAGGCATTACCGGCGGAGTGATTGCAACAACGCCCGAGCCAGCCGGGGCAAGACTCCGGGCCAGCGCGGATTTCACCGCATGACGTCCGGCCGCCTTGCTTCTCGACCTGCAGGCCCGGTGGATCGGGCGCGCCGGATGCGGGTAGTGGCAACATCCCTGCTGCTGGCCATGGCGGTGGTCTACGCTCTGACCCGGCGTTACGAAGGCCTTCATCCCGCGCTCGGCTTCGTCCGCGCCTTTGCCGAAGCCGCGATGGTGGGCGGCCTGGCTGACTGGTTTGCGGTCACCGCGCTGTTCCGCCATCCGCTGGGCCTGCCGATCCCGCACACCGCGATCATCCCCGAGAACAAGGACCGCATCGCCGAGACGATGGCGGCGTTCCTGCAGGCCAACTTCCTCACGCCGCAAGTCGTCGCGCGCAGGATGGGGGCGGTCAACGTTGCCGCAGCCGCTGGCACTTTCCTTGCCGATCCCCGCACCGGTGAGAGCCGATTGCGCGACGGTGCGGCAGGACTGCTGGCCGACGTGCTGGAATCGCTCGATCCGGAAGAGCTCGGCGGCCTCGCCAAGGGCGCCTTGCGGGCGCAGCTGGAGAAGATCGAACTCGCGCCGCTGCTCGGCCAGCTGCTCGGCGCGGCGATTGCCGACGGGCGGCACATGCCGGTGATCGAGAGCCTGATCCGCAAGGCAGCCGAAACGATTGAGGCCAACGAACCGCTGATCCAGGCCACCATCCACGAGCGTGCCAACACCATCCTGCGCTGGACTGGCCTCGACGAGAAGCTCGCCAACGCGATTCTCGACGGGCTCTACAAGCTGCTGGCCGAAACGCTGGTGGTCCGCGACCATCCCCTGCGCCGCAAGATCGAGGAAGGGCTCGAAACCCTCGCGCACGATCTCGTCCATGATGCAGAGATGCGCGCGAAGGTCGAGCGGATGAAGCACGAGGTTCTTGCCAATCCCGCATTCGGACGGTGGCTCGACGGTTTGTGGGAGCGGGGTCGCACGCGCCTGCTGCAGATCGTGCGCAATCCGCGCGGGGCGCTGGGCGGACAGTTCGGCGCAAGCCTTGCCGAGCTTGGTAGCGCGCTGAAGGATGACGTGCGCCTGCAGCGCGTGGTCAATCGCTTCGCCCGCCGGACCATGGTTGGCGTTTCCACGCGCTACGGTGCCCAGATCGTCAGGCTGGTGTCCGAGACGGTCAAGCGCTGGGATGCGCGCACGGTTACTGACCGGATCGAAGGTGCGGTCGGTCGCGACCTCCAGTTCATCCGCATCAACGGCACGCTAGTCGGCGGGCTCGTTGGCCTCACTCTCCACGCACTGGATCTTGCGCTGTGACTCCCGTGATCGAGACAACTCGCCTGACGCTTTCCGAACCCGGACGCGAGGACTACGTGCTCCTGCGCGATCTGGTGTCCGATCCGGAAGTGCACCGCTTCCTCGGCCCGCGGCCGGAAGACCCCACCACCGACATGTTCTCGCGGGCCTTGCGGGCGGCAGGCTCCTGGCATTTCTACGGCTACGGCCTGTTTCTTGCGCATGAAAAGGCGACCGGGAGCTTCGTCGGACAGTTGGGCGTGTTCCACTCCATGCGTGGCTTCGGCAAGGGCATGGACGACGTGGTTGAAGCGGGCTGGATCGTTGCGCGCGAGCACTGGGGCAAAGGCTTTGCGCGCGAGGCCATGGAAGCGGCGCTGGCCTGGGTCGAGAAGATGCATGGCATCACGCGGGTCGCCTGCATGATCGAGCGTGGAAACGATGCCTCGGTTGCACTGGCGGAGCGGCTCGGTTTCGTCAGATACGGCGAGCACGAGATCGCCGAAGACGTGGTCGTCGACCTGTTCGAGAGGTTCAGCCCTCGGGGT
Source organism: Novosphingobium sp. BL-A-41-Hi4A-0G (assembly GCF_055521735.1). NCBI lineage: Bacteria > Pseudomonadati > Pseudomonadota > Alphaproteobacteria > Sphingomonadales > Sphingomonadaceae > Novosphingobium > Novosphingobium sp. BL-A-41-Hi4A-0G. Next base: position 3,184,919 of record NZ_CM145501.1, read on the forward strand.
TGAGCCCTCCGTCACCACCAAGCAGCTTTGCGGCGCGGCGCTGAAGCTCGTCGATGGGGAAGGGCTTGGTCAGGACGTCCACCCCCTGCTCCATCGAATCCTTTTGCAGGACCACGCTGTCGGCATAGCCGGTGACGAACAGGACGCCGAGGCCGGGGATGCGGCGGCGGGCCTCGTCGGCGATCTGACGGCCATTGAGCCCCCCGGGCAGACCGACATCGGTGATCAGCAGGTCGATCCCGTCCTGACGGTCCAGCAAGGCCAGTGCCGCCGCGCCATCACTGGCCTCGATGCAGTTGACATTGATCAGGCCCAGGCCATCGACGATCATCATTCGGACAGTCGGCTCGTCGTCCACCACCAGCACGGTTGCGCCCGGTAGCGCATGAGGCGAACGGCGCGAACTCGCAGGAACGGGTGCCTCTGCCTCGGCATCGTGGCGCGGGAGGTATATGCGCACTTCCGTGCCAAGCCCTGGCGTTGAACGAAGGCGGACCAACCCGTTGCTCTGCCGGGCAAAGCCGTAGACCATCGAAAGGCCAAGGCCCGTACCCTGCCCGGTAGGCTTGGTGGTGAAGAACGGTTCGAACACGCGGTCGAGGTCTTCGGCCGGAATGCCGACGCCTGAATCGCCGACCGTGATGGTCACATAGTCGCCCGCAGCAAGGCCGCGCTTGTCGGCTTCCTCGTCACACAGCGTGACGTTGAGCGTGGAAATCGACAGGCGGCCGCCATCCGGCATGGCATCGCGGGCGTTGATGCACAGGTTGAGCAGCGCATTCTCGAGCTGGTTGGCATCAACCAGAGCAGGCCAGAGCGCAGGGTCAAGTTCGGTCTCGACCGTGATTGCCGGCCCCATGGTGCGGCGCACGAGATCGATGAAGTCCTCGACAAGGCGGTTGGCAGGCGTGGCACGCGGGGAGAGAGTCTGGCGCCGGGAGAAGGCCAGCAGGCGATGGGTCAGCGCGGCCGCACGCTGCGCGGCCCCGAGACCGGCTTCGACATAGCGCGGAACCTCGCCGGTCCGGCCCTGCTCCACGCGGCGGCCGATCAGTTCGAACGAGCCGGTGATCCCCGCGAGCAGGTTGTTGAAATCGTGCGCGAGGCCACCAGTCAGTTGGCCCACAGCCTCCATCTTCTGCGCCTGGCGCAGTGCGCTTTCTGCAAGCTCGCGCTGTGCGAGAGCATCGGCAACCCTCTGTTCGAGCGTTTCGTTGAGCTGGTGCAGTTTTCCTTCCGCACTGACACGTTCAGTGACGTCCTTGAACAACACCGCAACGAGCCGGTCCTCGAAGCGGCCGATCCTGAAGGATGACACTTCAAGATAGCGACCAGTCGCCACCAGTTCATTGCGGAACCGGATCGGCTCACCAGTATGGAGGACCTTGCCGTAGAAGGCGATCCAGTCATCCGCCTCGTCCGGAACCATTTCGCGCAAGTATTGGCCCACCACATTGGGGATGCCGGTGTGACGCTCGTAGGCGGGGTTGGCGAGGACATGGACGTAGTCGCTCAACGGTCCATGCGGACCATCGACGAACTCGATCACACAGAAGCCGTCTTCCATGTTTTCGAACAGGATACGGTATATCTCACGGTCGATTGCCGCGCCTCGGGAAGGACCCGAGGCCGGGAGTGTCGCTGCCGCAAACCCGTTCTTCACGGGTGGACCGGGGCCGGAGTCGTATCGCAGGCACAATTCATCGCTTGCCAAACGCAGTCCGTCGCGTCCGGTTCCCGGAATACTTTCTGCCCGGTGAACGAAAAGGGCCGGAAGGATTGCTCCCTCCGGCCCGATTTCTGTCAGCGAGAGCTGGCTTGGACTTAGAAGTCCATGCCGCCCATGCCGCCCATGCCACCACCCATCGGCGGCATCGCGGGCTTGTCGTCCGGACGTTCGCTGATCGCAGCTTCCGTGGTGATCAGCAGGCCCGAGACCGAAGCTGCGTCCTGAAGCGCGGTGCGCACGACCTTGGTCGGGTCGATAACGCCAGCGGCCTTGAGGTTTTCGTAGACGTCGGTCGAGGCGTTGAAGCCCTGGTTCTCGTCATTCTCGCGCAGCAGGTTACCGGCGACAACCGCACCGTCGTGCCCGGCGTTCGCGGCGATCTGACGCAGCGGGGTCTGGATCGCGCGGCGCACGATGTCGATACCCTTGGTCTGGTCGTCGTTGGCGCCCTTGAGGCCTTCGAGAGCCTTGGTGGCATAGAGCAGCGCGGTACCGCCACCGGGGACGATGCCTTCTTCAACGGCTGCGCGGGTTGCGTGCAGCGCGTCGTCGACGCGGTCCTTGCGCTCCTTGACTTCGACTTCGGTCGCACCGCCGACCTTGATCACGGCAACGCCGCCAGCAAGCTTGGCCAGACGCTCCTGCAGCTTCTCGCGGTCGTAGTCCGAAGTGGTGACTTCGATCTGCGCACGGATCTGCTCGACGCGGGCCTTGATGTCTTCGGCAGCACCGGCGCCGTCGACGATCGTGGTGTTGTCCTTGTCGATGGTGACCTTCTTGGCCTGGCCGAGCATGGCGAGCGTGACGCTCTCCAGCTTGATGCCGAGGTCTTCGGAGATCATTTCACCAGCGGTAAGCGTGGCGATGTCGCCCAGCATGGCCTTGCGACGGTCACCGAAGCCCGGAGCCTTGACGGCAGCGATCTTCAGGCCACCGCGCAGCTTGTTGACGACGAGCGTTGCGAGCGCTTCGCCTTCGATGTCTTCGGCGATGATGAGGAGCGGACGGCCCGACTGCACAACCGCTTCGAGGATCGGCAGCATCGCCTGGAGCGACGAGAGCTTCTTCTCGTGGATCAGGATGTACGGGTTTTCGAGCTCGACCGTCATCTTTTCCGGGTTGGTGATGAAGTAGGGCGAGAGGTAGCCGCGGTCGAACTGCATGCCTTCAACGACATCGAGCTCGAATTCGAGGCCCTTGGCCTCTTCCACGGTGATCACGCCTTCCTTGCCGACCTTCTCCATCGCCTCAGCGATCTTGTTGCCGACTTCAGCGTCGCCATTGGCCGAGATGATGCCGACCTGGGCGATTTCGGCAGAGCCGGTAACCGGGGTCGAGCGGGCCTTGAGGTTCTCGACGACCTTGGTCACGGCGATGTCGATGCCGCGCTTCAGATCCATCGGGTTCATGCCGGCGGCAACCGCGGTCATGCCTTCGCGAACGATCGCCTGAGCCAGAACGGTCGCGGTGGTGGTGCCGTCACCGGCTGCGTCGTTGGCCTTCGAGGCCACTTCGCGCAGCATCTGGGCGCCCATGTTCTCGAACTTGTCCTTGAGTTCGATTTCCTTGGCGACCGAAACGCCGTCCTTGGTGATGCGGGGTGCGCCGAAGCTCTTGTCGATCACGACGTTGCGGCCCTTGGGGCCCAGCGTGACCTTCACGGCATCAGCGAGAATGTCGACGCCGCGCAGAATGCGTTCGCGGGCGTCGCGGCCGAACTTTACGTCCTTGGCAGCCATGATGTGTTCCTTTGAATTTCTTGAGTGGAGTTCAGGACAGCAGCGTTGATCAGCCGATCACGCCGAGGATGTCCGATTCCTTCATGATCAGCAGATCTTCGCCTGCGACCTTGACTTCGGTGCCCGACCACTTGCCGAACAGGACGCGGTCGCCGACCTTGACGTCCATCGGGGTGATCGTGCCGTTTTCGGCGCGCGCACCGGTGCCGACGGCGACGATTTCGCCTTCAGCGGGCTTTTCCTTGGCGCTGTCAGGAATGATGATCCCGCCAGCAGTCTTTTCCTCGGCTTCGACGCGGCGTACCAGCACGCGGTCGTGCAACGGACGGAACGACATGGGTTTCTCCCTCTTCCATACTAAAAAACGGGGCTTGGCACTCTCAGGTGGAGAGTGCCAGCGGGCGGGATATGGGAGCAGGCCTGAGGGGCGTCAATGGTCTTGCGCGAGATTCTTTTCACGCTGATGAACAGATCGACTGCCAATCGTTGGGGCGCCCGTCCGCTCAGGCGGGAAGCAGGCCGAGCCTTGCCCTCATGCTCCAGCGCCAGTGCAGCAGCGCGGCAACGAAGATCAGGCCGACCAGCAAGCCGATCCACACCCCAAGGCCGCCGATGTCCGTGAACAGACCCAGCCACAGCGCGGTGCCGACACCGGGCACCCAGTAACCGAAGATCGCGATCAGCATGGGCACGCGCGTATCCTGAAGGCCGCGCAACTGGCTGGCGCCCACCGCCTGCGCTCCGTCGAACAGCTGGAAGGCAGCCGCAACCATCATGTATTGTACGGCCAGCACGACGACGCGCGCATTCTCGGGCGCTGCAGGATCGATGTAGAACTTCAGCAATTCCAACGGGAACAGCAGCATGATCCCGGCCGACAGCGCCATGAAGCCGATGCCGAGCTGCGTGGCGACCCTTCCGGCCAGCGCAATCGCCGCGTTGTCGCGCGCGCCATAGGCAAGGCCGACCCGGATCGTTGCCGCCTGTCCGACGCCGAACGGGACCTGGAAGGCGATGGCTGCGAACTGCAGCGCCAGCGTGTGCGCGGCAAGCTCGACTTCGCCGATGCGGCCCATCGCGAAAGCCGCGCCATTGAACATGCCTGCCTCGGCAATGATCGTGCCGCAGATCGGCAGGCCGATGCGCAGGACGTCGGCAAAGCGTTTCCATTCCGGCTTCCACCAGCGTCCGAAGAAACGGTAGCGACGCAGGCGGCGGTCGAACTGGATGACGAGCACGAAGGCCGCCAGCATCGCCGTACTCGTCACCACGCTCGAGATCGCCGAACCGAGCAGGCCCAGTTCGGGTGCGCCAAGGTGGCCGAAAACGAAGATCCAGTTGCCGAGCGCATTGATCGCCACGGCCATGCCGGTGATCGCCGTGCCGATGCCCGGCCGCCCGAGCGTTGCTACCACCGTGCGCAGGAGCGCGGCCAGCACCGCAGGAATGGATGCCCACATCAGCACCTGCAGGAAGGGGACCGCGCGGGCAATCACGCCGGGGTCCTGCCCGGTGATCCGCATCAGCGTTCCGCCCAGCATGCAAACGCCCATGGCGACCAGGGCCGCAAGAAGCCCGGCCCAACCTGCCATGCGCACTGTGCGGCGGACCTCGCGAACCGCGTGGCGGCGGCTGCCCAGCTCGGCGGCAATCAGGGGGGAGGCCGCGCCAACGAGACCGGTCATCGACCAGATCAGCAGGCCAAACAGCGACACCGAGAGCGAGGATGCGGCAAGGGCTTCGGGCCCCAGCCTTGCGACGAAGACAACGTCGACCGCGAAGACCGCCATCTGCAGCAGGTTGGCACCGACGAGCGGCGCGGCGAGCCGCAGCATCGCGCGCATTTCATCGATCCAGCGGTGGGGCGGCTTCTCGAACATCGTGCGGGGCATAGGGCGGGCCGCGCGACAAGGGAAGGCGTCTTCGAGTCGGGCGTCGACCGGTCCAGCGCGACGATTCTCGGGTGGTGCATCAAGTGCAACTTGTGCGACGGATAGCGGCAAGCCTCTGATTTGCGACGTTTTGTCGTTACAAATGTCACAAATGATGTCCACGGTGACGCGGCGGTTGACCGCCCTGCAAGGTGGTGACAGCGTCCCCGCCATGGAAGGAACCGCCGATCTGGCAACCCGGCCGCGCGTGGGGCGAAAGTCGGGAGGGCAAGCGGCCGGTGGCTGGAGCCGCCTGCGCGCCTTTGTCGAGACACATCCCCCCCACGGCCCGAACCTGTCGCGCCTCGCGGTCCGGGCGGCGACGCTGCTGCTCGTGCTGGCGGCGGTCCAGGCCGTTGCAAGTCTCGCCTTCTACGATGTGATCGACAAGGAAACGCTGCGCGAGGACCACGCACGCCGCGTGGCCGAGCTGCTGGTGGTCAGCAATCGGCTGCACGAGCTAACGCCCGAATCCCTGGGTACCACGATGAGCACGAGCCATCTCGAGGTCGCACTTGCCGATCGGCCGCAAGCGATTCCGGGTCGCGAAGAGGAGGGCGTGGAGGAAATTCGCCGCTATATCCTGCGCTGGGAGCCAGATCTTGGGCGGCAACGGATCATGCTGGGGCTCGAACCCTCCCGTTTCGGCTACGGAAATCTCGTCGGGGCCATGCAGTTGTCCGATGGGCACTGGCTCAATTTCCGCTCGCGAGACGTTACCTCGGGCTGGCCGATTGCCCTGCGCGCGACCATCCTGACCCTGATCACTGCGGTGGTCGGCTTTGCCTTGGCGCTATGGTCTCTGCGCATCATCACCCGTCCCTTGCGCGAACTGACCGATGCAGCCGACGCCATCGGCATGGGCCAGGTGGTTCCCGTGCGCGAGAGCGGGCCTGACGATCTGCGCAGCCTCGCCCGTTCGATGAACGGAATGCAGGCGCGCATCGCCGGAATGCTTGAGGATCAGGCGCGCTCCTTCGAAGCGATCAGCCACGATCTGCGTACCCCGCTTTCGCGCGTTACCATTGCCGCAGACCTGATCGATGACGCGGAGATCGCAGGTCTTGTCCGCGACGCCACGCACGAGATGGAAGCGATGCTGATGTCGCTCCAGCTCTACCTGCGGGCGCAGCACCTTGCCGCCGAGCCGTTGACGATGGACCTCGGCCTTGCCGTCACCGATCTGGCGCTGGGGACATATCACGGGAAGGTGGATGTCGATGTCGCGCCCGGTGCGGTGGTGCGGACATGGCGCGAGCCGCTGCTGATGGCGCTGCGTCCGCTGGTCGAGAACGCGGTGCATCATGGCGGCAGCGCGCGGATTGCGGTGCGGCCCGATGCCGAAGGGCGCTGGACGATCACCATTTCGGATTCGGGGCCCGGCATTCCGGAAGACCAGTTCGAGCGCATCCTCGCCCCGTTTTATCGGATCGACGAAGCCCGCGCGCGAGATACCGCCGGCTTCGGCCTTGGCATCCCCACGGCACACCGTTTGCTGCAGCGCTTCGGCGGCGCGCTGTCGTTCGCGCGGGCCGAGGGTGGGGGGCTGTCGGTTACCGTGCTGGTACCGCAAGCGCCGGACGCCTGATCGGCTGTCGACCTGACGCACTGAAACGAAAAAGGCGGAGCCGAAGCCCCGCCCTTCCCATCCGCGAACGCTTCAAGACGCCCGCGAAACCTGCAAAGAAGATTACTTGATTTCGACGGTGCCGCCGGCTTCTTCGATCTTCTTCTTGATGTCTTCGGCTTCAGCCTTCGACACGCCTTCCTTGATCGCCTTGGGAGCCGATTCAACGAGGGTCTTGGCTTCGGTCAGGCCGAGCGAGGTGATCGCGCGGACTTCCTTGATGACCTGGATCTTCTTGCCACCGTCGCCGGTGAGGATCACGTCGAATTCGGTCTTCTCTTCAACCGCTTCGGCAGCAGCAGCAGGAGCTGCAGCGACGGCAACGGCAGCAGCGGCGCTGACGCCCCATGCTTCTTCGAGAGCCTTGGCAAGGTCAGCGGCTTCGAGGACGGTCAGCTTCGAAAGTTCTTCAACGAGCTTGGCGATATCGGCCATGGTATTTCACTCCTGATTTGGTGGCGTCCGGCGACTGCGCCGCCGGGCGGAATTCGAACAATCTTATGCGGCTTCCTTGGCGTAGGCGCCGAAGACGCGAGCCAGCTTGGCTGCCGGAGCAGTCGTGAGCTGGGCGATCTTCGTGGCCGGAGCCTGGATGAGGCCGATGAGCGTGCCGCGCAGTTCGTCGAGGCTGGGCATGGAGGCGAGCGCCTTGACCCCGGCTTCGTTGAGAACCTGCGAACCCATTGCACCACCGACGATTTCGATCTTGTCGGTGGTCTTGGCGAACTCGACCACTGCCTTGGCGGCAGCAACCGGATCGACGGACGCAGCGATTGCGGTCGGGCCGGTGAACAAGTCGACCAGACCTTCGTAATCGGTGCCCGTGGCGGCAAGCTTGGCAAGACTGTTCTTCGCAACCTTGTAGGTCGCGCCCGCTTCGCGGATCTTGTTGCGCAGGGCAGTGGACTGGGCCACCGTCATGCCGAGGTTGCGGGTGATGACCACCGCGCCGGCCTCGTTGAAGACACCGCTCAGGAAGGCGACCGATTCGGCTTTCTGCGAACGATCCATGCCTAACTCCTTCACAAATGACCGAACCGGATACCGGTGCGGTCGGCTACGTTTGTCGATGGCCCGAAGACCACCGGCGAGTCCGTGACAAGGGAAGGAGATGCGCCCGAAGGCGCGGGAGGCGCCACGTTCCATCGAGGAGCGAGGGGCCAGAAACTCTTTTCCCCGTCTAGGTTGGAGATTAAGTGCGGACGAATTCCGCACACCAACTGTCTCGGACGGATGATCGGCAAAACCAAAAGAGGCCCACCGGTCGGGGCGGGCCTCTGGCGGATTCGGCTCTGGAAGTCAAGCTTCGGGGGTGTCTGCCCCTTCCGCCTCATATCCCAGCACGTCCCCGGGCTGGCATTCCAGCTCCCGGCAGATCGCTTCGAGCGTGGAGAAGCGGATTGCCTTGGCCTTGCCGGTCTTGAGGATCGAGACGTTGGCCAGCGTCAGGTCGATGCGGTCGGCCAGCTCGGTCAGGGTCATGCGGCGGGCGTGGAGCAGGTCGTCGAGTTTGACATTGATCGGCATCACACGGTCCCTTCCAGCTCTTCGCGCATCTGCGCGCCGGTGCGGAACACGCGGGCCAGGATGAACAGGACCAGCGCGAGCAGCAGGCCATTGGTCGAGAAACCGGCATCGATGTTCACTGAACCGGCATCTCCGGTCGCCTCTTCGAGCATCGACCCGATAATGCCGACGGGCAGCGAAATCGCCTGGATGGCCACGGAAAGCCAAGCCATCACCCGCAGGCGCTCGGCATTGAGAGGCGTGAACGGATCGCCTTCCTCGACCGTCCTGACGATGGCGCGCAGCTTCTCGACGAAGCGATAGCTGGCGGCGAGCATGACAGCGACAATGGGCAGCATGGCGAGAATGAGCCAGTAGCTCGATGGATCGGCGCCATTCTCGACCAGTTCGGCAACGACCCTGCCGTGCATGGCGGCAACGGCGACGACGCCAATGCCGACGCCGACTATGCCGATCACGATCATTACCATCATGAAGGTGAGCAGGGCCTTGGCAAATCCCAGCAGCGGATCGGTTCGAAGTGTGGACATCTGGATACCCTCCTGTTGTGCGAGACGGTCAGGCAGCCAGCGGGAGCTGGTAGGTCGCCATGACCGGACCATCGGCGAGAGCAAGCGATGCCGTGTCCACCGTCGGCAGCCACAGCGTGGCAGCCAGCAGCAGCGAGAGGATCGCGGCGGCGGTCTGGGGGATGAAGCGGGGCATTGATCGTTCTCCGATATGGTCGATATCGAAAGTCAATAAATCCGATTCGCCTTATCGTCAATCAATAATATTGAAAAACGATATGTCCCTTATCGTTTCCCGAATGAGGCTTTGCTGGAGGCGCAAAAAAGGAGCGGTCCTGTCCTGGAGGGTGGACGGGACCGCTCCCCTTCACCGCGACGTGGCGGACGGGTGAAGTATGCTTACTCAAGCCTCAGGCATGGGCGTACTCCGGCCTAACATCTGAATGCTCCGGGGCGACGTGCGTCGAACTGGTCGCAGCCATTGGTACATCGCTGCGTGCGGCCATCGACTGCACCATGATGCGGGCGCGACGGCGGCGAGCCTTGCGCGAGGTGAACGGATTTGCCGCATCGGGCGGCGAGGCGACGATGCGTTCTATCAGTGCTTCGCGTTCTGTCGGCGTTGCCATCCGGGCGGGCGTCACGCCAAACGTCGGCTCGGTCGGGCGCGGTTGGGCGAAAGGTTCGCAGATCCGACGCTCCGGTCCACTTGCCGGACGCGTAACGACGGGCGGCACGAAGTCCACGTCTTCCTCATAGGGGCGGCGGCGACGGCGCATGGCCAGTGCCGCGCCACCCACGACGAGCAGGGTCGCTGCAGCGCCGACCGGCACGGCCCAATCGTTATCGGAATTGTCCTGCGCCACTGCCGGAGTCGCTGCTGGCGGGGGCGCAGCAGGCACCTCCTCAGCCACCGGTGCCGGTGTGGCAGGTTGTGCGACAGGAGCCACCGGCGCGCGCGCTTCGTTCGAAGGGGCAGTCGAAGGTGTCCCCGCTCGCGTGGTTGCGCGCCGCGTCGGCGCGGTTTCCGCGCGGACAGGGGCAGCTTGGGCTGGCGCCGCCGTTGCCGGTGTCGCGAGGGGCTCCGGCGCGACTGTCGGGATGACGATCGTCGGGGCCGCCGATGGCATGGCCAAGGTTGGCGAAGGAGTCACAACAACAGGTGCGTCCGTAACGGGCACGGTCACGTCCTGTGCATGCGCCATTCCTGCAGAAAGCATCAGCATGGCTGAAATCGCCATGGTGTTGCGGGGCGATATGGTGTGGAGTCTGGTCATGTCCGGAAAACGCGACGAAATGCGATTCGGGTTCAGTATTGTCGACGAAGCGAGCCGTTGATGCCCGTGAGCTGCAGTCATTTGCGAACTGCGCAAGATTGTTTCATCTATTCTGAACATCGATTCATCGCAGTGATGTATTTCTTGCGGGCTTGTACCAACCTTAGGCTTTGCAAAATGGTGATGCGGACCAAGCTATCCGGACTGTGGTGCAAACCGGCGATGTCTGCGCCTTTGACTTAATAGACCCGCGCTCCTATATGGCGCTCACGTCTGACGCTTCGAGCAAGGCCGTCCCATGCGCAGGGGATGGCTCGGGAAGGAAGCGGAAGGGCTATCCATCTGACGCAAAAGGCTGCGGGCCATGGCTTCCGTTGAACGGGGTGCTGTGCGCTGTGCGGCCTTTTCCCGTTTGGTGGCGCACCCCTTGCGTGTGGCAGGATTTTCGCCGGTTTTCCGGCAGTTTTTGAGAAGAGGCTCGTAACCTTTATGGCTACCAAGGCGACGTCTACCAAGGCGCCCGGCCGTCCCGGCGTGAAGAAGCGGATCCGCAAGATCTTCGGTGACATCCACGAAGTCGTGCAGATGCCCAACCTGATCGAGGTCCAGCGCGAATCGTACGAGCAGTTCCTCCGCTCCGATCCCGCCACGGGCTACGTCTCGGGTCTGGAAAAGACCCTGCGTTCGGTCTTCCCGATCCAGGACTTCGCCGGCACCGCCAGCCTTGATATCAAGGAGCGCGACGGTTACGTTCTCGAAGCGCCGAAGTACGACGTGAACGAGTGCCGCCAGCGCGGCATCACCTATGCTGCCCCGATGAAGGTGACGCTCAAGCTCGCCACGTTCGAGGTTGACGCCGAGACCGAGACCAAGTCGCTCATCGATATCAAGGAGCAGGACGTCTACATGGGCGATATCCCGCTCATGACCGAGAACGGGACGTTCTTCATCAACGGCACCGAGCGCGTGATCGTCTCGCAGATGCACCGTTCGCCGGGCGTGCTGTTCGACCATGACCGCGGCAAGACGCACTCCTCGGGCAAGTACCTCTTCGCGGCCCGCGTGATCCCCTACCGTGGTTCGTGGCTCGATTTCGAATTCGACGCCAAGGACATCGTCAACGTCCGTATCGACCGCAAGCGCAAGCTGCCGGTCACGGCGCTGCTGCACGCGCTCGGCCTCGATGACGAAGCGATCCTGCACCACTTCTACGACACCGTGAACTGGGCGCGCGCCGAAGGTGGCTGGAAGGTGCCCTTCGTGCTCGAGCAGTGGCGCGGGTCGAAGCCGATGTTCGACATCGTCGATGCCAAGTCGGGCGAAGTGATCTTCCCCGCTGGTCAGAAGATCAGCCCCCGCGCTGCCAACAAGGCGGCCAAGGACGGTCTCGAAGCCCTGCTCATCCCGACCGAGGAAATCTTCGGCCGCTACGCCGCGCGCGACCTGATCGATGAATCGACCGGCCGCATCTGGATCGAAGCCGGTGACGAAGTCAGCCCTGAGAATCTTGACCTGCTCGACAAGGCCGGGATCGACACGCTCGAACTGCTCGACATCGACCACGTCTCGACAGGGCCCTGGATCCGCAACACCCTGAAGGCCGACAAGGCCCCGGATCGCGATCACGCTCTGGCCGACATCTACCGCGTCATGCGCCCGGGCGAGCCGCCGACGCGCGAAACCGCCGAAGCGCTGTTCGACGGCCTATTCTTCGATCCTGATCGCTACGACCTCTCGGCCGTCGGTCGCGTCAAGCTCAACATGCGTCTGGGCCTCGATGCCGAGGACACCATCACCACGCTGCGCACCGAGGACATCCTCGCCGTGGTCAAGGAGCTGGTGAACCTCAAGGACGGCAAGGGCGAAGTCGACGACATCGACAACCTCGGCAACCGTCGCGTGCGTTCGGTGGGCGAACTGCTGGAAAACCAGTACCGCGTCGGCCTGCTGCGCATGGAACGCGCCGTTAAGGAGCGCATGTCGTCGGTTGACGTTTCGACCGTCATGCCGAACGACCTGATCAACGCCAAGCCGGCGGTTGCTGCCGTGCGCGAGTTCTTCGGTTCGTCGCAGCTCTCGCAGTTCATGGACCAGACCAACCCGCTGTCGGAAGTGACGCACAAGCGTCGCGTCTCGGCGCTCGGGCCGGGCGGTCTCACGCGTGAGCGCGCAGGCTTCGAAGTCCGCGACGTTCACCCGACCCACTATGGCCGCATCTGCCCGATTGAAACGCCCGAAGGCCCGAACATCGGTCTGATCAACTCGCTCAGCACCTTTGCGCGCGTCAACAAGTACGGCTTCATCGAAACGCCGTACCGCAAGGTCATCGACAACAAGGTCACCGGCGACGTGATCTATCTGTCGGCGATGGAAGAGCAGAAGCACACCGTCGCGCAGGCTTCGGCCGAACTGAACCCGGACGGTTCGTTCGTCGAGGAACTCGTCTCGGCTCGCCAGAACGGCGAATTCGTGATGAGCCCGCGCGATCAGGTCACGCTGATGGACGTTTCGCCCAAGCAGCTCGTCTCGGTTGCCGCCTCGCTCATTCCGTTCCTGGAAAACGACGACGCCAACCGCGCGCTCATGGGCTCGAACATGCAGCGTCAGGCCGTTCCGCTGATCAAGGCGGATGCGCCTTTCGTCGGTACCGGCATGGAAGAAACCGTGGCGCGCGATTCGGGCGCCGCGATCTCGGCGCTGCGCTCGGGCGTGGTCGACCAGGTCGACGCCACCCGTATCGTGATCCGCGCTTCGGGTGACATCGAACCCGGCCAGTCGGGCGTCGACATCTACCGCTTGCAGAAGTTCGAACGCTCGAACCAGTCGACCTGCATCAACCAGCGTCCGCTGGTGAAGGTGGGCGATCTGATCGAGAAGGGCGACATCATCGCAGACGGTCCCTCGACCGAGTTCGGCGAACTGGCGCTGGGCCGCAACGTGCTCGTCGCGTTCATGCCCTGGAACGGCTACAACTACGAAGACTCGATCCTGATCAGCGAACGCATCGTCAAGGAAGACGTCTTCACCTCGATCCACATCGAGGAGTTCGAAGTCATGGCCCGCGACACCAAGCTCGGGCCTGAAGACATCACCCGCGACATCCCGAACGTGGGCGAGGAAGCCCTGCGCAACCTCGACGAAGCGGGCATCGTCTACATCGGCGCGGAAGTTCACCCCGGTGACATCCTCGTCGGCAAGATCACCCCGAAGGGTGAATCGCCGATGACGCCGGAAGAGAAGCTGCTCCGCGCGATCTTCGGTGAAAAGGCCAGCGACGTGCGCGACACTTCGCTTCGCCTGCCCCCGGGCGTTGCCGGCACGATCGTCGACGTTCGCGTCTTCAACCGTCACGGCATCGAGATCGACGACCGTACCCGCGCCATCCAGAACGAGGAAATCGAACGCCTCGCCAAGGACCGCGAGGACGAGCGCGCCATTCTCAACCGCGCAACCTTCAACCGCTTGCGTGACATGCTGCTCGGACAGGTTTCGGCAGCTGCGCCCAAGGGCATCAAGAAGGGCGAAGTCATCGACGAGCAGGTGCTTGCCGATGTCGAGCGCTACGAATGGTGGAAGTTCGCCGTTGCGGATGACGCGCGCCAGCAGCAGCTGGAAGCGGTCAAGGCGCAGTACGATACTGCGGTGAAGGCGATCCAGGAGAAGTTCGAGGACCGCAAGGAAAAGCTCGAGCGTGGTGACGAACTCGCCCCCGGCGTGCTCAAGATGGTCAAGGTCTTCGTCGCGGTGAAGCGCAAGCTGCAGCCGGGCGACAAGATGGCCGGCCGTCACGGCAACAAGGGCATCATCAGCCGCATCCTGCCGCAGGAAGACATGCCGTTCCTCGAGGACGGTACGCCGGTCGACTTCGTGCTCAACCCGCTGGGCGTGCCTTCGCGCATGAACGTCGGGCAGATCTTCGAAACGCACCTTGGCTGGGCCGCTCGCGGCCTTGGCAAGCGCATCGGCGCGGCTCTCGACGCATGGCGCGAGGCCAACCCGAACCCCGAAGCCGGCCAGCCGCCGGAAGCGGTGCGCGAGCTGCTCAAGGAGATCTACGGCTCGAACTACACCGACGAGATCGACGCCCGCAACGACGAGCAGATCATCGACTTCGCCCAGTCGGTCCGCCTCGGCGTGCCGATGGGCTCGCCGGTGTTCGACGGCGCGGTCGAGAAGGACGTGACCGACATGCTCCGTCTGGCAGGGCTCGATGAATCGGGTCAGGTCACGCTCTATGACGGCCGCACCGGCGATGCGTTCGACCGCAAGGTGACCGTGGGCATGAAGTACGTGCTCAAGCTGCACCACCTTGTCGACGACAAGATCCACGCACGTTCGATCGGGCCGTACTCGCTCGTCACCCAGCAGCCGCTGGGCGGTAAGGCGCAGTTCGGTGGCCAGCGCTTCGGCGAAATGGAGGTCTGGGCGCTCCAGGCCTATGGCGCGGCCTACACGCTGCAGGAAATGCTGACGGTGAAGTCGGACGACGTGGTCGGCCGCACCAAGGTCTACGAAGCGATCGTCAAGGGCGACGACACCTTCGAGGCCGGCATTCCCGAAAGCTTCAACGTGCTCGTCAAGGAAATGCGCTCGCTCGGCCTCAACGTCGAACTGTCGTCGATCGACGACACGGATGACGACGGTCTCGCGCAGGCGGCGGAGTAAGGATCATGGGCGGCGGCTCGTCCGCCGCCCTCCCCTTCGCAAAGAAATTCACGTCCAACGCCTCGTCATGAGGCAAGGGAACGGCACCAAATGAACGACCTGACCAAATTCACCAACCAGATCGCCAAGCCCGAGACTTTCGACCAGATCCAGATCGGTCTGGCGAGCCCCGAGCGCATCCGCAGCTGGTCCTTCGGCGAGATCAAGAAGCCGGAAACCATCAACTACCGCACGTTCAAGCCCGAGCGTGACGGCCTGTTCTGCGCGCGCATCTTCGGCCCCGTGAAGGACTACGAGTGCCTGTGCGGCAAGTACAAGCGCATGAAGTACAAGGGCGTCGTCTGCGAAAAGTGCGGCGTCGAAGTCACAGTCACCAAGGTGCGCCGCGAGCGCATGGGCCACATCGAACTGGCAGCGCCTGTCGCGCACATCTGGTTCCTCAAGTCGCTGCCTTCGCGCATCGGCCTGCTGCTCGACATGCAGCTCAAGATCCTTGAGCGCATCCTCTATTTCGAAAGCTACGTGGTCACAGAGCCGGGCCTGACCCCGCTCGAAAAGTACCAGACGCTGACCGAGGACGAACTGCTCGACGCGCAGGACGAGTATGGCGAAGACGCCTTCTCGGCCGGCATCGGTGCCGAGGCCGTCAAGCACATGCTGATGAACCTTGATCTCGAGCAGGAGCGCGATGATCTGATGGAAGAGCTGCGGACCACCAAGTCCGAGCTGAAGCCAAAGAAGATCATCAAGCGCCTCAAGGTCGTGGAATCGTTCATCGATTCAGGGAATCGCCCCGAATGGATGATCCTCGACGTCGTGCCGGTAATCCCGCCCGAACTGCGCCCGCTGGTGCCGCTCGACGGTGGCCGCTTCGCGACCTCGGACCTCAACGACCTCTACCGTCGCGTCATCAACCGCAACAACCGCCTCAAGCGCCTGATCGAGCTGCGCGCGCCGGACATCATCGTCCGCAACGAAAAGCGCATGCTGCAGGAAGCCGTTGACGCGCTGTTCGACAACGGCCGCCGTGGCCGCGTGATCACCGGCGCCAACAAGCGTCCGCTGAAGTCGCTGTCCGACATGCTCAAGGGCAAGCAGGGCCGCTTCCGCCAGAACCTGCTCGGCAAGCGCGTCGACTATTCGGGCCGTTCGGTCATCGTGACCGGTCCCGAACTCAAGCTGCACCAGTGCGGCCTTCCGAAGAAGATGGCGCTCGAACTGTTCAAGCCGTTCATCTACGCGCGTCTTGATGCCAAGGGTCTGTCGATGACCCTGAAGCAGGCCAAGAAGTGGGTCGAAAAGGAACGCAAGGAAGTCTGGGACATCCTTGACGAGGTGATCCGCGAACACCCGGTCATGCTGAACCGTGCGCCTACGCTGCACCGTCTTGGCATCCAGGCGTTCGAACCGGTCCTCATCGAAGGCAAGGCGATCCAGTTGCACCCGCTCGTCTGCTCGGCCTTCAACGCCGACTTCGACGGTGACCAGATGGCCGTCCACGTGCCGCTCTCGCTGGAAGCCCAGCTTGAAGCGCGCGTGCTGATGATGTCGACCAACAACATCCTCTCGCCCGCCAACGGCAAGCCGATCATCGTGCCTTCGCAGGACATGGTTCTCGGTATCTACTATCTGTCGATGGACCGTGCCGGTGAGCCGGGCGAAGGCATGATGCTGGCCGACATGGCCGAAGTGCACCAGGCGCTGGAGGCCAAGGCCGTCACGCTGCACTCGAAGATCATCGCCCGCGTCCCGCAGACCGACGAGGACGGCAAGCAGTACCTCAAGCGTTTCGAAACGACGCCGGGCCGCATGCTCATCGGCGAATGCCTGCCCAAGAGCCACAAGGTTCCGTTCGAGATCGTCAACCGCCTTCTGACCAAGAAGGAAATCGGCGACGTGATCGATCAGGTCTATCGCCACACCGGCCAGAAGGACACGGTGCTGTTCGCCGACGCCATCATGGCGCTGGGCTTCCGCCACGCGTTCAAGGCCGGCATCTCGTTCGGCAAGGATGACATGATCATCCCCGACAGCAAGGATGCGCTGGTTGCCGAGACCAAGGAACTCGTTGCCGACTACGAGCAGCAGTACCAGGACGGTCTCATCACCCAGCAGGAAAAGTACAACAAGGTGATCGACGCCTGGAGCCGTTGCGGCGACCAGGTGGCGAACGCCATGATGGAAGAGCTGAAGTCCTCGCCGATCGATCCCGAGACCGGCCGTCAGAAGCCGATCAATGCGATCTACATGATGTCGCACTCGGGCGCTCGTGGCTCCCCGGCGCAGATGAAGCAGCTTGCCGGTATGCGCGGCCTGATGGCCAAGCCTTCGGGCGAGATCATCGAGACCCCGATCATCTCGAACTTCAAGGAAGGTCTGACCGTCCTTGAATACTTCAACTCGACCCACGGCGCTCGTAAGGGCCTCGCGGACACCGCGCTCAAGACCGCGAACTCGGGTTACCTGACCCGTCGTCTGGTCGACGTGTCGCAGGACTGCGTCGTGATCGAGGAAGACTGCGGCACCGAACGTGCGCTGGAAATGCGCGCGATCGTCCAGGGCGGTTCGACCATTGCCTCGCTTGGCGAGCGCATCCTTGGCCGTACCCTTGCCGAAGATCTGATCGAGGCGAAGTCGGGCGAAGTGATCGCGCAGAAGGGCGAACTGCTCGACGAAGCCGCGATCGCCAAGATCGAGGCTGCTGGCGTGCAGTCGGCCCGCATCCGCTCGCCGCTGGTCTGCGAAGCCCAGCAGGGCGTCTGCGGCAAGTGCTATGGCCGCGACCTCGCTCGCGGTACGCCGGTCAACATCGGTGAAGCTGTCGGCGTCATCGCCGCGCAGTCGATCGGTGAGCCGGGCACCCAGCTGACTATGCGTACCTTCCACATCGGTGGTGCGGCGCAGGTCAACGAGCAGTCGCACCTCGAAGCGATCTCCGATGGTACCGTGGTCTATCGCGACATCCCGACGATCACCGACAAGCGCGGCCGTCGTCTGTCGCTGGCCCGCAACGGCGAAATCGTGGTCATGGACACCGAGGGCCGTGAGCGCGCCATCCACCGCGTGCCTTATGGTACCCACCTGCTGCACGAGAACGGTGCGATCATCTCGCAGGGCGACCGCCTTGCCGAGTGGGACCCGTTCACCCTGCCGGTGATCACCGAAAAGCCCGGTATCGTGCGCTATCAGGACCTTGTCGATGGCAAGACCCTGACCGAGGCGACCGACGAAGCCACCGGCATGTCGAGCCGCGTCGTCACCGAGAACCGTGCCGCCGGCCGGGGCAAGAAGGAGGACCTGCGTCCTCGCCTGACCCTGCTCGACGACGATTCGGGCGAAGCTGCACGCTACCTGATGGCGCCGGGCACGACGCTCTCGGTCGAGGACGGCCAGCGCGTCGAAGCGGGCGACATTCTCGCCCGTGCTTCGCGCGAAGCCGCCAAGACCCGCGACATCACCGGCGGTCTGCCGCGCGTTGCCGAACTGTTCGAGGCCCGCAAGCCGAAGGACAACTCGATCATCGCCAAGATCGCAGGGCGCATCGAATTCGTGCGTGACTACAAGGCCAAGCGCAAGATCGCGATCATCCCGGAAGAGGGTGAACCGGTCGAGTACCTCGTGCCGAAGAGCCGCGTGATCGACGTGCAGGAAGGCGACTACGTCAAGAAGGGCGACAACCTGATCTCGGGCTCGCCTGATCCGCACGACATTCTGGAAGTGATGGGCGTTGAGGCCCTGGCCGAATACCTCGTTGCGGAAATCCAGGAAGTCTACCGCTTGCAGGGCGTGAAGATCAACGACAAGCACATCGAGGTGATCGTTCGCCAGATGCTGCAGAAGGTCGAGATCACCAACGGTGGCGACACCACCCTGCTGCCGGGCGAACAGGTCGACTACGAGGAAATGCTCGAGACCAACGCGAAGCTCGAAGAGGGCATGCAGCCCGCCGAAGGCAAGCCGGTCCTGCTCGGCATCACCAAGGCCTCGCTGCAGACGCGTTCGTTCATCTCGGCCGCGTCCTTCCAGGAAACCACCCGCGTGCTCACGCAGGCGGCCGTGGAAGGCAAGAAGGACTCGCTGATCGGTCTCAAGGAGAACGTGATCGTCGGGCGTCTCATCCCCGCCGGTACCGGTGCGGGCATGAACCGCCTGCGTGTCGCCGCCTCCTCGCGCGATGCCGCGCTGCGTGCGTCCTACCGCAAGCTCCAGGAATCGCTGATCGCTCCGGCGACGGCAGCCGAAGAGCATGCGGCAGAACTGGCGCAGGGTCCCGAAGCCGCCATCGGTGACGATCCGCTGGCAGCGGTCGAGGGTGAAACCCATGGGCTCGACGCAGACGCCGGTGACTACCTGATCGAAGGCGATGAAGCGTAAGTTTCACTGCCCCGATTACAAGTAACGCAAAACGAAAGGCCCCGCTGGAACAATCCAGCGGGGCCTTTTTTATGCAATTCTGCGACAATTCACCGTAAACATCACTATACTGCACCACCGGCCAAATTAACCCGGCTGCTTCATGCCATATCCACTACAGTCATGAGGAGCACCGGCATGATCAGCGAGCAGACCTCGCGTGGCGCCAGACTGGTCGTGGGTCTGATACTGGCCGCGATCGTAATCGTGAGCGTTGCCGTCAGCTATATCCGCTTCGGCGGACCGCTGCATCGCCAGAATCTGCTGCAGGACGAGCTGCTGGCCGACATCCTTCCGCCGCCGGCCTTTGTCGTCGAACCATACCTGCACGCAACGTGGGTCCTGACCGATCCCGGCCATGCTGCCCGCGCGCGGGCAGAGCTTGTCGAGGAGCGCACCCTGTTCGATCAGCGCAAGGCTTACTGGAAGACCGCGCCGATCCCGGAGGAACTGCGCGGCGAAGTCGATGCAACCATCGGGACCGCCGACGCGTTCTGGGCGGCCATCGACAAGCGCTATCTCCCTGCTCTTGATGCCGGCAATCTCGAGGTGATGAAGCAGGTCCACCACGACGAGCTCGCACCCGCCTACCAGAAGCAACACGACGCGGTGGAGCGCCTGGTCGAACGATCGACAGCTTACCGCACGTCGCTGATGGAACACGCAGATCGACTGGTCCTTGGCATGATCGTCGCCTTTGCGGTGATCGCGCTTGCTGTTTTTGCCATCATCCTCCTTGCCGTCCGGATGGTCCGCCAGCGCATCGTCACGCCGCTCGTCGAAACGGCGGAGACCATGCAGCGCATGGCGGACGGCGACTACCGGAGCGAAGCCAGCGGAGCCGATCGCAATGACGAGATCGGCGTCATGGCCCGCGCGATCGCCGTCTTCCGCAGCAATGGCCTTGCCCGCCAGAAGGCTCAGGAAGAGCAGCAGGCCGTCGTCGCGGCGCTCTCGGCGGGGCTTGACTGCATGGCCCGGCAGAACCTCGAATATCGCATCGAGCAGGCATTTCCCGAGGGCTACGAGGAACTCAGGACGAACTACAACAGCGCGGTCGAGTCCCTCGCATCGGCCATGCGCACCGTGCGGGTCGGCGCGGCCAGCGTGCTGACCTCGATCGCAGAGATCCGCGACGCCAGTGACGACCTTGCCCACCGCAACGAACAGCAAGCCGCGAGCCTCGCGCAGACGGCATCAACCATGCAGAGCGTCACCGGCAGCGTGCGCGAGACTGCGCTGGGGGCAAGGAACGTCCACGGTGCGATCAACTCCGCGCATGGAGAGGCAAGCAGCGGCGGGGAGGTGGTGCGTCAGGCCGTAGCCGCCATGGCTGCGATCGAAGCCTCGGCGCAGGAGATCGGCAGTATCATCTCGGTCATCGACGGGATTGCCTTCCAGACAAATCTTCTCGCGCTCAACGCCGGAGTCGAAGCGGCCCGCGCCGGGGAATCGGGCAAGGGCTTTGCCGTCGTCGCGACCGAAGTCCGTGCGCTCGCCCAGCGCTCGGCGGAAGCTGCGCAGAACATCAAGACGCTGATCGAAAACAGCACCAGCCAGGTCGGCGAAGGCGTCCGCCTCGTCGGCGAGACCGGCACCCGACTGACCGGCATCGTCGACCAGATCGCAGCGGTCGACGTGCTGGTGTCACAAATCGCCCAGTCCGCTGCGCGACAGGCGGAAAGCCTCGAGCAGGTCAACGCCGAAGTCGCCGCCATGGACCGGATGACGCAAGCCAACGCGGCGATGGTCGAAGAATCGTCCGCCGCCACGCGCAGCCTGTCAGCCGAAGCCGAGCGCCTGACCACTCTGGTTTCGTCGTTCCGGACGCGTGATGTCGATCATCGCCCCGGCCAGGTCAGCAACCCGCAGAACCTGCGCCGGACCTCTGCCCTCCAGACCGAACGCGCCATGCCTTCCGTCGTCCGATACGGGACATGACGCAAGAAAGGCCGGATGCTCCCACGAGCACCCGGCCTTCCATGTGTCTGATGCCGACGATCAGCGGCCCTTGCGGTGCTCGCCCTTGACCCAGCGGACGGTGCCCGAAGAGGCGCGCATCACGACGCTTTCGGTGGTCATCGTGCCGTTCTTGTGGACCTTGACGCCGGCCAGCAGTGAGCCGTCGGTCACGCCGGTGGCGGCGAAGATGCAATCGCCCTTGGCCAGTTCGATCAGGTCGTACTGCTTGTTGAGGTCCTCGATGCCCCACTTGCGGGCGCGGGACTTCTCGTCCTCGTTGCGGAACAGCAGGCGGCCCTTGAACTGCCCGCCGACGCAGCGCAGCGCGGCGGCTGCCAGCACGCCTTCGGGAGCGCCGCCAGTGCCCATGTACATGTCGACGCCGGTGTCCTCGTTGGTCACCGCGATCACGCCGGCCACGTCGCCGTCCGGGATCAGCTTGATGCCGCAGCCCAGCGCGCGCAGCTCATCGATAAGGGCCGAGTGGCGCGGACGGTCGAGCACGCAGACGTTGATGTCGCCCGGAGCCACGCCCTTGACGGCGGCGACAGCCTTGACGTTTTCGCTTGGCGACTTGTCGAGATCGATGATGCCTTCGGGATAGCCGGGGCCGACCGCGAGCTTGTCCATGTAGACGTCAGGCGCGTTGAGCAGGCCACCTTCTTCGGCAACGGCCAGCACCGCCAGCGCGTTGGGGCCGTCTTTCGCGGTGATCGTCGTGCCTTCGAGCGGATCGAGCGCGATGTCGATCTTGGGGCCCTTGCCGGGCGCCGCGCCGACCTTTTCGCCGATGTAGAGCATCGGGGCCTCGTCGCGCTCACCTTCGCCGATGACCACGGTGCCGTCCATATACAGTTCGTTGAAAGCAGCACGCATGGCTTCGACGGCGGCGGCATCGGCGGCCTTCTCGTCGCCACGGCCGATCAGGCGCGACGCACCGATTGCGGCGGCCTCGGTCACTCGGACCATCTCAAGCACGAGTACGCGGTCGAGGACCTGGGACGGGGCGGGGTTCTTGGTCTTTTCGGTCACGATGGCTCCAGCTCAGACGGGTGGTAACTGTAGTGCTCTACTACCAGATCGGTTCAGCCAGTGTGCATGATCTCACCGGCAAGACCGGCTCGACGCAGCCCCCAAGCTGTGCAAACGTATGCGCAAACATCACTGTGTCGCGCAAAGAGCTTTGCATGGCACAGGTGACGCGGGTGTGACCTGGCACTAGACGCGAGGGAAGGGTTTTGTCGAGACGCAGAGTAGCAGTTCTGGCAGGCATTGCGCTTCTTTTTGGCGCCGCGCCGCTTGCTGCGCAAGATTCAGCCGGTGCGCCTTCCGCCCCGGTGCAGGGACCCACGGTCACCGGCGTTGCGCAGAGCGATGCCGATGTCGCCCGCAATCTCCTGACCAACTCCCAGACGCAGCGGTGCAGGCCGATGCAGCGTTCGGACGGCACGATCGTCGTCTGCGGCGGCAAGGAAGCAAGCGAGCGCGAGCGCATCCCCCTGCGGGATGAGACGGATGGTGCGAAGTCGACCAACGACGGATTGCCGCGCGCGCCGAACGTCTCGGGCCTGCGCGATTGCAGCCGCGGCTGCATCGGCCTGGGCGGCAAACCGAACGAGATCTACCTCTTCGACATCAAGGCGCTGCCCCCGCCCCCGCCGGGTTCAGATGCGGACCGTATCGCCAAGGGCGAGATTCCTGCGCCCTGAGGCGCAAGCCATCTCACTCTCCGAGGATGTGCATGACCAGCGGCGGTTCGGCGAGAACCGGTGAGCCTTCGAGCAGCCGCAGCGCCTCGGTGATCGCGCTTTCCGGGCCTTCGTGCGTGACCATCGATACCATCACCGGCGCGGCATCGGCGCCGCCCTTCTGGATCAGGCTCTCGATAGAGACACCAGCGTCGCGCATGGCGGCGGTGATTTCGGCCAGCACGCCCGGGCGGTCGGCCACGGTGAAGCGGATATAGGCCTTGCCGGTGCGGTGGCCGACTTCGGCAGGGGCCGCACGGTCAAGCTCTGCCACGGGGATCGAGAACGGTGCGCCGATGTCGCCACGGGCGATATCGATGAGGTCGGCAACGACCGCGCTGGCGGTCGGGCCATCGCCCGCGCCTGCACCCTGGAACAGGAGGCGACCGACGAAGTTGCCCTCGGCAACCACTGCATTGGTCGCGCCATCGACGTGCGCCAGCGGATGATCGCGATGGACCAGATGCGGGTGGACGCGCTGGAACAGGCGGCGGTTGCCCTCGGCGTCGATCTCGGTATCGGCCATGCCGATCAGGCGGATGTAGTAGCCCAGCGCATCGGCCTGCGCGATATCGGCGGCAAGCACGCGGCGGATGCCGGTTGCGATGACCGGCTTGAAGTCCACCGCGGTCCCGAACGCGATCGAGGACAGGATCGAGAGCTTGTGCGCCGCGTCGATCCCGTCGATGTCAAAGGTTGGGTCGCTCTCGGCATAGCCCTTGGCCTGTGCTTCGGCGAGCACGTCGGCGAAGTCCCGGCCGGTGTCTTCCATGGTCGAGAGGATGTAGTTGCAGGTGCCGTTGAGGATGCCATAGACCCGCGCGATCTCGTTCGCGGCGACGCCCTCTTTCAGGCCCTTGATCACCGGAATCCCGCCCGCGACCGCCGCTTCGAACTTGAGCGCGACCTTGGCCGCTTCGGCCTTGGTGGCAAGTTCGACGCCGTGATGGGCGATCATCGCCTTGTTGGCGGTGACCAGCGCCTTTCCGGCCTCGAACGTGGTGCGGGCAAGCGCCAGCGCCGGGCCATCGGCCCCGCCGACCAGCTCGACCACGACATCCACATCCGGCCGCTCGCCAAGGATGACCATGTCGTCTTCCCAGGCGTAGCGCGAGACGTCGAACCCGCGATCCTTGTGGCGATTGCGCGCGCTGACCGTGGTGATCACGATGGGACGGCCGGCGCGCCTCGTGATCAGGTCTGCGTTGGCCTCCATCAGCCGGATCACCCCGCCGCCAACCGTGCCAAGCCCGGCCAGTGCGATGCGCAATGGTTCGCTCATGTCATTCCCGTCCGCTGGAATCTGCTATCTGTGCGCGGCGGGCCTTAGGGGACAAGGGGCACGCGGGCAACAGCCGGTTTGGCGCTCAGCGCTCCACGGCCGGACGGCTGCGCGTGCACTCGCCAAGCTCGGCCACGACAAAGGCGTAGTCCTCTGCCGCAGCGCGCACCTGGGATGCACTGCCCGACAGACTCGCGCCCGGCGGCATCGAGCTGGGCAGGCTGCAGGCGAGGCGATACCAGGTCAACGTATCTCGCGCGGGCGGGCGGGCCGCCTGATCGACGATCTCGGACAGGCTCACGCCCCAGGTGCGGTTCATGCCAGGCCGGCGGATGACCGAGACCGAGACCGGCGCATTGTTCTCGGTCTGGAGGAAGACCTGCGTTTCGCCTTCGCCGACAAGGTTGCCGGGAACGTAAAGCACTTCACGCACTCCGCTGACACGCGGAGGGGCTTCGGGCGAGAGCATCTCGGTGAGGATTGCACGGGTGCGCATCTCCGTTTCTCCGGACCAGGCGATCTGTGCGCCGCCGTCGACGAGACGCAATTCGCCTGGCCGGCCAGCGACCGTGCGGGCGAAGATCAGGACAACCGCCTTCGACAGCTTGGGCACCTTGCCCTTTGCATCAAGGGGGATGTCGGCGAGATAGCGCACGGTTTCGCCCATTGCCGGGCCGGTCAGCACCGTTTGCGTCCTCGCTTCGACCAGAAGGCGCGCCATGCCCGGGGCAAGGCCGGGCGCCTGTTCGGGCTTCAGCCGCGAGACTTTCCTGACCTGTGCACGCAGGACGACCTCTGCCGCGTCAGCCATCGAGGCAATATCGGCGTAAGTGAGCGCCCCGGCCGCAGAGGTGGTGACACCGTTGGCAGAGCCCCGAATCGGGGCTTCCTGCGCGATCGCGGTGCTGGCAGCGAATCCGGTGGCCAAGGTCAAGGCGGCGGCCGTCATGAGGGCGAACTTGAACGGGAATGCAGGCATTACGGTATCTCCGGCACCACGCAGGCTAGCATGGGCCCTTCGTTTCTGGCTGATTTCAGGCAGTGCAACCCTGAATCACCAGTTAACGGATAAAGCATTTGCGCGCCTTTGGCTTCGCCGTTAAAGATGCGCCCGTTCGGGCAATCCAAAAACAAGCAGCCCGACGCTTGCCGCCGCCAAACCCCCTGGTTTGATGTCGGCGGACCGGGTTGCCGGCAGGGTGGATTGAAATTTGCTGGATTGGCCTTCGGGCAGGACGGTGATCCTGCGCGCGGGCTCCACCTTGGTCAGGGCCGTATTGCGCGTGCTCCGGGCTCAGGTGGGCGATCAGGAGTATTGGAGCTGAATGGCATACGCTGACCAACAGATGAGCGGTAACAAGATCACCGCGCTCATCGTCGTTGCGATTCTTCATGTCGCCGTTGGCTACGCGCTCGTTACGGGCCTGGCTCAAGAGGCGTTCAAGAAGGTCAAAGAGGTGACCTCGGCGGTCAACATCGAGGAAGAGAAGCCGCCGGAGGAACCGCCGCCGCCGCCTCCTCCGAAGGAGAACACGCCGCCGCCGCCGATCGTCGCGCCTCCGCCGCCGATCAGTTTCAACGCGCCTGCTCCGCAGGTGCAGACGGTCAACGAAGCTCCCCCGATGCCTGCTCCGCCGGCACCGGTTGCGCTTCCTGCGCCGCCTGCAGCTCCGCCCCCGCCCCGGTTTACGCCGAAGGCAGCTGTCCCCAAGGGTCAGCCGGGCAACTGGGCAACGTCGAACGACTACCCATCGCGTGCGCTTCGCGAAGAGCGTGAAGGCACCACGGGTTTCCGTGTCACCATCGGCACCGATGGCAAGGTCACGGACTGCCAGATCACCAGGTCTTCAGGCAGCCCCGATCTTGACGAGGCCACGTGCTCCAACGTCCGTCGCCGCGCGCGCTTCCAGCCCGCGACCGATGGCGAAGGGCAGCCGACGACCGGATCGTACTCGAACTCGATCCGCTGGGTTATCCCGAAGGATTGATTCGGCTCACGGATTTGACACGGAAGTCCGGCACCTGACGGCTTTCACGCACTTTGATTTGAATTGAAGAGGAAGACTCGCAATGTCCATCTACGCACTTGCTGCCGCCGCCGCTGGCGCAGCGCCGCAGAAGTCCTTCGGCATCAAGGAAGCGCTGTTTCCCAACGGCCAGCCCAACTGGATCGGTATCGCCACCCTCGTGATCCTCGCGATCATGTCGTTCGGCTCGTTCTACATCCTGTTCACCAAGCTCATGGAGCAGAACAAGATCATGGGCCAGTACAAGAACATCGGCACCTTCTGGCGCGCCGGTTCGCTGCGTGAAGGCGCTGCCAAGCTCGAGAAGAACTCGGCATGGCGCCAGATCGTCGACGACGGCCTCGCTGCTGAAGACCAGCACTCGAAGATGACCGACTCGCTCGAAGCCCATGACTGGCTGCACGGTTCGCTCGCCCGCTCGGAAGCGTTCATCAACGCTCGCCTCGCTGGCGGTCTGCCGTTCCTCGCAACCGTGGGCGCTACCGCACCGTTCATTGGTCTGTTCGGTACCGTGGTCGGCATCTACAACGCGCTGATCAACATCGGCCTCGCCGGTTCGGCCTCGATCGACAAGGTCGCAGGTCCGGTCGGTGAAGCTCTGATCATGACCGCGCTGGGTCTGCTCGTCGCTGTTCCGGCCGTGCTTGCCTACAACTGGCTGCAGGCTCGCAACAAGAAGATCGCCGAACTGCTCTCGGGCTTCTCGACCGATCTGCTGGCGAACATCAACTCGAAGGGCGCTGTGAAGCCGGCCGTTCCGGCTGCTCCGGCTACCCCGGCAGCACCCGTCAAGAAGTAATCAGGATTGGGCCGGATCAACGTCCGGCCCCTTTCCGGAAACGCGAGTCTCGGGCCGGAGCCGATCTCCGGATATCTCCGGCCTCCCTCGCGGCTCAGAACGGATAGGATGTAACCCATGGCAATGTCTGTAGGCGGCGCTGGCGGAGAAGAACGCCCGATGTCGGACATCAACACCACGCCGCTCGTGGACGTGATGTTGGTGCTGCTGATCATCTTCCTCATCGCGGTGCCCGTCGCGATCCAGTCGATCGAAAAGCTCAAGGTTCCTGTTCTTGTCAGCGAGGAATCGCAGGACAAGGTCGAAAACCTGATGCTCTCGGTCGTCTCGACGGACGCTGCAGGCCGTAGCCCGAGGGAGCCCGGTTACGAGGGTTCTTCGCGCACCGGCCAGTGCCGCGTCTATTTCAACAACATCAGTCCGGTGGACAACCAGGAGCTGTACCAGCAGGCTTTCAATCGCCTCGATGCGATCGTGAAGCGTGAAGGCGGCGCCGCCAACATGGATCCGGAAAAGATCCCCGAAGTGCACATCCGCGGCGACGTGAATGTCCCCTGGAAGTGCATCGCTGGTGCGATCTATAACGTCCAGTCTGCTGGCTATCCGAAAGTCGGCTTCATCTCGACCCCGGTCGATCCGAACGGCTAACCCCGTTCCGACCGGGCCAGAGAGCGAACAGGAGTACCAACCATGGCAATGAGCGGCGGCAAGGATGATGGCTCGCCGATGATGGAAATGAACACGACGCCGTTGATCGACGTCATGCTCGTTCTCCTCATCATGTTCATCATCACCATCCCGGTGGCCACGCATGCGGTGAACATCGACCTCCCGCAGCCGACGAACATCCCCAACGACGTCAAGATCGATCCGATCAAGAACAAGCTGGTGCTGACGGCGACCAACCAGATCCTCTGGAACGGTGCAGCCATCAACGAAGGCCAACTGGTCTCGATCATCGCTTCGACGAAGGGGATTGATCCCGAGCCGGAACTGCAGTTCCAGCCCGAGGAATACGCCAGCTACGAGATCGCGAACCGGATGATGAAGATCATCACGGACGCCAAGGTCACGAAGTTTGGCTTCGTTGGAAACGAGAACTTCGCCACCTTCGAAAAGGGTCCTGCATAAGGTCCCTGCCGGAACTGGCTGAGACGAAAGGGGAGCGGGCGCGAGCCGGCTCCCTTTTTGTTTGGGTAACGCTGCGGGGTTTGGCGTGAGATGTGTCTGGCAGTGCGCCGGGGCGCCCACCCCTCTTGTTCTCGCAGAGACGCAGAGGGAGCAGAGGGCGCAGAGAAGGTTACGGGCTTCGCCCGGGGTGACTCACGCGAAGACGCAAAAAAGTTGTGCGCGTTGCAGGCCTTCAGCGTCATTCGGATGAAACGGCAGCAGACCAAGGCGGCTTTTCGTCGCACGCACGACATCTTGGCGTCTTTGCGTGAGATACTCTTTTCTTCCTCGCGCGAAACCCTCTCCTGCGCCCCCGCGAAGGCGGGGGCCTCGGGCGGTTTGCTGTGAGGGTCTGTAAGACCACCGAGGTCCCCGCCTTCGCGGGGACGCTTGAATTCTCACGCAAAGCCGCAAAGGCGCGAAGGTGTTGCGCTTTGGGGTGAGGATGCGTGTGGTTGGTAGGTGGTTGAGGAGTGGGACGCCTGCGGCGGGCGCGACGTCTTTGCGTCTTTGCGTCTTTGCGTGCGATTACTCTGTTGCGCTGGGGTGCCCACCCCGCTGCGACTAACCTAGCCTTTGCGGGTGAGCGCAGGATGCTTGTTTCTCGCAGAGACGCAGAGGGAGCAGAGGACGCAGAGAAGAAAGACGGCTGAAGGTGGCTGCGCCGCAGGCTTCCTCCCTTTCACTCTGCGATCTCTGCTTCCTCTGCGTCTCTGCGAGAAACCCTTTTCTGCTGGTGCGGAGGATCATCCGCTGGCGAGTGCGGACGGTAACGCCGGTGGGAAAGCACAGATCGCGCGACCGGTGCGGTGCCGTTGTGGCACGCGCGGGAAGGGCGCGGGACCGGTTGCGAGTGGCCGGGGGGCGGTTCCGGACCCCTTGTCGGCTCAGCCTGTGGGCGGACATAAGCGAAAGGACGAAGCTTTGGCAGCGGCTCGCGGGCTGCCTTGGCTTCTGGCAAGCGGCTGCGTGAAAAGAACCTGTCGTTTGCGCAGACTTCGTCACGCAAGTCATGGCGGGTTCCGCATCCGCAGCGTCGCTCAGGGTTCGGCGCCGTGCTATCAGCCCTGAGTTGTCCTGTCTGTCCTTGGGTAACGACAGGGTTTGCCCGGTGGGTCTTGGGCTTAACGCCCCGCATTGAACCCGCACGCACCTGCCGCACCGATCGCGCCGGAAGCTTCGGCCACAACCTCGGCTTCCGAAGGGAGAGGAGCGGGTTGGCCTTTTGCCCTCTCCTGACCTGTGGCGGGGCGTATAACCTATATGGTTCTTTTTGTCAAGATGGGTTGCGATCGCAGGCGTTTGGAACGCGCCGTCTTACTTGTCGTCGTTCCGGACTTGATCCGGGACCCCGCTCTTTTCGCAGGGGTGGCGCTGAATAAAAGCGGGGCCCCGGGTCAAGCCCGGGGCGACGGTGGGGTAGCAGAGGGTGCGATGGGGTCGCGTCAACGGATGGCGTTCAGCCTAATGCCGCTGCCCATTCCGCTTCCTTGAAGCCGACGAGCAAGCCACCGGGGTGTTCTACAATCGGCCGCTTGATGACCGAGGTATTCTCGGACAGCACGGCGGGAGCGCCTTCGCCAGCGAGCGCAGACTTCTGTGCGTCGTCAAGCTTGCGGTAGGTCGTCCCGGTCTTGTTGACGACCTTGTCCAGCCCGGCGGCGTCGATCCACCGGGCGATCCTAGCCGGGTCGGCGCCCTGCTTCTTGTAGTCATGGAAGGTGTAAGCGATGCCCTTGCCGTCGAGCCAGGTGCGGGCCTTCTTGACCGTGTCGCAGTTGGGGATGCCGTAGAGGGTGATGCTCATGTGTCCTGCCTGTTGAAGCGGTGCACCCGGGTGGGCGTGCCTGCGAAAAGGGTGTAGCTCTCGTAGTATTCGGCGCGGCCCTTGCCCTGCATCTCGGCGTGATGGGCGACACGCCGCCAGGCCAGAGCGGCGGCTTCGTCTTCCCATTCCGACAGGGCGATGACTTCGCCATCCTCGGCGGTGTAGCTCTTGAAGCCGAGGTAGCCGGGTTGCTGCGCGGCGAGCAGTTCCATTGCGTGCGCATCGACCGAATAGGCGGCGGCATCGATATCGGCGCGCTTGCGGTTGCGGAATACGACGAGGAACATGGAGCTTGCGATAGCGCGGCGCGCGATGCGCCGAAAGGTGGACTTTTCCTCCCATCCCCGGCAAAGGCGTGGCCCATGAGCCTGAACAGCTTCGGTCACCTCTTCCGTTTCACCACCTGGGGCGAAAGCCACGGGCCGGCCATTGGCGCCGTGGTCGACGGCTGCCCTCCCGGTCTTGCCATCAGCGAGGCGCAGATTCAGCCGTTTCTCGACGCGCGCCGCCCCGGCCAGTCGCGCTTCACCACGCAGCGGCAGGAACCGGATCAGGTCCGCATCCTCTCGGGCGTGTTCGAAGGCAAAACCACGGGAACGCCGATCAGCCTGATGATCGAGAACGTCGACCAGCGTTCCAAGGACTATGGCGATGTCGCCAAGGCCTATCGCCCCGGTCACGCCGACTATGCCTATGACGCCAAGTACGGCTTCCGCGACTATCGCGGTGGTGGCCGCTCGTCCGCGCGCGAGACAGCCTCGCGCGTGGCGGCAGGTGCGGTTGCGCGTCTGGTCATCCCAGAAGTCTCGATCCTCGCCTGGGTGAGCGAGATCGGTGGCGACAGGATCGACATGGATCATTTCGATGCCGCCGAGATTGGTCGCAACCCGTTCTTCTGCCCGGATTCGTGGGCAGCGGCGCGGTGGGAGAAGCTGGTCGATGATGCGAGGCTGTCGGGTTCGTCGCTTGGCGCGGTGGTGGAATGCGTGGCGACCGGCGTTCCGGCGGGCTGGGGCGCGCCGCTTTATGCCAAGCTCGATGCCGAGCTGGCGCACGCCATGATGGGCATCAACGCGGTCAAGGGCGTGGAGATCGGCGACGGATTCGAAGCTGCCCGCAATACCGGTGAAGGCAATGCCGATCCGATGCGGCCCGGTGATGGGAGCCCTGAGTTTCTTGCCAACCATGCGGGCGGCATTGCGGGCGGCATTTCCACCGGTCAGCCGGTGACGGTGCGCGTGGCGTTCAAGCCGACTTCCTCGATCCTGACGCCGATGCCGACGATCACCCGTGAAGGCGAGGCCACTGAGCTGTTCACCAAGGGCCGCCACGATCCCTGCGTCGGCATTCGCGGGGTTCCGGTGGTCGAGGCGATGATGGCGCTGGTGCTGGCGGACCAGAAGCTGCTGCATCGCGGGCAAGTCGGTTAAAAGACGCGGGCGGCGGTTGAGCCGCGCCTGAAACGTCGTTAGTCTCGCCTGCAACAATATTGCGGGAGCACGTTTCTTGGCCAGGCGCCTTACCCTCTACATCGTGATCGGCATGGTGCTCGGCATCCTCGTCGGCTACCTGCTCAACACCAGCTATCCCAAGGGTGACGCGACGCTGGCGCAGATCGCCGATTATCTGAAGCTGCTGCCCGACATCTTCCTGCACCTGATCAAGATGATCATCGCGCCGCTGATCTTGGCGACGCTGGTGACCGGCATCGCCGGGATGGGCGACAGCGCGGCGCTGGGCCGCATCGGCGGGCGGGCGCTGGCGTGGTTCATCACCGCAAGCCTGATTTCCATCGGGCTCGGCCTGCTGCTGGTGAATCTGTTCAAGCCGGGCGTGGGCCTTGAGTTTACCGCTGTAGGGCCGGTCGGCGATCTGGCGACGGCGGACTTCACGCTGCGCCACTTCGTGCTTGAGATCTTCCCGACCAGCGCATTGGATGCGATGGCGAAGAACAACGTGCTGCAGATCCTCGTTTTCTCGCTGTTTGCGGGTGTGGCGCTTTCGGCCATCGGCGAGACCGGCGCGCCGATCGTGCGCGGGTGCGAAGCGCTGGCCCATCTGATGCTGCAGATCACCGACTATGTCATGCGGATCGCGCCGCTCGCGGTGTTCGGTGCGCTCGCTTCGGTGATTGCGACCAAGGGCCTTGGCATCGTCATTACCTACGGCGTGTTCGTTTCCGAGTTCTACTTCGGCCTGCTGCTGCTGTGGATCATCCTGCTGACGCTGGGCGGCATTTTCCTCAAGGGGCGGGTGATCACGCTGGCGCGCTACATCCGCGAGCCGATCCTGCTGGCGTTTTCGACCGCGAGTTCCGAATCCGCGCTGCCCAAGCTGTTCGAGCAGCTGGACCGCTTCGGCGTGCCACGCCGCATCTCGGGCTTCGTGCTGCCGCTGGGCTACAGCTTCAACCTCGATGGTTCGATGATGTACACCAGCTTTGCGACGATGTTCATCGCGCAGGCCTATGGCATCGAGTTGTCGATGGGGCAGCAGATTGCCATGCTGCTGACGCTGATGGTCACGTCGAAGGGCATTGCAGGCGTGCCGCGCGCCAGCCTTGTGGTGATCGCGGCAACGCTCACGCAGTTCGGCCTGCCGCTGGAAGGCATTGCGCTGCTGCTGGGCGTGGACACGTTCCTCGACATGGGGCGCACGGCGACCAACGTGGTGGGGAATGCAGTGGCGACTTCGGTCATCACCAAGTGGGAAGGCATGCTCCAGCCGCCGATGGACCCGGACGCCGAACCACCCCACGCGCCTGCGCACACGGCGGCCGACGGGCGGGCGGGTCTGAACCTCGATCCTGTCAATTACGAGAAGTAGGCCCTACTTCTCCAGTTCAACCGGGGTAAATTCACCCAGACCGCAGGCACCACGGTTGACCGGGCCGGGGCCAGCGTTGTTCGTGATCACCGTGATGATGTCGACGTTGCACAGCTGGCTCAGCGACGTGCCATAGGCGAAGGCGCGTTCGAAGCCGAGGCTGAAGCAGCGGTTGGGCAGGGTGTTGCGATACCACTGGTTGCCGTTGGTGCGGAAATCGATGGTCCAGTCATCGCGCACCTGGCTTTCGCGGATGTTCTGAATGGGGATGCAGTTCACCGGCTTG
This sequence comes from Novosphingobium sp. BL-A-41-Hi4A-0G, assembly GCF_055521735.1. Lineage (NCBI taxonomy): Bacteria > Pseudomonadati > Pseudomonadota > Alphaproteobacteria > Sphingomonadales > Sphingomonadaceae > Novosphingobium > Novosphingobium sp. BL-A-41-Hi4A-0G. The sequence goes on from NZ_CM145501.1 coordinate 3,218,264, forward strand.
CCGACGATCTTGGCCTTGGGAATGTCGGCGCGGTGGCCGTCATTGCCGCCCTTGGCGCTTGCGGTGCAACCCGCAATGGCCAGTGCAAGTGTTGCGATCAGAAACGGAGTCATGCGCTTCATGCCTTGCTCTCCTTCCTTGTTTTGCGGCTTGCTGGTGCCTTTTCGCCTTTTTCCAGAACCTTGCCCTTGAAACCGCAAAGGTCAACCAGCCCGCAGTGCCAGCATTCCGGCGTCCGCGCCTTGCACACATAGCGACCGTGGAGGATCAGCCAGTGGTGGGCGCCGACGCGAAACGGCTGGGGGACGCTTTTCTCCAGCCCTTTCTCAACGGCGAGCGGCGTCTTTCCCTTCGCAAGGCCGGTGCGATTGCCGACGCGGAAGATATGCGTATCGACCGCAAAGGTTTCCGCGCCGAACGCGCAGTTCATCACGACGTTGGCGGTCTTGCGGCCGACGCCGGGGAGCTCGGTGAGCAGATCGCGGTCGGCCGGGACCTCACCGCCATATTTCGCCACGAGAATTTCGGCCATGGCCATGACGTTCTTGGCCTTGGAATTGAACAGGCCGATGGTCTTGATGTGGCTCTTGAGGCCCTCTTCGCCGAGGTCGAGCATGTCCTGCGGCGTCTTGACCAAGGCGAAGAGCTTGCGCGTGGCCTTGTTGACGCCGACATCGGTTGCCTGCGCCGAGAGCGTGACGGCGACCAGCAGCTGGTAGACGTTACCGTATTCCAGCTCCGTTTCGGGAGAGGGATTTGCTTCGGCAAGGCGGCGGAAGAATTCGAAGATGTCCGCCTTCTTCATGTCAGAGCCCCAAATACCTTCACAAACCAAGCACTTCCGGCATAGTGTAGCGGCCCGGTCCCTTGCCGATGATCCACTCTGCCGCGCGGATCGCACCCTTGGCGAATATGCCGCGGTTTTCGGCGAGGTGGGAGAAGGTCAGCCGTTCGTTGTCGGCAAGGAAGTGGACCGAGTGGTCGCCTGCCACGCTGCCGCCGCGCAACGCGGCAAAGCCGATGGTGCCGGCCTTGCGTGCGCCAGTGATGCCATCGCGACCGCGCACGGCTTCGTCGGCGAGGTGAACGCCGCGCCCCTTGGCCGCCGCTTCGCCGAGCAGCAGCGCGGTGCCCGAGGGCGCATCCACCTTCATGCGATGGTGCGTCTCGACAATCTCGATGTCCCAGTCCTCGCCGAGGCGAGAGGCGGCTTCCTGCACCAGATGGGCGAGGAGGGTCACGCCCAGAGAGGTGTTGCCGGTCTGCAGCACCGGGATGCTGACGGCGGCGGAATCGATCAGCCAGTGGTGGCGTTCCTCAAGCCCGGTCGTGCCGATGACGATGGGCACGCCTGTGTGGATCGCCGCATCGAGATTGAACTCGAGCGCGCCGGGTGCCGAGAAGTCGACCAGCACGTCGCTGGCCTGAGCGAGGGCGAGGGGATCGCCGCCCTTGTCTATCCCGCCCGCGAACTCGTGCCCTGCTGCCGCTACGGCTGCCTGCAGCGCATTGCCCATTCGTCCAGCGCTGCCGATGATTCCGATTCTTGCCATTGCCTGCCCCTTGCGTCGCGTGCTTCATGGTCGCGATGAAACGCCCGCGCAATATCGTCATTCTCACTGGAGCCGGAATTTCCGCCGAATCCGGCATCGATACCTTTCGCGGGGGTGGTGGCCTGTGGGAGCAGCACCGCGTCGAGGACGTGGCGACGCCCGAGGCCTTCGAGCGCGATCCAGGCCTTGTCCTGCGCTTCTACGACATGCGCCGCGAGGCGATCCAGACCAAGTTGCCCAATCCGGCGCATCACGCACTCGCCCGGCTGGACCGCGAATGGCCGAAGAAGGCAGGTGGCGAGGTGCTGATCGTGACGCAGAACGTCGACGATCTGCACGAGCGCGGCGGCGCGTTGAACGTGCTGCACATGCATGGTGAACACCTCAAGGCCTGGTGCACGTCCTGCGACACGCGCCACCGTTGGACCGGGCCGATGCTCCATCGCCCGCCGTGCCCCACCTGCGGCATGGCCGCGCTGCGTCCCGATGTCGTCTGGTTCGGTGAGATGCCCTACCGGATGGGGGAGATCTATCAGGCGCTGAGTGGCGCGGACCTGTTCGTTTCCATCGGCACGTCGGGCGCGGTCTATCCGGCGGCGGGTCTTGTGCGCAATGCGCGCGAGCTTGGCATGGATACGCTGGAGCTCAATCTGGAGCGCAGCCAGGGCTCGGCGTGGTTCCACGAGACCCGGCTTGGCCCGGCGTCCGAGGTCGTCCCTGCCTGGGTCGAGGAACTGCTTTCCAGTTAAAGTGTTGCTGGCTTGAAAAGGGTGACACGGCGCCTGTCATTGGCGTGCGAATCATGTTACCTACATTGATGTGAGCAATGTGATCCCCCATCTCGTCCCTATCGCCGTAAAGCCCGCTGACATCGACTTCATGGGCCATGTCAACAATGCCTCGTACCTTACGTGGGTGCAGGACGCAGTGATCGACCACTGGCGCGCGCTGGCCCCTGCCGATGCGGTAGCGGCGCACCTGTGGGTCGCATTGAAGCACGAGATCACCTATCGCCGCCCGACCTTCCTCGAAGACACCGTGATCGCTCACGTGATCCTCGAGAAAGTGCAGGGCGCGCGCGCGTTCTACGAAACCATCATCAAGCGCGGCGAGGAAGTGCTGGCCGAGGTCAAGTCCAGCTGGTGCTGCCTCGATGCCGAGACCCTGCGCCCCGCGCGGCTGGCGCGCGATCTGGTCGAGAAGTTTCTGCCTTCTTCGGACTGAGCTTTAGCGCCAGTAATCGCGCCGCAAGGCGCCGTCGTATCGGCCCGAACGCAGGCAGCAGGACTTGAAACCTGTTCCCCGAACCGCAGGGGCAAGGGTCCTGTCGACCGAGGCGTTCCAGCAATTCCACGCTCATCGGATCGTCTGAACTGCCCCGGACCGTGCGCTGGCCGCGCTTGACGCGCGTTTCGCTCGGGAAGCCCTTACGGCGTTTGGATGTCGGCTCGAAAGCAGGGCAGGGCGTCGTAGTTGTCGGTCTTCATGGTAACCTCCTTCGTTGGAATTTCTTGAGCCGCGTCAGTGCAGTTGGCGCGGCTCGGGCTTGGCAACCACCTGCCAGCGGTCCCGGTAGAGCAACTGTCCCGGATCGCGCGTCCATTGCCGGTGAACCGGCACACCGCACTCTTCGAGCAGGGCTGCGAGTGCATGGGCATGGCCCAGCATTTCGCGGGCATCATCGCGAAACCAGCATACGCCATCGGACCACCGCCGCCCCTTTGCGACGACGGTAAACCGGTTCGGCACCGGCAGACATTCGTTGAACCAGTCCAGTTCGCGCCGAAGCGCGATCAGGACGGGCGTGTCTTCCTCCCGCTCCCACCACAGATCACAGGCGGTGCGGAACGGACCCGGCGCCACGCTCGCTCGCGTGATCACACCGGGCGTCGTGAAACGCGCATACATTTGAGAATTCTCGCTCGCACGGCAGAGGCCAACCGCGCGTGCGGAGCGTCTCAACCGGTCATGTCAGGGAAATGTGAAGCGCGCTTTGCGCTTTTATGTCCTGCCTGGTGGCAGCATGCATGCAAACATTGGCTGCCTCCTGGCATTTGACTGCGCGGACCATCCGCGAGCAAGTTCCGCGCCGATACCGTATTACGCAGAGGCGCGCAAGAATGCCCGCTCAGCGCAGCTTGGCGATGGAGAGGCCGTCGCTCTTGGCGCGCAGTTTTACCGATTCCTCGCTGCGGGTGAGGGCCTTGGCGATGGCTTTGAGGGCCATGCCTTTCTTGGCAAGCGTGTGCAGTTTCTGGATCTCGTCCGCGGTCCAGGCCTGCTTGTGGCGTTCGAAGCGTTCGGCGGCCATGATTCAGTCCTTCCGGGTCACGGTGACGATGTAATTCAGGGCGAGATCGTCCGAAAGGTGCAGGCCTTTCGAAACGCTCCACGCGATGCCGAGGGGATTGCCCATCTTCAGGCCCGCCGCATCGAGCAATTCGTGCAGTTCGACGGGCGTGATGAAATCGTCCCAGTGGTGCGTGCCCTTCGGCACCATGCCGAGGCTTTCAGCCCCCTCGACCAGCAGCAGGCGCGAGCGCGTGGTGCGGTTGGGGGTGGAGAGGATCATCAGCCCGCCGGGGGCAAGCGCGGCTTCGAGCGCAGCGATGAACGCGGCCTTGTCGGCGACGTGTTCGATCACTTCCATCGAGGTGACCAGATCGTATCCGGCAAGTCCGAGCTGGCCGACGTCACCGCAACGATAGTCGATGGCAAGGCCTGACCCTTGGGCATGGAGGCTTGCCGCAGCGATGTTTTCCTTGGCGGCGTCGACTCCGGTCACCTCGGCACCGAGACGGGCCAGCGGTTCGCACAACAGCCCCGCGCCGCAGCCGACATCGAGCGCACGGCGCCCCGCCAGCGGCTTCACCCCGCGCGAATCGGTGCCAAAGTGTGCATCGATGGCATCGCGGATGAAGGTGAGGCGCACCGGGTTGAGCTTGTGCAGCATGGCCGAGGAGCCCTTGGGGTTCCACCAGTCTGCCGCCAGCTTGCCGAAGTGGGTGGCCTCAGAATCTCTGATGGTGACCGGACGAATGGTATTCGCAGAGGTTGCATTGCTCATATCACGTCCCTAAAGCGCCCGCGCTGCAAGGTCCACCGGCCTTGCGGGCAAGATTCTTACGCGCAAGACTTCAGGAGCAAGCCCTTGGCCCGCATCGTGATGAAATTCGGCGGCACCTCGATGGCCGGAACCGAGCGCATCCGCCGCGTGGCGCGCATCGTGCAGCGCCAGCAGGCCGCGGGGCATGAGGTTGCGGTGGTCGTTTCGGCCATGGCGGGCGAGACCGATCGCCTCGTCAACTTCTGCCGCGAGGCGAACCCGCTTTACGACCCGGCTGAATACGACGTGGTCGTGGCCAGTGGCGAGCAGGTGACTTCGGGCCTTCTGGCGATGCACCTGCAGGCGCTGGGCTGCAAGGCACGCTCGTGGCTTGGCTGGCAGCTGCCGATCCATACCGACGATGCCCATTCCAAGGCGCGCATCGAAGGCATCGACTCCGAAGCTGTGCTGGCTTCGATGGCTTCTGGCGAGATCGCGGTGATCCCCGGCTTCCAGGGGCTGTCAGACAAGGGGCGCATCACCACGCTGGGCCGTGGCGGTTCTGACACTTCAGCCGTCGCCGTGGCCGCAGCGGTCAAGGCCGACCGTTGCGACATCTACACCGACGTCGACGGAGTCTACACCACCGATCCGCGCATCGTCGCCAAGGCGCGCAAGCTGAAGAACGTGACTTACGAGGAAATGCTCGAACTGGCATCAGTCGGCTCGAAGGTGCTGCAGACCCGTTCGGTCAGCCTTGCCATGAAGGAAGGCGTGCGCGTGCAGGTGCTGTCCTCGTTCATCGACGACGATGCCCCTGCTGCCGACACGATCCCTGGAACGATGATTGTCTCTGACGAAGAGCTCGAAGGACTTGATATGGAACGCCAGCTGATCACCGGCATCGCTGCCGACAAGAACGAGGCCAAGGTCACGCTGACCCGCATCGCCGACCGCCCCGGTGCCGTCGCCGCGATCTTCGGTCCGCTGGCTGCTGCCAACATCAACGTCGACATGATCATCCAGAACATCGCCAAGGACAAGGGCGAGACGGATGTGACCTTCACGGTGCCGATCTCGGACCTCGCCCGCACCCAGGCGCTGCTGGAAGAGCGCAAGGACACGATCGGCTACTACCGCATGCTGGCCAACAGCAAGGTCGCAAAGATCAGCGTCGTCGGTGTCGGCATGCGAAGCCACGCAGGCGTTGCCAGCACCATGTTCCGCGCGCTGGCCGATCGCGGCATCAACATCCAGGCGATCACCACCAGCGAGATCAAGGTCTCGGTGCTGATCGACGAGGACGAGACCGAACTCGCCGTGCGCGTGCTGCACACCGCTTACGAGATGGACGCGGAGTAAGCTTCGGCTATCGCCGAATGCCCACCCCCCACCCCTCCCGCCTGCGGGAGGGGAGCCGCCATCAGCGAATCAGCAGGCCCCAGCCGGACAGGAGCTGTTCGGCCTGTTCGCGCGAGATCACCGCGCCTCTGAACACCCGCGCATCTTCGAGCTGAAGACCGCCAAGGTCCGCTCCGCGCAAGTCTGCGCCCGCAAACTGCGCGCCATCGAGATTGGCTTCGCGCAAGCTGCAGCCTTCCAGCACCGCGCCGCGAAAGTCGGCCTTGCTGAGGTCCGCTTGCGCCAGATCGAGGCGCACCAGCTTTTCCTTGCGGAACGACAGGCCAGGCAGGCGCGCGCCGACCAGCAGGACTTCCTCGAACACGAAGCCCATGCCCTTGGCCATGTGCAGGTCTGCACCGGTCATGCGCGTGGAGACGAAGTGGGCCGAGCCGATGTTGGCGCGGCGGAAGGCGGCATTGTTGAAGTCGCAGGCCGAGACGCGGGCTTCCTCGAGGTCTGCGCCGGTGAGGTTGGCGAAGGGCGCCTTGCACCCGCGCCACGTCGTCCGCATCAGCTTCGTGCCCGAAAGGTCGGCATGGCGCAGTGAACAGCGCTCGAAGGTCCAGCCGGTCAGGTCGAGCTTCGAGAGGTCGGCTTCATCCAGATCGCAGTCGGTCAGGTGATGCGCGCCTTTTGGAGCCATCGCCAGGAGGTCTGCGCGAGCAAGGGTTCGGTCGGAAACGATGGGGGCGGTTGCTGCGGTCATCGCCAGCGCATAGGCCAGCGCCGCGTATATCCCAAAGCAAAACCCCACCTCCCGGTCCGATCCGGAACCGAGAGGCGGGGCGCGACCCGGGCCAGTCAGGAGATTGAGAAGACCGGCTCAAGGGCTCGGTGGGTGAGGGGGAACCCACTTGCTGCAATCCTTCTACGCCACGGATAACAATCGGTAAAACGGGTTAAATTGGGCAGAGATATCGCTTTTGGCGATCATATGGCCCAAGTCCGGCCTTGTTGCCGACACGATGCGGCCCTAAAGCGCGCGCCGGACTACCGGACGGGACTCTCAAGCTATGACCGCAACACCCAAGACATCTGGCCTGATGCGCCGTGGCGCCGAGTTCCTCGGCACGGAGCACGCGATCCTTTGCGGGGCGATGAGCTGGGTCTCGGAGCGCAATCTGGTCTCGGCGATCAGCAACGCGGGCGGCTTCGGCGTGATTGCCTGCGGGGCGATGACGCCCGAACTGCTCGACACCGAGATCGCAGCTACAAAGGCGCTGACAGACAAGCCTTTCGGCGTGAACCTGATCACCATGCACCCCGCGCTGTTCGATCTGATCGCGGTCTGCGCGAAGCATGGGGTCGGCCATGTCGTGCTGGCAGGCGGCATCCCGCCCAAGGGCAGCGTCGAGGCGATCAAGGCGTTCGGGGCCAAGGTGCTGGTGTTCGCGCCGACGCTGGCGCTCGCGAAGAAGCTGCTGCGCTCCGGCGCGGACGCTCTGGTCATCGAAGGATCGGAAGCGGGCGGGCACATCGGGCCGGTGTCCACTTCCGTTCTGGCGCAGGAATTCCTGCCTGCGCTGGCTGCCGATCACGTGGTGTTCGTGGCCGGTGGCATCGGTCGGGGCGAGATGATCGCCAGCTATCTGGAAATGGGCGCGAGCGGCGTGCAGCTCGGCACCCGCTTTGCCTGCGCCACCGAATCGATTGCGCACCCCGCGTTCAAGGCGGCGTTCTTCCGGGGCAATGCCCGCGATGCGGTGGCTTCGGTGCAGGTCGATCCGCGCCTGCCGGTGATCCCGGTCCGCGCGCTCAAGAACAAGGGCACCGAGGAGTTCACCGCCAAGCAGGTCGAAGTCGCCAAGATGCTCGACGAAGGCAAGGTCGACATGGCGCAGGCGCAGCTCGAGATCGAGCATTTCTGGGCCGGAGCCCTGCGCCGCGCGGTGATCGACGGCGATGTCGAGCGTGGCTCGGTCATGGCGGGCCAGTCGGTCGGCATGGTAAACAAGGAAGAGCCTGTGGCCGAGATCATCGCCCAGCTCATGGCGGGAAGCGAGGAAGCGCTCTCCCGGCGCTGATCCGATGGCCGCAAATCGCGCCTCGTTCGGGATCGTCTTTGCGATCGTGCTGATCGACATGCTCGGTTTCGGCATCGTCACGCCGGTGCTGCCGGGGCTGATCATGTCGCTCAAGCATGTTGATGTCGGCACGGCGGCGTGGTACGCGGGCTGGCTGGGCGCGGGCTATGCGCTGATGCAGTTCATCTTCGCGCCGGTGCTGGGCAACCTGTCGGACCGCTACGGGCGCAGGCCGGTGCTGTTGGCGGCGGTGTTCGTGCTCGGGCTGGATTATCTGCTGCAGGCGATGGCCCCGAACTTCGGCTGGCTGATTGCCGGACGGCTGATCGCAGGCGTGACCGGAGCCAGCTTCTCGCCTGCCTATGCCTATATCGCCGACGTGACCCCGCCGGAAAAGCGCGCGGCAAACTTCGGCATGATGGGGCTGGCGTTCGGCATCGGCTTTGTCGTCGGCCCGGCGCTGGGCGGACTGCTCGGCTCCATCGACGCGCGCCTGCCGTTCTACACCGCCGCAGGGCTGGCACTGGCCAATGCCGTGTTCGGGTTCGTCTTCCTCAAGGAATCGCTCGGCAAAGAGAACCGCCGCCCGTTCGACTGGCGCCGCGCCAACGCGCTCACATCGCTGCGCGCGCTCAAGGGGCAGAGCCCGACCGTGCTGTGGTTCGTGGCGGCGCTTGGCACATGGCAGCTGGCGCATATCGTCTATCCCGCCGTATGGTCCTACTTCGCGATTGCCGCCTACGGCTTCAGCGTGCGGCAGGTGGGCATAGCGCTGGCACTTGTCGGCTTTTCCAGCGCGCTGGTGCAGGGCGTGGGCTTGCGCATGCTTCTGCCCAAACTGGGCGAGCGGCGCGCGGTGATCCTTGGCGTTTCAGGGCTGTGCGTTTCGGCGGTGCTCTATTCCACCGCCCACACAACGTGGCAGGTCTATCTCGCCATCGCCGTCGGCGCGCTGCAGGGGTTCGTCCAGTCCCCGATCGCCGCGTTCAACAGCCGCGCGGTCGATGCGCGCAGCCAGGGCGAGTTGCAGGGCGCGGTCCAGGCCATCGGCTCGATTGCCGCGATCGTCGGCCCGCCGATGTACACGCAAGTGCTCGAGCGCTTCAGCGGCCCGCACGCAGTGCTGCACCTGCCGGGCATGCCGATCCTGCTGGCGGCGGCGATCTCGGTGGTTACTCTTGCCCTGTTCCTGAAGGGTGCGTCGTTGCTCGACCGCAGTCAGCTTTCCAGCTCGACATCCCAGTAGAGCCAGTCGCGCCAGGTTTCGTGCAGGTAGTTCGGCGGGAAGGCGCGGCCGCGTTCCTGCAGTTGCCACGTGGTCGGACGGATCGCGCGGTTCATCAGCCGCATGTGCGCCTGTTCGGGTGTCCGTCCGCCCTTCTTGAGATTGCACGGCGCACAGGCCGCCGCGACGTTCTCCCACGACGTGCGTCCGCCAAGGCGGCGCGGGACGATGTGGTCGAAGGTCAGGTTCTCGTGGCAGCCGCAGTACTGGCACTGGAAACGGTCGCGCAGGAACAGGTTGAATCGGGTGAAGGCGGGATATTCGCTGGGCCGCACGTACTGGCGTAGCGCGATCACCGAGGGCAGCTTCATGCCGAAGCCGGGGCTGTGCACCTCGCGCTCGTAAGTCTCGATGATGTCGACGCGTTCGAGGAACACCGCCTTGATCGCAGTCTGCCATGACCACAGGCTGAGCGGATAGTAGCTGAGCGGCGTGTAATCGGCATTGAGGACCAGCGCGGGGCAGTTCGCCAGATGCCGGTCATTTTGCAAAACGTCGTTGAAGGCGGTGCTGTCACCGCTGTTGGGCCTGGCCGAAGCCGCCCGATCGATCAGCGCCTTATGGAGCACGTCCGGATCGCTTCCCTGCAGGCAAAGGCAATCGCGCCTCCGCAGGGGCAGTCATGGCTGAGCCTCGTGACCGCAGTGTTACGCATGGGCCCAAGAGACACCTGCGCGAGTCTGCCGTCAAGAGGCTCTCGCGCAGGGTTTCCACAGGACGTTGTTTCAGAACGCGTAAGCGCGCACCAGTTCGTTCAGCAGGTCCCGACCGGTCATGGCCGAACTCACCGCGAGGCGTTCGTTGAGGCCATGCGTCCCGTTGCCGTCAGGATCGCCGAACAGTCCCGGCGGGCCATAGCTGGGGATGCCAATCGCTCCGAGAAAGACGCCGTCGGTGGCGCCGGTCGACATCATCGGCACCATCGGCACGCCGGGATAGTACTTCGCCACCAGCTTCTCGGCAGGCCCGGTAATCTTCGGATCAAGCGGCGGCGCCACGGCATCGGGCCCGCGATTGTCGGTGCGGGCCACGGTCATGCGCGGATCGGCGATGACCTCCTCGAGCGTCTTGCGCACCGCTTCCGCCGAGACGCCGGGGAAGATGCGGCAGTTGATGTTGCTGCCGGCACGCTGGGGCAGGGCGTTGTTTGCGTGGCCCCCGTCGAGCAACGTGGCGACGCAAGTCGTGCGCAGCATCGAGTGGAACGAACGGTCGGTGTTGAGCAGGGCTTCTGCCGCCTTGTCCTGCGGGTTGGCGGCGATGGTGACCATGGCCTTGCCCATGTCGTCGCCGCGCGCCGCTCCGGCCTTGGAAAAGAAGGCACGGGTCGTATCGTTGAGCATCAGCGGGAATTCGAAGTTGCGAATGCGCACCAGCGCGTCGGCGAGTTCATAGATCGCATTGTCGCGCACCGGGGTCGAGCTGTGCCCGCCGGGGTTGGTGGCTTCGATGCGGTAGTTGACCGGCGTCTTCTCGCCCACATGAATGGTCTGGACGACGACCTTGCCGCCTTGGTCGAGGCGCTTGTCGGTCCGGCCGGAGCCGCCTTCGTTGAGCGCAAATTCGGCGGCGATGAGGTCCTTGCGGTTCTCGGTCAGCCATTTCACCCCGTTGAACGCGGTGCTGGTTTCCTCGCCGCAGGTCAGCGCCAGCTTGAGCGTGCGCTTGGGCTTCTGGCCTGCCTTGCGCAGGGTCATGAACATGTCGACCCAGATCGCGTCCAGCGCCTTCATGTCGGCCACGCCGCGCCCGTAGAAATAGCCGCCTTCCTCGATGAAGGTGTAGGGATCGCGGGTCCAGTCCTCGCGCTTGGCGACGACCACGTCGAGGTGGCCGAGGAGGAGGATCGGCTTGGCGGTCTTCGAAGTGCCCGGAAGGATCGCCACGATCCCGCCTTCCCTGGGCGCTTCGGGCACGGCGAAGCGATGGATTTCGGCATCGGTGAAACCGGCCTTGCGCAAGTGGCCCTCGATCTTGTCGGCGAGCGCGGTGCAGCTTCCGGTGGTGATCGAAGTGTCGGTCTCGACCATTTCCTTGAGCAGCTCGCGATAGGCCAGCTGGTCCGGCCGGAGCGCGTTCTCAGCCGCCAGTGCGGGGGTGGAAAGGAGGCCGGTGGCGACCCCGAGGGCGAGAATCTTGCGCATTGTGGAACCCCTGTCGGCGGGGCAGCGTGAGGCCCCGAAAGAGGCATATCAGCAAGATTGCGCGCCCTTGCATACAGCCTTGTGCCGTGCTCGCTCCGAAGTCGACGATTTCACGCCCGTCGCTGTGTAAAACAGGGCGGATTCGCTTGGGTTTTTGCCCTTTCGTGCCTATGTGCAAACTATGGCCAGCACCAACGAAAACACCCCGAACACCAACGCCTATGGCGCCGATTCCATCAAGGTTCTCAAGGGCCTCGACGCGGTCCGCAAGCGCCCCGGCATGTACATCGGCGATACCGACGACGGCTCGGGGCTGCACCACATGGTGTTCGAGGTTTCGGACAACGCGATTGACGAGGCGCTGGCCGGGCACTGCGATCTGGTGCTGATCGAACTAAACCCCGATGGCTCGGTCTCGGTCGAGGACAACGGCCGCGGCATCCCGACCGACATTCACGCCGAAGAGGGCGTCTCGGCCGCCGAAGTGATCATGACCCAGCTCCATGCGGGCGGGAAGTTCGAGAACACGTCTGACGACAACGCCTACAAGGTTTCGGGCGGTCTGCACGGCGTCGGCGTCTCGGTGGTCAACGCCCTGTCCGAATGGCTGGAGCTGACCATCTGGCGCGACGGCAAGGAGCACTGGATGAAGTTCGCGCACGGCGATGCCGTTGCGCCGCTCGAAGTGCGTGGGCCCGCTCCTGAAGGCAAGAAGGGCACCCGCGTGACCTTCCAGGCCAGCCACGACACCTTCAAGAACGTGCTCGAGTTCGATTTCGACAAGCTTGAGCACCGCTACCGGGAACTCGCCTTCCTCAACTCGGGAGTGCGCATCCTGCTTCGCGACAAGCGCCACGAGGAGGTCAAGGAGCACGATCTCTACTACGTCGGCGGCATCGCGGCCTTCGTGAAGTACCTCGATCGCAACAAGCAGGCGCTGATGCCCGAACCGGTGGCGATTTCGGCCAATCGCGATGGCATCGGCATCGACGTCGCGCTGGAATGGAACGACAGCTACTACGAAAACGTGCTGTGCTTCACCAACAACATCCCGCAGCGCGATGGCGGCACACACCTGGCTGCATTCCGCGCGGCGCTGACCCGTACGCTGAACGGCTATGCCGAGCGTTCGGGCATGCTCAAGAAGGAGAAGGTCACCCTTACCGGTGACGACATGCGCGAGGGCTTGACCGCCATCGTCTCGGTCAAGCTGCCTGACCCGAAGTTCTCCTCGCAGACCAAGGACAAGCTGGTCTCCTCCGAAGTGCGCCAGCCGCTCGAAAGCCTGATGGCCGACAAGATGGCCGAATGGCTTGAGGAAAATCCCGCGCACGGCAAGGCGATCATCCAGAAGGTGATCGATGCCGCCGCCGCACGCGAAGCGGCCAAGCGCGCCCGCGAATTGACCCGCCGCAAGGGCGCGATGGACATCGCCTCGCTGCCGGGCAAGCTCGCTGATTGTCAGGAACGCGATCCCGCCAAGTGCGAACTGTTCCTGGTCGAGGGTGACTCGGCAGGCGGCAGCGCCAAGCAGGGGCGTGACCGCAAGACGCAGGCGATCCTGCCGCTCAAGGGCAAGATCCTCAACGTCGAGCGCGCCCGCTTCGATCGGATCATCGGTTCGAAGGAAGTCGGCACGCTGATTCAGGCGATGGGTACCGGCCTGCGCGACGAGTTCAACCTCGAAAAGCTGCGCTATCACAAGATCGTGATCATGACCGACGCCGACGTCGACGGCGCGCATATCCGCACGCTGCTGCTGACGTTCTTCCACCGCCAGATGCCCGATATCATCAAGGCCGGCCATCTCTTCATCGCCCAGCCACCGCTCTACAAGGTCGCCAAGGGCCGCAGCGAGGTCTACCTCAAGGACAACGCCGCGCTCGATCGTTACCTCGTCGAAGCCGGCCTTTCCGGGCGCGTGCTGGAAACCACCGGCGGCGCGCGCAGCGGTCCCGATCTGGAAGCACTGGTCGAACACGCGCTGCGCCTGCGCAACCTGATGGCTTTCGTGCCACGCCGCTACAATCCGGCGATCATCGAAGCGCTGGCCCTGTCCGGCTCGCTCGAGCACGCCATTGCCGGGGCCGAGCGCGATGCGGCGCTGGCCCGCGCCGCCGACTGGCTGAACCGCGGCGATGGCGAAGCGCGCTGGACCGTCGAGCTTGCCGAAGAAGGCGGCTACCACGTCAAGCGCGTGTGGCGCGGGGTGACCGATCATCACGTGATCGAAGCCGGGTTCCTCGTCAGTGCCGAAGCGCGCAAGCTCGCCAAGCTCGCCGCCGAAAACGCCGAAGTCTATGCCGGTATGGCCCGTCTGGTCCGCGCCAGCTCCGCGCCGGTCGATGCCGAGCCCGTGGCTGTGGCCGAAGGGGAAGAGGATGCTCCCGCAGCCGCCCCTGCCGCCAAGGTCAAGGATGCGATCACCCGGCCTTCGGAACTGCTCGACGCGGTCTTCGCCGGTGGCCGCAAGGGCCTGTCGATCCAGCGCTACAAGGGTCTTGGCGAAATGAACGCCGAGCAACTCTGGGAAACCACGCTCGATCCCGACAACCGCTCGCTGCTGCAGGTGAAGGTCGAGGACGCCGACATTACCGACGAAATCTTCACCCGCCTGATGGGCGACATCGTCGAACCGCGCCGCGAATTCATTCAGGAAAATGCGCTGAACGTGGCCAATCTGGACGTTTGAGGATGGCGTTTACCGACGATATCCCGTGGGATCAGCCCGCCACGATGATCGACCTTGAAGGTCGCGCCCCGATCATCGGCACGATCCGCGACTGCGCGCTGCACTATGGCCTCTACAAGCCCCATGCGCGCGACAATGCGCGCGTCCTGCTGACCAAGCCGATCCATCGCGAAGGCCGGGCGACGCGCACGTGGCTGCTCGATCCTTCGGAGATTGCCGAACTGGCCGACCGGCTAACGCGCGAGACGAACTGAATTGAAGCGGGACCCCGGGTCGAGCCCGGGGTGACGAAGAAAAAGACAGCATTATCAACCGTCACCCCGGCGAAGGCCGGGGCCCATATGCTCTCGTTACATGGTCATGGATCCCGGCCTGCGCCGGGATGACGGAAATGTGGGATAGTTTTAGTCCGCCCGCATCGCCGCCGATGCAAGACTCTCGGCCTCGATCAGCAGTTCGTCATCAGCAGCGCCCGCTGGCGTCGTCTCGCGCCCGATCATCACCAGCACCGGCACCGCCAGTGGACTGACGCGGTCCAGCTCCACGTGGACCAGCTGCTCCTGTGCCCGGTCGAGCAAATCCCCCAGACGGCCGACATCAGTCATCCGCGCCCGCGCATCGGCCCATGCGGCTTCGATCAGCAGGTGGTCCGGTTCGTACTTGCGCAACACGTCGTAGATCAGGTCGGTCGAGAAGGTCACCTGCTTGCCCGATTTGCGCTTGCCCGGATGCTGCCGCTCGACCAGCCCGGAAATCACAGCCACCTCGCGGAAGGCGCGGCGCAGGAGGTGCGATTCCTGCACCCATTCCACGAACTCATGCGCCAGAATATCGGGCGAAAGCAGCGGCGCCGGGTCCTCCACCGGCCGCGCGCTCCACACGGCGAGCGAATAGTCGTTTGCCACGAACCCCAGCGGCACCAGCCCGCGCTCGTTCATCCGCCGCGTGATCAGCATGCCGAGCGACTGGTTCGCGTTCCACCCCTCGAAGGTGTAATAGACGGTGTAGTGCTTGTTCTGATACGGAAAACTCTCCGCCAGCAGCATTCCCGGCCCCGGCAACCTGCTGCGCCAGTCCTGCATTTCCAGCCACTCGCGCACGTCATCGGGAAAGCGCGACCAGCCCGCGCGGTCCACCAGCAGGCCCCGTACCCGGTCCGAAAGGTGCGTCGTCAGCGGCAGGCGTGCGCCCATATAGCTCGGGATCTGCCCCGGCTTCTTCGCCGCCCGCACGATCAGCTCCAGATCGCGCACGCCTTCGACCTCAAGGTCCATGCCGGCAAAGCGGATCGTGTCGCCCGGCGAGAGCGTCGCGCCGAAGCTTTCCTCCACCTTGCCCAGCGAGCGGCCGTTGCGGAATCGCACCTCGAGCATTTCGGAATCGACGATGATCCCCGCGTTCAGCCGGAACCGTGCAGCATGTTCGGGATGGGTCAGCCGCCAGGTGCCGTTGCGGTCCCGCACGATGCGTTTGAACCGGTCGTAGGCCCTAAGCGCGTACCCGCCCGTCGCGACGAACGCCAAGACCCGCTGCCACTGCGCCTCGTCAATCCAGCGATAGGGATGGGCCGAACGCACCTCGGCATAGAGCGCGTCTTCGTCAAACGGACCCGCGCAGGCGCAGGCCATCACGTGTTGTGCCAGCACGTCGAGGCCGCCGGGGCGGAAGTCCTCGCCATCGCGCTTGCCCTCATGCACCGCTTCCTGTGCGGCAAAGGCCTCGAGAAACTCGAAACGGTTGCCGGGAGCCAGTAACGCGCGGCTTGGGCAGTCGAGCCTGTGGTTGGCCCGCCCGATCCGCTGCAACAGGCGCGAGGAGCCCTTGGGCGCGCCCATCTGCACCACCAGATCGATGTCACCCCAATCGACACCGAGGTCGAGGCTGGCAGTGCAGACCAGAGCGCGCAATTCCCCCCGCGCCATCGCCCCTTCCACCTTGCGCCGCGCTTCCTTGGACAGCGAGCCATGGTGGATGCCGATGGGCAGGTGATCGTCGTTCACGTCCCACAGCAGCTGGAAGATGTATTCCGCCAGAAACCGCGTGTTTGTGAAGATCAGCGTGGTCCTGTTGCGGCGGATCTCGTCATAGAGCTGCGGCACCGCCCATGCCGCTGCATGGCCGCCCCAGGGCACACGCTGGTCCTCGGGGTTCATGATGGAAAGCTCGGGCTTCACGCCTTCCTCCCCCTCCACCAACCGCACCGAAGCGGCATCGCCATCGGGCGCGAGCCAGGCGCAGAAGTCCTGCGGATCGGCCACCGTCGCCGAAAGCGCCACGCGTCGCATGTCTGGCGCAAGCGCCTGCAAACGCGCCAGCGACAGCGCCAGCAGATCGCCGCGCTTGCCCGTGGCAAAGGCATGCACCTCGTCCACGATCACCCGCTTCAACCCGGCAAACATCGTCGCAGCTTCCGGATAGCTCAGCAGCAGCGAAAGCGATTCAGGCGTGGTCAGCAGCACATGCGGCGGCCTCGCCCGCTGCCTCGCCTTGCGGTCGGACGGCGTATCGCCGCTGCGCGTCTCGACCCGGACATTCAGCCCGATCTCGCCAATCGGCGTGAGCAGGTTGCGCTGCACATCATGCGCCAGCGCTTTCAGCGGAGATACGTAGAGGGTGTGCAGCCCGTCTTCCGGTGGATCGTCACCCGCAAAGTCTGCCAGAGTCGGCAGGAACCCCGCCAGCGTCTTGCCCGCACCCGTATCGGCTACCAGCAGCGCATGCTGCCCCTCGCGCGCGGCCTCAAGCATCTCGCTCTGATGCCGCCGCACGCGCCAGCCGCGAGCGGTGAACCAGTCGGTGATGGAGGCGGGCAACGTCATCACCCTCAAGATAGGGATCGCCTCAAAGAACCGAAAGGATTGCCTCGCGCTCCTTGGCCGATCCCTTCCACGCAAGGGTCGCGTCGAGCAGGGCAATGGTCACGGCGCATTGGTCGGCGTCCGATCCCTTGTTGCCCATCGCCTGGCTCACGCGCTTGTCCGGAAGGCCGGTGGCGGTCATGACCTTTTCGACCAGCGCTCCCGGCACGCTCGCCGTTCCTGGCGCGATCCGTTTTGGTGGCCCGAGCTGGCGCGCATCGAGCATGCGCGTTGCCAGATCCCGCTCACGCAACTGCAGCGCCACAGGTATCGACACTTCAGGCGCCAGCCTGCGCGTCCGCACGAAAGCCATGCATTGCGCCGCCCCTGCCTTGCGCGCCGCCCGCAGGATATCGGCGCGAATGCGCTGCACGTCGGCCAGAAGCTGGCCCTTCTCGACCAGAGCGGTCATGTACATGCGCTCGCGCACCAGATCGTGGACCTTGGAGACATAGACCTCGTCGCTGCTGCCGTCGCTGCGCGCGATGGTGCGGTTGGCGCTGAACAGCGCGGCGAGATCGGGCTGCAGCGATTGCAACCCGTCAAACGTGATCTCCGGCCCGAACACCGTCGTCACTGCGCGGTTGATGATCTCCTGCTCGCGTGCCGTATCGGCAGCGGACAGCTCGATCGGTGGCACCGGCGGCGGCGCGTTGTTCCGGTCACTGTCGCTGAAGGCAAAGCGCAGCACCTGCACCAGCAGGATCACGCCGAAGATTATCAGCCGCCCGTTGCTGAACCAGCCTTGCCCGACGTTGCCGCCCGACGACTTCTCCCACAGCGCGACCCGCCAGGGATCGAAGTGGTGCTCCAGTTCGGGAAAGTTGCGCCGTATTCCTTCGAGCAACTGCTCCACTTCCGCGCGCTTGACGAACCAGCCGCGGCGGCTGCCCTGTTGCGCGGGCGTGGTCAGTTCCCTCCACGCCTTGTGCAGCGGGTGCTTGGGGTCTTCCACCTTCTCGCGGAAGCGCAGGCCTCGCAGGCGGGCGTTGAGGAAAGCCACCGCAGGCCGCTCGGAAACCTGCCCGCGCTCGCTTTCCCAGCCGAAAAGCGCGGCAGCAGGTTCGAGCAGCGGGGCCGAGCGCGGCCAGGCATCGGCGAGAATGCGCGCCAGCCAATTGTCGATCTCGTCGAAGGCGGTCACACTGACCGTTTCGGCATGACGCAGCACGGCTTTCAGATGGCCCAGCGCCATCGCCTCCTCCCAGCCTTCCAGCGGGGGAAGCTCGTCGTCATGGGCTTCGGGGAGGAGCAGGCGATAGAGCGCCTGTTCGTGCGCCCATGCCGGCATTACGGCATCCGATGTCGCCTCAAGGCCCAGCAGCACCGGGCGCGCAAACGGATCGCGCGCCACCGCGATGGCCTGATCTGCCGGGGCCTGTGCCGCCGAGAAGCCGCTGACCACGTCAAGCTTGGGCGCAGCACCGCCAAGCCGTGTTGTCAGACTTGGGTCGGATTCGCCCTTGGCCTCGGGTGCGGCATAGAGCCAGTTGGAAGGCTCAGGTTCCGGCTCGGTGGAAGCTTCCGGTTCTTCAAGCGGAGTCACGCCCGCGAATGGATCGAAGTCGTCCTCGGCAGGGGGCTTGGTGGCCTGCATCCTTGCCCAACGCAGCGCCGCATCGCGCGCCTCGCGTAACCGGGCGTAGCCATCGACGTCCTTGTCGACGTCCATCGCCTTCAGGCGCTCGGCATAGGCACGCCGGATCGCCGCCACTTCGGGCGTCTTGGCAATCCCGAGGACTTTCCAGGCCTGGGTCGGTGTCATGTCGTTGGTGTCAAAGCGGCGGGTTCGCTTCGAGCATGTCGAGCAGTTCGGTCAGCCCTGCCGCCGCATCGGTGATCCGGCGGGGGTCCTGGCTGTCGAGCGCGGCCACGAACATGCGCGTCCGGTCGCCGACTACGGCGCGGATGTCGCCGAGGAACTCCTCGTAGCAGCGCTCCGCCCGCGCGAGCAGCGCCTGATTGCCCGCTTCCTCGCGAGGGTGATGCTTCAGCGCGGCCAGCGCCTTGCGCCGCGATTCCAGATCGTTCGCGGCCCGGCGATCTTCCTCGTCGATGATCACCAGGTTGTGCTTCGCGCCGGTCAGCGGCACTTCCACGTCAACCTCGAGCAGGCCCGAACTGTCGTAGGAAAAGCGCACGTCGATCGACACTTCGCCTGCGGGACGCGGCGGCACGGGAACCTTGAGCTGGCCGAGGTGGACATTGCCCGAAACCTCGCGCGCCTCGCCCTGATAGATCTTCACCTCGATCTGCTTCTGGTTGTCGGCCATCGTGCTGTAGAGCCCGGAGCGGCTGACCGGGACCGGGGTATTGCGCTCGATGATCGGCGAGAACAGGCCCTGCTGCACCGTGCCGCGCGCCGAATGCTCCGCAGTCTCGATGCCGAGCGTAAACGGGCAGACATCGGTGATGCGGATTTCCTCAAGGCCCCCGTCGCGCGCGATCAGCCCGCCCTGAATCGCCGCGCCCAGCGCCACGGCATGGTCGGGGTGGACCGAGGAATTGGGGAAGCGCCCGAACAGCCGGGTGATCGCCTTGCGCACCACCGGCATGCGCGTCGCCCCGCCGACGAGCACGACCTCGCTCAAGCTTGCCGCATCGATCTGGCTGTCGCGCAGCGCGCGCACCACCGGATCGCGCAAGCGCTTGATCAGCCCTTCGGCCTGCGCTTCGAACTCGCTGGTGGTGACCGTGGTGGAAAGTCGCTGGTTGTCCACGGTCAGCGCGAATTCGGTCTCCTGCGCCTCGCTCAGGGCGCGTTTGGCCTTCTCGGCGGCCTGCAGCAGCAGCGCCTGCGCGCGTTGCTCGCCCAGCTTGCCGAGCAGCCCGTCAGGATCGAGCCGCCCGCGTACCGCCGTTGCCAGTGCCGAGTTGAAATCGTCGCCGCCCAGCCGGTTGTCGCCTGCAGAGGCGCGCACCTCGACGATGCCTTCAAACATCTCGACGATGGAGACGTCGAACGTGCCGCCGCCAAGGTCGAACACCAGAAACGGCTCGCGCTGCTCCTTGTCCTGCAGCCCGAAGGCGAGCGCGGCGGCGGTCGGCTCGTTGATCAGGCGGCGGACGGTCAGCCCCGCCAGCTCTCCCGCGCGCCGGGTGGCCTTGCGCTGGCGGTCGTTGAAATAGGCAGGAACCGTGATCACCGCTTCGGTCGGGCGCGTGCCGGTCAGCGCGGTCACATCGTCGCGCAGCGCCATCAGCACCAGCGCGGAAAGATCCTCGGCGGAGAACTCCTTCTTGCCCAGCTTCACCTTGCGGTCGGTGCCCATGTAACGCTTGAAGCTGGTCGCGGTCGCCCCGTCTTTCAGGCCCACGCGCTCGAGCGCGGCGGCGCCGACCAGCGTCGTGCCATCGGGCAGGACCGAGACGGCCGAAGGCGTCAGCAGTGCGCCCAGCGCATTGGGCACCAGCTGCGCCTGTCCCCCGCCATTGTCGTCTGCCTGCCACAGGGCCACCGCGCTGTTGGTGGTCCCCAGATCGATCCCGATGAGCATTCGTCTTCCCGTTCTGGTCAAGCGGCGTGATGCGACAGGCCTTGCGCGCTTGGCAAGCGCAAAGCGCTGCATCCTGTCGCGCGACGGGATGGCCGCTGGATGCGTCAGGATGCGGGGGCAGGGAGCGCTCCGGTCCGTTTCCTCTTCACGACAATCATTTTGAATGGAGAAGAGCCATGGCCCAAGGCACGGACTGGAATTCGCGCGACCGCTGGCAGGACGAGGAGCGACGGCCGAGCCGCGACTATTCCGGCGAGTTCGCGCCCGAGTTTGCGCGCGACCGTCTTGATCGCAACGACCGGGATCGAGACCAGTGGAGCCGCTCGGGCTCGACCGGCGCCGCCACCCCGCGCAACGATCCTCCGTCGCAATGGCAGGGCCGCGACATGCGCGGCGATCGCCGCACGCATGACTGGGAGGTGGGTGACCGAAATTATGCCGGTACGGGGCAATCGGCCGCACAGCGTCGCCCGCGTTACCGCGACATCGGCTTCGGTGGAAGCGACACCGCAGACTACTTCACCGCTGAAGACTATGGCGAGGGAAGGCGGGCCTGGAACGGTCCGACCGGACAGGGCGCCTACGGCACCGGCAGCAGCGGCGGTTATCCTTCGTCTTACGGCTACAGCGGCAGCGGGGCCTATACCGGTCGCGATCCGCGCGGCTTCTTCGACCGCGCTGTCGACGAGGTGCGCGGTTGGTTCGGCGACGAAGATGCGCTCGAAAGGCGTGAGGAAGACCATCGCGGGCGCGGCCCCAGCGATTACACGCGGTCGGACGAACGCATTCGCGAGGACGCCAACGATCACCTGACCGACGATTCCCGGATCGATGCTCGCCAGATATCGGTCACCGTGACCGAGGGCGAAGTGACTCTTTCGGGCACTGTCACCAGCCGGATGGACAAGCGCCGCGCCGAAGACATCGTCGAGGCGATCAGCGGCGTGAAGCACGTGCAGAACAACCTTCGGGTAAAGACCGGCAGCGGTCTCGAAGGGCAGGGTGGAACGCTCGGCTGGGGCAATGGCGACCGCTCGGTTACGCCGGACGCTTGATCCCCACCGCGGCAAGGCGGGCATCGACTTCGGCCAGGAGCCGGTCGAGCCCGTCCTCGTCGCGGGCCTCGGCGCGCACCACCAGCACGTCCTCGGTGTTCGAGGATCGCAGCAGCCACCAGCCGTCCGGCGTATCCACGCGAACGCCATCGGTATCGTTGACTTGCCGCCCGTCACCCCTGAGCGCCGCCAATACTTGCGCGACCGCAGCCACCTTGCGTTCGCGCGCCACGGCAAAGCGCAGTTCGGGCGTGGCGACCATTTCCGGCATCGCATCACGCAAATCCGTAAGCGACTGTCCGATTCGGACTGTCGCCGCGATCAGGCGGACGGCGGCATAGAGCGCGTCGTCATAGCCGAAGTACTTGTCGGCAAAGAACACGTGCCCGCTCATTTCCCCGGCCAGTGGTGAACCTGTTTCCTTCATTTTGGATTTGATCGGAGAGTGTCCGGTCTTCCACATCAGCGGCACGCCGCCCAGTTCGGCGATGCGCGCAAACAGGGTCGAACTGGCCTTCACATCCGCGATAATCGTGGAGTTTGGCTGCTCGTGCAGCAGTTCCTGCGCATAGATTGCCAGCAGCTGATCCGCCCAGACCACCCGGCCCTTGCCGTCCACCGCTCCGATCCTGTCGCCATCTCCGTCGAAGGCCAGTCCAAAGTCGAGGTTTCCCGCCACGACAGCCGCTCTCAGATCGGCGAGATTGGATTCCACAGTCGGATCAGGATGATGGTTGGGAAAATGGCCGTCCACGCTCGTGTAAAGAAGGACATGCCGTCCAGGCAGTCGCGCCGTCAGCGCCTCGATGACGGGGCCGGCAGCACCGTTGCCGGCATCCCAGCCGATGCCCATGCGGCTGAGGGCAGCCGGATCGATCCCGTCCAGGGCGCCGATCAGGCAATCGACGTAGGCGGTGGCAATGTCGGCGTTCTCGATGCTGCCCCGGCCGGACGTCCAGTGGCCTTCACCGGCGATGCGCCCGAGATCCTCTATGTCCCCGCCAAAGAAAGGAGCCCCTTCAAGTACCATCTTGAAGCCATTGTGATTGGCGGGATTGTGGCTGCCGGTTACGTGAACGCCGCCCTGCACCTCTGGGGTTAGGGCGCCCGCTGCAGGCGTCGCCGCAAAATAGAGCATCGGGCTGGGGCCAAGTCCGATCCGCACCACGTCCACGCCGCTGGCGGTCAGCCCTTCGACCAGCGCGTGTTCGAGCACGGGCGAACTGACACGCCCGTCATAGCCCACCGCGACCCGCGATCCACCACGCGCTCTAACCACGCTGCCAAAGCTGCGTCCAACCGCCCGCGCATCGTCTGCGCTCAGCGTCTCGCCGAACACCCCGCGAATGTCATATTCGCGCAGGATCGAGGGGTGGAACTCGTGGGCCAATTTGCCCGCCGCCTCAGCTGCCGCGCCGGTCCGAGAGCCGTGCCAGCAGCAGGTCGCGTGCGGCGTTGGCTTCATGCACCGCCTCGTTGCTGCCGCCCCGGTCCGGATGGACCTTCTGGATCAGCCGACGGTGCGCCTCGATCACCTCGTCATAGCCCGCCTGCGCGCCGATCCCGAGCAGGTTGCGCGCCCGCTTCTCGTTCGCCGCGCGCGGATCGCCTTGCAGCAGTTCCCACGGCCAGCGCCCTGACAGCAGCTTGCAGGCAATGCTGACAAGGGCGGCAAGCGTGAGCAGCTTGATCATCAGGCCGCGCTTTCCAGCTTGGGTTCGGGCGCAGCCTTGGCCGGCACCGGCAGATTCAGCCCCATGACCAGCGTGCGCAGTTCCTGCCGCGCCACCAGATGGCTGGTGCCCAGCTCGCCCAGATGCCCCTTGTCGAGCAAGGTCAGCCCGCTCGGGAACAGTTCGCGATAGATCACGCGTTCGGAAAGGCCGCTCGCCACACGAAAGCCCACGCGCTTGGACAGCTCGGTCAGTGCCTGGTCGATACGCCGCTGGTTGCGGGCCTCGGTATAGCCGGTGCGGTTGCGCACCACGACCCAGTCCATCTCGCGCCGCGAATCCTTTATCGTCGCCATTGCCCGCTTCTTGCGCGCTTCCCAGATCAGCTCGGCATAGAACGACAGGCGGCGCACCTTGAAGGTCTCGGCGTCCACCTGCCCGATCAGGTCGAAGTCGACGAAGCTGTCGTTGAGCGGCGTGACCAGCGTATCCGCACGCGTTGCCACGTGGCGGGCCATTACGTCGTCGCGCCCCGGCGTATCGTAGATGATGAAGTCGCAGGTTTCGGCCAGCCGCTCGCTCAGCGCGTCCA
This sequence comes from Novosphingobium sp. BL-A-41-Hi4A-0G, assembly GCF_055521735.1. Classification (NCBI taxonomy): domain Bacteria; kingdom Pseudomonadati; phylum Pseudomonadota; class Alphaproteobacteria; order Sphingomonadales; family Sphingomonadaceae; genus Novosphingobium; species Novosphingobium sp. BL-A-41-Hi4A-0G. The sequence goes on from NZ_CM145501.1 coordinate 3,242,087, forward strand.
GTTCCTCGACATTGTCCCCGCCGAACACCTCGAACGTCGCCGTCGGCAGCGCGATCTCGCGGCGCTTCATCGTCTCGGCGCGGTTTTCGAAATAGCGGTGCATCGTGCGCTGGCGATGGTCGAGGTCGATCGTCGCCACCCGTGCGCCCTGATAGGCCAGCGCCACGGCGACGTGCACCGCCGTGGTGGACTTGCCGGTGCCGCCCTTTTCGTTGGCGAAGACAATGCGGTGCGGGCCGTTTGACAAGGCTGGAATCTCTCTCGGTTGTTGCAGCGTCAGGCTTGCGAGAGGCGTTCGCCGCCCGTATCGCCCGTCCGGTCAGACTTAGGGGAGTGGCTGCCAAGGTGCAAACGATCAACCGGCTGGAAGACCTGCGCAAAGCGGTCGACGCGCTCAAAAACGGGGGAAAAACCGTTGCCTTCGTCCCCACCATGGGCGCGCTGCACGAAGGCCACCTGACGCTGGTACGTGAGGCCCGCCAACGCGCCGATCACGTTGTCGCCTCGATCTTCGTCAACCCGCGCCAGTTCGGCCCGAACGAGGATCTCGACGCCTATCCGCGCCGCCTCGCCGCCGATGCTGCCCTGCTCGAGGCCGAGGGCGTCGCCATCCTGTGGGCCCCCACAGTCGATCAAATGTATCCGGACGGCTACGCCACCAACATCAGCGTCTCGGGCGTGAGCGAAGTCGCCTGCGGAGCCGCGCGCCCCGGCCATTTCGATGGCGTGGCGACCGTGGTGTGCAAGCTGTTCAACCAGGTCCGCCCCGACTTTGCCCTGTTCGGCGAGAAGGACTGGCAGCAGCTCGCGATCATCCGCCGCATGGCGCGCGACCTCGACCTGACCCAGCCCCACGTTTCGAACATCATCGGCGTCGAGACTGTGCGCGAGCCGAGCGGCCTCGCCATGAGCAGCCGCAACCAGTACCTGACGGAAGACGAGCGCACGCAGGCCGCAGGCCTTTCGGCTGCCATGCGCCGTGCCATCGCCGCAATCGAAGGTGGTGCCGATGTCGCGCAAACGCTCGCCACGCTGAACGCAGACATCCTCGCCACCGGCTTTGCCTCGGTCGACTATGCCGACTTGCGCGACGCCGCCTCGCTCGAAGCGCTGGAACACTATGCCGGGCAACCCGCCCGCCTGCTCGTCGCCGCGCGCATCGGCGCGGCCCGCCTGATCGACAACATGCCCGTAGGACCGCAATGACCCCGATTCACCCTACCGCCTCGTTCAAGGACAACCTTGCCCTGCTGCCCTCGATCGAGGGCATTGCACGCATCGACCTGATCGATGCCACAGGCGCCGTTGTCGCCAGCATTGCCAACGAGCCGGGCAAGCAGGGTTCGCTCAAGGTCTACAACTATCTCAAGCTGTGCTTCGGAAAGCTTGATGAAGCTGCGGCGAAGCATGGACTGGCGGTGTTCGGCGAGCATACGCCTGATGCCATGGCGCGTCCCGGCGCGCATCCGAACATCGATCGCCTGCTGGCCGTCGATGCCGCCGGACTCGAGATCACGGTGCTCGCGAAGTAGCAAAGACGCGTCCGGGGTTGTTCAGAACTCCGACCAGTCATGCGATGGAACCGCCTTCAGCGCGGCATTGCCCCGGCTCTGGTAGATCGGCTGTGGGGCCGGTGCTGCGGAGCGAAGCGGCGTTGCACCGCGCCTGCCTGTCTCGAACCGTTGTACAACGCCAACGAGTTCTGCGGCCTCTTGCGACAATGATCGTGCCGCCGCCGTGGATTCCTCGACCATGGCTGCGTTCTGCTGGGTGACGCGGTCCACCTCTGCCACCGCCGTGTTGATCTGCTGCAGGCTGACGGCCTGCTCCTGCGCCCTGGCCGCAATCTCCGAGACGAGGGTGTTGATCTCGCCTACGCGATTGAGGACTCCGGTCAGGACGAGGCCGGTCTGCCCCACCAGGTTCACGCCGGAGGCGACCTGTCCGCTCGAGGTCGAGATCAGCGTGCGAATATCGCGTGCCGCGTCGGCAGAGCGCTGGGCAAGTGCCCGCACTTCGGTGGCGACAACGGCAAAACCCTTTCCGGCATCGCCGGCCCGCGCCGCTTCGACACCGGCGTTCAGGGCCAGCAGATTGGTCTGGAAGGCAATGCCATCGATCAGCCCGATGATCTGGCTGATCTCATCGGCAGATTTGGCGATCGCGGCCATTGCATCGACGGCCTTGTCCACGACTGCGCCGCCGTTGCTGGCCTCTACCTGCGTCCGCGTAATCGAGTTCTGCGCATCGTCTGCCGATCTTGCCATGGCCTCGACGCCGAGCGTAACCTGATTGAGCGCAGCCGAAGTTTCCTCGACGCTTGCAGCCTGCTTCTCGTTCCGCCGGGCAAGATCGGCCGATGCCGTGTTGATCTCCTCAGAGCCGTTCATGACGCTCTGCGCGGTGTGGTTGACGCTGCTGATGGCCTTGCTCAGCGCATCGACGGCGCGATTGAAGTCGAGGCGGAGATCTTCGTAACCACCGGGAAAAGGCTGCTCGATGGCGCAGTTCAGCCTGTTGTCGGCAAGTGCACCCAGCGATGTCTTGAGCGCCGAGACGACCTGCTCCTGTGCGACCTTCGCTCTTTCGACCTGCAGGGCGTTCTCCGTGAAGATCGCCATGGCCTTGGTCATCCGGCCCACGCAATCTCGGTGGTCGGTATGATGGATTTGGCTCCGGGTATCCCCGGCGGCCAGCGCTTCCATCCGCACCACGGTGTTCACATAGGGCGTGCAGATGCGCTCCTTGGCGATCAGCGTCGTGACGATGATTGCGACGAGCGATGCCAGGGCAATGCCAATTGGCACTGTTGGTGATGCCAGATTGTAAACCCCGAGGATGGTTGCAATCAGCCCCACGCTCGACAGCGTGCTGTAGGCGATCAGGAGTATCGTGAACTTCTGCCGGATAGGAGCATCACGTTCGAACCATGTCAGCATTGCAACTCATCCTGCACCTTTGCCCGACCACCTGCGCGTAAAGGTTCGCAGCGAGCCTGCCTTGTCATCGCAGAATGTGGGAGAAGTGCCCAAACAATGCCCAAAGGTGCATAAGGATTTGCACTAGGGTTTGGGCTGCATCTTCTTAGTGAACCGGCGGATCAACCGCCGGCACCGCTCCAACCGGTGCAACCGGCTCACCTTCGGTCCGTGGCGGCAACGCGTTCTCCGGCACGTCTTCGATCATCATGTCGCGCGAGGATACGTGTTCGAGGTTGCGCACTCGCACTGCGATCGTTTCGCCTTCAAAGGTCAGTTCGTTGAAGCTTGGCGGAGTGGAGCGGACGCGCTGGCTCAGCGTGCCGGCGCCGATCATCCGCACCGGGCCGTTGGGCGTCGGGTGGATGAGGTCGAAAGCGTCGTGGACGTGGCCTGAAAGCACGGCGAGCACATTGCGCCTGGCGAGTTCGGCAAGTGCATGGTTGCCGCCCCGGGTCAGCGCCTTGCCGCGCGTTCCGGCCTCCACCAGCGGATGGTGGCAGGCGACGATGGCGCGTGTGCCTTCAGGAAGCGCGTCGATGGCGGACAGGGTATGCGCCAGTGCGGCCTTGCCCACCGTGCCCTTCGACCAGTTGAGACGGAACTGCGCGCGTGCAGTAGTCTTGAGCGGCACGATCTTCGCACCCGGAATCGGCAGCTCGCGCTCCAGCACGCCCTCGATCGAGCGGAAGCGGCGATACGGATCGGTGAAGCGCTCGATCAGGTTGAAGTAGGGCAGGTCGTGATTGCCGACCTCGACGGTTACCGGCACGTCGAGCGCCTTGATCCAGTGGCAGGCGGCAGCAAACTCGCGGTGCCGCGCGCGCATCGTCAGGTCGCCAGTTATCGCCACGGCATCAGGCTTCTCGCGCGCGATGCACTGCGCCACCCAATCGAGCGCGCGGCGGTCTTCAAGGCCGAAATGGATGTCGCTGATGTGAAAGATGCGGGTCATGCGCGCCGGTTGATCGTCGCTGCGGGCGCGGCGGTCAAGGTCCCGTGGACGCGGTGGAAATGAAGTCCAGCGCAAAGGTATCGCAGGTGATCCGCTCTTCCCGCCCGCCTTCGCGCCGTTCGCCATCGATCATCAGTGCGATCGGCCCTTCGCTGGCCAGCGTGACCGCCCGGAACCTGCCGAGTTCGTCATGCGGTCCCTGGCGGAAATCGCGCTTCACCAGCATGGCAAAGCCTTGCGCGGCGAACTCGCCAATGTCGGAGAAATCATAGCCGTCGGCTTCCAGCTCATCGCCGCTGCAGCCGATGCGGACCGCGCGATAGCCTTCGGCCTTTCCAGCGGCCGGATCGGTCAGGCGCACGCCCGGGCCGTCGCGGGTTTCGCGAAGAGCGTTGCCGAAGGTCTCGGCAATCGCGGCGAGATCAAGGTCCCGCACGCCTTCGCGCACGTCGGCCCACATCGCGCCGGGTCCTGCCAGCACTTCGATCAGGCCTGCGCCCTGCGCGGTGCGGATGGCGGGGCGACGGATCTTGCGCGCGCCGGGGAGCGCGCCGGTGATCGCCTCGGCCGGAACGTCGCCATGGAGCGATTTGGCGAGGAGGTTCTGCGTGCCGCCGGGCAGGACCAGCAGCGCGCCGCCCCAGCCTTCCAGCGCAGAAGCGGCCGCGTTGACCGTGCCGTCGCCGGTAAAGACAGCGAGCGTTGCGACGCCTGCGGCGTCCAGCGCCTTGCGCGTCGGCAGGTCCTCATCGGGAAAGCGGATCACGCGTTCCGGGGCGCAACCTGCTGCGGCAAGCGATGCGGCGAGGTCGTCGACGGCGGCATCGCTGTTGCTGCCGCTTGCCGCATTGGTGAGAAGCCAGAGAGGGGAGAGTTCCATCACGCCCAGAACCGGTGGCGCCATTCAAAGTTCCGGGCCAAAGTTCCGGGCCAAAGTTCCGGCCCAGGGTTTCGCGTCACACCTTGTCGGTCAGGATCAGCCAGGCCGAGAAACTGTTGAGCATCGAATAGACCACATAGGCAATCGGGCCGCCGACATTGCCTTCCGATGCGAAGAGCAGCGCGCCTAGCAGCAGCGCGAACTCCACGAGCATGGTGAACCGTCCGCCGAGGCTGTGCACGATCCACGGCATGCGGCCGATCATCGGGTGTCCGCTGTCCATCACCGCGCGATGAAGGGCGAAGTTGCCGATGCCGAGGAGGAAGGTGATCAGAATCGCCATGAACGGCGATGACCCTAGGGAATCGCCATCGAATTGTCACACCTGCAGTTCGTGGAGTTGGAATTGCATTTCGTCGGACGGGCTAAGCACTTGTCGGACGTAACGGAAAGCTGGTCGAGGCGCGCAAGATTTCATCGCCGGTCGGGCGTAGCGAGAATGCATGCGGTGCACCGGAAGAGCCGGACAGCCGCTGAAACGCCCCCCAGCCGGTTCCCTCGCCGGCACCCCGTCGAAGGAAGTTGCCATGTTCGCCAAGACCCTGTTCTCCGCCGGCCTCCTCGGCCTCGCTCTCGCCGCCAGCCAGCCTGCCCAGGCCGCCGAAAAGCTGGTGCGCTACCACGATCTCGATCTGTCCACCAAGGACGGCAGCAAGGAGCTCGATGCCCGTCTGCGCAAGGCCGCCAAGGACGTTTGCGGACTGAGCCAGCCCGATCTGCCCTCGTCCGAATGGGAATCGGCCCGCCAGTGCTTCGCCAAGTCGCTCGCCGATGCCCGCAAGGCCAAGTCCGGCGCAGTGCAGGCCACAGCGCTTGCCGCAGCCAAATCCAAGTCCGACCTTGCTGTCCGCTGATCCCGGCAGCTTGCACAACCCGGCGGATCCAGTCCCCCACCGGGTCAAACTTGAAGGGGTCGTCCAGAAACGGGCGGCCCCTCTTTCCTCAGCTCACCTCGCGCAGCGCGGGGCTGGGTGCCTGCTGTTCAAGCTCGGCGCGATCCCGCCAAGTCAGGTCTTCGGGCGAAAGCCTGCGACCGTCATGCGACTGGATGCCGATTGGTGCGATGGGCTGCCCGTCGCGCGCGTCGCACAGCACCGGATTGGCCGGAACGCCCAGTTCCCACTTCTCGCCCCACTGGCGCAGCGCCAGCATGGCGGGGAGAAGGTCGATGCCCTTGGGCGTCAGGCGGTATTCGATGCGGCGGCGATCATCGGCGCAGTGTTCGCGCTTGAGGATGCCCGCCTCGACCAGACGCGACAGGCGGTTGGACAGGATATTGCGGGCAATGCCGAGCTGCTCGAGAAAATCCTCGAAGTGGCGCACGCCGTTGAACCCCGCGCGCAGGATCATGAAGGACCATCGCTCGCCCATCGCTTCAAGCGCGCAGGGCAGGCCGCACTGGGCGATTTCACCCAAAGGTTCACGAAGCTTATCCATGTCATCCTTTGCATAGCCCATTTGCAGGACCTGTTTAAGTTTCTAGTTGCAACCTGAAACCTATATTGATAGGTAGCGATTCGCAACGGAAATAGCATCCTCTCCAGAACCCCGCAATTTCCGAAGCCCTAAACAAGGTAATCCAGGGGAAGAACAATGTTTGCACTCAAGACCAACAGCGCCCTGCGCCAGCTCCTCCCGGCCGTGCTTGCCCTCGTCGGCACCACGGTCAGCTTCGCCGTGACGGCTGAAACCGCTCGCGCTGCCAGCAACGGACCGTTCTATTCGGTCAAGCTGACCCGTCCGATGGATGGCACGCAGAAGCTCGTCCAGAAGGGCGTGCTGTGGAAGTGCGACGGCGCAGAATGCTCCGCCGCCCGCGACACCTCGCGCCCGGTGATCGTCTGCGCCCGCCTTGCGCAGAAGGTTGGCCCCGTCGCCCGCTTCGCCACGCCCGAAGGCGAACTCGCTGCGCAGGACCTCGCCCGCTGCAACGAAGCGGCTGCCGGATAAATCCGACTTTCGATCTCCAGCGCATTCCCGGAACGATACCCTGCCGGGGGTGCAATCCCTGACCGTGAAGGTCATTGGGCCGCGAACGGGACGCCTGTTCGCGGCCCCTTTTTTCGCTATGGTCGTGCCATGCGAATGCCCTCCACAGTTACCGCCCTGCTCGGCGGAGTTGCTCTTCTGCTCGGCGGAGTTGCCCCTTTGCCCCCCCAGAGTTGGAAACTTGCCGCAGCCACTCCTGCGCTATCTTCGCAGACCCGCGAGGACCTGCGCTGTTCGGCTGCATTTGCGGTGGTCGCGCTGGAGCAGGCGGGCGGCGATGCGCTTGCCGGGTGGCCCTTACTGGCGGTGCGCGGCAAGCGTTTCTTCGCCGATGCCGGGCAGAAGGCGATGGCCGAAGGTGCGCTCACCCGCGAACAGGTGCGCGAACTCATCACCGCCGACGTGACCGCTCTGCAGAGCGCCCCCGATCCCGACAAGGCCTTGGCCGCGCTTGCAAAACCCTGCGTCGCCCGGCTCGACGAAACGGTCGCCCCGCTGGCCACGCCGAACCTCAAGCAATGCGCCGCCATCTTCGATCTTGCCTATGACGAAGTCCATGGCCGCCAAGGCATGACTCCTGCGGCGCAGGACCTCAAGACACTCGCCTCGGTGCTGGCAGCGCGCGAACGCGAGGCGCTGATCGCGGCTGGAGGCACAGGTGACGATGCCGACCGCGCGCTGGCCGAGGCACGCACGGCGATGAGCGTCATGGACCCCGACGGGACAGCGCAGGCCGAGAAGTACGATCTCGCCCATTGCTACGACCTCGCAAAACCTGCCGAGAAGTCGCACTATTGAGCGTTGGGGCAGCGCTCCCCATATTCGCGGCCAAGGAGATCCCCCAGATGCCCGACAAGATGAACCTGAGCGATGCCGAATGGCGCGAACGCCTCTCGCCCGAACAATACCATGTCCTGCGCCAGGGCGGCACGGAACGCGCCTTTACAGGGGCTTATGAGAAGAACAAGGCGAGCGGCGAGTATCACTGCGCCGGTTGTGGAGCGCCGCTGTTCACGTCCGAAACCAAGTACGACAGCGGATCGGGCTGGCCGAGCTTTTATGCCCCGGTCGCCCCTGACGCGATCGAGGAGCACCGCGATACCTCGCACGGCATGGTCCGTATCGAGGCGCGTTGTGCGCGCTGCGACGGGCACCTCGGGCACGTCTTTCCCGATGGTCCCAATCCGACCGGCCTGCGCTACTGCATGAACAGCGCCTCGCTGGATTTCACGCCGGACGATTGAGGCCTGACCGACGCTGGCAGATTGCCAGCGCCGGTTCGCCGATTTGCAGTTAACCCGGCGTTGCGATTGCCCTATGCACAGGCGCGGTGAGCGTGGCGCCATCTGCCGTTGTCGCATCCGGTCCTGCGGACCACTGCGTCACGGGTCGATATTGAGGGAAGCGGTACAAGACTGATGGCCAGACGGGACATTCCCCGCCGCCCCGACGGCGGCAGGTCCGAACCGCAACCCAAAGGCAGGTCCACGCTCGGACGGTGGTTTCGCCGTCTTGTGGCGTGGGGCGCAGGCTTCGCGCTGCTCGGCACGATCGCGCTGGTCGTGGCGGTTGCCGTCACCGCGCGATCGCTCCCCGGTTACAGCGAGCTGAAGTCGAGCCAGACCGGCCAGATGATCGTGGTGCGCGCCGCCGACGGTTCTGAGATCGTCACGCTTGGCCCGAGCTACGGCAAGTGGGTGCCCTACGAGCGCATTCCGCAGGCCATGAAGGATGCGATGATCTCGGTCGAGGACCGGCGCTATCGCAGCCACTGGGGCGTCGATCCCATCGGCATCGTCCGTTCGCTGATGGTCCGCGTCGAAAGCGGCACGTGGAAGCAGGGCGGCTCGACCATTACCCAGCAGCTGGCGCGCAACATCTTTCTGAACAACACCAAGACCTTCGCCCGCAAGGGACGCGAGTGGGTCCTGGCGCTTGCGCTGGAGCAGAAGTTCTCGAAGGACCAGATCCTCGAACTCTATCTGAACAAGGTCTACTTCGGCGGCGGCGCCTACGGGATCGACAGCGCCGCGCGCAAGTTCTTCGGCCATTCGGGCGAGGAGATCACCCTGCCCGAGGCCGCGATCATCGCAGGTCTGGTCAAGGCACCGTCGCGCTATTCGCCGACCGCCGATGCCGATGCCGCGGTGGGCCGCGCGGGTGTGGTGCTGCAGACCATGCAGAACGCGGGCGTGCTGACCGCGCAGGAAGTGCAGGCGATCGACCTCAAGGCCGTGAAGATGGTCGAGGATCGCGCAAGCCAGAACTCGGCGCGCTATTTCACCGACTGGGCCTTGCCGCAACTCGACCTGATCCTGCCCGAAAACGACAAGCCGATCGAGGTGTGGACCACGCTCGACCCGATCGCCCAGAAGGCGGCGACGAGCGCGATTGCCGGATTTGCTCCGAAGGGCGCGCAAGGGGCGCTGGTCTCGCTTGACCGCGACGGTGCGGTGCTGGCGATGGTCGGCGGCACCGATTACGTGACCTCCAACTACAACCGCGCGGTCAACGCCGTGCGACAGCCGGGTTCGGCGTGGAAGCTGTTCGTCTATCTCTCCGCGCTCGAAGCGGGCTACACGCCAGATGACCGCGTGGTCGACGAGCCCGTCACCATCGATGGGTGGACGCCGCGCAACGATGGCAACCGCTATGCCGGTGAAATCGACCTGCGCACCGCGTTCGCCTATTCCAAGAACACCGTGGCGGCGCAGCTTGGCAACGAAGTGGGCTTTGGCACCGTGGCCAACATGGCGCGGCGCTTTGGCATCACCACCCCGATCAACACGCTGCCATCGATGGTGCTGGGATCATCCGAAGCGCGGGTGATCGACATGGTCCGCGCCTTCGCCTCGGTCCAGGCCAAGGGCATGTCGGTGACGCCCTATGGCATCCGCAAGGTGACCACGACCGACGGCGAAGTGCTCTACAAGCATCGGCCCGACAGCTCGCAACAGCTGGTGCCGCCCTATGTCGCGGCGGCCATGACCGACCTGATGCAGACTGCCGTCAACATCGGCACGGGCCGCGCCGCTCAGATCGGCAGGCCGGTGGCGGGCAAGACCGGCACGACCTCGTCCAACAAGGATGGCTGGTTCCTCGGCTTTTCGAGCGGGATCACCACCGGCGTGTGGATGGGCCGCGACGATGCAAAGGCCGTGCCCGGCTTGCAGGGTGGTGCGGCCCCGGCGCGCGCCTTTGCCGCCTACATGAAGGTCGCCACGCGCAAGCGCCCGGTCGAGCAGTTCGACACCGAACTGAAGCTGCCGCAATGGCAGTTGGAGCCCGATGGCGAGGCGATGCAGGGCAATCCCGACGACTACTTCTACGTCGACGAGCAGGGTAACCTGGTAGATCCTTCGCGCAGGCAGGCGGTCAATCCTGACGGGCTCGATCCCGAGGCTCCACCGGAAGGTGTGCCGCCGGACGTGCCGCAGGCCGCAAACGATGACTTCCTCAACCGGGCGACCGGTCGGCGCGATCCGGAAACTGCGCCGCCCGCCGCCGGAACGCGTCCGAGGCCTACCAGCACGAGGCCTGCGACCTCTCCCTGATTCCTTTGCGGCCTGAACCTTTTGTCTGAACCATTTGGCTGTCCGTTCGTTGGCTGCTCGATGGGAGGCGCCCTCGCCTCCCGAACGAGGAGACGAACCATGAGCCTGCTGCAATGGGCGGTCGCTGGTGCGGCCGGATACGCGATCTATCGCGCGGTGCAGAAGAACAAGACCGAACAGGCCCCCGCCGCTTTCGCGCAAGGGGAAGAGACCGGCGGCAACTTTGCGCAAGTGCGCTCCGCCGGAGTTGAAGGGATGCGGTCGGATCCCAAGCGCTGGGATGCGGTAGATCAGGCCTCGGACGAAAGCTTCCCGGCCAGCGATCCGCCGTCGACGTATTGATCGCGGTTCTACCTTGCCTACGTCATCCCGGCGAAGGGCAGGATCCATGGGCTTTCGTTGAGACGCAAACATTGCGCTTTGCGAGAGGTTATGGGCCCCGGCCTTCGCCGGGGTGACGGTTGGGGTGAGTGGAGGATGGAGTTACATCTAGCCGGTGTTCTGCGGCCAACATCCTGAATGGCCGCCCTAACCACTCCCGTCATCCCGGCGCAGGCCGGGATCCATGGGCCTTCGTTGAGACGCAGACTTTGCGCTTTGCGAGAGGTTATGGTCCCTGGCCGACGCCGGGGTGACGGTTGGGAGAGTTGGGACTGACGGGAGAGGTGGGGCGGGGCCCAACAGAAAAGGGCCGCTCCATCGCTGGGGCGGCCCTTTCTCTTTTCGTTGTTTGCATGGATCAGCGGATGCGGACCGGGGCGTAGAGTGGGGGCTGGCCGCGGCGCTGGATGCGCAGGAGCACGGCCTCGCGGCCATCGGTCTTGGCCTGACGCACGATCCGTTCCAGATCGGCGACCGTGGTGACGCTCACGTAGTTTGCCGAGAGCACGATGTCGCCACGCTGCAGGCCCTTGGTCCCCGCATCCGAGGAAGCATCTACTGCCGTGATCACCACACCCTTGGCGTCCTCGCCTGCGCCGAGCTGGCGGGCGATCTGCGGGGTGAGCGGGATGGCGGCAATGCCGAGCGAGCCTTGCAGGACGCTGGGGCCCTGCTGCTGTTGCGGCTTGCTGTCGGGGCCGAACTGGTCGTCGTCCTGCGCATCGGGATCGAAAGTCTGCTGGGCGAGTTCTTCCTCGCTCGGGCGCTTGCCGACGACGGTCTGCACCGTCAGGCGCTGACCGTTGCGGATCAGTTCGATCGGGATGCGCTTGCCCGGCGTGGTGTTGGCGACGATGAACGACAGGGTCTGGTCAGGGGTGACCTCCTTGCCATCGACCTTCACTACGACGTCACCAGCCTGCATGCCGGCCTTTGCTGCTGCCTGTCCGGGTTCGACCGCCTGGATGAATTCGCCGCGGTTCTTCGGCAGGCCGAGCGAGGCGGCGAGGTCTTCCGAGAGGCCCTGGATGCGCACGCCGAGGTAGCCGCGTTCGATCGCCTGACCCGCACGCAGCTTGTCGACGATGGGGGCGGCGATTTCTGCCGGGATGGCAAAGCCGATGCCGACCGAGCCGCCGGTGGGCGAGAAGATCGCGTTGTTGATGCCGATCACGTTACCCGCCATGTCGAACATCGGACCGCCCGAGTTGCCCCGGTTGATCGAGGCGTCAGTCTGCAGATAGCGGTCATAGGCAGAGCCCGAGCCGGTGTTGCGATAGACCGCCGAGATGATCCCCTGCGTGACCGTGCCGCCAAGGCCGAACGGGTTGCCGATGGCGATGACCCAGTCTCCCACCCGGGCCTTCCGCGAATCGCCGAACTTGACGAAGGGGAAGGGCGTCGGGCGGCTGATCTTGAGCACCGCGAGGTCGGATGCGGCGTCCTTGCCGATCAGCTTGGCGGGGTATTCGGTGCCATCGGGCGTGGTGACGGTGATCGATTCGACCTCGCCCTGCCCGTCGGCGGTGATCACGTGGTTGTTCGTCACCACATAGCCGTCCGCCGAGATGATGAAGCCCGAGCCCAGCGACTGCGCCTCGCGCGTCTGCGGGCTGCCGCCCTGACCGCCGCCGAACAGATCGCCGAACGGCGTTCCGGCGAAGGGGTTGTTGGGCTGCACCTTCACGCGCTGGCGGGTGGAGATGTTCACCACCGCAGGCTGAAGCTGCTGCGTGAGGTCTGCAAAGCTTGACGGGGCGCCCGCGCGCGGGACGACGCTGCGCATCTCCGACTGGTCGTTCTGCGCGACTTGCGCGCCTGCGGGAAAGCCTGTCACCAGGGTCAGTGCGCTGCCTGCGAGCAGCAGCGCCGAAGTCACACCATAAGCGTATCGCACGTGGCCTGGTCCTCTTTGTCTATAATGCGCCGGGGGCGGCGCGGCTGACTTGTGCCGCAGTCGATTCACGCGTCTTGCGATGAACGGACTTTGAATGACGATGTTCCGTATCGTTCAGGTTGCGGTTTCACTTTCCCCGAGTCACTTACCTTTGAACTGGCGGAGGTATTCGTTGTCGGGCGAGAGCACGATCGAGGTGCTTGACCCCTTCTGCGCAAAGGTTGCGTCGTAGCTCTGCATCGCGCGGTAGAAATCATAGAACGCCGGGTCCTTGTTGAAGGCATCGGCATAAGTCTTGGCGGCGGTGGCTTCGGCGGTGGCGCGGATGATTTGCGCCTGCTTCTGGCCCTGCGCACGGATCGTGGCTGCTTCCTGCTGGCGCGCGGTGGCCATGCGGGTGAAGGCGGATTCGAGCGGTGTGCCTTCGGGAAGGTCAGCCCGCTTGATCCGCACGTCGATCACTTGCGCGCCATATTCGCGGGCTTCACGGTCAAGGCCTTCGCGGATTTGCTCCATCGCGCGGCCGCGATCGGCCGTGAGCAGCGAGCCGAAAGTGCGCTTGCCCAGTTCCTGTCGCAGCGCGGAGTTGAGGATCGGCTGGAGCTGTTCGGCGACGCGCTCGGTCGTCCCCGCCGTCTGCACCATGCGCACCGGATCGATGATGCGGAAGCGGGCGAAAGCGTCGACCTCGAGGCGGCGCTGATCGGCAGAGAGGACCTGCTGGCGCTCCATGTCGAGATCGAGGATGCGTTTGTCGACCTCGACCACCTGTTCCATGAACGGGATGCGCCAGATCAGGCCTGCGCCGGTCTGGCCGAAATCGGCATCGGGCTTGAAGCGGTTGACCACGCGTTCGGGCTGGCCGAGGCGGATGATCACGGCCTGGGTCTTCTCATCGACGACCTTGAGGCAGCTGGCGGCGGCGGCAAGCGCGATCAACGCGGCGATGATCGGGGCTTTGCGTTCCTGCCAGAGTGTCTGCATGGCGCTCATCTTACTGGCCCCCTTCCTGCGGCTTCTGATTACGCTTCATTTCGGGAAGCGGCAGGTAGGCCTGGGTGTTGGGCGTTTCGAGGATGACCTTGTCGGTCTGGCTCAGCACGCGCTCCATGGTTTCGTAGTACATGCGGCGGCGGGTGACCTCGGGCGCAAGCTTGTACTGTTCGTAGACCTTGTCGAACGCGGTTGCCTCGCCCCCTGCGCGGGCGGTGAGCTGCTGCGCCCACGACTGCGCACGGTTGATCTCGCTCTGCGCGTCCTGCTGGGCGGCGAGCACTTCCTTGAAGGCATCGACGACCTTGGCCGGGGGATCGGTCTTCTTGATGTCGACGCCCTGGATCAGCACGCCCGAGCGGTAGGCATCGAGCACGCGCTGCATCCGGTCGCGGACGTTCTGTTCGATCTGCTGGCGGCCCGAGCCCATCGCGTCGTTGAGGTTCACCTCGGCGATGGACTGGCGCATCGCGGCTTCGGCCACTTCGCGCACCGTCTGGTCCGGATCGGCGAGCTGGAACATGTAGAGCTTGAGGTCCTTGATGTTCCAGCGGACGAGGTAGGTCAGGTCGACGAGGTTCTGGTCGGCGGTCAGCATGAGCTTTTCGCCATCGCCCTCGGGGATCGATTCGCGGCGGATCGAGGTGACGTCCTCCACCTTCACCGACTGGATCGGCCAGGGCAGGGTCAGCGCCATGCCGTTGTCGATGGTGCGGCTGTAGGAGCCGAAAGTGGTGACCACGCCCTTTTCCTGCGGGGCGATGCGGTGGACCATCGAAGTGCCGAGCCAGACCGCAATGATCAGCGCGATGCCGACCGGCGCCCACGACTTGCCATCGGGGCGCTGCGGCAGGCGGGGCATGTTGGGACCGCGCCCGCCGCCGCCGCCATTCCCGCCGCCCTTGCGGTTGCGGAACAGGTCTTCGATGTTGGGGCCACGGCGCGCAGGGTCCTTGGCAGGCTCGGACGACTGCGGCGGGAGCCATGGGTTGCGCGGGCCTTCGGCGGGCGGTGAAGAGGGAGGCGGTGATGCTTCGCCATCAGCAGCGGGCGGCGCATCGTTGCCTCCGCCAGAGCCCCAAGGGCTTTTCTTTCCGGTCATGTAAAGGCCCCGGCCAAAACGCGCGATCAATCCGCCCAAGTCTGTCATGCATTCGTTATAGGAAGCCCGGGCGCGAAAAACAGTGTCCATTCCCGAAAATTCATCTGCTAGGGGGCATGAGAAGGCTCCGAGGGGGAGCAGAACAGGGAAATGGCGTGAGCATCGAAGAACAGGCGCTGCGCGAGGCGCTGAATGCGGTGGCGGGCGACCGTCTGCAGTCGGTCAAGCTTGCCAGGAGTGAGGCGGGTGAGGCCGCAACGATCTTGCTGGAAGTGGGCGGGCTGGACCGGCTCGACCGCGACAAGCTGGAAATGGCGCTGCGCGACGCGGCGAGGAAGGCTGGCGTGGCCGAAGTGCGCATCGGCATGACCGCCGAGCGCAAGGCGCGGGTGATCATCGCGGTGGGTTCGGGCAAGGGCGGGGTCGGCAAGTCGACGCTGTCTGCCAACCTTGCGGTGGCGATGGCGCGGCTCGGGCGCAAGGTCGGGCTGGTCGATGCCGACATCTACGGCCCCTCGCAACCGCGCCTGCTCCTCACCGAAGGCCGCAAGCCCGAGGCCGAGGGCAACAAGATGATCCCGATCGAGAGCCCCTATGGCGTGCCGATGCTGTCGATGGGGCACCTCGTTCAGCCGGGACAGGCGATTGCATGGCGCGGGCCAATGGCGGGCAATGCACTGGGCCAGCTGATCGACGCGCACTGGGGCGATACCGAGATCATCGTCGTCGACCTGCCGCCCGGCACCGGCGACGTGCAGCTGACCATGCTGTCGAAGCACAAGCCGGCAGGTGCGGTGATCGTATCGACGCCGCAGGATCTGGCGCTGATGGACGCGACGCGGGCCATCGGCCTGTTCGAGCAGGGCCAGGTGCCGATCGTCGGCATGGTCGAGAACATGGCGGGGTACATCTGTCCGCATTGCGGCGAGGAGAGCGATCCCTTCGGCGTGGGCGGCGCGGAAGCGGCGGCCAAGACGATGGGCCTGCCGTTCCTTGGCCGGGTGCCTCTGGACATGGCGATCCGACGCGAGAGCGATGCGGGCAATCCGCCTGCCGCAGGCGACACCCCGCAGGCCGAGGCGTTCCTCTCGATTGCGCGGGCGGTGCTCACCTGGCTTGACGGGAAGCGCTGAGGCCCATGCGCCTCACCCGGCGAGGGATGCTGGTGGGAGCAGGATTGGGCGGCGCGCTGCTCATCGCCTTCCCGCTGATTCCCCGCCGCTATCCCGTGCCGCTTGAGGCAGGCAAGGACGAACATGTCGTCGATGCCTTCCTGAAAGTGGGGCGGGTCAAGGGAGGTAAGGACTGCATTCTGACGGTGGCGGTGCCCTTCTGCGAGATGGGGCAGGGGATCACCACGCTTGTCGCGCAGATCATCGCGGACGAGGCTGGTGCAGACTGGCGCAAGGTGGCGGTGGAAGCCGCGCCGATCAGCCCGGCCTATGCCGATCCGGTGCTTTCGGGAAAGTGGGCGCCGCTGTGGATGCCAGCGTTTGCCTCGCTTGGTGCGGATGCCGAAGGTATGCTGGCGCGGCTCCATGCCGAGCGTGGGCCGCTGATGATCACTGCCGATGGCACGGCGCTCGCCGCTTTCGAAGCGCCCTTGCGCGAAGCGGGTGCGGCGCTGCGGGCGATGATGGCGCAGGCTGCCGCCGACAAGTGGGGCGTGGGCTGGGAAGAGTGCGAGACGAAGGACAGCTTCGTGATGCACGGGAAGCAACGCCTGTCCTTTGCCGAGCTGCTCGATGCGGCGGTGGACTACGATCCGCCCGCCGTCCCGGTGCTGCGCGCCGAACCGCTGCGGGAGAAGCCGGGGCAGTTTCCCGAAGGCGCGCCGCCACATCATCCCCGGCTTGACCTTCCCGCCAAGGTTGATGGCAGCTTTACCTTTGCAGGCGATGTGCGCCTGCCCGACATGGTTTTTGCCGCGATTGCCCACGGGCCGCAGGGAGCAAGCGTGCTGTCGAGCTATGACAAGCAGGCCGCCGCTCGGGTGCGCGGTCTGGTCGGCGTGGTCCATGCCAAACGTTGGCTGGTCGCAGTGGCGACCGACTGGTATTCGGCGGACAAGGCGGTGCGCGCGATGGAGCCGCGCTTCAAGGCCGACGGTCCGATTGCCGACAGCGAGAAAGTGCTGGTCGCGCTCGACAAGGCGCTGACCAAAGGTGAGCCGGAGCGCTTGTTTGCCGAGGGCGATCCCGACGTCCTGCTCGCCAAGCCCTCGCTGTCCGCGCGCTATGATGTGGAGCCCGCGTTCCACGCGCCGCTGGAGACGGCGAGCGCGACGGCACGGCTTCGCCATGGCTTGCTGGAACTGTGGATCGCAACGCAGGCGCCAGAGCGGGCAAGGCGCGCGGCGGCGCGGGCGGCCGGTCTCTCGCGGCGTGACGTGATCGTCTATCCCTTGCACGCGGGCGGCAGCTTCGATGCGCGGCTCGATGTGCGGATCGCCGCCGAAGTCGCAGCCATTGCCAATACCATCGGCAAGCCGGTGCAACTCACGTACTCGCGCTGGCAGGAAGCGCTGGCCGGTATTCCCCGCACGCCCGTTTCGGCGCAGCTCGACGGCGCGCTGAGCCCGGACAAGACGCGGGTGCTCGGCTGGCGGGCGCGGCTGGCGGTGCCTGCGACCGCGATCGAATCCGGCGCGCGGTTGCTCGATGGCTGGGGCGTGAAGGATGCGCTCGACCTGCAGAACAAGGCCGATCCGATGGCCTGCGAAGGCGCCATGCCGCTTTACCGCATTCCGGAAAAGGCGGTGGAGCAGGTGCCGCTGGCGCTGCGGCAACCCACCGCGCGGTTTCGCGGGCAGGCCCATGGCTATACCGCGTTCTTCACAGAATGCTTTGTCGACGAGCTGGCCCATGCGGCGGGCAAGGAGCCGCTGTCGTTCCGCGTCGGCATGCTGGAGGGCGAACCAAGGCTGGTGTCCTGCCTGCAGGGCGCAGGCCGTCTGGCGCAATGGGGCGGCGGGATCGACGCTTCGGGGCAGGGCATCGCCTGCCACCAGATGGAGCTTGCGCTTGGTGGCGGCAGGGTCGCCAAGGGCCTGATCGCCGTCGTCGCCACCGCGCGCAACGAAGCGGGCGTGGTTCGGGTCGAGCGGCTGAGCGCCTTCGTCGACATCGGCCGCATCGTGAATATCGACATCGCTCGCCAGCAGATCGAAGGCGGGCTGATGTTCGGGCTCGCCCATGCTGTCGGCGGGGCCAGTGGCTATGCCAGAGGGCGCCCCCTTTCGGGCAGACTCTCGCAATTGGGCCTTCCTCTGCTTGCCGATTGCCCCAAGGTTGATATTGCCTTTGCCGACAGCAACGAAGACCCGTTCGACCCCGGCGAACTGGGCATGGTTGCGGTGGCCCCTGCCATCGCCAATGCCCTGTTCTCTGCCACGGGCGTGCGCTTCCGCCGCCTGCCGCTGATTTCCGAAGGCCTCTAGGCCCTCTTTTAAGGACCGTAATGGAACGCCCAGCCGACCATCCTGTTGTGCTTACCGGCAAAGTCGGCGTGCTTGTCGTCAACCTCGGCACGCCTGACGCGCCCGATGTGAACGCGGTGAAGCGCTACCTCAAGGAGTTCCTCTCGGACCCGCGCGTGGTCGAGATTCCGAAGCTGATCTGGCAGCCGATCCTGCGCGGGATCATCCTCAACACCCGGCCGAAGAAGTCCGCCCACGCCTATTCACAGGTGTGGAGCGAGGACGGCTCGCCGCTTGCCGCGATCACCAAGGCGCAGGCGCGCGCGCTGCAGGAGCGGCTGGGCGATGCCGCGATCGTGCGCCATGCGATGCGCTACCAGTCGCCCTCGATGGCCAAGGAGCTCGATGCGCTGCTGGAGGCAGGGTGCGAGCGCATTCTGGTGGCCCCGCTCTATCCCCACTATTCGGGCGCAACGACTGCCTCGGCGCTCGATGCCGTGGCCGACTGGATCAAGGCGCGCCGCCGTCTGCCCGCGCTGCGCACGCTGCCGCCCTATCACGACGATCCGGCCTATATCGGCGCCCTCCATGCGGACATGAGCCGGCAGATGAGCGCGCTCGACTTCGCGCCCGAAGTGCTGATGCTGAGCTATCACGGCATGCCCGAACGCACGCTGTTTCTGGGCGATCCCTATCATTGCCACTGCCGCAAGACGTCGCGCCTGCTGGCCGAACGCTTTGCGCAGAGCCATCCCGAGCTGCGACTGGTAACCACGTTCCAGTCGCGCTTCGGGCGGGCCAAGTGGCTGGAGCCTGCGACCGATACCGTGCTGGTCGAGGAAGCGGGCAAGGGCACCAAGCGCGTGGTGATTGCCGCGCCGGGTTTTTCGGCCGACTGCCTCGAGACGCTCGAGGAACTGGCGATCCGCGGCAAGGAGGATTTCGAGGCGGCAGGCGGCACGCACTTTGCCGCGCTCGAATGCCTCAATTCCGGGGCGGAGGGCATGGACCTGCTCGAGACGCTGGCGCGGCGCGAGCTTTCGGGCTGGATCTGAAGAACCCGCTTGGCTGCTGCTGACAGCCATGTTAATTGACCGGTTAAACCACGATACCGGGAGATAGCATGGCCAGCCTCGCGCCGGACATCCGCAACGACCTTCATACAGAACGCGCCAATCCGCACTGGGTGCGGCTGGGCGGCGACCATAAGCTCGATCACATTCCGGGCGAGGACGGCTGGCCGGTGCTCGGCACCACGCTGATGCAGCTGGCCGACCCGATCGGCTTCCAGAAGCGCATGGTCGATGCTTACGGCCCGGTGTTCCGGACGCGCAGCTTCGGGCGGCGCGGGGTCAACCTGATCGGGGCCGACGCCAACGAACTGGTCCTGTTCGACCGCGACAAGCTGTTCTCGAACGAGCAGGGCTGGGGTCCGGTGCTCAACCTGCTGTTCCCGCGCGGGCTGATGCTGATGGACTTCGAGGCGCACCGGGTGGACCGCCGCGCGCTGTCGATCGCGTTCAAGCCCGAGCCGATGCGCGCCTATTGCTCCGTGCTCAACAGCGGCATTGCCTCGGCCATCGAAGGCTGGGGCGGCAAGATGCGCTTCTATGACGCGATCAAGGCGCTGACGCTCGATACCGCCGCGTCCAGCTTCCTCGGCCTGCCGCTGGGGCCGGAGGCGGACCGGCTGAACAAGGCCTTCGTCGACATGGTCCAGGCCTCGGTCGGCGTGGTGCGCAAGCCGCTGCCGTTCACCAAGATGGGCAAGGGCGTGGCCGGGCGGCGGCTGATGGTCGACTACTTCGGACGGCTGGTGCGCGAGCGTCGGGCCAATCCGGGGCAGGACATGTTCAGCCAGTTCGCGCTCGCCACGCGCGACGACGGATCGCTGCTGCCCGAAGACGTCGTGGTCGATCACATGATCTTCCTGATGATGGCCGCGCACGATACGATCACTTCGTCTGCCACGGTGCTGTTCTGGCAACTGGCGAAGAACCCCGAATGGCAGGACAGGCTGCGCGCAGAAGCGCGGGCAGTGACGGGGGGTGATGGCTTGCCGCTGGCCTACGAGGACCTCGGCCGGATGGAATTGACCGAGATGGCATTCAAGGAAGCGCTGCGCTTCATGCCGCCGGTGCCCAATATGCCGCGCCGCGCCTTGCGCGATTTCGAGTTCGGGGGTTTTCGCATTCCGGCAGGCACGCCCGTCGGCATCAGCCCGGCCGCCGTTCATGCCGACCCGGCGCACTGGGATTCGCCGGAAGTGTTCGATCCGCTGCGCTTCACGCCCGACAAGGTGGCGGCGCGGCACAAGTATGCCTGGGCGCCGTTCGGCGGCGGAGCGCACATGTGCCTGGGGCTCCACTTTGCCTATATGCAGGTCAAGCTGCTCGCCAATCACATCCTCACCCGCTTCGAGGTGCGGATGCAACCGGGGGCCGAGCCTTCGTGGCAGGCCTGGCCGATCCCCAAGCCGCGCGACGGGCTGCGCGTGGAACTGCGCCGAATCTGTTGACGATTCGGGCACTCGCAGTTAAGGGGCGCGCTTTCCGACGGGATTTCCCGTCACTCCACGAGAATTCATGCGGCCGCCCCGTGCGCCCGCTAAGGCACGAGAAACAGGAAAACCATGGCCAACACGCCGCAAGCCCGCAAGCGTATCCGTCGCAATGATCGTCGCGCCGAAATCAACGGCAACCGCCTTTCGCGCATCCGCACCTTCGTCAAGAAGGTCGAATCGGCGCTCGCTGGTGGCGACAAGACGGCTGCTGCTGCGGCGCTCAAGGAAGCCCAGCCTGAACTGGCGCGTGGCGTGGCCCGTGGCGTGCTTCACAAGAACACCGTTGCCCGCAAGATGTCCCGCCTGTCGAAGCGCGTCGCCGCGCTCTGATTCGGCTGCTCTCTGCCTGACCGGAGGTCGGGACGGGAGATTCGGATCTGCGCATGATTCTCTCCTGCCCCTTTGGGCCTAAGGGATATCCCGCAGATTCGGGCACAAAGACGGAACATGGCCGACGGGTTTCCCGTCGGCCGTTTTCGTTTCTGCGGCATGTCACGCAGCCGTCTGCGCATTGTTACAGTGTGCAGTCGCAACAAGTCACGGAATCTACGCGATTCGCTTGGCTCCAACCTAATGCATAAGTAAAAATCCCTATTTTTCAGTAACTTGATGCATCTCTGCGGGTTAGGGCGAGTCAAGGGCATTTATTTCAGTTTTTTTGCGCTCGCCCCGCTTGCGTGATGCCCCCCAACACCAATAGACAATGCGGACCGGGGGCGGGAATCACTGCTCATCGGCGTCACAAGAAAATTCTTCGAACGGGGTCTGCCGCGCGCGTGCGTGGCGGGGCGGCAGGTTAATTGTGCCTGCATGCCGGACAGCGTGCGGGTAGGGAAGTCGGGGCAGCGACGCGTGAAGATTGATGATTTCGCAGGGGGGGCCGGCAGCCACGACGTGGCGGCCGTGGCCGGAGCCGACCGGATCGGCAACGAGCGGACTACAGCGGGCAGGAAGGGAAAAGACAGCACGATGATCGAGGACCAGGAAGCGCTGGATCTTGCAGCAGACTGGGCCGACATCAGCCAGGGGCTGAAGAAGGATCTCGGCCCGCAATTGCATGCGCAGTGGATCAAGCCGATCCAGCTCGGATCGTTCTGCAAGGAAACCGGCACGCTGGACCTGTTCCTGCCGACCGAGTTCTCCGCGAACTGGGTGGCCGACCGTTTCGCCGACCGGCTGAGCCTTGCGTGGAAGATCGCCCGTTCGGAAGTGCGCCAGGTGCGCATCACCGTCCACCCGCGCCGTCGCTCGATGCCCGAGCTGCGCATCGGCGGTGAATCGCCGGTCCAGGCGCGCGTGCCAGCCCACATGAGCGCTGCTCCGGCCATGATCGATTCGGCGCTTTCGGGTCTCGATCCCTCACTGACATTCGCCGAATTCGTCTCGGGCTCGGCCAACGTGCTGGCGGTCAACGCCGCCCAGCGCATGGCCGCGATCGAAACCCCGCAGTTCTCGCCGCTTTACCTCAAGGGATCGACCGGACAGGGCAAGACGCACCTGCTCCACGCCATCGGCCACGCCTTTGCCGCCAACAAGCCCGGCGCGCGCATCTTCTACTGCTCGGCCGAGCGGTTCATGATCGAGTTCGTCCAGGCCATGCGCTCCAACGAGATGATCGAGTTCAAGGCCCGCCTGCGCGGCTTCGACATGCTGCTGGTTGACGACATCCAGTTCATCATCGGCAAGGCGAGCACGCAGGAGGAATTCCTCCACACGATCGACGCGCTTATGAGCGCGGGCAAGCGCCTTGTCGTCGCTGCCGACCGCGCACCGCAGGCACTGGACGGCGTCGAGCAGCGCCTGCTCTCGCGCCTGTCGATGGGCCTTGTGGCAGACATTCAGCCGGCCGACATCGAACTGCGCCGCAAGATCCTCGAACATCGCCTGAACCGTTTCGGCAACACGCAAGTGCCGTCAGACGTTGTCGAGTTCCTTGCCCGCACGATCAACCGCAATGTGCGCGAGCTGGTCGGCGGCCTCAACAAGCTGATCGCCTATGCGCAGCTGACCGGTCAGCCGGTCTCGCTGCAGCTGGCCGAAGAGCAGCTGACCGACATCCTCTCGGCCAACCGTCGCCGCATCACCATCGACGAGATCCAGCGCACGGTCTGCCAGTTCTACCGCGTTGACCGCACGGAGATGGCTTCCAAGCGCCGCGCGCGCGCTGTGGTGCGCCCGCGCCAGGTGGCGATGTACCTCGCCAAGGTGCTGACGCCGCGCTCGTATCCTGAAATCGGCCGCAAGTTTGGCGGGCGCGATCATTCGACGGTGATCCATGCCGTGCGCCTGATCGAGGAACTGCGCACCCGCGATGCCGACATGGACGGCGACGTGCGCACGCTGCTGCGGCAGCTGGAAGACTGAGAAGTTTAGGGGCGGTTCACGCAGAGACGCAGAGAAGAAGTGGAGGCGCAGAGAGGTCGGGCGCGGCCGATAGGCCGCTTTGTCCATCAATGATCACGTCAGAGTCCGGGCAGAGATTATCGAGCGGCTTTGCCGCAAGGGCAACGTCTCTCCGCGCCTCCACTTCTTCTCTGCGTCTCTGCGTGAACTCCCTTCCTCTTCTGCCCCGCAGCCCCTAACTGCACATCATGACGCCAGACCGCCTCGACCGCTTCGCCCGCCATATCGTCCTGCCCGAAGTGGGCGCGATGGGGCAGGCGCGGTTGGCGCAGAGCCATGTCGTGCTGATCGGCATGGGTGGCATCGGCTCGCCCGCCTTGCAGTATCTCGCAGGGGCTGGCGTGGGGCACCTGACGCTGGTCGATGACGATGTGGTCGAGGCAAGCAACCTGCAGCGCCAGACGATCTATACCGAGGCTGACATCGGCAAACCGAAGGCCGAAGCATCGGCGGCTTGGGTGGCCGCGTTCGATCCAGCGCTGCAGGTCACGGCGCATGTCACCCGCATCACGCGCGACAACGCCGCCGGGTTGATTGCCGGAGCGGATGTGGTGCTCGATGGCTGCGACAACTTCGCCACGCGCCTTGCCGTCTCCGACGCCTGCGTGAAGGCTTGCGTGCCGTTGACCAGTGCTGCGCTCGGGCGGTTCCAGGGACAGGTGGCGAACTTTGCCGGGCATCGTGAAGGGCATGCCTGCTATCGCTGCTTCGTGGGCGATGCCTTCGATTCCGAGGATTGCGATACCTGTGCCGATCTTGGCGTGCTGGGCGCGATGGTCGGCATGGTCGGCGCATTTGGCGCGATGGCTGCGATGCGGGTGCTGCTGGAGGGCGTCTCGACGCTCGGCGATCCGCAGTGGGGGCAGTTGCACGTTGTGGACGGCCTGAAGCCCTCCCTGCGCACGATGCGCATTGCGCGCGACACGGACTGCCGCGGGTGTGGTTCTCGCCTCTGAGGCGGCGCAGGCAGCCCACCCCGCTGCGACTAACTTCACTGCGTTCAGTAAGTCTCGCGGCCCTCCCGTTTGCGGGAGGGCTGGAGCAGCGCGCTTAACTCCCCTCCCGCAAGCGGGAGGGGTTGGGGGTGGGCATTCCCTGACCTTGCCGTACAAACAGAAAAGGGCGCGAGGACCGAAGTCCCCGCGCCCCTTCTGTCTGGCTCTGAAGCCGCGTCTTACGAAGCGAGCTTGCGTAGCACGTAGTGCAGGATGCCGCCGTTCATGAAGTACTCGACTTCGTTGGCGGTATCGATGCGGCACAGCGCGGTGAAGGTCAGCTTGGTGCCGTCCTTGCGCGTCACTTCTACTTCCACGTCCTGACGCGGCTGGAGGTTTGCCACGCCCTTGATGGTGAAGGTGTCGTCAGCCGAGAGTGCCAACGAGGTGCGGTTCTGACCTTCCTTGAACTGCAGCGGCAGCACGCCCATGCCGACGAGGTTCGAGCGGTGGATGCGCTCGAAGCTTTCGACGATCACGGCGCGAACGCCGAGCAGGTTGGTGCCCTTGGCCGCCCAGTCGCGCGAGGAGCCGGTGCCGTATTCCTTGCCCGCGATCACGACCGTCGGCGTGCCGTCGGCCTTGTGCCTCATGGCGACGTCATAGACCGAGCCGACTTCATCGCCATAGCGCGAGAAGCCGCCTTCGATGCCGGGGACCATCTCGTTCTTGATGCGGATGTTGGCGAAAGTGCCGCGCATCATCACTTCGTGGTGGCCACGGCGCGCGCCGTAGGAGTTGAAGTCCGCCTTCGAAACCTGATGTTCCATCAGCCACTTGCCCGCCGGGCTGTCAGCCTTGATCGAGCCTGCAGGGCTGATGTGGTCGGTGGTGATCGAATCGCCGAGGATCAGCAAGGGCTTGGCCTCGATGATGTCGTTCACCGGCGAAGGCGTCATGCTCATGCCTTCGAAGTACGGCGGGTTGGCGACATAGGTCGACCCGGCGCGCCACTGGTAGGTTTCCGAGCCGGTGACGTTGATTGCCTGCCAGTGCGCATCGCCCTTGTAGACGTCGGCATAGCGGGCCTGGAACATCGCGCGGTCCATGCAGCCGGCCATGGTGGTGGCGACTTCGCTGTTCGAGGGCCAGATGTCCTTCAGGTAGACGTCAACGCCATCCTTGCTCTTGCCGATCGGAGTGGTGGTGAAGTCTTCGATCACCGTGCCCTTGAGCGCATAGGCGACGACCAGCGGCGGCGAGGCGAGGAAGTTGGCGCGCACGTCGGGCGATACGCGGCCTTCGAAGTTGCGGTTGCCCGAGATCACGGCGGCAGCAACGAGGCCGTTGTCGTTGATCGCCTTGCTGATCGGTTCGGAAAGCGGGCCCGAGTTGCCGATGCAGGTCGTGCAGCCATAGCCGACGAGGTTGAAGCCCACCGCATCGAGGTGCTCCTGCAGGCCTGCACGGACGAGGTAGTCAGTGACGACCTGGCTGCCGGGGGCCAGCGAGGTCTTGACCCACGGCTTGGGCTTGAGGCCGAGTTCGTTGGCCTTCTTGGCCACGAGGCCAGCGGCCACCAGCACGCCCGGGTTCGAGGTGTTGGTGCACGAGGTGATCGCAGCGATGGTCACGTCACCATCGCCGATGTCGTAGTCGGTGCCTGCCACCGGAACGCGCTGCTGCGCCTTCTTGTAGGTGTTGGCCATGTCGGCGTTGAACACGTCGTCGACTTCGGGAAGCGAGACGCGGTCCTGCGGGCGCTTGGGGCCTGCGAGCGAGGGCACCACGGTGCCAAGGTCGAGTTCCAGCGTCGAGGAGAAGATCGGCTCGACCGAGGGATCGATCCAGAAGCCCTGCTCCTTCGCATAGGCTTCGACGAGCGCGATCTGCGATTCCTCGCGGCCGGTCAGGCGCAGGTAGTCGAGCGTCTTTTCGTCGATGCCGAAGAAGCCGCAGGTCGCGCCATATTCAGGCGCCATGTTGGCGAGCGTCGCACGGTCGGCCAGCGACAGCGCGGCAAGGCCGGGGCCGTAGTATTCGACGAAGCGGCCGACCACGCCGTGCTTGCGCAGCAGATTGGTGCAGGTCAGCACGAGGTCGGTGGCGGTGACGCCTTCCTTGAGCTCGCCGGTGAACTTGAAGCCGACGACTTCGGGGATCAGCATCGAGACGGGCTGGCCGAGCATCGCGGCTTCGGCCTCGATCCCGCCAACGCCCCAGCCGAGCACGCCAAGGCCGTTGACCATGGTGGTGTGGCTGTCGGTGCCGACGCAGGTGTCTGGGTAGGCCACGGTCGCGCCGTTCTGGTCCGTGCTGGTCCACACCGTCTGCGCGATGTTTTCCAGATTGACCTGGTGGCAGATGCCGGTGCCCGGGGGCACGGCGTAGAAGTTGTTGAGGCTCTTCGAACCCCACTTGAGGAAGTCGTAGCGCTCCATGTTGCGCTCGTACTCGATCTCCATGTTCTGCTCGAACGCCTTGGGGTGGCCGAATTCATCGACCATGACCGAGTGGTCGATCACGAGGTTGACCGGCACCAGCGGGTTGATCTTGCTGGTATCACCGCCGAGCGTGGCGATGGCATCGCGCATCGCGGCAAGGTCGACCACGCAGGGCACGCCGGTGAAATCCTGCAGCAGCACGCGCGCCGGGCGGTACTGGATCTCGTTGTTCGATTCGCTGGGGTTCTTCTGCCAGTCGACCACGGCCTTCACGTCGTCGGTCGAGACAGTGAAGCCGCCGTCCTCGAAGCGCAGGAGGTTCTCGAGCAGCACCTTCATGGAGAAGGGCAGGCGAGAGATGTCACCGAACTTGGCCGCAGCCTTGTTGAGCGAATAGTAGGCGAACTCCTTGCCGCCCACGTTCATCGTGCTGCGGGTGCCGAGCGTATCCTGTCCGACCTGGGTCATGGCTGTGCGTCTTCCCTCCTGTCGCGGCCGCAACGCGATTGTGTCGCGCGGGGAATCGCCGAAGGGCTCGTGGCCCATAGGCGGCGCGACGAAATGCGGCCTGAAAGCCCGAGCGCGATGCGCGCAAACCGGCCATGCGTCAAGGGCGGGAAGAGGCCAATCTGCGCAGGTGCGGCACAATTTGCCGCGCATCACGCCGTATTGATTATCAATAGCAATAATGACTGCTTCACGCTGCCGGTGTGCTGCTTCGCGTGGCATAGAGGCACCCTGCCACGATCAGCGCAACGCCGGTCAGCATGGTCAGCGTGACCGGCTCGGCAAAGGCAATCCAGCCGACGATGGCGGCCCAGATGAACGCGGTATACTCGAGCGGGACCAGCACTTGCGCCTCGGCGCGGCCATAGGCCCAGCTCAGCAGCATCAGCGAGGCGGCAGACAGGATCGCCGAGACGACCAGCAGTTCCCACACTGGTGCCGTGGGAAAGGGAGCGAACCACCAAGCGCCAAGGCCGAGAAAGCCGAACTGGACCAGCGCCTGAAAAAACGCCACTTCCTCGGGCCTGGCGAGCAGCGCCTGCTGCCGTTGCAGCACGAGGTTCCAGGCATAGAGCACGGCCGAGACCAGCGTGGCGACCAGGCCCTTGACCGCCTCGGTATCGGAAGGGCCGCTCAATTGCCCGCCCGCAATGATCGCCACCCCTGCCAGTGCCAGCAGCGAGCCACCAATCGCCGCAGGGCGCACTTTTTCGCCCAGCAGGATGGCGGCGAGATAGAGCGCGATCAGCGGGGCGATGAACGACAGCGCAATGCCCTCGGCCAGCGGCAGGCGGACGATGCCGTAAAAGAACAGGACCGCCATGGTCGAAGCCACGGTGCCGCGCAGGATGTGGACCTTGAGCGTACTCCATGCAGGCCAGCCCTGTCCGCGCCATAACCACAGCGGCAGCATCAGCAGCGACCCGGCAAGGCCGCGCCAGCACATTGCGGCATAGGCACCGACCGCAATCGAGGCGGCTTTCATCACCCCGTCCATCACCGAGAAAAGCGCCAGGCCAAGCATTGCCGCCAGCACGGGGAACAGGGGAAAGCGCACGTCGTTCATCCATGTGCCATAGGCAAACTGGTTGCGACTTGAAACCATCTTGTAGGGCGAGCAGATGATTAAGCCTCCAGACAGGCCCGAGGTCCGATAGATGCGTGGCTTGATAGTCGATGGGGCTTGAGGCAGGACATGAAGGTGAGGCCTCAGGCCTTGCGAACGTGGGTGCGAGTGAACAGGGAAATGCAAAGCGTGAAGCGTGCGATCGAAGGGACCGGCCTTTCCGGCAAGCTTGGCGTGGCGTTCTTGGCGCTTTCCATCGCGACCCAGCCGCTGGCTGCACAAAGCGCTGCCTCGGCAGGGCCGGTCGATCTGACCAAGCAGGCCAAGCCCGCGCCCGTTGCACCCCCGATTGTTGCGCCGACTCCTGCTGCCGCTGCTACCGCCGCCCCTGCAGAGGCTTTGCCTGCACCTGCACCGCACTGGACGCAGAGCGACGCGCAGAGCCTGCTCGTGACGATCAAGGGCATTGGCGCCGAGGGTCTGTTCCCGCGCGACTATCAGCCCGAAGTGCTCTCCGCTGCCATCGTCAAGGGCGAGGGGCCGGAGCTTGACGAAACCGCGACCCGCCTGTTCGGCTGGCTTGCCGAAGACCTGCGCGACGGACGCACGCCGATGACCGCGCGCGTGCAATGGTTCGCAGTCGATCCCGATCAGGACGTCAACCCGACCTCGCTGATCCTCGCCGACGCGCTGGCAAGGCATGACGTGAAGGGTGCGCTGATGGCGCTCCTGCCGACCGTGCCCGACTATGCCGCGCTCAAGGCCGCACTGCCCAAGGCACAGACACAGAAGCAGGCCGCACTGATCCGCGCCAACATGGACCGCTGGCGCTGGCTCGCTCGCGATCTCGGCACGCAGTATCTGCTCGCCAACGTGCCGGAACAGATGCTGCGCCTGACCGTGCGCAACAAGATCATCAGCACCTACAAGGTCATTGTCGGCAAGCCCGGCAAGACGGCGACGCCGCAGTTGGCCGAGACGGTCGAGGGCGTGATCTTCAATCCTACGTGGACCGTGCCGCAGTCGATCGTGGTGGGCGAAGGGCTCGGCGCGCGACTTGTCGGCAACCCCAAGCAGGCCGAGCGCGAGGGCTACAAGGTGACCAAGGCCGCTGATGGCACGATCTATGTCGTGCAGCAGCCCGGAGACACCAATTCACTGGGCCGCATGAAGCTCGACATGCCCAATGAACACGCGATCTTCCTGCACGACACGCCCAACCGCAACCTGTTCAACCTCCCCGCCCGTGCGCTCAGCCATGGTTGCGTGCGCGTGGAGCGGGCGACCGAACTGGCAATGACGATGGCGATTCTCGGGGCAGGCATGACGCCGGACGACGCGGTCACCGCGCACACCTCGAAAGTCTATACCAAGGTGCCGATGACCAAGACCTTCCCGGTCTATCTCACCTACTTCACCGTGGCGCGCGACGTGACAGGCATGCTGCGTTCGTTCCCCGACATCTACGGGCGTGACGCGCCGGTGCTGGCAAGTTTTGCCCAACCGCGCCAGCTGCACACCACGCAGCGCAAGAGCAACGAAGCGGTGATCAAGCTCGACAATCCGCTTTGATCTGGGCCGCTTTGTCGCCGTGAGAACAAGGCTCAGCGTCTGCCAGCGCAAACAGCGTTTCGGCAGCAAGGAGGAAGCCGTCGAGGCCGCGACAAAGAGCGGCCTCTTGCTCCATCCCTATGAATGTGACCGGTGCTTGCGCTGGCACCTGACGAGCCGGACCAAGGGGCGTCGTCAGCCCCGCCCTTTGTTAACCTAGGCCCAGTCTGTCCGCATAGATCAGGCGGCCACCCGAAAGGTGCCACAGCGCCTCGTTGAAGTCCGCCTCGCTCATTGCGAAGCAACCATCCGAGCGACCGAGCTTGCCCCACTTTTCCAGCATGTCGGGATTGGCGTACCACGCCGGGTGCAGCACGATCGCACGGTCGAGCACGTTGCTGTTCTCTGGGCCAAGACCGCCCAGCCGGATCGAGGTGCCGTACTTGCCCTTGTACCATTCGTAGGTGACATAGGCCCCGCGCGACGTGGCAAGGCTGCCGACATCGTTCGAGAAGGTCTTGAGGAACCCGTCATGTTCGGGGTCAGACCCGCGACCGTGCGCGACGAGGAACGAGCGGACTTCGCCGCGTTCGAGGTTGGCAAAATGGAACCGCGGCAGCGAGGAGGGCAGTGCGAAGTCCGCGATGCCGACGATGTCCGTCCGCCACAGCGAGGCGCGGTGCTTTTCGACCTGCTCGGCCGCGATGCGCAGGACTTCGCGGTGCTGCTCATTGGGATAGTAGGTCGCGGCCGCAACGCGCGGAGGGAAGACAGCTGCAGCAGCGCTTGCCGCAACGCCTGCCAGTACCGTTCGCCTGTCGACTCGATGTGTCATGCCAAGTCCCGTACCACGCCGCCCCCGTATCGGGCGTGAACGGTTGCCATTCTATGCGTTTTCGACCGAATTTCCAGCATTCGCGCCAAGCTGCTTCAAGGCCGGGCCATCGACGCGCATTACGGTCCATTCGTCCATGAACCTGGCGCCGAGCGACTTGTAGAAGCCGATGGCAGGTTCGTTCCAGTCGAGTACCGACCATTCCAGCCGCGCGCAGTCGCGTTCCACAGCCAGCGCAGCCAGATGCGAGAGCAGCGCCTTGCCAAGGCCCGACCCGCGCGCCTCAGGCTTTACGAACAAGTCTTCGAGATAGATCCCCGGCTTGCCCTCGAAGGTCGAGAAGTTGTGAAAGAACAAGGCAAAGCCCTGCGGCGTGCCGTCGATCTCGCCGATCACGACTTCGGCATAGGGGCGCGGTCCGAACAGCTTCTGCCCAAGCACGGCCTCGTCGAACCGCACTTCGTGGGCGAGCTTTTCATACTTGGCCAATGCGCGGATCAGGTTGGCAATCAGAGGGACGTCAGAGGAGGTGGCAGGGCGTATGGTCGTCTGCATCCCTGTCAAAGTCCCAGCCCTTCGAATTGCTTGCCGAAGAAGAAGTCGATGTTGAAGTGAAGCGTCAACTCCTTGCCCGTCTCGGAGCTCGTTACCGTCATTGCGTCAAATCTCTTGCCATCTTCCATCACGAGCGCCTGCATCTTCGGCTCGAAGCCGATCAGTCGCAGTACCTGATACTCTTCGTCGATGCTGACCGCATTCCATGCTGTCTTTGGAGACTGTCCGTCCTTGCCGTCCATAACCGACTCAAGCAGCGCCATGAGCAGGTTGTGCTGGCGGGCTTCCTCGTCCTTGCGCCCCAGCTTGGACAGCGCAATCTCGGTGAGCAGGTTTGCATCCATGTCGAGGGGGTTTTCCGCAAGTTGCTTTGCGGCAACCTCCAGTGCTTTTTCGGGGTTCTTCTCAAGCGTCTCGAAGGCCTTGCGGCCGTCCTCCCAGCGTGGTGCCATGTAGGAGAAGCGGCGTGAGTTTTCCTGCCGCAGCCATCTTACGTCGGCAGCGGGGTCCTTCGCCTTCGTTTTCTCGACCATGGCAGAGAGGGCGGCAGGATCGACCTTTTCCTTGGCCAGCACGGGGCTGGAGCCGAGGCCAAGCAACAACAATGCTCCGGCCGCGATGAACGCCCTTACTCCCATGATCTGCCCCCTGCTTCGATTGTCGACGGTAATCGGGCAGCCAAGCTACTCCGCCGCCTCGGTCACGTTCCCCGCGTCGCTGGTTGCCGCTTCGATTTCCGCCGCCTTGGCTTCGACCAGCGCGACGATGTGCTCCAGCATTTCCTCGGACTGCACGGTATGGTCGGTCACGCCCGAGAGATAGACCATGTGCTTGCCGTTGCCGCCGCCAGTGAGGCCGATGTCGGTCTCGCGCGCTTCGCCGGGGCCGTTGACGACGCAGCCCAGCACCGAGAGCGAGAGCGGCGTCTTGATGTGGGTCAGGCGCTTTTCGAGCGCTTCGACGGTGCGGATCACGTCGAATCCCTGTCGCGCGCACGACGGGCACGAGACGACGCGGACGCCGCGGGTGCGAAGGCCGAGCGACTTCAGGATCTCGAAGCCGACGCGCACTTCCTCTTCCGGCTCTGCCGAGAGCGAGACGCGCAAGGTATCGCCGATCCCCGCCCAGAGCAGATTGCCGATGCCGATGGAGGATTTGACCGTGCCGCCGATCAGCCCGCCTGCTTCGGTGATGCCGAGGTGCAATGGGCAGTCGACCGCTTCGGCAAGGCCCATGTAGGCCGCAACCGCAAGGAATACGTCGCT
This sequence comes from Novosphingobium sp. BL-A-41-Hi4A-0G, assembly GCF_055521735.1. Taxonomy (NCBI): domain Bacteria; kingdom Pseudomonadati; phylum Pseudomonadota; class Alphaproteobacteria; order Sphingomonadales; family Sphingomonadaceae; genus Novosphingobium; species Novosphingobium sp. BL-A-41-Hi4A-0G. The sequence goes on from NZ_CM145501.1 coordinate 3,274,418, forward strand.
GGCCTTCACCGCCACCTTGTATTCGTGAAAATCGTGATCCTGCAGCAGCTTGATGTGATCGAGCGCGGATTCGACCAGCGCTTCGGGGCAGGGCTCGCCGTACTTCTCGAGCAGGTCCTTCTCGAGGCTGCCGGCGTTGACGCCGATGCGGATGGCGCAGCCGTTGGCCTTGGCGGCGCGGACCACTTCGGCGACGCGTTCGTTGCTGCCGATGTTGCCGGGATTGATGCGCAGGCACGCAGCGCCAGCATCAGCCGCTTCGAGGGCGCGCTTGTAGTGGAAATGGATGTCCGCAACGATCGGGATGCGCGCTGCCTTGACGATCTTGCCAAGCGCCGCCGTGCTTTCGACGTCGGGGCACGATACGCGGATGATGTCCGCGCCAGCATCTTCGCAGCGGCGGATCTGGTTGATCGTGGCCACCGGGTCGGACGTCGGCGTGTTGGTCATCGTCTGCACGGTGATGGGGGCATCGCCGCCGACGGGGACGGTGCCGACCATGATCTGGCGGCTCTTGCGACGCGCGATATCGCGCCATGGACGGATCGAGGACATGCACCCTCTATAGGGTGTCCCGCGCCCGTCCGGAAGGCTTCTAAAGTGGCCCTGCGAACATGAACTCCGGATCGCAGTGATCGCCGACCCAGAATTCGATGTCGGCAACCTTTTCGAGGCCGTAGCGGCGGTAGAAGCGCTGAGCCTCCGGGTTGTGGGCATAGACCGAGAGCTGCATCTCGTCGGCTCCCCAGGCGCGTGCCTCGGCAATAGCCCAGTCCATCAGCCGCGCGCCGTGGCCGCGACCGATGAGGTCGGGATCGGTATAGAGTTGCTTGAGCTCCATCGGCCGTTCGGCACCGGTCTTCGGGGGCAGGGTGCTGGTGCGGACGATCTTGCAGAAGCTGGTGAGTCGACCCTGTTCCTCAACTACCGCGATCTTCATCGAAGGATCGGCAAGCTGCGCAGCGACTGTGCTCTCGGAATGCGATTCCTCGAGAAACCGGGCAAGGTTCCCGGCGCTGTAGAGATGGCCGAACTTGGCGATGAAGGCACGTTGTCCCAGATCAGCAAGGGCAGCAGTGTCGGCGGCGGTGGCAAGGCGGAGCGTCATGCCCCGCCTTAGCCCGCAATTGCCGCGTCTTCCAAGAGGCTCAGCTGCCCTTGGCGTCCTTCACCTTGGTGTAAGGCACGAACTTGCCCAGTCCGATCGACCCGCGCCAGAATCCGACATTGCGATCGACCATACGTACGATGTCGACGCTGCAAAGCTGTGCGCCGAAAGGCGTCGTCACCATGATGTCGTTGTCGTCGAGCGAGCTGGCGCCTGAGTCCGGGCGATTGACCCAGATCGTGTTGCCCGAGTCATATACGATCGCGGTCTTGTCGTAGATGCGCGTGTTGATCACGCGCGGCAGATAGAGGCAATCCTGCGGCTTGCCCGCAACGCGGCCTTCCAGGGTCTTTGCGAGCTCCTGCTCAGGGGTGAGACGCGGCTTGGCGTCGGCGGCAGCTCCGGAAAGGAGCAGCGATCCGGCGGCCAGTGCCGCAGCGATCCTGCTGGCGGTATTCTTCATGACTGGCACTTCCTTCTGAGTCGGTCTGGTACCTTTGGCACGGATCGGCTTAACCCGCGCTGACCACACAACGCCGCATGTCGGGAAAGCCTTCGTCAGGCTGTCCCGCCCACGGTCAGGCCTTCGACCAGCAGCGTCGGCTGGCCGACGCCCGCGGGAACGCTCTGTCCGCCCTTGCCGCAGACGCCGACGCCTTCATCGAGCGCGAGGTCGTTGCCGATTCCGGTGACCTTGGTGAGGCACGTGGGGCCATCGCCGATCAATGTCGCGCCCTTGATCGGTGCGCCCAGCTTGCCGTTCTCGATGCGGTAGGCCTCGGTGCAGGAGAACACGAACTTGCCGCTGGTGATGTCCACCTGCCCGCCTCCGAACGACTTGGCGAAGATGCCGTTCTTGACGCGGGACAGCAGTTCGGCCGGATCGTCGCTCCCGCCGCGCATGAAGGTGTTGGTCATGCGCGGCATCGGCGCATGGGCAAAGCTCTCGCGCCGCCCGTTGCCGGTGGGCGCGACGCCCATCAGGCGCGCGTTGAGGCGATCGTGGATGTAGCCCTTGAGGATGCCGTCCTCGATCAGCACGTTCTCCTGCGTCGGGGTGCCCTCGTCGTCGATGGAGAGCGAGCCGCGGCGACCCTGTCCGTTCACGCCGAGCAGCGTGCCGTCGTCGACCACGGTGACGCCGGGTGCGGCCACGCGCTCACCGATGCGGCCGGAGAAGGCGCTGGTGCCCTTGCGGTTGAAATCGCCTTCAAGGCCGTGGCCGACCGCTTCGTGGAGCAACACGCCGGGCCAACCTGGGCCGAGCAGCACGGTCATCTCGCCCGCTGGTGCGGCCACCGATTCGAGGTTCACCAGGGCCTGTGCCAGTGCCTCGTCGATCGCGCGGTTCCAGGTCTCGGGCGAGAAGAGGTCGTCATAGAGGCGGCGGCCGCCGATGCCGAACGAGCCGGTTTCGCGCCGTCCGTTCTGTTCTGCCACGATCGAGACGTTCAGGCGCACCAGCGGGCGGACATCATGGGCGACGAAGCCGTCGGCGCGGACGATCTCCACCACCGACCACGAGCCCGAAAGCGAGGCGGAAACCTGTGCCACGCGCGGATCGCGGGCGCGCGCGGCAGCGTCGATGGTTTCGAGCAGCTTGACCTTGGCCTCGAACGGCACGGCGTCGAGCGGCGAGGCTTCGGTATAGAGATGGCGGTTGTTGTTGCGCGGCGGCGGGGCAGGCTGGCCCTTTGCCGGATCAAGCAGCTTGAGCGTCTCGCCAGCACGCGCGATGGCGGCGGCGGAAATCTCGTTGGCATGGGCAAACCCGGTCATCTCGCCCGAGACGCCGCGAAGGCCGAAGCCCGCATCGCGCGAATAGTCGGCGGTCTTCAGGCGCCCGTCGTCGAACCCGAAGCTCTCGCTGGCGATGAACTGGAGGTAGAGTTCGCCATCGTCGCAGGATTTCAGCGCATTGGCGGTTATTGCCCGCGCCTCGTCAGGAGAAAGCAGGCCGGAGCGGTAGAGCAGCGAGCGTGTATCGGGATCGGTCATGGGACCGATATAAGCACTGGGTCACAGAAGGCCAGAGGCGCTTCCGTGACGGTCCTTCAGGCAGCCGCCGCCGTATCGGCCGGACCGCCCTTGAGCACGAAGCGGCGATCGCAGTAGCCGCATTCGACGTAGCCCTTCTCGTCGATCTCGAGCCAGACGCGGGGGTGGCCGAGGGCGGCGCCGCCACGAATATCAGACGCGCCATCGCACTTGACGCGATGATGATCGGTGAAGACGGTTTCGGGTGCCTGAATCATGGGCCTGCGGCTAGCAAATCGGCGGGCTTGAGACAATTGCGTTTTCGCTGGCACTGGTGCAGGCAGCGGCGATGGCAAGCACCGACGATACTCCCCCCGCAATTCGAATTCGCGATCTGGTGAAGCGCTATGCGCCCACGGGCAAGGCACCAGGCAAGCTGGCCCTCGACGGCGTCAGCTTCGATGTGCCGCAAGGCCAGATATTCGGGCTGCTCGGACCGAACGGCGCGGGCAAGTCGACGCTGATCAACACGCTGGCCGGCCTCGTCATGAAGACTTCAGGCAGTGTCGAGATCTGGGGGCACGATATCGACCACGACGTGCGCAACGCCAAGGCCTCGATCGGGATCGTGCCGCAGGAGATCGTGTTCGACCCGTTCTTCACGCCCGCCGAAGTGCTCGACAACCAGGCCGGGCTCTATGGCGTGCCCAAGGCGATGCGGCGGACCATGGAACTGCTGCGCGCGGTGCATCTGGCCGACAAGGCCGATGCCTATGCCCGGTCACTGTCCGGTGGCATGAAGCGCCGGCTGCTCATCGCCAAGGCCATGGTCCATGCCCCGCCGGTTCTTGTGCTCGACGAGCCGACCGCAGGCGTCGACGTCGAGTTGCGCCGACAGTTGTGGGAACTGGTCGGCGAACTGAATCGTGACGGGGTGACGGTGGTGCTGACCACCCATTACCTCGAGGAGGCGGAAGAACTCTGCGACCGGATCGCGATCATCAACCATGGCAAGCTGATCGCCAACAAACCCACGCGCGAGCTTGTCGACATGGCGCGCGAAAAGATTGTCGTGCTCACGCTGGACCGCGACGTCGATGTTGCGCCGCAGCATCCAGCCTTCCTCAAGAGCTTGATTTCAGGCGAACGGCAGGTCGAGATCGGCTATGACAAGGACCGCATGACCGCAGGCGAAGTCATGTCTCTGGTACAGGGACAAGGGTTTGCCATTGTTGATGTTTCGACGCGCGAAGCGGACCTTGAAGACGTGTTCGTCACTCTGACCAGCCAGCCCAAGGAGGCGGCCTGAACATCTGTCAGAAGCGGCAGAAATACACGGGAAACCGACGTTCCTTAGGAATCCTTGCGCCAGCCACCTCGCTCGCGACGACGGATCTGCGCTTCACAACGCTTGCATTTGCCTACGAAGGAACGACCGTCCCATTCCACGCCAGCGCGTTGTGGACGGTGTCGGTCGAACAGGCAGAGCAGTCTTGCAAAAGGCACAGGGCCCTCCATCCCGCGTAGGAATTTATACGCAGAAATACCTACCATGCTGCGCCTGCGAAGCAAGCGACCAAAGTGGTTAAGGAGTATTAAAGTCGGCTCGACCGTGGGCGGCTCGGGCGCTGCCAAGACTTTCCCGATGGATCGCCAGTCGCTAGGGCAGATACAGACCAGTCAAAGCAGTGCCATGAACCGGCATCAGGCAATGGAGAACCGCTTGAGCGGCAAGGACAAGGGCGAAAGGTCCGTGAGGATGCAGGACAGCCACGATGTGCTGATCATCGGATCAGGCGCGGCAGGGCTGACGGCTGCCCTGGTGCTCGCCGAGACCTGCCGGGTGCTGGTGCTTGCCAAGGGCGGGCTTGACGGCGGATCGACCAACTGGGCCCAAGGCGGCATTGCCGCCGTTCTCGATGCGGGCGATACCTTTGACGACCATATTCGCGACACGATGATCGCCGGGGCAGGGCTCAACCGGCGCGAGACGGTGGAGTTCGTGGTCGAGAATGCGCCAGAGGCGATTCGCCGCCTCGAACAACTTGGCGTGCCGTTCAATGCCGAGGCTGGCTCGCTCCATCTGACGCGCGAGGGCGGGCATTCGCATCGCCGCATCGTCCACGTCGATGACGCGACCGGTGCCGCTGTCCAGAAGGCCCTGCTCAAGGCTGCGCGAGAACATCCCAACGTCACCCTGCTGCCCGGGCGCACTTGCATCGACCTGATCACCGGTCGCCACGAGGCTGCGCGCTATTCGGGGTCGGGGCGGGTCTGGGGCGTCTATGCGCTCGACGAAGCGACCGGCAAGGTCGAGGCGCATACTGCGCGTGCGACCATTCTGGCGACGGGCGGTGCCGGGCGCGTCTACCAGTTCAGCACCGCACCGCGCGGGGCGACCGGCGACGGCATCGCCATGGCCTGGCGTGCGGGCGCGCGGGTTTCCAACATGGAAATGATGCAGTTCCACCCGACCTGCCTCTACAACCTCGAGGTCAAGAACTTCCTGATCACCGAGGCCGTGCGCGGCGAAGGCGGGCGGCTGATCAACCCCCGCACCGGCAAGCGCTTCATGGAGTTCTACGACGCCGCACGGCTTGAACTCGCACCGCGTGACGTGGTCGCGCGCGCGATCGATGCCGAAATCAAGAAGTTCGGCCTCGACTACGTCCACTTGGACATCAGCCACATGCCCGAAGACTTCGTTCGCGGGCACTTTCCGAACATCTACGAAAAGCTGATGGGCCTGGGCATCGACATGACGCGCCAGCCAATCCCGGTAGTTCCGGCCCAGCACTATACCTGCGGTGGCATTCTGATCGATCTTGACGGTCGGACCGACCTGCCGGGTCTCTATGCTGCGGGTGAGTGCACTGAAAGCGGGTTGCATGGTGCGAACCGCCTTGCATCCAACTCGCTGCTGGAATGCTTCGTGTTTGGCGATGCCGCGGCGCGCGACATCCAGCGGCGCTGGGACAGCTTTGAAGCTCCGCCCGAAGTCCGCCCCTGGGACGAGAGCCGCGTCACTGATTCCGACGAGGAAGTGGTGATCAAGCAGAACTGGACCGAGATTCGCCGGTTCATGTGGAATTATGTCGGCATCGTCCGCACCGACAAGCGGCTCGAACGCGCCGCGCACCGGATCGCGATGCTGAGTGGCGAGGTCAACGACTACTACGGCCACTTCCGCGTGACGACCGACCTGATCGAACTGCGCAACCTGCTGCAAAGCGCCGAACTGATCGTGCGTTCGGCGCGGGCGCGGCACGAAAGCCGGGGGCTGCACTACACGCTGGATTATCCGCAGACCGATGCAGTGGCGCGCGATACGGTGCTCGTACCTTAGGCGGCCTCGGCTTCGACGAACTCGGGGTAAAACACTGGTTCCCGCTTTAACCAGCCTTGCGCTGTCGCAGCCGCTTCGCTGATCGACTGGAGCAGATCGCGGCGGCGGTCGGCGCGGATCACCGGCAGAGCGGCTGCGCCGCAGAACGCGCCGGGGAGCCATGGCCGGACTTCTGCGCCGAGCAACCGTTCGTAGAGGAAGCGAAAAGCCGAAAAGCCGGTCAGGCGGTCCTGCGAAAGGTCGAACGCAGTCAGCCGGACGAGCGGGCCGATGAAGGGCTCGAGGCTGCCAAGATCCTGCACGTCGGGCAACAACTGGCGTAGCAGGGGAAGCTCGCGGTAAAGGTCCGCCTGCTTTTCGATCGCGCGGGCCTCTTCGGAACTGCGCGCCCAGCGCCGCAGTGTATCGCTTCGTCCGCGCGCGATGTCGAGGCTGCGGCGGATGTAGCGCTGCTCGCACGGGGCGAAGCTTGCGAACTCGCGCAACTCGGCAATGGTCATGCTGCTTGCGCCGTGATGCGCCATGGTCCTGCCCTCCTGCCGCACGACTCGGGTTTTGCGGCAGGATCAGTATGGCGGATCGTGGTTAATGGTGCGTTAGAGGATCAATCCGATTGCGCTGCGCATGAATGCGCAGCGCAAGGCAGGATCACGCAAAGGCCTTGTACGCCCCGTAAGCGCTGGTCAGCGTGAGTACGATCCCGACCATGATCAGCATGGTCTTGGCAGGAATGTGCTTGGCAGCCCAGGCGCCGAACGGTGCGGCTGCCAGACCGCCGATCAGGAAACCGAGTGTAGCCCCGGCAACGTCGGCAACGCCAAGGTGCCAGATGAACGTGGCCGACACGGTCAGCGTCAGGAAAAACTCGACTGTGTTTACCGTGCCGACGACCTTCCGCGGATCGGCGCCTTGAATCAGCAAGTTGGAGGTCACCACCGGCCCCCAGCCACCACCGCCAGCAGCATCGAGGAAGCCGCCAACGAGCCCGAGCGGCGCAACCCAGCCTGCTTCCTTGATCTTGGGCGGATAGAAGATGCCGCGGACCAGCAGATAGACGCCGATCGCCGAAAGATAGAGCAGCACCCAAGGCTTCACCACCGACGCATCAAGCGAGGAAAGCACGTAGGCCCCGAGTATGCCGCCGGCCATGCCGGGCAAGAGCAGTCGGAAGAACAGCTTCTTGTCGACATTACCGTGGAACAGGTGGCTTATGCCCGACGTCGCCGTGGTGAAGCATTCGACGATATGCACGCGCTGCGAGGCCAGTGCCGGCGGCACGCCCAGAACGCCGACGAGAAGCGTGTTCGAGATCACGCCGAAGGCCATGCCCAGCGCGCCATCGACCATCTGCGCGGCAAAGCCGACCGCGATGAACGGAAGCAGTGCCGTGAAATCGAAGCCTGCCAGAAAATGCATCGCGAATCCTTCCCCTGTCGGGCGGGAGGATTAGCCGGAAACAATCTCTACCAAAACAGAAGAATTTATTGCGCGCCACGAAATGCCGCTTTGCTGCGGCAGGCTGCAGGCCATTCAGGACTGCTCAGCGGCGCCGGTAGCGGAAGTACCACACTTCGTGCCCGTATACCGTGCGCGCCTTGTGCTCGTAGCGTGTTTCCGGCCAGCCGCCGGGGCGGACCTGAAAGTCCTTTGCGTCCTTGGCCAGCCAGGCGAACTGGTGCTTGTGGCGACGCATGACCATCAAAGCGTGACGCAGGTAGATCGCGTGGTCGGTGCCGAAGCGGAATTCGCCACCGGGCTTGAGTTTTGCTGCGAACAGGTCGAGCGGGCCGTCGTTCATCATCCGCCGCTTGGCGTGGCGTGCCTTGGGCCAGGGGTCGGGATGGAGCAGGTAGAGGAAGGACAGCGCGCCATCGGGAATGCGCCGCAACACTTCCAACGCATCGCCGTGATGGATGCGCACGTTCGGGATCGGCGGATGGGCGCCATTGTCCCCCGACACATGGGTCAGCGCCTGCGCCACGCCGTTGAGAAACGGCTCTGCCCCGATGAAACCGTGGTCGGGCAGCATGTCGGCACGGAATGCCATGTGCTCTCCGCCGCCGAAGCCGATCTCGAAGTGGAGCGGACGAGTCTCGCCGAACAGCGCCTTTGCCGTGATCGGCCCTTCGGCAGGCATGGAGATCTGCGGGAGCAAATCGTCGACCAGCGCCTGCTGCCCTTGTCGCAGAGGCTTGCCCTTGGCGCGGCCATATAGGCGGTTGATCGTCGTCGGATCGCCGGATTTGTAGGCTGTCATGGCGGCGGCGTTTGGCAGCGGGGCGGGCGGGGGTCAATATGATCGGCCCCAAGATCGCACGCGCGCGCCAAGGTACAAGAAAATTGGATGGACGCTATGGGGCGGCTGTGGTGATCAAGCAGGCATGCCTGCCATCGATCCTGGCCCCCGCGCGATAGCGGAACTGACCGACAGGGAACTCGAAGTCCTTCGCCTGCTCACCGCCGGCCACACGATAAAGTCGATAGCGACCTCTCTTGGCCGTAGCGAAGCCTCGATCAACGAGCGGCTGCGCGACGCCCGGCGCAAGACCGGGATCGGCAGCAGCCGCGAACTGGCCCGGCTCGTGGCAGGACAGGAAAACTGGCCCAGAAAAACTGATCTTCCTTCGCCCGGCCTCTCGGGTGACGCCGATGAACAGCCCGCAGATGCGGCGCGTCATTGGCCGAAAGGAAAGATCGCCATGCTTACACTCATTCCCCTTGCCGCCGGTCTCATGCTGGTTTCGACCGGTTCCCAGCAAACCGCGCAGGCACCGGCTGAACACACGGCCGCTGCAATTGCCTCGCCGCTCGTCGGCAAGTGGTCGCTGGACACCGCGCGCATTCCCGCAGACGAGCGACCCCGCAGCGTCACGATCGCCTTCAGCGTCTCCCCCGATCAGCGGTGGAGCACGCAGGTCGATATCGTCGCGCCCGACGGCAACGAGATGACTGCAAGCTCGACGGCACGGCTTGATGGCGTGGCCGTGCCGATATCGGGCAACATTCCGATCTACGATGCGGCATCGCTGCGTCAGCCCGCTCCGAATACGCTGGTCATGACGCTCGGGAAGGCAGGCACGCCCGTTGCTACCCGCGTTTATACGGTGGCCCGCGACGGCCAGTCCATGACCGAGACGATCGTCTGGGCGGAAAAGACCATGCCCAAGATGGAAACGACTTACTTCAACCGCGTGGGTTGAGAGCACCGTCCCTGAAAACGAAAACGGCCCGCCGTTTCCGGCGGGCCGTCTCAGGGATGGCGTTGCTTGTGCGGCCGTCAGGCGGCTTCGATCGCGCTCATGTCGTCCGGATCGCGCAGCACGTAGCCGCGGCCCCAGACGGTTTCGATGTAGTTCTCGCCGCCGCAGGCATGGGCCAGCTTCTTGCGCAGCTTGCAGATGAACACGTCGATGATCTTGAGTTCGGGTTCGTCCATCCCGCCATAAAGGTGGTTGAGGAACATTTCCTTGGTCAGCGTGGTGCCCTTGCGCAGCGAAAGCAGCTCGAGCATCGCGTATTCCTTGCCGGTCAGGTGCACGCGGGCACCATCGACCTCGACCGTCTTGGCATCGAGGTTTACCGAAAGCTTGCCGGTGCGGATGACCGACTGCGAGTGGCCTTTCGAACGGCGCACGACCGCGTGGATGCGGGCAATCAGTTCTTCGCGGTGGAACGGCTTGGTCACGTAGTCGTCCGCGCCGAAGCCGAACGAGCGGACCTTGCTGTCCATCTCGGAGATGCCCGAAAGGATCAGGACCGGCGTCTGCACCTTGGCGACGCGCAGCTTCTTGAGCACGTCATAGCCGTGCATGTCCGGCAGGTTCAGGTCGAGCAGGATGATGTCGTAATCATACAGCTTGCCCAGATCGAGGCCTTCTTCGCCAAGATCGGTAGAGTAGACGTTGAAGCCTTCGGTCGTGAGCATGAGCTCGATCGCCTTGGCCGTGGTAGGTTCGTCCTCGATCAGCAGTACGCGCATTGATCCGCCCCTTGATTGCCATGTCCCCTTGGCAATTAACCCGCCTTCAATTCGGGTTGCCCGCCATTAACCATAGGAGGAATGAACATGAAAGGTTAATTTGTTGTAAAGCCGCAGGCAGGGTTCAATCGCGTTAACCGGCCATGTGTCGGACAATGAATCGTTTTGGCACGAAAGTGATTCAGATCGGGACGAAAAGTGCCCGAATTCCGGGTGTCCCGTAATGAATCACCCGGTCTCGCAGGTCGGCTAAATAGCGCACCATGGTTAACGGGAATGCCATTCGGCCTTCGCAGAAACGATTCGCTCCGTGCGAATCAGGCCCCGGCAATCCCCAGAGTGGACGCCGCTTCGCGTAACTTTCTCGCACTCGCACTGTCGTTGCGGAAAGCCGCAAGGCCCTTCTGCAGGGCTTGCGCGGCCTTGCGCGGCTCGCCCAGCTGCATCCGGCTGCGCAGCAGCATGATCCAGCGGTCGACATCGGCCGGGTCCTTGTCGAGCTTCGCTTCCAGCCCGTCGACCATGCCGCGGATCATCGCTTCCTGCTGGCCTTTGGGCATACCCGCAGCGGCCTTCATCTGCTCGCTGGTGGGGCCGGGGATTGCCGCGGCGGCCTTGTGTGGGCCGTCGGTGATCACGCCATTGGCAGGCGCTGCGAACTTCGCTTCGGCCAGCCGCTTCTCGACATCGATCTTGCGCTTCTCGCCGACGTTGCGGATGACTTCGCGAATGTCCTCGGCATAGGGCGCATCGGCCGGCGTGTCCTCAAGCAGGTCGAACCACGCATTGATCGCCTGGCGGTGTCGACCAGAAAGGTCCATCGCCACGGCCTGGAAATAGCGCGCGCGGGCGTCCTTGGGGTCGAGCTTGATCGCCTTGTCGAACGCGGCCTTGGCGTCGCGCGGCATCCGGCCTTCTTCCTTGCTCGCCAGGACAAGCGCCTCGCCAAGGAACGACCAGGTCTCGGCATGGTCGGGATCCAGCTTGGTCGCCTTCTTGAGCGCTGTGGCCGCTTCGGCATAGCGTTCGGTCTGAAAGTACGACCAGCCGAGCATCCGCCAGCCTTCGGCATCGTCGGGCGTTTCGGCGAGCTTTGCCTCGAGCTTGGCAATGACATCGTCGACCGAGGGCTGCTGGCTCGGCACCGCAGGCGGCGGGACGGCGGCGGGCGGAGGCGTTTCCGGTCCGCGCATCATCGCGACTCCGCCCGCACCGAGTGCGATCAGGCCCGCAGCTACGAGCGCGATCTTGCCGATTCGCGATGCACCCTGCGCAGGTTCGCGCGCTTCGGTGGCAGGTTCGGGATCGGTCATCGCAAACTCCTGTCGGATGCCTTGCACGTCATCCGTCTGCTGCGCCGCATATCGTGCGGGGGCGGGGGCGCGCAAGCCATTGCGCCGCAAAGACGGTGCAGCGAATTTTGCGACTGGCAATGCGCGGGTCTTCGGCTAAAGTCCGCGCGATAGGGGTCGCAAATCGGTTTTTGAAAGCGGGCAGGGGCAGGGACATGCTCCGTTCGCTTGCGATGCGGGGGACGCATACCGGTGGGCGAGGTTTTCAAGGTTGCGATTATCGGTTCGGGCCCGGCAGGCATGAGCGCTGCCGGACGCGCAGCGCAGCTTGGCCTGAGCCACGTGCTGCTCGAAAAGACCGACCACCTCTCGGACACGATCTACAAGTACCAGAAGGGCAAGCACGTGATGGCCACGCCATCGCAGCTGATCCTGCGGTCGGATCAGGAGTTCGACGCGGGCAAGAAGGAAGACATTCTCGACAAGTGGAACCGCCGTAGCGCCGAACTCGGCGTGAACGTGATGTACAATGCCGAGGTCAAGTCGATCAAAGGCACCGGCGATCCGATTCCGGGTTCCATCCAGAAGATCGTCACCCGCGCGCGAGATGGTTCGAGCACCACCACTGAACTCCAGCGCCATGCGCCGCCCTATGCCATCGTCCTGACCAACGGCGAGACGGTCATGGCCGAGAACGTCGTGCTGGCCATCGGCACGCAGGGCAACCCCAACCTGATGCGCTGCCCCGGCGGCGATCTGCCGCACGTCACCTATCAGCTCGATGACCCTTACGCCGTGCTCGACCAGCACATCGTCGTGGTCGGCACCGGTGACGCAGGGATCGAGAACGCGCGCGGTCTTGTCGAGGACCCGGCGCAGGGCAACGTGGTGACGGTGCTGAACCGCAGCCCGAAATCGACCAACGTCCGCGAAAGCTTCGCCACGGCCAAGGAGCCGAACGCCAAGGCGCTGGTCGAGGACGACGCTGCGGGCAAACTCACGATCCGCTACGAGACCGAGACCAAGGCCATCGAGCCGGGCTGGATCACGCTGTCCACGCGCGATGGCGAGGAGCGCATCCGCTGCGACCGGATCATTGCCCGCATCGGCTCGGCCCCGCCGCGCGGCTTCGTCGAAGGGTGCGGGATCGAGTTCGCCAGCGCCGACCGTCTCGCCTTCCCGACGCTTTCGCCGCAGTTCGAATCGACCGCGCCCGGTATCTTCGTGATCGGCGCGCTGGCGGGCTATCCGCTGATCAAGCACTGCATGAACCAGGGCTACGATGTCGTCGAGTTCATCAACGGCAACACCGACTTGAAACCGGCGGATGAGCCGCTGCTTGAAGCCAAGTTTGCAGGACTGCCCGGCAACCGTTCGGTCAATGACTGGCTGGAATTCCTGCGTACCAACGTCACCATTCTCGATGGCATGACCACGCTGCAGCTGCGCGAATTCATGCTCGATTCCGCCGCGCGCGCCTATGCCAAGGGCGAGACCATCTTCGAGAAGAACGACCCCGGCTCCTCGCTTTTCGCGATTGCCTCGGGCTCGGTCCACGTCCGGCTTGATCCCAAGGATCCATCGAAGGTCGTTCCGATCCCGGCGGGCACGATCTTTGGCGAAGTCGGCCTGATCTCGGGCCGCAAGCGCGGCGCGACCATCGTTGCGGCCGAAGACACCATCTGCGTCGAGATCAGCCGCAACGCCGCGCTCAAGCTGCAGAGCCAGGTGCCGACCGCCAAGCGCGCGATCGAGCGCATCTCGACCGAGCGCCAGATCCTGCAGATGTTCGGCTCGGGCCTGACCAGCGCCGACATTGCCGAAGTCGTCGAAAGCTCGAAGATCCTTCAGGTCCGCGCGGGCGATGCGATCATCAAGGAAGGCGACGAGGACAAGGACATCTATGTCATCCGCGTCGGCTCGATGGTGGTCGAAAAGGAAGTCGGCGGAAAGCCGGTGTTCCTGTCCTACCTGCCTGCCGGGTCGTATGTCGGGGAAATGGCGCTGATCGATGGCGGCCGCCGCACGGCTACGGTGCGCGCCGCGATCAAGAGCGAGGTCATCAAGATCGATGGCGAGGCATTCGGCCGTGTCCTTGCGGCCAAGCCTGCTCTGCTCGAACGCGCGCGCAAGGACATGGAAGTCCGCCGCGCGACCAACGCCTTCATCGAATCGAAGAAGGACAGCTTCTCCGGCGTTGTCGACCTCTACTCCGAACAGGCCAAGTTCCTCGTTTCGCAGGGTCTAGGCGAAGCGACCGACGTGCTGCTCATCGACGAGCGGCTTTGCGTGGGCTGCGACAATTGCGAGAAGGCCTGCGCCGACAGTCATGACGGCCTCTCGCGGCTGGACCGCGAGGCAGGCAAGAGCTTCGCCCACCTCCACGTGCCGACCTCGTGCCGACACTGTGAACACCCCCACTGCATGGCCGATTGCCCGCCCAACGCGATCCATCGCGGGCCGGACGGCGAGGTGTTCATCAACGATACCTGCATCGGCTGCGGCAATTGCCAGCGCAACTGCCCCTATGGCGTGATCCGGATGGACAAGGTGCCGCCGAAGAAGCCGTCGCTGCTGTCATGGCTGTTCTTCGGCTCCGGGCCGGGACCGGGCGAGCCGCCGTACAAATGGTCGAAGAAGAACACCAAATACACCGGCGATCCGGCAGTGGACGAACTTCTCGACCGCAAGAAGGCGATCAAGTGCGACATGTGCGCCGGGATCGAAGGCGGCCCCAGCTGCGTCCGCGCTTGCCCGACGGGCGCTGCCATCCGCGTATCGCCCGACGAGTTCCTGACCGTCGCGCGGCTCGAGAACGAGGGGGTCTGAGCCGATGGCATCTGTCGCACCACGCAAGCGTACCGGAGCCAGTCGCGAACGCACCAGCACGCACGAGGGCTTCCTCACCCACCGCAACCTGTTCTGGGGCAAGCTCTCCGCCGCGCTCGCCGCTGTCCTGATCGGGCTCTACATCTTCGTGCCGCTGCCGGGCACGCACTTCGGTTCGAGCTGGCTGGGCTACACGCTCGGCACTATCGGCGCGCTGCTGATCCTGTGGCTGACCATGCTCGGCATGCGCAAGCGCGCGATCACGCCGGGGCGCTGGAGCCTCAAGGGCTGGACTTCGGCTCACGTCTATCTCGGCCTGTGCCTTACCGTGATCGGCACGCTCCATTCGGGTTTCCACCTCGGCTGGAATGTCCACACCCTGGCCTGGGCACTGATGCTGATCGTGATCGGATCGGGGATTTTCGGCATCTGGGTCTATGCCACGCTGCCGCGCGCGCTCTCGTCCAACCGCTATGACGAAGAAGGTGCGATCACCGAAAAGCAGATGATCGAAGCGCTGCGCTCGCTCGACCGCCAGATCCACGATGCCGCCCAGCCGCTCGACGTTGAGACCGCAACGCTTGTAGGCAAAAGCCTCGACGAGGATCCCTTCGCTGGCTCGTTCTGGAACCGAATCACCGGCAAGTACCCGAACTGCACCACGCGCAGCACTGCGGCCGAACTGCGGCGCATTCGGACCTACCGCCCCCGCATCGCCAACGACCCGCTCGACAAGGTCGACGCGCTGCTGACGCGCAAGGAGGCGATGCTCGGGCGAATGCGACGGCACTTGAAGCTCAAGTCATGGCTGCAGGCCTGGCTCTACATCCACGTGCCCGTGACCTTTGCGCTGATTGCGGCGCTTTCCGCCCATATCGTCAGCGTCTTCTTCTACTGGTGAGCGAGAGATGAGCTTCCTAGTCCGCCAGATCGCGCTCAAGTCCAGTGGCGAGGAGATCGTCCGGCCGTCAACGGTCGAGGGTGACGTCCTGACCATCGGCCGCGATGCCGCATGCGACATCCACCTCCCCGACCTTGCCGTCGACCCGCGCCACGCGCAGGTCAGCCGGCAAGCCGACGGCAGCCTCGTCATCGCCTCGATCGGCGCGCAGCCGTTCGAGGTCAACGGGCGCAGCACCACACAAAGCCCGTTCGATCCAGCGGTCGGAGCCGAGCTCACATTCGGCGGGCACCGCATCTCGGTGTCGAACGATGTGGAAACCGGCGCCGCCACCTTCACCGTCCGCCGTGTCGAGGCCGTGTCCGATTCGGCCGAGGACAAGGACATCACCACTGTCTACACGCTCAAGGGCCTGCTGCCCGGCAAGCGCATGTCGGCGTGGACGTTTGCGGTACTGGTGCTGATCTCGTTCCTCGCCTTCCCGATCTATAGCTACATGACCTACAAGCCGCTGGCGATGCAGGAAAAGGCGCGCAGGCCTGATGGCTTCCATGCCGACCAGACCTGGTCGTCCGGCCCCTTGAGCCTTGCCCACAAGAACCTCGGCGGCGATTGTCAGGCCTGCCATACGCAGGCCTTCGTCGCGGTGACAGACAAGGCCTGCCTCACCTGCCACACCAAGGACGCGCATGATCACATCGCCGACAAGTCGCGCCTGCTGAAGGCTCGCGGCGCACCCACCGGCATGGCCGCATTCCAGCGCGCGGTCGCCAATGCCTTCAACCGCCCCGCCGGTCGCTGTGTCGATTGTCACACCGAGCATGAAGGCGCGGGTGCTATGCCGGCCACCCAGCAGAAATTCTGCGCCGATTGCCACAACGGGATGAAGAGTCGCTTGGGCGATACCAAACTTGCCGATGCCGCCGATTTCGGAACGATGCACCCCCAGTTCAAGCCGATGATCATCAGCGGCATGAACGGCAAGAAGCCGCTGTTCCAGCGCGCGAACTGGACGCCGGGGCTGACCGAGAACAACGGCCTCAAGTTCACCCATGGCCAGCACCTGTCGAAGACCAACGGCATTGCCCAGATGGTCCGCCGCATGCCCGGCCGCTTTGCCGCGAACGATGCCCTGCAGTGCAAGGATTGCCACAAGGCCGATGCCACCGGCACCCGCTTCAAGCCCGTGGTGATGGAAGATTCCTGCCAGTCCTGCCACTCGCTCGGGTTTGACCAGATCGGCGGCACTTTTCGCACGCTGCGCCATGGCGAACCGGAACTGGTCGTGGCCGATCTGCGCGCCTTCTATCGCGGCGGCGCTCCGGCGCGTCCGGCCAACCTCTCAGGCCTCGCCCGCCGCGTGCCCGGCGATGCCGCGCTGCGTTCGACCGCGGCGGACTATGCCCGCGCCGTGCGCTTCTACCCGACGCAGGCCGATCAGGCCGTGGCGCAAGTCTTCTCACAGGGCGGCATGTGCTACGATTGCCATACCGTGACGCGCGATGGTTCGGCTGCGACCGGCGGCTTCACCGTGCAGCCAGTCGCCCAGAACGATCGCTACTACCACAAGGGCTGGTTCGATCATAAGGCGCACAACAAGAGCGATTGCGCCGATTGCCACGTCAATGCAGGCACGTCGAACAAGGCGACTGACCTGCTGGTGCCGGGTATCGAGGGCAAGGGCGGCTGCCGCTCCTGCCACGTCGGCGGCGAGGGCGCGAAGCTTGCAACCGTATCCGTGAAAGACCCTGTCGATTCCTCCTGCGCAATGTGCCACTCCTATCACATGGATGCAGGCGCTCCCTGGGCGCCCAAGAAGGACCGGAAGAAGGACGTGGCGCAAACCGTTGCCGTGGCTGAAAGGCCCCGGTTCCCGGTCAAGCTGCGATAAAGCGCCGGGACGGGGGGACGATGCTGATCGCGCAGGTCACGGATATTCACCTGGGATTCGAACCCGATTCCCCCGGCGAATTCAACCGGCAGCGGCTTGACCGCGTGCTTGGCGAACTGGCGGCCATGCAGCCACGCCCCGATCTGCTGCTCGCCACAGGTGACCTGATCGATCGTGGTGACAAGGCCAGTTACGAGCGCCTGCGAGAGGCCTTCGCCGACCTGCCGTTCCCCGTCCACTACGCGCTCGGCAATCATGACGTGCGTGCAACGTTTCAGCAGGTCTTTCCGGAAGTCGCTTTTGATGGCGGTTTCCTGCAGTATGTCGTTGATTCTGGTCCATTACGGTTGATCGTGCTGGATACGCTCGAGGAAGGCCGCCATGGCGGTGCCTTCTGCGAAGCACGCGCTGCGTGGCTCCAGGCCCGCCTTGATGAAGCGCCCGAAGTGCGCACGCTGATCGTCCAGCACCATCCACCGGTCGAAGTTGGCATTCCCTGGATGAACACCGATCCGGCGGAACCCTGGGTTGAACGCCTTGCCCAATGCCTTCGCGGGCGGAGCAATATCGTCGGCGTGGTGTGCGGCCATATTCACCGCGCTGTGACTACGGCGTGGGAGGGCACCATCGTCGCCACCTGCCCGTCAACCGCACCGCAAGTCGCGCTCGATCTGCGCCCGATCGATCCTGACGTGCCGGACGAGCGCCACCTGATCATCGCCGACCCGCCGGGCTATGCGCTGCACTGGTTCAACGGTCGCGAGCTGGTCACCCACTGGGATACGGCGGAGGATCACCCGGTCCTCGCGCGCTATGACGCCAACCTTCAGGGCATGATTCAGGACATGCTGGCCGAACGCCCTCAGGTCTAAGGCCCGTCCGCGCTATGGCGCGGCGCTGACTTTCGGAGCGGTGGCAAACGGCTTGATGCCAAGCTTGGGGTAGATCTCTGCCGGGTAATAGAACGTCCCGTCCTTCACAACCATGGCGATGGATTTGATCGCCTTGAGGTCCTGCGTCGGATCACCCGGCACGAGGAAGAAGTCCGCCAGCTTGCCCCGCTCCAGCGAGCCGAGCTGCTGATCCTGCTTGAGGTAGGCCGCCATTTCCAGCGTGGCGCGCGACAGGACCTGCCCCGGCGTCATCCCCAGCTTGCCGAACAGTTCCAGCTCGCGATGATAGTTGAACGCCCCGCCAAGGTCGGTCCCGGGGATCAGCAGGATGCCCTTGCGGTTCATCTCGGTCAGTGTTTCGAGCACCTTGCCATAGGCAGCCACGTACTGTGCGCGCTCCTGCGGCGTATCGGTGCCGAACAGTGCCTGCTTCAGCTGGCGCTGCTCCGCAGGTGGCATGTGGTCGATATAGTCCACCGCGCCCGGATTGGGCTGGCCATCCAGCGCGGTGAGGCCCAGTTCGTGGATGCCGATCGTCGGCTCGTGCGCGGTGTGCCGGGCGACCATTGCATCGAGCGTCGCCTGCACTTTGGCGGATTTGATGTCGAGTGTGGGGAACCGGCGCATCGCAGTGAAGCGGAACAGCGTGCGGGTATCCTCGCCGGGGTTCAGCACCCAGCCGAGCATCAGCTGGTTGACGTGGGTGATCTCGTCGAACCCTGCGGCAATCATCGCGTCGGCATTGGAAAACGCCGGCACATGCCCTGCCACCCTCATGCCCAGACGATGCGCTTCTGCCACCAACGCGGGAGCCCAGCCCGGATTCATCGAATTGTAGAGCTTGGCCTGCCAGAAGCCGCGCGCAGCATACTTGCGAACCGCAGCAATGGCTTCGTCCTGCGTCGATACCAGCGTGCCGTTGCGCGCCGAGAACGGGCTCTTGCCTTCGATGAAGCCCGAACGGACGATGCGCGGGCCTGCCAGTTCCCCCTTGTCGATCCGCGCCACCAGCTTGTCGAGCACGTCGTCGCGGTTGCCCATGTCGCGCACCGTGGTGACGCCTGCCAGCACATTGAGCAGGGCGTCCTGCTGCCCGATGTGCCCGTGCATCTCGTAGAGCCCCGGCACCAGCGTGCCGCCGCTACCCTCGATCATGGTTTCGCCCGGCGTTGCCACGCTGCCCGCAGCAACCACTTCGCTGATGCGGTTGCCGGACACGACCACGTCGCGCAGATCGGTCAGCGCCTTCGACGCGGGATCGAACAGCCGCACGTTGCGGATGCGCACCGGCCCGGCATAGTGCCGTGCGCCCTCCGCCTGTAGCCGCGAGAACCGCTCGGCCCCAAGCTTTTCGGCCAGAGCGACGAGCGGCTCTTCCGAAACCTTCTCATAGCCCTTGCGCACCAGCACGTTGCTGTCGGTCAGCACCGCGAACAGCTCGCCCGAACTGTCGAGCGCTATGTAGTTCGGATCGAGTGCCAGCCCGCCCAGTTCGTAGATCGTGACCTCGATCTTGCCCTCGGGACCATCGAAGCTGCGGCGGTCCCGTTCGACCAGCGTCGCCGTCCCGCCCGGCGCGATGGCAAGGCTGCGGCCGGGGGTAGCGAGAAGAGCCTTGGCAAGGATCGCGATGTCGAAGACGGACCCGTTCTGCGTGACGTAGAAGCGGGGGGCATCCTTGCCCTTGATCGTGCCCTTGCCGGCAAGGTCGGTCCAGCTGGCACCTGCTGCCGTGCGCCGGAAGCTTTCGTTGACGGCATTGCCGAACGTGGTCCTGCCGGTGATGCGCCAGTCGAGCGGTGCACCATCGGCATCAAGCGTCACCGTTTCCCGGATCGTCGGCCCGCGCCCATTCTGCTTGATGTCGTAGTCGATGCTGACCTTGCGGCCCTCGCGGTCCACCACGTAGCGGCCGATGTCGACGCCCTCGGTCACCATGCGGAACTCAATGGGCCTGGCGCAGAGCGGCGATGCGGCGCTGGCGAGCGCCGCGGCGAGGAACAGCTTGAATTTCATGGCAGGATTGGCCCCGGAAAACGTTTCAATTGCGACGAGGCTAGCCCAGTCAGCGCACGCCTGCCAGAGCCTTCTGCCGCCGCCGCTGCACCGAACTGCCAAGGCCAATTGCCTCGCGATACTTCGCCACCGTGCGCCGTGCGAGGTCGAAGCCGCGCGCCTTAAGCAGGTCGACCAGCGCATCGTCCGAAAGGATCGCCTTGGGGTCCTCGGCATCGATCAGCTGGCGGATCGCGGCCTTCACCGCCTCAGCCGACGCACCTTCGCCATCCGACGATCCCACGCCCGAAGTAAAGAAGTACTTCAGCTCGAAGGTGCCGCGATTGCAGTGCAGGTACTTGTTCGAGGTCACCCGGCTGACAGTCGATTCGTGCATCGAAATCGCCTCGGCCACGGTGCGCAGCGTCAGCGGGCGCAAGTGCGCGACGCCGTGGCGGAAGAAGCCGTCCTGCTGCTTCACGATCTCTGCCGCGACCTTGAGGATCGTCTTCTGCCGCTGGTCGAGCGCTTTCAGCAACCAGTTGGCATCAGCCAGCTTCTCGCCCAGCCAGGCCTTGGCGTCCTTGGTCATGCACGCGCCGCGCATCTCGACGTAGTAGCTGCGGTTGACGATCAGCCGGGGCAGGGTTGCCTGGTTAAGCGCGATGTCCCAGCCGCCATCCTTGCCGCTGCGGATCAGGATGTCGGGCACCACCGCCTCGGCCATTCCTCCCCCGAAGCGCAAGCCCGGACGCGGATCATAGCTGCGCAACTCTGCCAGCATCTCGGCAAAGTCCTCGTCATCGACCTGGCAGAGCCGCTTGAGGCGTGCGATTTCGCCCCGCGCGACCAGCTCCAGGTTGTCGATCAGACGCGCCATGCACGGATCGTAGCGGTCCGCTTCCTTGGCCTGCAGCGCGATGCATTCGGCCAGATTGCGCGCGCCCACGCCCGTCGGGTCGAGCGACTGGACCAGCCCCAGCGCGCGCTCTACCACCACCGCCGAAAGGCCAAGCGCTTCGGCCACTTCGCCCAGCGGCACCGTCAGATATCCGGCTTCGTCGAGCTGGTCGATCAGCCAGCGTGCCACGAACAGCAATTGCGGATCGGATGTCTCGGCACCGATCTGCGCATGAAGGTGCTCAGCCAGCGTTTCCTCGCTGCGCCCCCGCTCTTCGATGTCCGGCCCTTCACTTCCGCCACCGCCCATCTCGCGCGAGGAGGACAGCTCGAAAGTGCTGGCATCCCCGGTGTCGCGATCCCGGTCTAGCGCCGAAGCGTCGATGTCGAGCGGCCGGTCCTCGGCCACGCGCCCTTCCGACACGAGCTGGTCCACCGGCGAGGATTCGAGATGCGTGCGGCGCAGTTCTTCGGGCACCGCCTCCACGGGTTCGCCTGCGGAACTTTCGCCGATTTCAAGCAGGGGGTTGGCGTCCAGCGCCTCGCCGATAAAGGCCTCGACCTCGAGGTTGGACAGCGCCAGAAGCTTGATCGCCTGCTGCAACTGCGGCGTCATTACCAGCGACTGGGTCTGCCGGATGTCCAGCCTTGGCCCGAGCGCCATGGTCTAGATCCCCCCCGAGATCCGCATCAGCCAACCTGCTTCGACAGGCTCAGCATGAGCGGTGGAAAGGCAGGTTCATGCGCAGCCCCCGCTCGTCCTGAGCCTGTCGAAGGACCGCAAGCCAGTCTCACAGCGTAAAGCCCTCGCCCAGGTAGAGCCTGCGCACGTTGGCATCGGCGACCAGCGCTTCGGGGCTGCCGGCAAACAGCACCTGCCCGCCATAGATGATGCAGGCGCGGTCGACGATGTCGAGCGTTTCACGCACGTTGTGGTCGGTGATCAACACGCCGATGCCGCGCTCCGAAAGGTCCTTTACCAGATGGCGGATGTCGCTGATCGAGAGTGGGTCGATCCCGGCAAACGGTTCGTCGAGCAGGATGATCGAGGGCCGTGCGGCCAGCGCCCGGGCAATCTCGCAGCGTCGCCGCTCACCGCCTGAAAGAGCCATCGCGGGGCTGGAGCGCAGCCGGGTCAGTCCGAATTCGTCGAGCAGGCGCTCAAGCTCGGCTTCGCGCGTAGCCTTGTCGGGCTCGATCAGTTCAAGCACGGTAGAGATGTTCTGTTCCACCGTCATGCCCCGGAAGATCGAGGTCTCCTGCGGCAGGTAACCAAGCCCGAGGATCGAACGGCGGTACATCGGCAGCTTGGTGATATCCACGCCATCGAGCAGGATGCGCCCCGAATCCGGCCGCACCAGCCCCATGATCGAATAGAAGCAGGTCGTCTTGCCCGCGCCGTTCGGCCCCAGCAGCCCCAGCACTTCGCCCTTGCCGACCGAAAGCGAGATGTCGGTCAGTACCGCCCGCTTGTCGTAGCTCTTGGCGATCGACACGACCTCAAGCCCGCCTTGCGGAATGGGCGGTGCGGCATTCGCGGGGGCGGCAGCTTCTTCGATCACAGTCATCAATCAGGCTCTGCAGTTTCAGGCGCTTGGGGCCACCAATAGCGTTTCAGCGCCGCGCGGCAAACCCCGCAGCGTGCGATTGGCAGGATTTATGCGTGGTACTGCTTTTGCAAAGGTGAACGGGCGATGATGTCCCGATGAAGAACGCACCGAATTGGAATTGATCTTGCAGGTTCGGCCCGCGCATGATCTAGTGCTGCCGGAGCAGGATAACCGAAGGAATGGTGCCATGAACAAGGCCCTCCAGTCGCAGAAGAGCCAGTCGGCAACGGTCGATTGGCGCAAGAAGATGAGCAACAATGTTGCCTACGGTCTTCTCGTATACACCGGCCTGCAGATCTTCGTGACCATGCACGAGATCCAGGGAAAAAGCGCCTCGATCCTGCCGGTCTTCGTGCTTGTCATGCTGGTCGCCGCGATCATCCCGCTGTTCCGCCATTTCGAACGTCGCTGGGAGCACCTCACCGACGATCAGGCGCACAATCCGGCCTACAGCGCTGCGTTCAGGCGCGATCAGATCAAGGTCTGGGCCTTGGCAGCGCTTCTGCCATTCCTGATCACCGGCGGGTTCAAGGCCTTCACCGCGCTTTCCTGATCGGCGGCCTGCTTCTCGACCTGATTGACCGCCACGACCTATCGATTGCCCCCGCCCCGCGAGGGCGCTAGACCCCGCAGCCTTGCCGCTTGCGAAAAGGTCTATCCATGCTGCCACCCGCCGATGCCCAGGAGCGCTGCGAAGCGCTGATCGCACGCGCACGCCGTGCCGGGGCCGATGCGGGCGATGCCGTGTACCTCGGCAATGCCTCCGAATCCGTCTCGGTCCGCCTGGGCGCGCTCGAGGAAGTGGAGCGCTCCGAGTCCGAGAACATCGGTCTTCGCGTATTCGTCGGCGGCGCGTCGGCCTCGATCGGATCGACCGACCTTGGCGATGCCGCGCTCGATGAACTCGCCACCCGCGCCGTCGCCATGGCGCGGCTTGCCCCTGCCGACAGGTTCGCAGGGCTCGCCCCCGAAGAACTGCTGCTGAAGGGTCCCGCTCCCGATCTCGACCTCGATGATGCCACCGAACGCAGCCCTGCCGAACTGCGCCGCCTTGCCGAAGAGGCTGAAGACGCCGCGCGCGCGGTTGCTGGCGTGACCAACAGCGAAGGCGGAGGGGCCAGTGCGGGGCGCGGACTCTTCGCGCTGGCCACCAGCCACGGCTTCTCGGGCGCCTACGCCGCCTCCAGCCACAGCCTGTCAGCCAGTGTCGTCGCGGGCGAGGGAAGCGCGATGCAGCGCGACTATTCCTGGCGCAGCACCCGCTTTGCCGCAGACTTGCGCGCGCCTGCCGAAATCGGCCGCGAAGCAGGCGAGCGCGCGGTGCGCCGCCTCAACCCCGGTCGCGTCAAGAGCGGGCCGATGCCCGTGGTGTTCGACCCGCGCGTCGCCAACTCCATTGTCAGCCACCTCCTTGGCGCGATGTCGGGTGCTTCCATTGCCCGCCGCGCCAGCTTCCTGCTCGACCGCGACGGGCAGAAGCTGTTCGACAGCTCGATCACCATCACCGACGATCCCCTGGTCGCGCGCGGCATGCGCTCGCGGCCCTTCGATGGCGAAGGCCTGCCGACTTCGGCGCGCAAGATCGTCGATGCCGGGCAGATCACAGGCTGGCTGATGGACGCCGCCGCCGCGCGCCAGCTTGGCGCCACGCCCACCGGCCACGCCTCGCGCGGCTCGTCGGGCGCACCGCACGTCACCTCGAGCAACGTCGTGCTCCACCCCGGCACGATGACACCGGCGCAACTCATCGCCGACATCGCCGATGGCGTCTATGTCACCGAACTGATCGGCCACGGCGTCAACGGCGTGACGGGCGACTACAGCCGCGGTGCATCGGGCTTCAGGATCGTGAATGGCGAGATCGCCGGGGCGATTGCCGAGTTCACTGTCGCGGGAAATCTCATCGACATGTTCGCCGCGATGACCGCCGCCAATGACCTCGAAGTCTATCGCGGCATCGACACGCCCACCCTGCGCATCGACGGCATGAGCGTCGCAGGAGACTGACGCAAAAAGGGGCGCCGGTCCCTGCGAACCGACGCCCCCTCCTAATCTTACGTGGAACGATCAGGCCGGCTTGGCGGCCTTGGCGCGTTCGATCGCCTCGATGGTGATGCGCTTGGCATCGTCCGCACCGCCCCAGGTGCCGACGCGGACCCACTTGTCCTTTTCGAGGTCCTTGTAGTGGGTGAAGAAGTGCTCGATCTGCTGCATCACGATCTCGGGCAGATCCTCGCGCTCCTTCACGTCCGAATAATACGGGAAGGTCGAATCGACCGGCACGCAGACCAGCTTTTCGTCGCCGCCATGCTCGTCTTCGAGATTGAGCACCGCAATCGGGCGGGCACGCACGACCGAGCCTGCCAGGAACGGCGAACGGGCAATGACAAGTGCGTCAAGCGGGTCGCCATCGGGCGAGAGCGTGTGCGGCACGAAGCCGTAGTTCGCCGGATAACGCATCGGCGTGTGCAGGATGCGGTCGACGAACAAGGCGCCCGAAGCCTTGTCGAACTCGTACTTGACCGGCTCGCCGCCGACCGGAACCTCGATGATGACGTTGAGGCTTTCCGGCGGATTGTCACCGGTGGGGATCATGTCGATGCGCATCTTTGGCCCTGTTCGCTAAGGGTGGAGAGAATGCCCTGCCCCTAGCGAAGCCGCTTGTGCACCGCAACAAGACTTATGGCGAAAGGCCTATCCGAGTGCGTTGATAGTGAAGGCGATCACCCCAATGTTGAACACGAAGGCCGCGAAAGAGTGCAACGTGGCAATCCGGCGGATCGAGCGTCCGGTGATCTGGGTGTCCGATGTCTGGAAGGTCATCCCCAGCGTGAAGCTGAAATAGGCGAAGTCGAGGTAGTCGGGCGTCTTCGTGCCGGGGAAGTCGATCCCTGCGCTGTCGGCCCCGTCGCGGGCGGAATAGTAGAGGTGCGCGTAGTGCAGCGCATATACGGTGTTGGCGAAAAGCCAGGTCAGTGCCAGCGTTCCGATCAGCTTGGCCAATGCCACCTGGTCGCCGCCCGATGCTCTTGGCAACTCGGCCGAGATCGCCGCGAGGACGACCATGGTCACGATCGTGGTGATCGCCAGCACGAACATCCGGTTGGCGTCGTTGTCGGCCGCGTGGCGACGAATTTCGGCCACGCTCGAATCGCGCAGCAGGGGGATAAGCGAGAGCAGGAACACCACCGCGGCCAGATCGAAGGCCATCGCGGCAGTGTCCGTCATGCTCTGTGCCGCAGCGAAGTGCCGGAACGTGAAGAAACCCGCCACCAGCACGACAAGGAACAGGACGAAGCGGGGCGGCGCTAGCCGGTTTCCCAGCGTTGCGCCGCCGCGCGCCATGCCGATTACTTCTTCGACTTCGCGACCGCAGCGCCGGGACGCTTCGGCTCGAGCAGCAGGTCGAGCCCGGTCGGTGCCTTGCCCGCAGCCACGCGTTCCAGCCACGGATAGCGAAGGCCATCCCTGTAATCGAGCTTCACCGTCTCGAACTGGCTGCCGCGCTTGACCAGCAGTTCCAAAGGAGCCCCCTTCTCACCCTTGGCCGCAGTGATCGCCTTCTTCATGTCGTCGGCGCTGTAGGCCGCACCGTTCACCGCCATGATCTGCGTGCCGGTCACGATGCCGGCATTGAACGCCGGGCTGTCCCAGCGTGTGCCGGTGACCTTGCCGTCCTTGTCGAGCGAGATACCGATCGAGTTGGCAAGGCTCAGGCCCTTCCCGAAGTCGATCGCGGCCTTCATGTAGGGGTTGGGCTCTTCCTTCCAGACCAGCTTGTAGCCACCCTTCTCGATCCCGTTCAGCGGCGCGGGCTGGCCCGGCTGGTTGATGCGGGTGTCGATCAGTTTGGCCCAGTCATAGGGATAGAGCGCATTGAGCTTGGCGACGATCTCGTCGACCTCGAATGGGATCTGGCCGTAATCGCCCGGATTCATGCCGAAGAAGGCCTTGGCGAAATCGTCGATCGACTTCTTGCCGCCGGTGCCTTCGCGAAGGATCTGGTCGATCTCGAGCCAGACCAGCGCACCTTCGGTGTAGTAGTCCTCGTTGCGGGCGAGCGAAGAGTAGGGCTTGGGCTTGCGCGAGGCGAAGACCGGATCGAACCCGGTATCCTCGACCGAGCGCCATTCGCGGCCGGGCTGCTGGGTAAAGCCACCGGCCCATGCCGCCAGCATGCCCAGCACCATGTCCTTGCCCTGCATCCCCGAACGCGCGGCGAGCACCGCGCCCCAGAACTGGTCCTGCCCTTCATAGGTCCACAGCAGGTCGCCCTGCATCGGCTGGCGATAATCGGGCGTCCACAGGCGAGCCGGACGCCGGAACTTGCCCGACCACGAATGCGAATATTCGTGCGGCAGCAGGTTACGGTCCCACTCCTGCTTGGCCCACTCGGTAAAGGCCTCGGGCTCCAGCTGGTTTTCGCTCGACCGGTGGTGCTCAAGCCCGATCCCGCCGATCTTGTCCGACAGGGCGAGCAGGAATTCGTAGTGATCGAAGTGGTTCGCGCCGAACGCCAGACGGGCCTCCTGCACCAGTGCAGTGTGCGCGGCGATGTGCTCGGGCTTGGCGGCAAGCTGCTCGGGCTTGTCGGCCACGACATTGAGCGTGACGTTCTGCCCCAGATCCCACTTCTTGAAGTACTTGCCGGCAAAGATCGGCGAATCGACCAGCGTTTCGTAGTCCGTCTCGGCCCAGGTCACGCGGTTGCCCGCCATGCTCATGCCGTCCAGCGCAGTTGCCGGAGTCCAACCCTGCGGCAGCGTCACCGTCGGCTTCACGCGGATGCGGCGGACGTAGTGGCCTGCGGGGTAAAGGCTCATTTTCTCCCACTGCAGGTTGAGCATTTCGGACGTCATCGTGATGCGCCCTTCGGCCGATTGCAGCGGCGAGGTGTGGATCAGCTTGGCGACGACTTCCTTGGCCCCTGCGGGCAGCATGACGTGGAAGGCATAGACCTCGACCCGGTCACGCTTCCACTCGACCGGCTTGCCATCGACAAAGAACTGCACGCCCACCAGTTCGGCCAGAGGACCGCGCGGGCCATGGTTGCCGGGCAGCCATTGCGGATAGAGCAGGATGAGTTCCTTGGCGCCTGCCGCCACGGGAATCGTCTGGGTCACCTTGTAGTCGCCGCGCACCACGTCGGTCGCGTCGATATCGAGCGTCATCGTGCCAGGATAGGCGACGTCCTGCGCATCCGGCACAGTCTGCTGGATCGGCACGGCCATCGGCGCGGAGTTCGCGGCGAGGGCGGTGGTGGAGACGGAAAGGGCGAGGAGGAGCGGAGCTGCCGTGAAGTGCTTGATCATGGGGCATGTTCATGGCGCGAAGCAGTCGCATCCGCAACCAGTCTCATCCGCCTTTTTGTCAGTGCTTTCCGTTTTCGCGCTTTCGGGCTAATCGCGCGCTCCATGAGCACACAGACACCAAGCATCCAGACCCCTCAGGCCATCCGCGGCACCCAGGACATCTTCGGCCCCGATGCCGAGGCGTTTGCCTTCGTCGTCGAGACCTTCGAGCGCGTCCGCAAGCTCTACCGCTTCCGCCGCGTGGAAATGCCGGTGTTCGAAAAGACCGCCGTGTTCAGCCGCTCGCTGGGCGAGACGACCGATGTCGTCTCCAAGGAAATGTACAGCTTCGAGGATCGCGGCGGGGAATCGCTCACCCTGCGCCCCGAATTCACCGCCGGCATCGCGCGCGCCTACCTCACCGACGGCTGGCAGCAGTATGCCCCGCTCAAGGTCGCGACCCACGGCCCGCTGTTCCGCTACGAACGCCCGCAAAAAGGTCGCTACCGCCAGTTCCACCAGATCGACGCCGAAGTGATCGGCGCGGCCGAACCGCAAGCCGACGTCGAACTCCTCGTCATGGCCGACCAGCTGCTCAAGGAACTGGGCATCGCCGATGGCGTGACGCTCCAGCTCAACACGCTGGGCGATGGAGCCAGCCGCGAGGCATGGCGCGAGGCGCTGATCGAATACTTCCGCGCGGTGAAGGGCGATCTGTCCGAGGACTCGCAGGACCGTCTCGAACGCAACCCCTTGCGCATCCTCGACAGCAAGGACCCCCGCGACAAGCCATTCACCGCCGATGCCCCGAAGATCGACGATTTCCTCAGCGCCGAAGCACAGGACTTCTTCGCCAAGGTCACTGGCGGTCTGGACGCCGCAGGCGTTGCATGGACCCGCGCCCCGGCCCTGGTGCGCGGCCTCGACTACTACCGCCACACCGCCTTCGAATTCGTCACCGACCGCCTCGGAGCCCAGGGCACCGTGCTGGGTGGCGGCCGCTACGACGGCCTGATGGAAGCCCTCGGCGGTTCGGCCACGCCTGCCGTCGGCTGGGCTGCGGGGATCGAGCGGCTGGCGATGCTGGTGGGGGAGAAGGGCGAGGCCAAGGCCGACGTTATCGTTGTCGTAGAAGACGATGCGCTGCTCAATCGCGGCATCGCGCAAGTCTCGCACCTGCGTCGCGAAGGCGTTTCGGCGGAACTCGTCGCGTCCGGTTCGGCGCGCAAGCGGTTCGACAAGGCGGTCAAGATGGGTGCGAACGCCATCCTCGCCCTCGCCATGCGCGACGGCCAGCCTGCAGCCCGCGTCAAGGCCGAGGACAGCGCGCCTGCTGCTCTGCGTCAGCTTCTGGACGCAATGGCCTCGGATTTCGCGTGAGCCATCCCCTTTCCGTCACCCCGGCGAAGGCCGGGGCCCATGACCTTCAGGCGATGCGTGACAGCCCCGTAATGGGCCCCGGCCTGCGCCGGGGCGACGGAGTTTGTGGCGTTGCGGTGGAACGGGGAGCGGCCTGATGTCGGTAAGCGAAGCCCGCCTCGCGCAGATCGCCAACCGTTTCGCCGAACTCGAAGCGCGGCTCGCCTCGGGCACACTCGAAGGCGCGGATTTCATCGCCGCCAGCCGGGACTATGCCGAACTAGAACCCGTCGCCCGCGTCGCGCGCGAGATCGCGGACATGCGCGCCGAGCTGGTCAGCCTCGCCGCGATAGACGATCCCGACATGCGCGAACTGGCCGACGAGGAGCTGCGGCGCATCAACGCCGAACTGCCTGACGCCGAACACCGCCTCGCCATCGCGATGCTGCCGCGCGATGCAGCCGACAGCCGCCCCGCCATGCTCGAAATCCGCGCAGGCACTGGCGGCGATGAGGCCGCGCTCTTCGCCGCCGACCTGTTCCGCATGTACGAACGTTACGCCGCAGAGCAGGGCTGGCGGGTCGAGATCGTCTCGGTCAACGCCAACGACATCGGCGGCTACAAGGAAGTCGTCGCCAACGTCGCGGGCAACGGTGTCTTCGCCAAGCTCAAGTTCGAGAGCGGAGTCCACCGCGTGCAGCGTGTGCCCGTGACCGAATCGGGCGGGCGCATCCACACCTCTGCCGCCACGGTCGCGGTCCTGCCCGAACCGGACGAGGTCGACGTGCGGATCGAGGACAAGGACCTCAAGATCGACGTCTACCGCGCCAGCGGCGCGGGCGGGCAGCACGTCAACACCACCGATTCGGCCGTGCGCATCACCCACCTGCCGACTGGCACCGTCGTCACCTGTCAGGACGGACGCAGCCAGCACAAGAACAAGGACAAGGCGATGCAGGTCCTGCGCGCCCGCCTGTTCGAAGCCCAGCGCGATGCCGCGCAAGGCGAGGAGGCCGAGGCGCGCAAGGCCATGGTCGGCTCTGGCGACCGCTCCGAACGCATCCGCACCTACAACTTCCCGCAAGGCCGCGTGACTGACCACCGCATCAACCTGACACTCCACCGCCTGCCGGAAATCCTCGAAGGCCCCGGCCTCGCCGAGCTGATCGATGCGCTGATTGCCGAGGACCAGGCCAAGCGGCTTGCGGCGATGGATGCCTGATCTGATCTCCCTGCGTCCTCGCGCAGGCGGGGACCTCAGGCGGTTCGCGGTGACGTTCCGTAACAACCCCGAGGCCCCCGCCTGCGCGGGGCAGCAGGCGTGACGGTAGCCGCCGCCCTTCGCGCCGCCACCGAGCGCCTGTCTTCCACCAGCGACACCGCGCGCCTCGATGCCGAACTGCTGATGGCCCACGCGCTCGGCTGCTCGCGCACCGATCTGCTGCTCCGGCATATGCAGGCGGAGGCCCCGGCCAGCTTCGCCCCGCTCGTGGAACGCCGCCTGACCCACGAACCCGTCGCCTACATCACCGGCAGCGCCGAGTTCTACGGGCTCGACCTTATCGTCACGCCCGACGTGCTGATCCCGCGCGGCGATACCGAAACCCTCGTCGAGGCCGCGCGCGAGGCCTTTGCCAATCGCGCACCGCCCCGACGCATCCTCGACCTAGGCACCGGTTCGGGCGCGCTACTGCTGGCGGCGCTGTCGCTTTGGCCGCAAGCGGAAGGCGTGGCGCTGGAACGCTCTCCCGGCGCGCTGGCCGTGGCGCAGGCCAATGGTGCCCGACACGCAACCACCGCCCGGTTCCTCGCAGGCGACTGGACACAGCCCGGCTGGGCAGACGATCTTGGGCAGTTCGACCTGGTCCTTTCCAATCCGCCCTACGTCGAGGACGCCGTTGAACTGGACCCTTCGGTCCGCGCGCACGAACCCGCATCGGCGCTGTTCTCCGGGCCGGAAGGGCTCGACGACTACCGCGTGCTGATCCCGCAACTGCCAGGCCTGCTGGCAGCAGACGGCATCGCGATTGTCGAGATCGGCTGGACCCAGGCCGATGCCGTATCTGCTCTGGGGCAGGCCTCAGGCATGAGCACGCGGGTCCATTGCGATCTGGCGGGACGAAAAAGGGCGGTCGAAATGGCGCGAATTGCCAATATTCCTCTTGGCAAGGGACCTGCGGCCCACTAATTGTGTTTTCAGGCAGGGGACGGACGAAGGCTTCCCGTCCCGGCCAGCTCCACCATTTGCAGGGAATATCGGCCAACGGGGTCGGGACGAGCGCAGATGCTGGGAACCCCGATTCGCATGATGCGGACCGGTGGCGGAGGGTTGCGCGGCATACGGGTTGCTCAAGCTTTACGAGAGGCCGCCCCATTTAAGGAAGTGCCTGAGTTGAATAACAATCGTGGTAACAACCGCCGTCGCGGCCGGGGCAACAACAATCGCCCGCAGAACGGTGGTCAGCAGCTGAACCGGATCGACAGCCGCGCAAGGGGCAATGCCCCGCAGATGCTGGAGAAGTATCGCAAGCTTGCGCAGGACGCGCACCTCAATGGTGATCGCGTGCAGGCGGAATACTACCTGCAGTTCGCCGACCACTACTTCCGCGTGATCGCCGACACCCGCGTCCGCCAGGAAGAGCAGCGCGCCCGCCCCAATGGCGAACGCTGGCAGGAGCAGGAAACCGACGACAACGGCGACGACTTCAGCGTCGAAGGCGATTTCCCCGCCTTCGACCGCCCGAGCTCGACCCGCCACGATCGCGAAGATCGCGGCGAACCTCGCCAGCGCGACGATCGGCCGCGTGAAGACAGGCAGCGCGATGATCGTCCCCGCGAGGACCGGCAGCGCGAAGATCGCGGCGAACCCCGCCAGCGCGATGATCGCCCCCGTGAAGACAGGCCGCGCGAAGACAGGCCGCGCGAAGACCGTAACGAAGGCCGTCGCGAGCCCCGCCGCTTCGACCGTAACCGCAGCCGCGATGCCGAGGCCGAAGTCGCCACGGAAGAACGTCTCCCCGGCGAAGGCGTCCCCGCCATCGAGGGCGAGCCGATTGCCGAAGTCGCCGACAACCCGTTCGTCCGCGAAAGCCGCGCCGGCCGTGGCCTGCGTCCGCGCACCGAGCGTCGCCCCCGTCGCGCAGCCGAAGACGAGGCACCGGCCACGCTCGACGCCTCGTTCCTGCCGCCATCGATCAGCGCTCGCAGCGAGCCCGAGCCGGAAACGGCACCTGCAGCCGCTGAGGAAGCGCCGGCACCTGCGCCCAAGAAGCGCGGTCGCCCGCGCAAGACGCCGCTGCCCGAGGCAAGCGAACCGGCTGAAGGCTGAAATCTGACGCCGGGGGCAGGCTGCTTGCGGTCTCTCCCGGCGCACCCCATAGCAGAGGGGCATGAGCCGCTTCAGCTTCCCCCTCCGTTCTGTCTCGGGCCCGATCCCCCGCGATTCCCTGCTCACCATCGCCGCCGGAGGTCTGGCCGCCTGCGGGTTCCAGCCGCTGGGCCTCTGGCCGCTGACACTGGCGGCTTTCGCCTTCCTGATCCACCGCCTGCACGTGGTGAAGACCTGGCGGCAGGCATTGCTCGCCGGATGGTTGTTCGGGGTCGGGCATTTCACCGTCGGCAACGGCTGGATCGCCACCGCTTTCACCTATCAGGCTGAAATGCCCGCGTGGCTCGGCTGGATCGCAGTGTTCCTGCTGGCGCTTTATCTCGCGGTCTATCCGGCGCTCGCCACATGGGCCGGCTGGTGGCTGGCGAATACCCGCCGCGCGATGCTCCTGCCCGCCTTTGCCGCAAGCTGGATCGTCGCCGAATGGCTGCGTTCATGGGTCTTCACCGGCTTTGCGTGGAATCCGCTGGCGATGGTCACGCTCGGCGAATTCGAACGCCCCGGCCTCGCACTCGCGGCGCAATGGACCGGGACTTATGCGCTCTCCGGGCTCGTCGTGCTGCTCGCAGGCTGGTGGCTTTTCGCGCTCAGGGCATGGCGGCAGGGGACGAAGTGGGCCGCAGGCGCCTACGCGCTCGGCCCCGCGCTACTGATGGTCCTGCCCCTCCATGGCGAGAGGCGCGAGGGCACCTTGCCCTTCACCCTGGTCCAGCCTGACGTGCGCCAGGAACTGCTCGCCGATCCTGCCAACTTCGAGAACCAGTTCCGCCAGACCGCCGTGCTCTCGCTCGCCCGCAAGCCCGGCGAGAAGCGGCTGGTGCTCTGGCCCGAAAGCGGCGTCCCCGATTTCCTGCGCCCCGGCTACGCCCAGTTCTGGTACGACGAGACGACTTACGCCTCCGACCCCGCTCTCGCTCGCGAACGCCTTGGCCGCGTTGCAGGCAGCGGTGGACTGCTGCTGACCGGCACGACGGACCTTGCGATGAAGGGCCGCAAGGTCATCGGCGCGTGGAACGTGGTCACCGCGCTCGATTCGTCCGGCATGATCCGCGGCTCCTACGCCAAGGCCCATCTCGTGCCCTATGGCGAATACCTGCCAATGCGCGACATCCTCGAACCGCTCGGCCTGTCGCGGCTGGTCGCCGGTAGCCTCGATTTCTTCTCGGGGCCGGGCCCGCGCACGGTGGACTTCGGCCCCGTCGCGCAAGGCGGCTGGGGCAAGGCGGGCTTCCAGATCTGTTACGAGATCATCTTCTCAGGCCAGGTCGTCGATCGCGCCCATCGCCCCGACTACCTGTTCAACCCATCCAACGACGGCTGGTTCGGTGCCTGGGGCCCGCCGCAGCACCTTGCCCAGGCCAGGATGCGTGCGATCGAGGAAGGCCTTCCGGTCCTGCGCGCCACGACCACCGGGATCAGCGCGGTGGTCGATGCCGACGGCGTCGTGCGCCAGTTCATCCCACAACAGCGCGCGGGTCGGCTCGACGGCAAGGTGCCGCCCGCCCATGCGCCGACCCTGTTCGCGCGTACCGGCAACATGCTCGCGCTTGCATGGGCAGTAGCGCTTCTTTTTGTTGCACTGGTTGCAAGAGCTACGCGGAAACGCTAAGCGGGGCGGGACATAAAGGTTTCTTTATATCGCTGGCTTCCTGGCATAGGCCCACTTGGCATAGGATTTCCAATGCGCACCGACTATCTGTTCACTTCCGAATCTGTCTCCGAAGGCCACCCGGACAAGGTTTCCGACCAGATCAGCGACGCCATCGTCGACCTGTTCCTGTCGAAGGACCCCGAAGCGCGCATCGCCTGTGAAACGCTGACCACCACGCAGCTCGTCGTGCTCGCCGGTGAAATCCGCTGCAAGGGCGTGTACGAGAACGGCGAATGGGCCCCCGGCGCGCAGGAAGAGATCGAGAAGACCGTGCGCGATACGGTCAAGCGCATCGGCTACGCACAGGACGGCTTCCATTGGGAGAAGTTCGAATTCATCAACCGCCTGCACGGCCAGTCTGCCCACATCGCGCAGGGCGTTGACGCTGGCGAGAACAAGGACGAAGGCGCAGGCGACCAAGGCATCATGTTCGGCTACGCCACCGACGAGACCCCCGGCCTCATGCCCGCGACGCTCTACTACAGCCACAAGATCCTTGAGCGCATGGCCGCCGACCGCCACTCTGGTGCGGCGCCCTTCCTCGAACCCGACGCCAAGAGCCAGGTCACGCTGCGCTACGAAGGCTCGCTCCCCGTCGCTGCCACCGCGATCGTCGTCTCGACCCAGCACAAGGCCGGCTACGACGAGAACGACCCGGCCAAGCAGGCCGAACTCGAAGCCTATGTGAAGGGCGTCATCGCCGACGTGATCCCGCCGGTGCTGCTGCGCGAGACCGAATACTTCATCAACCCGACCGGCAGCTTCGAAATCGGCGGCCCTGACGGCGACGCTGGCCTCACCGGCCGCAAGATCATCGTCGACACTTACGGCGGCGCATCCCCGCACGGCGGCGGCGCGTTCTCGGGCAAGGACCCGACGAAGGTTGACCGCTCGGCAGCCTATATCACCCGCTACCTTGCCAAGAACGTGGTCGCAGCAGGCCTCGCCACGCGCTGCACCATCCAGATCGCTTATGCCATCGGCGTTTCCAAGCCGCTGTCGCTCTATGTCGACACCCATGACACCGGGACCGTCGGCGACGACAAGATCGAACAGGCGATCCTCGGCATCGCCAAGCTCGGTGGCCTGACCCCGCGCGCGATCCGCACGCATCTCGGCCTCAACAAGCCGATCTACCAGCCGACCGCCGCCTACGGTCACTTCGGCCGCAAGGCAGAGGGCGACTTCTTCCCGTGGGAGCGCACCGATCTGGTTGACGACCTCAAGGCCGCACTCGCCTGATCCTGCGATACGGCTGAAACACAAAAGGCCCGCTTCCGGCAAGGAAGCGGGCCTTTTCTTTGTCGGCGCCAACCAGCTCAGCTGGCGCGGCGAACCTTGTTGCGGTGTGCGCCGACGCCCGGAGCGCCGCGCGGGCGGAAGTTGCGCGGCTGGTTCGGATCGCGCTCGCCGCCGTTGACGGTAGCTTCGAGCACCGGGTTGCGCACGGGACCACGATCGCCCTGCGCGCCATCGCGGCGTTCCTGGCGGGGCGAGGTATCGCGCGGACGACCGTCGCGGCCCTGCGCCTTGCCACCGAAGTTCTGGTTGCCGCGCTTCTGGTCACCCCTTGGCTGGCCGCTTCCGCCACGGCCACCGTTGCCACGCTGTGCGCGGGCATCGTGGCGGGCATCGCGTTCCTGCTCTTCCGGCTTGCGGCTCGGGGCAGGGAGCTTGGCGGCTTCGGCCATGAAGTTCTCAGGCAGAGCCATGGTGTCGATCTTCAGCCGCGTCAGCTTCTCGATGTCCTTGAGGTAAGGCTTTTCGTCCGGCGCGCAGAAGCTCATCGCGATGCCGTCAGCCCCGGCGCGCGCGGTGCGGCCGATGCGGTGGACGTATTGTTCGGGCACGTTGGGCAGTTCGAAGTTGAACACGTGGCTCACCCCCGAAACGTCGATGCCGCGTGCAGCGATGTCGGTGGCGACGAGCACCGGGCACGAACCCTGACGGAACGCTTCCAGCGCGGCGGTGCGCTGCGCCTGGCTCTTGTTGCCGTGGATGGCGCGGGCGTCGATCCCGGCGGATGACAGATGGCGCACAACCCGGTCGGCGCCGTGCTTGGTGCGGGTGAACACCAGCGCGCGGTCCAGTTCCTTGGTCGCCAGGAGGTTGCGGATGCGCAAGGTGAGCAGCGCCTGTTTCTCGGCCTGGTTGACGAAAGTCACGTACTGTTCGACGCGCTCGGCCGTGGTCGAGTTCGGGGCGACTTCGACGCGCACCGGGTTGACGATGAACTGCTTGCCCAGATCCTCGATCGCCTTGGGCATCGTCGCCGAGAAGAACAGGCTCTGGCGCGTCTTGGGCAGGAGGTTCGCCACGCGCTTCAGGGCGTGGATGAAGCCGAGATCCATCATCTGGTCGGCTTCGTCGAGCACGAAGATCTCGGTACGGCCGAGCGTCAGTGCGCGCTGGTCGATCAGGTCAAGCAGGCGGCCCGGCGTTGCCACGAGAATGTCGATGCCCGGCACGAGGCGGCGCGCCTGCTTGCCAATGGGCACGCCACCGAACACGCAAGCCACCGAAATGCGCAGGTTGCGGGCATAGCCCTCGATGTTGTCGGCAATCTGCGCGGCCAGTTCGCGGGTCGGCGAGAGGATCAGCATGCGGCACGAGGCCGGCTTGCGCTCGATCGGGTTGGCGGCAAGGCGGTGCAGCGAAGGCAGCGCGAAGGCTGCGGTCTTGCCGGTGCCGGTCTGG
The DNA here is from genome assembly GCF_055521735.1 of Novosphingobium sp. BL-A-41-Hi4A-0G. Taxonomy (NCBI): domain Bacteria; kingdom Pseudomonadati; phylum Pseudomonadota; class Alphaproteobacteria; order Sphingomonadales; family Sphingomonadaceae; genus Novosphingobium; species Novosphingobium sp. BL-A-41-Hi4A-0G. Next base: position 3,311,525 of record NZ_CM145501.1, read on the forward strand.
GCAATGCCGAGGAGGTCGCGGCCCTGCAGCAGCGCAGGGATCGCCTGACGCTGGATCGGCGTCGGATCGTTGTAGCCCTTGGTTTCGAGGGCGCGGAGAATGGGTTCGGCAAGGCCGAGTTCAGCAAAAAAGGACATGAATATGCTTTCGTCAGCGCATCGGCGAAAAGCCGACGCGCAAAGAGAGTTCGCTTGTGCGCTCATGCCGAAAAGGCACGAGCGGGGTCGATCGTGCGACCCATGCGTGAAAGGGGAAGCGGGCGGGGCAGAGACCGTTCGTCCGGGGCGGATTTCTGCTTGCACAGCGAAATCTCACGCCAGCACCCGGATTGCAGCGGATTGCCCGCCGCCGGTCTTGCTGCGGTGCACATAGGGACGAGTTCCCGATAAGGCAAGGAAATTCGGGCAAAAGGCGGTTGCATGGTCCGCACGAGGTCGCCAACGTGCCCGCCAAAGGAGCGGGTCATGCGTGTGTTCTTCGGGTTTGCCACTGGTCTGGCCATGCTGTGCAGCACGGCCCACGCCGCGCCATCAGGCAGCGACGCCAAGATGATCGCCACGGTCGATGCCGAACAGGCGCGCACGCTGGGGTTGCTCGAAACCATGGTCAACCAGAACTCGGGCAGCCGCAATCTCGAAGGCGTGCGCAAAGTGCGCGATATCGTCGTGCCCGAATTCACTGCGCTTGGCTTCACTTCGCGCTGGATACCGATGGAGCAGACCGGGCGGGCCGGGCACCTCGTGCTTACTCACAAGGGCCGCAAAGGTGCCAAGAAGCTCCTGCTGATCGGCCACCTCGACACGGTGTTCGAACCCGATTCCCCATTCCAGCGCTACGTCCTCAATGGCGACAAGGCCACCGGCCCCGGCGTCGGCGATGACAAGGGCGGCATCGCGGTGATCGTCGCCGCCGTCCGCGCCATGCAATCCGCTGGCACCCTGAAGTCCGCCAATATCGAAGTGTTCCTCACCGGGGACGAGGAAGAGGCCGGCTCCCCCACCGATGTCGCCCGCGCCGATCTCGTCGCTGCGGCCAAGGCCGCCGATGTCGCGCTCGATTTCGAAGGCCTCAGCCGCGAGAACGGGCGTGACATGGGCTCGATCGCCCGCCGCTCCTCGCAGAGCTGGACGCTGACCGTCGAGGCAAAGTCCGGCCACTCCAGCGGCGTCTGGGGCGCAAATGCGGGTGATGGCGCGATCTACGCCGCCTCCAAGATCGTCAATGCTTTCCGCGAGGAACTGCCCGAGCCCTATCTCACCCTCAACGTCGGCCTGATCGCGGGCGGTGCCGAAGCCGAAGTGGCGGAAGACAATGCCCACGTCTCGGCCCAGGGCAAGACCAACATCATCGCGGGCAAGGTCGTCGCGCGCGGCGATCTGCGCACGCTCAGCCCCGAACAGAACGCCGCCGCGATGCGCAAGATGGAATGGATCGTCGCACGCAGCTATCCGGGCGTTACCTCTGCCAGGATCGAGTTCAGTGAAGGCTACCCGCCGATGGCTCCCACCGATGGCAACAAGGCGCTGCTCGCCAAGCTGAACACGGTCAACGCCACGCTTGGCCTTCCCGAAATGCAGCCGCTCGATCCGATGAAGCGCGGCGCGGGCGACATCAGCTTCGTTGCTGCATACATCGACGGCCTCGTCGGCCTCGGCCCGCACTCGACCGGTGACCATGCGCCGGGCGAAACGGTCGATGTGCCCAGCATCTGGACCCAGGCCAAGCGCGCCGCCCTGCTGATGACCCGGCTCTCGGCGGAGAAGTCCGCCAGATGAACGAAAGCGATCCGCCAAGTCCCTGCACCGGCGTCTGCAAGATCGAACCGGTCACCACGCAGTGCCGCGGCTGCCACCGCACGCTAGCTGAAATCACCGCATGGTTCACCGCATCGCCTGCGCAGAAGCACGCAATCCTGCGCAACCTTGCCGAGCGTCAGAGCGTCAGCGTAAGATCGATGTAGCCGTAAGTCGTGTTGCCAGTCGCCGGAGCATTCGGCGCATCACGCAGCAGCCCGCGCTTGAACAGAACCGCCGCCCCGCCGTCGATCTGCAAAATTCCCGGCACGATCCAGTGCCGCACGCGCCCTTCGATCTGGTGTCCGGCTAGACTGCCCGAAGCGCCACTCGCATCGCGTACGCCCGTTGCCGCAAACTGGTCGCGCCGGCTCTCCGCCCAGGCACTGCGCCAAGCCACGAAAGCGTCGGTCCGCTTTGACGGCGTCACTTCCAACCGCAGCGATGGCGAGACGATGTTGCTCCGCCGGAAGGGACCATAGAGCCCGTTCGGCCCGAACTCGAAGCGTCGCGCCGAATAGAGCGTGTCGAACCGCGTGAACTTGTCGGTCTTGCCCTTGTCCCCGCTCGCCGCATCGAACATCGCCACCAAGCGCGGCTTCCAGCCCCCCGCAAAGGTGTAGCCCGCATCGGCATGAACGAACCACGCGAAGACATCGAGGTCGGTCCGGTCAGCCGCCCCCGCCGTCCGCCGCGCTTTGCCGAACTGCATGGCGGCTTCAATGTCGTGGTCCCAGCCGCCAGCTTTTGCCTGAACGAAATGCCGCGCACCCACCGTCCCGATCCGCCGGTTCGCCGTCGCCAGCTTGACGCCATCGCGCTCGATCAGGCCGAAAGCATAGGGCTGAAGCGTTCCCCCAAGCACTTGCGGCAGCGTGCCATGCGCGCCGAAGAACACGACGTCGAAGTTCTCGCGATCCCACTTCACGCGATCCTCGCGAATGCCTTCCACGTCATCGGGCAGGCGCTGGTGGGGCAGGGCGAACAGGACGTCGAGCCTGCGCCCCTTGCTGCCGCCAAGCGCAAGATGCGCACCGGTGAAGGCATTGGTCGTATTGCGGAACCGCTGCCGCGCCACCATGCGCCGGTTGCCGAGGTCGAGCGTATAGCGCCCGAGCGTCAGCGCGCTCTTGCTGTCGAGCCTCACCGCGACGTTGGCCTGCACCAGTTCCAGCGCGTTGACCTCGCCGCTATTGGCCGAAGAGCGCGCATCCTGTCCCCAGGCCCGCGCGTCCCACATCTCGGCATTGAACCGCACCGGTCCCGTGTCGTAGCTCGCCGCCACTTCCGTCCGCAGCGATACCATCGTGTCGGTTGCAGGAGCAGGTGCCGGCCGGAACTGCCCGTCGATCGATTCAACCCGCAGCCGTGCACTGGCGGCGATGGTTAACGGCCCCGGTGCTTCATCGGCGGCCCGCGCTGCCGTCGTGCAGCACAGCAGCGCCACACCCAGCGCCGTGGGAGTCTTCTTCACTTGGCGTCTCCGTCGCGCCCGTGGTCGGGTAGCGTACGCGCAGGCCCTTAGCCCGCCCTTGCGCGCTGCGCCATAGGCCGCTAACGCGCCCCCACGTCACTTGGGGAGTAGCCACCGCTTCTTTTGAGCGGCCCTCAGCGTCAACATGCTTGGTCGAGAGGCCATGGCGCAGGCGGCAGGACCTACGAGTCAGAAGGCTCTGGTCCACCGGGCGAGACCAATGACAGCGAACCCATCGTCCGGGCCGGGCGGAGGGGTTAGCTGTCGTTGGCCTGATCGCTCCGCCCGGCCCCGGATATGACCCGATGCTAGAAGCCTTCACCACGTCCACCGCGATCGTCGCGCTCGCCGAAATCGGTGACAAGACGCAACTCCTCGCGATCATCCTCGCCACCCGGTTCAAGCGCCCGCTGCCGATCGTGCTTGGGATCTTGGGCGCGACGCTCGCCAACCACTTCCTCGCGGCCTTGCTCGGCGCGACCGCTGCCGCCTACCTCGATGGCCAGTGGTTCCGCTTCGCCGTCGCCATCGGTTTCGTCGCCATGGGCCTGTGGACCTTGGTGCCCGACAAGATGGACGAGGACGAAGCGCCCAGGCCCTCGCGCTATGGCGCTTTCCTCACCACGCTGGTCGCCTTCTTCATCGTCGAAATGGGCGACAAGACCCAGATCGCCACCATCGCATTGGGTGCGCGCTTTAACGATGCGCTTGCGGTCACCGCCGGGACCACGCTCGGAATGATGATCGCCAATGTCCCCGCCGTCATTTTCGGCAACGAACTGATCAAGCGCGTGCCCCTGGACGTCGTCCGCATGATCGCAGCCGCCCTGCTCGTCGCGACCGGCGTCTGGCTCTTCGTCCAGACGCTGGGCCTCTGGTAAGGCTTTACCTGTTCGGCATTTGTTCTTAGGCTGGCGGCATGATCGAATCAGCTGTCAGCCTCGATGTTGTCGAACGGGAATCCCGCGCCGTCGCGCGCGGGATCTGCCGCCTGTTCGCGCGCAACGATATCTGGTGCCTGCCGGAGATGCCGCTGCGCTCCGGCCGCCGCGCCGATCTCATGGGCATCGATGCCAAGGGACAGGTGGTAATCGTCGAGATCAAGGTTGCCCGCGCCGATCTGCTCGGCGATGGCAAGTGGACGGACTATCTCGATCATTGCGATCGTTTCTACTGGGGTCTCGCCCCGCATCTCGATCGCGCCGTGCTCGATACCGAGGATTTTCTGCCCCACGCCTGCGGGGTGATCGTTGCCGATGGCTATGATGCCGAAATCCTGCGCCCCGCGCCAACGATTCCGCTCGCAGCTGCACGACGCAAGGCCGAAGTCGAACGGCTGGCTCGCGCTTCGCTACGCCGCCAGTTGGTCGGTCTCGATCCCCATTGCGCAAGCTGGGGCGGTCAAGGTTAGGACCTACGCTTGATCCCCAGCGGGGGGATCAGCGCGATCAATCCCGCGCGCGCAACGAGAAACTCCTGCCACAGCGCTCCCGCCGCCGCTGCCGGTGACTGTCCCCGTGCCGAGACCGCCAGCAGCGCGGCGAGCCCCGGCTCCATGAACGCGGCCAGATCGTCGACGCCCTGCTTCGCCAGCTCGCAGCGCCAGCCGCCGGTATCGCGCATGATCGCCGGGAAATTGCGCACTTCGGGCTTGCGGATTTCGGGCTGCAATCCGGCAAGCGTGCAGACCAGCGCCGCCGCGTCGTGCAACGCCGACCACTTCATCGACATCGCATTGCCCGATGCATGGCCGAACTCGGCGCGTCCCGCCTTTGCCGGCGGGGCCGCTGACGAATCGCTCAAAGGGGAAGGCGTTGCGTGCATGCATCCGCATTAGGCCCAGCAGCGCTACCAAATTGCTAAGCCCGCTTGGCCGTTGTTCCCGCCTGCACAAAATCGCTGGCAAGCGCGCAAACGCGCTGCTAGGTGCCGGGTCGGCCCAGGCACCCGTAGCTCAGCTGGATAGAGCGTTGCCCTCCGAAGGCAAACGCAAGCTCTTCCTGCCGATCGAGGACGTCGTAAAAATCGAGCGAAACCAAGCGATTGGCAAAACTCGAAGGATGCACGAATATCGCGTTCGAGGTCGCGGAAGCACCACGGAAGCAAACCGAAAGGAGGTTGTGGAGTACGAATGGCGACAATCGGCCCGGCTTAAGCCCCGCTCCGATTGAGCCGATTCGATCGTTGAATTCGAGATTGACCCTGCTCGATCTCGGGCACTATCTGAACACCGATGCACCCGTAGCTCAGCTGGATAGAGCGCCACCCTCCGAAGGTGGAGGCCACACGTTCGAATCGTGTCGGGTGCGCCATCTCTCTTGATGGCCATAGAACCAATCGCTCGCTTCGCTCCCACTTTGCGCATGTAAACACACGGCGGCCATGGTTGCGGCTAGTGGCAGCAGGGTCGTCGTTGCCCGTCGGGTGCTGCCTCAGCGGGCATGTACAGCTTATTATCTCATTTCCGAGGCGGCCTCTCAGCGCGACAATGCCCGAGCGTGGGACGGCTAAGCGTCGGGCCCTCCGGCCCGGTCACGATTCGGCGATAGAAACAACTGGTTCGGCCGGTGTGACAACAGCCGCCGTCGCCCGCGACGCGCACCCTGAGCCAGACCACGTCCTGATCGCAGTCGATGCGCAATTCCTCGACCTGCTGGATCTGCCCGCTGGTTGCGCCCTTATGCCAGAGTTGCTGGCGGGACCGGCTCCAGTACCAGGCCCGGCCGGTCTCGATCGTCTTGTTCAACGCCTCCGCATTCATCCACGCCAGCATCAGCACCACTCCACTCGCGACATCTGTCGCGACAGCGGGGATGAGCCCGTAATCATTGAACCCTGGCAACAGGGTCGAGCATTCTTCGATCATCTCCGCGGGGTCCGCTCTTAGTGGGTCAGGTTGCTGATCTTCCAGTGGCATGTGGCATTTCTTGAATGGGACGTACCAGTTCTATGGATGTTCGTCCGGCCTGAGCGATCGCCACCGTGCGCTGCGGAACGCCCGGATTGTTGCGATTAGCGGGTCCGCCGTTCGTTCGCAGGCTTGACGACATCAAGCTCGACGTCCTGCCGCGCCTCAGATACATCGCATGCGCAAGTTGAGCCGGCGTCCACTCGACTGGATGAAGCCCTGCGCCAACGCATCACGGCGTAGCCGACGGCTGCGGCCAAGAACGCGAGCACGGCGATCAATGCAAGACCCTGTCCGCTAAGCCAGCCCAGGACACCACCTACTGCCGAGCCGATAAAAAGCGGCCCAAGGCAGCAAAGCGCGACCAATGGCGCGACGACAATTGCGGTCATTAGCCCGGCTGCTGGCTTTTCATTCACGACACCTCACTTTCCGCGCTGGTGGCGCTGCCAAGCCATCAGTGCGGCGCTGCTCGTTGGTTCACATTGAGGATCATCACATTAGAGCTGCTACACCCTGTACCGAGTACAGGGTCAATACCTAATTTTGATCCGATTGGCTGGTCGACTAGTTTCGCCGTCTGCGCCCGCGTTCCTGGGTTGGCGCATCGCCGACGAGCGACTAGCTACGTCGAACCTCCGCGCGAGCGAGCTCGGCGTCGTTCAACGAGTAATAGAGCCAGATGCGTCCGTCCTCGATGACTACGGAAGACGCAAAGGCAATGTCGGTCGCGGAGCGATCCTCGACCGGCGGCGGCGTCAGCAGCGGCTGGATGCCACGGCAGACGACGCGCGTGCAATCGCGGTCGAACGCAGTCCAGCCGATTCGCCAGCGCGCGTCCCGGGTCGCCCCATTGTAGAACATTACCGGCATGTCGGGATCGTCGAGCAACATCGGACCGGGCGACAAGTGCCAATTGTCCCAGCTATCCTCGCGCGGACGGAAGGGCGCGGACTGCTCTTCCCAAGGACCCGCGACGCCTGCGCCACACGCAAGCCCGATCAGTGAGGCGTCCTCCTCGGCGTATTCGTAAAATAGTCGCCAGCTGCCATCTGGCGCGCAGATCACCGTCGCTTCCTTAGTGTTGCCCTTGGTCTTCGATGAGGCGAGCGCGACGCCCTTCTTCTGGAGCCGATCGATGGCCGGACCCGCCGCATAGAGCATCTGCCCCGTCGCGAAGTCGTCGAGGACCCCCGTATAGTAGACTGTGTAACTGCCATCCGCCGAGCAAAGCGGGGTCGGATCCTCGCAGCCCCCAAAATCAATCGCGTCGGGACCGGGTCTGATCGCCGGTTTATCGGCCATCACAAAATGGACGCCGTCCTGGCTTTGCCCGTGCCAAATGACGCCCGTGTCGGTGAGCGGCCCGTCTAGTCTTGGTCGCGCCCGCATCAGCATCTCGTAGCCCCCGCTCTCGGTCTTCCAGACATAGGGACTCATATAAGCGCGGTCGGTCAGCGCCGGCCGGCCGTCAAGCGTCACCCGCTCGAGCCGCTCGACGTTGAAGTCCAGGGTGACCGGATTGGGGATGACCTTATCGCGGGCCACTATGCGCACCGCCCGGGAATAAACGACAGACCGCCGTCCGTGACAACCGACGCTCCGGTGACATAGGCTGCGGCGGGTGAGACGAGCCACAAAGCCAGCCCGGCGACCTCCTCCGACGTGCCTGCGCGAGTGGCGGGAATGTCGGCCTCCAGCGATCGACGATACTCGGTGTCGGCGATCGCGCGCTGGTTCTTCGGCGTTAGCATCACACCCGGATCGATCGACTTGACGCCGATGCCGTTGGCCGCGTGCTCGAGCGCCATCGTTTTCGTCGGCCGCTTCGATCGACACTGGGAAACTATACCGGCTTCCGACATCGCATGCATCCTTCGCGTTATCTTCTCCGCTACTCCGCTATGCCTACGCCACCGCGTAGGCACGGGAGAGAGGCATAGTGCGGACCCGTGATCACTCACCGACATTGCCGTTTCCGGTTGCCCTCTGGCCCGCATGTGCGACGAGGCCTGCCCAAGCTCGGCAAGCGCGGTTATCGTGTCGTCAAATGTGAGACGGCTCGAGGTTGGCACGCACGCCGGCATTCAGAGCATGTAGCCGATATCCGAGGCACCGGTGGGATACGCGAACATCGTCGTCTTCAGATTGTCGGCCGTTAGGTCGTGACGGATCGCCAGGGCAAACAGATTGATCACTTCATCGGCGTGCGGTCCGACAAGATGTGCACCTAGGATACGCCCGGTGTCGTCCTCCACCATCACCTTGAAGCCATAGGTCTTCTCTGCGGCCTGGCGAGCAGTAAACCAGTCGGACGCCTTCTGGGACTTGGTCTGGAATTTCAGGCCCTGCTGACGTGCTTCGTCCTCGCTCAGTCCGACAGCAGCGATCGGCGGAATCGTGAAGGCCACGCTCGGCACACCGCGATAGTCGGGCGTATGCCGATTGCCCTCCAGAAGATTAGCGGCGACCACCTTGCCGTCGTGGCTTGAGACCGGAGTGAGTGGTGGGCCCTTCTGTGCCGCATCGCCGGCGGCGTACACGGCCGGGTTCGAGACGCTCTGCAGGTGCTCATTCAGTTTGAGCCGGCCGTTCTCCGTCGCGATGCCGCCGGTTTCAAGATCAAGCGCGTCGAGCGCGGGCGCCCGACCGGCCGCATGAACAACAAGGTCGGCTTCAAACGTCGTGTCACCGCTTTCTGACGAGGCGCGAACGACAAAGCCAGCACCCTTCTTCTGGATTGTCTGTACTGTGGTCCGCAGGCGCACATCGATCCCGATCTCGCCGAATTTGTCCATGAGCCAGCCGACAAGTTCAGGCTCAAAGTGCGTAAGCATCCGCTCGCCACGTTGAAGGATGGTCACTTGCGCACCCGCGCGCGCGGCGATGTGGGAAAATTCCGACGCGATATAGCCGCCTCCCACCAGCACAATGCGTTGGGGTAGTCGCCCCATCGCTAGGAAATCCTCATTGGTCGCGAAATATTCTTCACCGGGAATGTTCAGCTTTATCGGTTCGGCGCCCGCAGCGATCAAAACGTGACGGGCTTCAAGGCTCTCGCTACCCACTGTCAGGCTGTTCTGGCCTACGAAACGCGCGTGACCGTGATAGGTATGGATGCCCTTTTCGTTGTAACGATGCTCGTGCTTTTCGGGGACCGGGTCGGTAAAGGTGCGCTTGAAGGCGATCAATTCTGGCCAGTCGATATGGACGTCGCCGGCAACGCCATTGCCACTCATGCGCCGGACATGGTCGAGAGCCGAGGCGCCGCCGACAAGCATCTTTTTCGGGTCGCAGCCCCGCAGTGCGCAGGTTCCCCCGAAAGGCCGGAAGTCGATGACCGCCACGCTCCAACCGGCGGCGCGCACTCGCATCGCGGCGACCATGGCCGCAGTGCCGGTTCCTATGATTATAAGGTCGTATTGGTTGGCCATTGGTCTCTCCTACTTGTTCGTCGTTCATCGTTTTGTATACGTGTTGCTACCATACGAACGTGGCGGTAACTCCGGGGAGAACACCCGCATGGACCGCAGCATCATCGTGCCTGCGCTGGCCGCACTAGTCGCAACAGTACGTTTTCGCTCCGCACGGGCTGGGAAAGTTCACCACAGCGCGCAGGTCTGTACCGCCTCGACGGAACGGGATTAAAGGTTTGCCAACCGGGCGGACATTCTCATAGGCCGCCACGCTGCGTCTCCGTATCTGGTCGCCCGGGCTGCGGCGAGATGGTGGGTTTCAAATCGAGAACAGAAGCACGCGAATTGGTTCGCGAGCCGTCGCCGTTGATGTCCTGCCAGATGGCCTCACGGGCGGCCGTTCGTTTCGCGCGATCGGCATGCGTTCCAGCGAGGGCTTCCACCCCCTTGTTCTCGTAGAGCTGCAAGTGAATGGCGCTGTTGATCAGAGCGAGATGCGTGAAAGCTTGGGGGAAATTGCCGAGAAATGCACCGTCGTGTGGACGGACCTCTTCCGCATACAGGCCGAGATCATTGCCCTTGTTTATGAGGCTCTCAAATAACGAGCGCGCTTCCACCGCTCTATCCAGCGCAAGGAGTGCATCAACCAGCCAAAAGCTGCAGATGAGAAAAGCGCCTTCGCCGCCGGGAAGCCCATCAGGGGTCCTGTAGCGCAGGACGTAGTCGCCCTCGCGTAGTCGCCTCTCCACGGCATCCACCGTGCGGGCTAGCAGGTCGGGCGGAACCGGGAGATCGAGCAGCGGGGCCAGCAAGAGTGCGGCGTCCGGTTCCCGGGACCCAAAAGCCTGCGTTAAGTAGCCGCCCTCGGGATCAATGCCGGAGCGCAGGACCGCCTGAAGCACGGCTTTCCGCTCGGTTTCCCAGATGGGATTTGGTCCCAGCAGACGGATCGAGCGGTCGAGGGCAACCCAAGCCATGAGCTTACCGTGAACATGATGCCGCGGCTCGCCGCGCATCTCCCAGATACCCTGATCGGGTTCGCGCCAATGAGCGGCCACATAATCGGCAGCGCCGCGGAGGATTTGCTTCAGAGTCGCGTCGAGGGGCTCACCAAGCGCGTGATGGAGAAGTGCCCAGTCCGCAATTTCGCCGTAGATATCGGCTTGCTTTTGGCGGTAAGCGGCATTGCCGACGCGGACAGGCCGGCTGCCGTCATAGCCATCGAGATGGTCCAGCCTTTGTTCGCGGAGCTCCGTCTCACCGCGAATACCATAGAGGATTTGCAGTCCAGGTAATGTCTGCACGCAGCAAAGGCGTAGGAAATCGCAATAGCGGCGGGCTTCACCGCTGTAACCAAGCGCCGCGAATGCTTGGAGCACGAAGGCGGAGTCTCGAAGCCAGCTAAAACGGTAATCCCAATTCCGTTTGCCGCCCGGTTCCTCGGGCAGGGACGTGGTAGGCGCGGCGACTATGGCCCCCGTCGGGGCAAAGGTGAGCAGCTTCAGGGTTAACGCGCTGCGCCGCACCGCCCCGCCATACGGGCCTTGATATTGGCAGCGGCCGCACCACTCTTGCCAGAAGGCGCACGTGATCTGCAGTAGTCGAGCGGCCTGACCAGCGGGGGCTGCGGTCGCGGCCGATACCGGCGCAAGCACGAAGGCAAGCCTTTCCCCAGCGGCGACTTCGATCGCTTCGTTGGCGGCCGTGACTCCTTTGGGCGCCCCTCGGCACATGTAAAGGGCGAAGGTTTCGAATGCGCACACATCCTGGGGCAGCTCGTCCAGGGCGGCGCCGTCGAAGGAGGCTTTTGGCGGACGATACTGGACCCTTATCGTCACGCGGCCCGCCACGCCTTCCACGATGCGCACCAGCCAGCCCGGAGCGGACAGGGTGACATAGTCGTCTTTCGTCGCAGCAGGCGCCCGGCCGACCGGCACAAAGTCAGTCACCGCAACGCGGCCGCCGCGAGTCGTCCAGACTGAGCGCAAAATGTTTGTATCAGGAAGATAGGCCCGCTCCACCTCCGCATCATCTTCGGGACAGATTTCAAAGACCGGGCCCTTTTCGGCGTCGAGGAGACGCCAGAGGACTGGGTCAGCGTCGAAGCGCTCTGGGCACCACCAGTCGATCCCGCCGTCGCGGGCGACTAATGCTGCGCCATGACAGTCGCCGATGAGTGCGTAATCTCGGATAGGAACGTAAGAACGCCGGCTCGACGCGGCCAAGGGTTCGGCGGATTTGTGTGGTGTCAACACGGTTAGCCGCCCTCCCGAAAGGCGGGATACAGCACCATCCCGCCATCCACGAAAAGGGTTGTGCCCACGACATAATCGGAGTCATCGGAAGCCAGCCACACCGCGGCCTGGGCCACGTCCTCGGGCTCGCCGACCCGGCCGTAAGGAACGAGCTTGAGCAGCTTCTCTTTAGCGGCTTCGGTTTCCCATGCCTCCTTGTTGATGGCCGTCTTGATCGCGCCTGGCGCGATAGCATTCACCCGGATCTTCTCCGCCGCTAGTTCCTGCGCCATTGTCTCCATGAGCAACTTCAGTCCGCCTTTCGCAGCGGCGTAGTTGGCATGTCCACTCCAAGGTATTGTTTGGTGGACGGAATTAGTGAAAATGATCTTGCCAAGCGCGGGTGAGCGGTCGGGACGAAGCCCCTGTTTGCGAAACCGCCTGACGGCCTCCTGCGCGCAAAGGAATTGGCCCGTCAGGTTGACGTCGATGACCATGCGCCAGTCATCCAGGGTCAGCTCCGTAAACGGGGCGTCGCGTTGGATGCCAGCATTGGCGACAACGACATCAATGCCGCCGAACTGATGCGCCGCCGCATCGAATAACCGATTGCAATCCTCAGAATTTGAAATGTCTCCCTGAATTGCTACCGCGCTGCCCCCGCGTGTGTTTATCTCTCCAACTACCCGCTCGGCCCCTTCGCGGTCCGACCTATAGTTGACGAGAACCAACGCGCCCGCCTGGGCGAAGGCCCGGGCGATCGCTTCGCCGATGCCGGTACTAGCGCCCGTTACCAATGCCCGGCAGTCCTGAAGTGCTCGGTCTCTCATACATGTTCCTCACTGAGGATGACGCGGCTCGCCGGCGCGGTCAGCTAACGCGTGGAAACTCTTCGGCTGCGGCAGCCAATGCGGCGCTGTAGGCCAGATGGCCAAGCAAACTTCGCATGTACGTTGCGCCCGGGCACTCTCGGTTCGATGCCCGAAGCCGCGCTCTGGCGTCACGGATTCGTTCCGGGATGACCGACATGCTGATTACCGATGATAGGAAGGGGTTTCAGGTGGCCGCTTTCTAGGGCCATCTCATATATCGCCACGTGCCAGCGATTGGCTCTGTGATAGTTGCGAATGAAGGCGTCGCGCACATCGGTGCGCTGGCTCATGATCGCGAAGTTGTCCCACAGCGTCATGAATCCGCGGATGGCGAACCATTGCGCGATCACGATGGCGCGGTCGTTGATCGCGTTCATGTCGACTTCGCGAATATCATCCGGACCCTTCGTTTCCTCCATGGGGGCGGGCAGCGTGTAGCCACCATCGTCAAGTATCTTTTTCATTTCCTGGATGTTCGGATTGCAGACGTCTTCGAGGTAAACTTTGATCGACTCTTTGATCTTCGGATCCTTGGCCGACCCGAGGTAAAGGTTGCATTGGCCCATGCACACGAACTCGCGAAGGTATCCCTCGGTCACCGCCACATACTCGCTGGCCGAGAGCGTCTGGCGCTGGCTCCGGGCCTGCTCGTAGTAGCGTTCGGCGTATCCGCTATAGGATGTCTTCCCTTCGGGGCGACCAATCTCGACCTGCTGAGCCATGACAGCTTCCTTTCATCCAGTTAGATTTTCGGGGTAATGGCGCGGCGGCCCTCATTGCGGGGACAGGAGGCGCAGCCGCGTTTGAAGTACCAGACGAAGCCGACTATTCCGAGTAGGGCTAGAACTCCAGCGGCTACCGGCCAGTAAGGCGTTATAAACGCGAGTGATACCCCGGAGAGCAGCAACAAAGGCAGCCCACAGCAGATGAAATGCAAGAACGCGAAAAGCATTATCTTCCCGCCTGAATTGCTTTGAGTGCCTATGGGCATGATTTCGACCAGTCCGCTTGAGGATATGCTATGCTTGCCCGGCTCAAGGAGATGGCCGCAGCTACCATAAAATTGGAAACACACCTGTAGCGGGTACAGGTTTCACGCGAATGAGACTTTTTTTGATGCCAGAGAGACTGAACTGGCGAGCTCAGCGTTCCCGCAGAGAAATTTAGCCCGCAGCCACGCTCAGCAGGCCAGATGGAATGGCGGCTCATACGTCACAGGGGGTTAGGCACGAACTGCTGCCGGTTGGGCCGCACGCACGGTCACTAAGCTGTCCCATCGGGCTGAAGACTGTACGGCGAGGTATGGCGCCTTAGCGATGGCCACGGGGACTTCTCGCCGGTTTTGTCCCTGGCTTTGCCGATCTGGCCGTAGGTTCGCGGAACAAGGTCTCGATGAGCGGGCATTCCGGCTGCGTGCCGTCTCCGCATTGAACGACGACGTTTTTGAGCACGCCCTCCATGCGCTTCAAATCGGCGATCTTCGCCCGCACGTCCTGAAGGTGGGTAGCTGCTACGGTGCTAGCTTCGGCGCATGGTCGGTCGCGCTCTTCTGCCAACCGCAGAAGCTCACGGATCTCTTCCAGGGAAAAGCCAAGTTCGCGAGCTCGCAGGACGAAGCGAAGGCGCCGTTCATGCGTCGAGCTGTAGGCACGATGACCACCCGAGGTGCGCGGCGGCTCCGGCAAGAGGCCAATCTTTTCGTAGTAGCGCACGGTCTCAATATTGCAGCCCGTGCGTTCGGCAAGCTCCCCCCTCTGGAGGCCTTTTACTGCTGCGTGACCGCTCATCGAATTTTCCTCTTGAACCTGTAGCGACTACAGCCCGTACCATACGATTCGAATCGAGTTTCGGCAACGGGAGTAAGGTCTGACGTGATGAGTGCATCGCTCCCCTCACCGGCGGCGACAACGCCTGCCACCGCGGATTTGCACGCGTCGGAACACGTTGCTGTGGAGCGGCGGCGCTTGGTTGCCGTCGGCGGTATTCCTCGGTGCGGTGGCCACCTTGTCCTGCAGTATCGGACCGCAGATCGTCTTCAGCCTCGGCATCGGAGCGGGGCCATGGATCGCCGACCTGACGGCGCTTGCGCCCTACAAGCCGCTGTCAGTGGCAGGAACGGCCCGGTTCCTCGACTACCACTTCTACCTTGGTCTGCTGGGAGCTCAGGGGGTTTGAGTCAAAGAAGCTTGCGCGCGGCCTCTCCCCGACGGCGTCGTGAAGTTTTAGTCGGGCTCAACGCCACTCAAACCCAAGGCGACGGCGCGCTTCAGCCGCGCGGCGCGGCCCGACGGCTGATCACAGGGGAGATTTGAATATGGCCGCCGTTACTGCCAATTTCGATGGCTCGATTTTCGATGGCTTTCGACAGGGTCAAACGTCCAGAGACTTCTGGCTGCCGCGCGCCCTGGCGCTTGCGGCGTGCGTGATCGGGCCTCTTCCCCTGATCCTTGACCTGAAATGGGGCGTGCCGATGTCGACCATCGGACCCATCTTCTGGCTGGCTTCGATCCTTCTCACCATCGCCTCCGTGGCACTGGCCAGACGGACCGGTGATCAACGCTTCGTCCGAACAGTCATCGTGGCCCTTCTGGCGGGCTATATGGCAACCGCCACCTACGACGCCAGCCGGGTGGCGGGGATGAGCGCCGGAATCGTCGCCATGGACGAGGCGCTCGACTTTGGGCGGCGCCTCACAGGGCAAGTTGCGCCCGGGGGCCATGGGTCCATGCATGCCGACGATCACGAGACCGGTCCCATGCGCGACGAAGCCGCGCCGCCTGTTCCGAGTCCAGCTGATGCGCACGGCTCGGCTGCCCCGCACGAGGAGCAAAAGCCCGAGGCGGGACATGCCGCAGAGCATGAGCGGATTTCCTTTCTTAGCCGAGGAGCGACCGTCGCCCTGGGCTACGCTTGGCATTATTGGAGCGGGATCATGTTCAGCCTCTCTTCCTGATGCTGTTTGGCGGACGGGGATGGAAATGGGCGGTACCCTACCTCGTGCTGGTGATTTATCCCGGCATGGTCTTCGCAATGGGGTCCCACACCGTTGCGAATTTCATCTGGGAAGCCGTCGGACACGCGGGCTTCGGTCTTACCTTGGGCATTGTAAGCAGCGCGCTCCTGAGCCGGGGATGAAACGTCAGGAAGGCGCCCTCAGGCTGATGATGGAACAAGCCCAGCTCGGAGATGCGACGGCTTACCGAACTCTTCTGGAACAGCTGAGCTCGCTGCTTCGCGTCTATATGAGGAGTAAGCTGACCCAAATGGGCCGGAACGTCGCCGATGCTGAGGACGTCGTCCAGGAAGTGCTATTGGCGGTGCACACCCGACGAGATACCTATGATCCCTCCGAGCCCTTCACGCCGTGGTTGTACGCGATTGCACGCTACAAGCTTATCGACCATCTCCGCCGGAGCAAGATGGCTCATGCCGAGGGGCCGCTCGTCGCGGCCGAGGCAATGTCGGACGGGTTCGACCATACGGCGGTGGAGTCCGGTATCGATATGGAAAAACTGCTTGCGACCATCCCCCAACATAGTCAGCGTGTCATTCGCGACGTCAAACTCGATGGACGAAGCGTCACCGAAGCCGCCGCTCGCGAAGGCATCACTGAGGCGGCCGCGAAAGTCCGAATCCATCGGGGACTCAAGGCTATGACTGTTGCCATCGGCGGGAGGTTACGGCGTGAAGACCGCTGATCTGATCAATCGGTTGACGGTCGATCTCAAACCCGTTGACTATCGTCGCGCGTCTCGCGCCTTGGGCCTCGCGTTTGCAGCGGGAAGCCTAACGGCTGTCGCCGCGATTTGCCTGACTCTGGGTCTGCGGCCCGACATTCGAGAACCCCACGCGCTTGGCTTTCTCATGCTGAAGCTTGTATTTGCGGCTGGCGTGGCGACCACTGCGTTCCTGTTACTGCTCAGGCTCGCCAGGCCGGGGCAAGCACGACGGTCGTCAAACCTTGTTGCGGTGCTACCTTTCGTCGGAATCGTATTGCTGGCGGCGCTGGATCTTTACGCAACACCCGACGCACAATGGACAGCTTTGATTGCTGGTCATGCGTGGCCGAAGTGCCTGGCGATCATCACGGTCATGGCCGCGGCGCCCTACGCCTTGATGGTGCTGGCGCTGCGCTGGGGGGCGCCCACAGAACTCTGGCGGACAGGCGCACTAGCAGGGTTGCTGGCGGGCGGGGTCAGCGCCAGCGCCTATGCCCTCGCCTGCGGCGACGACTCTCTGCCCTTCGTCGCTTGCTGGTACAGCAGCGCCATCCTGATGTGCGGCTCGATCGGCGGCATGCTCGGACAACGGCTTCTGCGCTGGTAGCTCGTCGCGAGGCCTCTGCCCCAGCGTAGAAATCGCCCGCAGCTTTCGCTCGAAACCGACATTCGATGTAACCGGCCGAGCCGCGCTTGCGAACTTATGTTTCGTAAGGCTGCCCGTCGGGGGCGGCTGAAGCCATTTGGATTTTGCATGCTCACCAATCCCGTAACCTTGCGTTGCTCTGAGCTGTTTGACAGCCGATCCCATGCTGTCATCGGCATCAGCCCCTTCAACAGCTACTTCTCAGAGATGCGAATTCTTGAACTTATCGGGTGGGCGAGCCGAAACTTTGCCGCTTTTCACCTCTATGTACCTGACAAACCCGCTGCGCTCACGCTTGAGGCGCTTGGATATTCACCGGCACGTGCAGAAAAGAAGGCGCGACGCCAAGCGAATTACCTCGAGAACAAGATCGCTCGCGCGCTTTCGACGTTGGGATTGGGGGACGAGCTCAGCACCATATTGTTGAACAGTCGCGTTCTGACGGACCATGCCGAATATTCAGTCTTGCATGCTCAGTATCAAAAGCGCTTCGCCTCCGACATCGAATTCCGAGAAGGTTGTCTTGAGAGCGCAGCATGGGTGCTTGAGAAGCATCCAGATCGAAAGGGCCCCTTGACGCCAACGGCGATCGAGACGGGCGCCCGCTACTTTCTCGCCGAAGTGCCGCTCTTTCTGGACACACCGCGGATTGTGGGCGTGCAGCGGTCGGTATTTTGCTACCATCAATGCCCTGCTTTTCTGCGCAAGCTGCTTGAGACACAACGCGGAGCGACAGCTAGCCCTAACCAGGGCTTTATCGAGGTCACTCCCCGTGTTCGGCTAGCGTCCATGGAAGTGTTGGAAACTCAGTGAGGCGGGCCGCGGAGAGTCGCCGGCCTAGCTCTCAGGCGGACCATCTTGGGCCGCGCCCTCCCGCTGCGCGGCGGCATTGCGCCATGCTCGGGCGCCGCTTGGTACCGAGGCGCCCAGGTGGATGCCCTCAGCATAGAGGAAGCTGACATCGTCGCTGCCCGTCTGGTCCGCCGAATCCAGGCAACGGTCGCACTCTCGGATGAGAGAGCAGGTTTGTTGAAGGCGAGCTTCGCCGGCATCCTCAAGGCACGTTTTATCCGCAGCTCTGATGCGCCCCGCACAGGCGATCAAAAGCCCCGCGATGAGCAACTTCGGGACATAGCGCGAGCACAACTTGGCGCAGCTGGAGTGTCAGCATTCGACGAGGCGCTTGCGAAGGGAGAGCGCCCCGCGCCCGGGGAAAAATAGCATCCTTAGTCGCGCGGCGCGGGCGACCACCGAGCAATCCGATCTAGGTCGCGGCCGCCGCCGGGCCATCCTCGACGACGTCAAGCAGCTTTCGTGCTGTGCAGCCTTAGGGAATAGCTATGAAACATACCCGCTACATCACCGAGATTGCAGAAGCTCTAACGCCGGCCAATCAGCCCGAAGGGTTCGGGGAACTGTTTGTCGTGCTGCTGCGTGAGCTGGCCAAGGGGCGTCCGGTTTCGCGAACGACGCTTGCCATAACCCTTGACTGGCCCGCAGAGCGAGTGAACGCCGTGCTCGAACGGACCACCAGTACCGAGTACGATAACGATGGGAATATCGTTGGGCATGGCCTCACCTTGCGCGAGACTTCGCATATCTTCGAGATTGACGGCCGCCGTCTATACGCCTGGTGCGCACTGGACACCCTAATGTTCCCGGCACTGATCGGCCAGACGGCGCGCGTCTCGTCGCATTGCGCCGCGACCGGAGCGCCAGTTTCTCTCACGATTTTGCCGAACGAGATACAGAATGTTGTACCGGCCGACGCCGCGGTGTCACTGGTTCTTCCGCAGGCAACGGCCGACATCCGTCAGTCCTTTTGTTGCCATGTGCATTTCTTTGCGTCGGTCGTGGCAGCGAAAGATTGGGCCTCCAAGCATGAAGGAGTGGAGATCGCAAGCGTCCAAGATGCCTTCCGCTTGGGCCAAGAGCTGAATCGGCATCTGCTGCAGACTATTCCATCGAGAAAATCGTGATGTCCTACTGCCCGGTATTCGTTTTGTAGGTGCGGATTACACTCTGCGAAATCTACCCGGGTAGCCCGCGGAGCAATCAAAGCGGGGCCAAATGGTCGCGCACCCGAAATCTCGTCTGGCCCACTATGCCGGCGTGAGCGTCGACGGGCGGAGGGGCGAGGGTCTTGCCCGACATGGCACTGGGCTGTTCTCGGGCCTGCGACATCCCGCGCGCGGGGCCCGAATCGATCGGGTCTTTGGCGGTCATCCAGCGCAGCGGCTCGTCCTGTCCCTTGGGAACTGCGGTTGCAGGGCTTTGAAAATATTGAGGAGAAAAAGGAATGAGTGAGTATGTTCGGACGGCCCCGGCGCGGGTGACCGGCAAACCCGAAGCAGGGACGTCGCAGGGCGGGCAAAAACTGTTGATGGCGGGCGGGATCCTGGCCGCCCTTGGCGCATCGTCCTGCTGCATACTGCCGCTTGTTCTGTTCAGCATTGGCGTGAGCGGGGCGTGGATCGGGAACCTGACTGCGCTTGCGCCTTACCAGCCTGTCTTTGTGGCCGCAGCGCTTGTCTTTCTCGCTGTGGGCTTCTGGCGCGTCTACCGCCAGCCGAAGGTGGACTGCGTGGAAGGCAGTGCTTGTGCTCGCCCGGGCGCGAGCCGGATTGCCAAAATCGGGCTGTGGGCAGCGACGGTGCTCGTCTGTGCAGCGGTGGCGTTTCCTTATGTTGCGCCTTTTCTTCTCGACCTCTGATGCAACCTCTCAAACCAGGAGACTTCTTACCATGAAAAACTTGTTTCGCACTGCAGTGACCGTCGCCGCCTTGACTCTCGCCGGAGGCGCTTACGCCGCCCCTCGGACCGCCACGCTGGCGGTTGAGAACGTCAGCTGCGTGTCCTGTGCACCGATCGTAAAAAGAACGCTCTCGCGCATCTCCGGTGTCAGCCAGGTCGTGGTCGTGGAGCGGGACGGTCGGGCCACGGCGACCGTGACCTTCGACGATGAGAAGGTCACGGCAGAGGCACTGGCCCAGGCGACCACGAATGCAGGCTATCCTTCGACCGTGACAGGCGTGAAGAGCGCGGCTCTCGCGCGCTGACGTGACCGCAATGAACAATCGCGCCCTTTTCCGAACGGGCGTCATCGGAGCGGTCGTGGCGGCGCTCTGCTGCGCGACCCCAATCCTTGGGATTGCGCTGGGAGCGATCGGGCTCTCAGCGCTGGCGAGCAAGGCCGATTATGTCCTGATCCCGGTTCTTATCGCCTCGCTCGGGCTGGTCGGGATCGGGCTCTACCGACGCAACGCATCTGCCCCGGCCGTCATCGACTGCTGTGAGACGGATAAGAACACAGGAAAGTCCAAGTCATGAGTGATTGCTGCGCTCCGAGCGCAAAGAACGGGAACGGCCGCTACGACCTCATCGTCGTCGGCGCCGGCTCGGCCGGGTTCTCGGCCGCGATTACGGCGGCCGAACAAGGGGCGCAAGTTGCGTTGATCGGTCACGGCACGATCGGAGGGACGTGCGTAAATGTCGGCTGCGTCCCATCGAAGGCCCTTATCCGTGCCGCAGAAGCGGTGCACCACGCCAACGCCGCACCCAGGTTCGCCGGTATCGCCGCAGAGGCGCGGGTGGATAACTGGGGTGCGCAGGTCGCCCAAAAGGATGCACTGGTCGCGGGTCTGCGTCAGGCGAAGTACGCCGATCTCCTGCCATCCTACAACAGCGTGGCATATCATGAAGGCCGTGCCCGCCTCGTCGATGGCGGCGTCGAAGCCGGTGGCAAGCGTTTCGCGGCGGATCGTATCATCATCGCCACCGGAACCCGGCCGGCGTTGCCCGCGATCCCGGGCATAGCGGACATCTCAATCCTCGATAGCACCACGGCGCTGGAGTTGACCGCGCTACCACGCTCGATGATCGTGCTCGGCGGCGGCTACATCGGCGCTGAGCTCGCGCAAACCTTCGCTCGAGTGGGAGTCGAGGTGACGCTTGTCTTCCGCAGCCGCCTCCTGCCGGAAGCAGAGCCCGAGATCGGGGCGGCGCTCGCCGGTTATCTCGCCGACGAAGGCATCAAGGTCGTGGGCGGTCTCACTTACGAGTCCATCCGTCGGACGGAGGATGGCGTCGCGCTCACGGTAGTTCGGGATGGACGTCCGGACACGCTTGCAGCCGAGCGAATTCTCGTCGCGACCGGTCGCGCCCCGAATACCGAAAACCTTGGCCTTGCAGAAGTCGGGATCGCCCAGACTCCCGCTGGCGCCATCGTGGTCGACGACCGGATGCGTACCTCCAAAGCCAGTGTCTACGCGGCCGGTGATGTGACGGGCAAGGACCAGTTCGTCTACATGGCGGCCTATGGCGCGAAGCTCGCCGCGAAGAACGCGCTTAACGGCGACAGCCTCCGCTACGACAATTCGGCGATGCCCGCAGTGGTCTTCACCGATCCGCAGGTGGGAAGCGTCGGTCTCACGGAAGCGCAGGCGCGTGCCGCCGGGCACAACGTCCGCACTTCCGTGCTTTCGCTCGACAACGTGCCCCGCGCGCTCGCGGCCCGGGATACACGCGGGCTGATCAAGCTTGTGGCGGACGGCGACACACGCAAGCTGCTTGGGGCACACATCCTTGCGCCTGAAGGCGCGGACAGTATCCAGACGGCGACGATGGCGATTCGTGGCGGTCTGACAATCGATGACCTCGCGGAGACGATCTTCCCGTATTTGACCACAGTCGAAGGGCTCAAGCTTGCGGCGCAGACATTCGACCGGGATGTCAAGAAGCTGTCCTGCTGCGCGGGCTGACGATTGGCCAAACGATCAGTCGAGGAAGAAGTGATAGCGATCGACGCGACAACATCGGAAGAGTTCAGTGTCGAGATCAGGCCGGGCGTACGCCGCCCGGACTGGTCGGCCGTTACCACGCCGGCCGCGCGGCATGCGCTCAGTGGGCGCATGGCGGCGCGGACGGGACTTTTGGACAAGTGGTCTCAGGCGCTCGAACCGAATGAGGATCTGGTGTGGCGGATGGTCCTCGACCTTTACGCCGAGAACGGTCGGCCGCCTCGCGCCAGCGAGATCGCCGCCTGCTTGGACATCTCTGAGGGACGCGTGCTCGTCATTCTGCACAAGCTGCAACTGCGCGATCTCGTGGGTCTTGAACCCGGCACGGACGCGATCCGATATGCCTACCCATTCACGGAGACACAGACAGGTCACCGCGTCGCACTGAAGAGCCACACCTTGAACAGCCTCTGCGCCATCGATGCGCTCGGGGTCGGTAGAATGTATCGCAGCGACATCACCGTCGAGTCGCGCTGCCGGCTAAGTGGTGTAGGCGTCCGGGTGACGACAGGCGATGAGGGTCGTACCTTGCGTAACGTGTCGCCGGCTGGCGCCGTAGTCTGGTACGACTTTGCCTATGAAGGAGGTGCGGCGGCAAGCTCTTGCTGCCCGTCGATCGCCTTCTTTTGTTCGGAAGAGCACTTGCGGCGTTGGCTTGATCAGCAGACGCCGCCGCGGCATGGCGTCGTGTTGTCGATTGAAGAGGCCCTAGAAGTGGGCCACGCGATCTTTGGTCCAGTTCTGACAGTGCCTGGCGCAGTGTCGGAGGAAGAGTCGCGCGCATCTTCCGAGTCTAGGAAGGCGCTTCTCTGACAATCGAGCTGCGCCATCTTCGCTACTTTATTGCAGCGGCAGAGCGCCGTAGCTTCCGACGCGCGGCGAAGGCGCTTAAGATTCAGGAGTCCGCCATCAGCCGGCGTATTCGGGATCTGGAAGATGAACTAGGAGCGGCTCTATTCATTCGCCACCATGGTGGTGTCGATCTCACTCAAGCCGGCCAGAGATTTCTCGTCCGCGCTCGTAAGGCCATCACTCAGATCGGCCATGCCGCCATGGACGTTGGTTCAGTTGGGCGTGGTGAAGCGGGCACAGTGCACATCGGGATATTTTCGTCGCTTGCATCCGGCTTTCTCGCCGATCTCCTCCGCGCCTATGCTGCGGCAAACCCCGCCATCCGCCCCGATCTGATTGAAGGCGGGCCCTCCGGCCACATCGCCGCGATTCAACGGCATCAGCTGGATGTCGCCTTCCTGACCGGTGAGCCGATCGCGGACGGATGCGATCTGGTGCATCTTTGGAATGAGCGTGTCTTCGTAGCATTGCCAGACGACGACGACCTGTCTCGAAATCGCGAGATTTCTTGGACGGACCTGCGAGACCGACACTTCATCGTCAGTGAGACCGACCCTGGTCCGGAGATCCACGACTACCTGGTGAAGCACCTCGCTGACCTTGGGCACCACCCCAACGTCGAACGCTGCCGTGTCGGTCGAGACAATTTGATGAATCTCGTCGCCATGGGTCAGGGCCTCACGCTGACCAGCGAAGCGACTATCGCGGCGCGCTTTCCCGGCGTCGTCTACCGCCCACTCAGCGAGGAGATTCTGCCGTTCTGCGCGATTTGGTCGCCGCACAATGACAATCCGGCTTTACGGCGGTTGCTGAGTCTGGCCAGAACAATGTCGCGACGATCGAACGCCGTCACAGTGCCGGGACTGATCGCTAATTCTGCGACGACGAGCCCGAGCTAGCAGGCGGGTGCCCGTGATCGCCGTCGCGTCGCGCCTTCAAGAATCCTCGGTCGGTCGCCATGAATCGCTCGATCATCGGCGGAATCAGCTTCACCGGATCGCCCACGGATCTTCCTGTCTCGCGGGCTAGTACCTGGGCATAGGCCACGAGATCGCGGTGAACCGTGGCCGGCAGTTCGAACGAGACCTTGACCGGCTTGTCATCGGTAATCGAGCCAAGCTTCAACTTCACCATATCAGCCTCCATAAGGTTCGAGCACCAGATCGCGGGTGACGATCACGCGGACCGGGTATCCAGGTCGAATAGTGAGAGTCGGCGCGATGTTGAGCTGGCGCTGGACGATCTGCTGGCCGGTCTGATTGATGCTGTCGGAGGCGCCGTTGCGGAGCGCACGGACGATATCGCTCTCCTGCCCGGATGTGCCGACCTCCGCCCCGACGCTGAGAAGCGTGGAGAGCGCAGCGGCCTTGAACAATTCTCCCCAGTGGTAGTCGACGCCATCCTCGAGACCGGCATAGCCTTCCGCGTCGGCGCCTGGCTGACGCTCCAGAACGATGGAGCGGCCATTGGGGAAGATCAGCCGATTCCAGACGAGGAGTATGCGCCGCTGACCGAAGCCGACGCCGCTGTCATATTGCCCGATGACGCGCGTACCCTGGGGCACGAGCAGGATCTTGCCGGTCGGGCTGTCATAGATGTTTTCCGTCACCTGCGCGGTGATCTGACCTGGCAGGTCAGAGCGGATGCCGGTGATGAGCGCGGCGGAGATGACCGCACCGGCCTGCAGGATGTTCTTCGACGCCGGCGCCGCAGCGCGATCCGGCGAGACGGTCCGCTTGTCCGGCGTCTGATTGAGGAATGCGAGCTGGCGGTCCTGCGCCGAGGGTGTCGCGGGCTGCGGCGCGAGGCCAAGACCAGTGAGGTCTGGTTGCGGCGCGACGGTTGTCGCAGGCTGCGAGCTATTTGCAGGCCGCGTTTCCGTTGACGCAAACAGCCGCGCGGTCCGCGCCGCCTCCAGCTCCTGCGCCCGGCGCTGCTCCTCCCGGCTTGGCCCGACAGGGCCTGATGCCGGCGCACCGATTGCCGGCACGGGACCGCCATTTTGCGCGTTGAGGATTGGGCGGCCGAGATCGCCAGGGAGCGGCGGGCCGAGCTTCGGAACGCCCGAATAATCTTTCGGCAAGCCGGCAAGCCCGTCCGGCGTTGAACGATTGTCGGTCGAATATAGCTCCTGGCCTTGGCCATTTTGACGGGTCTGAAGCGCATAGATCAGCGCGCCGCCAACCCCGAGGCTCGCGGCAAGCCCCAATCCGGCCAGCACCTTGCGGGACAGGCGGGTCACGCGCGGCGGTTCGGCACGCAGCCGCATCGTCGCGGCAGGCTCGCCGGTCAGCGGCTGAGAGTCGGCATCGTCCACCGGCTGTGCCTCAGACGCCGAACCAGGTTTCCGGCCCTCTTCCTTTTCGGGATCGAGTTCGTCGCTCACGATGCCGGCCTCCCATCGGTGCGGGAGATGCGGACTCGCTTCTGGTTCTTGCCTGCGCCGAAGCGTAGCTCGGCCGCGGCGAACATCCGATCGACGATCATGTAGTCGCCGCGCACGCGGTAGTTCACCAGCTCGGAGGTGTCGCCTTCCGGCCCTACGACAAACAAGGGTGGCATCTCGCCCTGGCCGATACCGCGCGGGAATTCGATGAACACCTGCTTGCCATCATCGAAGGCCCGCAAGGGCCGCCACGGGGCGCGGTCGCCCGTCACCTCGTAGCGAAAGTTGACGCGGGCAAGATCGATGCCGTTGGACACCGGCTGGGCGGCCTCGGCTTGGCTGTTCTGGCGACGCAGCGCGATGAGCTGGTCCTGCGGATATTGCCAGGACACCGACGCCATGTAGGTGGAGGACGTCGCGCGCAGCTCCATGTGATAGGTGCGCCGGTCGGTGTTGATGACGAGATTGGTCATCAGGTCGGCGCGAGTCGGCTTGATGAGGATGTGGATCTGCTTGGCCGCGCCGATCCCGCTCTCGGTGTCGCCGATGATCCAGCGCACCGTGTCGCCGGCGGCGACGGGACCTGAACCGACGAGCTGTTCGCCGGGCTGGAGCGCAATGTCGGTGATCTGCCCCGGCGAGGCATAGACCTGATAAAGCGCGCCATCGACGAAGGGATAGACCTGCATCGAGTTGATGAAGCCGTTGCGAACAGGCTGGATGCGTGCTGCGGCGTTGGCCTGATTCACGCGCGCGGCGGGATCGGCCGGTTCTGGTTCCGGTTTGCCGTCCCTGCCGACCGGCTTCAACTGGCCGGGAAGCGGGAGCGGCTTTGGCAGTTCCACCACTCTGACAG
Source organism: Novosphingobium sp. BL-A-41-Hi4A-0G (assembly GCF_055521735.1). Classification (NCBI taxonomy): domain Bacteria; kingdom Pseudomonadati; phylum Pseudomonadota; class Alphaproteobacteria; order Sphingomonadales; family Sphingomonadaceae; genus Novosphingobium; species Novosphingobium sp. BL-A-41-Hi4A-0G. Next base: position 3,337,480 of record NZ_CM145501.1, read on the forward strand.
GCGCTGGGGGATCGGACGTTTGCACGGCTGGTGCCGCGTTATCGTAGGAAATCTCCGGCGGCGGCGTGTGGGTGGCGCATCCTGCCAAAGCCGAACCGGCAAGCAGGATTGCCGGCAATGCGGATTTACGGAAAGCCGGCATTGCGTGGATGAGGCAAGCCGGACGCCCTGCACTCCAGGGGGCGGCTTTGCGGAGTGCTGGCGTCATTGTCCAAGCTCCTTCGACCAGTTGATTGCGTTGACGTAGATTCCGAGCGGATTGGCCCGAAGCTTTTCGGCGTCGCGCGGCGTTTGCACGACGATGGTGAGGATCGCGGACCAGCGCTCGGTCGAGGCGAGCGAGCCGTCCTGATAGCGTCGCTCCGTCCAAGCCACGCGGAAGGAATCCGGCGACGCGCGGATGACGCTCGACACCTCAACGGCGACCTGCTGCTTGCCGACCTTCGCGAACGGATCGTTGGCGCGCGCATACTCGTTGAGGGCGAGCGCGCCGGCCTGCGTGGTGAACTCGTAGGCGCGCAGCCAATTCTGCCGCACGATGATTGCATCGGCCGGGATCGAGCGGACCTGCTCGATGAAGCGGGCGAGATGGAAGGCGATCTGCGGATCCGACGGCCGATAGTCGGCCACGGCAGGGGCGACCGCTTGCGCCTGACCGAGTTTGTCGACCTGAACGACCCAGGGGACGATGGTGCCGCTGGCCGATTGCCAGACGAGGCCGCCCGACAGGCCGGCCGAAAGGGCCAGGCAGCCGAAGGCCATGTAGCGCCAGTTGCGGGCCTGCACGCGGGCAGAGCCGATACGGTCATCCCAGACCTGCGCGGCGCGTTGATAGGGCGTTTCGGGCTGCGGGGCTTTCCCGTAGTGAGTCGATGGTCGTTTGAAGAAGTTCATAGTCAGTCGCTTTCGGAGAGATTGACGGAGGAGCCGCCGCCATGGCTGTCGCCGGATTTGACGGCGTGGGCGGCGGCCTGGACGCCGTGGGCGAGTTGCTGCGAGCGTTTCATGCGCTTGGCCCAGGCGGGCGGGCCGTCGGCCGAGGCGGCTGGAGGCGCGGATTGCGTCGCCCCGCCATGGCTGGCCGCGCCGCCGGAGATCTCGGTTGCGGCGCGCGAGCCGGCTTCGAAGCTGGATTTCAGGCTGTCGGTCGCGCGTGCCGCGGCGCGCTTCAGGGGCGAAGCGGCAGCTTTCGCGCCGGTGCTCGCGACATTGCCGAGGCCGGACGCGATGCCTGATGCGCCGGACTGTCCGGCGGCTCCGAGGCTATAGGCAGCGGAAGCGCCACCCGCGACGGCGGCGCCGCCACGAGTTGTGGCGGCGGTGCCGCTGGCGAGGGCCGCACCGCCGGAGGCGACGGCGCCGACAGTCGCAGCGCCGGCCGCGACCATGCCGCCGGCAGCGACGCCCGCACCAACCGCGGCGCCAGCGCCGAGCTGCGGGCCGCCGGATACGAGGCCGTTGGCGATGCCGGGACCGAAGATGCCGAGACCGAGAAGCGAGAGCGCGGCGAGCACGATCGCCATGGCGTCGTCGATGGTCGGCGTCTGGCCGCCGAAACCCTGTGTGAACTGCGAGAACAAGGTGGAGCCGATGCCGATGATGACGGCGAGCACTAGCACCTTGATGCCGGATGAGATGACGTTGCCGAGCACGCGCTCGGCCATGAAGGCAGACTTGCCGAACAGGCCGAACGGGATGAGCACGAAACCGGCGAGCGTCGTCAGCTTGAACTCGATCAAGGTGACGAAAAGCTGGACCGCCAGGATGAAGAAGGCGAGCAGGATCAGCGCCCAGGCGAAGAGCAGGCACGCGATCTGGATGAAGTTCTCGAAGAACGCGACCCAGCCCATCAGATTGGAGATGGATTCGAGCAGCGGCCGTCCGGCATCGAGGCCGGTCTGCGCGACCTTGCCGGGGCGTAGGAGATCGGTGACGGAGAAGCCGGTGCCCGAGGCTTTCAGGCCGAGGCCAGCGAAGCTCTCGAAGACAATGCGGGCGAGATTGTTCCAATTGGAGATCAGATAGGCGAAGACGCCGACGAACAGCGTCTTCTTCACGAGGCGGGCGACGATGTCGTCATCGGCGCCCCAGCTCCAGAACAGGGCGGCCAGCGTCACATCGATGACGATGAGCGTGGTGGCGATGAAGGCGACTTCCCCGCCAAGCAGGCCGAAACCTGAATCGATGTAGCGGGTGAAGACGCCCAGGAAGTTGTCGATGACGCCGGTGCCGCCCATGTCAGTGCGTCCCCGGACGCGCGGGCTCGGGCTGCATGACCGGCGCGGTTTCCTTAAGCGCCGAGTCCGGCGCCGACGCTGGCGCGATCGTCGCGGTCGGTGTCGGCGCATCCGGTGCTGCCGTCCGCGGCGCTTCCGGGTTCTGGCCCAGGAAGCGGTCGCGGTTGGCGGCCCAGAGCTTGAGGCAGGCCGGATCACGGATCGCGGCCTCGCCCATATCCCGGCATCCACGAAGCTGACGCTGGAGAGCCTCGACATCAACGCCTGGTCGCAGAGCCAGCGAGTGGACCTCCGGCTCCTCCTCTTTCCGGGTCAGCTCGATGACGGTGGCGGTGATGGCGACGCCGACGAAGATGACGGTGCCGAGCCGGGCGAACATTTTGCCGTCCATGACGATCGCCCCCGCTCAGTTCCGGTTGTTGAACATCTGGGCGTTTCCGGGCTGGTAGCCCGTGCCCGGCGTCAGGAAGCGGCGACGCTGTTCACGGCCCTGTTCGACAGCGGCCGCGCGTTCGGCCTCGGTCAGCATCTGCGCGCGTCCGTTCGCCGCGACGATGGCGGTGAGGTCGGCGAGCTGCTGGGCCTGAAGCGCGAGGAGCTGGTTGCCGGCCTGCGTCGCCTGCAGCGCGCCGGTCGCGCCCTGGCTCTGGCCGACGAGCGCCGACATCTGCGCGCGGTTGGTGTCGATGTTGCCCACGACACCGGCTTGCACGCGCATTGCGTCCTGCAATCCGCCGACGGTGTTCTGCCAACGCGAGCGGGCATCGGAGACGAGCTGCTGGTCGCTCGCCGACATCGAGACGTTCCCGTATTTCTGCTGGAACATCTGGTCGATCTTCTGGACGTCGTAGGCGATGTTCTGCGCCTGGCTGAGGAGCTGCTGCGTCTTCTGGACCGACTGCTGCAACTGCTGGAGCGCGGAGAACGGCAGGCTGGTCAGGTTGCGCGCCTGATTGATCAGCATCTGCGCCTCGTTCTGAAGCGAGGTGATCTGGTTGGTGATCTGCTCCAGCGCGCGGGCGGCCTGAAGGACGTTCTGCGCGTAGTTGGTCGGGTCGTAGACGATGATGGCGTGCGCGGGCGTTGCCATCATCGGCGCGAGTGCGATCGGAGCAGTCAGCAGCGCGGCAGCAAAACGCGCTGCGCGGGAATGGCGCAGTTTCATGTCAATTCTCCTTGGGTGTTGAGGGTGGGAACGAGATCCGCCGCCCAGCCGACATCGCGGTGGTGCAGCCAGGCGGTGAGGAAGCCGTCGCGGCCGTGCTCGGCGATGATGCGCGTGATCGCCGTCTGATCCGTCTTGGCGGAGGCGGCGCAGAGCGCGAGCGCGACAGCGGACAGGCCGAGTTCGAAGAGGCGATTGCCTCGACGCGATTGGCAGTAGTAGTCGCGCTTGGGCATCGCCCGCGCGATGATCTCGATCTGGCGATCATTGAGGCCGAAACGCCGATAGATTGCGGTGATCTGCGGCTCGATCGCCCGCTCATTCGGCAAGAGGAGACGAGTCTGGCAGCTCTCGATGATGGCCGGAGCGATCGCCGAACCGTCGATGTCCGACAGCGATTGCGTGGCGAAGATCACGCTGGCGTTCTTCTTGCGCAGCGTCTTCAACCACTCCCTGAGCTGGCCGGCGAATCCTTCATCGTCGAGCGCCAGCCAGCCCTCGTCGATGATGATCAGCGTCGGTGAGCCGTCGAGCCGATCATCGATGCGATGGAAGAGATAGGCGAGGACGGCCGGCGCCGCGCCGGTGCCGATCAACCCCTCGGTTTCGAACGCCTGGACCGACGCCGTGCCGAGATACTCATGCTCGGCATCGAGCAGGCGTCCATATGGACCGCCGACGCAGTACGGCCGGAGCGCCTGCTTCAGATCGTTCGACTGGAGCAGCACGGCGAGGCCCGTCAGGGTCCGCTCCTCGACCGGCGCGCTGGCGAGCGAAGTCAGCGCCGTCCAAAGGTGCTCCTTCACCTCCGGCGTGATGGCCACGCCTTCGCGGATGAGGATCGCGACCAGCCAGTCGGCGGCCCAGGCTCGCTCAGGCACATCATGGATGCGCGAGAGCGGCTGAAGGCTCACGCTATCCGCTGCGCCATCGCTGAGATCGCCGCCGAGATCGTGCCAGTCTCCGCCCATCGCGAGCGCCGCCGCGCGGATGGAGCCGCCGAAGTCGAAGGCCACGACCTGAGAGCGGACATAACGGCGGAACTGGAGCGCCATCAGCGCGAGCAGCACGGACTTGCCCGCGCCGGTCGGGCCGACGATCAGTGTGTGGCCGACATCGCCGACATGGATGGAAAGCCGGAACGGGGTCGAGCCTTCGGTCTTGCCGAAGAGCAGTGGGGGAGCTGCAAAATGCTCGTCCCGTTCCGGTCCCGCCCATACCGCCGAAAGCGGGATCATGTGGGCGAGATTGAGCGTGGAGATCGGCGGTTGCCGAACATTGGCGTAGACGTGACCGGGCAGCGAGCCGAGCCAGGCATCGACCGCGTTGACGGTCTCCACCATGGCGGTGAAGTCGCGGCCCTGGATGACCTTCTCGACCAGTCGCAGCTTCTCGTCGGCCGCACGCGGATCGGCATCCCATACCGTCACCGTCGCGGTGACATAGGCCATGCCGGCATAGTCGGCGCCGAGTTCCTGCAACGCCATATCGGCGTCGGCGGCCTTGTTGGCCGCATCCGTGTCAACGAGGACGGACGCCTCGTTGGTCATCACCTCCTTGAGGATCGCGGCGATCGACTTGCGCTTGGCAAACCATTGCCGTCGGATCTTGGTCAGCAGCTTGGTCGCGTCGGTCTTGTCGAGCAGGATCGCGCGCGTCGACCAGCGATAGGGAAAGGCAAGCCGGTTCAGCTCGTCGAGCAGGCCGGGCGTCGTCGCGGTCGGAAAGCCGGTGATCGTGAGGACGCGAACATGCTGGTCGCCAAGCCGGGGTTCGAGCCCGCCCGCGAGCGGCTGATCGGCAAGCAGCGCATCGAGATAGATCGGCGTCTCGGGAACCCGGACGCGATGCCGTTTGGTCGAGACGCAACCGTGCAGATAGGTCAGGGTCTCGGCGTCATCGAGCCAACGGCATTCCGGCATGAAGGCCTCGACCAGACGCAGGATGCGGTCGGTGCGATCGGCAAAGCCGGTCAGCGCCTCCCGAGGGTCGATCCCCGACGTCTCGCGGCCCTCGTAGAGCCAGGTTTCGGCGCGGGCGGCGTCCTCGGCCGGCGGCAGCCAGGCGAAGGTCAGGAAATAGCTCGACTCGAAATGCGCGCCCGCTTCCTCGAAATCCGCCTTGCGCTCGGCATCGACCAGGGCGGAGGCGGTGTCAGGAAACTTGCTGTCGGGATAGCGGTTCGACGGGTGACGCTGAGCTTCGACGAAGATCGCCCAGCCGGAGCCGAGACGACGAAAGGCGTTGTTGAGGCGGCCGGCGACGGCGACCAGCTCGGCAGGGACAGCCGAGTCCAGATCGGGGCCGCGGAATTGCGCGGTGCGCTGGAAGCTGCCGTCCTTGTTGAGGACGACGCCGGAGCCGACCAGCGCCACCCAGGGCAGGAAATCGGCGAGCCGGCTGTTGCGGTTGCGGTATTCGGCGAGGTTCATCATGGCGACGCCCTCCCTCAAACCGCGAGATGCGCGGGGATGCGCAGGTGGCGGCGCACGACATCGACGAAAAGCGGGTCGCGCTTGGCGGCCCAGACGGCCGCGACGTGCCCGATCGCCCAGATCGCGATACCGACGAGCCAGAGCCGCAGGCCGAGCCCGACAGCGCCCGCGAGCGTCCCGTTCATGATGGCGATGGCGCGAGGGGCGCCGCCGAGCAGGATCGGCTCGGTCAGTGCGCGGTGGACCGTGACCGTGAAGCCCGGAACGTCCTGATCGGCGACGCCCACCATCAGACCAGCGCTCCGCCGCCGAAGCTGAAGAAGCTGAGGAAGAACGAGCTGGCCGCGAACGCGATCGACAGGCCGAACACGATCTGGATGAGCCGGCGGAAACCGCCAGACGTGTCGCCGAAGGCGAGCGTCAGGCCCGTGACGATGATGATGATCACCGCGATGATCTTCGCGACCGGACCTTCGATCGATTGGAGGATCTGCTGGAGCGGCTGTTCCCACGGCATGGACGAGCCGGAGGCTTGGGCGGCGGGCGCCATCGCCACGCTCATGACGATGGCCGATGCCGTCATCATCAGACGGCGAGGCAAGCTGCGGGCATGCGAGATCATGCGGATTCTCCTTTTTGGGGCTTCGGGGTGATGGGGCTGACGCGGTAGTCGCCGTCGGGGCCGAGCCCTTCGACGCGGGCGAGTTCGGCGAGCCGGCGCTGCAAGCCGCGGCCGGACAAGACCGCGACGAGATCAATCGTCTCGGCGATCAGGGCGCGCGGGACGGTGACGACGGCTTCCTGAATGAGCTGTTCGAGACGGCGCAGTGCGCCGATGGCGCTGCCGGCGTGGATTGTCCCGACGCCGCCGGGGTGGCCAGTGCCCCAGGCCTTGAGCAGGTCGAGCGCCTCCGCACCGCGAACCTCGCCGACCGGGATGCGGTCGGGGCGGAGGCGAAGCGACGAGCGCACGAGGTCGGAGAGCGACGCGACGCCATCCTTCGTGCGCATGGCGACAAGGTTCGGCGCGGCGCATTGCAGCTCGCGCGTGTCCTCGATGATGACGACGCGGTCGGCGGTCTTGGCGACCTCGGCGAGCAGCGCGTTGGTGAGGGTTGTCTTGCCGGTCGACGTTCCGCCGGCGACGAGGATGTTGGCGCGGGAGGCGACGCCCTGGCGAAGTGCTTCCGCCTGCTCGGCCGACATGATGCCGGCCGCGACATAGTCATCGAGCGTGAATACAGCGACCGCGGGTTTGCGGATCGCGAAGGCGGGCGCGGCGACGACGGGCGGCAACAGCCCCTCGAACCGTTCTCCCGTTTCGGGCAGCTCGGCCGAGACACGAGGCGCGCCGGCATGGACCTCAGCGCCGACGTGGTGGGCGACCAGGCGGACGATGCGCTCGCCGTCTGCCGCGGACAGCCGCTCGCCCGTATCGGACAAGCCCTCGGAGAGACGGTCGATCCAAAGCCGGCCGTCTGGATTCAGCATGACCTCGACGATGCTGGCGTCGTCGAGGTAGCGCGCGATGGCGGGACCAAGCGCGGTGCGCAGCATCCGCGCGCCGCGCGCAAAGCCTTCTGAATTTTGATGAGACGCCGCCATACAACCCCGATTCCATCGGGGTCGAGACAGACCTTCCCCGGACGGGGATGATTAAAAGGGCCTGATTTTGGGCCGATTCAACAAGGATTCATCGGCGTAGTAGTGTGGCGTGCAAATACAGGGAAACGGCGGAGTCAGATTTCGGACGGCGCGAGGTGAACGATCAGTGGCGGCAAATCTTCAGCGGGGAAGAACCGACTCGGCGAGCCGATTCATCGCAGCCAACGCGGGCGCGATCTATCGTGCATTCGTTGATCCGACAGCCTGGACGCAATGGCTCCCGCCCAGCGGCATGTCCGGCGAGATCTATGAATTCGACGCCCGGCCAGGCGGCACCTACAGGATGGCGCTCACCTAACTTGGCGACCACGCAAACGCGGGAAAGGCCTCGGCGGATACGGATATTGTTGAGGGGCGGTTTGCCGAACTCGTTCCCGATGAGCGCGTGGTTCAGGTCGTTACGTTCGAGTCAGACGATCCACGATTTGCAGGCGAAATGCCGATGACGTGGAGCATTTCACCGATGGAAGGCGGCGCCGAAGTCTCGATCAGCGAAGGCGAGCTTTCTGCCATGGAAGCGACTGCGGCACCGACCCGATCCCGACTAGAGATAAGGAGCCATCTTCTGCATCATTGCGAAGGACGGAACACTCTGAAGCGCGGTCGCCCTCGCCAGATGGCTGTCATATACGGTGCGTGCGCGATCCGGCTCCTGTTCCGCGTCGAACCCGAAGAAGGCGCGAGCGGTCGTGCGCCAGTCTTGGCAGCGAGCCTGACGGTCGAGCAAGCAGATGTAGAGCATCGTGTGGTCACGATCGTAGCTCGTAAGCTCGTTGCTTGACGGGGCGACATCCTCGAACGACTGGAACACGTCTGCTTACTCCGATCTTCCGCTTGCGCATTGAAATACAAGCGTCATCGATGAGTTTAGGCAGATCGCGGCGCGCCACACTCCGGTTCGTACTTTCAAACTACCCGCACCGTCAGCCATTCCGCGGACTAATTGCGCCGCAGCGCCCTTTCGGTGGGAAACCCGTCAAGCAACCAGCGAATCCGGCCGACCGCTAGAAATTCGCTGCATGGGCTGGCGTGGCGCCAACTCTTGGTATATTCAATATCTCAATGATTCTTGAAATGTTGAGATGACAATGCACGAAAAGCAGGCCCTCGACGTCTTCGCCGCGCTTTCGCAGGAAACAAGGCTCCGCATCGTCCGTCGTCTGGTGACAGCCGGCCCCGAAGGGATGTCCGCTGGCGCCATCGGAGAGGCGATGGACAGCGCGTCCTCCTCGCGCATGTCCTTTCACCTTAGCCATCTCGAACAGGCGGGGCTTGTCGAGTCCCGGCGCGAAGGGCGGTCGATCATCTACAGCGCGGCTCTGGTGACGCTCTCCAACCTTGTCGAATTCCTCATGCGCGACTGCTGCCAGGGCCATCCCGAGGTGTGCAATCCGGCTGTCGCCGCGCTGTCCTCCTGTTGCGAACCCACGAAAGGCGCTTCCCATGTCTGATGCAGATCAGCCTGACCGCATCTTCAATGTCCTTTTCCTTTGCACCGGCAATTCGGCCCGCTCGATCCTCGCCGAGAGCATTCTGACCAAGGACGGTGCCGGCCGGTTTCGCGCGTTTTCCGCTGGCAGCCAGCCCAAGGGGGACGTCAATCCCTTCGCGTTGAAGGTGCTGAAGAGCTTCGACTATCCCGTCGGGGGCTTCCGCTCAAAGAGCTGGGAGGAGTTCGCGGGGTTCGACGCTCCCGTCATGGATTTCGTGTTCACGGTTTGCGACAACGCCGCCGGCGAAACCTGCCCGGTCTGGCCGGGCCAGCCGATGACCGCGCATTGGGGCATCGAAGACCCCGCTGCTGTGAAAGGTTCCGACATTCAGAAGGAAGCAGCCTTCGTCGCCGCGTTTCGTTACATGAAGAACCGGATCTCCGCTTTTTCAGCATTGCCGGTGTCGAGCCTCGACAAGGCTTCGTTGCGCGCGAAGCTCCTGGAAATCGGGCAATCGGACGGCACGTCCTCGCCTCGCAACAGCGCAGCGTGAGATCGGCCATGGACGTTATCATCTATCACAACCCCGAGCGCGGCACCTCGCGCAACACTCTGGCGATGATCCGGAACGCCGGCATCGAGCCGCATGTCATCGAATATCTGAAGACGCCGCCGTCGCGCGCGCTAGTGACGCAACTCATTGTGCGCATGGAGATCTCCGCTCGGGCGCTTCTGCGCGAAAAGGGCACACCCTACGAGGAGCTGGGCCTTGCCGATCCGGCGCTGACCGCCGACCAGCTCCTCGATGCCATGATGGCGCATCCGATCCTTATCAATCGGCCGATCGTCGTCAGCCCCAGGGGCGTCAAACTCTGCCGGCCTTCCGAAGAAGTGCTCGATCTGCTGCCGCCGCAGCAAGGCGAGTTCACGAAGGAAGACGGTGAGCGCGTTATCGACCAGCAAGGCCGCCGCATCGCGACGGCTTGAGGAAAACCATGTCTACCTTTGAACGCTACCTCACCCTGTGGGTCGCGCTCTGCATCGTCGTCGGCATCGCGTTCGGCCATATGATGCCGGGCGTGTTTCAAGCAATCGGCGCGGCGGAAATCGCCAAGGTCAATCTGCCGGTAGCGGTGCTGATCTGGCTGATGGTCATTCCGATGCTCCTGAAAATCGACTTCGCCGCGCTCGGCGAGGTCGGCCGCCACTGGCGCGGGATCGGCGTGACGCTGTTCGTAAATTGGGCGGTGAAGCCTTTCTCCATGGCATTGCTCGGCTGGCTCTTCGTCGGCTGGCTGTTCCGGCCGCTGCTACCCGCCGACCAGATCGACAGCTATATCGCCGGCCTCATCATCCTTGCCGCCGCGCCTTGCACGGCGATGGTGTTCGTCTGGTCGAACCTGACCAGGGGCGAGCCGCATTTCACGCTGAGCCAGGTCGCGCTCAACGACGCGATCATGGTGGTGGCGTTTGCGCCCATCGTGGGGCTGCTGCTCGGCCTGTCCGCGATCACCGTGCCATGGGGCACGCTGATCCTGTCAGTCGGGCTCTATATCGTCATCCCGGTGATCGTCGCGCAGATCGTGCGCCACCAGCTTTTGGCGAGCGGCGGGCAAGCGGCGCTCGACCGGCTGCTCGCGAAGCTCGGGCCGGTCTCGCTCGTTGCGCTGCTGGCGACGCTGGTGCTGCTGTTCGGTTTCCAGGGCGAACAAATCATGGCACAGCCGATGGTGATCGCGCTGCTCGCCGTGCCGATCCTGATCCAGGTCTATTTCAATTCGGGCCTTGCCTATCTGCTCAATCGAATCTCGGGGGAGCAACATCGTGTCGCCGGCCCATCGGCCCTGATTGGCGCGTCCAACTTCTTCGAGCTGGCCGTTGCGGCCGCCATCAGCTTGTTCGGTTTTCACTCCGGCGCGGCGCTCGCGACCGTCGTCGGCGTGCTGATCGAGGTGCCGGTCATGCTCTCCGTCGTGTGGATCGTTAACCGCTCCAAGGGTTGGTACGAGCGCGACGGTAAGGCCGCGGCTGTCGTGGAGGCAAACCGTTGACCTTGCCAAACCTCCCTAATGTCGATGCCGATTGTATCGCTGTGCCGCGCATTGATCGACTGCAGGCAACACCCTCGACCCATCCGCCTCGCATTCTGTTGCTCTACGGTTCGCTTCGCGAGCGGTCCTACAGCCGGTTTCTGACCCAGGAGGCCGAGCGACTGTTGAAGCACTTCGGCGCGGAAACCCGTATCTTCGATCCGCATGGTCTGCCGCTGCCCGATGGAGCGGAAGTCGATCATCCGAAAGTGCGCGAGTTGCGAGAGCTATCGCTCTGGTCGGAAGGCCAGGTCTGGACAAGTCCGGAGCGGCACGGCGCCATGAGCGGAGTGATGAAGGCACAAATCGACTGGATACCCCTGTCGGTCGGCGCGGTTCGTCCAACGCAGGGCCGCACCCTTGCCGTCATGCAGGTTTCCGGTGGTTCGCAGAGCTTCAACGCCGTCAACCAGATGCGCGTGCTCGGCCGCTGGATGCGGATGGTGACGATTCCGAATCAGTCATCCGTTGCCAAGGCGTACCAGGAGTTTAATGAAGCGGGCCGAATGAAGCCGTCCTCCTACTATGACCGGGTGGTCGATGTGGTGGAGGAACTGGTCAAGTTCACGCTGCTGACGCGCGATGTCTCCTCGTATCTCACCGACCGCTACTCCGAGCGCAAGGAAAGCGGTGAGGCCCTGATGCGGCGAGTGAATTTGGTAGCAGCGACCTGAGCTTCTAGGTTGCTACCAACTGGTCGGCATGTCGCAACATAGCGCGTTGTCGGCGGTGAGCAGAACCAGCTTCAACGCCAGTCGGCTATTCGGCCTGCCCACCGACATCCTCCGAAATCTCCTGGCTCAGCTTCGGTCCCTTGGCCAGCCGACGGCCGAGCGCGACGACGAATTGATCATAGCGTTCGCCGGCTTTGGCGCGGGCGGCCTGCGCGGCAGGTTCCGGCAAAGCCGGCGTGGTTGCGACCCAGAAGCGCACGAACACGGCGAGCATCTCGACGGAGATGCCGACATCGCGCTCCATCCGCGTCATACGGCGATCGAGCTGGTCGAGCCGCTTGGTGATCGCCGCCTCCTGTCGCTCGGCCGCATCCGGCGAGAGGAAGGATTCAATGGCAGCCTCCGCCACGAGCGATCGGGAATGGTCGCGCCGCGCGGCATGTTCGGCGAGACGACGCATCACGGCCGGATCAAGATAGACCGACAGCCGCTGTTTCCTGGGAGGTTTCGTCATGGCGACCTCACAGCTCCATGCCGTCGCCGGGATCGAGCGAGACCTGTCGCGCGACGCCCTGCATCATCCGGTTCATCCGGCTATTGCGGACCGCATCATCCTCGGCGTCGTCGGCAAGGCCGATCTCAAACTCGTTCTCGATCGGCGCCTTCTTCTCGACGGGCTTCACGCGGTTCAGCTCGGGTTGCTGACGACGTTCGGATTCGGTCGGATCTTCATCGCCGATTTCCGCCGCCGGCTTCGCCTCGGTCACCTCCGGCTGGGCCGGGAGCGGCAGCGCCGTCCAGTCGTCGGGCCGAGCCTGTCTTGGTGGCACGATCGTCGGCGGCATCAGGATGCGTTCCTTGAAGCGCGCATCGTCGTAGTAGCGCGCCTTCTTCGCCCGGATCGGCGGCGTGCCCGCGACCATGACGATCTCGTCGGTCGGCGGGAGCTGCATGATCTCGCCGGGGGTGAGCAACTGCCTGGCCGTCTCGGATCGAGAGACCATCAGATGCCCAAGCCAAGGCGACAGCCGATGCCCGGCATAGTTCCGCATCGCCTTCATCTCGGTCGCGGTGCCGAGCGCATCGGATACGCGCTTGGCGGTGCGCTCGTCGTTGGTCGCGAAGCTCACCCGCACGTGGCAGTTGTCGAGGATCGAGTTGTTCGCGCCATAAGCCTTCTCGATCTGGTTCAGCGACTGCGCGATCAGGAAGCTCTTGAGGCCATAGCCCGCCATGAAGGCCAACGCGGACTCGAAGAAGTCGAGTCGGCCGAGCGCCGGAAACTCGTCCAGCATCAGCAGGAGCCGATGGCGGTCGGCCTTCGCCTGCAGGTCCTCGGTCAGGCGTCGGCCGACCTGGTTGAGGATCAGCCGGATCAGCGGCTTGGTGCGGTTGATATCGGACGGCGGCACAACGAGGTAGAGCGTCGTCGGGTGCTTCCCACCCACGATGTCGGTGATCCGCCAGTCGCAGCGCCGCGTCACCTCGGCCACCACGGGATCGCGATAAAGGCCGAGAAACGACATCGCGGTGGAGAGCACGCCAGAGCGCTCATTGTCGCTCTTGTTGAGCAGCTCGCGCGCGGCGCTGGCGATGACGGGATGCGGTCCCGCCTCGCCCAGATGCGCCGTCTTCATCATCGCCGCCAGCGTCGACTCGATCGGCCGCTTCGGATCGGAGAGGAACGCAGCAACGCCGGCGAGCGTCTTGTCCTCCTCCGCATAGAGAACATGGAGGATGGCGCCGACCAGCAGCGCATGGCTGGTCTTTTCCCAGTGGTTTCGCTTCTCCAGCGATCCTTCGGGATCGACGAGGATGTCGGCGATGTTCTGAACGTCGCGGACTTCCCACTCGCCGCGGCGCACTTCGAGCAGCGGATTGTAGGCCGACGATTTTGCGTTGGTTGGATCGAACAGCAGCACGCGGCCGTGCTTGGCGCGGAAGCCCGCCGTGAGCTGCCAGTTCTCGCCCTTGATGTCGTGAACGATGGCCGAGCCCGGCCAGGTCAGCAGCGAGGGCACCACCAAACCGACACCCTTGCCCGATCGCGTCGGCGCGAAGCACAGCACGTGCTCCGGCCCGTCGTGGCGAAGATACTCGCGCTCGTATCGGCCGAGCACGACCCCATCGGCGCCGAGCAGGCCGGCGGCATCCACCTCCTTCTTCTCGGCCCATCGCGCTGAGCCATAGGTTTCGACCTTCTTGGCCTCGCGCGCGCGCCAAACCGACATGCCGATCGCGACGGCGATCGAGATGAAGCCGCCCGATGCGGCGATGTAGGCGCCTTCGACAAAGATCGCGGGGGCGTAGGCGTCGAAGCCGTACCACCACCAGAAAAACGAAGGCGGCAAGTAGAAGGGAAAGCCGAACAGCGTGAACCACGGATGCCCAAGTTCTGGCTGGAAGGCGAGACGCCAGGCCACCCATTCGGTCGCGCCCCAGGTCGTGACCAGCACGATGGCGAAGACGGTGAGAATCTGGCCCCAGAGAATTTTCGTAGCGGACATGGCGGAGATTCTTTCTGCGAGGGTTCAGAGGCCGAGGCCGCGCTTGCGGCCGAAACTCCAGTCGATGCCGCCGTCATCGCGGGCAACGCCGGAGACGTGGCGGCCGAGTTGCTTTTCGAGGGAGGGCGTCCAGGGCACGAGCTGGAAGCCGAGACCGTCGTCCAGCATGGCGAAGCGGCCCGAGGCGAGCGTGAAGCGCTGACGGTAGGAGCCGGCGATATATTCGCCGCTGGCCGCCCGATTGAACGGCTGGCCGGTCTCACCGGAGAGTTTCTCGCCGAGCGCCTCCAGCTCGCGGCGGCGCAGGGTGTCGATCAGATTGCGGGTGAAGGTGACGCGCTGGCCGTGCCGCTCGCCGAAGCCCTGTCCGACCAGGTGATTGGCGCGGCGCTCCAAAGCGTGTCGAACCTCGGCGCCGAACCCGCCCTCGGACAACGCAGCCGGCTCGCGGGCGATATTCTGCCGGTCGAGCCAGGTCGCGCCCGACGCGGTGATCTGGCGGTCGATGTCGAGGTCGGAGCGGACGGCGATCGCGACGCGGCGCTGGCCCTGGGCGTCGTCGAACCGTCGAAGCTCCACGATCGAACCGGGCGAGCTGTCGCCGGCCGCGTCGAGGTCGGGCAGCTTGATGTGATGGGTGCGCCCGTCGACCCCATCGACCACGGCATAGGCCGTGCCCTTCAACTCGTCGTCGAGGCCGCGATCGACCAGCCTGCCGATAATAGGCGTGTCCAGACTCTCGGCCGCCAGCACATAGCTGGCCGAGCCGCGTTCGATGCCGCGATCGGTCAATGCCCGGTGCATGCGTTTGATGATGTCGCCGCGCTGGCCGAGCTCGCGCAGCGTCGCCTCGGCCCTGCCGTCGATCATCCACTGGCCGGGGCCAACCTGTTCGGCGAGACCAAGCGTTTCGAGCTTGCGCAGCCGCCCGACCTTCAGCGCATGATATTCATCGGGCCTGGCGCTTTGGTCGGGCGCCATGTCGATGACGCCTCCGTCGCGGCTATCGCGAACGAGCTGGCGGTCGAGCTGGGTCCAGCGTTCGGTGTCGACCTGGCGCTCAAGGCTGCGGCGGATGTCGAGATCGGTGCGCGGCCCAAGTTCCTGGGTGATGAGATCACGCGCTCGATCGCGCATCCCTTCCTTGATGTAGTCGCGTGAGATGACGAGATCCTGCCCGTCGTCGCGCAGGCCGCGCACGATCAGATGGACATGGGGATGCTCCGTGTTCCAGTGATCGACGGCGACCCAATCGAGCTGAGTGCCGAGGTCCTTTTCCATCTGCCCGGCGAGATCGCTGGTGAAGCTGCGGAGATCCGCCATGTCCATCGCGTCGTCGGGCGAGACGATGAAACGGAAGTGATGGCGGTCTTCCTGACACCGCTCGGCGAAAGCCTTGGGATCAGCGTCATCGCCGCCGGGACCGAACAGGTGAGCCTTCTCCCCATCACGGGTCACGCCCTCGCGGCGGAGATAGTTGAGATGTGTCGCGAGCGGCGCAGAGCGGGACGTCTGGCGCACGACGCGCGACTTGATCACAGCGCCGCGCGAGCGGGAGTTGATCAGCCTATTCGCCTGGATGCTCGCGCGCTGGCCGCGGCCGAAGCGGGAGCGGTTGCCAGGCACGATGCGGCCCGAGCGGGAGATGCCGGCGCCCGCTTTCTTAGCGGCGGCAAGCGCTTGCGCGATGAAGGGCCTGGCGCGCTGCGCGCTCGATGAGCGGATGCGGCCGGGCCGGATGCGAAAATCGTCCTCGCCGCTCATGGCCGAGACCCTGCACATCGTATCAAGGTTCGGAAATCATAAGAAAAGTGGCTTTGCCGCGAGGTGCGCGGAAATCTCGCACCTCGCAAAAGCGGGGCATAACCTCTTGAAAAACCACAACCGACCGAAGCCGCACCTCGCGGCCTTTTATCCTGCCATCGTCCGGTTGTGTTGCCTGCCTCCACCTCTAACGCACCCCATGACACGCCGGAGCCCGCTATCGTGCGATCGGGAACCTGGTCGCTCACGGCGCATTCCTCCTGCCCGAGCGCGGGACGAACAGCCCGTCCGACTGCGGCTCGATGGCGGAGACATCGCGCACAGATGATGTCATCGTCGCAGCACCTGGCGCGCGCTCGGCCGGCACGGGATCAGCGGCCGGTCTGCGGTCTGGCAGCGCGATGAACAACGGCGCGCGTGTCCAGGCCAAGGGATCGGCTGCGGCGACTACGATCGGGCCGGCCGCATCGCCGCCGCCCACGGCCGGCGCGATGATGGCGACATAGGCGCGCGTTTCCGCAGGCAGTACGCGGCCCTTCAGCGAGTACTCATAGCGGCCAGGACCGGCATTGTAGGCGGCGATCCAACCGGGAGATCCGTATCGGTCGAACAGCTCGCGGATGTAGCCGGCGCCGGCGATGATGTTGTCATGCGGATCATAGGGATCGGCGCCGAGACGGTGGCGAAGGCGCAAGCCCGCCCATGTCTCCGGCATGATCTGCATCAGCCCCATCGCGCCCTTCGGCGAGATGGCGCGCGGATCGCCGGCGCTTTCGGCACGCATCACGGCCCTGATCCATGCGATCGGAACGCTGAAGCGCCGCGACGCCTCGGCGATGTGATCGGCATAGGAATCGCGCGGCGACGGACGGGCGATCGGTACACCCTGCGCCATCGTGACCGCCGGCATAGCGCTCACGAAGGTAAGGCCGGAAAGGAGAAGGAGAGCCATGCGCCGGGCAGCGCGAAGCGGCCCGGACGCAGTCGAACGGCTCGTCGATTGGCGGCGAGCACGCATCGCTCAATCCTTCTCGCCGCGATCGCGCGGGCGCGACCAGTGCAGCGACCAGGCGTTGCCGGCATCGTCGTCGCGGAACAGGTTGGCCCGGATCGGATGTGGCAAGGCCGGATCGTCGATCAGCAGCGCGACATATTCGCCGGCCTTCTCGCCGGAGCGTTTCCATCCGGCGCCGATCTCCCCGCCCGGCTCGTTGTTCATGCCGTCGAAGACGTGGACGCGATACTGAGGTGCATTCTCGACGTCGGACGGTTCGGCAGCGATGATGATGACGTCCTGGTTCAGGACCAGCGTTGTCAGATGTCCGATGAAGCCTGCTTCGTCGCGGGTAAATGTGCCGATCTGTGGCATGATGGTCTCCTTGGCGGTGCGGTTGGGAAAACCCTCGGCGAGCACCGCTCCCGCCGATGGGCAAGCGGTCAGCGTGTCGGCGCGCGCCATGCGAAGCGGCCACCTCCGTCCTCGTCGGTCCACAGCGGGACCGCTCGGCCGATGATCTGGTCGGTCGAGATCAGGCCGAAGTAGCGGCCGTCGAGGCTGTCGTGGACCTGCCAATTCATCAGGAAGACTTCGCCGGTATGGACACGGCGGCAGCCCTGCCACACGGGCAGTTCGCGGCCGGCGCGATCGCGCTCGAGCGCCGCGCCGACCTCGACCCCATCCACCGTGATGGTGAGATTCGAGCGGCAAACGGTCTGTCCGGATACCGCGAGGATGCGCTTCATCAGCGGCACGCCCTTGGGCAGGTAGCCGCGTTCCGCGAGAAAGGTCGCGAGCGGCTCGGGCGCATCGACGGCGACAAGATCGGTGACCTCAAATGGCCCGTCGAAGTCGATTGTGTAGAAGCCGATCGGCGCGCTCGCCGATGCGTTCCAGATCAGCTTGATCGGCATCGGCGTTAGGCCGGGATAGCCGACGCCAAGCGCCGCGAGCGTTGTCGCGAGGAGAAGTCCGGCGCGGCTCACGGCTCGGCCCTCCGACGCAGAAGGAACGCGCGGTGATGTTCGAGCGTGTAGGCGCGCGGCTCATCTCCGGCGGTCAGCCGGTTGTGGACGTGCCGCCAGTGATCGGGCGAGACGGCCTCGGGATCGATGCCGGCGCGCTCGATGGCGTCGATCGCCTGCAGCACCCGCTCGACTTTCGGCCAGCTCTCGACCTTGAGCAGGATGTCGCCGCCGGGACGCACGAAGGGCAGCGTCTGGTAGGCTTCGCCACGCGCGACGGCGCGCACGATGTCGATGCGCGAGATGATCGTGCCAAAGTCGTTTGACGCCCAGCGCACGAAGGCGAAGACCGCGCCGGAGCGAAACGACAGGGTACGCCGGCGTCGATCGAGGATCTGTTCGTGGGCGTGCGAACCGAAGCGAATCCAGTTCTCGATTTTCTTCTCGACCCAGGTCAGCTCGACATGGGTAAGATTGTTTTGCGGGAGCGCAGTCGGCGTCGGGCCGCCGCGCACGCGGGGGGCCGCGGCGTCGGTCATGAAGGTTCTCCTTCGATGGGTGGGAATTCGCGCGCGAGCAGTTCGCGCAGCATGTCGGCGACAGTGACGCCGCGCTGGAACGCGATGATCTTGATGCGCCCCCGCAACTTCGGCGTGATGTCGATGGTTAGGCGGGCGGTGAAGCCCGCCGCATCGGCCATGCGAGCCGGTTCAGTCTCAGCGGCCTTGATCCAGGCGTCGGGATTGGTCGGGCGCGATGCGAAGCCGCGCCGTTCGGATCGCTCGTTCATGGCGCGATCCTTTCGATCTCGGTGACGAGCGCCGCGATCTCGCGCGCGGCAGGACCGTCATCGTCGATCTCGAAAGCAAGGCGACCGGACTGCGCAGCGTCGGCGTAGATGACGCGCTGCCCAACTGTCGTGCGCAGCACTGGCGGATCGTGGTCGGCCAGCGTCTCGGCCGTTTCGCGGGCGATGACGGTGCGCGCGCCGCAGCGGTTGAGAACGAATCGGGCGCGCAGCTCCGGCCGGTAGATGCGCGCTTCCGATAGGAGCGCCAGCATCTCGGCCGATGCCCAACCGTCGAGCGGCGACGGCTGCACTGGGATCAGTACAAGGTCGGCGGCAAGCAGCGCCGAACGCATCAGTCCGGCGACGCGCGGCGGCCCGTCGATGACGACGTGATCGACGGGCCGCGCCAACTCCGGCGCCTCACGATGGAGCGTATCGCGCGCCAGGCCGACGACGCCGAAGAGGCGCGGCGCCTGCTCGCGGGCGCGTTGCTGAGACCAGTCGAGGGCCGAGCCCTGCGGGTCCGCATCGACCAGCGTGACCCGCTTTCCCTTGCCGGCCCATTCGCCAGCGAGGTGCAGCGCAAGCGTCGTCTTGCCGACACCGCCCTTCTGATTGAGCAAGGCCACGATCATCGCCGTCCTCCCGATCGACGATCGAGGGGGAGTTGCGGCGTCGCGGCCGTCTCGCGTTTACCCGCGTCAGCGCCGGCGACAGTAGGTCGGGATGCACGCCCTTTGCCGGTCGCGCTGAGCGCAATTGCAGCGCGCCGAACGAGGTTTTCCACCTCGCGCGCGCGCTCTTCAAAGTTAGATTCTATGTTAGATTCTAAGTTAAGGGCGCGAATTTCGCTTTCCGTGCGGTGGGTTAGGCCCTGTTTGGGTTCCCGTTGGCACGAGGGGGCGGTTCCTGATGGCACGTGCTTTCGGGTTCCCGATAGCACGAAGCCCTTCACAGCTTTTCCACAGGGCGTCGGTTCGAAAGCGAGCAGTGTCCGGCCGCCAGTCTCGATCTCCAGAAACAGCGTGTAGCCTGGAAGCGGCTGGCGGCGGATGATGTCGCGAAGTTCGAAGGCGAAGCGTTTGAATGGCGACAGCGCGCCGGATTTCTGGTGGAGGTGGCGGAAGTCGAACCGCCAGCCATTGCGCTGGCGCCCGCCGTGCTTGCGCACCAGTCTATAGAGCCAGCGATCGAGCCCGCCCGTGAGATCGAAATAGGCCCGGTCGATCGTGAGCACGAGCGCGTCGTCGAGAACGGCCTGATAGAACCAGTCCGGCACGATCATCTCGATACCGTCCGGCTTGCCGTTGCGGTTGGTGCGTTCCTTCCACTCGTTGATCCACGAGAAGCGGTGACGCCGGCCTTCGGCGGCTTGGCGGATCGAGGTGCTGACCGTCGTCGATTGGAGGCGGTCCAGCGCGGCCTTCAGGCGCTGATAGTCACGCAAGGACGTGCCGCGTCCGATGAACTTCAGGATTTCATAGGGGGTGGCGACCATCAGGCGCGAGGTACGCAAGCCTGTATCGCGCGCCTCGACGATCTGGCTCGCAGCCCAGATGAGGATGTCGGCGTCCCAGATGGTCGCCATGCCGTGATCGGGCACGGCCTCGACGCGGATCGACACATCGCCGGCAGCGAAGTCGATCGGCGCGACGCGGTGAGATTTGGAGAGTGAGAAAAACGGATAGGCCATGAGATCCTGCGCGTCTCGGGCTGCGAACTCGCCGGGGAGCGCACGGAACAGATCGAGCTGCCCGCGCTCCGAGGGGGACTGGTGTCGCGCCGCCATTCGGGAATCCGGGGGCGGTCAGCGCGCGTATCGTCCGGCATGTGCCGGCGGCGCAGGCGTATGGCGCTTGGCCGGAAGCACGCTGCCGCGCGGATCGGAGGTGGAGGTCACGGCGCCGCGCTCGGCCCAGGCTTCGAGATCGTCGACGGCATAGACGACGCGGCCGCCGAGCTTGCGGTAAGCCGGGCCGGTGCCGTAGGTCCGATGCTTTTCGAGGGTACGGGCCGATAGGCTGAGGAATTCGGCGGCTTCCTTGGTGCGCAGGTAGCGCGGCGGGAGAACGGCGAGATCAGGTCGCATGAGAGGGCCTCCGTGGGTTCGTTGGGGCCGCCGGGAAGCGGCGGGTAACGAAGGCCACGTTGGCGAAGCAGGACCGGCGAGATGCAGGGCGAATTCGGGGGGTATCAAATTCGCCCACCATGGATTGTGGGCCGATCGGCTAGGTCTGCCTGCGATGACGAAGCAGCGAACGATAGCCGCCCGCGATCATCGCGCGGGCGTCACGCAGCAACGATTTGATGGCGTGGCGCGCGGAGGATGCCTGCCAGTCGTCGCGATCGAGAGGGCCGAGCCGAAATATGACCTGCGCGATCTCTTGCTGGGTCGTGCCCGCGCGGTAGCCATCGAAGGCTTGCAGCATCCTTCGCAATCGTGCCCGCTGCTGGAGGGTCAGGCGTGTGTCCGGTGGAATGGCGCGGCGATGGAGGGCGGCGAGCAGGCGGCCGATGGATTCAATCTGGTCAAACCCATCAAGACCGAGGGACACAAATGCGCCGAGAGGCTTGTCCGGCGACGCGTTGTTGGCATGAACGAGCTGGACATGCTGGCCGTTGCCGAGGTCGTAGAGCAGGTTGGTCTCGCCGTCAGCGGTAACGGTAATGGCGGCGTCGATCGTCGGCTGTTGTTCAGTGCTTGCGGAAAGGACATCGGGCGGCTCGCCAAGAACGATGGCGCTTGTATCCTCGCGGGGGAGCCAGAACACCGGCGCTTCGGGCGGGGCCTGCAGTGGGTCCACCGGGAAATCGTAACCCCCAACGTTGCCGGATCTTCTCGGTCAGCGGACGTGGATCGACCTTGTGATCGTTGAATGCCCGGAAATCCCTGTCGTAGGAATCGTTGCGGCGGAGCCATTCCCACGCGAGGTCGGATGCGGTCATGTCATCGACATGATCGTAGCCCTTGGGCGAACGCCAGCCCGATGCATCTGGTGTCATCGCGATCCTCCCGTAGTCTTTTGAACTTGTGGGAGAGTCAGGATTCCCGGCTGGGTTGTTCTACGGAAGTCAGGCAGACGGCAAAGGGTGATGCCGAAACGGCATCGCGGCGATCACTGCGCCGAGCGGACCAATTCGCGATAGCCGTGTTCGGTCATCCAGCGCGCACGTTCCAGATGCGTGTCGTGGATTTGGCGGCAGCGCTGCGGTTCGCGGGCTGGGTCGAGACCAAAGAGGATCTGGACGGCCTCCCGCCAGTCGGCGCCATCGCGCGCCGAGTCGAGCAGGCGCAGATAGAGAGCCATATGCTCGCGATCGTAGGTCGTGAGCGTTTGGCTGATCGGTGGCGCGTCAAGAAACGGCGGCATCGTTTGTCCCATGGAGCGACTATATTCGCGTGGAAAGCATTCGTTAACACATGCGCCTGGTTATCTTGTGACAAAGGGCGACGGACGATGCCCGCGACGTGACAGGAGGATCGCTAGCGCTTTGCTGGTCGATCATCCCGCTCATGGAGCAACAGCACCCCTTCACCCTTGTCGGTGGAGAGCAGGACGATGCCGGCTGCCTCGAATGCCCTGCGAACCTGATCGCGCGTCGTCTCATACACCTCCAATCCATTCTCGGATTCGAGGCGCTTGAGCGCGGTCAGCGATGTCCGGGCCTTGTCAGCGAGCGTCTCCTGTGTCCACCCCAGCAACGCGCGCGCGGCCCGTGATTGTCGGGCGGTGATCATGCATGATCACCTCCCACTGACGCGAACGCACTTGCCAGAACTACGACTATAATAGTCGTTCTTGGCAACGTGCGCGAGGAAAATCGAGGCTGAGCGTCGATTCGCACCGCGCCTCACGGGCGACTGATTCGGTCGCCCGCTGGCGCGCCGCCAGCGACGCGGGAAGGCCCCACCCGGTTCGACCGGGCGGGGCCTTGGCCCGGGGATCACTCCCCGCTGCGGCGGCCGTTGGGGCGGGACCAGATGAGGCTGTAGCCTTCGCCTTCCTCGTCGTCGAAGAGGTTGGCGTAGATCGGAGCGGTGAAGCTCGGATCGTCCAGCTTCAGGCCGAGATAATCGCGACCCTCGTTGGAGCGCTTGGCCCAGGCGGCGCCGATCTCGACCCGGCCGACGAAGACGCGGTGGCTGGGGGCGTTGTCGCCGGAGCGGTTGGCCTCGGGCACGACGCGGACGTTCTTGGTCTGGAGCGAGAGGGTGACGATTTCGCCGGTGAACTCGTTGTTGCCGGTTTTCTTGAAGGTGCCGATGGTCGCCATGATAGTTCTCCTTGAACTCTGTTCCGAGCCCGCACCATTGCGGCCTCGATGGCGATCGGTGGGCCGGAGGCGATCGACGCGGCATCGCTTGCGACCGGAGCAACGCGGAGGACGGCGTGGACACGACTTTCTTGTCTCGCGAGGAATGACGGCGCAGCCGTCAGGGGAAGAAAGTCGAGACGCGCCGTTGCGGCATAGGCGATCGAGGCGCAGCCGACCTTCGGCCAGATCAGCCCATTGAAGAGGCCGTTTTGGAGCGGTCGACCTGACAGAGATGCATCAACGGAGAACCTGGCGACATCGTCATAACCGCCAGGACCCGGCAACGACGTCGCCGACGGCGATCTTTCCTTCGTGCAGGCCTCATGAAAGTCCGAACGCCGTTGCCGACCACATTGCTCAAAGACACGAACGGCGACACCCTGATGTTGGCCGAGTTTCGTGCGCCGCCTGACTTCACAGCATTCTCCAACGCGGTTGCGCGTGTCCGGCTCCACTGCTGGTCAGTGTCATCAAGATGTTTGCCGACACCCCCGATGATGAGGGAAGCGCAAGGTCACAATCAGCTCCGCGTCTGCCTCGGCCGCATCGTGGGGCTCAACCTTGCGCCAGGCCCTGTCCGGTCGAACCGGGTGTGGCCATTGCAACCATCCGTGTAAGGGCGGTGACACCGACAGCGATGGCCCCAACAACGGAAAAGGCGAGCTGCCAGCCCTCCGACGGCATGGTGTGTTTCACGATACCATGCGTGGCGTGATAGCCGGCGATCGCCGCCGGCGCGACGAAGGCCAGCGCGATGGCGATACGTGCCCAGAGCGGTCGCACGAAGACGAGCAGAAGTTGGCCGATGCCGAAGGTCAGGCCGGCTGCAAGTGCGCCAACGATGATCGCGCCGAGCCAGCCGGCGCCGGTGTAGGCCCACGTTCCCGCGGTTACGCCCGCGAAGAAGGGCAATGCGAAGACGGCGAGTGTGAACAGCAGCCAGCAGAAGAAGCCGATCGCCGCAATGGAAAGAAGGATGCCGATAAAGATCATGGTGGTGTCTCCGTAAGCATTGCTCGAACGGTTGCGCCTCCACCACCACCACGGCGCGGTGCCGAGCATAGCAAAAGATGATCACTGGCGGGAGCGGAAACCGGCAAGGTTTCCGCTGCGGCTGTGGCGATCTTCGCCCCAGTCATGGGGCGAAGGGATCGATTTCGTGGACGATTTCCGAGTCGTCGCCGTCGAATTCGGTGGCAGGGGTGACCGAGAGGGTGCCGTCACCGGCGCGGAAGATTACGATGGCGACCATCAGGCTGGTGGCGAGGCTGAAGGCGAAGGCGTGTGCGTCGGGGAAGGACATCGATCCGGCTCCTGTTTGGAGCGGGGGACCATCCCCCGCTGACAGGCGCCCGATGTGTTCGGCCGAGGGCTGCAATCACCGCGCAGGCAGAGCCGAAGCGGCGGCACGCGTAAGCGTAGTCCGACCCTTCACGGGTTGATGGCGTTAGGCCATCGGCTGGACCAAGGATTAGCGCCATTCAGCGGGAGGTGGTCGTCTCCGAGCGAGGAGCCGGAACGATTCAAGCGTGAAGAACGTGAAGCCGTATTGCTTGGACAAGCTGACGCCCGACCTCACATGCGTCGTATGCAAGACCTGGTGGCCATGGTGTCGACGACTCTCGCTGAAACCCGCCACCTTGAAAGTGCGGATGGAGGTAACCGATAACCCATTCGACACGTGAAGGTGGGGCCAAGCCGGCTTGGGTCGAATAATAGAGTGCCTTGGCGAGATCGTGCCCGATATTCGCGCGGTTCCAATCGTCATTGGTCGCGACATTGAGAAGATACGATTTCAGGAGCAGCTCGATGGCGATGGCCATCGCATGCAGGGCCTCATTGTCCAATCCGCGACTCGCCGCCCACTCAGCGGCTTCAACTTTTACGGCGGCATTTTCCAAGAGAACCTGGGCGAGTACGGCGTCCGAACGTGCGGGGACCGGAAGTGGCGTCAATCGTGGCATGGATTACGCTATGCCATGCGCTCGGTTTATTGCAGATAGCGAATTGATGAGGCGGCGCTTACGCGCCGCCGAACTTCCAGACCGGGATGCCGAGCTTCTTGGCCTTGTCGGCGAGGTTGTCGTTGATGCCGGTGCCCGGGAAGTGCAGCACGCCCTTCGGCACGATCTGCAGCATCTCATCGTTGCGCTTGAAGGGTGCAGCCCGGCCGTGCTTCGTCCAGTCGGGTGCGAAGCCGATTTGCGGGACATTGCGATTCTTGGCCCAGAGAGACGCGATCTTTTCGGCGCCCTTCGGCGATTTGCCGTGGATCAGCACCATGTCGGGGTGCTTCTCGTGGACCTGGTCGAGCTTCGCCCAGATCAGACGATGGTTGTCGAAATCGAGCCCGCCGGTGACGGCGATCTTCGGGCCAGGCGGCAGGAGCACCTCCTGCTCGGCGCGCTTCTTCGCCATGAGGAAGTCGCGGCTGTCGATCATCGCCGAGGTGAGGTTGCGATGGTTGACCTTCGATCCCGAGCGCGGAAGCCAGGGTTTGCCGATCTGGCGTTCATAGTGCTCGGCGGCCTGGTCGCGCATTAGTTCGAAGGCGGTCTGGCGCTCGACCAGTGTCATGCCCTCGGCGGTGAGGCGCTCGAGATCGACTGACTTCACCTCGCTGCCGTCCTGTTCGCGCTGGGAGCGCTTTTGCACCTGCTCGTTATCGTCGAGTTCGCGGTTGATCCGCTCGGCGGCGCGATGGAAGACGTTAACGGTCGACCAGAGGAGATCGTCGAGGTCGGGTTCGAGGCGTGAGTCCTCCAAGGTCACGATCAGCGCGTCGAAGATATCGGCGATCGCGCCCGCTACCGCGTTGCCGTCTGGCAGAAGCCGCTGGTCTGGTTCATCGGCGAAGGGCCGGTAGCCGTGGAGCTGCAGTTCGTTGAGGACATGGTCGGTTGCTGAGGATTCGTGGTGCGGTTCGTAGTCGTCGTGCTCGCGCATGGGATGCTCCGTCGGTTGGACCGCGACCGTCGCGGCCTTCATGGCGACGAAGCCCACAGGCGGGACGGCGCTGCACCCGGAGCGCAAGCGAGGGGCCGGAGCGTCAGCGGAGGATGGCGCAGGCCGGCTATTTTGCCTCGCGATGGAAAGCGGCCCCTTAGGGCCGCGCCGGAAAATAGTCGGCCGCAGCCATTGCCGGGCCGGCCCGCCTGTGGGCCGATCGCCCTCTCGAAGGCCGAGGCGCGGTCCTCTCCGATCCCCTGCATCTGCGTGAACACGGCGTCGATGCCGTCCCACAGCTTCTTTGCCGGCTATGCCGCCAGCGCCATGAAGCGTGCGACGTCCTGCGGCCCGAGCTGCACCCGCGTCTGGCTGCGCAGCGTCGCGAGGCCGAGGGCGCAGAGATCCTCGTTGAAGTCGCCGAGCTGTGGCGAGATCACGATCGCCTCGATCCCGGCCGCGTTCGCCCGTTCGACCAGGCTGTCACGCGCTCCGTCACCGGCCGGATCGTCATCGCGCAAGATGTAGAGCCGCCGTAGCGTGTCGGGGAAGAGGATGGCGGCGAGATGTGCTGCGGAGAGCGCCGCCACCATCGGCATGTTGGGGACGACTTGTCGGACCGAGAGGACCGTCTCGATGCCTTCGCCGGCCGCCATCACGTCGCCGCCGACGCCAAAGCGAACCACGTTGCCGAGGAGATCGCCCATCGCCCGGCGCGGGGTGTCGAGGGGCGCCTTGTCCAGGCGTTGAGGGTCGAGCCAGGTGCGATGCGCCCCGGTGATCCTGCCCGCAAGATCGGTGACGGCGGCGATCATCGCCGGCCATGTCTCGGTCGGCGCGTGTTCGTCAGACCGATAATAGCAGCGTGGGTGGAAATGCAGATTTCCGGTTCCACGGAGATCCGTAATGCCGCGTTTCCGGAGATACGCCGCGACGATTGTGCGCGCAATCGGCTGTGACATGCGGATGAGACGCCGTGCGGCTTCGGGCGATCCATGCGGTGCAGGCGCCAGAGGCTGGAACGCGGACGGTTCCGGCTCGGGTGGTGGCATACTGAGGAACAGCCGCGCCTCTTCAGCGACATCCTTGAAGTCGATGAGGCCGCAGCTTTCGCGGATCACGTCGAGGAGGTCGCCATGTTCGCCCGTCGCGGCATCGGTCCATTTCCCGGCGGGGCCTTTGGGCGAGTCCTTGAGGCGGACATACATCGAGCGACCCTTGGTGTTGCGGGCGTCTCCGACCTGCCAGTAATTGCCCTGGCGATGGCCGTTGCCGAGATAGTGGCGGCACACCGCCTCGGCCTGTCGGCCGAGACGCTGCGCGAGATCGGATGCGTCGAGACGAACCATCACGCAGCCTCCCGTTCGCCGACGCGCTGGATCGGATAGGTGCCGATCAGCTTGCCGATGATAGCCGCACCATCCGCGCCCACGGGCACGAAGAAGCGGAGCTTCCACGAGATGATCTCGCTGAAGAGACCATAGGCGCGCAGGCGCTCACGCATCGCGTCGATGAAACCTGAGAGTTCGATGCGATCGGCGCCCATGACGCGCACGCGGCGGAGCTGGAGGCCTTCGGCCAGGTCGAGGATCGTCTTGCCCTCGACCAGCGCGGCATAGGCATGGCCTGCCGACAGGCTCGTCGTTCCGACCATGGTGGCGTTGGCGACCCAGGCGGGCGACACGCGGCGGCCGATGATCCGTTCCCCGTCGTCGGTCTGGAGCCGATAGACGCGGCTCGATTCGTTGGGCAGCCGCTTCCAGATCGGCAGCAGCAGGCCGGCGACGATGTGGATGGTGGAGTCGGAATAGGCCGGCACCTCCGCGACCTCGGCGTTCCAGGCGGCGGTGAACTCGGCCCGGCTGGCGGCGATCCAATGGCTCTCGTCCATCATGCGGAGCGATGCATGATGATGCTCCATCGGCCGGATCAGCCGCACGCGGCGTTCGATCTCGCCATCGTCGAGCATCAGCGATGGCGCTGGAAGCTGAACGGCGGCGCGGTGGGAACGCTCGTTGACCAGCAGCATGGCGGCCGGATCATCGAGCCACGCCATCGCCTCCTCGGCGGTCATCGGCCGGTTGCGTTCGCGTTGCTGGATGGTGAGCAGGCTGGTTTCCGCGCCGGTGCCGGGATGGGTGTAGATGGTCTGGCGCTCGGTGACGACGAAGCTCTCCGCGCGTAGCGTTTCCAGCCCGACGTCGTAGATGCCGGCGGCGATCGCGCCCTCGACCTTAGCGGTCAGGAGCTGCTCGAAGGCGGCGAACAAGATGTCCTGCAGGTCGATGGTCAGCGCGAGAAGGCGATTGAGGAAGGTCGTGATCGGCGGCAGCTCGTCCTTGATGCCGTTGTCGTCCATCAGCTTCAGGCCGGTCGTTTCCTCGAACCGTTGGAGCGAGCATCCCTCGACCTTGCCGCGGACGATCAGGATGTAGAGCTGGCGCAGTGCATCGCGCGCATAGTGGCTCTCCAGATTGTCCTCGGGCCGGAACAGGCCTTGGCCGCCGGTCTGGCGCTGGCCGCGCGTGATTGCGCCCAGCGTGTCGAGCCGGCGCGCGATGGTCGAAAGGAAGCGCTTCTCCGCCTTCACGTTGGTCGCGATCGGACGGAACAGCGGGGGCTGCGCCTGATTGGTGCGGTGGGTGCGGCCGAGGCCCTGGATCGCGGCGTCAGCCTTCCAGCCCGGTTCGAGGAGATAGTGGACGCGCAGCCGCGTGTTCCGCGCCGACAGCTCGGCATGGTAGCTGCGGCCGGTGCCGCCGGCATCGCTGAAGACGAGCACGCGCTTCATGTCATCCATGAAGGCCTGCGTCTCGGCGAGGTTGGCGGAGGCCGCGCGGGTCTCGACCGCAAGGCGCTGCCCCTTGCGCACGATGCGGCGCGAGCGGCCGGTGACCTCGGCCACCATGTCCGCGCCGAAATGCTGGACGATCTGGTCGAGCGCGCCGGGGACCGGTGGGAGGCTGGCGAGCTTCTCGATCAGCTCGGTGCGGCGTGCGACCGCCTCGCGGCTCTCGACGGGCTGGCCATCGCGATAGACCGGACGGGAGGACATGTTGCCCTCGCCGTCGGCGAAGGGCTCATAGAGCTGCACCGGGAAGCCGGTTTCGAGGTAGGACAGAGCGTACTCACGCGGCGTGATGTCGACGCGAATGTCGTTCCATTCCTCGGTCGGGACTTCGGCTAGGCGCCGTTCCATCAGGGCCTCGCCGGTCGAGACGATCTGGATGACGGCGGAATGGCCGGCCTCCAGATCCTGCCCGATCGAGCGGATCAGCGTCGGCGTCTTCATTGAGGTCAGCAGGTGACCGAAGAAGCGCTGCTTGCAGCTTTCGAAGGCCGAGCGTGCGGCGGATTTGGCCTGGCGGTTCAACGTCCCGGTCGAGCCGGTGATGTTTGCCGCCTGCATGGCCGCGTCGAGATGGTTATGGATGATGGCGAAGGCGCCGGCATAGGCATCGTAGATGCGCCGCTGCTCGGGCGTCAGCTCGTGCTCGACCAGCTCATATTCCACGCCGTCGAAGGAGAGCGACCGGGCGGTGTAGAGACCGAGCGCGCGCAGGTCGCGGGCCAGCACCTCCATCGCCGCGACGCCGCCGGCCTCGATCGCCTCGACGAACTCCGCCCGGGTCGAAAAGGGGAAATCGTCGCCACCCCACAGGCCCAGCCGCTGCGCATAGGCAAGGTTCTGGACCGTGGTGGCGCCGGTCGCCGAGACATAGACGACACGCGCATTGGGCAAGGCGTGCTGCAGGCGCAGTCCCGCGCGCCCTTGCTGCGAGGGCGTGACGTCGCCGCGTTCTCCCTTGCCGCCGCCGGCGTTCTGCATCGCGTGCGCCTCGTCGAAAATGATCACTCCGTCGAAATCGGAGCCCAACCATTCGACGATCTGCTTGACCCGCGAAACCTTCTCGCCGCGGTCGTCGGAGCGCAGCGTGGCATAGGTTGTAAATAGGACGCCTTCCGGCAGCGTGATCGACTTGCCCTGCGGGAAGCGCGAGAGCGGCGTGACCAAGAGGCGCTCCATGCCGAGGGCGGACCAGTCGCGCTGCGCGTCCTCGATCAGCTTGTCGGATTTGGAGATCCAGACCGCCTTGCGCCGGCCCTGCATCCAGTTGTCGAGCACGATGCTGGCGGACTCGCGCCCCTTTCCAACGCCCGTGCCGTCGCCGATGAAGAAGCCGCGACGGAAGCGGACGACACCGCTGGCATCATCGGCGGCGGCCGCCACGACGTCGAACGTGTCGTCGACCGTCCAGGAGCCCGCGAGAAAATCGGAATGGGCTTCGCCTGCGAAGATCAGGGTTTCGAGCTGGGCATCGGAAAGCGAGTTCAGGATGGTCGCAGGAAGCGTCGGCCGATAGCTCGGCTTCGGCGGAGCGACCGAAGCCATGGCGGCGGACTGCACGAGCTTGGTGGGATGGGCCTTAGAGCCGGGAATGCGGATCGTCTGCAATCCGTATTGCTCGTAGATCGCATCGCTGAGCCGCGCGCCCTCGGCCGGGGTCCAGTCGACGGTCTCATAGGCGAGTGGTGCGCCTTGAGGATCGGCGAGGCTCGCGCGGGTCGATGATGTCGCCGCGGTGCGCGCGAGATAGCCGCGAACGGTGCGCGGTGCAGCGCTGGTCGGCATGACCTGAACAGCGGGCGCAAGGGCCAAGCGCGGCGGCACATGCTCGGCGATCCACGTCATCAGCGTGGCGATGTCCGGCGCCGTGCCGGGGGATGCCGGAAAGGAGAGCGGATCGTCGGCCGGGATCTTGTCGATCACGGTCAGCCGGGTTTCGACGGTCGTGCCGTGCTTGGCGTAGACCGAGCCGTGGACGGCAGCGGTGAACACGACGCGGCCTCGCTCCTGCAGGCGAACGAAGGCGTCGCGCCAGGCCGGCATGTCCGGGCCGAAGTTCGCGCCGGTGATCGCGACCAGGCGCCCGCCATCGGCGAGCCGGGCGAGCGCGGATGCGAGATGGCGATAGGCCGCGTCGGCGATGCGTCCCTCGACATTGGCGAGCACCGAGAATGGCGGGTTCATCACCACGACGGTCGGGACGGTCGCCGGATCGAGATGATCGTCGATCTGCGCGGCGTCGAAGCGGGTGACGGGGATGGCCGGAAAGAGGGAGGAGAGAATCTCAGCCCGGGTCTCGGCGAGTTCGTTGAGGACGAGCGTGCCGCCCGCGATCTCGGCGAGGATGGCGAGAAGGCCGGTGCCGGCCGATGGTTCGAGCACGCGATCGACGGGGGTGATGGCCGCCGCCGTGATCGCGGCCAAGCCGAGCGGGATCGGCGTCGAGAATTGCTGGAAAGCCTGGGCCTCTTCGGAGCGTCGCGTGTGGGTGGGCAGCAAACCCGCGATCTTGCTGAGCTGGGGAATGGCCGCGGCCGGAGAACCGGCTTTGCGCAAAAGCGCCTTTCCGTATTTGCGGAGCATGAGGACGGTGGCGGCCTCGCAGGCTTCGTAGGCGGCCTTCCAGTCCCAGGCGCCAGACGTGTCGGACGCGCCGAAGGTGATCTCCAAGGCGGTGCGCAGGATCGCGGCGTCGATGCGCTCGCCGCGCTCAATGTGAGGAAGAAGGAGGTGTGCCGCGGCATGGATGGCGGCGGCATCAGTCGGCTGATCGGCACCGATCGGCAGCGCCGACGCTAGCGTGTGAGCGTTCATGGAAGAGGTCCTCGGGAGAGCGGAAACGGGGATGCCCGCCGGCGCTCTCTCTCGGACCGGACGGGCTCAAACCCGTCCCGGCCTTCCTCTCACTCTGCCGCGACCGTATCCCGGCTCATCGCTTGGCCTTCCACCGCGCGAGGCGCCCCGCTAGACTCCGGCATCCAACGCAAAGGCAGGATGCCGCCGCGCCTCGGATGATTTCCGCCGCGCTGCGGCGGGAGAGGAAGGAAGCAGCGGCATGAAGGGAAGCGTGGTCGGCATCGTCGCGGCGGGATGCCTGGTGGTGGGATTTGGAGCCGGGTTCGCCCTGCGGCCCGCATTGTTACCGGTAGCGGCGTCGCCGGCAGCGGCGGCCGGCGTAGCGCAGCCGACTGAGGCAGAGGCGACCGACGCGGTTCGGCGCCACCGGCTGTTCACGGGAACGTCGCTCGCCAACGCAACGCTGAAGCTCGGCGACTGCTCCCCTGGTGGGGTCGGCCCTGGTGTCACCTGCATGACGCAGCTCGTCATGGATTCGACCAAGCCGAACGCGACTCCGCAAAACCGGCCGATCGGCTTCGCGCGCGTCAACGGGCAATGGGAAGTGGCCGTCTGGTAGCCGCTATCGGGATGCCGGCTCGCTGCCGGGCGGAACATAGGCCTCATAGGGATTGCCGTCGGCGAGGTGTCCGAATGGCGTGAACAGATAATCGCCATCGCGGCTGACGGCGCAAATGACGTAGCGGGGTTCGCCTGTCACGGCATCAGTGCATTCCATCAGAGCTAGATGACCGTTCTCGGCGGCGCGCAGCAACGTCTGGAAATTGGCGCGGGCATGATCGGGAATGCTCATGATGCAGCTCCCTCGGCGAGCATGGTCGCAAGCCAGCCATCGGTATAGGTCCACGCCACAGTCGCGCCGGTTGCGAGATCAAGGACATGCGCGCCGCCGCCGAAACCGTCGAGACGCGGCCGCGAGCATGTGTTGGCGTACTGGAATCCCCAGCGCCCGGTGAGCTGGAATTCGGCGGCGCAGCGTTTGACGAACTGGATCAGCCGCTCTGGATCGCCGGTGACGTCGTCGCGCATCCATAGCTTCGTGCCGCCATGTTCGGGCTGAATGGAAAGGAGAAAGTTATCGGAGGGTGGATCCTCGGATGCTCCGTCCTCGGACAGTTGGTTGTAGAGGTCGAGCGCGCGAGCGGCGTTGTCAGCCGTGCGGACGTCGAGCAGGCATGAGAAATGGGTGAAGTATTCGGCCATGCGGCCTCTCCCAGAGAGCAGGGAACGGGAGAGCCGGCAGGCGCTCTCTCCTCCAGGTCCGGCTCGCCTCGTCCGGGCCAAACTCTCCCTCTCGATCGCCTCGCATGAAAAAAGCCCGGCGCCTTCGAAGGGACGCCGGGCTGATCAGATCAGGAAAGGTACATCGTCACTCGGCGGCGGCGAGGTGCTGTTCCTCGTCATCGTCGGCAACGGTCTCCTCGTCATCGCCAGCGAGGAAGTCCGGCAACGCGTCGTCGCCCTCGCCAGCATCCGCCTCGATGGTTCCAGCATCGATGCCGGAATTGCGCAGCGGCTCGGGCAGCCAGCCTGTCTCGACAAGGAGGCGTTCGGCTTCGGTCGCCATATCGCCCTTCTTCAGATGCTCGATGAGGTGGGCGGCACGCTCGCCGACGCCTTCACACACGGCTTCGAGGATGCGGGGCTTGGTGACGCGACCGAGATAATTGGCAACCGTCGGCCGCCAGCCCGCTTCGGCCATGTCGAGCCCGACTGCGAGCGACAGGCGATCGGCCTCGGCGATACGCTGGTCAATGCTGTGCGCCGAGACGCGGCCACCATAGCGATCGGCCTTCTCGTAGAGCGCATTGACGCCGAATGAAGCGCAATGGGCGAAGAGTTCCGCCTGTTCGGGGCCAGTCAGTGCGGCCAGCCCATCCCAGAGATCAGCCACCTTGCCCGGGAGCCGCTTGCGCCAGCCATCATGCCGGGCCTCGATCGCCTTGGCATAGACGCTGTCACGCAACCCTTCGGGCTGCGAATGGAAGGTCGTGCCGCGCACGCTGACCTCCATCGCGAAGCCATACTGGCTGCCGCCGTAGAACACGTCCTGGCAGAACTTGTGCAGGACGGCGACGAAGGCGACCGAGGGATCGCTGGCGAGTTTGTCGCGCAGCGCGAGGGTGCGATCGGCGGTCAGCTCGGTGATGAGGCGATCAGGGAGCGGCTTGATCGTGTCGTCCTCGTCCTCCTCCTCGGACCCGGCGGGTTTGCCGCCGATGGTGATGACCGCACGCTGGACCGAAGGCGTCATCGGATGGTCAGCGTCATGTTCGCCATCATCCTGCTCATCCCCTTCGCCGCCGTCCAACTGGTTGGCGGGCTCGTCCTCGGGGCGGACATAGCCGCGGTCGATCGACAGCGTGCCGTCGGCATCCAAGCTGACGAAGACACCTGCGATCGCGATGTCTGCGGGCTCGTAGTGGACCGGCCGCTCGTCGAAGCTGGCGAGCGCGGTTTCGATTTCGCCAAGGCGCTGATCGATCTCGTCCGGCAACTCGTCGGCGTGCTCATATTCGGCCTCCAGCTTGGCGTACTCGGCGTTGAGCGCCTCGATGGTCGCCTGTTCGTCAGCCGTCAGGTCGAGCGGCGTGCCCACGATCTCGCGCAGGCCGTGGGTGGCGCCATAGGGGAAGCTCATCGCCACCTCGATCCATTTCCAGCCTTCGCCGGCGATCGCTTCGGCGGAGGCCTTCAGCTTGTCGGCGACCAGGCGATCGAGCAGCGCAGGATCCTGCAGCCAGCCGCCGTCGTCATCCTGGAAGAGATCGCGCAGCACGCAGCCGCCGGCGGTTTCATAGGCATCGATACCGACGAATACGGCCCGCTTGTCGGATGCGCGGACGGCGCTCTCGGTCAGCATGCGCCGGATCTGGTAGGGTTCCTTCTGCCAGCTATTGCGAACCGACTCCCAGACCTGCTCCTGACGCGCATGATCGTCGGTGACGGTGAACGCCATGAGCTGTTCGAGCGTGATGCCGTCCTCGGCATAGATATCGAGCATTGCCGGCGAGACGGCCGCGAGGCGAAGCCGCTGCTTCACGACCTGGACGGGCGCGAAGAATGCTGCCGCAATCGCCTCCTCGGTCATGCCCTTCTCGCGCATCGCCTGGAACGCGCGGAACTGGTCGAGAGGATGCAGCGGGGCGCGTTCGATATTCTCGGCCAGCGACACCTCGTCGACGAGGATGTCGGCATTGGCGTCCGACACCACGCACGGCACCTTGGAGGTCTTGGTGAGGCGCTTCTGCTTGACGAGGAGTTGCAGCGCGCGGAAGCGACGCCCGCCCGCCGGCACTTCGTACATGCCGGTTTCCTGTCCTTCGGCATCGAGCACCGGCCGGACGTGGAGGGACTGGATGAGACCGCGCCGGGCGATCGATTCGGCCAGCTCGTCGATCGAGACGCCGGCCTTGACGCGGCGGACGTTCGACTGGCTCAGCACCAGTTTGTTGAAGGGGATGTCCTGCGCCGACGACAGGGTGATCTTCTGAATGGCAGTTGCCATGAGACTTACTCCGCGACGGGCGCCGAGAGCCTCTCTCTCGATCCTAAACCCGTCACGAAGCGAAGCACCGCCCTCTCACTCTAGGAGGGCAGCGCATCGAGGGTCGGGGAAACGCTGGAGGAAAAACGCAAAGCCGGAGACACGGACAACCGCATCTCCGGCTTTGTGGGAATCAGGCGGCGCGATCGAGGAGCTTCTTGGCCTTGCCTTCGAGTTCGAGCCGCGCGTCCTGATGCGGCTTGTCGCGGGCGACGGCGGTGATGCCCTGCACGAAATCGAAGATGCTCTCCGGCGGACGGCCTTCCTCGGCCAGCACCGCGTCGATGATCTTGCCGGTCTCGGCCTTCGAGAAACCCCGGCGGCGCAGGAATTCGGTGCGTTCCTCGTCCTTGTGCGCGACGATGCGTTCGCGCGCCGCCTTGATGCCGTTGATGAACGGCTGCGGCGAGGAGTCCGCGAAGGAGAGCAACGCCGGCGCCGCCTCATGGGCGAAGCGCGAGGCGGCGTATTTGGAGTGGCGGATGGAGATCTCCTCGAAATCCTCGACGCCCCACAAATTGCGATTCTGGCACACGGCCCTGAGATAAAAGGACGCGATGCCGAGCGTTTTCGCGCCCACCTCGCTGTTCCAGGCATAGAAGCCCCGGAAATAGAGATCGGGCGATCCGTCCGCGAGCTTGCCGGCCTCGATCGGATTCAGATCGTCGACAAGGAAGAGGAAGACGTCGCGATCGGAGGCGTAGAGCGTCGTGGTGTCCTTGGTGATATCGACGCGCGGATTATAGACGCCGGTCGACCAGTCGAGGACGCCCGGCACTTTCCATCGGGTGTCGCCGGTGCCGTTGCCGGCGATGCGCTGCACGGCTTCGACCAGCTCGTGGTCGTAGATCCGGCCGTAATCAGGGCCGGTCACGGCGCGCAGCTCGACGCGGCCGTCGTCGGTCTCGAGCGTCTTGATCTGCTCGGCGCGGTGAGCGGTCAGGCCATATTGCAGGTTGATGCCGGCGAGCGCGGCGGGGAGCTGCCGCAGATAGGCGGCCGGCGCGCCGACCTGGCTGGCGAGCTGGCCGAAGCTCCAGTGCGTCGGCGCGATGGGCTTGTCGGCGCCTGGTAGGATCAGGGCAAGCCGTTCGGGATCGGTGCGGCTGGCTTCGACATGGATGAGCGCGGATTCGACGACGCGCGTCCGGCTGCGCTCAGTCCGCTCGCGGACGGTCCGGCCGAGTTCGGCGAGCGAGAGATAGCGCTCGTCGTCGGGCCGCGAGAACCACTCCGAGGAAACGCGGCCGATGCGCTCGCCGCGGTTGACGTCCACCTTCCAGCCGCCACTCACGTCGCGCCGGGCATCGAGAACCTGCATGTTCATGGGATCAAACTCCATGACGGGCGTCGGAAGACTCTCTCCCGACCCTCAACCCGTCACGGAAATCCGGTCCACACTCTCACTCTAATGGGGGCGTTGCGGGGTCTCCCCGCAGAAGGGGTCGGCCGAGACCCTGGGCTCGGCCGCAGGGGAAGGCTTTCCCCTCCAGGCCCCTCTCAATCGCTGGCCCTTCCAGCCGGTTTTGGGGAGATTGAAAACTGTCAGAAAACTGCGTATATTTCTGACAGGAGATTATCGTGCAGCGACTGACCGAACAGATTCTGGCGCATACTGAGGGCTTGCCCGAGGGCGCTCCGATCGCGGCGAAGAGCCTACTCCATCTCGGCAATCGCGCCGCGGTGGACCAGGCCTTGTCGCGACTGGCTGAACGTGGCCGGCTGATGCGCGCCGGGCGCGGCGTCTATCTGCGCCCGGTTTCCAGCCGGTTCGGCTCTCGCGCGCCGTCCGTCGAGAAGGCCGTCGAAGCCCTCGCGCTCCAGCGCGGCGAAACCATCGTGTCGAACGGCGCCGCCGCCGCCAACGCGCTCGGCCTCACGACCCAGGTGCCGGTCCGGTCGGTCTATCTGACATCGGGCCGTAGCCGGACGATGAATCTCGGTCAGCAGGTCGTCGAGCTGCGGCATGCGCCGCGCTGGCAGTTGGCGCTGGCCGATCGGCCCGCCGGTCAGGCCGTACGTGCGCTCGCCTGGTTGGGGCCGGAGAAGGCGGAAGCCGCCTTGAAGACGTTGAAGCGCAAGTTGCCGTCTTCCACCTTCGGCGAACTCGTCGCGGCCGCGCCCCAGCTTCCGAGCTGGCTCGCCAGGACGGTGGGCAAAGTCGCGCATGGCTGAGGCGTTCCTGACATTGTCGGCGGACGATCGGCGCGAGGCTCTGGCCGTCGCCGCCGATCGATCCGGGCGACCGCTCCATCTGCTGGAGAAGGATGTCTGGGTCGTCTGGACCCTCGCGACGCTGTTCGGGTCCGACCTTGGCGAGCATCTCGTGTTCAAGGGCGGCACGTCGCTGTCGAAAGCGTATCATGTCATCCGGCGGTTTTCCGAAGACGTGGATCTCACCTACGACATCCGCGCCATCGCCCCCGACCTGGTGGGCGAGAACGGCGAGGCCCTGCCGAAAAATCGCAGCGAGGAGAAGCGGTGGTCGAAGGCTGTCCGGCACCGCCTGCCCGAGTGGGTCGACGGAACGGTCCAGCCCCTTCTTGCCGGCGCGATCAAAGCACTATCGCTCCCCGCAGCGCTCCGGGTCGAAGGCGACAAGCTGTTCGTCGACTATGAGGCGACCTCGGCGGGGTCGGGCTATGTGGCTCCAAGCGTGATGCTGGAGTTCGGCGCCCGCTCGACCGGCGAGCCGGCAAGTCCGCGGAATGTCGTGTGCGACGCGGCCGGGCTGATCGAAGGTGTCGAATTTCCAACGGCGCATCCGCGCGTGATGCACGCCGAGCGGACCTTCTGGGAGAAGGCGACGGCCATGCACGTCTTCTGCCTGCAGGAACGGCTCCGTGGCGAACGCTTCGCCCGCCACTGGCATGATGTTGTTCGACTGGATGATGCGGGGATCGCCACCGCCGCATTGGCCGACCGCGACCTCGCCAACGCCGTCGCCCGCCATAAGAGCATGTTCTTCGCCGAGAAGGCGGCCGATGGCGAGACTATCGATTACGAAGCCGCCGTCGGCGGGAAATTACAGCTCGCACCGAGTGGTGAGGCGCGCGCGGCATTGGCTACGGACTATGCGCGCATGGTCGAAGACGGGTTGCTGCTGGAAGACGCAGAGCCGTTCGAGGCGCTGATCGAGCGATGCGCAGACGTCGCCGAACGGGCGAACCGCGCGGCGGAATAACAGGAGTTGGGGAAAGCGTGGGGCTGTATAAGAAGTGGTGTGATGCCACCAGGGAAAAGGACAAGCGCAAGCGCTACTGGACCTATGTCGAGAAGGACGGCGGCCGCGACGAGATTCGCGATGACCTCGCCGAGACTATCCGCTCGCACTACGACCGGCTCGAACGCATCGCCGAGGACGTGGAGCGGCTCGGCTACAAGGTCGCCGCGAAGATCCTCAGCGAGGCGATGCCCCAGACGCCAAAGGGCCGTTCCGGCGATCTCGGTGAAATTCTCGCGACCGAGCTGGTCGAGGAAGAGATCGGCCTGCGCGTCCCTGTGCGCCGCCTCCGCTACAAGGACGGCCGCAACATGGCCATGCGCGGCGACGACTTCATCGGCGCTGGATACGATGCGGCCGGCGAGAAGCTCTGGCTCCTGAAGGGCGAAGCTAAGAGCAACAAGGTGCTCGGCAAGGCCACGGTCACGAGCGCCCGCAAGGTGCTCAACCGCGATAACGGCCGTTGCACGCCCGATTCCCTGCTGTTCGTCGCCAACCGCCTGTTGGAGAGCAACGACCCGGACGACAACGCGCTAGGCCGCAGCCTGCGTGACGAAGTGGGCCTGAAGTCCCTCCGCGCCGATCGCATCGACCATATGCTCTTCACGGTGTCGGGCAACGGCCCGCACGCCTCGCTGAAGGAGGATCTCGACGCCACCGGAACCAACCGGGACCACTATGTCGTGAACGTCCACGTCGAGGACCATCAGGACTTCATCGCAGCCATGTATCAGGAGGCGGAAGACCTTGGAGACGATTGACGAACTGACCGCGTTCCTGGCGACCGCGACCGTCGACGGCATCCTCGGGCGCCTGCTCTATCGTGGCGCCGCCTGGTCTCTGATGCGTGAGGAAGGCGTGTTGCCGGCGAACGCGCCGCCGCTCGGTGCGACGATCGAAACTGATCTTGCCGAACACGGCTTTGCCCTGCTTCGTGGGGCGATGGCCCTGCGCGCTCAGGCCGGTGCGTCGGATCTGACCAGCAAGGCGTTCGAGCGCGCCGCCAACGCCTTCGAAGCCCTGGTGCGCAACGGCGATCCTGAGTCTCCCGATCGCGGTTTCCGCCGGACGATCGCCGCAGCGGCCTATCAGCTGGCCGGCTTCTCGGCCGTCGCCTATTCGCTCTTCAACGAGACCGCGGACGATCTCAATGCCTCACCGGGCGAAACGGCGATCCGGCATCTGATCCTGCGCGATCTTGGCCAGTTGCGCGGGTTCGTTCGCGAGTGGTTGGACGATGAGGCTCACGGAGATGAGCAGATCGCCGAGGCGCTGACGGGCGAAGAGCCGGACATCGACGAGGCCCTATCGACGATCCTCAACACGACGATCTGCCGAGCTCTCGCGCATTTTGACTTCGCGCTCGAGACGGGCGAACCCGAGCCGATCGAAACCGCGCGGATGCTGCTCGGCACCGCGGTCAGCCTGGCGGACAACGCCGAGAATGTTCCGCTGTGGTGGATCTCGAATCTCTGTCGTCACCTGATCGATGACCTTTGGCAGCATTCGCTGCACGAGAACCTGCCCACCGAGCCGCCGGAGGGAACGGAGGAAAAATACCCGGACCTGCGCCGTCTATTCATCTCGTCGCTCTACGCCCGCAAGACGTCCGAGGTGGAGCTATGGCCATCGCAGCGCGAAGCGGCCCGGCGCTCCACGGACGTCACCGACGATCTGGTCGTCGCCCTGCCGACCAGTGCCGGCAAGACCCGCGTGGCCGAGATCGCCGCGCTGATGACCCTGTCGTCGGCGCGCCGGGTGCTGATCGTGACGCCGCTGCGCGCGCTGTCCGCCCAGACCGAGCGATCGTTCAGAAAGACGTTTGCGCCGCTCGGCTTCAGCGTCTCCTCCCTCTACGGCGCCAGCGGCCTTTCGGCTGGCGATGAAGACGCGCTGCGCTCCCGCGAGATCATCATCGCGACGCCCGAGAAACTCGACTTCGCGCTGAGAAGCGACCCGTCGCTGATCGACGATGTCGGCCTGATCGTCCTCGACGAAGGCCACATGATCGGCCCGAGCGAACGCGAGATCCGATACGAGACGCTGGTGCAGCGTTTGCTTCGACGTGCGGACGCGGGCGAACGCCGCATCGTCTGTCTGTCCGCGATCCTGCCCAGCGGCGACGAACTCGATGATCTCACCGCGTGGATACGCTCTGACGAACCGGGCGAGCCGGTGCGCTCCGACTGGCGCCCCACGCGCCAGCGGTTCGGCGCACTCACCTGGCGGGGCAAGGACGCGCGGCTGCGACTGGATCTCGACGATGATGGTCCGTTCCTCGACAAATTCGTCGTGCAGAAACCTGCGCGGGGAAAAGAGAAGAAGCCCTATCCGCGCAAGAACTCACATCTCGCCCTGTTCGCGGCATGGGAATTCGCGGGCCAGGGCAAGCGGACGCTGATTTTCTCCACCCAGGCGAATTGGGTCGAGAGCTACGGCAAACAGGTCGTGGACCTCTGCAAGCGCGGCTATCTGGACTCACTGTTGGAGGATGAGGCCTCCATCGCCCGCGCTCTGGAGGTCGGCAAAGAATGGTTGGGCGAAGACCATCCCGCCGTCGCCTGCCTGAAGGCCGGCGTTGCCATCCACCACGGCCGGCTGCCGAGCCCGTTCCTGCGTGAGCTGGAAGCCCTGTTGTCCGAGGGTGTCCTGAAGGTCATCGTCGCGTCGCCGACACTCTCGCAGGGTCTCAACCTCAACGCCGCCGTCCTGTTGGTGCCGGCGCTGTATCGGGCGTCCGAGAAGATCAAAGGCGAGGAGTTTGCGAACGTCGCCGGCCGCGCTGGGCGCGCCTTCGTGGACGTCGAAGGCCTCATCGTCCATGTCATGTTCGATAAGGTCGATTGGCGAAAGAAGGAATGGGGGAAGCTGGTCGCTTCCGCCAAGGCCCGCACGCTGAAGAGCGGTCTCATCCAGATCGTCGCCGAGATCCTTGAGCGCCTGTCCCGCGAAGGTGTCCTGGATCGCGACGATGCCTGGGAATATCTGGCCAACGCCCGTGAAGCCTGGAGATCGCCCGAGGAGGAAGCCGCGGTCGCCGAGCGCCTGGCGGCCGGCGCGGAGTACGACGCTGACGGCGATGATGATGAAGGCGGCGGCGAGGACGAGGAAGAAACCATCGACGAGGAGCCGCTGTCGCAGATCGTCGAACGCCTCGACGCGACAGTGTTCGGTCTGATCGAAGCACTCGATTCCGATCGCGCCGACCTGCCGAAGCTCTTGGACGAAGCGCTCAAGGGATCGCTCTGGGCGCGCCAGATCGCCCGCGAGGACGAGGATGTCGCCCCGCTGCACAAAAAGGTGTTCGAGGCGCGTGCGGATCTCATCTGGAGGACCACCACGGCGCAGGCGCGGCGCGGACATTTCGCCATGGGCGTTGGGCTTGAGGCTGGACTCACCATCGACGCCATGGCCGACGAGCTGGCCGAACTTCTGGACCGGGCTGACGATGCGGCGTTGAGCGGCGACGTTGACGCACTTGTCGAAGCGCTCGGCGGTCTTGGCGAGCGCCTGCTGTTCATGCGGCCCTTCATCCCCGACAAGGCGAACGCGCTGCCGGCGAATTGGAAGGCTATTCTGCGCAGTTGGGTGTCCGGCGAGGATGTGGCCAAGATCGGACCGCAGAACATGCGGGCCGTGGAAGAGGCCTTCACCTATCGCCTGGTCTGGGCGCTGGAAGCTGTCCGCACTCGTCGCATGTCCCTCGGCTGGTCACCGGAAACGGTGGCGGGTGGCGCCGCGGCGGCGGTCGAAACCGGCGTCCCGCAATTCATGATGTCGATGTTGATCCGCGCGGGCCTTCCGTCACGGCGCGCGGCCATGGCGGCGATCGAGGATGCCAAGCCGGTTTTCGTCACGCCCGCCGAGATGAGGGCCTGGCTCGAATCCGACGAGATCACAGCCTACACGGATGCCGGCGACTGGCCGACGCCCGACACCGCCGCGCTATGGGCACGGTTCCGAACCGAAGCCCTCAGCGGCGGCATCCAGAAGTGGTCGGTCGAACACTACAAGCGCTTGCTCGACGTCGCGGCCGCCCCGCCTTCCGGCCTCTATCGGATCGTCACCGACGGGGGCGACGGGCGAACCTGGCTGACGACGCCCGACTATCAGCGGGTCGCTGCTTTCAAGAAGCCGGCGGTCGATCCCAAGCCCAGCCTCTTTTCAGGCCGATTGCCCGGCGGCACCAGGCTGGTGGAGGCCTTGCGTGTCGGCCGCGGGAAACTGCGCTGGCCGACAGCCGATGCGTAAAAGGAAGCCGTAGCTATGCTCTATGCCTGGGTCGACGACCAGAAGCGCGCGCCCTTCGCGAAGGGAGAGCGCACGACCTGCCGCGACTGCGGCGGCTTGCTCACCGCTGTCATGCCTGTCGAGAACACGCCCCATTGGCGGCACAAGGCGGGTGACTGCGATCCTTGGAGCGAGCCCGAGGGGCCTTGGCACCTCGGCTGGAAAGAACTTTTCGACATGGCGTGCCGTGAGATCGCTTTGCGCGATCCGGCGACCGGAGAATTGCATCGCGCCGATGTTCTGGTCGGTAGCGGCACCCCCAGGGCGACGGTGCTGGAGCTGCAGCACTCCTCAATCAGCGAGGACGAGCGCAACGCGCGGGAAACTTTTTATCGCCGCGGGCATCGGATGTTCTGGCTGGTCCACATCCATAGCGAAAGCTCGTTCCTGGGAACCTATTTCGGCATGTCGCTCGATTTCAAATCGCGTGTCGTCAATCTCGACGGCAAGGAATTCGCGATCATGCGGTGGATGGGACCGAACAAGCAGTTCATTGAGAAATGGAAGCGCGCTGCTGCCCACGTCTTCTTCCATGCCGGTCCATACATCTTCTACCTCGCCGGTCCTGGCGTGGCCGCCCGCCTCGGCAGTCCATTGAAGCGTGGCGAGTTCGCCCTTTGCGCTCTGACACGCGATGAGTTTTTGCGGGCCGTCCGCTGGGAGGATGGTGCTGCTTGACGAACTACTCGTATCGAGCGGCGCGGCCCCCACGAAGTCGAACCAAGGTCGGTCGAAACCAGCGGTGTCAGTGCCAGTCAGACCGGAACTTCAAGCAGTGTCACGGCCGATGACCGACGACAGCAAACACCCATCATCGAGCGTTGCTGTAGACCGCTATTTCCTCGACGAAAGCGGCCATGGCGGCGATCTTGCCTCGGCGAAAGCGCTCGATTTCGCTGGGCAACCATTCTTCGCGCTGGCCTGTGTCGGCGCTGCGGATGCTGCGCTGTTGGCCGCAGAGCTGGATCGGCTGCGTGTGCATTACGCCTGCGGTGAAGGCGAGCTGAAATCGACCAAGTTGGGAAAGAAGCTGACGCCAATCGCGGGTGAGCTGATCACCTTCCTTGGCCGGCATCGATGGCCGCTCTTCGTGGAGCTGGTGGACAAGCGGTTCTTCGTCGCGATCCACATCGTTAACCACCTGCTT
This sequence comes from Novosphingobium sp. BL-A-41-Hi4A-0G, assembly GCF_055521735.1. Taxonomy (NCBI): domain Bacteria; kingdom Pseudomonadati; phylum Pseudomonadota; class Alphaproteobacteria; order Sphingomonadales; family Sphingomonadaceae; genus Novosphingobium; species Novosphingobium sp. BL-A-41-Hi4A-0G. The sequence goes on from NZ_CM145501.1 coordinate 3,381,376, forward strand.
TGCGGCTCCTACGGACTCGATGATGTCGACATGGCGAGCCGCAATATGATCGCCGAGTTCCTCTCGGACGAGGATTCCGACGCGGTGCTGCTGGCCTATATTAACGCCTGCGAGACACTCTCGGTGACATCCGTGGCGGCCGTCATCGATCTGCTCTGGGACTGGCTGGATCGCTCCGACGCCGAGATCGCCCGAACCGCACAGATGCTGACGATGTTCGCGCGGGACCGCGTGCGGAAATCGTCGGCGAAGGCCGAGGAATTTCTGCCAATCGCTGATGAGTCAGCCACCGGGAAGAAGGTTTGGATGCTGCCCAACCTCCAGTGCCTCACGAACATCTACGCTCGTCTCAACCAGTCCCGCCCTGCGAGCCTCGACGGCGCCCAACTCGTTCACGACGGGCAGATGCAGTACGCAAAGGTACTCGAGGACTCCAAGACGCTCATGGAGCAACTCGCGGCTGAGGCGGCTCTGCCGATCGTTCCGTTCGCCGACTATCGTTTGCGAGGGCGTGGCGATCTCATCTTTGCGACAGGGAAGATCGAACCCTGCCTCCAGGCAGCCGACATCCTTGCGGGCTGCGCGATGCGTTTCGCGCGGGACGGCAAGGCGCGGAAGGGGCGCATCGAAAAGCCGCTCCGCGAGGTCTTCCACCGGATGATCGACGCCGGCAACCCGATGCAAGCGACTGGCATCAACCTGGTGATGAGCACCCGCCTGCTCGAAGCGCTGGGTGTTCCGCATATCCCGGCGGACTTCGCGGATCGCATGTTCTCCTAGTCCTAATGGCGCTCCGCACAGAGATCTCAGGCAGCCAGACGACGCTCCTCGTCCTCCGCTTCGTTCGCCGGCTCTCCCACCGCTTTGCTCAGGAAGAGATCGAGTGCAGCGCGCCGGGAATCGCGATCCAGCGCGTAGGCCGTCTGCTTGAATTCGATGCCCTCAAGCAGCCCGTTGATGTAGCCCGAGATCGTGTCGGCGGCCATGATGAGCGCAGTGTCGAGCGTGTGAATGTATTTGCTCGTCACCGAGCCCTTGGAATGGCCGACGAGCGCCGCGATCGTCACCTCGGTGAAACCGAGATCGTTGGCGATGCTGGCAAAGCTGTGACGCAGGACGTGCGGCGTGACGCCGGCGAGCGGGCTGTCGTTGAAAATCTGTTCCCAATGGTTCGGGAAGCTGCCGAACGCATTGTCCTCGCCCTGACCTGGGAAGACATAGGTGCCCGCTGCGGTCTTGCGCCGTTCCTCCAGATACTCGACGACGGGCAATCCGATTGGACGAATGGACTCACCTTCCTTGCTGTCCACCAGGCGCATGCAGCTCGCGTCGGTGTCAGCCTCGATCCACATTAGCGAGATCATTTCCGAGCGGCGGCAGCCGGTGAGCGCGATCTGCCGGATGATGTCCACGGTCATGGCGTATTTTTCGTTCGTCGCGGCATCGCGAAGCATTTGCCCGAGGGTGCGATACTCCGCCTCGGTCAGCCGACGATTCCGAACATTGTCCTTGGGCTTCTTGATGCCGTGCGCCGGATTGACCTCGATGATCCCAGCATCGACAGCGTAGGTGAGGATTCCGCCCAATAGGCCGACGGTGCGCGTGGCCGTGCCCGCGCCACCACGAACAATGGCCTTTCCTCGCAGCTTCTTCGTCTTGACGGCGACGCGCGTCTTGCCGGCCATGATGTCCTTCAAGACTTTGTTGATGTCGGCCTTGGTGAGATCCTTGACGCGGCGTGCGCCGATCAGCGGGATGATGTGTCGCTCGATACGGCCAGTGTCGGTGACGATGGTGGTCGGCTTTTTCGATCTCCCGCCCTTACCCAGGATGAGGCCAGCGTTCAGGTCGGCGGTATAGAGAGCGCAAAGCTCCTTGACCGTGATGGCCTTGTGATCGAGCTGACGTTCCTCGGAAGGGTTGTCCCCGCGCGCGACGCGACCCAGTTGGACCTTCGCTTCTTGCCGGGCTGTCTCTGGCGTCCACACGCCATGCAGGCCGATGGTGTAGCGTCGCGTGCGTCCAGCAGCGCGATATTGAATGAGGTAGCTGCGTTTGCCGGAAGCGAACACGCGGAGGCCGAAGCCGGGCAGTTCGTCGTCCCAGATGAAATAGTCCTTCTCGCGGACATCGGCAGCATCCACGATCCGCTTGGTCAGCTTTGCCATGAGGCGTTCCCCTCGCTAGTGCGGGGCTGCTTCCGCGGAAGCACCACGGAAGCAACCGGATGGATATCGGAGCGAAATTCTGGATAGACAGTTCGGCGCGGAAATCCGAATTGTCTAGCGACTTCAGTAACATATCGCATTGTAGCGTGCCCTATCGTGCATTTAGGATAGGCAGGCTAAATTGCTCCGAAGGCAAAGGCCACAGGTTCGAATCCTGTCGGGTGCGCCATTTCTCCCATGCTCACGCTTGTTACATCGCCGCCAAGGCATGCTGGTGCTGCAACCCGCACGGGTCGGTAGCCGAAAATGCTATTGTTGGCGCGCGTGATTTCCCCTTTGTTCCGGGTCCTTAAGGTCTCTCGGCAGGTTCAGGATGTCACGCGACAACGTCGAGCCCTACAGGCGGTATCTGATCAGGTTGCCCTGGTTGAAGCAGGGGTTGTTCACCCCTGTCGGCGTCAACCGCGCCTATTCCCGTATTCGCGAGCGCTTCGAGCACGCCGGCTTTCACATCGCAGCCAATGACGACCGCCTGATGCGGTTCTGCGCCTATCGGGATCGCAAGGAGGGCGAATGCACCTGCCTTCACGTGGTCTGGGTCAGGCTCAGCGGTCATTCGACCTACATCAGCTACGGCGTCGATCCGCGATACTTCTTCTTCTGGTTCTGCCGCCGGGGAGACCATCTCGAGAAACTGCGTCGCTGCGGGCAGGTGATCCGTGCCGCGCTCGAGGCCGACTGACCTGCGACATATGAAGCACAAGGTTCCTCCAACCGTGGCAAGCCCGGCAGAAGACATTGCCCTGTCCAGCGCGATCATCGGCATCGATCACTCGACTGGCGAAGTCGCCGTCATGGCCGCGCCGGACGAGACACGGCAACGTGACCGTTTTCCCCATGTCTTCGGCGCGTGCGATCCCTACTGGTCGGATCACGGCGAGGAAGCGTTGCGAGGAGAGTTGCTGGTGCAGATATGGCACGCGGTAACCTTGCTCGGCGTTCTCCCCTCGGCAATCCACGAAGCGCTGCTGGTCCTGCCCGAATATCGCGACCTTATGCCGATCGAGGCATTGCCCAAGCCCTACCGCAAGTAGCCTGGTCCAACTTGGCCGGAAGCGACGCTGACGAGGTGTGTTGCGCTACATCTTGACAAAACGAACCATATAGGTTATACACCCCGCCCACAGGTCAGGAGAGGGCACAAGGCCATCCCGCTCCTCTCCCTTCAGAAGCTGATGCTGTGTGCGGATGCTTCCGGCGCGATCGGTGCGGCAGGTGCGCGCGGGTTCAATGCGGGGCGTTAAGCCCAGACCCACCGGGCAAACCCTGTCGTTACCCAAGGACAGACAGGACAACCCAGGGCTGATAGCACGGCGCCGAACCCTGAGCGACGCTGCGGATGCGGAACCCGCCATGACTTGCGTGACGAAGTCTGCGCAAACGACAGGTTCTTTTCACGCAGCCGCTTGCCAAGAAGCCAAGGCAGCCCGCGAGCCGCTGCCAAAGCTTCGTCCTTTCACATGTGTCCGCCCTCAGGCTGAGCCGACAAGGGGTCCGGAACCGCCCCCCGGCCACTCGCAACCGGTCCCGCGCCCTCCCCGCGCGTGCCACGACGGCACCGCACCGGTCGCGCGATCTGTGCCTTCCCCACCGGCGTTACCGGTCCGCACTCGCCAGCGGATGAACCTCCGCGTCTCCGCGCGAAACCGATCTTCTTCCCCGGCGCCCTCTGCTTCCTCTGCGTCTCTGCGAGAAACAAGCATCCTGCGCCCACCCGCGAAGGCGAGGTTAGTCGCCTCCGGCGCTCTGCCAGACGACGTCTCCGACACGCCCCGCCTTGACTCCCGACTCCATGCCGCCAAGAGGTCCGCACCAGACATTGCCAAGGCAGCCCACTTGATGATCCGGCGCTTCGCCTCCCTGCTCGATCCCTTCCTGATGGCGCTGATCGCCACCGTGGTCCTCGCGAGCCTGCTGCCTGCGCGGGGGAGCTTTGTGCCGATCGTCGGCGCGGCGGCGGATGCCGGGATCGTGCTGCTGTTCTTCCTCCACGGCGCCAAGCTTTCGCGCGAGGCGATCTGGGAAGGCGCGCGCAACTGGAAGCTGCATCTTGCGGTGCTCGCGGCAACCTTCGTGCTGTTCCCGCTGCTGGGCCTTGCCTGTGGTGCGCTGCCCTTCCTTCCGCCCGAGTTCGCGGTGGGCCTGCTGTTCCTGACCCTGCTGCCCTCGACTGTCCAGTCGTCGGTCGCCTTCACCGCCATCGCGCGCGGCAATGTCGCCGCAGCAGTCTGCGCGGCCTCGTTCTCGAACCTTGCCGGGATATTCGTGACGCCCGCGCTTGTCGCCATTCTGCTCGGCGGGGCGACGGGCGGCTTTTCATGGGCCTCGGCGCAGACCATCGTCCTGCAACTGCTCCTGCCGTTCATGGCCGGGCACCTGCTGCGCCCGTGGATCGGCGGCTTCGTCACGCGCAACAAGGCGTGGCTCGGCAAGGTCGATCGTGGCTCGATCCTGCTGGTGGTCTATTCCGCGTTCGGCGCGGCCGTGGTCGAAGGCCTGTGGCAGCGCGTGCCGCCGCTCGGCCTGCTGGTCTTGACGCTGGTCTGCGGGGTGCTGCTGGCGATCGTGCTTGGCGCAACCTGGTGGCTGGCGCGCGCCATGAAGCTCCCGCGCGAGGATGCGATTGTCCTCCTGTTCTGCGGCTCGAAGAAGAGCCTTGCCTCGGGCGTGCCGATGGCGGGCGTGCTGTTCCCTGCCGCCTCGGTCGGCATCGTGCTGCTGCCGGTCATGGTCTTCCACCAGTTGCAACTGATCGCCTGCGCCCTGATCGCGCCGCGATTGGCGCAACGGGCGCCGGAACAGGAAACGGCGGCGTAGCCCGTCGCTGCGCCGCCGTTCCTTTACGTTCGACCGATCAGAACCGGTCGGCGTTCATCACCTTGGTCCATGCCGCCACGAAGTCGGCCACGAACTTGTCCTTGGCATCATCCGAGGCATAGACTTCGGCCACCGCGCGCAGCTCGGAATTCGAGCCGAACACGAGGTCGACCGGCGTCGCCGTCCACTTCAGCGCACCGCTCGCACGGTCCTTGCCTTCATAGAGCCCCGGCGTCGCCGCCTTCGCCCACACCGTGTCCATCGACAGCAGGTTGACGAAGAAGTCGTTGCTCAGCGCACCCGGACGGCTGGTGAACACGCCCGCCGTCGATCCACCGGCATTGGCCCCCAGCGCGCGCATGCCGCCGAGCAGCACGGTGGTTTCGGGCACCGTCAGCCCGAGCATGTCGGCCTTGTCGACCAGCGCCTCGGTCGGTCCGTAGAACGAATCTGCCGCATAGTAGTTGCGGAAGGCATCAGCCTTGGGCTGGAGGTAGTTGAACGATTCGACCTCGGTCTGTGCCTGCGTGGCATCGACCCGGCCCGGTGTGAACGGCACGCTCACGTCATGGCCTGCCGCCTTGGCCGCCTGCTCGATAGCCGCATTGCCGCCCAGCACGATCAGGTCGGCCAGGCTCACCTGCTTGCCGCCCTTGGCTGCCTTGTTGAAGCCAAGGCGGATTTCCTCGAGCTTGGCCGTCACCTTGGCCAGCTCCGCCGGATCGTTCACCGCCCAGTCCTTTTGCGGGGCAAGCCGCACGCGGGCGCCGTTGGCACCGCCGCGCATGTCGGTCCCGCGGAAGGTTGATGCCGAGGCCCAGGCCGCCCGCACCAGCTCTGCCGTGGTGAGGCCCGAAGACAGGATGCTGCCCTTGAGCGCCGCAACGTCAGCCGCATCGACCGGCGCGTAAGTCGCCTTGGGCAGCGGGTCCTGCCAGGTCATCGTCACCTTGGGCGCATCCTTGCCGAGGTAGCGCGCCTGCGGGCCCATGTCTCGGTGGGTCAGCTTGAACCACGCGCGGGCAAAGGCATCGGCGAAGGCCTGCGGGTTCTTCTTCCAGCCCAGCGTGATCTTGCGGAAGCCCGGGTCCTCGCGCATCGCGATGTCGGTGGTGAACATGATCGGCGCGTGGCGCACGTCAGGCCGGTGCGCGTCGGGCACGAGGTTCGCCGCCGCCGGGTCCTTCGGGATCCACTGCGTCGCCCCTGCCGGGCTCTTGGTCTTGACCCACTCGAAGCCATAGAGGTTGTCGAGATACTGCGTGGTGAAGGCGATCGGATTGGCCGACCATGCGCCTTCGAGTCCGCTCGTCACGGTGTCCTCGGCATTGCCCTTGCCGCACTTGTTGGCCCAGCCAAGGCCCTGCTGCTCGATCTTGCCCATGCCGGGGTCATTGCCGACGCATTCCTCGGGCTTGCGCGCGCCGTGCGCCTTGCCGAAAGTGTGGCCGCCTGCGATCAGCGCGGCGGTTTCCTCGTCGCTCATCGCCATCGCACCGAAGGCGCGGCGGATGTCGGCGGCGGCGGCCAGCGGATCGGGTACACCGTTCGGACCCTCGGGGTTCACATAGATCAGGCCCATCTGCGTCGCGCCCAGCGGCCCCTTGAGGTTGCCCTTGCCATCGCGGCGCTTGTCATCGAGCAGCTTCGTCTCAGGCCCCCAGAACACGAGGTCCGGCTGCCACGCATCCACGCGCCCCCCGGCAAAGCCCAGCGTTTTGAAGCCCATGTCCTCCATGGCGACATTGCCGGTGAGGATCATCAGGTCGCCCCACGAAAGCTTGCGCCCGTACTTCTGCTTGATTGGCCAGACGAGGCGGCGGGCCTTGTCGAGGTTGACGTTATCGGGCCAGGAGTTGAGCGGCTCGAAGCGCAGCTCGCCACCGTCCGAACCACCGCGCCCGTCACCGGTGCGATAGGTGCCCGCGCTGTGCCAGGCCATGCGGATGAAGAACGGGCCGTAGTGGCCATAGTCCGCAGGCCACCACGGCTGCGGCGTGGTCAGCACCTTGCGGATATCGGCCTTGACCACATCGAGATCGAGCGAGGCGAACTCCTTGGCATAGTCGAAGTCCGGACCATAGGGATTGGCCTTGGTCGCCTCGTTCTGGCGCAGCGCGGTCAGGTCCAGTGTCTTGGGGAACCATTCCTTCGCGGCGGGCTCGCTCGTCGGCGTTGCGGTTTCGGCCAAAGCGGCGTTGCCGAGCGGCAAGGTGGCCGCGAGCACGGCGGCAAGCGCGATCCTGCTGATCTGCATGAGTTTCTCTCCTCCTGTCGTCCCGCACGATAGCGGGCCGACAATCGAATAAATCGCTCAATGGTCACAGACCAACGGGTTAGTCCTATCACAGTGATCGGCTGGACCGTTCATCTTGTAGCAATTCAGCAATGAATCCGATGGGGAGGTGCGCGAACGAAGGCCGATGGATCCCGGCCTACGCCGGGATGACATGAAAAGAGTAGCCACACACAGCTACGTCGCCCCGGCGCAGGCCGGGGCCCACAACCTCGCCCGCAAGGCACCGCGCTTGCAAATCGAGCGGTAAGGGTTCCCCGAAGGGAAAAGCCAACCCCGAAATTTGCGATGTAGTGATAGTGGAAACTGGAGCGGGCGAAGGGATTCGAACCACGCTCGTAGCGGCTTGCCGCGGAGAGCCACACAAGACTCGAGGGTTCCCCGAAGGGAAGCTTAGACCCCGAAATTTGCGATGTGGTGATAGTGGAAACTGGAGCGGGCGAAGGGATTCGAACCACGCTCGTAGCGGCTTGCCGCGGAGAGCCACACAAGACTCGAGGGTTCCCCGAAGGGAAGCTTAGACCCCGAAATTTGCGATGTGGTGATAGTGGAAACTGGAGCGGGCGAAGGGATTCGAACCCTCGACCCCAACCTTGGCAAGGTTGTGCTCTACCCCTGAGCTACGCCCGCTCGTGCGTTTCTGGCCGGTGGGAAATGCCCCGTCCGGCTGGGGTGTGGGGGCCTCTAACGGTGACTCGGGATGAGCGCAACACCAAAAATGCATGTTGTGTGAAGTCTTGGCGCAAAAGCCCGTTTCCTGCCCCTTTCCCCTTGCCGAATGGACAAGCCTTCCCACATGGTGCGGCACACGCGAACGACATTCGACCGGAGACGCATCTTGGCCAGCATGGGGCTCAATCTCGACGAACAGAAGGCGGTGGACCGCTTCCGCAAGGACGTGGTCGAACCTTCGATGACCCAGCTGGTCATCCTCGATTTCTGGGCGGAATGGTGCGGTCCGTGCAAGGCGTTGACCCCGGTGCTCGAAAAGGTCGCGGCAGAGTACGCGGACAAGGGCGTGGTCCTCGCCAAAATCAACGTCGACGAGGAACAGTTCATCGCCGCGCAGTTCCAGGTGCGCTCGATCCCGACAGTCTATGCGATGTTCCAGGGCCAGCCGGTGGCAGACCTCACGCCAGCGCGCACCGAATCGCAATTGAAGCAGTACCTCGACCAGCTTCTCGCCAAGCTGCCGGTGCAGGCAGGGGAGCCCAAGCAGGACGTGACCCCGCTCCTTGCCATGGCCGAGGAAGTGCTTGGCGAAGGCGATGGTGAGCGTGCCGCCAGCATCTTCGCCCAGATCGTCGAGATCGCGCCAGACAACGCGCAGGCCCACGCCGGCCTTGTCCGCGCGCTGATTGCTGCGGGCCAGAAGGACGAGGCTCAGGCCGTCCTTGATTCGCTCCCGCCCGAGATTGCGGGCGATGCCGTCTTCGCGCAGGCCCGCTCGGCGCTTGCTTTGGCCGAGGACGCCCCCGAGGAAGGCGAACTGGCCGCCTTGCGCGCGGCCGCAGCAGAACGTCCGGCAGACATGGACGCGCAGCTCGCCTTCGCCAACGCGCTCTATGCCAGCGGCGCGCGGGATGAGGCTGCGGCCAAGCTGCTCGCCATGATCGCTGCCGACCGCGAATGGAACGAGGGCGCGGCCAAGGCCCGCCTGCTGCAGATCTTCGAAGCCATCGGGCTCGAGGACCCGTGGGTTTCGGCCACGCGCCGCAAGCTCTCCACCGTGCTGTTCGGCTGATCGGCATGGGCGCGAGCGCAAACACGACGCGCCTGTCGATCTTCCCGCTGGCAGGCGCTGTCCTCTATCCCGGCCTGCAACTGCCGCTGCACATATTCGAGCCGCGCTACCGCGCCATGGTCAGCGATTCGCTGGCGCGTGACCGGCGCATCGCGATGATCCAGCCGCAATCGCCCGAGAACGGCGCGCCGCTGTTCCGCATCGGCTGCGTCGGCAAGATCGCCGATGTCGAGGCGCTGGAGGACGGGCGGTTCAACCTGATCCTCGAAGGCATCTCGCGCTTCCGCGTGATTCGCGAACTCGAAGTCACCACGCCCTTCCGCCAGGTCGAGGCCGAACTGATTGCCGACGACATGACCGAAGCGCTGAGCGCGGTCGAGCGCGCCTCATTCGAACAGGAATCGCGCCGCTTTGCCGAGGCGCAGGGCTACGCGGTGGACTGGGATTCGGTCGGCCGCCTGGACGACATGTCGCTGATCAACGGCGTCTCCCAGATCGCCCCGTTCGATGCGGCGGCCAAGCAGGCCTTGCTCGAAGCGGATTCGCTTGCGGCACGGTGCGAATTGCTGGTCCAGCTGATGCAGTTCTTCGGCAAGCGCGACAATGACGATGGCGGCAGGGTGACCCTCCAGTGAAACTGATCCTCCCCGTTTTCACGAAGTGCAAATGGGGAGGTGGCAGCGCGCAGCGATGACGGAGGGGTAAAAACATCCAAACCTCTCCACCCCCAGCTTCGCTGGCGGTCCCCCTCCCCGTCTGTGCTTCGCAAAGACAGGGAGGATCTTCTCAAAACTGCGCCTGAATCCCGTCGATCACGAATTGCGCCGCAAGCGCTGCCAGCAGCACGCCGAGCAGGCGGGTGATCACTGCTTCGACTTGTGAGCCCAGCGCGCGGATGATCGGGCGTGCGCCGACCAGCGCGATGAAGCTCAGCACCATGACCACCGTGAGCGCGGCGAGAATGACCAGCGTTTCCTGCGTGCCGTTCGCCCGCGCGGTCAGCAGCATGACAGACGCGATCGAGCCGGGGCCTGCGAGCATCGGCATGGCCATCGGGAAGACCGAGACGTCCTCGACCTGCGGTTGCGCGGTACGGACTTTCTCTGCCCGCTCCTCACGCCGCTCGGTGCGCTTTTCGAAGACCATGTCGAGCGCGATCAGGAACAGCATGATGCCGCCTGCGATGCGGAAGCTGTCGAGTTCGATGTGCAGCGCGCCCAGCAGGTCTTCACCGAACAGCGCGAAGACCAGCAGGATGCCGGTGGCGATCAGGCAGGCGCGCAGGGCCATCGAGAAGGCCTGGCGTGCCGTCGCATTGGCGGTCAGCCCCGCATAGATCGGCGCGCAGCCGGGCGGGTCGATCACCACGAACAGCGTGACGAAGGCGGAGAGGAACAGCTGCCACATCGCGTCAGGCTCCATTGGCTTTGAAGGTGCGGGCCATGACTTCGAGCATCCGCCCGTCCTTCCACACCCACGCGGTGAAGCGGCGGCTGCCATCGGGCATCACCGTCGATCGCCAGGCGAAGCTGCCATCGCGCGACTGGCCTTCCTTGCTGTCACCCCCTTCGGAGGCGGGAATGGCCCCTGCCAGCGGGCGCAGCGGCGGCAGCTTGCTGTCTTCCCTGCGCTCGCGCTTGCTGCCAGCAGGCGGCGGGGGAGGGGCGCCTTCGGGGCGACGCCGTGCGGGGCAATCGGCTACGGTGCCCTGCGCCCAGTCAACCTCGCGCAAGGGGGTGGCGAGGTCCTGCCCGTCGTCGAGCACCCACTTCCAGTCGACCTTGCCCTTGAACTGGCGCTGCCAGACGGTGACGTATTCGCCGTCTCCGCCAGATGGTCCGTGCCAGCCGCCATAAGTCAGTCCGGCAGTGCCGTCGCAGCTGATCCATGCAGATTGCGGTGCCCAGCTGACCGGCGCTGCCGGGTCCTTGCGGTCCTTGAGCAGGGTTTTGGCAAGCTTGCGTCCGCCCTCGAACATTTCCGCCGTTTCATCCGCCGTCTCGCGGAACGCGGTCCACTGGCCCTTCTCGCGGGCGAGGCGAGAGAAGGCGAGGTCTGCGGCAATCAGCGCGGAAGGGTTGGCATAAGCCCGCTGCGGACGGCCTGCGGTCTGCGGCTCGGGCGCGGATTGGGCGAGGGCGGGGGAGGCCAGAGCAAGGAATGCGAGGGGGATCAGGCGCTTCATTGAATCAGCCTAGCCGATGCGCTGCGCGGTGCCCACCCCCAACCCCTCCCGCTCATCCTTAGCTTGTCGAAGGGGGGAGGGGAGAACAAGCACGGCGCTATCACTCCCCTCCCGCAAGCGGGAGGGGTCGGGGGTGGGCAGGTCCCAGAACTGACGCTTCAGACAGCGTCCGCCGCCAGCTCCAGCCCTTCATTGCGATAGGCCGCAACCAGCGCATTGCGCAGCAGCACCGCAATCGTCATCGGGCCGACACCACCGGGCACCGGCGTGATCGCCGAGGCGACGGCGGCAGCGGAAGCATAGTCCACGTCGCCCACCAGCTTCGTCTTGCCTTCAGCCGCCCCGGGCACGCGGTTGATGCCCACGTCGATCACCGTGGCACCGGGCTTGATCCAGTCGCCCTTGACCATCTCGGGACGGCCCACGGCGGCAACCACGATGTCGGCGCGGCGCACCACTGCTGGCAGGTCCTTGGTGCGGCTGTGCGCCACGGTCACGGTGCAGCTTTCCGCGATCAGCAATTGCGCCATCGGCTTGCCGACGATGTTGGAGCGGCCGATGACAACGGCATCGAGGCCCGAGAGGTCGCCCAGCTTGTCCTTGAGCAGCATCAGGCAGCCCAGCGGCGTGCAGGGCACGAAGCCCGGCTGGCCCACGGCTAGGCGGCCCGCGTTGGTCACGTGGAAGCCGTCGACGTCCTTGTCGGGATTGATCGCGGCGATGACCTTCTGCTCGTCGATGTGCTTCGGGAGTGGCAGCTGCACGAGGATGCCGTCGACTGCAGGATCGGCGTTCAACTGCTCGACCATCGCCAACAGATCGGCCTCGGATGTTTCGGCGTGCAGCTTGTGCTCGAAGCTGTTCATGCCCGCTTCCAGCGTGCTCTTGCCCTTGGAGCGGACATAGACCTGGCTCGCCGGGTCCTCGCCCACCAGCACCACGGCAAGGCCCGCCTTGCGCCCGGCCTTGGCCTCGAACGCGGTGGCAAGCTCGCCCACGCGGGCGCGCAGGGTGGCGGCAAAGGCCTTTCCGTCGATTACGGCAGCAGTCATCGGGTCATCCGTCCGGAGTTTGCTAGGGGCCTCAGACCGCCGTGGCGAGCGAGGCGAAGAAGAACAGCACCTGCACCAGAATGCGCAGGCCGAAGATCAGGATCATCGGCGAAAAGTCGATCCCGCCGGTGTTGGGCATCACCCGGCGGATCGGGTTGAGCATCGGGTCAAGGATCGCGCCAAGCGCGGTCCAGACGGCGGCCACGGCCTTGTTGTGCAGGTTCACCACGTTGAACGCGATCAGCAGGCTCAGCACGAACTGTACGATCACCACCATGACGACGATGTCGATGAGCTGGGAAAAGACCGAAATCAGTGTGTACAGCAGCATTGGCGCATTTCCCTTGTCGGCACGGATGAGGCTGCCTTGCGGCAAGCCCAAGCTCCTAGCCGACCCTCTCCCCGAGCGACAAGTGCCCGTTCACCAGCGCAATGCGCCGGAGTGCGGCAGTCTGTATGCAGCACTTACCAATTTGGCAAGCAGGCGAAGGGACGGACAGCCGTCCGATCACGGCTCCAGCGTGGTGCTTTCCACGTGCCAGCGCAGCTGCTCGGAAGTGGCGCCGGGAACGTCGTTCACCCGCCGCAGCACGACTTCGCCCGCGATGGTCCGGTCGCCATCGATAACGACCACCGGGGCGGTGTAATAGATCGAGCCTGCAGCGCCTTCCTGCTGTCCCTGCCCGACCGTGACGGTGGGCGCTTTCAGCTTGCTCCAGTTCGCGGAAAAGGCCGCCTCGTCCATGCCGCTGCGCGTGCCGTGCTCGCCCCAGAATGCGCGCAAGGCCCGCCAGTCGCGCGCCTCGATGGCGGCAGCAAAGGCGTCGAGCACTTCTTCGGGCCGCCGGGAAAGTGATGGCTGGGGTGTCTTGTCCGCGAGCGGCGGCTGACTGGCCGGAGCGGAAGAAGCCTCAGGCTCGCTGCCGGAGGGCGCAGGCGTTGCCGGGCCTCTCTGGCACCCGCCAAGATGAAAGACGAGCGCCGAGGCGGCTGCGAAAACAAGAGCGGTACGGGTCATCCTGCCCTGACGCTTCGCAGCGCGCAGGGTTCCGGTGTTAATCGGAACTTCAGGCAGCCGGTCAGGCGCGGATCAGCGTGCCCGCCCCGCGCGCGGTGAAGATTTCCAGCAGCATCGCATGGGGCACGCGGCCGTCGAGCACGACCGTCGCCTCGCAGCCCGCTTCCACCGCGTGGACGCAGGTTTCGAGCTTGGGGATCATCCCGCCGCTGATCGTGCCATCCTCGGCCAGCCGCGCGATGTCGGCGGGGCGCAGGTCGGTCAGCAGGTTCTTGTCCTTGTCGAGCACGCCGGGAACGTCGGTCAGCAGGAACAGGCGCGAGGCACCAAGCGCTGCGGCAATGGCACCCGCCATGGTGTCGGCATTGATGTTGTAGGTCTCGCCATCCGGGCCCACGCCGATCGGCGCGATCACCGGGATCATGCCGGCGTTGACGATGGTGTCGATCACGGTGGTGTCGATCCGGTCGGGCTCACCAACGAAGCCGAGGTCGACCACGATCGGATCGCCATCCTCGCCCTCGATCGCCTTGGGGGCCTTCTTGGCCTGGACCTTGCGGGCCAGGACCATGCCGCCGTCCTTGCCGGAGATTCCGATGGCCTTGCCGCCTGCGCGGGCGATCCAGCTGACCAGTTCCTTGTTGATCGCGCCCGCCAGCACCATTTCGGCAACGTCCGCGGTCTGCTTGTCGGTCACGCGCAGGCCGTCGACGAACTGCGATTCGATGCCCAGGGCCTTCAGCATCCGCCCGATCTGCGGGCCGCCGCCGTGCACGACCACCGGATTGATGCCCACGGCCTTGAGCAGCACGATGTCCTCGGCAAAGTCCTGCGCGAGTTCGGGATCGCCCATGGCGTGGCCGCCGTACTTCACCACGAAGGTCTTGCCGGCATAGCGCTGGAGATAGGGCAGCGCCTCGGTCAGGGTCTGTGCCTTGGCAAGCATCGCGGGGTCGTGGTTCTGGCTCATGCGCGGGCCCTTACGCGCAAAGCGTGCGGAATCCAATATTGGCGTTGCTTGAGCTGCGGCAGCTTATGCTGTCCAATCAGGATGGCCGGTCCAGCCACCTGCCGAGCTGCACGAAGACCCAGATCAGCGGCGGGACCATGATCGTGGACAGCACCAGCTTGGAAATGATCTGCCCTTCCATGATCGAAAGCAGCGGCAGGTCCTGCCCGTAGAACGAGATCGTGATGAACAGCACGGTGTCGACCACCTGGCTGAGCATCGAGGCGAGCCACGCGCGCAGCATCAGCAACCGCCCGCGCCCACCCGCAATGCGCGAGAACAGGAAGACGTTGAGCGTCTGCGACGTGCCGTAGGAAATGAGGCCCGCAAACTGCATCCGCGCGCCCTGGCCGAGCAGGCGGGCAAAGGCGTCCTGGTCACCCCAGAACGGTGCGGGTGGCACCACGTTGATCACCGTCGTCAGCAGGATCATCGAGACGATCAGCGGCACGAAGCCAAAGCGGACAAGGCGGTTGGCGGTGTCCTGTCCGAACAGTTCGGCCACCGCGCTTGCCATCACCACCAGCAGCAGGAACGCGAAGATCCCGGATTCCACCGCCAGATCGCCCAGCACCGGCCAGTGCCCCAGTGACGCCAGCTTCACTCCCAGCACGCCTGCAAGCACGCACATCCCGCCATAGAGCAGCGAGACGGCGAACAGCGAACGGGGGATAGCGGGTGCGGAAGCGGCGTTATCGTGCATCCAAGGCCGATAGCGCGCTTTTCAGCTTGCGCCAATTCGCTATTAGGTTCGGCTGAAACCAGAATTGCGGAGCAAGCCCTTCCCGATGCGTGTCGCTTCAAGTCTTCTCGGGATGGTGCTCATCCTTGCCCTCGCTTTCCTGCTCTCGTCCAACCGCCGTGCGATCCGCCTGCGCGTCGTGGCCGCCGCCTTTGCGCTTCAGGCAGGCTTTGCCGCGCTGGTGCTCTACGTGCCGCTCGGCAACCGCATGCTGCAGGGCGCGGCAGGCGGGGTGGAGAGCCTGCTCGGCTTTGCCCGCGCGGGCGTCGCTTTCCTGTTCGGCCCGCTGGCTGATCCTGCCATCGGCGGCACCAGCTTTGCCATCTCGGCCCTGCCGGTGATCGTGTTCTTCGCTGCGCTGATCTCGATCCTCTATTACGTTGGCGTAATGCAGCTGGTCATCCGCTGGATCGGCGGCGCGCTCGAGAAAGTGACTGGCATCAGCAAGGTCGAATCGCTGTGCGCGGCGAGCAACATCTTTGTGGGGCAAAGCGAATCGCCGCTGGTGATCCGGCCCTACCTTGCCGCGCTCAATCCCAGCCAGCTGTTCACCGTGATGACCGTGGGCATGGCGGGCGTGGCGGGCACGATCCTTGCCGCCTATGCCAGCATGGGCATCCGCATCGATTATCTCGTCGCCGCAGCCTTCATGTCGGCACCGGGCGGCATCCTCATGGCCAAGCTTATCATGCCCGACGAGCCGCCGGTCCCTGCCGAAATGGCCGACGAAGCCCTGCCCAACCCCCACGTGAAGCCAAGCCTCGCCTCCGACGAGGAAGAGCGTCCCGCCAACATCATCATGGCCGCGAGCCAGGGTGCGCAGACCGGCGTGAAGCTCGCCGTCGCGGTTGGCGCGATGGTGCTGGCCTTCGTGGCGCTGGTTGCGCTCGCCAACGGCATCCTCGGCTGGATCGGCGGCTGGTTCGGCTCGCCCGAACTCTCGTTCCAGATGGTGCTGGGCTATGTCTTCGCGCCGGTGTTCTACCTTCTGGGCGCCGATGGCTGGGCCGAGGCGATGCAGGCGGGCGGACTGTTCGGCTCGAAGATCGTGCTCAACGAATTCGTCGCCTTCATCGAACTGGGCAAGGACACCGCGCTGTCGGCCCACACCGTCGCCATCGTCACTTTCGCGCTGTGCGGCTTTGCCAACTTCAGCTCGATCGCGATCCAGATGGCGGTCACCGGCGGCCTCGCCCCCAACCAGCGCCCGGTCATCGCCAAGCTCGGCCTGCGTGCGCTGGTGGCAGGGGCCCTGAGCAACCTGATGAGCGCTGCGCTGGCGGGGTTGTTCCTCAGCCTTTGAGCCCTACTTCACCCACGACATCGTCGGCCCGGACTTGATCCGGGCCAAGGCTTGTTCTTCATCGCGCGCCTGAAAAAGCCCAACCCCGGGTCAAGCCCGGGGCGACGATGGGGTGAGGTCAGGCGAAGTGTTCTGCCAGCAGGTCCACCGCTTTGGCCAATTCCCCATCGAGATAGCCCAGCAGCTTGTGCCAATCGTGCGCACCCGCAAGTTCGCCGGGGCCATCCGACACGCCGCGCAGGCCGATGAGCGGTATGCCAAACATCCGGGCGGCGCGGGCGACGGCGTAAGTTTCCATGTCGACCATGTCGGCGCTGATGCGGTCCCAACCTGCACCGCTGACTACGTCGCCGCCGCTTGATAGCGTAGCAACAGGCAGGTCCAGCGGAGTTTCCAGCGGCAGGTCCTTCGGCTCGTCGAGATAGGGTACGACGCCCGGTTCGATGCCAAGCGGCGAGGCGTCCATGTCGCGCCACGATACGCTGCTGATCTGGTGGATCGATCCCAGCGCACAGCGTCGCGATCCGGCCGAGCCGAGGCAGACGATCAGGTCGGGCAGGGTGCCTCCAGCCTCCAGCCGCGCCAGCGTGATGCCCACATGCAGCGCAGCCTCGACCGGGCCGATGCCGGTGATCAGCGGCACGAAGCGGGCGCGCAAGTTGGAGCCGTACTCCGGTTCTGCCGCCATTACGAAAAGCGCGCGCTTGGTGCCGAAGCTGGTCACTTCAACCATTCGCCTGCGCCTTCAGCTGATAGAGCAGGTCCAGCGCCTCGCGCGGGGAAAGCGCGTCGATGTCCAAACCGTTCAGCCGCTCGCGCAGGGCATCGACCTTTTCCTCGGCGGCTTCGATGGCGGCGGCGAAGAGGGGCAGGTCGTCAAGCCCTGCGGCAAGGCCTCCGGTTGCGGCGCGGCCTTTTTCCAGCTTTTCGAGCACGGACTTGGCGCGCTTGATCACCGGGGCCGGAACGCCTGCCAGCCGCGCCACGGCAAGGCCATAGGACTTGTCCGCCGGGCCTTCCGCCAGTTCGTGCAGCAGCACCAGATCGCCCTTCCATTCGCGCGCACGGACATGGTGGAGCGAGAGCGCCTCGCAGGTCTCGGCCAGCCGGGCGAGTTCGTGGTAGTGCGTGGCGAAGAGGCAGCGGCACTGGTTGATCGAATGGATCGCCTCGGCCACCGCCCATGCCAGCGACAGCCCGTCATAAGTCGACGTGCCGCGCCCCACCTCGTCGAGGATCACGAAGCTGCGCTCGGTCGCCTGAGACAGGATCGCCGCCGTCTCGACCATCTCGACCATGAAGGTTGACCGGCCCCGTGCCAGATTGTCCGACGCACCGACGCGGCTGAACAGGCGGTCGACCAGCCCGACCTTTGCGGCCTGCGCGGGCACGAAGCCGCCTGCCTGCGCCAGCAGCACGATCAGCGCATTCTGGCGCAGGAAGGTCGATTTACCGCCCATGTTCGGGCCGCCTACAAGCCACAGCCGGTCCTGCAGTCCGAGAGCGCAATCGTTGGCAACGAAGCGCTCGCCCCGCGCAGCAAGCGCCGCTTCCACCACCGGATGCCGCCCGCCGGTGATCTCGAGGCAAGGCTCGTCCACCACGCGCGGCAGGGCCCAGCCGCCTTCCGCCGCGCGTTCGGCCTGTCCTGCCGCAACGTCGATGCGGGCGAGCGCGGCGGCGGTGGCGGCAATCGCCTCCTTGGCGCGCACGGCATGGGCGACCAGTTCCTCGAAATGCGCTTCTTCCGCCGCCAGCGCATGGCCGCCGCTCTCGGCAATGCGGCTGGCTTCCTCGTGCAAGGCAAGTGCATTGAAGCGCACCGCGCCCGCCATGGTCTGGCGATGGGTGAAGCCGGTATCGGGGGCCATCAGCCGGTCGGCGTGCTTTGCCGGGACCTCGATGAAGTAGCCCAGCACGCCGTTGTGCCGGATCTTCAGCGCCGAAATGCCCGTCTCGTCGCGGTACTTGGCTTCCAGCGCAGCAATCGCGCGGCGGGCATTGCCCGATACGCGGCGCAACTCGTCGAGCGCGGCGTCATAGCCTTCTGCAATGTAGCCGCCCTGCGAGCGCTCGGTCGGCGGCGCGGGCACCAGCGCGCGGGCATAGAGATCGCACAGCGCGCCGTGGCCCGAGAGCGAGGGCAGGAGATCGACCATCGGGCCGGGCAGGTCGCTGCGGGTGCGCAGCATGTCATGCAGGCGGCGTGCTTCGGAAAGCCCGTCGCGCAACTGGCCGAGATCGCGCGGACTTCCGCGTCCGGCCACCACGCGCCCGAGCGCACGACCGACATCGGGCAGGGCGCGCAGCACGCCGCGAATGTCGCCGCGCAGCAGCGGATCGTCGTGCAGCCAGCTGACCAGTTCCAGCCGCCGGTTGATCGCGCGGGCATCGGTCAGCGGGGCGGATAGGTCGTCGGCCAGCAGGCGTGCGCCCGCGCCGGTCACGCAACGGTCGATCGCCTCCACCAGCGAGCCGCGCCTCGTACCGCCCGAACTGACGAGGATTTCAAGGCTGCTGCGAGTCGCCTCGTCCATCGCCATGTGCGTGCCTGCCTCGCGCGCGACAGGCGGGAGGAGCAGCGGCAGGCTTCCTCGCCCGACATGGTCGAGATATGAGAGCAGGCCGCCCGCCGCCGCCAGCATGGCGCGGGTGAACTGGCCGAAGCCGTCGAGCGTGGAAACTCCGTGCACGGCCTTGAGCCGCACTTCGCCCTCATCGCTGCCGAACGAGCGATTCGGGCGCGGCACGCAATCGACCGGCGCTTCCTCCCACGATTCGGGCACAACCACTTCGCTTGCGCCAAGCCGCGCCAGCGCCGCGCCCATGTACTCGGGCGTGCACTCTTCCAGCTCCATCCGCCCGGTCGAAATGTCGCAGGCCGCAATGCCCACCACCCCACGCACTTCGCATACCGCCGCCAGCACATTGGCCCGGCGCGGTTCGAGCAGGGCCTCTTCGGTCAGCGTCCCCGCCGTCACGAAGCGCACGATGTCGCGCGCCACCAGTGCCTTGGAACCCCCGCGCTTCTTCGCTTCCTCGGGCGTTTCGACCTGTTCGGCGATGGCCACGCGGCATCCGGCCTTGATCAGGCGGGCAAGGTAGCCTTCCGCCGAATGGACCGGCACCCCGCACATCGGGATCGGCGCGCCACCATGCTCGCCCCGGCTGGTCAGCGCGATGTCGAGCACTTGCGCGGCGATCTTGGCGTCGTCGAAGAACAGCTCGAAGAAGTCGCCCATGCGATAGAACAGCAGGCAATCGCCAGCCTGCTGTTTAAGCGCAAGATATTGCGCCATCATCGGAGTTGGGGCATTAGGGGTCACGCGCACGTGGCTAGACGAGCGCGACGTGTTTCTCAAACCATCGACATCGGATATCCGCAACTCCTGCGTCATCTTGCCCAAGGGCAGGCTAGCAGCGAGACGGTTCCGGTCTTGTGGGGGGTATTTAAGGTTTGACGCAAGTCCGCGACAAGGATGGGCTGCCCGCCTGGCTCAATGGTCTCAAGACCGTGTGGGCCCGCGCCGGAGCGCTGCCGTGGCTCTCGGGCCCCGGCATCCTCATCGCCGTGCTGCTGGTCTGCCTGCCCTTCGCGCTTGTCGAAGTGCCGCCGCTGATCGACGTGCCGGGCCACATGGGCGCCGCCGCGATCGAGGCGGCAGGCCCCGGCAATCCGCTCGAAAAGTACTTCACTTGGAAGTGGGTGTTCACGCTGAACATCGGCGGCGGCGTGCTGATGAAGGTGCTCGGCGCCCAGTTCGGCATCCTTGCCGCCGGGTGGTGGAGCACGGTGCTGGCAACCGGCCTGTTTGCGGGCGGCTGCCTGTGGACCATCCGCATGCTCAACCCCAGGGGCGGGCACGCGGCAGCATGGTCGCTGATGTTCGTGTTCAGCTTTCCGCTGCTCACCGGCTTTCTGAACTACATCCTCGCCACCGGTCTTTCGCTGACCGCGTTCGGCGCCTCGCTGTGGCTCGAACAGAAGAACCCCAAGGCCCGCGCCGCCATGCTGATCGTGGCGCAGCCGGTTGCGATGCTGTGCCACGCGATTGGCGGGCTGCTGCTCGCGCTGCTGGTCGGCGCACACGCCCTTGGTCGCGCGATGGACGAACTGCCCGCAGGCTGGCGCTGGCGTGACCTGACCAACCGCCAGTGGCTCGCCACGCTCGATTGGAAGGCCATTGGCCTGCGCCTGTGGCAGGCGTGCTGGCCGCTGCTCGCCACCGTCGTCACGATCCTGCTGTGGAAGGCGTTCTCGCCCCCGGTCAAGTCGATGAACGTGTGGCGCTGGGACCAGAAGGCGTGGTCCTTCGTGCTCACGCTGCGCGATCAGTCCAAGCTGCTCGATTTCGGCACCTCGATCATCGCCGGGTTGCTGGTGCTGGCAGGGCCGTTGCTCGGTGCGAAGTGGCGCTGGGGGCAGGGCCTGCCTGCGCTCACCGTGTTCCTGCTGTTCCTCGCCATCCCCAGCGACATCAACGGCTCCTCCTTCGTCGATATCCGCATCCTGCCGGTTGCCGCCATGCTCGGCCTCGGCCTGCAGGACTGGAGCGGTGCGCGCCGTCCCGCATGGGCCAAGGCAGTCGCCTATGTCGGCATGGCGCTGCTCGCGGTGCGCCTTACCGT
Source organism: Novosphingobium sp. BL-A-41-Hi4A-0G (assembly GCF_055521735.1). Taxonomy (NCBI): domain Bacteria; kingdom Pseudomonadati; phylum Pseudomonadota; class Alphaproteobacteria; order Sphingomonadales; family Sphingomonadaceae; genus Novosphingobium; species Novosphingobium sp. BL-A-41-Hi4A-0G. Next base: position 3,402,399 of record NZ_CM145501.1, read on the forward strand.
CACGGCGTGGAGCTTCAACGGCTATGCCGAGGACTACAACAAGCAGCTTTCGGCGCTGACCCATGTCGAACCCGGCAGCCGCGTGCTCGCCTTTGTCGAGCATTCCTGCCTCGATGAATCCTGGCGCAACACCCGCCGCGATCACCTCGCCAGCCTTGCCAGCCTTTACCGGCAGGCCTGGGTGAACGACAACTGGGCGGTCCCGGGCCTGCACATGGTGGTCCCGCGCTTCCGTCCCGGCCGCAACTTCACTGCCGATCCTTCCGAGTTCGTCTGGTCGCGCCGTTGTGCCGGCGGCTGGCGGCGCACGGTCGACAGCGCGCTCAAGTTCGCGCCGATCGAACGCGTCGACTATGTCTGGCTGATCGATACCGGCCTGCCGCACCGCGCCGATCCGCGCCTGCAGCTGGTCTGGCAGGAAGGCCGCAGCCTGCTGTTCAAGGTGCGCCCGCTCGGCATTCCGACGTGGAAGCCCAAGGACTTCTGAACGCGCAGCCCCAGCTTGCTTCGGATCGTCCGCCTTCCGTAGTCCGCATTCGGTTTGTTCGATAGTATTGCATCATATTTGCAGCGTTTGCGCGCCTTGACGTAACGTCCAAGGTCGGACACTGCCGACACAACAAGTCCGGCCAGATACGGGGGGAACCATGTCCGAGGAAAGCAACGTCCGCTTCACCGAACGCGAGGCGCTTTTCTACCACAACACGATCCGCCCCGGTAAGATCGAGATCATCGCGTCCAAGCCCATGGCGACGCAGCGCGATCTCAGCCTCGCCTATTCGCCCGGCGTTGCGGTTCCGGTCCGCGCCATCGCCGACGATCCCGCCACGGCTTATGATTACACCGCCAAGGGCAACCTCGTTGCGGTGATCTCGAACGGCACCGCGATCCTCGGCCTCGGCAATCTCGGTGCGCTGGCGTCCAAGCCGGTGATGGAAGGCAAGGCCGTTCTGTTCAAGCGCTTCGCCGACGTCGATTCGATCGACATCGAACTCGACACCGAAGACGCCGACAAGTTCATCGAAGCCGTGGCCCTGATGGAGCCGAGCTTCGGCGGGATCAACCTTGAGGACATCAAGGCGCCCGAATGCTTCATCATCGAGCAGGCGCTGAAAGAGCGTCTCAAGATTCCGATCATGCACGATGACCAGCATGGCACCGCGATCATCTCGGCAGCGGGTCTGCTCAATGCCTGCCATCTGACCGGGCGCAAGCTCAATGAGGTCAAGGTCGTGGTCAACGGCGCGGGCGCAGCCGCCATCGCCTGTACCGCGCTGATCAAGGCCATGGGCGTGCGCCACGACAACGTGATCATGTGCGATCGTTCGGGCGTGATCTTTCGCGGTCGCGAAGGCGGTATGGACCAGTGGAAGAGCGCGCATGCGGTCGACACCACTGCGCGCAGCCTCGAAGACGCACTGGTCGGTGCCGACATCTTCCTCGGCCTTTCGGCCAAGGGCGCCTTGAAGCCTGAATGGATGGCGAAGATGGCCCCGCAGCCGATCATCTTCGCCATGGCCAACCCGGACCCGGAAATCACCCCGCCCGATGCCAAGGCAATCCGCCCGGACTGCATCGTCGCCACGGGCCGTTCGGACTATCCGAACCAGGTCAACAACGTGCTCGGCTTCCCGTTTATCTTCCGTGGCGCGCTCGACGTGCGCGCCACGGCGATCAACGAGGAAATGAAGATCGCCGCAGCCGAAGCCATCGCCCAGCTTGCGCGCGAACCCGTCCCCGAGGAAGTGGCCGCCGCTTACGGCATCAACCACACCTTCGGTCTCGACTACATCATCCCGGCGCCGTTCGATCCGCGCCTGATGGAAGTCGTATCCTCTGCCGTCGCCAAGGCGGCGATGGATTCGGGCGTCGCCCAGAAGCCGATCGAGGACTTTGACGCCTACCGCACCAGCCTCAAGGCGCGTCTCAACCCGACGACTTCGGTGCTGACCAACGTCTTCGCCCAGGCCAAGGACAATCCCAAGCGCGTCGTCTTTGCCGAGGCCGAGAACGAGGTGGTGCTGCGCGCCGCGATCCAGTTCAAGGACTTCGGCTATGGCACCCCGGTGCTGGTCGGCCGCACCCAGCCGGTGCTCGACCTGCTGACAGAACTCGGCGTCAGCGATCCGTCATCGTACGAGATCCACAACTCCGCCGTCTCGCCGCTGGTGCCCGAGATGGTGACCTACCTCTATGAACGCCTCAAGCGCCGGGGCTACATGGAGCGCGACGTCAAGCGCATGGTCAACCAGGACCGTAACGTCTTCGCCTCGCTGCTCGTCGCACTGGGCCATGGCGATGCGCTGATCACCGGCATGACGCGCACTTTCGCGCAGTCGATGAAGGAAGTGCGCCGCGTGCTTGATCCCAAGCCCGGCCACCTGCCCTTCGGCATCCACCTGATGGTCGCCAAGAACTACACCGTGTTCCTTGCCGACACGACGGTGAACGAGCGTCCCTCGGCCGAGGACCTTGCCCAGATCGCACGCGAGACTGCCGCCGTCGCCCGCCGCATGGGCCACGAACCGCGCGTGGCGTTCCTGTCGTACTCGACCTTCGGCAATCCCTATGGTCGCTGGCTCGAATCGATCCGCGGTGCTGTGGCGATCCTCGATGCCGACAATCCCGGCTTCGAATACGAAGGCGAAATGGCGCCCGACGCAGCCTTGAACCCCAAGGTCATGGCAAACTATCCGTTCAGCCGCCTGTCGGGCCCGGCCAACGTGCTGATCATGCCCGGCCTGCAATCGGCCAACATCTCGGCCAAGCTGCTCCGCGAACTCGCGGGCAACGCCGTGATCGGCCCGATGCTGATCGGCATGGAAAAGCCCGTCCAGATCGCGCCGATGACCTCGCTCGCGCCCGATATCCTGACGCTGGCGGTTCTGGCGGCGGCGGGGGTTGTGGGGTAATGCCCACCCCCGACCCCTCCCGCTTGCGGGAGGGGGGTAAGAAGGTGGCGTTTGCACCCTCCCGCAGGCGGGAGGGTCGCGAGGCTTACTGAACGCAGTGAAGTTCGTCGCAGCGGGGTGGGCACCCCGCGCAACGCTTGCCTCAGATCAACCCCGCAAGCGGGCTCGACGGATCGGCATACCTGCGGCGCTGCATCCGCCCGGCAAGGTAGGCATCGCGCCCGGCCTGTACGGCAAGCTTCATCGCGCGGGCCATGCGGATCGGGTCCTTGGCTTCGGCGATGGCCGTGTTCATAAGCACCCCGTCGCAGCCCAGCTCCATCGCCACGGCCGCTTCCGATGCGGTGCCAACGCCCGCATCGACCAGCACCGGCACCTTGGCGCCTTCGACGATCAGCCGCACCGTCACCTGATTCTGGATGCCAAGGCCTGAGCCGATCGGCGCGCCCAGCGGCATGACTGCCACAGCGCCCGCATCCTCCAGCTGCTTGGCCGCAATCGGATCGTCGACGCAGTAGACCATCGGCAGGAAGCCTTCCTTCGCCAGTACTTCGGTCGCGCGGATCGTCTCGATCATGTTGGGATAGAGCGTGCGCGCTTCGCCCAGCACTTCGAGCTTCACCAGGTCCCAGCCACCCGCCTCGCGCGCCAGACGCAGCGTGCGGATCGCGTCCTCGGCGGTGAAGCAGCCTGCGGTGTTGGGCAGGTAGGTGATCTTCTTCGGATCGATATAATCGGTCAGCATCGGCGCCTTGGGGTCCGACACGTTGACCCGGCGCACCGCCACGGTGACGATCTCTGCGCCCGAGGCTTCGACGGCGGCGGCGTTCTGCTCGAAATCCTTGTACTTGCCGGTGCCGACAATCAGGCGCGAGCGGAAAGTGCGTCCGGCGACGGTCCACGTATCATCAGTTTCCGTCACGTCGCTCTGTCCTCCACCTACGAAATGCACGATCTCCAGCACGTCCCCCTCGGCAATCGCCACGTCGGCCAGCGTGGAGCGGGGCACGATCTCGCCATTGCGCTCGACCGCGACCTTGGTCGGCTCCAGTTCGAGGCTGCGCACCAGATCGGCAACCGATCCGGGCGCGGCGCGGCGGGGTTCGCCGTTGACGGTAAGGGATAACAGTGCAGTCATGCGGCCCGCTTTAGCGACGCGGGGGAAGGGTGCAAGTACGGCCTTAGTGAGAATGCCGCATGTTGATCACGTGCGCGGTTGCCACCAGCAGCACGCCGCATACCGTCAGCACCACTTCGGCATCGCCATGGCCCACAGCCACCGCGCCGCCCATCAGGGCGAGGCCGGTGCCGCCAATGGCCAGTGGCAGGAACCGCCCATGCCGCAGCGCGCCAATGCCGATGGTCGCCGCGCCGATCACCAGCGCGAAGGCAAGGCCCCAGCGGTGGATATCGGGATTCAGCAGCACGCCGCCGCCAAGGCCGAGCATCCCGACAAGGAAAATGCCGGCGACACAGTGAATCAGGCACAGCCCCGAAAGGAGCACGCCGATCCGGTCGAGCCGGGAACGCAAGGCAAGCAGGGCATCACTCATCGCTGGGTCATATATGTTATACTGTATCATCCGGCAAGGGCGCGCTGCAGATTCATTTGGAAGAGCCGCCATTCGCCTGTCCCACAATGCCTCTTGCGAATTGGCAAGTGCAGGAGCAGTGGCAGCCCCATGAGCACAAGCGTCACGCCCAAGCTGCGAAACGATGCCACCGCGCTCTCGCGCTGGCTGTTCATCGTCGCCTTCATGGTCCTCGCCATCGTCGTGGTTGGCGGCATCACCCGCCTCACCGAATCGGGCGTCTCGATCACCGAATGGAAGCCGGTCAGCGGCACGCTGCCGCCGATCACCGAGGCCCAGTGGCAAGCCGAATTCGACGCCTATCGCGCCACCCCGCAGTACCAGCTGGTCAATGGCCCGGCGGGGATGACGCTCTCCACCTACAAGTTCATCTTCTTCTGGGAGTGGGTCCACCGCCTGCTTGCCCGCACCATCGGCCTTGTCTTTGCTGCGCCGCTGGCATGGTTCTGGATCAAGGGCCGCATTCCGCAAGGGTACAAGCCGCGCCTGCTCGCGCTGCTGGCACTGGGTGCGCTGCAGGGTGCGGTTGGCTGGTGGATGGTCAAGTCCGGCATCGTCAACGACGTCAAGGTCAGCCACTTCCGCCTCGCCACGCACCTGCTGGTTGCGCTGTTCACGCTGGCCGGTCTGGTCTGGACCGCGCTTGACCTGATTGCGCTGGGCAAGGGCGAGGGGCGCTCTAAGCTCCACGGCCTTGGCCTTCTGGCCCTCGTCATGCTGGTGCTGCAACTGTTCTATGGCGCGCTGGTCGCTGGCTTGCGCGCGGGCACTTCGGCGGGCGGCGGCTGGTTCAACTGGGACGCCTGGCCGCTGATGCAGGGCAAGGTCTATCCCGATGGCGTCGATTGGGCGTTGGGCGCAGCCCACGCGCTGCTGTCCGACGTCTTCCTCGTCCACTTCGTCCACCGCTGGTGGGCATGGGCGGTCGTCGCCGTTCTGGTGCTTGTCGCCCGCCACCTTCGCAAGACGGACCGCAAGGCATCTTTCGTGCTGCATTCCGTGTTCGGCACGCAAGTCCTGCTCGGCATTCTCACCGTGTGGAGCGGCGTCGCCCTCTGGCTCGGCGTGCTGCACCAGCTGGTCGGCGCGCTGCTTGTGGCGACTACGGTGTGGTGCGCCCACATCCTCGGCCGCCCGAAACAAGGCGCGCAATGAGTGCCGCGCTGATCTGGTGCCCCTTCGGCGACGTTGAAAGCGCCGAGGCGGTAGCAGGCCAGCTGCTCGACGAACGCCTGATCGCCTGCGCCAACATCCTCCCCGCCATCCGCTCGCTCTATCGCTGGAACGGCGAGCGGGGCGAGGGCAGCGAAGTTGCCGTCCTGTTCAAGACCCGCGCCGATCTGCTGGACGCCGCCGTGGCGCGACTGGAGTCGCTGCACCCCTACGAGGCCCCTGCAATCTCAGGCTGGCGCTGCGATGCTGCGGGCGAGGCGACACTGGGCTGGCTGGAGGCGGATTGCGCTTCGATTGACAGATTTGAAGGCGGTTATTGAGCCGTCTTGCAAACACAATCTGGTCATCACTTTGGCGACAAGTTAGGATGGCCGAAACTCAGTTGTGGCTTCGGATGGAAGGAAAACGTGACTGTGCGAGTGCTTGTCGCCTCTTTCTTCACACTGGCTCTTTTGGGATGTCAAAATGAAAACCGCAATAATGCGAAAGCAAACGCGGCGTGGTCAAAATGCACCTTTGAACTGGACAAGATTGAGGCTCTTAGAGGTCGAAATCTAGACGATTTAGACAAGGGTGGATCGGTTGCTCGCAACCAGTTCCTGATGGACTGTCTTGCAGTTGAAGGGGCTGGTCCAACAGCGGATCAAATCTCTGAAATGTCTACGTATGCCGCGAATAAGGCGAAGAGAGGCCCCAACGATATGAGCCTCAATAGCGGCAAACGCTAATTTTCTTCCGCAGATGGGGTGCGCTCGTCGACATGGATATGGAGGACTATCATGGCGATTAAGATGCACCCGTCGCTGGCGGTCCATGTCGGTGACTGGCTGAAGACCGAGATCGTCGAGCCTGCCGGAGTCAGCGTGACGGCTCTGGCCGAGCACTTCGGCGTTTCGCGGCAGGCGCTGAGCACGCTTCTGAATGGCAATGGCAGCCTTTCAGCAGACATGGCTATCCGGTTCGAGAAGGCGTTCGGGATCAAGGCCGATACCTTGCTGCAGATGCAGACGGCTTACGAACTTGCTCAAGCACGTCTGCACGAAGGCGAAATCAAGGTTTCGAGGTTTGCAAAAGCTGCCTGACGCTTGGCTCTCCGGGTGGCGGTATTATTTTACCTCCCCGAAAACCCGCAGTTTGCTTGACTCTGGTGGGTATTTGCAACAAAGGCGCGCTTCCTTCGTCGTGAAGCAGCGGATTCCCGCCCGGATCGACGCACTGAAATCCAGGGAACCCGTAGCCATGAAGGCTCTCAGCAAGGTCACCCGGTCGATCAAGCCGGCCGAGGTGGAAAAGAAGTGGCATCTTATCGATGCCGAAGGTCTGGTGGTCGGCCGTCTCGCCGTCATCATCGCCAACCATCTGCGCGGCAAGCACAAGCCGAGCTTCACCCCGCACGTCGATTGCGGCGATCACGTTGTCGTGATCAACGCCGACAAGGTCCGTCTCACCGGCAACAAGCTGAAGAACAAGACCTACTACAAGCACACCGGTTATGCCGGCGGCATCAAGGAAGTCACCGCGGACAAGGTCCTCGGCGGCCGCTTCCCCGAGCGCGTGCTTGAAAAGGCGGTTGAGCGCATGATCCCGCGCGGTCCTCTCGGCCGTGCGCAGATGCGTGCCCTTCACCTCTATGCCGGTGCCGAGCACCCGCATGGCGGCACCCAGCCGGTGGCGCTCGACGTCGCCTCGATGAACCGCAAGAACAAGGTGGGTGCATAATCATGGCCGAAACCGAAAACACCGTCTCCAGCCTCGCCGATCTCAAGGATCTGACGGCTGCTGCCCCGGTTGCCGCAGCTCCCGCCGAAGCTGGTGAAGTTGTCGCTCCGGTCCGTACCGGTCCCGCTGCCGTGATCCGCGCCCGCGAAGTCGACGCGCAGGGCCGTTCGTACGCCACCGGCCGCCGCAAGGACGCCGTGGCTCGCGTGTGGCTCAAGCCCGGCTCGGGCAAGGTCACCGTCAACGGCCGCGATCAGGAAGTGTACTTCGCCCGTCCGACCCTGCGTCTGGTGATCAACCAGCCGTTCGAAGTCGCCGGTCGCGAAGGCCAGTACGACATCGTTTGCACCGTCAAGGGTGGCGGCCTCTCGGGCCAGGCCGGCGCGGTCAAGCATGGCATCGCCCAGGCCCTGTCGAAGTTCGAACCCGAACTGCGCAGCGCCGTGAAGGCCGCCGGCTTCCTTACCCGCGACCCGCGTGTCGTCGAGCGTAAGAAGTATGGCAAGGCTAAGGCCCGCAAGAGCTTCCAGTTCTCGAAGCGCTAATCGCGGCTTCTACTGGCAGTTCTCGAAGCGCGCACTTTGCGCTTCGCCTGCAAGGCAAAACAGAATCAAGGGGTTGGCTTTCGGGCCAGCCCCTTTTTTCTTGCTTGCGGCAAAGCACCGTCGCATCGCTGATTTGGACGAGAGGAGACCGCACCCCATGATCAGGCTGCCGCGCCCCGCCGCATGGGGACAGCTACGCTTTGGCGGACGCCTGGGCTGGGCGCGCGGTGCGGTGGGGGCGCTGTTCGGCGTCGCGCTCGCAGCCGTGCTCGGCAAGCTGATGCCATCCGCGCCACAATGGCCTTGGATCGTGGCGCCGGTGGGGGCGTCCGCCGTGCTGGTTTTTGCCGTACCCGCAAGTCCGCTGGCGCAGCCGTGGTCGGTGCTGGGGGGCAGCATGGTTGCTGCCCTGACCGGATTGTTCGTGGGCCATGTCATCGGCGATCCGCTCACCGCAGCAGGCATCTCCGTGGGCCTCGCCATCGCGACGATGACTCTGGCGCGCTGCCTGCACCCGCCGGGCGGGGCCTGCGCCATCCTCGGCGCGCTTGCCGCGACAAGCCCTACCGGAAGCTCGGCAGGGTTGCTCCTGCCGTTGCTGGTCAATCTTGTCGCGCTGGTCTTCGCAGGCTGGCTCTACAACAACGTCACCGGCCACCCCTGGCCGCACATTCCGCTGCAGGCTCCGCCGATGCCAAAAGGCACTTGCGCGGGCACCTACGAGCGCGCCGACCTCGACGCGGTGCTCGAAGACTGGGACGAAGTGCTCGACGTCGCCCCTGCCGATCTAGACGCCCTGTTCCGCGCGGTCGAGCGTCGCGTGCTGCGGCGCTGGGAGGATGACCACAAGTAGACGGTCAGAAAAGGCTCGGCTGCTCCGGCCTGGGCGGGGCAGGGGCCTCTTCCTCCACATCGATTTCCATCATCTTGTCGTCGGCAAAAGGCACCTGCATTCCGGCGGCGAGCTGTCCTTCCGCCGTGAGCCACTGGTGCGCGGCTTCTGGCGTGCCAAGGATCACGGGCATCGCCTTGGGGTGGACCCGGCCCACCACCGCATTGGCCTCGCAGGTCAGGAAAGCAAAGCGCGGGCCCTCGGCGGTCGGTCGCCACAGCCCGGCAAAGGCGAACAGGTCCCGCTCCTTCAGCGCGAACCAGTGCTTGCGCTTGCGGCCCGTCGCGGGATCGGGCGTGGCCGACCATTCCGAGAAGGCGGTGACCGGCACGATGCAGCGCCGGTTCGGGTCCTCCAGCGCATTGCGCCACATCGGCGAGGCGAGGTTGCGGATGTTCGTCACCGGGCGCTTGATTTCACCAAACGGCGGCCAGCCCCAGCGCATCGTGCCGAGCCGTCGTGCGGGGCCACGCGCGATCAGCACCGGTGCCTCTGCATCGGGGTAGATCACATGAAACGCGGGCAGATTGACCTGCGCATTGGCCACCGGCGCGCACATCTGCGCGATGGCTTGCACGTTGCTGGTCATGCGATACAAGTTGCACATAGCAACCAGATATGTCCCGGAGAGCACCATGGCTAGCCTGATCAGGCCCAACATCGAATGCAGCGATGCCGAATGGCAGGCACGACAGGAACTTGCCGCCTGTTACCGCATCTACGATCACCTCGGCTGGTCGGAATCGATCTACAACCACATCTCCCTGAAGGTGCCGGATGAAGAAGGCGCGTTCCTGATCAACCCCTTCGGCCTGCTCTACTCCGAGGTGACCGCCTCGAATCTCGTCAAGATCGACATCGACGGCAACAAGCTCGATTCCAGCCCATATCCGGTGAACCAGGCAGGCTTTACCCAGCACGCCTATTTCCACCGCCACCTGCCCTGGGCCCACGCCATCGCGCACGTCCACACCACCGAGACGATGGCTGTGTGCAGTCTCGAGGAAGGGCTGATGCCGATCAACTTCTATGCCTGCAACTTCATCGGCCAGCTCGCCTATCACGATTTCGAGGGCGTGACGGTGCGGGCCGAAGAGGGCGAGCGCCTGCTGGCAAACCTTGGCGACAAGCGCATCCTCATGCTCAAGAACCACGGCCCGGTCGTCCTTGCACAGACCCTGCCGCAGATGTTCATCATGCAGTGGAGCCTGCAGCGCGCCTGCGAGATCCAGATGGCGACGCTTGCGATGGGCCGCCCCGCGATCCACGTCCCCGAAGACGTGATCAAGGTCCACCAGCGCGATCTGGGGCAGGTCAATGCCGGAGGCCGTGTCGGCGAGGCGGATTTTGCCGCGTGGACCCGCCGGATCGACCGGATCGACCGCAGCTGGCGGGATTGATTGAAGCGGCAACGGCGGGCTAAGCCACGGCCATGGCCCGCCTTACCGTCAACAACCAGCCCGTGCAGTATCGTCTCGAGGACGACACCCCGCTGCTCTGGGCGCTGCGCGATGCGGCGAACCTCACCGGCACCAAATATGGCTGCGGCACCGGCGAGTGCGGGGCCTGCATGGTCATCGTCGACGGGCAGGCGATGCCCAGCTGCACGCTCTCGCTGGGCGAGGCTGAGGGCCGCAACGTCACCACGATCGAAGGGCTTTCCGGCGATCGTTCGCACCCTGTGCAGCAGGCGCTTGTGGCCGAGCAGGCGATCCAGTGCGGCTTTTGCACGCCCGGCATCGTCATGGCCGCCGCCGCGCTGCTGACCAGCAACGCCAGCCCGACCGACGACGACATCGCCCGCGCCATCACCAACATCTGCCGCTGCGGCACCTATCCGCGCCTTACCCGCGCGATCCAGCGCGCCGCCCGCGTGATGCGCGGCGAGGAAACGATCAGTGCAGCCCCGCCGCCTGCGATCGTTGCTCCGGGGGCGGGTTAAAAGGGGTTGGCGCCCCCTCCCGAGGGATTGGGGGAAGGAGAGGGCGCCGGGGGGTCTTCAGAACTTTGCGCGTACCGTCAGGCGGGCGTTGATCGGCTCGCCGGTGGAAATGTTGTTGTCGGTGTGCGCGGCGGGGAAGTAGTCGACGTCGGTCAGGTTCTCGACATTGATCTGCACCGAGATCCGGTCTGACAGATCGTAGAACACCGCCGCATCGAGGCGGGTGAACGCGGGCAGCGTCACCGCGTTGCTGATCGTGGTGAAGCTCTTCGACTGGTGCGTCAGCCCGAGGCCCAGCCCGAGCTTGTCGGTCACGTCATAGCGCGTCCATGCCGAGGCCTGATGGCGCGGCAGCTGCGAGAGCTTGCGTCCCGCAGGCGCGGCCGTGGTGGCCGAACGGACCTCACCATCCTGCAGCGTGTAGCCAAGGCTCATCTGCAGTTGTGGGAGCACGCGACCTGCCAGCGAAAGCTCGATGCCCTTCGCCCGGGTCTTGCCGGAAAGCTCGGGGAAGCCTGTGACCGGGTTGTTGAAGCGCGAGTTCTCGCGATCAAGCTGATAGACTGCAGCAGTGAACGCAAGGCCGGGGTTCACGTCCCATTTCACGCCCGCTTCGAGGTTCTCGAACTGCTCGGGCGCCAGCGTTGCCTGCGTGGCATCGAGCGCGCCGAACTGGTCGCCCGACTGCGGCAGGAAGGTGCGGGTGAAGCTGCCATAGAAGCTGACGTTTTCCTGTGGCTTGAGGATCACGCCGAAGCGGGGTGACCACTTGCGGTCGGTGCGCGAAGCACCCACGCCGTTGATCGCGTTGCGCCCGGTGATGCGAAACTCGTCATAGCGCACACCCGCCACCAGTTGCAGGAACGAGGCGAGCTCGATCTGGTCCTGGATATAGGCCGAAAGCGTGCGCACGTCGGTGCGGCTGTTGGTGACGAGCGGGCCATAAGCCAGGGCCGGGATCGCCAGCCGCTCGGCCAGTGTCACCGATCCGCTGGGGGTGTTGCGGCGCGTCGAATGCGTGTCCTGATCGGCCACTTCGAAGCCCGCCAGCAGGGTATGGCCGATTCCGCCAGTCTTGCCGGTCCAGACGAGGTTGGCCTGCCCGATCCAGCTGTCCCGCAGCGTGCCGCTTTCATAGCCCGAAAGCGCGACGGTGTTGGTGGTGGTGTTTACCGCCCCACTGGCGAAGATGTTGCCATAGAGTTTGTCGGTATGGCTGTACTGGCCGAGCACGTTGAAGCTCAGGCCATCGGCCAGTTCATGATCGAGCCGGGCTTGCGCGATGTGCGCCTTGACGGTGGCGATGTTGGTATCGGTGCGGCCGAAGAAGGTATCGTCATAGCCGGTCAGCGGCTTGCCGTTCAGCGAGGGCACGCCGCGGTCGGTTATGCGGCGGTCGTCGTCGTAGTTGTAGGAAAGCTCGATCCGGGTCTTCTCACCGGGCTGGAACGCCATGGTCGGGTTCACGCCGATGAAGCGGCCCTCGAAGTCCTGCCGGTGGTTGTCGAATTCCTCGTAGGTGCCGTTGAATCGCGCGCCGACGGTTTCGCTAAGGGGCTGGTTCCAGTCGGCGGCAAGGGCGAATGCGCCGAAGCTGTCGAGATTGGCGCTGGCCTCGCCCTTTTCGCGGGTCAGGTCGGGTGTCTTGCTGACGCGGTTGATCACGCCCCCGCCGCCGCCACGGCCAAACAGCAGCGCATTGGCGCCCTTCAGCACTTCGACGCGTTCGATGTTGTAGAGCGAGCGATAGTACTGCGTGTCGTCGCGCAGGCCATCGAGATAGAAGTCGGCGGTGGTGTTCTGGCCGCGCAGGGTGATCTGGTCGCGGTGGCCTTCGCCCTGGCCCAGCACCACGCCCGGAACATAGCGCAGCGCATCGCCGAGCTGGGTGATGCCCTGATCGTCAAGCTGCTCGCGCGTCAGCACGGTGATGGTCTGCGGCACATTGACCAGCGGGGTAGGGGTCTTCACCGCATTGGCGTCGACCGGGCGATAGCCATCGGCGGTGCCGGTCACCACGATAACCGTGTTGCCGCTCTCGGCATCCAGCGCGGCGTCTGCAGGCACCAGATCTTCCGCAAAGGCAGCGGACGGCATCAGCATGGTTCCGGCGAGCAGCAGGCTGGAAAGACGGTTCACGGTAGTCCCCTTGGCAATCACTGTTTGCGATAATCATTCGCAAGAAGGCGAGTATTGCGACTCAATCGCAGTTGCAAGGAGTTTTTGAGAATTTTTCGCAATAATATTGACCTGCATCAAAACTGGAGCGTTGCAGCCGGTGTTCGCGCGGCTAAGAGGCTTGCAACGCACATGCAGGAGGCACCGATGAAGGCGACGATCTGGCACAACCCCAATTGCGGCACCTCGCGCAACACGCTGGCGATGCTGCACGAGGCGGGCGCGGATGTGACGGTGATCGAATACCTCAAGACCCCGCCCACCGCCGAAAAGCTCGCCCAGCTCTACCGCGATGCCGGATTGACCCCGCAACAAGGCCTGCGCCTGCGCGGCACCGACGCCGAGGAACGCGGCCTGCCCTCAGCCGATGACGCCACGGTGCTGGCCGCCATGGCCGCCGAACCCAAGCTGATCGAACGCCCGCTGGTCGAAACCGACAAGGGCGTGCGCCTGTGCCGCCCGAAGGAAAAGGTGCTGGAAATCTTGTAGGGGCGCATCGGGCGGAGGCCCTCGCCGCCCCAACCAACCCCAAACCCCTCGTCGCCCCGTGCTCGACACGGGGCTTGGCTACCTTCTGACGCCAGCCTCGCAGACTCTTGCGAAACTCGCAGCACGTGTTGAGCGGCCATGCCGAGCGCAAAATCGAAAGAAAAGCCAAGCCCCGTGTCGAGCACGGGGCGACGAGTGGATTGCGTGCGAGAGCTCGCGAAGTCTGTCACTTAGCTGCAGTGGAAGGCTCTGATCTGAGCCGCAGAACCCGTCGTTGGTCTAGTCGAGCAGCAAAAGTCTGCAATCCACTTGCAATCGACAAAAGCAGCCTGTCGGGACACAACGCCATTGCGGTCGAAGCGTAACTGGCAGACAAGTAGCGTCACTATGAGAAGTCTTGTTTTCGCAGCTTTGTGCGCCTCTTGTGTGCCGCCCGGCTTAGCCCAAGCGGTTTCGGAACGCACTACGGCAGGTTGTGTCAACACGGCGGAGACAGATGCGACAGTCCTGCTCGAAGGCCGCTTGGCGACCGGAACATCTGCGACTGAGTACGACAAAGAGCGTTTTTATCTACTCAAGCTACGCCAACCAATGTGTATCGATGATGGTGGCGAATTTGCAGACCCGACTGCTTATCTCTCTGAGGTGCAAGTCGTGGGAACGGGCCAGCCCTCATGGAGGGATATCCGAAAATCGATTGGCCGAACGATTAAGCTGAGCGGCACTGCGTTTGCAGCGCACACTATGCATCATCACCGCCCCATGGTCGTCCTCGTTGATAAAGTTCTACTTCAGCGGCGTTAGCGTCGGCTGCCAAAACCTGTGCGGTCATTCGCACCCACCAAACGGATCACAAAAACCGGACGTCACCCTGAACTTTTTCAGGGTCCATCTCTCGAAGCTAGACGCTGCTCGGTCGGCACAATGGATCCTGAAACAAGTTCAGGATGACGATGTGCAAGGTGTCAGCGACCAGCAGCTCAGAAGAACAGGAACGGTTTGCCCGCCATGATCAGCGCGGCGGCGCAGCCGAGGACGATCGCCTTGCGCGCAAGGTCCTGCAGCGAGAGGTCTGCGAGGGGCGCGTGGACGAGGGCGATGGTGCGGGCCATTTGTCGGACATGCGCCATGACCTCTTAACGTCGCGTAAAGGGGAAGCGCAGCGAGAAGGATTGGCACGCAAAGACGCCAAGACGCAAAGGGGGTCGCGTTTGGCCCAAAGCTCCCCCTCAGCCGAAACGTTCGTCGGCTCAGGCTACAGCGCTCCAAGCGCAACATCTTCGCGTCTTTGCGTCTTTGCGTGAGATATCTCTAACTAACCTCACGCCATTCAAAGACGCAGTCGTCGCAAGCCCACCCCCACCCCCTCCCGCTTGCGGGAGGGGAGCGAGATCACCCCTCCAGCCACTCCAGCAACGACGCCAGGCAATCCCTTGCCAGCAGCTTGGAGCGCTCCGGGCTCCAGCCCTGTTCCTTGCAGGGCAGGTCGTCGTTGTCCTTGAACGGCATTTCCAGCGTCATCGCCACGCAGCCGAAGCGGTGGGCGACCTGATTGGTGCTCATGGTCAGGTTGGCGCGGCCCGGCGCAGCGACGGGATAGCCGCGCCGCGTCTGGAAATCGGGCGTGCGGCGTTCGAGGATGCGGCGGTAGCGCTCGTAGGATGCGCCAAGCTCGTCGGTCCACGAAGGGATGCCTTCGAATCCGGCCAGGAACACGTGCGGGATCGCCTCGTCGCCGTGGACGTCCATCGCGAAGTCCACGCCGCTCTCGTCCATGGCGTTGCGGATCGCCAGCACTTCGGGCGAGCGTTCCGGCGTCGGCTCATGCCATTCGCGGTTGAGGTTCACGCCCACGGCATTGGTGCGCAAGTGCCCCCGGCACGACCCATCCGGGTTGGCATTGGGCA
This sequence comes from Novosphingobium sp. BL-A-41-Hi4A-0G, assembly GCF_055521735.1. Taxonomy (NCBI): domain Bacteria; kingdom Pseudomonadati; phylum Pseudomonadota; class Alphaproteobacteria; order Sphingomonadales; family Sphingomonadaceae; genus Novosphingobium; species Novosphingobium sp. BL-A-41-Hi4A-0G. The sequence goes on from NZ_CM145501.1 coordinate 3,417,748, forward strand.
CCACGTGGAAGCGGCAGAGCTGGCGCAGGCGGCGTGCATGCGGGTCCGCCGGATCGGTCAGCAGTTCGAGCGCGCCTTCGATCCACCACTCGGCCATCGATTCGCCGGGATGCTGGCGGGCATAGAGCCATACCTGCTTCGGGCCTTCGCCCAGTTCGAGACAGTCGATCGGCTGGCCCTCGATGCTGGTGCCAAGGCAGCGATGGGTGACGCCGGGAAGCGCCGCGGTTTGCGCCACCAGATCGTGATGCCGCTCCATCGAATAGGGCGCGAAATAGGCAAACCAGCAGGTGCCCGCGTCCGGCGTGTGGCAGATTGTCAGCGTGCCGCCATCCTCGCCCGGATCATAGCGGGTATCGGTCCGGCCCCAGTATTCGCGATCTTCAGAGAACGCCGCGCGGTATCCCGGCCAGCCGCCGGGATAGGCCGAATTGCCAAGCCCGGTGATCTTCAGCTCAAGCTCGCGCCCTGCCGCGCCATCAACGCGGAAGTGGAACCACTGGAAAAACTCGGAATCGCGGTCCTTGCGGATCGCCAGCCGTGCACTCGCGCCCGAAACCGAGAGCACTTCGATATTGCCGGAATCGAACGCGGCATTGATGCGGATATCTGTCATTTAGAGCCAGATAACATATAATTGACCCGCCGTGATTGCTTTGTGAGGTTCGCCGACAAGGAACGTTGCGCAGCGCGGGCTGGTTGCCCGTGCAAGCGACGTGACGCTGGCGGCGGGCCTCACAAAGCAACCCCGAAGGGGCGGGCCGCTTTTGGCCCAGCGCTGCGTCTTTCGTCGGTCACTATGCGACGGCATGGCTCCCTCCTCTATCCTTGCGCTGAGCCAAAATCGGCTCCGTCCCGGTGGGTCAATTTTATGCTATCTGGCTCTTACAGTGATAGTCTCACCCGACGTGCCGGGGAAGCCCGAGAACAGGGCATGGGCAAGGCGCGGCGCGGCCACGGCCGGTTCGGCCTCCTTGGCCTTGGCGTTCTCGCGGTTGTCGGCGCGGCCTTCCCACAGCGCCTCGCCGGTCTTGCGATCACGGATGCGTACTGACAGGCGCGTGACGACGTATTCCTTCGGCCCGCCGCCAAGGTTGAAGCCGAGGCCCAGCCCCAGGCCGCCGCCATAGCTCCCGGTCGATCCGCCAACGCCCACGCTCACCGGCCCGTGCTGCTTCTCGCGCTTCTGCACTTCGCGGTCCACGCGCACTTCGGCCACGACATCGACCGCGCCCGGCGTTGCGCTGCCGAAACCGCTGGCCATGAGCTCCTTCTGCACGGCGTCCAGCCACACCTGATTCTCGAGGCTCACCGCGTCAGCACCCGGCGCCGGTTCGACGATCACTGCCGCGCCTTTCAGCCGGGGCAGGGTCTGGTCCGTGTGGAAGCGGGTCACGTCTATCGGCGCAGGCTTGGCCATGACCGGAGTCGCGACCAGAAGGCCAAGAGCAATTGCGGCAGAAAAGCGGTTCATAGGCTTGCGTCCCGTTGTCATGGCGTCAGTGGTGCTACGCTCTGCCGTCCGCCGCAATGCCAATTGGCACAATCAGCTCGCCGGCACGACCTGCGCGTCTGCAAACTTGGCAAAGAGTGCGGACGCCAGCCGCGCCGCCACCGCACCGTTGTTCAACCCGTCATCGTCCTCGCGCGTCTGGGCTTCGGCATGGCCTTCCCACAGCACGCGATTGCTCGCCTTGTCGCGGATGCGCACGTCAAGGCGCGTGGCGACGATAGCCTTCTTCGCCTTGGTCAGGTCGATGTTGAGCGCCATCGCGGTGTAGTTGCCGCGATTGGAAACGCCCACTTCCATCGCGCCCGAAACCGGCTTGCGCTTGGGCTCTTCGGGCACGACTTGTTCGTGGCGAATGCCGATCTGCGCGATCTGGCCGCCTTCCGCGCCGCTCACCGCCGTGTCGTATCCCAGCTTGGCCAGCTGATCGACGACCGCCGCTTCATAGACCGGCAGTTTCCATTCGGCCTCCGTGCCATCGGCTGCGGCCACGGTGATCGGCCCTTTGCCCAGCAGTGGTGCGGCATCGGCGGACTGGAACGCCTCGACCTCCAACTTCTTTGCTGGCTCGATAGACCGCCTGCCATCTTCCCCGCGCAAGCGCTGGTCCATCGGACCATCCCATCGCCCGCCCATCGGCTGGGCCATGGCTGTTCCGGCAAACACAAGGGTCGCAACGGCGGAGAGAAGCAGTTTGTGGTTCATTCGTATTTTTCCCGTAAGGGGCTGATGCGGACCCGCCCGAGCGTGTAAAGCGCACGCGCTGTCGCAGTCATGAACGCGGTTGCGGGGCAAACCCTGCACGCAAAGGAGCAGAACGCCAATGTCGAAGGTCCCCGTACTCGTCACCGGCGGCGCAGGCTATATCGGCAGCCATGCCGTGCTGGCGCTGAAGGATGCGGGCTATCCCGTCGCGGTGATCGACAACCTGACCACCGGCTTCCGCTTCGCCGTGCCCGATGGCGTCGCCTTCTATGAGGGCGACATCGAGGACGGCGCGCTCCTCGCACGCATCTTTGCCGAACAAGGCATCCGCGCCGTGATGCACTTTGCCGGGTCGATCATCGTGCCCGAATCGGTCGAGAACCCGCTCAAGTACTATCACAACAACACCGCCAAGAGCCGCGCGCTGATCGCAGCTGCGGTGGATGCTGGCGTCCCGCACTTCATCTTCTCCTCAACGGCGGCGACTTACGGCATCCCCGAAGTCTCCCCCGTCACCGAAGACAGCCCCAAGCGGCCGATCAATCCCTACGGCATGTCCAAGCTGATGACCGAGACCATGCTGGCCGACGTCGCCGCCGCGCACCCGCTCAACTATTGCGTCCTGCGTTACTTCAACGTCGCAGGCGCAGACCCCGAGGCGCGCACAGGCCAGTCCACGGCAGGTGCCACCCACCTGATCAAGGTCGCGGTGGAGGCGGCGCTCGGCAAGCGCGCGTCGGTCGGCGTGTTCGGCACAGATTTCGCCACGCACGATGGCACTGGCGTTCGCGACTACATCCACGTCTCGGACCTTGCCGCAGCGCACGTCCTCGCGCTCGAGGCGCTGATCGCCTCGCCCACGCAATCGCTCACCATGAACTGCGGCTACGGGCGCGGCTTCTCGGTGCTCGACGTGCTCGACGCCGTGGATCGCGTAACCAACCGCAAGATCGTGCGCGAATTGCAGGGCCGCCGCGCGGGCGATCCCGATTCGCTGATTTCCGACAACAGCCGCATCAAGGCGACGCTGCCGTGGCAGCCGAAGTACGCCGATCTCGACCTTATCGTCGCCCATGCTCTGGCGTGGGAGCGCAAGCTGGGCGAGGTTCGCGGCGGCTAAGCGCCGATCGTCCGGAACACCCCGTCCGGCTGGCAGAAGAACCGCCCCTGCCGTCCGGCGGTCTTCTCGATCGTCTCCCACTCGGCCATCCGGTCGGTCCCGAAGGTGAGCGACAGAAACACCGCGCGCTCGTCGAGCCTGCCGGTCGCGGTCGAGTGGAGGAAGCCCGAGCCGAAGGCCACGCCCTTGCCCATGCGGTAACGGTACTCACGCTCGTCGCCATGGACCGAGCGGTAAGCGAGGCCCATGGCACAGGCATTGTCCGTCAACGGAGCCATGACCGTGAAGGCGGTGTTTTGGGGCGTCAGCCAGTCATGGTGCATGTCATGCGAGGTGCAGTGGCTGCGCGTGACGAAGAACCCGGAATAGAGCCGGATCTGCGAATCGTGCGCGACGAATGGCGCCACCGCTTCGTCCAGCTTCAGCCGGCGAAACAGGTTCTCGAACCAGCGGTACGCGGCCTCGTCGGCATTGCTCAGCCAGCAGATGTCGCTTTTCCAGCCAGATGGGCGCTGGTTGTAGAGCCTCACGCCGCCCGGCAGCGCATAGACGGTATCGTTTGCCTCCATCGCGCGAAGGGCGTCTGCCAGTGGTGCAAGCTCGGCCAGAATCGCGTCCGGCATGTCGAACTCGAGCACGTTCATCGCCATCAGCGCGGGGTTGAGGAATGTCGATTGCCCCGGCTTGTGCAGCAGCCCTGCCATGGTCGAAGCACTCATCCGCCCGGTTTCCGTCCTTGCCTTGCGGGAGCAGCCCCGCAAGCTTCAGGATTTGCACGGCATGGGCAGGCGGGCAAGCGCCATGAAAGCGACCTGCAGGGTTGACTTGGGGTATTGCCCCCACTAACGGCGTCGCTTCAGTTTTCGGCCCGGTCAGCTTCGGGCAAAGGGATTCGACATGAAGATTCGCAACAGCCTGAAGTCGCTCAAGGACCGCCACCGGGACAACCGCGTCATTCGCCGTCGTGGCCGCGTCTATGTGATCAACAAGACCCAGAAGCGCTTCAAGGCGCGCCAGGGTTGATCTAACCAGTTTCGGTGCAGTCTCGCGACGGCGGGGCTGCATCGGAAACCTGCAGGCTGGAGACCCAGCCACGCTGCCCCCGCCCAAACGCGGGGGCGCAGTCGTTTATGGGCCACCTTCGGTGAGGCTGCGATGGGCGTAGAGGCAGTAGTCTGGGACATCGGCCGCGTGCTGGTGCAGTTCGACCTTTCCGGTATCTACACCGAAGCGATCCCCGATCCGGCCGAACGCGCTCGATTCGTATCGCAGGTTGTCACCGAGGACTGGCACGCCCAGCACGATGAAGGCGTGTCATTCTCGGAAATGGTCATCACCCGCACCGCGCAATTCCCGCAATACGCCGATCTGATCGCGCTCTACGCCAGCAACTGGCTCGCCAGCCTGCCGGGGCCAGTGCCGGGCACGCACCAACTGGTCGAGCGCCTCGCCGCCAAGGACGTGCCACAATATGCGATCACCAATTTCGGTATCGATTCGTGGAACCTGTTCCGCCCGACCTTCCCGATCCTCGATCACATGCGCGACATCGTGATCTCGGCAGTCGAGCGCCTGATCAAGCCTGACCCCGCGATCTTCCACCTCGCCGCCTATCGCTTCGGGCGCGCGCCCGAAACGATGCTGTTCATCGACGACAATACCGCGAACGTAGCTACGGCCCGCTCACTCGGGTGGAACGTCCACCACTTCACCGGCGACCCGGACGTTCTGGAAGCGCGGCTCGACGCACTGGGGCTGCTCTGACTTAACTGCCCGCGCCAAAGAAAGAGACCGTCGCCCCGGACTTGATCCGGGGCCCCGCTTTTCTTCGGCGGCCTCGCGCGTCCTTAGGAAGATGCAAGCGGGGCCCCGGGTCAAGCCCGGGGCGACGAACAGGAGTAGTGGTGGGTTATCCTGGGACCACCACCTGCCCCATCCGGATCAAAGCCCGTCGATGGCCTTGCTCACCAGAATGTTCACCGCCACGCGGCGGTTCTGGGCCTTGCCTTCCTCGGTCGAATTGTCCGCTGCCGGATCGGACTCGGCCATCCCGGTGGGCGTCAGCATGCGGTAGGGCGCCCAGCGGCACTGCTGCTGGAGGAAGTTGATCACGCTCGCCGCGCGCTTCTCGCTCAGCGTCTGGTTGTATTCCTCGTCACCGACCGAATCGGTGTAGCCCACCACCAGCATCAACGCGTTGTCGGTGCCGTTCGCCATCTGGGCGGTCTGGCACAGCTCGGCCTTGGCCTGCGGGGTCAGCGCATATTTGCCGGTGTCGAAATAGACGTTGGTCGTGGCCTTGATGTTGTACTTGTCGATATCGCCCATGCGGCCCTTGAGCGCGGCGGTGGCGGCGGTCTGCTCGGCAAAGCCCTGTGCGGTGCCGTTGCGGATCATGTTGGCGGTCTTGAAATCACCGTTCCTGAAGGTGATCTGGCTGGCCAGCAGCGTCTCGCCTGCCTGCATCGTCTTCACCGAAACCGGCAACCCGTTGAGCAGGTTCGCCGTCGTCAGCTTCTTCGAGCCGAACAGGCCTGAACTTGCCTTCACCACGGTCGCGTCATTCACGAAAACCACCGTGCTGGTGCCATCGTCGGCGGTCACCTTCATCTTGTCGCCCTTGCGCGCGGTGATGATGCCCTTGACCTCGGGCCCCTTGGTCATCGCCGCCGTATCGGGCAGGACTTCGCCTTCAACGATGATGTTGGGGTCCTGCATGCCGTTTTGCTGGGGCTGGGCGACTGCAATGGCCGAAACAGACGCAGCGGCGGCGGCCAGCAAGATCATTCCTGCACGCCGGGGGGAAGTGGTAGTCATCGAAAACGCTCCTTGCGACCTTCAAAAATGCATCGGTGTTGCGGCCAAACTTTCGCCTGCATGAACGATCCCGCCCGGGAACCCGATTTCGGGCACTGACAGCACCAGCCTTGCGACGAACCGAGTGGGCCGTGCGCGTGCAGGGGACGGATGGAAGGCCTTTCTTCCCCTCTCCCGCAAGCGGGAGGGCGCTTTCCAATACTCCCCTCCCGCAGGCGGGAGGGGTTGGGGGTGGGCCAGCAACGCCAGCGGCAAAAGACGAATCCGCAGCCTCAACCAACCGGAAACACCACCGGCAAATCCCCCTCGCGCCACGGCGCAAACTTGCCCATCACGCGCGCGAACAGGCCGGATTCCAGATGCCCCGCCAGCCAGCGCTGCACATGGGGCAGGGGCTGCTGGTCGAACCACTCGCCATCCACCGCGGCAAACTGGCGCACGAACGGCATCACCGCCATGTCCGCCAGCCCGCGCGCTTCGCCGCAAAGCTGCGGACCAGCGGCAAGCCTTTCGTCGAGTTCGCGCAGGAACACCATGCCGCTCTCCCGGTGCGCAACAGCATCGCTGCCATGCCGTTCGGGATACTTGTAGCGATCAAGGTCATGCTTGAACGGCCCGTCGTTGCGTTCGATCAGCGCGGCATCGTCACGCTCCAGCCATCCCTCTGGATCGCATTGCGCCAAGGCCCAGCGCATCACGTCAAGGCTCTGCTCGATCACCGTACCATCGGGCAGGACCAGCACCGGCACCGTGCCCTTGGGCGAGGCTTCAAGCATCGCGGGCGGCTTGGCCGACAGCTTGATCTCGCGCAGCTCCAACTGCAGCCCGCTCACCGCAATCGCCAGTCGCGCCCGCATCGCATAGGGGCAGCGGCGAAAGCTGTAGAGCACCGGCAGCGCCATGGCGTTCAGGCCGGCAGCGCGATCAGCGAGATCTGCCGTCCGTAGCCCGGCTCCTTGCGATGGGTGGCGCGGCGGAACGAATAGAAGCGCTCCTCTTGCGCGTAAGTATCCTCGCCCAGCATGCCGACCTTGCCCAGCCCCGCATCACGCAGCCGCGATGCGACGTAGCCTTCAAGGTCGAACCACGCATGGCCTTCGCGCCCGGCGCGGAAGAAGCGTTCGTTTTCCGCTGCCTGTTCAAGGAACCGCGCCTCGAAGCCGGAGTCCACTTCATAGCTCTTCTGCGCAATGCAGGGGCCGACCACGGCGGCGATGTTGTCGCGTGTTGCGCCCAAGGCCTCCATTGCCGCGATGGTGGCGTCGGTCACGCCGGTGAAAGCGCCCTTCCACCCGGCATGGGCCGCGCCGACCACGCCCGCCACGGCATCGCAGAACAGCACTGGCGCGCAGTCTGCGGTCAGCACGCCGAGGACAATGCCGCGACGGTCCGTCACCAGCGCATCGGCTTTCGGGCGATCCGCATCGGCCCAGGGCTCGGTCACCGTAACCACATCGGGCGAATGGATCTGGAAGCAGGTCTGCAAGGTCCCGCCCGGCAGCACCGCCTCCACCGCCCGGCGGCGGTTTTCAGACGTCAGCGCCGGATCGTCCTCGCTGTAGCTGACGTTGAGCCCCGCAAGGTCACCCGTGCTAACCCCGCCCTTGCGGCCAAGGAAACCATGCGCCGCGCCCGACAGCAGCGGATGGGTCAGCGCCTCAACGGTCACGCCTCCAGACTCTTGCTCACCTGCTCGCGCACATCGCGCGAAAGGGTCGGCTCGGCGGCGATCCGTTCCAGTTCCGCGCGCATCAGCGCGGCGCGGGTCTCGTCCACCTTCTTCCACCGGCCAAGGTAGGGCACGAAGCGCGCCGCGACGTTGCCGTTGATCGGATCGAGCCGGAGGATCAGGTCCGCGATCAGCCGGTAACCCTCGCCGCCGTCCTTGTGGAATGCCTGCGCATTGGCCGCAAAGGCCATCCACAGCGCGCGGACGCGGTTGGGGTTGGTCATGGTGAAGTCGGGATGCTCGGCCAGAGCCTTCACATGCTCGGTCGCCTTGGGATTGAGCGAGCCCGCCTGCAGCGAGAACCACTTGTCGATCACCAGCATGTTGCCGGCAAAGCGTGCGTGGAAATCGGCCAGCGCCGCCTCGCGCTCGGGGCAATCAAGGCTGCACAGCACCATCAGCGCGCCCTGGCGGTCGGTCATGTTGGTGGCGGCATCGTACTGCGCCTTGGCCCGGCGTGCGGCCTCGGCAGGGTCGGCCGCGCCCAGATAGACGAGCGCTTGCGTCTTGCACTTGCGCGCGCCCCGTGCCTCGGCCTCGAGGCTGTAGGGAACGGCGGAGACGCGATCATGCAGCGCGAGCCACTTGTCCTTGAGCGTCGTGCCCAACCAGCGCTTGAGGCCTTCGCGCTCGGCAAAGATGCGCGTCGGGTCGGCGCGGTTCAGCTGTTCGGCAAGGTAGGCTTCGCCCGGAAGGATCAGCAACTCGCCGCGCATCAGATCGTCGAGCGCGGTGTCATCAAGGATCGCGCCCATCGCCGCGCCGATCGCGGCCTGCGATGCCTCGCGCTTCTCCAGCGTCCCCGCCACCGCGCCCACGAGATGGCGCACGATCAGCTGCTGCATTGCTTCATAGCGGGCGAAGGGATCGTCGTCGTGGCGGGCGAGGAAGAGGAGGTCTTCGGTGGTCACCGGCGCGACGATCTCGACCGGGGCGGAGAAGCCGCGGTTGATGGAAAGGACGGGAAGCGAATCGAAACCGTCGAAGGTGAAGGACTGCTCCGTTTCGGTGAGGACGATCAGTTCCTCGCCGTGGTGCTTGCCGGTCTCGCGGTCGAACAGCGCGACGCGCAGCGGGATCACGAAAGGCTTCTTCTGCGCCTGCCCCGGAGTGGGCTGAGTTGCCTGTTTGAGGGTGAGAGTTACCGCTCTGCCCCCGAGAGTTGCCCCTTCGCCTTCGAGAGTTGGATTTGCATTTTCGAGCGTCATTTCGACGCTGACTCGCGGCGTTCCGGCCTGCTCGTACCAGTTGCGGAACTGCTTCAGGTCCAGCCCCGCGCCATCTTCCATAGCCTTTACAAAGTCTTCGCAGGTCGCCGCCTCGCCGTCGTGGCGGTCGAAGTAGAGCGTGGTGCCCTTGAGGAACCGCTCCATGCCTGCCAGCACGGTCATCATGCGGATCACCTCGGCGCCCTTGTTGTAGACAGTCGCGGTGTAGAAGTTGCTGATTTCCTGATAGGAATCCGGCCGGATCGGATGCGCCAGCGGCCCCGAATCCTCAGGGAATTGCACGGCCCGCAAGATACGCACATCCTCGATCCGCTTGACCGGAGCGGAGCCGCGATCCGCGCTAAACTGTTGATCTCTAAGGACTGTGAAGCCCTCCTTGAGCGAGAGCTGGAACCAATCGCGGCAGGTCACGCGGTTGCCCGACCAGTTGTGGAAGTACTCATGCGCCACCACGCCCTCGATCGCGTCGTAATCGCCATCGGTCGCGGTTTCGGGATCGGCGAGAATATAGCGCGTATTGAAGACGTTAAGGCCCTTGTTCTCCATCGCGCCGGCGTTGAAATCGCTGACCGCGACGATGTTGAAATCATCGAGGTCATACTCGCGCCCATAGACATCCTCGTCCCACTTCATCGAAGCGATGAGCGAGCGCATGGCGTGGTCGGTCCGGGCCTCGTCGCCGGGGCGGACGTAGATCGCCAGGTTCACCTTGCGGCCCGATTTTGTCGTGAAATTATCGCGGTTTGCGACGAGTTCACCGGCGACCAGCGCGAACAGGTACGAGGGCTTGGGCCAGGGATCGTGCCACTCGGCCCAGTGCGTTCCGTCGCCATTTTCGCCCGCAGCGGTGGGGTTGCCGTTGGACAGGAGCACCGGGAACAGCGCCTTGTCCCCGCTCATCCGCACCGAATAGACCGAAAGCACGTCGGGCCGGTCGGGGAAGAAGGTGATGCGGCGGAAGCCTTCGGCCTCGCACTGGGTGCAGAGCAGGCCGTTCGAGGCGTAAAGCCCTGAAAGCTGAGTATTTTCCGATGGATTGATCAGCGTTTCGATGCCCACGTCATGGGCATCGCCGGGCAGTTCGATGACGAGGTCGGTGCCGTCCATGTGCCAGTCGTTGTGCGCATGGCCGTCGACCGTGACGGCCTTGGCCTCGATCGCATCACCATTGAGACGCAGCAGCGAAGTGCCTGATCCAGCAGCATTCTTCGCAACCTTCAGCGTTGCCTGAACCCGCGTGGCATCGAGCGAGAGCGCGAAATCCAGCGCGATCTCGGGGACGAGCCATTCGGGCGGACGATAGTCCGCGCGGTGGATCACGGTGGGGGCGATGACGGGCTGGCCGGAGAGATCGTTCATGGACATGAACTTAGGAAGTGGTGCGCTGTGCGGCAATCGCGGTTATCAGGCTTTTGATGGGAAACTTGCTGATCTTCGGAATGGGCTACACCGCGCAGGTGATCGCCGCGCGGCTGCGGGCGCAGGGCTGGACCGTGCGCGGGACGGGCAGCGCGGGCGATATCGCCTTTGCCGACCGTGCTGCGGTGGAGGCGGCGCTGGCGCAGGCGACGCACGTCCTGTCCTCCGTCCCGCCACTTCGCGAGGGCGGCGATCCGGTGTTGCAGACCTATGGTGAGGCGATTGCCGCCGCACCGCTCGCAGCCATCGGCTACCTCTCCTCGACCGGCGTCTATGGAGATGCGGGCGGGGCGTGGGTGGATGAAGGCTCGGTTGTAGGCACCGGGCGGCGATCGGCGCGGACTCAGGCGGATCTCGACTGGCAGGCGCTATCGCCAAAGGTGCGGGTCTACCGCCTGCCCGGCATCTACGGGCCGGGGCGCAGCGCGCTCGAGCGGGTGGCCGAGGGCAAGGCGCATCGCATCGATATTCCGGGGCAGGTTTTCAGCCGGGTGCACGTGGAAGACATTGCCAGCGGGGTGATTGCCGGGTTTTCGGGGCCTGCGGGGATCTACAACCTTGCCGACGATCTGCCCTGCAGCCAGAACACGGTGATCGAGGAAGCGGCGCGGATTCTCGGGGTGGAACCACCGCCGATGCAGTCGCTGGAGGAGGCCAACCTCTCGCCCATGGCGCTGGCGTTCTATGCCGAGAACCGGCGCGTGGCGAACGGCAAGGCCAAGCGCCTGCTTGGCTGGAAGCCCGCCTTTCCGACCTATCGCGAGGGGCTGCGCGCCCTGAGCGCCAGCACGAGGCCGACCATTGCCAAGGCCGATCCGGCAAGTGCCAGCACCGACCAGCGATAACCCTCGAACACGGTCGAGAGCAGCATCGCGACGACTGGCACCAGCACGCCGTTGTAGGCCCCGCGACCGGCTCCCAGACGCTGGAGCAAGCGGAAGTATAGCGGGAATGTGACCACCGAACCAACGATCCCGAGATAGAGCACGCCGAACACGTAGCCGGGGCGCGGATCGAACTGCGGCGGTCCTTCGACGACCCACGCGAAGGCTCCGTCGAGCACAGCGCCAATCAGCATGGCCCATGCCAGCATCGGCACCATGGCCACGCGCCTTGCCATCGGGCTGGCCTGCAGCACATTGGCCGACGAGGCGCTGAACAGGGCGGCGGTGGTCAGCGCGATGCCGGTCAGGACTTGTCCTTCGGGTGGGGCCATGCGGTATTCGTGGAGCAGCAGCAGGGCGATGCCTGCCCCTGCGACCAGCGAACCGCCGATGAACCCGCGCGTGACCGGCTGCTTGAGCACGGCCCACGCCATCAGCGCGTTGGGCACCACCAGCAGAGCGAAGAACACGGCGACTATGCCCGATGTCAGGTGATGTTCGGCGCGGTAGACGAACTGGAAGTTCATCACGAACTGCAGCAGGCCGAGGAGGGCCGCGACCTTGAGGCCTTCTGCATTGAGGCGCAGCGATTCCCGCCGGACCAGTGCGAGCACGCCCATGCCGATGGCCGCAGCGACGAAACGCCATGTGACCGACCAGCTTGGCGGAACGCTGCCGATCTGGTCCTTGATCACCAGCCAGGTCGATCCCCAGATCAGTGCGACGAGGAAGAACGGGCCTGCGACGTCCCACTGCCAGAAGCGGGCCTGACCGGGTAATTCGCGTCCGGGTAGTTCCTGCTCGCTCATAGCGCGGCAATGGCGCGGGCAAGCGCGGAGACTTCGGCGGGATCGCTGTTCCATGCGGTGACGAGGCGGGCGGCACCGGAGGCACCTTCAGGCGCGGTCCAGTCGTAGAAATCGAAGCCTTGGGCACGCAAGGTGGCCTGCTCGGCGGGCGAGAGCACGACGAACAGTTCGTTCGCTTCCACGGCGTGGAACAGGCGCTCGCCGCAGGCCTGTGCGATTTCCTGCGCGGCCGCATTGGCGGCGCGGGCGTTTTCGAGCCAGAGGTCGCCCTCGATCATCGCGAGGACCTGCGCGGCGAGGTAGCGGCCCTTGGATTGCAGGTGTCCGGCACGCTTGCGGCGGTAGCGAACCACGTCGGCCAGTTCCATGTCGAAGAACACCAGCGCTTCGGCATTCATCCCGCCGTTCTTGACGCAGCCGAAGGTCAGGACGTCGACGCCTGCCTGCGCGGTGACTTCGGCCGGACGGCAGCCAAGGTGCGCGACGGCATTGGCAAAGCGCGCGCCGTCCATGTGCAGGCCAAGCCCGCGCCCCTGGGCGAGCGAGCCGATCCGGGCGACTTCCTCCGGCGTATAGACCCGGCCATATTCGGTGGCCTGCGTGATCGAGATCGCGTGCGGCTGGACCTGATGGACGTCGTTGCGGATCGGGTCGATGACCTTGGCAATGCTCGCGGGCGTCAGCTTTGCGCCTTCGCCGTCTGCCAGCATGAGCTTGGCGCCGTGCAGGTAAAAGCCCGGTGCTCCGCCCTCGTCCATCTCGATATGCGCCTCGCGGTGGCAGACCACGCCGCCGTGAGGGGGGACCATTGCGGCGAGCGCAAGGCAGTTCGCCGCGGTGCCGGTGGCGACCCACAGCGCGGTGCATTCGGTGCCGAACAGATCGGAAAATGCCTCGTCCATGCGCTGTGAAAGGGCATCGCCGTCGTAGCCCGAATCGGGTGCGTCGGCAGCGTGCATCGCGGCCCACAAGCGGGGGTGGACGGCGGCGGCATTGTCGGAGAAGAACTTCATGGGAAACCGCAATGTGACCCTGCGCGTTTCGGGTCAAGCGACCCCGAAGTGCCGGGGTGCAAAGGGCAAGGAATTTACCGCATGGCAGACGTCACCATCACCCACCTCGATCAGGGATCGCGCGGGGAATACCACGCCAAGGTGGAAGGCAGCGAGGCGATCGGGCGGCTGACCTATCAGCGGAACGGCGATTTGGTGGTGGCCGACCATACGCTGGTGCCGACCGAGATCGGCGGGCGCGGCGTGGCGGGCGAACTGGTCAAGGCGCTGATCGCGGACGCGCGCAAGTTCGGGTTCAAGATCGAGCCACAGTGCAGCTATGTCGAGGCCGCGTTCCGGCGTCACCCGGAATGGGCGGACCTCAGGGCCTGATTTTCCGAAGTCCGGGGAAATGGTGCTGCTGGGGAGGATTGAACTCCCGACCTCAGCCTTACCAAGGATGCGCTCTACCACTGAGCTACAGCAGCACACCATTTCCGCTTGGCCACTCCGGCACCGGTGACGGGCGGGGTGGGCAGGGGCGCGCTAATGACGGGGGGGGCTGGCTTTGTCAAGCGACGTTCGGGGCCAAAGTCCTGCAGGGCTTGCAGTAAGGCGGGGATCGCTGCAATCAGGCGGGCAATGAGCGAACAAAAGTCCACGATGAGCCGCGAGGAACGGCTGGCCGCGCGACTGCGCGAGAACCTGAAACGGCGCAAGGCGCAGGCGCGCGCTCTGGAAGCCGTTGCAGGCGCGGCCGATGCAGTGGTGTCCGAATCGCCCGATTCGCCGGAAACCGGGCTTTCCAATCCGGCCGCCTGACGCTAGGGGCGCGGTTCCTTTTTTTTAGTCAGCTACAGGATGCCCCGATGCCCCGCCTGATCCTGATTCGCCACGGCCAGTCGCAGTGGAACCTCGAAAACCGCTTCACCGGCTGGTGGGACGTGGACGTGACCGAGAAGGGTGCGGCTGAAGCGTTTGCGGCGGGCAAGCTGCTCAAGGACAAGGGCGTGTTGCCGACGCTGGCCTTCACCTCGCTGCAGACGCGCGCGATCAAGACGCTGCATCTGGCGCTTGAGGCTGCCGGTCGCCTGTGGGTGCAGGAAGACAAGGACTGGCGCCTTAACGAGCGGCACTATGGCGGGCTGACCGGCCTCGACAAGGCCGAGACCGCGGCCAAGCACGGCGACGATCAGGTCAAGGTGTGGCGCCGCAGCTTTGATGTGCCGCCGCCGCCGCTGGAAGCGGGCAGCGAGTTCGATCTGGCGTCCGACCCGCGCTATGCCGGGATCGCGGTGCCTTCGACCGAAAGCCTCAAGGACACCATCGCGCGCGTGCTTCCCTGCTGGGAAGAGAAGATCGCACCTGCGCTGCGTGCCGGGGAGACGGTGATCGTCTCGGCCCATGGCAACTCGCTGCGCGCGCTGGTCAAGCATCTGTCGGGCATTTCGGACGAGGACATCACCGGCCTCGAAATCCCCACCGGGCAGCCGATCATCTATGAACTCGACGACAATCTTGCCGAGATCGAACGCTACTACCTCTCGGAGCGCTGAGCGCCCGAAAGCCTGAAGGGGGCAGGGGAGATGTCTGAGAAGCCGCAAGTTGCCATCGTCATGGGCAGCCAGTCCGACTGGGAGACGATGAAGAACGCGTCTGCCGTGCTGGAGAAGCTGGGCGTGGCGCATGAATGTCGCATCGTCTCGGCGCATCGCACGCCTGAGCGGCTGGTGAGCTTTGCCAAGGGCGCACACCTCGAAGGCTTCAAGGTGGTGATCGCGGGCGCGGGCGGCGCGGCGCATCTGCCGGGCATGGTCGCCTCGATGACGCACCTGCCGGTGCTGGGCGTGCCGGTGGAATCGAAGGCCTTGAAGGGCATGGATTCGCTGCTTTCGATCGTGCAGATGCCGGGCGGGATTCCGGTTGGAACGCTGGCGATTGGTGTTCCGGGGGCGACGAACGCGGGGATTCTGGCGGCTTCGATTTTGGCGACTTCGGACGAGGCGTTGGCGCAGCGTCTGATCGCCTTCCGCACCGCGCAGACCGAATCGGTGGCGGAGAAGCCGGTCTGATGATCCCCCCCGGCGAGACGATCGGCATCCTCGGTGGCGGCCAGCTGGGCCGGATGATCGCGCTGGCGGCGGCGAACCTGGGCTATCGCTGCCACGTCTATGCGCCGGAAGCGGATTCGATTGCCGCCGATGTCTGCGCCGCGTTCACGCAAGGCGAGTATGACGACGAAGCGGCGCTGGCGGCTTTTGCCGCGCAGTGCGCCGTGGTTACCTATGAGTTCGAGAATGTGGCGGCTGCGCCTCTGGCGGCGGTGTCGGCACATGCGCCGCTCCATCCCCCCGCAAAGGCGCTGGAAGTGGCGCAGGATCGGGTGAACGAGAAGTCGTTCGTCGAAGCGCTGGGCGGGCGGCCCGCGCCTTGGGCCACGGTCGATTCGATGGACGATCTGCGCGCGGCGGTTGCCAGCATCGGCGCGCCCGGCATCCTCAAGACGCGGCGTGATGGCTATGATGGCAAGGGCCAGTGGCGGATCATGCAGCCGTCCGATGCGGAAGCCGTGGAGCTTCCCGGCAAGCCGCTGATCTACGAAGGCTTCGTGACGTTCGAGGCGGAGTTCTCGGTGATCCTCGTACGCACCGAGGCGGGCGAGGTGCGGTTCTGGGATAGCGCCGAGAATGTGCACAAGAGCGGTATTCTGGACCGTTCGACCGTACCTGCATCGCCGGTTATCGTGGCGCAGGTGGAAGATGCGCGGGCGCTCGCGGCGAAAGTGGCCGATGCGCTGGGCTATGTCGGCGTGCTGACGCTGGAATTCTTCGCCACGGCGGACGGCCCGGTGTTCAACGAGATGGCCCCGCGCGTGCACAACTCCGGGCACTGGACCATCGAGGGCGCGCTCACCAGCCAGTTCGAGAACCATGTGCGCGCGATCTGCGGGCTGCCGCTGGGCTCGACTGCGCTGGCGGCCAAGGGCGTGGTCATGGACAACCTGATCGGCGACGATGCGCACGATTGGCCCGCGATCCTTTCGGACCCTGCCAACCACTTGCACCTCTATGGCAAGGCGGCAGTGCGGCCCGGGCGCAAGATGGGCCACGTGACGCGGCTGGTGCTGTGAGCGGGGTACGGCCCGGACTCTTCCTGATCTACGCCCGCGCCACCAACGGCGTGATCGGCAAGGACAATGCCTTGCCGTGGCGGCTGCCTGCGGACTTGAAGCGGTTCAAGGCGCTGACGATGAACAAGCCTATGATCATGGGCCGCAAGACTTTCGAGAGCCTGCCGGGACTGCTGCCCGGTCGCCGCCATATCGTGCTGACCCGCGATGGCGGGTGGAGCGCCGAGGGGGCGGAAGTGGCGAAGAATGTCGAGCAGGCGCTGGCGCTGGCGCATGAGGGCGAAGTTGCCGTCGTCGGCGGGGCGGAGATCTACCGCCTGTTCATGCCCCTTGCCGAACGCGTGGAATTGACCGAGATACACGGGGCGTTCGAGGGGGATACCGTGATGGAGCCGCTCGGACCGGAGTGGATAGAGGTATCGCGCGAAGTGCATCAGGCGCAGGCTGAAAGACCCGCTTTCGATTTCGTCACTTACGCCAAGGTAGGCGCATGATCCGCCTCGACAGCCTGCAGCCGGTGCCGGAAACGATGCGTGGCGGGATTGTCGCGCTGGGCAATTTCGACGGGTTTCATCTGGGCCATCAGGCGGTGGTGGGCGAGGCGATCCGTTGGGCCAGGGCGGAAGGGCGTCCGGCTATCGTCGCCACGTTCGATCCGCATCCGGTGCGCCATTTCAAGCCCGATGCCGAGCCGTTTCGCCTGACCACGCTGGATCAGCGGCAGGAGTTGTTCGGCGCAGCCGGGGCCGATGCCATGCTGGTGATCCACTTCGGCGCGGATGTGGCGGGCATGACCGCGCTCGAATGGATCGAGGCGGGGCTGGTCGGGCATCTGGGTGCCGTGGGCGTGGTGACGGGTGAGGACTTCACCTTCGGCAAGGGCCGCAGCGGCAATGCGCAGGTGCTGCGCGAAGATGGGCCGCGCTTCGGGCTTTCGGCTCGCGCGGTGGGGCCGGTCACGCTGGAGGGTGAAGTCGTCTCATCTAGTCGCATCCGCGATGCGTTGAAATCGGGCGATTGCGAGACGGCGACGAAGCTGCTGACGCGGCCCTTCGCGATCCGCGGGCTGGTGCAGCATGGCGACAAGCTGGGTCGCACGATCAACTTCCCGACCGCCAACCTCGACATCGGCATGTACCTGCGCCCGCGCTATGGCATCTATGCGGTGACTGGGCGTTTGCCGGATGGTCGTCTGCTTAAGGGCGCGGCGAATCTGGGCATTCGCCCGACCTTCGATCCGCCCAAGGAACTGCTCGAGCCGCACTTTTTCGATTTCTCGGGCGATCTCTACGGGCAGGAAATCGAGGTGGCGTTCCACCACTTCCTGCGGCCCGAGGCGAAGTTTGACGGGCTGGATGCGCTGGTGGCGCAGATGGAGCGGGACTGCGACGAGGCTCGGCGGCTGCTGGCGTAGCGGTGGTTCTGTTTCACGCAGAGACGCGGAGAAGAAGTAGAGACGCAGAGATGCTGCGCCGGGCCGACAGGCTCTTTGTGCCGACGACCTGACGCAACACGCAAGCGCCGAGAATCCCAAGCGGCTTCGCCGCAAGCGCGACTTCTGTGCGTCTCTCTTCTTCCTCCGCGTCTCTGCGTGAAACAGCCTGCCTTTCCCCTAACGCAGTTCCTACCACCCCACCACGCCAGAAAAATTGCGCAAAGGCCGCCGCAGCGCTAAGGCCCGCCGGTCATGACTGAAGCACCGCGCCAAGAGCCCAGAGATTATCGACCGACCGTCTTCCTGCCGAAGACCGATTTCCCGATGAAGGCTGGCCTCCCCCAGAAGGAGCCGGTCATTCTTTCGCGCTGGCAGGACGAGGGGATTTACCGGAAGCTGCGCGAGGCGCGCAAAGGGCGCGAGAAGTTCATTCTGCATGACGGCCCGCCCTATGCCAATGGCGACATGCACATCGGCCATGCGCTGAACCATATCCTGAAAGACATGGTCTGCCGCACCCAGACGCTGCTGGGCAAGGACGCGCCCTATGTTCCCGGCTGGGACTGCCATGGCCTGCCCATCGAGTGGAAGGTCGAGGAAGAGTACCGCAAGAAAAAGAAGAACAAGGACGAGGTTCCGCCAAAGGAATTCCGCGCCGAATGCCGCGCCTATGCCCAGAAGTGGGTCGACGTGCAGCGCGAGCAGTTGAAGCGCCTCGGCATCAATGGCGATTGGGACAACCCCTACCTGACGATGGACGCCCAAGCCGAGGGAACCATCGTGCGCGAACTGCTGAAGTTTGCCGAAAGCGGCCAGCTCTATCGCGGGGCCAAGCCGGTGATGTGGTCGCCAGTTGAAAAGACCGCGCTGGCCGAGGCTGAAGTTGAATACGAGGATATCGTCTCGACCCAGATCGACGTGGCGTTCGAGATTGTTGAGTCGCCGATCGCGGAACTGGTCGGCGCGCATGCGGTGATCTGGACGACGACGCCGTGGACGATCCCGGTGAACCAGGCTTTGGCTTATGGGCCGGAGGTTGAGTATGTGCTCGTCGGTGACTCTGGCGAGCCTGCAATGCTGCTTGCCAAAGAGTTGGTGTTGAACGGCGATGTTCTTCATCGGCTCGGCAAGGCGCGCGAAATCGATGTGCTCTGGCAAGGCAAAGGCTCTGACCTCACCGGAACGATCTGCCGCCACCCGATGCACGCGCTCGGCGGGTTCTTCGCCAAGCCGCGTCCGATGCTGCCGGGCGATTTCGTCACCACCGACAGCGGCACCGGCCTTGTTCACATGGCGCCCGATCATGGCGAGGACGACTTTGCGCTGTGCAAGGCGCACGGGATCGAGCCGGTGTTCGCGGTGCAGGGCGATGGCAAGTATCGCGAGGACTGGGCATGGCTCGGCGGGCAAGGCTCGGTCATCAACCCCAAGTTCAATGCGCCCGACGGGCCGATCTGTGAGGCCCTGCGCGAGGCTGGCGGGCTGCTGGCGGCGAGTGCCGATTACAAGCATTCCTATCCGCATTCGTGGCGTTCGAAGGCCAAGGTGATCTATCGCTGCACGCCGCAGTGGTTTGTGCCGATGGACAAGGAACTCCCCTCCCGCAGGCGGGAGGGGGCGGGGGTGGGCCTTGCCGCAAGCGACACCTCTGAAACAAGCCCACCCCTAACCCCTCCCGCCTGCGGGAGGGGGACGCTCAGGGAAACCGCGCTCAAGGCCATCGCCGACACGCGCTTCGTGCCAGAGAAGGGCCGGAACCGCATCGGTGCGATGGTTGAAGGTCGTCCGGACTGGGTGCTGTCGCGCCAACGCGCGTGGGGTGTCCCGATCACGCTGTTCGTGGATCGCAAGACCGGCCAGTACCTCAACGATCCCGAAGTGAACGCGCGCATTGTCGCCGCCGTCATGGCCGAGGGCGTGGATGCGTGGGACGAGGAACGGGCGCAGGAGTACCTAGGCGAGAAGTACAAGCTCGACGATTACGAGCGCGTCACCGACATCTTGGACGTGTGGTTCGATTCCGGCTCCACCCATGCCTTCGTGCTGGAATCGGGGCGCTGGCCGGACCTGCAATGGCCTGCGAACCTCTATCTCGAAGGGTCGGACCAGCATCGCGGCTGGTTCCAGTCCTCGCTGCTGGAATCCAGCGCCACGCGCGGGCGGGCGCCTTATGATGCGGTGCTGACGCACGGGTTCACCATGGACCAGAAGGGCATGAAGATGTCCAAGTCGCTCGGCAACACGATCAGCCCGATCGATCTGATGCGCGATTACGGCGCGGATATCCTGCGGCTCTGGGCGCTCTCGGTCGATTTCACCGAGGACCACCGCATCGGCAAGGAGATCCTGCAGGGCGTTGCCGACCAGTATCGCAAGCTGCGCAACACCTATCGCTATCTGCTGGGCGCGCTGGACGGTTTCAGCGAGGACGAACGGCTGCCGGTGGCGGAGATGCCCGAGCTGGAGCAGTACATGCTCGGCCTGCTCGGCAAGCTGGACGCCACGTTGCGGCAGGCGGTCGATGACTTCGACTACAACACCTATGTCCGCGCGCTGACCGACTTCTGCAACGAGGACCTCTCGGCCTTCTTCTTCGATATCCGCAAGGACTGCCTCTATTGCGACGCGCCGACTGACCCGAAGCGCCGCGCCTATCGCACCGTGCTCGACACGCTGTTCCACGCGCTGGTCCGCTATGGCGCGCCGGTGCTGGTGTTCACGTCCGAGGAAGTGTGGCAGTCGCGCTATCCGGGCAGCGACAGCGTGCATCTGCTGGAATGGCCGGAAGTGCCTGCCGTTTCGGTGGACGAAGCGCGCTGGAACGAGCTGCGCGCCCTGCGCCAGACGGTGAACGAAGCCATCGAACCTCTGCGCCGCGAAAAGGTGCTGGGTTCGGGCCTCGAAGCGGTCGTGACCGTGCCGGAATCCGCTCCGGAAGCCGATCTGGCGGAACTGTTCATCACCGCGACAGTAATGCGCGGGCAGGGCAGTGACGTGACCGTCACCCGTTCCACCGACCACAAGTGCGGCCGTTGCTGGCGCCTGCTTCCGGAAGTCACGGAAGACGGCGCGCTGTGCGACCGTTGTGACGAGGTCGTGGCGGCAATTGACGCAGGTGCAGCGGCTTGATGCTGACCCGTCCGCGCATCGAGGGCCTTGGCCTCGCGCTGCTGGTGGCAGTGGTGGACCGGATCGTGAAGGCGATCATGGTCGGCCCGCTGATGCTGCG
The DNA here is from genome assembly GCF_055521735.1 of Novosphingobium sp. BL-A-41-Hi4A-0G. Classification (NCBI taxonomy): domain Bacteria; kingdom Pseudomonadati; phylum Pseudomonadota; class Alphaproteobacteria; order Sphingomonadales; family Sphingomonadaceae; genus Novosphingobium; species Novosphingobium sp. BL-A-41-Hi4A-0G. The sequence goes on from NZ_CM145501.1 coordinate 3,438,756, forward strand.
CGATCGGGCGGTGATCGATCTGCTGCCGGTGTTCGACTTGCGCTATGCCGAGAACGAGGGCGTCTCCTTCGGGATGTTCACCGCGACCTCGATGGAAATGCGCTATGGCCTGATCATCGTGACCGCGCTCATCGCGCTGGGCGTGACGGTGTGGATGCTGCGCGAAACGCTGCGCGGGGACATCCTTGCGCTCGGCCTCGTGCTCGGCGGGGCGCTCGGCAATATCTATGACCGGCTGATGTTCGGCTACGTCATCGACTATGCCGACCTGCACATCGGCACGTGGCGGCCTTTCGCTATCTTCAATCTGGCCGACGTGGCGATCACGTTCGGTGTCCTGATACTGCTTGCCCGCTCGTTCAAATCGCGCGAAAAGCCCAACGATAGCGGCGACCATACCGCCACGGAGAATGCATGATGCGTAAAGCTGCCGCCCTTGCTCTTGTCGTCTCGGCGGCGACTCTTCTGTCGGCCTGCGGTGGCGGCGGTTCGCTGTTCAACCGTGACCGTCCCGACGAAATGGCCGTGACCCGCGCCGCGCCGCTGGTGGTGCCGCCCGATTTCGCGCTGACCCCGCCGAGCCCCGGCGCGCCGCGTCCGCAGGATTCGGAAACCGGCAAGCAGACGCTCGAAACCCTGTTCGGCGGCCCTTCGGCGCGTTCGAGCGTGGAAACGGATGCGATCAACCGTTCGGGCACCGCTGCTGCCTCGATCCGCTCGACCGTGGGCGATCCAGGCACGCAGACCGTGGCCAAGGGCCAGGTCGTGCGCGACATCCTGTCTGCGCCGGAAGGTGACGGGCAGGCTGCTTCGGCTGCGATCCCGGGCTGATCTTCGGCTTGATGGACTGACGAAAGGCCCCGCTCCGGCGGGGCTTTTTGCGTCACACCCGCCAGTCAATCGCCCCGCGTCCCTTCGCTTCGAGGAAGGCGTTGGCTTGGCTGAACGGTTTCGAGCCGAAGAAGCCGTTGTGCGCGGACAGCGGGCTGGGGTGCGGGGCCTTCAGCACCAGATGTGGGCCATGGGCGAGCGCCGCCACACGCGCGGCCTTCTTCTGCGCGTGGCTGCCCCACAGGATGAACACCGTGGGATCGGGGCGCGCGGCGACGGCTTCGACGGCGGCATCGGTGAACAGTTCCCAGCCCTTGCCCTGATGCGATCCGGCATTGGCCGCTTCCACCGTCAGCGCATTGTTGAGCAGCAGCACGCCCTGCTCTGCCCAGTGCGTGAGGTTGCCGTGGGCCGCGCGGGGGATGCCGAGGTCGGCTTCGAGCTCCTTGTAGATGTTCACCAGGCTCGGCGGGATCTTTACGCCGTGCTGGACCGAGAAGGCGAGGCCATGGGCCTGCCCTGGACCGTGATAGGGGTCCTGCCCGAGGATGACGACGCGCACCTTGTCGAGCGGGGTCATCTCCAGCGCGGCAAGGCGGGTGCCGCGGGGCGGGTAGATCACCTTGCCCGCGCGCTCCTCGGCTTTGATAAAGCCGCCCAGCGTGCGCAGCGGCGGCGATTGCAGGACGTGTTCGAGCGCGGGGCGCCAGGATTCGGGGAGCGTTGTGGTGGTCATGTTCCCGAAAGGTTAGACGCGTAGGAAGCCCGCCCGCAAGCAGGGTTCCGGGATTGCCTCCCGCTTGCTAACAGCGCTGTGCTGTACGGAGTGCTTTGATGAAGATCGCAATGGTTGGCTCGGGCTATGTCGGGCTGGTTTCTGGAGCCTGCTTTGCCGATTTCGGCCACGATGTGGTCTGCATCGACAAGGACGAGAGCAAGATCGAGCGGCTGCGGGCGGGCGTGATGCCGATCTACGAGCCGGGTCTTGCCGAACTGGTCGCAGCAAACGTCAAGGCGGGGCGGCTGTCGTTCTCGACCGATCTTGCCGCATCCATCGAGGGCGCGGCTGCGATCTTCATAGCCGTGGGCACGCCTTCGCGGCGAGGTGATGGGCATGCCGACCTGACCTATGTCTATGCGGTGGCGCAGGAGCTGGCAGCCAACATCACCACGCCCACGGTGGTCGTCACCAAGTCGACCGTGCCCGTGGGCACTGGCGACGAGGTTGAGCGGATCATCCGCGAGAGCGGCACTGACGTGAAATTCGCCGTGGTGTCCAACCCCGAATTCCTGCGCGAGGGTGCGGCCATCGGTGATTTCAAGCGTCCTGATCGCATCGTCATCGGGGCCGAGGAAGAATGGGCGCGCGGCGTGATGCGCGAGGTCTATCGCCCGCTGTTCCTCAACCGCGCACCGATTCTGTTCACCTCGCGCCGCAGCAGCGAGCTGATCAAGTACGCCGCCAATGCCTTCCTCGCCACCAAGATCACCTTCATCAACGAGATGGCGGACCTGTGCGAAAAGGTCGGCGGCGATGTGCAGGACGTGGCGCGCGGCATCGGTCTCGACAATCGAATCGGCGCCAAGTTCCTCCACGCCGGGCCGGGCTATGGCGGCTCGTGCTTCCCCAAGGATACGCTCGCTCTGCTCAAGACGGCTGAGGATTACAACAGCCCGGTGCGGCTGGTGGAAGCGGTGGTCAAGGTCAACGACAGCCGCAAGCGCGCAATGGGCCGCAAGGTGATCGAGGCGCTGGGCGGCGATGCGCGGGGCAAGCGCGTCGCGCTGCTCGGCCTCACGTTCAAGCCCAACACCGATGACATGCGCGATGCGCCCTCCATCGCCATCGTGCAGACGCTGCTTGATGCGGGTGCCGAAGTGCTGGCCTACGATCCCGAGGGCATGGAGGCGGCCGCCGCGATCATGCCCGACGTTAAGATGGTTTCGAGCACATACGCCGCCGTCGAAGGGGCGGATGCCGTAGCACTCGTCACCGAATGGGATGCGTTTCGCGCGCTGGACTTTGCCCGCGTGAAGAAGCTGATGAACGCGCCGGTGCTGGTCGACCTGCGCAATGTCTATGACCCGGCAGAAGCGCGCGCGGCGGGCTTTGCCTACAGCAGCGTGGGCCGGGTCTAGGTGTTTGGTCCGGGCACGTAGGCGGCGGAGGCTGCCTGAGCTGGGTCAGGATCGCTTGCCTTTTGGCCGGCAGGTTGGCTGTGGCGAGCTCAGCTCAGCCGCTCCCAGGACAGACCAAAACGGCCAAGGTACTTGCGCAAGCGATCGGCATCATTGGTACTGGCGCGCTTGGTGCGCGAAGCGGCAAAAAGCAGGCGTCCCGCTTCGGACAGCGAACGGCTGGCTCGGCAAGTTGCAACGACATACGCCAGCTGGACCCGATCAAACGGATCAAGATCTGCGCGTTGCCGATCATCCAGCAGCGTGTCGAGGTCGTCTGCCGGACGCTCGTTGCCGACCCAAAGTCGCCTCAATCGCGCAATCTCTGTGGCAACCACGTCACTGTCGATGCGGCCTTTGGGCGAAAACGTCGCCATTCGGGTGATACTTGCGGCAAGGTCGCGGAAGTTGCCCGGCCATTGCGCCTCGTTCGAGACGGCAAAGGAAAGATACCGGTCGCGGGCTTCCTTGTTGAAGGTCACGCGTTCGCCTTCGCGTTCGGCATGGCGATCAAGTTCGTAATCCAGGTTCGGCGCAATGTCCTCGCGACGTTGGGCAAGTCCCGGCAGCGTGAAAGTCCACAGATTGAGCCGGGCGTAGAGGTCTTCGCGGAAGGTGCCGTCTGCCACGCACCGGGCTAGATCGCGGTTTGTGCCGGCGATCAGCTGGAAGTTGCTCTCTGTCTCACGGTCGGCACCGACGGGCAGGAAGCGCTTGTCCTCGATTGCGCGCAGGATCATCGCCTGCTCGTCGAGGCCGAGCTCGCCGATTTCGTCGAGGAACAGGAGGCCGCCGTCCGCTGTGCGCAGCAGACCCGGGCGGTCGGCCGCGGCGCCTGTGAATGCACCCTTCTTGTGGCCGAACAACGCAGACATCGCGCTGTCGCCGCGCAAGGTCGCGCAGTTCACTTCGACGAACTGTCCGCTGACCTGGCGCTTCAGCTTCTTCAGTTCGAAGATCCGGCGCGCAAGCTGGCTTTTGCCTGCACCTGTCGGCCCCATCAGCAGGATCGGCGCACGGGTGCGGCTCGCGACTTGCTCGATCTCTTCGATCATCGCGTTGAACGCAGGATTGTGCGTTTCGATGCCCGACTTGAGGAACGAGGTACTCGCCTCAGCCTCGCTGGCAAAGCGTGTGGCAATGCTGTCGTAACGCGACAGATCGAGGTCGATGACGCTCCATGTCCCTGCAGCGTCAGGAGCGCCACGCTTGGGTTGCGTCTGCAGTAGCCGCCCCGGAAGGTAATGGGCTTCCGTCAGCAGAAAGAGGCAGATCTGTGCGACGTGAGTGCCGGTGGTGATGTGGACAAGCAAATCCTCGGCATCAGGATCAAACGGCTGCGCGCGCGCGAAATCGAGAAGCTTGCCGTAAACTTCCTCGAAATCCCAAGGGTCCGCAAAGTCGATCACATGATGCTCGACGTCCGTCTCGGGGGATACGGACGCGATATCCTCGGTCACGTACTGGGCAAGGCGTCTGTGAGCCGTGCCGTGGATCATCACGAAGCGATCCACGCGCAGGTCTTCGTGCATGCACAGCCCCACTGATGGCCGCCACTTCATCCAACGTGAAGGGCCGAACTTGGACGCATCCAATGTGGAGCCGAGAAAGCTGATGACGGTGACAGGCTTCATGCGCCAAATTTCTATCATCTTATCCTATGGGATACAAATTGGACACCGCCTGATAGAGTGCCGTGCAAACCGAAATCCCCAAGTTCATAAAAATACCATTATATCTCAGTATTGTACTTTCTCTCGAAGCAGCCCTCATCCAAACTGGCACGGTACCTGCTGATACTTCTGTGTCGGGTAGGTCGAACAGCCCGGCACAAGCGGAGCCGCAGGGCGGTCGGAATGGGCCGACCGCCCTCAAGGTCCGAGACAGGGTGTAGCTCGGATGCGCCAGAGCGCCGGCCTTGGGAGCCGGAGGTCGGTGGTCCGAATCCAGCCCCGGGGCAACCGGAGAAGCTCAGGAGAAATGTCTCGCCAAAATCTCTTCGCCAGCACCATGATGCAACCAAAGGAGGCCGATCGAGGCCGATACGACTTTCGAATTCCAGCACGTGCCCGGCGGGGTGCCGATCAAGATGTGGACGCGTGGCGTGCCCGTCGAGGACGAGGCGCGGGCACAGCTGACGCGTGCGGCGCAGATGCCGTTCATCTTCAAGCACGTGGCAGCTATGCCCGACGTCCATGTCGGCATCGGCGCGACTGTGGGGTCGGTCATCCCGACCAGGGGTGCCGTCATTCCGGCAGCCGTTGGCGTCGACATCGGCTGCGGCATGATGGCCGCGCGCACTTCGCTGATGGCACACGACCTGCCCGATACGCTCGATGGCATCCGCTCTGCGATCGAGCAGGCAGTTCCGCATGGGCGCAGCGTCGGACGCGGGCAGCGCGATCACGGTTCGTGGGGCTCGCCACCCCCGGCGATCGTCGATGCCTGGGCAGTGCTCGTGGCGCGGTTCGAGGCGATCTGCGCCAAGTTCCCGCGGCTGAAGAACACCAACAACCTCACGCACCTCGGCACGCTGGGCACGGGCAACCACTTCATCGAGCTGTGCCTCGATCAGGAGGCGCGCGTCTGGGTCATGCTGCATTCCGGTTCGCGCGGGGTGGGCAATGCGATCGGCACGTTCTTCATCGAGCTCGCCAAGCAGGACATGCGCAAGTGGCACATCAACCTGCCCGACCAGGATCTCGCCTACTTCCCGGAAGGAACCGATCACTTCGATGACTACGTCGAAGCGGTTGGCTGGGCACAGGACTTCGCCGCGCTGAACCGCCGCATGATGATGACCAACGTCATCGCCGCGCTGCGGACAAAGATCGCCAAGCCCTTCGAGGCTGAAATGGAAGCGGTGAACTGCCATCACAACTATGTGACGCGGGAAAACCACTTCGGCGAGAACGTGCTCGTGACCCGCAAGGGGGCGGTGCGTGCGGCCAAAGGCGTGCTGGGGATCATCCCGGGCTCGATGGGAGCGAAGAGCTTCATCGTGCGCGGATTGGGCAACCCGGAGAGCTTTGACAGCTGCAGCCACGGCGCGGGCCGCGTCATGAGCCGCACCCAGGCCAAGAAGCTGGTGTCGCTCGACGAGCATATCGCCGATACCGAGGGCGTCGAGTGTCGCAAGGACGCTGGCGTGATCGACGAGACGCCGCGGGCCTACAAGCCGATCGAAGCCGTGATGGCCGCACAGGCCGATCTGGTGGAAATCGTCCACACGTTGAAGCAGGTCGTCTGCGTGAAGGGCTGATCCCCTTCATGCAGGCCGCCAAGCCTCCTGATTGGTAGACAGATGATTACGATCGACGGTTCGGAAGGCGAAGGCGGGGGCCAGATGGTGCGCAATTCGTGCGCACTCGCGCTGGTCACCGGGCAGCCCTTCCGCATCACCGACATCCGCGCCAGGCGCCCGAAGCCGGGATTGATGCGCCAGCACGTCACGGCGGTAGAAGCGGCAGCGGCGATTTCGGGCTCCGAATGCACGGGTCTTGCGGTGGGCAGTTCGGAACTGACGTTCCGTCCCGGTCGCACCATCCCCGGTGAGTACCACTTTGCGGTCGGCACGGCAGGCTCGACAGGGCTCGTATTGCAGACCGTGCTGTTGCCGCTTGCGCTGGCAGGTGGCCCGTCGCGCCTCGTGCTCGAGGGTGGGACGCACAATATGCTCGCGCCTCCGTTCGAGTTCATCGAACGCGCATTCATGCCGATCATCAACCGGATGGGGCCGCAAGTCTCAGTACGGCTGGTCCGTCATGGCTTCTATCCACGCGGCGGCGGCAGGATCGAGGTGGACATCGTACCCGCGCCGTTGACGCCCTTGGATTGCACCGCACGTGGCGACAGACTTGGCGTGTCTGCCACAGCGGTCTTTTCGGCACTTCCTGGCGAAATCGGGGAACGCATGCTGGCGCGGACGCGGCGCGATCTTGCCGATTGGCCCGAGGAAGCGTTTCGCATGTGTCAGGTCCCGGCAGACCAGGGGCCTGGCATCATTCTCCTCCTCGAAGCCCGATACGCCAACGTCACCGAGATCGTGAGCGCATTTGGCCAGCTTGGCGTAACTGCCGAACGACTGGCGAAGACCGCCGCCGCTCGCATGCAAGGGTATGCAGAATCCTCCGCTTTTGCAGGCCCTTACCTTGCCGATCAGTTGGTGCTTCCGTTCGTGCTTGCGTCAGGTGGTGCGTTCACGACCGTGAAGCCGAGCCAGCATCTGCTGACGGCGATCGACATAGCCAGGAGCTTTACGGGTCGGCGTTTGGAGATCGCTAAGCAGGATGGACATCACGTCATCTCAGTCGGGTAAAGTCACGCAGGTCGCAGACCGGGTTTCTGATTTGGGAGACTGACCAAATCAGGTTCTTGTTTGGCTGACGGGCCACGCAAGTCTCCTCATCCCGATAGAGAGAGTAAGCCCATTCTTGCGCATCGCCCGCATAGAGCGGTGTCCACCCGCTCTAAGGCATGCTGCCGTAACCTCATGGTCTATGCCGATAGAGCCAAACGGCTGTTGATACCATCGGACGCGTGCCTGATGATGCCAGAACAGTTCCCGTGTGAAAGCGTCGGATAAACGGCTCTGCCAAGAGCGGCGAGCCGGAAAGGTCTCAGGTGAACACATCTGCATCCGGCTGGGGTGACGGCTCGGTACCCTCGGTGATCCTGGGGGAAGTCGTCAGTCGACCGCGCATTCCGGCACATGTCATCGTCTTTGCCAACGAGAAGGGTGGCGTAGGCAAATCCACCTTGGCAATGCATGTCTGCATTGCGCTGAGCTATTCAGGTGCGAAGGTTCTTGCAGTTGATCTGGACCGCCGACAGAAGTCGCTGGCCAGTGCGCTTGATGTACGGTCTGGCACTGCAGGTGCCCTGCGGATCGAACTTCCAAGCCCTCGGCATCTCGTGCTCGAAAAGCAAAGTGGCGCGCTGTTGCATCAGGAAATCAACCGTCTGGGGGGCGGCGTCGATTTTGTTGTCATCGATCTGCCCGGATCGGATTCCACGACTGCGCGCTTTGCCATGGCGATTGCCGACACTCTCGTGACGCCTGTCGGCAACTCGACGTTCGATACAACGGGTCTCGGGAAGATAAATCACGTAACCCGGCAGTTTGCCGGCCCGGGCCAATTCGGAGCCCTGGTGTCCGAGCTTCGGGGTGAGCGAGCCCGCTTGGGTCTGCCGCCGATCGATTGGCTGGTGCTCAAGAACCGCGGACGCAGCAGCGACCAGCGACTAAGCGCCCAGACCGATGATGCCCTGCGCCAGATGGCCGCTGCGATGGAGTTTCGAATCGCAGCAGGACTCTCCGAAAGACTTGGCTTTCGTGACCTTCTGTCATTTGGCCTGACCTATCTGGACCTGAGCAGGATTCCCAGCCTCGGCAAGCGGCGTCACGATATCGAGGACAATATCGTGACCTTGCTGGCGGCCCTGAACCTGCCCGGCTTCGATGTGATGGAGAATTCCGGCCCCCGCTCGAGGACAAGACCGCAGCTTCTGAAGAGCGCCGAGGAAAGATACGTCCGATCACTTCATGCGCATCTCGGGAAGTGATCAAGCGCAACGGTAACGCCCTACAGTCTCGATCACCGCTGCGGCCTCAGTCGATCACGAGATAATAGCCCGCAGCGTTGCTCGAAGGATTGGTCAGCACGATCTCGAAGCGTCCGCTGAACAGCGGCGTCCACATGCATTCGCGGGTGCGCGCCTTGGCGGGCGGGCAGACCGGCTTGGCCTCGCCGTCTAGCACCGTAAAGTCGAGTCCCGCCTGTCCCGGCGTCGCCACTGCCACGCGCGCCGATCGGCCACCGTCGAACAGCTGCGGCAGGCGCACCGTCGCGCCGGGGTTGAGCATGCCCGCCTTGTAGGCAGGGCCCAGCACGCGCCCGCGATAGGGCGGCGTCTTTGGTATTGCGGCCTTGCTGCGCCACGTGGCCACCGGGTCCGCCTCGCCGGCCATGGGCCGTGCGCCGAACGCATCGAGCGCGGCAAGGATCGCGCCCAGCCGCTTGGGATCGCCCTGTGCGGCATCGGCATCGGCAAGCAGGCTCGCCACCGCCTCGGCCGGTTCTGCCGTGCCCGACAGCACCACGCGAACCGGCACTTCGCGCGCGGCGCGGGTACCGTCGGCAGCGCAACCGCCGAGCGCGAGAGCGCAGGCAAGGCTCAGGGCTGAAAGGACTTTCATGGGGCAGGCTCCAGGATGAATTGCGCGCCGCGCGGGGTATCGCCCAGCCTCAGGACAAGGCCGTGGCGCTCGGCAATGGCGCGGGAAAGGGCAAGGCCGAGACCGTGGCCGGGCCGGTCACCGGGGGCGGTTGCACGCGCAAACCGTTCGAACACGCGGTCGCGCTGGTCGCGGGGAATGCCGGGGCCGTCGTCCTCCACCGTCACTTGCGGGCCGGGGCGCAGGATCAGGCGGACGCACCCGCCTTCGGGAACGTACTTGATCGCATTGTCGAGCAGGTTGGACAGCAGCCGAGTGATCTGCATCCGCTCGCCCAGCATGGTCACGCCCTTGGCAATCGACATTTCGAGAGTCAGCCCGGCGTCTTCGGCACTGCCTTCGTAAAGGTCCGCAAGACTGGTGACGAGCGCGCTCATGTCGATCTCGGCGAGGCCCGCCAGATCGCCCCGGCGGCTCTCGGCAGAGGCGATGTCGAGCAGCGAATCGAGCATCGACAGGATCGCGCGAATATCCTCGCGTGACTGGCCGATCGGCCCGCCCGCGCCTTCAGGCCGGGCCTGCATCGCCGTGCCCAGGCGGTTGTCGAGGTGCATCAGCGGGGTGCGGACTTCGTGCGCGACGTGTTCGGACACCTGCTTGTAGGCCTTCAGCAGTTGCGCCTGCCGCGCCAGAAGCCTTGCGCCGTGGCCTGCCACTTCGTCGATCTCGTCGCCGCCACGCAGGCGGGCGGGAAAGCTCGCGGCGCGCCCGTCCGCCGCCGCTCCAAGCGCCGCGTTCACAGCGTCCATCCGCCGCGCAAGATGCCGCGCCGTGATCCAGGCAACGAACGCGACTGCCGCGACGATCGCCGCGCCCACGGCAAGGAACGCGGCTGACAGCACGGCAAGCGCGGACCTGTCGCGGTCGTACTCGCGCGCCACCAGCAGTTGCAGGTCCGGGGCAAGCTTGGCCCCTTGCGCATAGACCTCGGTGCCATCGCCCAGCGTCACGAACCCCTCTTCTGAGCGCGCGGCATTGAGCTCGGGCCAGCGCTTCACGTCGCCCGCCAGCAAGCGCCCCGCGCCATCGGCGACCATGTAGTGCGATCGCCGTCCTTCGAGGCTGACCACGTCCTGCCGGTCGGCCACGCGACGCAACAGTTCCTCTCGGCCCGCCGTCGCATAGATGTCGATCAGGCCTGCCAGATCTGTCGAGACGGTGGCGGAAAGCGAAGTGCGGGTCTGGCGCTGGACGGTGATCGTGGTGACCGCAAACAGCACGCCCACCGCGATGACCGCGATCAGGATCGAGGCCGTCGTCAGCTGGCCGAAGATCGACCGGGCACGGACGCGCGCAGGCTTCATTCGCCTCTCGTCAGGCGGTATCCCGCACCCCAGATCGTCTCGAGCGCAGGTGCGGCAAAGCCGTCTTCGAGCTTGCGGCGCAGGCGGCCGATGTTGACGTCGACGACGTTGGTCTGGGGATCGAAGTTCATGTTCCACACATCGCGCAGCAGCATCTCGCGCGTCACCGTCTCGCCCGCGTTCTCCATGAAATAGCGGAACAGCGCGAATTCCTTGGGGCTGAGCGCGATGTGCTTGCCCGAACGGAACGCGGTGCGGGCCTTCACGTGGCATTCGAACGCGCCGTAGATGATCACCGCGCCGTGGACCGCACCCGCTGCCCGGCGGTGCAGCGCCCGCAGCCGGGCCACCAGTTCCTGCGGTTCGTAAGGCTTGGCGAGGTAATCGTCGACGCCCGCTTCCAGCCCCTCGATGCGGTTCTCGCTGCGCCCCAGCGCCGAGAGCATCAGCACCGGTGTGCCCACGCCCGCGGCGCGCAGGCGCGAGACGATGGTCAAACCGTCGATGTCGGGCAGCATGCGGTCGAGGATGATCACGTCAAAGTCTTCGGCCCCGGCGCGCTGCAACCCTCCGGTTCCGGTCTGCTCCCAGGCCAGCCGGTCGCCATCGGCGAGCACGAGGTCCTGCACCGCCTGCGCGGCGCGCGGATCGTCTTCCACATACAGGATGTTGAGACCGCTCTTCATTCTGGAACTCCGGGGCTCGACCTCTGCCACATGGCCGAACCGTCCGACGCGATCATTTCACGCCGGACGGTGGCCATGCAACACTTCGTTTCGTGCGCAGGAGCCAGATGACGCTAGGTTGCATCGCCGGGATTGCGTCAGGAAGCTTCTCGGCAAGGAACTTTGCGCAGGCCGGGCTGGTTGCCCCGGACAAGCAAAGTGACGCTGTCCGAGGGGCTTCCTGACGCAACCCCGAAGGGGCGGGCCGCTTTTGGCCCATCGCAGCGTCGATCGTCGGTCACTATGGACGAGCATGGCTCCCTCCTCTCTCCTCGCGCTGGGCCAAAATCGGCTCCGTCACGACGATGCAACCTAGCGTCATCTGGCTCTTCAGCGCATGTCCTCTACCGAGACCCAGCCCTTGGTGCCGAAGCTGTCCTGGACCTCGATGAACAGACCTTGCCGCTGACCGGTGGGGGTGAGAGCGGTTCCGGCGCGCACGGTGCGAAGCGTTGCGGACTTGAGGTCGGCGGCGGCCAGCATCTTGGTGTCGATCGCCGTTGTCGCGGCTACTGGCGCGGGAGCCGGTGTCGGGGCGAGCGCTGCGGCAGGAACGAGCGAGGCGAGCGAGGGGCCTTGCGCCGATATGCCATTGAAAGCCTTGACGAATGCCTCGATCAGCATCTGCCCGTCCTTGCTCCCGGCATAGGCCGCGCCGGTCGCGCCGCTGGCCACGGCGCCGATGGTTCCGCCGCCATTTCCGAAAGAAATCGTGGTCTTCTTGACCTCGCCCGCGCCCGAAGCGACGGTCTGGCCATTGGCCGGGCTGATCAGGCGGATGCCCGCGGCCACCACCTTCTTCTTGCCGCCAAAGCCGCCGAACATGCCGAGCATCGAGCCGCCGCCGGGAATCCCGCGCAGCATCCCGCTCGCCGCGCCCGAGCGGACGAGGCCTTCCATGGCGACGCCCTTGGCGGTTTCGATGGACTTGTCGACTTCTTCCTTGTCGCCCGCGATCACGTTCATCAGGAACGTGGCGGGCTTGCCGCTGGCGGGATCATGGAGCGCGAAGCAGCCGGATTCACGGGCCATCGCGGCGATCAGTTCGCGCGGCGAGGACAGGCCGTACTTGGTCCAGCCTTGCGTATCGCCATCGACCAGCGCGACCGTGCCGTAGCTCGTTTCGCACTTGTTGAGCGTGACGGGCGGTTCCTTGTCAGCTGCCAGGGCGGCGGTTGAAACCATTGAAAGTACGGTGAAAGCAAAGGTCCTGCGAAGCATCGGTCATCCCCTTGAAACCGGGCCGCACCCCTCGTGCGGCCCTTTTCCAACTCTGGGGTAACTCTGCGGCAACTCCCCCCTGACTCCCACACAACTGTCCCGTCACTCTCGTGACAAATGCGGTCATCTTGGTTGACGTTCTCAGGGTGCCTTCGGACCGAACGCGATGGCACCTGCAACATTGCCGGTGGTCGTCTGGAGGAAATACCCGACGCCGGCATGAGACGCGCCGTTGCCAGCGAGGAACCCTTCCATCGAAACGCCCGAGGCCCCCGTCAGAGTCATCTGGCCGGTGCCGGCCGCGAACGTCGTTCCGCTTGTACGGAGCGACAACGAGGGGCTTGCCGCGCCGCCTGCTGTCGACATCGTCACGGCCGAGCCAGAGACCGTCAGCGCCGCTTCGAACCCGACCTTGGCGGCAGTGAAATCGACCGAGAGCTTGGCGCTGTCGAGCGTGCCGACGACCGCGTCGCCTGTTGCCGGACGGGTGCTGCCGACGAGGGCGTAATCGACCTTGCCGCTGGTCGGCACGTTGGTGGCAGGCGTGCCCCAGACTTGCGCGAGGCCACCTGCGCCGAGCGTGGTGTTCCCCAGCTGGCCAAGGCTGGTGACCCCGCCGTTGACCCAGCGTGACCATGCAATCACGCCACCTGCGGTGCCGTTGTCGGTGTTGGTCGCGCCGTTGAGTTTGTAGAACCCGTCGATCTGCGAAATCTTGCCGTCGCTGGTGGCGGTGACATTGGTGGTGTTGTCGAACGTGGCGAACCTGCCGCCGCCCACAAAGCCGACGTACTTGGCGGTTCCGGTGGGAGCGGCGGTCGTTCCGGTGCTCCCACCAGTGCCAGAACCGGTTCCCGTTCCGGCGCCCGTCCCCGAACCCACCTTGAGCGCTGCTGCGCCGATGATGTTCTTGCCGCTGCCTGCGGGGCTGACGGCGGTGTAGGTCAGGCCGATCTTGTCGGTGCTGCCTGCCCAGCTGCCGAAGGCGGCGATGTAGCAGGTGCCGGTGGAGCAGGTGCCGGAATGATCGTCACCCGGCACCACGAAGCTGAAGCTCTGGTTCGAGAACACGTTGAAATCACTGGTCGATTGCGTGATGTCGGCAAGGCCGCCGGGCGTTGCGAAGTCGAAGGTATAGGCCCCGCCGCCCGCGCCGCCTGTTGGCATCACGATCTTCGCTTCCATCCCGACCTTGGGCACGGCGAGCCCGAAGTTGACTTTGAAGCTGCCGGTGAATGTGCCGGGTGCGCCCGATCCGTCGATCCACGTCGGCTTGGTCGCCGCATAGAGATCGTACTGGATGATCCCCGTCGTCGGAGCGGCAAAGCCGGTCGGCAGGGCGCTAGTCATTACGTAGTGGAAGCCCTGATTGGCATTCAGGGTGAAGGGGTTGGCCCCGGTGTTGGTGCCATTGGACCAGCGACCGAGCAGCACATCGGCATCGCCTGCCACGTCGCCGATGGTCATCGTGCCCGGCGTGCGGGTGAAGTTTCCGGCGCGGGTATAGCTGGTCAGCCCGCCATTGCTGTCGAGCGTATAGGCCAGCGCGCTGAAGCCCGATTCGCTGCCCGCGAGCAGGGTCCCGCTCGACAGGCGCAGCGTCGTGATGAAGTTGATCCGCGGATTGGTGCCGGTGAAGCCCCCGGTGTAGCTGGTGAGAACGCCGCCCGTGCCCGTGCCCCCGCTGCCCGTGCTTCCGCCCGGTAGCGTGCCCTCCTTGCCGAAGATCACCGCGCCCTGAAGGCGGCCTGCGTTGAACGCGCCGCCGTAGGTCTGATACATCAGGCCGAGGCGCTCTTCGGGCCTGGTTCCAGCAAAATCGCCGTAGAGGCTGATGTTGCAGCCGGTGCCGCCGGAGACGCAGGCCTGCCCGGTGCCGGTCATGCCGGTGCCGAAGAAGTAGTTGCCGAGGCTGTCGTAGATCACCTCCTGCATCTGCCCGCCCGCATAATTGGGCGTGCTGAAGGTGTAGGTCACATCGCCGCTGGCCTCGGGCATGACGATCGTGCCGAGCGTGCGGAAGGTCAGCCGGGTGTTGTTGCTGGAAAAGCCGATGGTCAGCGCTGCATCGAAAGTGCCCGGCGCGGTGCGCCCGTCGGAATAGACCGGACGCGTTGCCGCCAGCACCTTGTAGTCGATGGTGCCCGAAACCGGCAGCGTTCCCCCCTTGGGCGCGAGGACCACGTAGGGCAGGCCATTGTTGGTGCCAAAGCCAAACTGGCTGTTCTTGAAGCGGGCATTGCCATCGTAGAAACGGCCGACGATGGCGCTGGCATCGCCTGCTATGTCCGTGACCTTTGCGCCAAGCGTGCCGATGTCGCCAGCCGAGAACAGCGAGCCATCGGCATTGATGTTGGGCGTGGAGTTGGCCGGCTGGATGTTCCCGGCGTGTCCGGCGATGGCCTTCGATCCCGATGCGTTCGAGGGGAAGCCGCCGGTGTAGGTGGTAAGCCGCGTGCCGCCCGTACCGCCTCCGGTGCCACCGCCTGAACCCGGAAGGCCTGAGAACAGGTCCGGATTCCCGCCGCCCGCCAGATAGACGTAGAAGCTCTGGATGAAGGCCAGCGTCGTGCCATCGAACAGCGCGGCGAGGACGCCCGCATCGGTCAGCGCCTTGAGGTAGGCGAGGATCTGCGCCTGCGTGAGCGCGGTGTATTCCGAAGGCTTTCCGCCGCCTGCGAGGAAGGCGTAGTAGGCTTCGAGCGCGGTGACGTACGTCGCATAGACCGGCAATGCCGAATAGCCATCGGGCGTGCCGCCGCCTGCGAGGAACGCGTAGTAGGCGGTGAGGAACTGGGCTTGTCCTGCCAGCAGCGTGGAGAGCTTGCCGCTGTCGATCAGCGCCTTGATGTACTGCTGCAGCAGGGCAAGGTCTGCGCCGGTATAGGCGCTCGGCACGCCGCCTGCCTGAAGGTAGGCGACATAGGCCGAAAGCGCATCGGCAAAGGCCTGATAATTCGGCGGGGTGGGCAGGCCGGTGTAGAGGTCGGGGTTTCCGCCATTGGCAAGATAGGTGAAGAACGCCGTGTAGAAGCTGGCAAGCTGGCCGAGGAAGGCCTCGTTCGCGCCGACCGCCGAAAGGGCTGCCAGATACTGCCGGATCTCGTCCTGCGTCAGCGCGGTATAGGCCGAGGGCAGGCCTCCGTTCTGGAGGAAATCGTAATAGGCCTGCAGCGCGGTGGCGTAGCCGGTGAACACGTTGAACGGCAGGCCCTGCCACCCGTCAATCGTGCCGCCGCCTGCAAGGTAGGCAAGGTATTGCGCATAGAACGTGGCAGTGTTGCCCAGGAAGCGGTCAAGCGCGCCCGCTGCGGCCAGCGCATCGAGATACTGGCGCAGCACGGCAGGATCGAGCGCGGTATAGGCAGATGGCACGCCACCTGCGGCAAGATAGGCCTGATAGCTGGCGAGAGCCTGCGCGTATCCTGCAAAGACATTGGCGGGCAGGCCCTGCCAGCCGTCGATGGTGCCGCCCCGTTTCAGATGGGCGAGATACTGCGCATAGAACGTCGCCTGAGCGCCCAGCACCTGCTCGAACAGGCCGGTGGCCTGCAGCGTTTCGAGGTATTGGCGCAGCGCGGCGGGATCGGCGCCTTCGTACTGGCTCGGCAACTGGCCGCTCTGCAGATAGGCGAAATAGGTGGTCAGCGCAGTGCGGTACTGCTGGATGAAGGCCGTGCCGCCATTGGCGAGATAGGCCTGGAGCAGCGCACGGTCGCTTTCGGCCAGACGGACGAGCAGGCCGGAATCGTTGAGGAATGTGATGTAGGCGGAAAGCGTCGCCTGGGTTGCCCCTTCGAAGGCCAGCGGATCGCCGCCGCTGCGGATGAAGCTGAAATAGGCTTGGGTCAGCGAGGTATAGCGCGCGACGAACTGGTCAGCGTTCCCGCCGCCAAGGATGAAGGCGAGGTAGGCGTCGACCAGCACGCGGTTCTGGCTCGACAGCGCGGCAAAGCCATCGGTGCGCGAGCGGTAGGAGATGAAGGCGTTGATGTCGGTGAGCGAGGTTCCGCTGAACGACGAGGGTGCCGCGCCCGAGCGGACGAGATCGAGGAACTGCACCATCAGTCCGGCATAGACGGTGAGGAACTGCGCCTGCGACTGGCCCGAGGCGAGGTAGTTCAGGTAGGCGCGGATCACGTCGGCCTGGGCCTGGTTGAACGGGCGGCCGCCGTAGAGGCTTTCCAGCCGCGCGGCATAGGCGACGAGGTTGGCGAGATCGTCCGAGGGGAAGGTCTCGAGCGACGGATTGGCAACCGCTGCTTCGATGCGCTGGCCCGAAGAGACGATGTCGCCCGAGGCTCCGGCGGCGGCGAGCGCTTCGCCAAGCACCACCGGCACGCCGTTCTGCGCAGCAGCGGCTGGACCGCCATTGCTGATCGAAGCGACTTGCGGTTCAGGGGCAGGCGTAGGTGTGGGCGTCGGGGCCGGTGTTGCAGCGGCAAGCTGGGCCTGAAGCTGCGGCGTCATGCGCGGTGCGGGGGCGACCGGGGCCGAGGTGGCAAGGCGCGGGTGACCATTGGCGACTTCCCACGCCTGTCCGGCATTGAAGCGCTTTTCCTCGCGCCCGTTGGCGATGGAGGCAAGGCCGGTGAGGACGCGGCCCGTCGCCTTGGTCTTGCCGCTGGCGTCGGTATCGACCGAGAAGCTGCCCGAGGAGCCCGCACCGCTGATCTTGCCGGTGCCTTGCCCGCCAAGACGCACCACGGTTTCGCTCATCCCTGCGCCGGTGACGGTGACGTTGCCCTTGAACAGGTCGACCGTGCCATCGGGGCGCAGCTGGAACTCTGCGCCTTCGACGAAGGACAGCATCGCGCCGCTGGACAGGCGGATCTGGGTGACGCCCGAGCCTTGGGTCACGCGCTCGCCGCGCA
Organism: Novosphingobium sp. BL-A-41-Hi4A-0G; assembly: GCF_055521735.1. Lineage (NCBI taxonomy): Bacteria > Pseudomonadati > Pseudomonadota > Alphaproteobacteria > Sphingomonadales > Sphingomonadaceae > Novosphingobium > Novosphingobium sp. BL-A-41-Hi4A-0G. The sequence goes on from NZ_CM145501.1 coordinate 3,456,127, forward strand.
GGGCGGCGGCGGCAAGGTCGGCGTTGTCGGCAAAGACCACTTCCTGTGCTTGCGCGCGGGTGGCGAGCGCCAGGCTGGAGGCTCCGATCAGGAGGGCGGTGAGGGTGCGTGTGGCGGGGGTGTTCATGGGACTTGTCTCCCGGATCAGAATTCGAAGCGCGCGCCGGCCTGCACGGTCCAGCGTTCGTGATCGTAAAGAGCGATGTTCGACCAGTTGCGCGACCATGTCGCCTTGGGCTGGAGGAACAGGCGCGGCAGGACGGCGATCTTGACCGCAGCGGTCAGGTCGACGCGCTCGTCATGGCGCTTGCGCATGAACAGCAGGTCGGCGCGGTCATAGCGGCGCAAGTCGAAGGCAATGCCGCCGACGACCGCGACCTTGGGTGCGATCTGGATTTCAGCGCCCGCGCTGGCTCCGGCGAAAGTGTTGGATTCGGCATCGCCTGCCTGTTTGCGGGTTTCCTCGTGCCCGCCGATCAGGTTGACCGAGAACTGCCGCGCAGCAAGGCCGAGGCCCACGGCGAAGCGGTCTGCATCGCGCAAGGGGTCGCGGTCGTAGTCGAAGCGGGTGTACTGGACGGAGGCGGAGAGGGCTTTGCCCCCGTCCAGCATGTGGGTGTACTGGCCGATCGCGCCATAGGCGGTGCGGAAGCCTCTGTGGCCGAGCCAGTACTTCTGCACCTGCCCCGAAAACGAGGCCACATCGCGGTTGGCAAACGTGTGGGCAAAGCCTGCGGTGCCGGTGAGGCTGGCCTGGTCGAAGGCGGCGCTGTCCAGATTGTCGCGGAAATTGCCGAGCAGCGAGCCGAACACGCGGTCCTGCCGCGAGATCGCGCTGACCGCGCTGACGCCGCCCGACAGGTCGTAAAATTCGTCCTTCTGCGCGCGCGCACCGTTGCCCAGCGTGCCGGGACCGAGCGCGGCGAAGAGCGGGATGGTGATCGAGGTCAGCTGGGTGGCCGAGTTGATGTTGCTGTCATGCCCGAAGGCGGCCTCAGCGAACCCTGACACATCAGAGCCGCCTCCCTTGATCTGCTTGTCGAACTGGCGGACGAAGCCGGTGAAGCGCTGGCGCACAGGGTCGGGGATCGTCGGATCGTCGACCACGGTGGCGAACTGGGCGCGGGCGGTGTCGATGTCTCCGGCAAGCGCATAGGCGCGGGCGAGTTCGGCGCGGGCCGGGGCATTGTCGGGCTGGCGGGCGAGGACGCGCTGCAGGGCGACGATTGCCTCGCCATAGTGTCCCGCGTCAGACGCGGCGAGGCCGAGGGCATAGTCGAAAGCCGGGTCTCCGGCCTTGGTGCGCTCCTGCGCGGCGAGCGCGGTATAGCGGGCTTCGGCTTCGCTGGCGTTCGCTGTCTGGCCGAATGCGGGCGCGGGAAGCGCTGCCGCCACGGCCATGGCGCAGGCACTGGCCTGCAGGAAAAGATGCTTGGTCGCCATCGTACCCCTCGCGACTGGATGATGGCGTTTCAGCTATCGCGCGAGGCCGGGGATGTCCGATGACAATGGTTGTTAGGCGGGTGACAAGGCCTGTCGGGCGGCTTGGAGGGCTGTCACATAGACAGGCGCTATGCTTGCGCGGTAAGGTATCGACATGAGTGACCAGCCTTCACGCCTCCCCATCGATCCTCGCGCTGTCGCGACCTTCTGGCGGGTTTGCGAGACGGGATCGATCAGCGGGGCGGCGCGGGCGATGAACCTTTCGCAGCCTTCGGTCTCGAACACGATTGCGCTTCTGGAACAAAGGCTTGGTGTCACGCTCTTTGCCCGCGCGCGCAGCGGCATCGTGCTGACGCGCGAGGGTGAGGCGCTGCGCGATCGGGCCGAGGCGATGGTGCGCCTGCTGGAGACGGCGGCGGTCGAGGTGGACCATGCCGCGCGCAACGTGGCGGGGCCGCTGCGGATCGGCGGAACGCCGGGTGCGCTGGTCAGTCTCCTGCCGCAGGCGGTGGCGCGGCTGGAAGAACGCGTCGGGCCCTTCGCGCTGAGCGTGATCGAGCGGCCGGACCCGCAACTGGCCGACCTGCTGCGTACCGGCGCGATCGACCTTGCTTTCGTGACCACCGAGATCGAGGAGTGCCCGGCGGACCTTGTCGAGGTGACGGCGTCGCGGGATTCGTTCTCGCTCATCGTCGGGCGGCGGCACGATGCGCTGGGCGATGCGCTCTCGCTGCGCGACGTGGCCGAGCTGCCGTGGGTCTTGCCAGAGGCGCAAGGCGCGTTCCGGCGGCAGGTCGATGCACTGTTCCTCGCCGCGGGCGTGCCGGTGCCGCAGAACGTGATCCGCTGCGATTCGCTGCTCACCACCAAGGCCATCGTCCGGCATAGCGACCGCGTGACCGTGCTGCCGCGCACGGTCGCTGCTGCAGAGCTGAGCATCGGTGTGCTGCGCGCCATCGCCATTGCCGAGGCGACGTTCGAGCGCAGCGTCGGCGTGCGCCACCTTGCCGACCGCCGGCTGCCGCCGCTGGGCCGCGCCATGCTCGAGGTTCTGGCCGAGTTATAGCCTGCGGCAATGGCTGGGCGATAATCCGGTATTTTACCTTATGTTGAGGCCGTCGTAGGTCCTCCTGCAAAGCCTTGGGGAGAGACCATGTTCGATCGTCGTACCGTGATTGCCGGGGGCGTTGCGCTCGCCGCTGCTGCGCCGCTGTCTGCCGCGAAGAAGCCGCTGGGCAAGCTGGCCAGCCCCTCGTTCCCGCAAGGCTTCCTGTGGGGCGCATCGACCGCGCCGCACCAGATCGAGGGCAACAACACGACGTCCGACCTGTGGTATCTCGAACACCAGCAGCCCACCGTGTTCCAGGAGCCTTCGGGCGATGCCGCCAACAGCTTCCTGATGTGGGAGCGCGACCTTGATCTGGCCAAGGCCATCGGGCTCAACACCTATCGCTTCGGCGTGGAATGGGCGCGGATCGAGCCGGCCAAGGGGCAGTTCAGCGAGGCGATGCTGGGGCATTACCGCCGGATTATCGAAGGATGCCGCGAACGCGGCCTCGCCCCGGTCGTCACCTACAGCCACTTCAGCGCGCCCTTGTGGTTCAGTGCGCAGGGCGGCTGGACCAATCCTGAAAGCGCCGAGCTGTTCGCGCGGTATTGCACCCGCGTCACGCAGGCGATGGGCGCGCAGATGCACAGTGCGATCACGCTGAACGAGCCGAACATCCTGCTGCTGCTGAAGGCCCTGCTGCCCAAGCCCGTGTGGGACATCCAGAAGCTGACGCTGGAGACAGCGGCCAAGCGCTTGGGCGTGACGCGCTTCGTCTGCGGCAACGTGGCAGGGTTTGAAGACCTCGACGATCTCCAGACCGGCCTGCTCGCCGCGCACAAGGCCGGGCGCGCTGCGATCAAGGCGGTGCGGGCCGACCTGCCGGTGGGCGTCTCGCTCGCCATGATGGACGATCAGGCGGTGGGCAAGAAGTCGATCCGTGACCGGATGCGGGGCGAACTCTACGGGCCATGGCTCGAACTCGCCAAGGCCGACGACTTCATCGGCGTGCAGAACTACGAACGCGCGCTGTGGGACGACAAGGGCAAGCTCCCAGCACCCGAGGGCAGCGTGCGCAACTGGTCGGGCAGCGAAGTCTGGCCGGGCTCGCTGGGCGGCGCGGTGCGCTATGCCCATGCCGTCACGGGCAAGCCGGTGCTGGTGTCAGAACACGGCGTAGGCACTGATGACGATGCCGTGCGCGCGGCCTTCATTCCGCCAGCGCTGGCAGGGCTCAAGCAGGCGATCGACGATGGCGTGCCGGTGATCGGCTATTGCCACTGGTCGCTGATCGACAATTTCGAGTGGATCTTCGGCTTCCGGCCCAAGTTCGGCCTTGCCAGCTATGACCCGGTAACTTTCGAGCGCAAGGCCAAGCCGAGCGCTGCCGTCCTGGGCGCCATTGCAAAAGCCAACGCCCTGACCTGAGGCGTGAAATCGAATTCGCCGTGCGCCGGGGCCGACGGCGTGTTATGTGTCGGCAATCGATTGCAATAAAGTGCCACGGAGAGGCCCTGACATGACCCAGTTCGTGCCCGACGATCATCCGCATCGTCGCCAGAACCTGCTCAATGGAAAGTGGGTGCTGGTCTCTCCGCACCGGGCCAAGCGGCCTTGGCAGGGCGAGACGGGCGAGGTGGTGAAGGCGCAAGGGCCTTCGTACGATCCATCGTGTTACCTCTGCCCCGGCAATGCCCGTACCAGCGGCGAGCGCAACCCGGACTATCCGGGCGCATTTGCATTCGACAACGACTTCCCCGCGCTGATGCCGGATACTCCCGCACCAAATGGGCCAGCGCCGCAAAGCGACGATCCCGTATTCCGCATGGCCGAGGCGCGCGGCACGGCGCGGGTGATCTGCTATTCGCCCGATCATTCGAAGACCATGCCCGATATGGACCTGCCCGCGATCCGCAGCCTCGTTGATTGCTGGGCCGATGAAAGCGCTAGCCTTGCGGCGCGCTTTGCCAACGTGGCGGTGTTCGAGAACAAGGGCGCGATGATGGGCTGCTCCAGTCCGCATCCCCATGGTCAGATCTGGGCGAGCGACTTCGTGCCGACCGAAGTCGCCGACGAGGACCGCGAGCAGGCGGCATGGCGGGCGAGCCGGGGCCGGGTACTGCTCGATGAAGTGGCCGAGCGCGAACTGGCGGCGGGCGAACGCGTGGTCGAGGCCAACGACCATTGGCTGGCGGTGGTGCCGTGGTGGGCGGTCTGGCCCTTCGAGATCCTGCTGATCGCGCGCGACGCGGTCGGACGGATCGAGCAGCTTTCACCCCCGGCCCGCGATGCGCTGGCCGACATCCTGCGCCGGGTGACGCGGCGCTATGACGGGCTGTTCCAGACCAGCTTCCCCTATTCGATGGGCTGGCACCAGTGCCCCGGCGGCAGTGCCGATCCGCACAGCTGGCGGCTCCACGCGCACTTCAATCCGCCGCTGCTGCGTTCGGCCACGGTGCGCAAGTTCATGGTCGGCTTCGAGATGTTTGCCGAAAGCCAGCGCGACCTGACGGCCGAGACCGCGGCGGCCCGGTTGCGCGCGGTGGAGATTGCGGCATGAGCGATCTTGGCGAACGGTTGCTTTGCGGCTTTGCCAAAGCGTTTGGGGGAGAGCCTGCGCTGGTCGTCCGCGCGCCGGGGCGGGTCAACCTGATCGGCGAGCACACCGACTATAACGACGGCTTTGCCATGCCCATCGCCATCGGCCAGGAAACCCGCGTCGGGTTCCGTCCGGGCGGCGAGGCATTGCGCGTGGCGGCACTCGATTTCGGCGAGAGCGACAGCTTCGATCCCGTTGCGCCTTCGCACAGCGGCGGCGGTTGGCGCGACTATGTGCGCGGGGTGGTGGATCAGTTGCGGCAGGCAGGGATTGTCGTGCCCACCGGTGACCTTGCCATCGCCGGGTCGATTGCCAAGGGCACCGGCCTGTCGTCCTCGGCCTCGCTGGAAGTGGCGATTGCGCGGGTGATCCTCGAAGCGGTGGGGGAGACGCTGGATGCAGTGCAACTCGCGCTGCTCGCCCAGCGTGCCGAATGCGATTTCGTGGGTGTGCGGTGTGGCAACCTTGACCAGATCGCCTCGGCGGCGACCACGCTTGGCCATGCGCTGCTGATCGATTGCCGCACGCTGGCGCTGCGCCAGATCGCGATGCCCGATGATGCCGTGGTGATGATCGTGCAGTCGGGCGTGGTGCGCGGGCTGGTCGATGGCGAATACAACCGCCGTCGCGAGGAATGCGAATCCGCGGCGCGGGTGCTGGGTGTGCCGGCCCTGCGCGATGCCGACGAGGCCAAGCTTGAAGCTGCGCGTGGGCGCATGGAGGAAAACACCTACCGCCGCGCCCGCCATGTGGTGACCGAGAACCGCCGCACGCTCGATGCGGCACAGGCGCTTGAGTCCGGCGATCTGGTGCGGATGGGCGCGCTGATGCGCGAAAGCCACGTCTCGCAGGGCGACGACTTCGGCATCACCGTTCCTGCAACCGACGCACTGGCCGACCTGATGAACGCGGCCATCGGCAGCGAAGGTGGCGCGCGGCAGACTGGCGGCGGGTTTGGCGGCGCGGTCGTCGGCCTGATGCGCAAGGACCGCGTCGCAGCAGTGCGCGACGCGGTCCTTCAAGGCTATCGCACTCCGGCAGGCGAACCGCCGCTGGTGTGCATCGAAACGCCTGCGGCCGGGGCGGGACCGGTCGGCTGACCAGTCCCGCAAACGCGATCAGAACGCGACGCTGAGCGAGGCGCGGATCGAATAGTCGACGCCGCCCTGGATCTGCTCGGCCCCACCGGCAACCTGCCAGGTGTAGTCCATCCCGCCGAGCAGCACGCGCGCTTCTCCGGTCCAGCCGGACTTCATGCGGTCGGCCACAAGACGGAACTGGTTGCCGTCCGCAAAATTGGCCACCGTATCGCCAAGCGTTCCTGCAAGGCGCGCGCGGTAGCCACCTTCGACTTCCAGAGTCAGCGGGCGCTCGTCGCGGTTGACTTCGCCCGCGCTCCACGATGCGGTCAGGCTGCCGGTGCCGGTGAGAAGGTCCGAGGTGCGCTTGGCCACGGTCAGCGCGATTTCCTCGTCGCCGCTTTCGGTGAAGCCCTTTTCGCTGAGGCGATAGTAATCGAACTTTGCCATCGGCCTGAGCGAGAGATTGCCGCCGAGATTGGCCTTGTACGACACGCCGCCCTGACCGCCCACGGTCCAGCCCTTCCAGCGGCCATTGGCGCTGTAGGAGAGCGCGGCGCCGCTGACTTCGCCCGTGAACAGGCGCGTGGAATCGAGCGAGACGCGCCCGACCGAGGCCTTGGCGTAGGCATAGAGCGGACCTGATGCCAGACGCCAGAACAGCCCGAGTTCGTAGTTGCTGGCATCGGTCTTCTGGTAGTTCGACGTGGCGATATCGCCCTTGGTGTAGAGGAACGACAGGCCCGCATAGCCTGCGCCGATGTCGCGCTCGAGCCCTGCCGAAAGACCCCAGCCCTTGACCTTGAACGCGGCGGTGCCGGTCGCGTCCTTGGTGCCGCGGAAGTAGATCGGCTCGAGCCAGCCACCGACTTCGCTGATGTCGAAGATCGAGCTGTCATCCATCAGGTGGCGCGAGCCCATGCGGCCCGAACGGGTGACGAAATCGAACACGCCGCCGGCATAGTCGGGCAGGAGCTGGTCGAACTGGCCCTGCAGAGCGGCTTCGTCATCGACCTGAAGGAAGCTCGTGCCCAGATTGCTGAACTCGGTGCCCTGCGCGTAGATCGCGTCATAGGCGGCGGTCAGCGGTGCGCTGAGCCCGAGCTGCGCGGCGGTCTTGCGGGTGACTGCCAGCACCAGCGTTTCGCCGACCCGGCTGATCGCGCCGTTGAACAGCACCGGCAGCTTGGTGTTCGTGGCATCGAACACCGGCGAACCGGTCAGCGTTCCCGCGGTGAGGATCGTGTAGTTGCCCACCGCCTTGTCGAGCGAGGAGATCGTGGCCGTGACCTTCGATCCGCTGGCGAACGTCGCGGTGTTGACGTTGATCTTCGATGCGGTGCCGGTGGTGCCGTCGATATAGACATTGAGCGCACCGCCCGAGTTGACCGTCAGGCTGTCGAACGAGAGCGTCGTTGCGCTGCTCGCGCCGAATTTGCCGCCGTTGACGGTGACGTCCAGTTGGCCCGCATTGGCGAGTGTGCCTGCGAAGGTCGAACTGCCGCCGAGCGTGAGCGTGCCAGCGTTGCCGGCCAGATCCAGCTTGCCGACGAAGAACGCGCTGTCGCTCATCGCCATGGTTGCGGTGCCGCTGCCGAAATCGATGTTGCCGATGTAGCCGCTGTCACCAGAAAGCAGGACCGAATCGTTGCCCGCGCCGAGGAAGCTGTTGCCGTAGATCCGGCCCGAGGCGACATCGAGCACGTCATTGCCGCTGCCGGTGTGGATGTTGCCGGTGATCGAGGTGTAGATCACAGGGTTGTTCGGGTTGTACCCGCTCGCCGCCTTCTCTGCGTCCTGCGCCTTCTTGTCGATGGCGTTGAGGTACTGCTTGATCGTCACGCCAGTGGTGTTGGCGGTGAGGTCGATGGCGCGCAGATCATCGGCGCTCGATCCCGTGACCGCGATGAAGCCGGTGTTGTTGAGCGTGGTCAGCGTGCCCGACTTGTCCTGGATGGCATAGGCCGCGCCTTCGCCGGGCGAAGACAGGACCGCCTTGATCGAGCCGCTGTTCGACAGGCTGGGCACGGTCGAACCCTCGTTGATAAGGATGCCGACGGCCTTCTGGTCAACCGATGTAGCCGTGATCGTGCCCGATACGCCGATGCCGTTGGCCATCGAAACCGCGCCGCCCTTGCCGCCGATCACGACGGCATAGGCATCGGTCTTGCTGTACACCGAACTGGCCGTGATGCCGCCATCGAGTGCTAGCGAGAACTCGCCGTCGCGGCCGTTGACCTTGCCGATAACGATGTCGTTCACGCCGCCGACGAGCAGCGCGGGGCTGTTGCCGACCGAGCTGATCGAGCCCGTCACTTCCGAGGAGTCGGCGACACCGTCGTTGTCCTCGTCGCTCTTGGTGCTGTCGAGGTCGTAAGGGGCCGCATCAAGCAGAATGCCGCCTGCCACGCTGCCGTTGATCTCGACAGCGGCCTTGCCGGTGCGCAAGTCGGTGCGTGAGAGCGCCTTCGACGCGCCGGCATCGTTGGTGTAGCTCGAGCTTTGCGAGATCGCGCCCTGAATGCGGACCGAACCGCGCACGTCGCCGCCGACGACGAGGCCCTGCGCGCCTGCGCCGACCACTGCGACCGTGCCTTCCACCGTCACGTTGCCCGAGACGCCCTTGGTACCGATGCCGACGCTGTTGTCGCCCAGCACCTTGATCGTGCCGGTGTTCGAGATGCTGCCGGTGATATTCGATTTGGCGACGATGCCGCCCGAGTTCAGGCCCTCGACATTGATCGTACCGGTGTTCTTGATCGTCGCAGTTGTGGTCGCGCCTGCGCCTACGAGAATGCCGTAACGGTTGCTGGCCGAAGCGATCGGGCCATCGACAGTGCCGTTGCTGTCGGTATCCGCGCCGTTGAAGCTTTCGGTCACAGTGATGGTGCCACCGTTGGTGACGGTGGTGTTGCTGCCCGCCTGAATCACGATGCCGGCATCGTTGTCCTTGCCGCCGGTGTTGGTGATCGTGCCGCCCGAAGCCACCGTCGCGGTGTTGTTCGAATCGACCGTGACGGCAGTTCCGCCGCTATCGAGCTTGATCGTGCCACCGCTTGCGATCGTGACGTTTCCAGCAGTCGAAGTCTTGAGCGGCGTGGTCGTGCTGGTGCTGACGGTGGTATCGGCAAGCGCGGCCTGCGGGGCCATGAACGCGAGAGCGATGGACGCTCCGGTCAGCGTCGACAGGATGGTGGTGCTGCGAAGACGGTCCATAAACCCCTCATGAATTCCAGAAAGATGACCCGCGCCGGGGTGCGGTCGGCGCGGGTCCAGTGCCCGGACGACGAGGGGCGCCCCGCTGTCCGGTCGACAGGTCGGAGGACTCTTGGCCGCAAAGCCGTTCGCCTCCGCAGCGTCTAACGGGGATCACGCAGCAACCCTTCGCAACCTGCGTGAAAAACCTATGAAAAGGTTTCTGGTTGTTTGCCGTAAATCTGGCGTTCACCCGGAAACCGGCAGTCAGGCACGGTCCCGGCGCAGTCCGTGTGCAGGGGCAATGGTGCGAAACGGCAGGTAATCGTGACGTTTTACGGCGACGTGCGTCCGGAAGCGGTCCCGGCTGATGACAGCCTGGTCGCGGCGACAGATCCGATTCATCGCGAAGCGCTCGACGATGCAGCGCTGATGCGCGAAGTCGCGCGCGGATCGGTCGAGGCCTTCACCATCCTCGTCGACCGGCATTCTCCCGCGCTCTACCGTGTGGCGATGCGCATGCTGTCCGATGCGGCAGAGGCCGAGGACGTCGTGCAGGACTGCTTTGCGCGATTGTGGCAGAACGCGCCGCGCTGGAGTCCGAGCGGGGCGGGCCTCGTCGGCTGGCTGCACCGAGTGACCATGAACCTGTGCTTTGATCGCAAGCGCCGCTTTCGCGTGGTCACGGTCGAAACGCTGCCCGATCCCGCCGACGAGTCTCCCCTCGCGGATCGGCGAATCGAGGCGGATCAGGCGTCAGAGGCTGTGGCGGCTGCGCTGGCGGACCTGCCAGAGCGTTATCGGGCTGCGCTAGTGCTCTGTTATTATGAGGGATTTTCAAACGCCCTTGCAGCGCAGGTGCTTGATCTCAATATCAAGGCAATGGAATCGCTGTTGTTCAGAGCGCGCCGGCAGATGCGCACGCTGCTTGAGGCACGCGATGTGTCGTGTGCCGATCTCGAGGCGCAAGGCTGATGGGGCGCAGGGTTCCAGCCTCGCCCGCACAGGCCGAAGCGGCGCTCGATGCCGCGCTGGCTCGTGCTCCCCGCCCGGCGTTGCCTCCGGGCCTGACCGCGCGGATCGTGGCGCAGGCGACGGCGCTGCCACAGCTTCCCGCAGAGGGGCCGGTCGAGCCGCTAGAGGCTGCGCCGCGCACCTCAGCCAAGGTCATTCCGTTCCAGACTGCTCCCGCCACGCCTGTCGCAGCGTCACGGCCGGTGAGGGCTCGCCACGGCCTCCTCGCAGGAGGCTTTGCCGCCATCGCAGCAACGGTTGCCGCCGTCATGCTTGTTGGCCAATCGGGCCAGCAGGTCGTGCCGACAACCGCTCCCGCACCGATGATTGCCCAGCGCCAGAGCGCGCCTGCACCGGTACAGGCGGCCCCTGCTTCCGTGCCCGAGGCCCGGCTGGCAGCAGCTCCTGCAGCGCATTCCCGTGCGCCTGCGGAGGGGGCATCTGCCGTCACTTCACCGTCCGAACCTGCGCCTACTGCGGCCCCATCTGCAGCGCCGGAAACTCAGCTGGCCGCAACCGTCCCTCCAGCGCCGCGGGAATCCGCCGGGCCAACGTCCGATCCTTCGCCGCGTCCCAACCCGCGCGGGCTGATGGGCCCGCCAGCGCCGCAGCAGGGCTGGGCGTTTGGTGGCGGGGTGCCAGGTGGCGGGAGCATGCCGGGCGGGCAGTCGCTGCCAAGCCAGACCACCGGCTCCGCGCCCCCGCCGCCGCCACCTCCCGGACACTGACCCCTTCTGGTCACTGGCTCTATGCGCGGTTCGGCCAGTCCGCTAAAGCTTTGCCATGCAACAAGAACCGATCCTCGTGCTGACTACCGGCGGCACTATCGACAAGGCCTATTTTGACGCGCTCAGCGAATACCAGATCGTCGAGAGCGGCATCCCCGCGCTGATCGCGCAGGCCCGCGTGGCGCTGCCGTTCCGGGTGATGGAACTGATGCGCAAGGACAGCCTCGAACTGACCGACGCCGACCGCGACCTGATCGCCGCCGCCGTGCGCGAGGCTCCCGAAAAGCACGTCGTGATCACCCACGGCACTGACACGATGACCGATACCGCCAAGGTGCTGAGCACGATTGCGGGCAAGACCATTGTCCTGACCGGCGCGCTTTCTCCCGCCCGTTTTGCCGAGACCGACGCCCCCTTCAACCTCGGCATGGCGTTTGCCACCACGCAAGTCGCCGCGCCGGGCGTGTGGATCGCGATGAGCGGGCAGGTGTTTGACGGGCTGAAAGTCCGCAAGGACCGCGCGGCGGGGAAGTTCGTGGCGGTTTAGAGCGGTTTCCACCCATTCTGGTTCGCCGGGACGGAGCCTGATTTGGTTCAGTGCAAGGAGGCAGGCCGCAGGGATATGTCGATATCTCAAGGCCTGCCGACGCAGCAATGGACCAAATCAGGCCCGCCGCAAAGCGGTTGGGCCGGGAAGGCCACTGGCAGCGTTGCCGCGCTTGCAGGGGCAACAAGCCCCTGCTGCACACCGCGCCTCCCCAGTGACCTTCCCGGCGCAATCACGGTGAACCAGAATGGGTGGAAACCGCTCTAATTTGCTGCGGGCGTGATGTCCGTCGCCGCGAAATCATTGCCCTTGAACAGCAGCGGCAGGCCGCGCGCCTTGGCCAGAGCATAGCTGAACAGATCGCCGAAATTCAGCTGCGCCGGATGGCCGTTGCCCTTGCCGTATTTCAGGAAGGCTTCGTGGGCGATTGCAGAGTCCGCTTCGGTTACCGGCTCGATCTGAATGCCCGCTCGCTCAATCAGGGCGTGCAGCAAATCGACCATGGGGTCGCCTGCCATGCGCCGGGTAACAATTCTAGCTTCAACGAGTGTGGCTGCGCTCATCACTGCGGCCGGAGCAGAGTCGAGGATTGTCTGGAAGTGCTCGCGCTCAGGTTCACCGAACAGGATTGCAATCAAGGCCGACGTATCGACGGCAATCATACAGGCAAGCCATTCTCATCCCATTCGAGTTCCCACGGACCGTCCTTCCGGGGAAGGGCATCAGCGCGCGCCAGAATCTCGTCGATCTTCCGGCGTCGCTCTGCGCGGTCCGCTTCGTCAGGCTTGGCAACCGGGGTAAGCCGGACCTGCGGTACGCCGTCATGGTCGATGACCACCTCTTCCCCGCGCAGCGATGCCGCGATGAGCTTGGACAGGTTGGACTTGGCCTTGCCGATGTTGACGTGGATGGTCATGGCTTGAAGATGCCTTGGCCAAGGGGCTTGGTCAAGGTGCCTGAAAGCGCTTGCCCAAGGTCACCACGTCCTGCAGTTTATAGCCCAGTGCCGCGTAAAACCCCCGCGCCACGGCGTTGTCGCCGCGCACCATCAGCTGGATCTTGGGGCTGCCGAGCGTCTTGAGCCAGTCTTCGGCGGCGTTCATCAGCGCGCGACCTATGCCTTGCCCGCGCCGCTCGGGCGCGGTGGCGAGGTAATAGACCCAGCCGCGATGCCCGTCGAAGCCGACCATCACGCTACCGAGCAGTGCTCCGTCATCGTCCGCCAGCAGCACTGTGGACGTCGGCGTTGCCAGCGCGAGATCGAAATCGGCGCGCGGATCGTTCCACGGGCGCGTCAGTCCGGCAGCGTCCCACAATACGACCGTGGCTTCACGGTCAGCCGCAGTGGCTGCGCGGAGGCTTACTCCCACTCGATCGTGCCCGGGGGCTTGCTGGTGTAGTCGTAGACCACACGGTTGATGCCCTTGACCTCGTTGACGATGCGCGTCGCCACGCGGCTGAGGAAGCCTGCGTCGAACGGGTAGATGTCGGCGGTCATGCCGTCGGTGCTGGTCACCGCGCGCAGGGCGCAGACGTTGTCGTAGGTGCGCCCGTCGCCCATCACGCCCACGGTCTTGACCGGGAGCAGCACGGCGAAGGCCTGCCAGATCGCGTCATAGAGGCCGGCGTTGCGAATTTCCTCGAGGTAGATCGCATCGGCCTTGCGCAGCACGTCGCAGCGTTCGCGCGTCACTTCGCCGGGGATGCGGATGGCAAGGCCGGGGCCGGGGAAGGGGTGGCGGCCGACGAAGATGTCGGGCAGGCCCAGTTCGCGGCCCAGCGCGCGCACTTCGTCCTTGAACAGTTCGCGCAGCGGCTCGACCAGCTTCATGTTCATGCGCTCAGGGAGCCCGCCGACGTTGTGGTGGCTCTTGATCGTGACCGAAGGCCCGCCGGTGAACGAGACCGATTCGATCACGTCAGGATAAAGCGTGCCCTGCGCGAGGAAGTCTGCGCCGCCGACCTGCTTGGCCTCGGCCTCGAACACGTCGATGAAGGTCTTGCCGATGAACTTGCGCTTGGCTTCGGGGTCGGTGACGCCAGCTAGGCCGCCGAGGAACAGCGCCGAGACGTCCTTGTGGACCAGCGGGATGTTGTAGTGGTTGCGGAACAGGCTGACGACCTGCTCGGCCTCGCCCATGCGCATCAGGCCATGATCGACGAAGACGCAGGTCAGCTGGTCGCCGATGGCTTCGTGGATCAGCACCGCGGCAACGGCCGAATCGACGCCGCCCGAAAGGCCGCAGATCACGCGGCTGGTGCCGACCTGCTCGCGGATTTCGGCGATCTTGGTGCGGCGGAACTCGGCCATGCTCCAGTCGCCGCTGCAGCCGCAGACGTGGCGGACGAAGTTGGCGATCAGCTTGCCGCCATCGGGAGTGTGAACCACTTCGGGGTGGAACTGGGTGCCGTAGTACTTCTTCTCGTCGTTCGCGATCACGGCAAACGGGGCGCCGTCCGACACCGCGACGATGCGGAAGCCCTGAGCGAACTGGGTCACCTTGTCGCCGTGGCTCATCCACACCTGATGGCGCTCGCCCTCTTTCCACAGGCCGTCGAATAGCACGCAAGGTTCGGTCACGGTGAGGAAAGCGCGGCCGAATTCGCCCGAATCGCCAGGCTCCACCTTGCCGCCGAGCTGGTGGCTCATGACCTGCTGGCCATAGCAGATGCCAAGGATCGGAAGTCCGCTGTCGAACAGCACCTGCGGCGCGCGGGGGCTGCCATCGGCAGGTACGCTGGCGGGCGATCCCGACAGGATGATGCCCTTGGGCTTCATCCGGTGGAACGCGGCTTCGGCCTGGGTGAAGGGCGCGATCTCGGAATAGACCCCGGCTTCGCGCACGCGGCGGGCGATTAGCTGCGTAACCTGACTGCCGAAGTCGACAATGAGGATCGATTCTGAAGGCTGGATGCTCATGGCTGGCCGATAGTGGCAGCGGGCATTTCTGTCCAGATGGCGGGCGAATTGTGACAGTTGCGTTACATGCAACTGCAAATGCCCCGTTCGCACTTGCAGCATACGCATATCGGCGTATTTGCGCCCCCAGTTCCGATGCTTCCAGCCCACCCTGCCGGATGAACACGAACTGGGAGGATGACCTGCAAGGTGAACTCAACAGGAGGAACACCATGCGCGCCATTACGGCAATCGCGCTCCCGATCATTCTCGCTGCTGGTCTCAGCAGCCTGATGTGGACTGCCACGCTCGCCTGAGCTGGCAAGAGACGCGTTAAACGACAAAAGCGGCTGCCCCGGCGGGGCAGCCGTTTTGTTTATCGGGCGCATCCCTTTGTGACGGGCTTTCCAAGCAGCGTTCCCGCGCGCTAGGTCTCGGCGTAATGACCGTTACCCGCTTTGCCCCAAGTCCCAACGGACCGCTCCATTTGGGCCATGCGTTTTCCGCAATCGTGGCACATGACCGGGCGATTCGCGATCAGGGCGAGTTCCTTCTGCGGATCGAGGACATCGACGGTGCCCGCTCGCGCCCCGAACTTGCTGCCGAGTTCCGCGCAGACCTCGAATGGCTGCGGCTGACGTACCGTGAAGTCGCGCCCCAGTCCTCGCGCATCGCGGCCTATCGCACCGCTGCCAACGAGTTGCGCGCGATGGGCATTCTCTATCCTTGCACCTGCACCCGCGCCGAAGTTGCCGCCGCTGCCGTGGCCCATGGCCCTGACGGTCCGCTCTATCCCGGCACCTGCCTGCGCCGTGGTCCTACACCGGGACCGCAAGTCGCTTGGCGGCTCGACATGGAGCAGGCGACGCTGCTGGCGGGGCCGCTCGAATGGACCGACGAGCGCCATGGCGTGCAACTCGCCCGGCCCGAGCTGTTCGGCGACGTGGTGCTGTGGCGCAAGGATGCGCCCGCAAGCTACCATCTTGCCGCAACGCTCGACGATGCCGCCGATGGCGTGACGCATGTGACGCGCGGGGTCGATCTGTTCCGCGCCACGCACATCCACCGCCTGCTCCAGCACCTGCTCGGGTTGCCGGTGCCGGTGTGGCACCATCATCCGGTGCTCGTCGAAAGCGACGGACGCAAGCTCGCCAAGCGTCGCGACGCGCCCGCGCTGGCCGACCGGCGGCGTGCCGGGGAAGATGGGCGCGCGGTGGCCGCAGAGGTGCGCGCTACCCTATTTGACACTGGTATTTCCCTGTCCGACGCCATAGATCAGCAACCATGAACTATGTCCTGATCACGCTGATCATCGTCTTCACCGTCATGACGGTCGTGTCGCTCGTGCGCGGGATCATCGCGTTCCTGAACAGCACCAAGGAAGACCTGAACCGCGATCCGGCGCAGGGCGCAACCGCGAACCAGCTCCTTCAGAACAAGATGATGTTCAACCGCATCAAGTTCCAGGGCCTTGCCGTGCTGACGGTCGCGATCCTGCTCGCCTTCTCGCGCTGAGCCGCGAGGCATCCCGATCATGGTCAAGCTCAACAAGATCTACACGCGCACTGGCGACGATGGCACCACCGGCCTCGTCGATGGCTCCCGCCGCGCCAAGCATGATGCCCGGATGCAGGCCATCGGCGAGGTGGACGAGGCCAACAGCATGATTGGCCTTGCCGCCGTGGCCGCCTCGGACACCACCTCGCGCAACCTGCAGCGCATCCAGAACGACCTGTTCGATCTCGGCGCGGACCTTGCCACGCCGGGTGAGGACTTCACGCCGTCGGAAATGGTCCTGCGCGTGGTGGCAAGCCAGGTCGAGTGGCTGGAATCCGCCATCGATGCGCTGAACGAAGGCCTGCCGCCGCTGACCAGCTTCATCCTGCCCGGTGGTTCCGAAGCAGCTGCGCGCATCCACATCGCCCGCGCCACGGTGCGCCGGGCCGAGCGCAGCGCGGTGGCGCTCGCCGATGCCGAGCCGGTCAACCCGCAGGCGCTTGCCTATCTCAACCGGCTTTCGGACTACCTGTTCGTGCTCGCCCGCGCGACCAATGCCGGCAACGATCCGCTCTGGGTCCCCGGCGCTTCGCGCTAACCCGGAACACGCCTCGCGCTAGGAGCAGGTGGACTTGGGCTACGCGGCTCGCTAGTCGCCTTCCCGCATCTCATTAACAGGCGGGGATTTCCACATGATCAGGACGGTTGCAGTGATCGGCGCGGGCCAGATGGGTTCGGGCATTGCGCAAGTTGCGGCGCAGGCGGGCATGAAGGTCCTGCTGGGCGACGTCTCGATCGAGCTGGCTGACAAGGCGCGCGACAAGATCGCCAAGGGCCTCGCCAAGCTGGTCGAAAAGGGCAAAGTCGATGCTGCGCTCGCCGCCTCGACCGTGGCGAACCTGCACAGCTTCTCCGATCACGCCGCGCTTGCCGAGGCCGATCTGGTGGTCGAGGCCGCGACCGAGCGCGAGGACATCAAGCACAGGATCTTCGAATCCGCGGGCAAGCACCTGGCCCCCCACGCGATCATGGCGTCGAACACCTCCTCGATTCCGATCACCCGCATGGCCGTGTCCTCGCCCGATCCGGAACGCTTCATCGGCATCCACTTCTTCAACCCGGTCCCGCTGATGAAGCTGGTCGAGGTCATCCCCGGCCTTGCCACCTCGGTTGCCACGATCGAGGCGGTGCGCGGGTTCGTCGGTGACATCGGCAAGGAAATCGTGCTCTCGCAGGACGAGCCGGGTTTCATCGTCAACCGCATCTTCGTGCCGTTCATCAACGAGGCGGCCTTCGTGCTCGGCAGTGGCACGGGGTCGATCGTCGATATCGACAAGGGTGTGAAGCTCGGACTCAACCACCCGATGGGGCCGCTGGAACTCGCGGACTTCATCGGTCTCGATACCCTGCTCGAGATCATGAAGATCTATCTCGCCTCGACCGGCGACCCGAAGTACCGCCCCGCACCGCTGCTGCAGAAGTACGTCGAAGCGGGCTGGCTCGGTCGCAAGACGGGCCGGGGCTTCTACGACTATTCGGGCGACGTGCCGGTTCCTACCCGCTGATCCGGAACGGGCGGTCGGTCAGGGCGTAGTCTCCCTCGAAGGAGACTTTCCGTGACCGACACCCGCAAGCCGCTTCCCATAGCTGACGATTCCCCGCCCGAGACCGTCAACACCGAACAGGAAGACGGCGATACGCAAGCGCAGACCGTCGCCGACGAAGCCCTGTCGCGCGCCACCAGCGTGCTCGGCGAGCAGGATCTCGGCGACAAGGTTCGCGGATCGGGCGACGAGGAGGACGACATGCCCGACCTCGTCGATCACATGAAGCAGATGGTCAGTTCAGGCCGGATCGACATGAGCGCCTATCGCGGCGAGCGCAGCGATGACGACGAGGAAGGCATGTACGGCGAGGATGGCATCGAGGACGGCTGAGCCGCCCTCGGACTATTGCTCCGCTCCGACAGCCGGGTCGCCCGGGCCGGGATCGGCAGGCGGCTCGGCTTCGTCGTGCTGCGGACCGTCAGGATCGGCACCCGGCGGTAGTTCGCGCAGTTCGACCATCTGGCCGTTGCGCTCGATTTCGCCGATCAGCCGTCCCTTGCCATCGGCCACATCGCCATCGTCGGCCCACTTCTTGAAATCGGCATCATCGGTGCCGGTCGCAGTAGCAAGCGTGCTCGCTTCGGCGGCAGGCGCATCGGCATTATCGATGCCGGTTATCACCAAGGCAGCCACGGCCAGCACGCTGCCGACCAGCAGCAGCGCGGCGTAGCGGTAGGTCGATCTGGACTCAGCCATGCGATGCGGTCTCCCCACAAGACGTGGGTTTTCTACGGCTGAGGCGTTAACATTCAGCCAAGGACTCCATTCCAGCGCCTATTCAATCGGACATTCTCGCCCATGACCACTGTCGTGCTCCTCGTGCTCTCGAACCTGTTCATGACCACGGCGTGGTACTGGCACGTGCGCGGCGGGGCACAGGCGGTTGAGGCGCGGCCGCTCATGGTGGTCATCGCGATCAGCTGGGGCATCGCGCTGTTCGAGTACTGCCTTGCCGTGCCTGCCAACCGGATCGGCACGCTCAACGGCTGGAGCGCGGGCCAGCTCAAGATCGCGCAGGAGGCGATCGCGCTGGTCGTGTTCGGCGTTTTCATGGTGGTGGTGCTGAAGGAGCCGCTGCACTGGCGGCACCTTGCCGCTTTCGCCTGCATCATGGCGGCGGTCGGCTTCCTGTTTACGGGGAAGTAGCCCCCGCATCCTTCGCCCCGTCTACAGGAGCATCGTTTGCCCAGGGATCGACGTGGGCCGGCTTGGGCTTGGCGGGTTTGCTGCCGTCATTCTCGTCTGCCGAGGGGACGAGCGACCAGGCCAGCACGAGCATGGAAGCCGCCCACCACAAGGCGCGCCAGCGGCTGGCAAAGACAGTGGTGATGCGCGGGCCGAACATTAAACCATTTTGGCAGAATCTGGTTATCCAGTAGTTACCCTGAGCCGAAACACTGAGCCGTCCACCTGAGCCCCAACACTGAACGTGCTCCTACGGAGGCGCGTCAGTCCCTCGTCTTCTGCAGATTTCGCCAATGAACAAATGGACTTGCCTGCTCGCAGCGACGCTTGGCCTCGCCCCGCTCACCGCCTCTGGCGAGATTTCTGCTGCCGCATCTTTGCCCGACAGCGCCCGCGCGCGCTTTGAAATCTGCGCGCCCGGCCCCCGTGTGACCTGCGTCGTCGATGGCGACACCTTCTGGCTCGAGGGCACCAAGATCCGCATTGCCGATATCAACACCCCCGAGACGTCGCAGCCCGGCTGCGCTGCCGAGGCGGAACTCGGCAAGCGCGCCACCCGGCGTCTGGTCGAACTGCTGAACGCAGGACCTTTCGCACTGGAAGTGAATGGCCGCGAGACGGACCGCTATGGCCGCGCCTTGCGCGTGGTCACGCGCAAGGGCCGAAGCCTCGGCGCAATCCTCGAGGCGGAGGGCCTCGCCGAGCACTGGAAGGGCCGCCGCAGCGATTGGTGCGCCTGATTCTCAGGCCGCGCGCAGTCCCGTGACCGCGCGTGCGCCGCGGTCCTGCGCGGAAAGGCCGTCGAACACCGCATCGATGATCCGCGCCAGCTTGTCCTCGTTGAGCCGCTCCATGAACATGGTCATCGTCTGGAGGGCACAGTACGGCGCGCACATCTGGTTGACGAGGCTGATCGTCTCGTCGACCTCGAGCCCGGCGAAGTGCCCGTCGCTCATGCCTTCGCCGATGATCTCGCCAAGGTAGTGGTCGGCAAGGTCGATATAGCTGCGCACCTGCTCGAAATAGTCGCTGCCCACCTCGATATAGGTCTGCAGCTTGGCCGGGTCCGCTTCCCATTTCTTCTTCATCACGAGGAAGCGGCGCGCGAAGAATTCATACATCTTTCGGCGCGGCGGCAGGTCGCTCGCCAGCACTTCTTCCATGATGTCGGCCATCGGCTTGAACCAGTGGTCGGCAATCGCCTCCATCAGTTCCTCGCGGCTCTCGAAGTAGCGCGAGAGGTGGCCTTGCGAGATTCCGGCGCGGGCAGCCAGTTCGGAGAGGTTGAGCCCGACCGCGCCGCGCTCTTCGACCATGGCCTGCGCAAGCTCGACGAGCCGGCTGCGCGTCGCGTCTTGGTCGGTTCCGGTCTGTGCCATGGCGGTCGCGCGTCCTGAGTCTGGGCCTTTTCGCATTGTAGGGATGCGCGGGGGCGCAGACAATGGGGGTGCAGGCCAAGGACGGGAGGCCGCATACGAAGTCATGTCAGGCAGATACGGCCTTCAAAGCGCAACACCGATGGGCTAGGCGAAGCGTAACCGGTTGCACCCGTTACGATAAGGTCGCTCTTACGATGCTGCTTCGCACGCGCCTGCTGATTCCTGCTGCCCTCTCTCTGCTGCTGGGCGCCTGTGCCGCGCCTATGGCCATCTCCGACAGCGCAGGCCCTGTTGAAGTCGGCATAATCGGCATCAACGATTTCCACGGCAGCCTCGAACCGCCGCGCCAGGCGGTGAACGTGGCCGATGGCAAGGGTGGGATCGTGCCGGTTCCGGCGGGCGGCGCGGCATGGCTTGCCTCGGCCATCGATTCGATCCGGGCGAAGCACCCGCTCTCGATGACGGTCTCGGCCGGCGACATGATCTCCGCCTCGCAGCTCGCCTCCTCGCTCTATCTCGATGAACCGGCGATCGGCGTGATGAACCGCATCGGGGTGGACTTCAACGCAGTGGGCAACCACGAGTTCGACAATGGCCAGCAGGAGCTGCTGCGCAAGCAGAACGGCGGGTGCGAGAAGTTCACCCAGAAGCAGCCCTGCGCCTTGGAGCCCTTCACTGGCGCAACCTTCAAGTACCTCGCCGCCAGCACGAAGCGGGCCGATGGCTCGACGCTGTTTCCCGCAACCGGGCTCAAGACCTTCGGTTCGGGCAAGCGCGCTGTCACGGTGGGCGTGATCGGACTGACGCTGAAGGGCACGCCCAATCTGGTCAACCCGACTGGCATCGAGGGCCTGACCTTCGCGGACGAGGCGAATACGATCAACGCCGCCGTGCCGCTGCTCAAGGCGCAGGGTGCGGACGCCATCGTCGTGCTGATCCATGAAGGCGGGCGGACCAAGGGCGATCCGAACCCGCAAGGCTGCACCGACTTTGCCGGAGACATCCGTCCGATCCTCGACCGGCTCGACACGCGCGTGGACGTGGTCGTCTCGGGCCACACGCACTGGGCCTATGTCTGCGATTACGCGCAGCTCAACCCGGCCAAGCCCTTCCTGCTGACCAGCGCGGGCGTCTATGGCGAACTCGTCACCGACATTACCTTGCAGATCGATCCGGTGGCGGGGCGCGTGGTTTCGAAGCGGGCCGAAAACGTGATCGTGCAGTCGGTGCCCTACACCTCGTCACGCGGGCCGCTTGGCAACACGCCGCTGTTCCCGCAATTCCAGCCGAGGGCCGACATCGCGCAATACGTGGCGAAATACGTCGAGGCCTCGAAGGAATACACCCAGCGCCCGATCGGCAAGATCGACCGTGCGGCGCCCAAGAACGAGGGCGCGGAAGGCGGCGCGGGCGGCCCCTTGGGCAACCTCATCGCCGATGCGCAACTGGGCGCAACGCGGGACAAGGGCGCGCAGATCGCCTTCATGAACCCCTTCGGCATCCGCGCCCCGCTGGTCCCGGCGGCGGACGGCACGCTGACTTTCGGCGACATCTACCTGTGCCAGCCCTTTGGCAACAATGTGGTCACCGAGAGCATGACCGGCGCACAGATCAAGGCCGTGCTGGAAGAGGGGCTGGATGACACCGGCCCCAAGCAGGCGCTGGCGCCGTCAGTGGGCTTCGAGTTCCGCTACGACCCGGCGCGGCCTGCGGGGGACCGCATCGTGACGATCACGCTGGACGGCAAGCCTCTGGACATGGCGAAGACCTATCGCGTGACGGTAAACGGCTTCCTCGGCCTCGGCGGCGATGGCTTCTCAGGCTTCGTGGGCAAGCCTGATACGGTGACCGGGCCGACCGACATCGACGCGCTGGAAAGCTGGATCAAGGCAGTGCCGGTGCGGGGTGTGCCGCAGGAAGCGCGGGCTGGGGTGGTGAGGTAACCGCCGTACCCGCTCCAACCTCCGTCACCCCGGCGAAGGCCGGGGCCCATGACCTGTCAACGTTTCGAAACCTCGCGGTCAGCAAGGCCGGTCCTAACCGTAATGGACCCCGGCCTGCGCCGGGGTGACGGAGGTTGGAGCAGGCGCGAACTAGTGGTGCCGTATGCCGAGGGTTACGCCTTGCCAGTACTTCGCTTTGCCAGGAATCGGGAAGTAGTAGTCGTTCGCCTCTACCAGATCGCCGATCTCGGGGGTCTGCCTCAACAGGCACTCATAATCTTCGGCTCCGAGTTTCGCAGCAGGAATACGGACTTCGTAGCTTTCTGCGGAATACTCGACGTCAAACCGGCCGAGGCACTCGCCCACCGTGGCCAGCAATCTTGTTCGCATGCCCTCGCTGATGCCACTTGCCGAGATCACGAGAACGTCGCCCTGCCGACTTTGGAGTGTCTGATATGCGGTGACCGACAGCGCAACCGAGGCGGGCAGAAGCGCTCCGACAGCAACCCAAAAGAGCCGTCGCTCGAAAAGGTCGCTCAGCCATCGCGGCTTGCCCATCATTCTGTCACCCCCGCTTCGGCCACCAAGGCACAAACCCCGAAGTCCGCTCGACGTATTCCTTATACCCCGGCCGCCGCTCTTCCATGCCCTTTTCCAGCAGCGGCTTGCCCGACCACTTGGTCAGCGTGAAAGTCAGGAACACCGGGCCGATCACGCTCGCCAGCGCGACCCACAGGCCGGCGTCGGCGGCGGCGAGCCAGATGCCCCACCAGACGCAGGCGTCGCCGAAGTAGTTGGGGTGGCGGGTGTAGCGCCACAGGCCGGTCTGGAGCACGTGGCCCTTGTTGGCGGGATCGGCGCGGAAGGCGTTCAGCTGCGCATCGCCCACTGCCTCGAACACGATGCCGACCAGCCACAGCGCGGCTCCGGCCAAGGCCAGCGCTCCCAGCGGTGCGGGCGCTCCGCTGGCGAGGATGCCGAGTTGCGCAGGCAGGCAGGTGATGAACAGCAGCAGCGCCTGCGGGGCGAAGACGAACTTCAGCGCGGCCGACGCGAACGCGCCCTTCGCCTTGGCCTTGCCCAGCATCTTCGCATAGCGGGGGTCTTCGCCATGGCTGCGCCAG
This sequence comes from Novosphingobium sp. BL-A-41-Hi4A-0G, assembly GCF_055521735.1. NCBI lineage: Bacteria > Pseudomonadati > Pseudomonadota > Alphaproteobacteria > Sphingomonadales > Sphingomonadaceae > Novosphingobium > Novosphingobium sp. BL-A-41-Hi4A-0G. The sequence goes on from NZ_CM145501.1 coordinate 3,479,414, forward strand.
CGGGTGTAGAGGTGCCACGCCAGCCGCGCCGCCCAGATCATCGCCATGGCAGCAATCAGGCTCGCCCGCGCGCCGGGGCCGCCCTGCACGTGCAACCACGATGCCAGCGCCAGCACGCCCATGCCGCCGCCCCACACCGCGTCGATGAAGCTGACGTCGCCGATCTTCACCGCCACTCGCCACAGCAGGCCCATGCCGACCACGAGGATCGCGACGTTGACCAGAAGGGCGAGGAGCAGGGTATCAGGCATCGGAAATCTCCGGCATTTCGGTCAGGCCCCGGCGGGGATGCTTCGGCGTGACCTTGCGGTAGATCTCGAAGATCTTGCGCATGTCCGCCTCGTAATCGCCAGATGGCCAGATGGCCGGGCCGAGGCCGCCGGTCTTCGTGCCATAGTCCATCATGCCCACGACCATCGGCACCTTGGCCTTCAAGGCGATGTGATAGAATCCGCTGCGCCACTGGCCGACTGCGCTGCGCGTGCCTTCGGGCGCGATGGTCAGCATGAAGCGGTCACGCCGTGCGAACTCTTCGACCATCGCATCGACCACGTTGCGGCGCGCCGAGCGGTCAATCGAAACCCCGCCCATGTCGCGCATGAAGCCGCCGAGCGGCCAGCGGAACAGGCTGTCCTTGGCCATGAAGTGTGGCTTGAGGCCAAGGTCCTCGGTCAGCCCGATGAAGTAGAGGAAGTCCCAGTTGGAGGTGTGCGGCGCGGCGATGATCACGCAGCGGCCGTCCTCGGGCGGCGTGCCATGCGCCTTCCACCCGCGCATGCGATAGAACGTGACCAGCGCCTTGCGCACGATCCGCGATAGCAGGCTGGGCCTGCGGTCCTCGATTGCCCCGACCATCCAATTCTCCCCGCGTGGGAGAGTAACGCGCGAAGCGCTGGCTGTCTAACGCTCGCCCGCATCGGGCCACGCGGCCATCCGCGGCGTCGAGCGGCGCAGGAACAGGCTGGGCAGCTTCACCAGCATCAGCGACTTGTGGATCCAGTAATCGGCCCAGCGCTCGCGCCATTTCGCCTTGGCGCGGCCCTGCCGGTCGAGCCATGCGGCATAGGGCATCCAGTGGTCGGGTTCGTCCTTCTCCACCACTTCAAAAATGCGCTTCATCGCCTTGTCCGAGCGGACGTGGCTGTTCTCCAGCAGGATCTCGACCTGCCGCATCCCGCGCTGTTCGGTGAGCATGATCACGCGGCACAGCTTCTCGAACGCATCGGGGCTGGCGATCACGCCCTGCGTATCAAGCTCGTCGATGGAGCAGCCGAAGACCTTGAAGATGAAGCGGTCGATATGACCGCAGGTGCTGTCCACCGCCAAGGGCATCGTCCCGCGCAATTCGAACCAGCGCTTGAACATGACGTAGTGCTTGCGCTCGTCCCCCCGGTGCTTCTCGATCGCGGCGATGAACGCAGGATCATCCGGACACCGCACCCGCACCGCTTCGAGCACGCGGTCGAGCGAGGTGTAGCCGCGATGCTCGTTGTAGAGGTAGATCGAGGCGAGCACGTCGAGAAAGCGGGCGCGGAAGAGATCGCGCAAGCGGAGACGGGACAATGTCAAAGATTTGGTCATGCTGGGCATCGTGTCATGCTGACGCTTCGCAAAGTGACTGTAAAATGAACAAAATCAATCTTGATCAATACTTCTTCATGGTCAATGAATATCGCTCCTGAAGGGAGTGTGGATTTTGCGTCGATTTATCGTGATGGTGCTTGGTGTTCTTGCAGTTCTCGCCGGAACATCTCCAGCGGTTGCCGAACGACCAGCAGCGGACTTTGCCCGTCTGCCGATGCTTGAAGCGCCAAGCCTGTCGCCGAACGGCAAGCTGGTCGTCGCGATGGCCTCGATTGCGGGCAAGCAGGAACTGGTCATCATCAAGGCCGACGGCGGCGGACTGCAGGCGCGGTTGCCTGTAAAGGACGTGGACGTGCGCTATGTGCGCTGGGTCAATGACGAATGGCTGATCGCCACGGTCGGGGTGGAAATCCCCGCCATGGGCGGCATGGGCCTCGGCACCCGGTTGATCGCCTTCCGCACGGACGGATCGGACGCGCACTTCCTGATCGACCGGCGCGATGGCGGTGCGGGCTTCAGCATGGCCGATGTGCTCTGGGTGGCACGGGACGGCTCGCCGCGCATTCTGCTCGCCTCGCAGACGTCGTTCTACCTTGCCGACGAGGGTTTCTGGCCGAACGTATCGATGGTCGATGTCGCGACGAACACATTCAGCAAGCTGGTCTGGCCGCGCGAGGGCGTGCAGGACTGGTATGCCGATCGCGATGGCAACGTGCGTCTTGGCATCGGTATCGAGAAGGACGGTTTGCGTTATCGCGCGCTCTATCGCGCCAGCAACAAGGACAATTTCGACGAGTTCGCCAATGTCCGGCGGACCGAGGAGCTGATCGTTCCTGACGTCATCCTCGCCGACGGATCGGCGATCGCTTTCAGCACCCGGAGCGGAACCAACGCCGCCTACAAGCTCGATCTCAAGACCATGCAGGTCGGCGAAAAGCTGTTTGATGCCGGTGCCTACGACATGTCGAACCTCTTTCTCGACAAGCAGCAGACCCGCGTCCTCGGCTACGGGTTTACCGATACGCGCTTTCGCACGGTATGGATCGACGAGGGCCGGAAGAAGATTCAGGCGCAGCTGGAGGCGAACTTCCCCGGCAAGCAGATCCGCATCGTCAGCCTCAGCGAGGACGAGAAGGTCCTCCTGTTCAAGGTCGAAAGTCCTTCTGCACCGGGCGCCTACTATGTGTTCGAAGCCGGCCAGCCACTCACCCGGCTTGCGCTTGAAAACGCGACGCTCGGGACAAGAGCGCTGGCACCGGTCAGGACCGTTGCCTACAAGGCCCGCGACGGGATGGACCTGACTGCGGTGCTGACTCTGCCCGCAGGCGTCGACGCGAAGAACCTGCCGGTAATCGTGATGCCCCACGGTGGTCCCGCCGCGCGCGACGACGAGAGCTGGGATTGGTGGGCGCAGTTCCTGGCCGATCGCGGCTATGCGGTGATCCAGCCCAACTTCCGCGGTTCCACCGGCTTCGGCACGGCATTCCAGCAGGCCGGTGCGGGCCAGTGGGGCTACAAGATGCAGGACGATGTCGACGATGCCCTTGCCTATCTCGGCAAGGAAGGGATCGGCGACGTCAAGCGGGCTTGCGTGGTCGGCGGTTCCTACGGCGGGTACGTTGCCATGCGCGCGGCCGAGCGCAATCCGGACCTCTATCGCTGCGCGGTGAGCTATGCCGGGGTTGCCGATCTGCCCGAGATGATCAAGTACGACCGCAACTTCATCGGCGGTCTTGGCAGCACCGAATATTGGCGCACGCGCGCAGAGGACCTGTCAGAAGTCTCTCCGAACAATCACGCTTCACGGACAGCAATTCCGATTCTGGTGATCCACGGCAAGAAGGATCGGCGCGTTCCGTTCGCGCAGTCGAAGAACTACGTCGACAGGCTCAAGAAGGCGGGCAAGGCGCACGAGTTCTTCATCCAGCCCGAGGGCGACCACTTCTTCAGCCGCGAGGAAGACCGGCTGACCTTCCTGACCCAGATGGAAGCCTTCCTCGACAAGCACAACCCGGCGAACTGATCGCGGCCTTCGGGCTTTGCGGTTGCGCGGTGGAGGCCTATGGGGGCTGCAACCGCGCAACTGCAGGGCGTTCGTTTCATGGCCTTTTTTACCCAGAACCCCAAGTTCGACTGGATCCTTCGCTGCGGCTGGAAGGGCCTGTGCCCGAAGTGCGGCAAGGGCCCGATGTTCGCGGGCTGGCTCAAGCTGCAGAAGACCTGCCCGGAATGCGGGCTGGATTACCGCTTTGCCAATGCCGACGATGGTCCGGCCTTCTTCGCGCTGTGCATCACGGCTTTCCCGCTGACCTTCTTCGCGGTCTGGCTGGAGGTTGCCTACGCGCCGCCGTGGTGGGTCCATGTGCTGACATCGGTGCCGATCCTCGGGATCGGCTGCCTTGCCACGCTGCGACCGTTCAAGGGCTGGCTGGTCGCCTCGCAATATGTGAACAAGGCAACCGAGGCTGGCACCGAAGGCCTGTGGGCCAAGCTCCACGCACGCGAGGACGAAGCACAGTAAGGCAATCGCCCGAAGGCAGACGTATGCGTTGATTGCAGATTGCCGCAAACCGGTTAGGCATGGCCCAAGATGATCCCGGGGAACGTTCACGCATTGGGGGACGTGACGCCTGCGGGACAATTGGAGAGCGGAATGTCTCAAGGCAACGGCGCACACGGCGCAGGCGGCAACCTCGGGTTTATCGGACTGATCGTCGCGGTCGCCACCATCGGCGGCTTCATGTTCGGCTACGATTCCGGCGCGATCAACGGCACGCAGGACGGGTTGAAGCATGCCTTCGGGCTGGGCGAGGCCGAGCTGGGGCTGACGGTCAGCTCGCTCCTGCCCGGCTGCGCGCTGGGCGCGTTCCTTGCCGGACGCTTTGCCGACATCTGGGGCCGCCGCGCGGTGATGATGATGGCGGCGGCGCTGTTCGTGCTATCGGCCATCGGCTCGGGCGCAGCCCCTTCGGCGCTGGTGCTGGCGGTAGCGCGCTTCCTTGCAGGCGCTGCTGTCGGCGCGGCGAGCGTGCTTTCGCCTGCCTATATCTCCGAGGTGACGCCTGCCCATATTCGCGGCCGTCTGTCGAGCGCGCAGCAGGTAATGATCATTTCCGGCCTCACCGGAGCGTTCCTTGCAAACTACTGGCTGGCAGGAGCCGCCGGGTCCTCGCTCGGGGCGTTCTGGGGCGGTTATCCTGCGTGGCGCTGGATGTTCTGGGTTCAGGCGGTCCCGGCGTTGCTGTTCCTGGTGACGCTGCTGCTGATCCCGGAAAGCCCGCGCTTCCTTGTCGCCAAGGGCCGGATCGAGGAGGCACGCGGCGTGTTGGCCAAGCTGTTCGGCGCTGCTTCTGCCGATATCAAGCTCGCCGAAATCCGGGCCTCGCTCGCGGTCGACCATCAGCCGAGCCTTGCCGATATCCAAAAGCCCGGCGGCGGCTGGCGGCCGATTGTGTGGGTCGGCATCGGGCTCGCCGTGTTCCAGCAACTCGTCGGCATCAACGTGGTGTTCTACTACGGCGCGGTGCTGTGGCAGGCGGTTGGCTTTTCCGAAGCCGATGCGCTGAAGATCAACATCCTGTCGGGCGTGGTTTCGATTGCCGCCTGCCTCGTCTCGATCGGGCTGGTCGACAGGATCGGGCGCAAGCCGCTGCTGCTTATTGGCTCTGCGGGGATGACGGTGACGCTGGGCGTGCTGGCCTGGTGCTTCGCGCAGGCCTCGACCGGAGCGGACGGCGCGCTGGTCCTGCCTGACGGCGTCGGAACCATCGCGCTCTATGCGGCGAACCTCTACGTCGTGTTTTTCAACATGAGCTGGGGCCCGGTGATGTGGGTCATGCTGGGCGAAATGTTCCCCAACCAGATGCGCGGATCGGCGCTGGCGGTGGCGGGCGCGGCGCAGTGGCTGGCGAACTTTGCGGTCAGCTCGAGCTTCCCGTGGATGGCGGGCAACATCGGCTTGCCGGTGACCTACGCCGCCTACACCGCTTTCGCCGCGATCTCGCTGGTGTTCGTGTGGACCTCGGTCAGCGAAACCAAGGGCAAGGAACTGGAGGCGATGGAAGGGTAAAGGCTCAGGCCGTCTTCCACCGCACCGGCAGGGCCTTGAACCCGCCGACGAAGGTGGAGTTCACGCGGCGCGGTTCTCCCGCAAGTTCGAGGCTGTCAACGCGGTCGAGCAGCACGTCGAGCAGGATGCGCATCTCAAGGCGTGCGAGGTGCAGGCCGAGGCACTGGTGCGAGCCTGCGCCGAACGCTGCGTGGCGGTTGGCCGGGCGCGTGGGATCGAACTTGCGCGGATCGGGGAACTGCGCCGGATCGTGGTTCGCCGCGACATAGTTGAGCATCAGCCAGTCGCCCGCAGCGATCTGCTGGCCGCCAAGCTCGGTGTCGGTCGCTGCCGTGCGCATGAAGTGCTGCACCGGCGTGGTCCAGCGGATCGCTTCCTCGACGATGCCCGGCAGCAGGCTGCGGTCGGCCTTGGCGCGGGCGAAGAGGTCCGGATCGCGGGCGAGGGCGAGCACGGCACCGGCGGACGAGGCCGAGGTGGTATCGTGCCCTGCGCTGGCGATGATAGTGTAGTAGCCCGCCGTATCGCGATCGCTCATCGGTCCGCCGTCGATCACTGCGTTGGCGATGACCGTGGCAACGTCCTCGCTCGGGTTGCGCCGACGTTCCGCGGCAAGGGCTGCAAAGTATCGTTCGAATTCGGCAACTGCCCCTGCAAATATCGCCGCGATCTGCTCGGGTTGCAGGTCCTTCATGCCTGACTGGTTAAGATCCTCGTCCTGTGCCCCGAACAGTTGCTGGGTAAGGAACAGCATTTTGGGTTCGTCTTCGGGCGGCACGCCGAGAATCTGCATGACGACATGGAGCGGATAAGGGGCAGCGACAATCGCCACGAAATCACCCTCTCCTCCATTGGCGTCGCCAGCCGCCACCATCCGGTCGATGGATTCGTTGGCGATCCTGCGGATCTCGCCGTCCAGTTTCGACAGGTTCTTGGGCATGAACCAGTCCTGCGTCAGGCGGCGCAGCTTGGGATGCTTGGGCGCGTCCATCTGTACCAGCGATTCCACCAGATGCGGGCTGCCGCCGGTGATCGAGCGGGCGAACGCGTCGGCAACGCGCAATGTGAAAATAGGGGACTTCGGGTTGTTGAGGAACGTCGCATTGTCCTTGCTGACCTTCATCACCTCGTCAAAGCCCGATACCAGCCAGAACGGCTCGTGCTCGTCACCGGGCGCGACGACGCGGGCGACCGGGGCATTCGCGCGCAGGGTGTCGAACTGGTCGAGCAGCGGGTCCCACGCGCCGTAGGACTTGGGATCGATCACTGCGCGGCCCAGTTCGGGCGCGACAAGGGGGAGGCTGGCCATGGTTCGGGTCCTTGTGAGTCAGGCGTTCGCGGCTTCGTAGGCCTGCTTGTATTCGTCGCGCAGCAACCGCTTGAACAGCTTGCCGGTGGGCTCGCGGGGAAGTTCGGCGCGGAAGTCGATCTGGCGCGGCATCTTCACGCGCGAGAGCTGCGGTCCGAGCCAGTCGGCGAGTTCGGCAGCGAGCGCCGGCCCCGCTTCGGCCATGTCGCGCGGCTGGACGACGGCAACGACCTTCTCGCCCATGTCGGGATCGGGCGCGCCGATTACCGCGACGTCCGCCACCTTGGGGTGGGTGACGAGCAGGTTCTCGATCTCCTGCGGGTAGATATTCACCCCGCCCGAAATGATCATGAAGCTCTTGCGGTCGGTCAGGAACAGGTAACCGTCTTCGTCGACCCAGCCGACGTCGCCGAGGCTGGTCCAGCCGTGCTTGTTGGTGGCATCGCGGGTCTTGTCGGGATCGTTGTGATAGCTGAACGGGCTGCCGCCTTCGAAGAAGACCTGGCCTTCGCTGCGAGGCGGAAGTTCGTCGCCCTCCTCGTTGCAGATGCGGATCGTGCCGAGGATGGCGCGGCCGACCGAGCCAGGGCGCTGCAGCCATTCCTCGCTGGTGATGAAGGTGAAGCCGTTGCCCTCGGTGCCGGCGTAATACTCGCGCAGGGCCGGGCCCCACCATTCGATCATCGCCTGCTTGACCGGCACCGGACAGGGCGCGGCAGCATGGATCGCGCACTTGAGCGTGGAGGTGTCGTACTTCGTACGGACATCGTCGGGCAGCTTGAGCATGCGGACGAAGTGCGTCGGCACCCACTGGCTGTCGGTCACCTTGTACTTCTCGATCAGTTCGAGCGCGTGTTCGGGATCGAACTTCTCCATTGCCACGACGGTGCCGCCCATGCGGTGGATGGTCATCGACCAGCGCAAGGGGGCGGCGTGGTAGAGCGGGGCGGGGGAGAGATAGACGGCGTCGCCGGTGATGCCGAAGGCTTGGGCAGCGATGCCGATCAGCGAGTTGACCGCGCCGATCTCAGGATCTTCGGGCAGGGGAATGCGCACGCCCTTGGGCTTGCCCGTGGTGCCCGAGGAATAGAGCATGTCGCAGCCCGCGCGCTCGTCGGCGATGGGCGTGGTGGGCATGGCATCGAGCGCGGCGTTGAGCGAGAGCGATCCTTGCGTATCAAGGCGGAGCTGCGGAACGTCGGGCGAGAGCTTGGCCACTTCGTCGAGCACCGGCCCGGTATAGGCCGAGCCGATCAGCAACCGGCTGCCGCTGTCCTTGGCGATATAGGCGATTTCGGGCGCGGCGAGGCGGCTGGAAACCGCGACATAGACCAGCCCTGCCCGCTGCGCGCCCCAGGCCAGCGAGAAGAAATCGGCGCGGTTTTCAAGGCACAGCGCGATGGTGTCACCGATCTGCAAGCCCCGTGAGCGCAGCAGCTGGGCGAACTGGTTGGAGCGGGCGTCCATCTGCGCATAAGTCACCACCTCGCCGCTGCCGCCCATGATCACGGCGGGGCGGTCAGGGTTGCGGGTGGCGTGGTACTTGGGGTGGAAGTGCACCGGCCTCGTCCTCTCGTTCAGGGCGGACTCACGCCGCCTTTGCCCGAGAGATTAACTGATCAGTTAAGTCGCGCAACCGCCATTTGCGCGCACACCTGTCGAGGCCTGTCGCAATTCTTGCCCGATCCTTTCATGCTGCGGCGATCCGCCAAACCCGTCACTTCGCCCGGTTACTTCGGCGCAGGCAGTACCCTGTCGATCGGATAGATCACGCCATTGCGCGCCATGATCGGCTCACCGACAAGCTTGGGCGCGTCATCGCCTTGCCCCAGCCGGACTTCATTGCCCTGTCGGGAGAGCGCGATGGGCTCGCCGCCGAGCGTGGCGAGGCGGACGGTGCCCTTGGTGCGGTCCAGCCCCTGCTCCAGATCGCTGCGCCCGACATAGCCCGGCGAGAGATGCTGGCTGACCAGCGCGAGTAGCTGCACTTTGCCCTCGTCGCTCTTCAGTGCGTTGCGATCGGCTTCCGGCAGCGCGGCGATGGCTTCATTGGTGGGCGCGAACAAGGTGTAGCTGCCGACGCCTTCGAAGGTCTTCTCGAGCCCTGCGGCCTTGACCAGTCCGGCGGTCTCCGAAAGGTCGCTGCTGTCATCGAGCGCGTCGAAGAGGTCCTTGTCCGTTGATGCCTGCGCGGCGGCAGTGCTGCCTTTTGCGTCGGGCGCCGAATCGTTCTTGTCGCAGCCTGCCAGCCCCAGTGCGGCGGCGGCGATCAGCATGGGCCAACGTACCATTTGCATCCCCTATTTCTGTTCTGTTCTGGCGGTTCAGGCGATCAGTTCGATCACGGTGCGGACCAGCTGCGTGGTCGGGTCGACTTCGTAGACGTAGCCGTCGCTGTAGCGATAGAGGCTCTCGGGCGTATCGGCGTAGCGGTCGCGCCAGGTGGGGGGCACGTTGTAGAAGTCGTAGCCTGCGGGCATCGGCTGGCCGACGGACCACTGGTCGCCCGTCAGCAGCGCGGCGATGCCCTGGATCAGCTGCGACTGCGGATCGACCTCGAAGATTGCGTTCTGGGCGTAGCGATAGGTGTTGCGATCATCGAAGCCGTAGAAGCGGTCGTAGTAGGTCGGCACGGCGTAGTCGGTGTACTGGCCTGGCCAGACCTGACCGCCGAACAGCGCGCCGCCTAGCAGCGGCACTACGCCCGAGACGAGGCCGGTGCTGCCGACGCGGTACATGTAGCCGTTGCCGTAGCGCCAGTCGTTATCGTTGCCGAGGTAGCGCACGGGGTACCAGTCGCCCCAGCTGCGCGGGGCCGAAAGCTTTTTTGCCTGTCCGGGGGGCAGGCAACCATTGTTCTTCTTCGCAAGGCCCGGTGGGCAGTTGGTCGATACGGGGATCAGGAAGCGGCTGTCGTCGTAGCGATAGCGTCCGTCCTGCCACTGGCGGCTGGCGACGCGTATGATGTCGCGGTCGCCGCGTGCGATCTGGCGGTCGGGTCTGTCATTCCTGTCGGGGCGAGAAATCTTGTCCGGGTGCTTGTCCGGATTTGCGGGCATTGCCTTTTCCGGCCGCGCATCGGCGTGCTTTTCGGGGCCGCGGACCTTGTCCGGGCCGCGGTCGGCCTTGGCCGGCTTTCCGGCTTTCTCGGCTTTGGCAGGGCCGCCCCCGTGGCCACCGTCGTGTCCGCCCTGTCCGTTGCCCTTGCCCTGGGCGAGGGCAGGCGCGCCGATGGCGAGGGTGGCAGCGCCAGCCATGAGCAGAAATAGCCGCATAATCATTCTCCGGAACCGTCGGGTCTGACAACGTGCGCCTTGTCCCTGCGGTTCCCGCGCTCTAGGGCGAGGCATGATTGCACGCGAACTTCTCGGCACCGCGCAGGTGCCCGATGGCGAAGAGCTCAAGCTCTACCGGCACGACCGCGATTTCATGATCGTGCTCGGCCACAACGAACTGATGAGCACGCGGCAGAACGGCTCGGAGATCGCGCTGGCCACGCAAAGCTGGGCGCGGATCGCCAAGGCGCAGCGCCCGGCGATGCTGATCGGGGGCTATGGCATGGGCTTCACCCTGCGCGCCGCGCTGGAGAAGCTGCCGTCCGATGCGCACGTGACCGTGGCCGAACTGGTGCCCGAGATCATCCAGTGGGCGCGCGGGCCGATGAAGGATCTGGAAGCGGGCTGCCTCGACGATCCGCGCGTGCGGCTGGTGATGACCGACGTTGCCGACGTGATCTCGGCCAATGCGCTCTCGGTGGGCGGCACGGGCTATGACGCGATCCTGCTCGATGTCGACAACGGGCCGGACGGGCTGGTGCGGACGAAGAACAACCGGCTCTACACGATGCGCGGGCTTCGCACCGCGATGGACGCGCTGCGCCCCGGCGGCGTGCTGGCGATCTGGTCTGCGGCGCGCGACCCGAACTTCACCCAGCGGCTGAAGGTGGCGGGCTTCGACGTGGACGAAGTGGAAGTGCGCGCGCGGACCAATGGCAAGGGCGCCAAGCACGTGATCTGGTTTGCGAGCGTTTGATGCTTAGCGCGGGGGTCTGCCCACCCCGCTGCGACTAACTTCACTGCGTTCAGTAAGTCTCGCGGCCCTCCCGCCTGCGGGAGGGCTGGATGAAGCGCTGCGTGTCTCTCCCCTCCCGCAAGCGGGAGGGGCTGGGGGTGGGCATCGCGGATACGCGATAAAGCAAAGCATCCGCTGGCGAGTGCGGACGGTAACGCCGGTGGGAAAGCACAGATCGCGCGACCGGTGCGGTGCCGTTGCGGCACGCGCGGGAAGGGCGCGGGACCGGTTGCGAGTGGCCGGGGGGGCGGTTCCGAACCCCTTGTCGGCTCAGCCTGAGGGCGGACATATGTGAAAGGACGAAGCTTTGGCAGCGGCTCGCGGGCTGCCTTGGCTTCTGGCAAGCGGCTGCGTGAAAAGAACCTGTCGTTTGCGCAGACTTCGTCACGCAAGCATGGCGGGTTCCGCATCCTCAGGGTTCGGCGCCGTGCTATCAGCCCTGGGTTGTCCTGTCTGTCCTTGGGTAACGACAGGGTTTGCCCGGTGGGTCTTGGGCTTAACGCCCCGCATTGAACCCACGCGCACCTGCCGCACCGATCGCGCCGGAAGCTTCGGCAAACGCCTGACCTCCGAAGGGAGAGGAGCTGGTTGGCCTATTGCCCTCTCCTGACCTGTGGGCGGGGCGTATAACCTATATGGTTCGTTTTGTCAAGGTTTTCCTTGCCCCTCCCGTCGTCATCCCGGGCTTGACCCGGGATCCCGCTTTTTTTGCTCAGAGGGGGTGCAGAAGAAAAGCGGGGCCCCGGGTCAAGCCCGGGGCGACGACATGAATGGGGGTGAAAAGCAGTTAAGAATTCTCACTATCATGTAGGCCGACGGTAAAAACCTCTGTAGACCCAGACCACGAGGCAGCAAGTGCCAAGCAGAAGAATAGGGAATACAGCAAAGAATATTGCTATATCGATCTGAGCTTTTTTCGCCTCTCTCTGATGATAGAAGCAGTTTCTGATGCCATGGCGCGGTGCGGCCTCGGCGATCGCGTCTGGAAGTGGGCTTGCAGAAGCAGGGCGTGAATCGAGAACTTCACACTCCAACTGGGCCTTGTGCATCAACTGATACTGCCGTGCTTCCACGATGATGAACAAAATCATCCAAAGCGTCAGAGCGATCACAAGTCTTCTGAGCCCTTGTCGCATTTGATCCTCTGCCGTGGTTTGCAAGGCGTCTGCCTCGGCTCTTTAACTGTCGTCTGGCAAATCAATAACAGAATGCACTGCGACAAGTCTGTATGCTATCGGTTTTCCGGCCTTCATCTCAACATTCACATCTACGTCGAAAGCTTTTTTGTAGACGTTTTCATCGGCTTCAGCAATTTCATGCCGAATACGCTCTTCAGCGAGATTTGATGCATATACGATGGGTAAAGGCTTTGCATTGATGCTGTCAATCTGGACTAAGTCACCCGATCTTTTGCCCGTAACTGCATGCGCTACGTTAGTTCGAGTGAAAATCATTATAACGCGTTTATGGTCGGCTTCGCTCGTCTGATCTAATTCAGCGCGATGCTCGAGAATATTCCGTTCCGCCTCCCGCGCCTCTCTCGTTGTAAACTGAAAAGCCACGCGCTTCTGACCATCGTCAAATACTGCTAACGAGAGGCTGCCATTGGTGTCGTGTGAAACCGCTTCGACGGTTCGAAGATAATCAGCCAAATCTCCTTTGCTTGCTCCCGTGTCCCGTCCACCCCGGCGAAAATATTTTTTCAGTTTACCGCCATACGTTTCGACAAACTTCGCCAAGTCATTCGCGTGTTTGACTGCCGCAAGTGCGCCTGCAATCACAGGTGCCGCTGGGAGCATGTAGGGAACCAACTCTGCGATGATTGACCCTGCTCTAACTTCGCGAACGTAGAAGCGTACGTTTCCACGTTCGGCGGGGTGCTCTTCATCGTAAAACTGCTCAAATTGATGGCCCAAGCCGACAAAGGCTGCAACGAAATCCGATAGTTCTACTGGACTTTCTGTTTCGATCTTTAGAACGATGTGTGCGTCATCTTTCGGCATCAGCACATAAGCCCGCAAAATGCGTCAGTTCGCAACAAAAATCGGAAGATCGCGCTTACAGTAAAGAAACTAAACGGGTCAGTAGCTGACCTCGCTACCGCCCCTTCCGCAGCACAATATAAACCGCCCCCGCGCCGCCATGCCTCGGCTGCGCGGGCCGTACCGCTGCGATCTGGCCCGCGTGGGGGCTGTGGGCCAGCCAGTCGAGCAACTTGGCGCGGATGACGCCTCGGCGGTTGCCGCGTTGGTCTTGTTCGTCGTGGGGGCGGGGTTTGCCGGCGATGAGGAGCATGACGCGGGCGCCCATGGCGATGGCCTGGGCGATGCTGCCGGTGAGGCGGGCGTGGGCGGCGTCGAGGGTGAGGCCGTGGAGGTCTATGGTGACGTCGGGAGTGATGGGCCCTCGTGCCAGTTTGCGGTCCCAGCTGGAATCGAGGCCGTGGTTTTGCAGGGGGCGGGCGACTGGTGTGGGCGCAGGCGTCGGAAGTGGCGGGGGGACGCGGCCTTTCACGCGCTTTGCCGGTGGCGGCGGCGGGAGCGTGATGGCGGGCGTTGCTTCAAGCGCCTTTGCCTTGGGGCGGGGCGGGTGGAGCGGGGTGATCGTGGCGGCGACCTTGTTCCACAGGTCGGCCTCCTCCGGGGAGAGGCCTCGGGGCGCCCTGCTCACTGCTGGCCGAGACGCGCCAGCGTCCCCTTGGGCAGGAGGATGAGGGCGCGGCCCCGTGCGCTCATGCCGCCCGCGATCTGGCGGGCTTCGAGGCCTGCGCCCCAGAAGCTGTCAAAGCGGTTGGCGCCCTGGATCGCGCCGCCGGTGTCCTGCGCGACCCACAGGCCGCTGGCTTCCTTGCGGTCCACCTGCAGCCATACGGGTGCGCCCAGCGGCACGAAGGCGGGGTCGACCGCGACGGTGCTGCGGCCCGCGATGGGCACGTTCAGTGCGCCGACCGGGCCGGGGCCGGTCAGTTCGCGGAAGAAGACGTAGCTGCGGTTCTGGCGCATCAGTTGTTTGCCGGCGTCGGGGAAATCGCGCAGGTATTGCTGGATGCCCTGCATCGAGCCGGAATACTGGCCGGGCGAGGAGCCGATGAGGCCGCGTTCGCGCATCAGGGAGCCGATGCCGGTGTAGGGGTGGCCGTTCTGCCCGGCAAACCCCAGACGGATCACGCTGCCATCGGGGCCGCGCAGGCGCCCCGAGCCCTGGATCTGGAGGAAGAAGAACTCGACCGGGTCTGCCGCCCATGCCAGTTCGAGGCCCTTGCCTGCGAGCACGCCGTCCTCGATCTGGCCGCGATCGTAGTAGGGGGTGAAGACGCCCGCGTCGTCGTAGCGGCCGAGCGGCATCTTGCCATCGGGCAGGGGTGGCGCGTCGCCGGGGTTCGCGCGGACGAGGTCTTTGGGCAGGGCATAGACCGGCACGTCAAAACCCGGCTGGCGGGTGCGGGAGCCTGCGATCTCTGGCTCGAAATAGCCGGTGACGAAAGCCGCGCCATCGCCGACCTCGGCGGTCTCGAAATAGGTGGTGAAGAAGCGCGCGGCCTCACCCTCGGGCCAGGTGGAGGCGGCGGCGCAGGCGGGGGCCCAGTCCTCGGGACGGGTGAGGCCAGAATTGTCGGTGCGCTTGGTGACGCGGGGGCAGGACTTGGCGAAGGCCTGCAGCGCGGCGGCGGTGTTCTCGGGCTTGAAGCCGAGGCCTGCGGCAACGGGGCCGCGCATGACGCCGGTGAGCGCGGCATTGGCGGGCTTTACGGTTGGCGGCGTGGGCGGGGTGACGGGGCGCGGGCCGGTGGCTTCGGGCACGAGACGCACGCAGCCGCCAAGCAGAAAGAGCGCCGCGATGATCGCAGCGCTCTTGTGTTTGCCGGACTTGGTAGAAGCTTTCACTTGAAGCCTCAGGCCTCGTCGGTCTCGTCGAGCAGCCAGTCGGGATCGCGCGAGGTGAGGTCGCGGCTGAAGGTCCACAGGTCGCGTGCTTCGATCGCATCGTCGAGCGAACCGGCGATGACCTGACCTTCGGCGTTGCGGGTGACGGACGCGATGTCAGCCAGGAAGCGGACGGTAATGCGCGCGGTGCGGCCTTCGATCGAGGCGGCGACGATGCGCGCTTCCTCGATGCGAATCACGCGCGCGTCGATCACTTCGCCAGCTGCGGTGCGGGCATCGATCGCGGCGGTGAAGCCTTCGAGCACGTCAGCGTCGCAAAGCTGGGCCAGTTCGTCCTTGTCGCCGCGCCAGAAGGCTTCGAGGATCATGGCATAGGCGCCCTTCGATCCTGCGAGGAACTGGGCGACATCGAAGCGGCGGTCAGCCGAGATGATGGCGCGCACGCCTGCTTCGGCGCTGTTGTCGAACGTGTTGATTTCAGGCGCTGCCAACTCGCGCGAGCGCGGGGCGGCCGAGCCACCCGCCTGCGTCACGGGCGGCTGGGCGGCCTTGGGGTTCTGCGCGGAGGGATCGGGCTGTTCGATCCGGCGGCGCATCGGCTCCTCGTCACGCTCGGGCCGTCGGCCGAGGACGGAATAGAGACGCAGGCCAAGGAAGGCTGCAATCATCGCCAGGATCACAATTTGAACAATCACGCGCAAGATTCCCGAACTGTCCATGGCCTGCAAGAGCGCATGGCGTCATTCCAACGTGCCTCAAATAGGTACGGATTACAAATGAACAACGCGTGCATGGCCCTTTGGGCGGATCACTTGGGCTGAAATTTCGCCCGTCTGTGGCAGTTTGGTTCCAGAGAAAGGCGGATTGCGGGGCAAACCCCATGGTGCTAGTCGCGCCGACCAAGGGAAACCCAGACAGAAAGCACGTCTCTCATGGCCGAAGAAGGCAACATCATCTCGAATCTCAACCTTGATGGCCCAGTGCCGAACGGTGAAGACACCTCACCCGCGATCGGCCTGATCTCGCAGTACGTGAAGGACCTGTCGGTCGAGAACCCGAATGCGCCCGAATCCTACCAGTGGACCGAAGCGCCCGACATCGCGGTCGACTTCAACATCTCGGCCCGCGCGATCCAGCCCGAGATCCACGAGATCGAGCTGAAGATCAACGTGACCTCGAAGGGCGCGCAGGGCACCGCGTTCATCGTCGAGCTGGCCTATTGCGGTCTGATCGGCATGCGCAACGTACCCGAAGACCAGGCGCATCCGTTCCTGTTTGCCGAAGGTCCGCGCATCCTGTTCCCGTTCGCCCGCCGCATCATCGCCGATGCCGTGCGCGATGCAGGCTATCCGCCGCTGATGCTCGAGCCGGTCGACTTCACCGGCCTGTACATGCAGCAGCTGGCGCAGGCCCAGGCGGTGGCGGAAGCCGAGCCCGCCGGTCAGGCCTGATCTGACACCTGATCCGGTGGCCCGAGGGATGCGCCCATGAACCTCCTCAAGGCCACCGGTTCGATTGGCGGGCTGACGCTGCTCAGCCGCATTCTGGGCCTTGTGCGCGACAGTCTGTTTGCGCGGTTTGTCGGCGCGGCGTTTGCCTCGGACGCGTTTCTTGTCGCGTTCCGGCTGCCCAACATGTTCCGCGCGCTGTTTGCCGAAGGGGCGTTCGCCAGCGCCTTCATCCCGATGTTCAACAAGAAGGTTGCCGACCCCGAGGGCAAGGGCCTGCGCGACGGGCTGGACTTTGCCGAGGCGGCGCTGGCCGTGCTGCTGCCGGTGCTGCTGTTCATGACGGTGGTGCTCGAGGTCTTCGCCTGGCCGGTGACGCTGCTGCTGTCGGGCAGGTTCAACGGGGTGAGTGCGGATCAGTTTGCCTATGCGGTGGAACTTTCGCGCTGGACGATTCCCTATCTGATGCTGATCAGCATCGTCTCGCTGTTTGGCGGGATACTCAATTCGCTGGGCAAGTTCTGGGTCAATGCTGCGGCGCCGATCCTGCTGAACCTGACGCTGATCGTGGCGCTGCTGGGCTTCCATTCCGACGATCCGCTGGTGACCGCGCGCAATCAGGCGATTGCGGTCTCGGTTTCGGGCGCGCTGCAGCTGGCGTGGCTGGCGTGGGCCTGCCGGAAAAACGGGGTGCGGCTGCGATTGCGGCGTCCGCGCTTGTCGGCGGAAGTGAAGCAGTTGCTCAAGCTGATCCTGCCGGCGGCGGCGGGTGCAGGGGCGGTGCAGATCAATCTGGTGATCTCGACCGCCCTTGCCGCATCGCTCCTCGATCATGGTTCGGTCACCTATATCTATATGGCGGACCGGCTTAACCAGCTGCCGCTGGGGCTGATCGGCATTGGCCTTGGCACCGTGCTGCTGCCGACTATCTCGCGCCAGCTGGGCGGGGGCGAAGAGGCCGCCGCGATGGAGACGCAGAACCGGGGGATGGAGCTGGCGCTGCTGCTGACGCTGCCCGCGACGGTCGCGCTGGTGCTATGTGGCGAGCCGATTGCTGCGGCGCTGTTCGGCTATGGCAAGTTCGACGCCAACGACACGCACTTTACCGCGCAGGCGCTGGCGGCTTTCTCGATCGGGCTGCCGAGCTACATTCTCGTCAAGGTGCTGACGCCCGGATACTATGCGCGGCAGGATACGAAGACGCCGGTGCGCTATGCCACGATCTCGATGGTGGTGAACCTCGTCGGCAATCTCGCGCTGATCGTGCCGCTCAAGCACATGGGTCCGCCGCTGGCGACCGCGATTGCCTCGACCGTCAACGTCTGGCTGCTCTATCATACGCTGGTCAAGCGCGGGCACTTTGCGGCGGACGCCAGGCTCAAGCGGCGGACGGTGCGGCTGGCGCTGGCGGCGGTGGCGATGGGGGCGGTCCTCTGGGCAGGACAGGGGCTGGTGATGCCCTATGTCCATGGCACATGGACTATCCGGATCGCGGCGATGGCGTCTCTGGTCACGTCCGGGGTCGTCGTCTATGGCCTTGCCGCCGTCCTGACCGGGGCTTTCCGGGTGGACGACCTCAAGCTTCTCCTGCGGCGTCGCCGCTCCAACTGAAGGCAGTCAAATGCGTATCGTTTCGGGCATCCAGCCAACCGGCAATCTCCACCTCGGCAATTACCTGGGTGCGATCCGGAACTGGGTGCGCATGCAGGACGAATGGTCGGCCAAGGGCGGGCAGTGCCTCTATTTCCTCGCCGATCTTCACGCCATTTCGATGCCGCATTCCCCGGCAGAGCTTGCCGCCAACACGCGCGAGATGGTGGCGGCACTGGTTTCGTGCGGGATCGATCCGGACAAGTCGATCCTGTTCAACCAGGCGCAGGTTCCGGCCCATGCCGAGCTGCAATGGTTGCTGAACGGCACGGCGCGGATGGGCTGGCTCAACCGCATGACGCAGTGGAAGGACAAGGCGGGCAAGAACCGCGAAGGCGCGAGCGTGGCGTTGTTCACCTATCCGGTGCTGCAGGCGGCTGACGTGCTGCTCTATCAGGCGACGCACGTGCCGGTGGGTGAGGACCAGAAGCAGCATCTGGAGCTGGCGCGCGACATCGCGCAGAAGTTCAACAACGACTTCTGTTCAGAAGACGCGCCGCTGTTCACGCTGCCCGATCCGATCATCCCGCCAGAAGCCGCACGCATCATGTCCCTGCGCGATGGTTCGGCCAAGATGAGCAAGTCCGATCCTTCGGACATGAGCCGCATCAATCTTACCGACGATGCCGATGCGATCATGCAGAAGGTGAAGAAGGCCAAGACCGACCCCGAGCCGCTGCCGGGCACGGTCGAAGGGCTGGCCGGACGGCCCGAGGCGAACAACCTCGTCGGCATCTATGCGGCGATGGCGGGCACTTCGCCTGCCGAAGTGCTCACGCAGTTCGAGGGCCAGGGCTTTGGCAAGTTCAAGCCTGCGCTGGGCGAGCTGCTGGTCGAGACGCTGTCACCCATGGCGGCGCGTTATCGCGAACTGCGTGAGGATGGCGAGGCGCTGGACGCGATCCTTGCCAAGGGTGCACTGAAGGCCCGCGACCTTGCCGCGCCGACGCTGGCGAAGACCTATCAGGCACTCGGCCTTGTAAGGGGCTGATTTTTCGCAAGTTCGTTGCGAAACGTTACGTGCCTGCAACATATGTTGCAGGCACCATTCAACGTGCATTCAGCACTTCCCGTCCAAAAAGGCGGCATGCTATGCAGTGCGTGTGTCTGGCAAGGGGCGGCGGACGCATAACAGGAGTCGCAAGGATGAATTCCGTTTCGCAAGTGAAGCCCTCTTCCCCCACGCGGCGCAGGCTGCTCGGGCTTTCGGCAGTTTCGCTGATGCTCGTCACGCTCGCCGGTTGCACCACCCCGTTCAAGGCCGACGTCAAGCGTTTCCAGGCGCAGCTGCCTGCGCCCGCCGGACAGACTTTCGCGGTCGTGGCTGACGATCCCAGGGATGCCGGTGGCCTCGAGTTCGCGCAGTATGCCTCGCTGGTCGGCAAGCAGATGGAAAAGCTCGGCTATCGTCCGGCCAGCCCGGAAGCCGCCGACCTGCTGGTCAAATTCGACTATGGCATCGATGGCGGTCGTGACCGCGTGCGCTCCACCGGCTTTGCCGACCCGTTCTGGGGCGGTTGGGGTGGCTGGGGCGGCTGGGGCCCGGGTTGGGGTCGGGGCGGCTGGGGCCGTCGTGGCTTTGTCGGCGGCGGCTGGGGCTGGGGATGGAACGATCCGTTTTTCTTCGGCGGTGGCGGCTGGGGCGGCGGCGTTGACGTCGTGACTGTCTATACCTCGGGCATCGACCTCAAGATCGACCGCCGCGCCGATGGCCAGCGCCTGTTCGAAGGCAAGGCCGAGGCTGCGTCCTCGTCGAACCGTCTGTCCTATGTCGTGCCGAACCTTGTCGAGGCGATGTTCACCGATTTCCCGGGCAACAACGGGGAAACGGTTCGCATCTCCATCGCGCCGGAAAAGAAGACGGTGAAGAAGGTCGACTGATCTTTGTCGTTCTGGATTTGAAAGAGGCCTCGCAGCGATGCGGGGCCTTTTTTATCGCTGACGTTGGGTGCCCACCCCGCTGCGACTAACTTCACTGCGTTCAGTAAGTCTCGCGGCCCTCCCGCCTGCGGGAGGGCTGGAGCAGGTCTCGCATCCCCCTCCCCCCTTCGACAGGCTCAGGATGAGCGCGAGGGGGTGGGGGTGGCTTCTCAGCCCTTGAGCGCAGCGACGCCGCCGGTCGAGCCGAAGCCGCCTTCGCCGCGGGCGGTGTGGTCTAGTTCATCGACCTCGACCCAGGTGCCGCGCGTGACCGGGGCGAGGACCAGCTGGGCGACGCGGTCACCCCGGCGGATGGAGAAGACTTCCGTACCGAGGTTGATCATGATGACCTTCAGCTCGCCGCGATAGTCGCTGTCGATGGTGCCGGGGGTGTTGGGCACGGTGACGCCGTGCTTGAGCGCGAGGCCCGAGCGGGGGCGGACCTGGATTTCGTAGCCTGCGGGGATTGCGACCGAGAGCCCGGTGGCGACGGCGTGGCGTGCGCCGGGGGCAAGATCGACGTCCTCCGCCGAGACCACGTCCATGCCGGCTGCGCCTTCGGTCGCATAGGCGGGCAGCGGCAGGTCTGCGCCGTGGGGCAGGCGCTTCAACAGGACGGGGACTTCAGGCGAGTGCATCGGCAATTCTTTCGATCAGGAGGGCGGCGGCCGCGTCCTTGGGCAGTTCGGGAAGGCTTTCGACGCCGCTGGCGCTGACGAAATGCAGGGCGTTGATCTCGCCGCCCATCTGGTGCGTGGCGACATCGTTGGCGACGATCCAGTCGGCACCCTTGCGCGTAAGCTTGGCGCGGGCGTGATCGAGCACGTCGTTGGTTTCGGCGGCAAAGCCGACGACCAGCGGCGGGCGGCGATCGGACTTGCACAGGCCCGCGAGGATATCGGGGTTTTCAACGAGGTGCAGCGGCGGGACCTGGCCCGAGCCGTCCTTCTTGATCTTCTGCGCGGCTTGCTCTTCGCTGCGCCAGTCGGCCACGGCGGCGACCATGATCGCGACATCGGCGGGCAGCGCGGCCTCGACAGCGGCGGCCATCTGGCGTGCAGTCTCGACGTCGATCCGGGTGACGCCGGGCGGTGTGGGCAGGTTGACCGGGCCGGAGACGAGCGTGACCTTTGCGCCCGCCTTTGCGGCGGCGGCGGCGATCGCATAGCCCTGCTTGCCGCTGGAGCGGTTGGCGATGTAGCGCACCGGGTCTATCGGCTCGTGGGTGGGGCCTGCGGTGATGAGGACGTGTTTGCCGGAGAGCGGTCGCGCGCGGTGATCGAGCTGACGGGCGATCTCCGCATAGATTGCAGGCGGTTCGGGCAGGCGACCGGGGCCGAATTCGCCGCAGGCCATCGCGCCTTCGTCGGGCTCCATCACGGTCACGCCATCGCCGCGCAGGGTGGCGACGTTGCGCTGCGTGGCAGGGTGCTGCCACATCCGCACGTTCATCGCAGGGACGGCGAGGACCGGCTTGTCGGTGGCGAGGAGCAGCGTGGTGGCGAGATCGTTGGCAATGCCACCGGCCATGCGCGCCATGAGGTCTGCCGTGGCCGGGCAGACGACGACGAGATCGGCCTGGCGGGAGAGCTGGATGTGGCCCATCTCGACTTCGTTCTTGAGGTCCCACAGCGTGGTGTGGACGGGGTTCTCGCTCAGCGCCGCCAGCGTCATGGCCGTGACGAAATGCGCGCCGCCTTCGGTCAGCACACAGGTGACGTCCGCCCCTTCCTTGCGCAGCAGGCGGACGAGTTCGCACGACTTGTAGGCCGCGATGCCGCCGCCGATGATGAGCAGGATGCGCCGACTGTTCAGGGTGCCGTTCATGGCTGGCGCTTGTGCAATGGTGGGCGCGCTCGCGCAATCCTTTTGCGTGCGGAGCGCCGATGCGGCACAGTTCGCAACAAACGAGAACGGGGGATGGTGTGATGAGACTGATACTGACGGCGCTGGTGTTCCTTGCAGGTCTGTTCGACCTGTTCCTGGCTATCGGCTTCCTGACGGGACCGGAGCAGGCGGCGACGGGCTTCGGCATTGCCGCGACGGGCCTTGGCGGCGTCTCGACGATCCGCGCAGACTTCACCTCGTTCTTTGGCGTGGCGGCGTTCTGCATGATGTGGGGCGCGTGGCGCAGGAACGCGGACCTTATGCTGGTCCCGGCGCTGCTGTTCGGGACCTCGTTCGTGGGCCGCGCGTTCGATCTGGTGCTGACCGGTCCCTATCCGGGGTGGCAGGTGCCGATGGCGGTGGAAGCCGCGCACGTGGTGCTGATGCTGGCAGCGTGGCGCATGCTGCCGCATCACAAGCTGGGCGAGATTGCGGGGTGACGCCGCAAGCCTTCCTGCCTGGGCTATGATCCGGTCAGGCCGTGGGCCTCGTCCCGGGCCGGAGATACGCGAACATATGCGCGACGTAATCTGCCTTGCCCAGACTGACGCCCAGATGACGAAGAATGGCGTAGGCAATCATGATGTGGAAGTAGAACTGCCCTAGCGCCCAGTCACGGCTGTACTGGTCCGCGGTCAGGTCAAACACCATGCCATTGGGAAGCGCGTGTGCGATCGCAGCGGTGCCGTCGGCGCCTTCGCCTGCGGACAACGCCGATACCAGCGCAATGGTCTCGGCGATCCTTGCCCGTGCGTCGCCCAGCGATCCCGGCCGCTCCCCGGCGTTGCGGCCTTCCTCCAGCAGGATCGCATGAAAGGGTGGCAAGGCAATCCCCTGCAGCCGGTGGACGCCTTCCAGCGCCTGCGCGCAGGCAAAGCGGATCTGGGTGGAGAACGGGAACATGTCGGGCGCAAGCCGCGCTGAAGGCAGCGCAGTCACTTGCGCAACAGGTAATTCGCGTTCGGCCTTGTCCAGCCAGTTCGACAGTGCGGCGAGCATCTGCAGATAGGTCGGGGCGAGAAGTTCGAACGGGGTCATGGCTTTTCCTTGTCGACGGGATTGGCCCGTGCCTTCCATCGCGCCCAGAGCGCGAAGATGGCGCGTTGGGCGGGGCGTTCGAACCGGGCGTGGCTGACGAAGCCGGTGGCGATGGCAAGGCTCACGTAGAAGATCAGGAACCACGGCTCGCGGGCGATGTCGCGGGTGAGGCCGGTGGCGTCGATGATCAGGACCAGCGTCAGCTGGATCGGGATGTGCCACAGGTAAATGCCGTAGGAGGCATCGCCCAGCTTCTGGCCGAACTTGAGGCGACTACCCCCCTCCCTGTGATCGTCGTCGTTGAGATCGAGCGCCAGGGTCAGGAACAGGACCGAGAACGTGCCCGCGATGGTAGCGGCATCGCCGCTGCGGTAGTCGGCCTTGAGCAGGAAGGCGCTGGCCAGCAGGGCCATGCCCAGTGGCAGCAGAGTGGCCGGGCGCAACCAGCCTTTCAGCGTGGCGCCATAGGCCGCGCAGCCAAGGAAGAAGTAACCGATGCAGGCGAGGACGTCCTTGTTCGGCGCGTTCCTGAGCATGGCCCAGAGCATCAGCGCGCCGATCGGCAGGGCGAGCGCCAGCGGTGCGCGGCGCAGGGCCGGGATGCTGACGAAGAACACGAGATAGGCCAGAATCTCGGTCGAGAGCGACCATGACGGGCCGTTGAACGACTGGTCCTCCTGCCAGCCCCAGTACTGCATCAGGGGGATCGACAGCAGGAAGTGCTTGATATCGTTTACGTGGTAGATGAACTCGGTGCCGTTGCGGGCAAGGTACAGGCCTTGCAGGATGGCCATGAGCGCGAGCGTCAGCAGGTGCAGCGGCCAGAGGCGCGCCACGCGGGCGAGCCAGAAGCGGGCCTTGTAGTTGGTGTCGGCAAGATAGACGTGGGCGAAAACGAAGCCCGAGACCGCCCAGAAATACTGCACGGCGGTGTGGCCGTGATTGTAGAACCAGCTGAGCCATTCGTACCACGGCTGGATCGCGCGGTTGACGTTCACATGGTACGGCACCGGAGGCACGAAGATGTGCTGGTAATGCCAGAACAGCACCATGATTGCGGCAAGCAGGCGCGACAGGTCCAGCGCGTGGAAATGGCGCTTGGGGACGCGCAGGTGCGAAAGTCTGTGCGGCAAGATGGCGGCCTTCTCAGCCCCACCAGCCCAGCGCGTGGGTGCCGATGACCAATGCGCCGCCGGCGAGGAAGGTGACGATCTGGCCAAGCAGGCCGGGCCCGCGCTTGCGGCGCTTGCGCTGCCACATCAGCTCGATCTTCGGCAGCGGCGGGGCTTCGGGTGCGCCGCCCTTGGGGGGGAAGCGGTCCTCAATGCGGCGGATGAGGTCGGGGATGCGCAGCAGCGTCTGCGTGTCCTCGCGAATGCGGTCGGCGATGGCGGCTTCGGGGCCGAGTTCATCGCGCACCCATGCGCGGACGAACGGGGCCGAGGTTTCCCACATGTTGATTTCAGGGTCGAGTTGGGTGGCGATGCCTTCGACCATGACCATCGTCTTCTGCAGCAGCAGCAGGTGCGGCTGTGTCTGCATGTCGAAATCGCGGGTGATGGCGAACAGGCCATCGAGCATCTGGCCGACCGAGAGTTCGGACACAGGCTTGCCGCGCATCGGTTCACCCACCGCGCGCAGGGCCGTGGCGAATTCGTCGACCGAGTGGTAGCTCGGCACGTATTGCGCTTCGAAATGGATTTCGGCGACGCGGCGATAGTTGCCGGTGGTCAGGCCGTAGAGGATTTCGGCAAGCCACTGGCGGGCGCGACGGTCAATCCGGCCCATGATGCCGAAGTCGATTGCGGCTATGGTGCCATCGGGTTCGACGAACAGGTTGCCCTGGTGCATGTCGGCGTGGAAATAGCCGCCACTGATCGCCTGGGTGAGGAAGGCGAGGACGAGGCGCTGGGCGAGGTTCTTGCGGTCATGGCCTGCGGCGTCGAGCGCATCGACATCGCTGATCTTGATGCCGTCGATCCAGTCGAGCGTCATCACCCGGCCGTTGGTGCGGTCCCAGTCGATGTCGGGCACGCGGTAGCCTGCGTGGGCACGCATCGTGTCGGCGAGTTCCGAGGCCGAGGCAGCTTCGCGGCGCAGGTCCAGCTCGCGCACGGTCCAGCGCTTGAAGTTGGCGATGACCATGCGCGGGCGCAGGCGCGAGGCCTCGCCGCCGAAGGCTTCGAGATGGGCGGCGGCCCATTCGTAGGTATCGATGTCGCGCGCGAACTTCTCGCGCACGCCGGGGCGCAGGATCTTGACCGCGACCTTGCGGCCTTCGGTCGTCACCGCGCGGTGGACCTGCGCGACCGAAGCTGCGCCGATGGGTTCGGGATCGAACGAGGAGTACAGCGCTTCGAGCGGCTTTCCGAACGTGCTCTCGATTTCCTTGCGGATCAGCGTGAAGGCGACCGGGGGCAGGTTGTCCTGCAGGGCCAGCAGGTTGTGCGCGGCTTCCTCGCCGACAAGGTCCGGCCGGGTGGCGAGCGTCTGGCCGAGCTTGATCGCGGCCGGGCCGATGGCGCGGAAGGCACCGGCATAGTCCGGGGTTTTCGGCTGGAGCGTACCGAAGCGCGCCACCTTGCACAGCGTGCGTACCGGCGCAGGCGTGTTCGGATCGTTCTCGATCCCGCGCAGCGCGCCGTGGCGGGCAAGCGTGCGGCCCCAGCCGAGCAGGCGGCGAATATGCGTGGCGGGAAGGGTCAAACGCTCAGACCTTCCAGCCCGAATGGATTGCAACGAGACCGCCGAGGATCGGCTCGACCCGGGTGCGCTTGAACCCGGCGGCCTGGATCATCTTCTCGAAGTCCGGCATCGTCGGGAAGCGGCGGATCGATTCGATCAGGTAGCGGTAGGAGTCTTCGTCGCCCGCGATCATTTGGCCGAGCTTGGGCACCAGCTTGTGCGAATAGGCGTCGTAGATTTCGGAAAAGCCGGGCCACTCGGTGGTCGAGAATTCGAGGCAGAAGAAGCGGCCGCCGAACTTGAGCACACGGTGCGCTTCGGCAAGGGCGCGGTCGATGTGGGTCACGTTGCGGATGCCGAAAGCGATGGTGTAGGCATCGAACACGCGGTCGGGGAACGTCAGTTCCTCGGCGTTCTGGCGCGACCACTCCAACCCTTCGATGCCGCGCTTGGTAGCGCGTTCGATGCCCACATCGAGCATGTCCTGGTTGATGTCGGACACGGTGATCTGCGCACCATGCTTGGCCATGCGGAAGGCGATGTCACCTGTGCCGCCCGCCATGTCGAGAATCGCTTCGCCCGGCTGGGGGCGCACCCGACGCACGAACTTGTCCTTCCACAGGCGGTGCATGCCCACCGACATCGCATCGTTCATCACATCGTACTTGCGCGCGACGTTCGAGAAGATCGCGCCGACGCGCTCTTCCTTCTGGTCTGCCGGGATGTCTTCGTAGCCGAACGAGGCGGTTTCTTGTGCGGTTTCCGTGGTGCTCATGCCTTGGCCCTTTAGTGGGGAATTGCCCGGACGGCAAAGACTGTTAGGGGTGATGGCGACATGCCCGAATTGCCCGAAGTAGAAACGACCGTGCGAGGTCTTGCAACCGTGCTCGATGGGCAGGTCATCACCCGCGTGGCTGTGAACCGGCCGGACTTGCGGCGGCCTTTCCCGGTAGACCTTGCGCAAGGCCTGACCGGAGCACGGGTGACAGGGCTGTCGCGGCGGGCGAAGTATGGTCTGATCCATACTGACCGCGAGCGGACGATGGTGTTCCACCTCGGCATGTCGGGGCGCTGGCGAATCGATCCTGAGGACATCGGCAAGCACGATCACCTTGTGCTGGAGACGGCGCAGGGCCGCGTGCTTTCGTTAAACGATGCGCGGCGGTTCGGTTCCGTCGATCTGGTGGATGACGCAGCGCTTGATCAATGGCCGCAGTTTGCTGCGCTGGGACCCGAGCCACTGGGGCCGGGGCTGACGGCGGGCCACCTTGCCGCCGCGTTCAAGGATCGCATTGCGGCGGTGAAGCTGCTGCTGCTGGATCAGCGGATCGTGGCGGGGCTCGGCAATATCTACGTTTGCGAAGCGCTCTATCGCGCGCACATCCATCCCGAGCGCGAGGGCGGCAAGGTCTCGCGCAAGGCGCTGGGCCTGCTGGTCCCGGCCATCCGCGAAGTGCTGGAGGAATCGATCGCGGCGGGCGGCTCCACCTTGCGCGACTATGCCCGGCCCGATGGCGAACTGGGCTATTTCGCCAAGGACTGGCGCGTCTATGGCCGCGAGGGCGAGCCATGCAGCTGCGGCGCAGCGGTGGAGCGGATCGTCCAAGGCGGGCGTTCGACGTTCTTCTGCGCCAAGTGCCAGAAGTAGCTGCTGCCCGGCTGTGCGAGGTGGGAAGTTGGAGGTAGCGGGAACCGCGAAATGGCATGAAAAGCCAGTGAAATAGGAGTTATGAGGGGAGGTATTTTTCAGGATACCCCCAATGATACCCCCTCGCGTGATCTGCTACCCCCAACGCGATAAGCGAATGGCTGCGATCAGACTGCAAGCAGTCCAGCGCAAATCGGCTGGAGTCGGTGGCAGTCTGCATTCCCGAGATGCGCGGGAAACTGCGGTTTCCGAACAATCGAGCGTGACGGTGGAGACGCAGCGATAGTTTGAGTTTCGGTTGCAGTTTGCATGCGGCATGTAGTGCACTGTCATCTAGTCCAGACGATTCGTTTGACTATTCGGGGGTAGCACCATGGCACTAATCAAATGCGCGGAATGCAGTAAAGACATCTCCGATCAAGCCAGTTCTTGCCCCGGCTGTGGTGCTCCAGTTGTTGTGAGCGATGGCACGGCGCGGGCCCCGGAACGTCTAGCCCTGAGCGAGGGCAAATTCATCGCAACACGAGAGATGATGGCGGCGCTCGGAAAAGCAGCTGTCCACGCCTGCAATTATCGCGTTGACGCGGCTGATGATTCAGCTGGAACAATCACGTTCACGACTGGTGTCACCATGGGTTCATGGACCGGAGTAAGCGGGTCTATCATCTATCGAGAGGTGGCGCCCTATCTGTTCGAAGTGGCAGGAGCGGCCAAGCAAAACGTCCGCGGTGGGCAGGTAGTCGCACTGGATCTCTTCGGCGAGGCCAAGAGCAAGGTTGATAACGTCATATCTGAGATGCGCCGCCAAGCGCAGGCAGGTCAGATTACGCCAGTGTCCGCCGATGCTGGCGCATCCACGGGATGTGTCGTGCTGCTCCTAGGGCTGGCATTCGGACCGACTGCAATGGCGGTTGGTCACTTCGTCTAGCGTCAGAATCGCGGGTCCTACCTGCAGCATTTCGGGACCCTAAGCGCTGAAGGACCGCAAAAATCGTTCGCCGCCCCCATTTTCGGGATCGATACAGTTTCGAGTTCGAGTTCTGAGGGCACGAAAAAGCCCCCGAGCGGGCACACTCGAGGGCTAGAGGTTGGGGAGGGGCACCTTGGGCCTTGCCGCCTCCCCGGCCCGGTAGCGAAAGGAGCCGAAACTCCCGGGCCTATTCGGTCATCCCATTGCCTGCTTTGCCGCCATCGCAGCAATGAGGGAGGTTGTCGCGATATCTTCAGGCACCCCGATGCGGGACGGGACATTGCCGGCCGCTGCAACGCCCTTGCTTGCGAGAGGGGTGAGCATCTCTGCCACGCTGTCCGGGACCGGGAGCACGTCACGGCGTGGGATGAGTTCGGAGCGCATCAGCTTTGCCAGCGCCTGGCCGAGCATTTCGGTTTCGGCGGTGAAGCCCCGAGCGCCTGCGGTAATACCCGCCACGGTCGCATAAACCCGCCCGATCGTGTCAGCCGCTGCCCGCGCTTCGGCAAGTAGATCGTCAACCACAGGGCGAAGTGCCGGCACAACTTTGCCCAACGCCGCGCCCTTGAGCCGAGCCATGGCGTCCGAGTTCTCCCGGCTTCGGTCCTGCAGTTCGCGAATGCCAGCGCGCAAGGCGTTCTGTTCGTCCCTGAGGTCGCGTTCCTTGACCATGGTT
Organism: Novosphingobium sp. BL-A-41-Hi4A-0G; assembly: GCF_055521735.1. Lineage (NCBI taxonomy): Bacteria > Pseudomonadati > Pseudomonadota > Alphaproteobacteria > Sphingomonadales > Sphingomonadaceae > Novosphingobium > Novosphingobium sp. BL-A-41-Hi4A-0G. The sequence goes on from NZ_CM145501.1 coordinate 3,508,253, forward strand.
CCGGCCGCCTGCGCTGCATCAGCTTCCCCCAAGAGGGCATCCGCCACGGCCACGGCGGCGCGCTTGTCGGCCATGCGGTCCTGCAGGATTGCGGAAAGCTGCCCCTGAATTTCACCGAGGCGGGTTTCGGCCTTGGTGATCGCTGCCGAGATGCGCTCGCCCTCCGCGGCCATGTCGGCAAGTGCCTGGTTCTCGTGGTCAAAGGTGAGCGCGGCAAGATCGAGAGCGGCGCGGTCATAGATGGCAGTCATGTTTCGGTGTCCTTCAATTCGCAGTGTCGATTATCGGCTGGCCTGAGGCTTCATTTTGGCAATGACGTTGCCCCATGGGTCCGCCTTGGCCTGTGCCTGCTGTTCGCGCTCAGCATCGGTAGGCGACACGTTGAGCGCGTTGAGGATGTTTGCGGCCGGGTAGTTGTCACCATGAGCCAGAAGCGCGGCGGCGAGCCGTTCGCGGCCCTGGCTGGCTTGCCCGGCAAACACCGATGCCCAGCGCTGGCGTTCGCTCTGCTGTGCCTTGGCGCGTTCGGCCTTGGTGTCCACCTTGGGCGCGATCATCGCAGCCACTTCGGCCTTGGTCTTGGCGTCGAGGCCCGCAACGATATCCCGCGCTGACAGGTCGAGCTTGCCGCCCGATGCTGCAGCACGAGCCAGAGCGCTTGCAAGGCCAACTTGGGCAGGGGACACGCCAGCCGCTTTTGCGCGCTGTGCGGCGAGGCGGGACGAACCGCCTACAGGCCCGGTGAAGCGGGAAAGGTCTTCAGACATTTGTTGTTCCTTTTCGTGAGAGGTTGGGCACGAATGGGGGTCAGAAGCTGCCCCGCGCCGTGCCTGGCCGTTCTTCTTCAGGGAGCGTGCCGAGCCGGTCGCGCCTGTCGCTGCAACCCCGGCGCCCCGCACGGCGAGCAAGGGGAAGCCGTTGACCGACTTTAGCAGCACGAGAGGGCCAATCCGGCGATCTAGCCCAAGATTATCCCAACTTCCGGGTGTGACGCGTTGGCGCTGTCCCTTGCCGCCTGCCACGCGCTGCAGGTCCGGTGTCGGGACCCAAAGCCACCTGCCACGGGTCGGCCGGATCTCGCTTCCCGAGGTGTAGCTTTCAACCGCGCCTCGCGTGCGCTCAGAGCGGGACCTGACAAACACGGTGCCCGATGCGCTCCAGCCGCCTGCCTCGCGTCTGTGAATGCCCCGGCCGCTGCTGAGGTCCGAGGCTGAGCCAAGCCCGTTGCCCAGCCGCCCGAGCCCTGCGCCTGCCATGGCCTCCCGGATCGATCGCACCGCAACCTTGGCGGCCCTGTCGGTCGCCTCCAGTGCGGCGAGTTCCATTCTGCGATCAATGGCCTTGCCAAACGCACGGTAGGGGCCTGCGTAATCGGAGCGCTGAAATTTTGCGGCGAGGCGCGGCATCAGGCGGCGTCCTTCCATTTGCGATAGGGGAGGGCACGTCCGCACGCTTCCTGCAGCTTGACGTGATAGTGGCCGGGGAGGCCCTTGCCGTTCTTGAACCGGCTCAAGGTCGCTTCCGGAATGCCGGCATCCTTCGCAAGCAATTTCGCACCGCCTATTTTGGCGATGGCATCACGAGTCCAAGCCCGAAGTTCATCGAGGGGGGCCACGATGGAATCACCCCTCTGAGATGGTGAAATTCCAGAGACCGGAGAGACCCGTTGAACGGGGGAAGACTGGTTAACTAGAAAGGGTGCGATAGTCGCAACGCTGGAATCGGTCGAAAAGTCAGCAATTCCGGGTTTCAGCGTTGCGGTATTCGCATCGTGAAATTTCACCTGCGGTGCGGTAGCTGCAACGGATTTCACGTCTCGCGTTGCGGAAACCGCACCGCCGAATTTCATCGGTTCGGCTGGCTGCTTTGGGCCGAAGCCGCGCTTTGTCCGCCCTGCAGGTCGCCATGACTGGTATTCGTTCGTCGCGGCTTGGCTGCGCTTCCCCTCTCCGGTTGAAACAAACGTGATGCGATAGGTCCGGGCCTTCGCCTGCCCATGGTCGGCACCGCTTGTGCATTCCAAAAAGCCGAGTTCGATCAGTTCGGCCAATGCTTGCCCGTTGGCGGCGTGGTTCTGATTATTGAGGGACTTCCCGATCTGCTTGACCGCAATTGCAATCTTGCCGTTGTTCCAGCCGTCATGGTGGAACAATAGCACCTGCAGGACCGCACGAGCCCGCATGGAAGCGTGCCGCCATGCCGCGCTATCCAGCACGGCGCGGGGGATCATTATGAAGTTGCCCCGGTGGTCGGCTTTCTGCGGCCCTTGGCTCATTACGCAGTCTCGCCGTCCCTGAGGTCAAAAAAGGGAAGTCGGCGCGTTTCGGACTGGTCGAGGGCGTAGGCCAAGGCGTGCGCTTGGTCCCCGAACCAACGGCGACACGGCGAGCCCGAGCGGCCCCGCACTGTCACGCTCCAGACGGTCACGCCCGCGCTTTCCAGCGTCTCCAAGGTCACGGCGAGCCAATCGCCCGAGCGCAACGGAGGGAGTTTGAACGCCTTCACCGCTTCGCCTCCCGGACCTGCACACCCATCCGGGCGCCCAACTTGCGAGCCATCGATCGCGCCTGGGTGAGGTTCGGATAGTGCGTTGTCGCCAGTCGGATGGCCTTGCCAGCATCATCGCGGCCCATCACGTCGAGGCGCACGCCCCGGCTGAGCGGCTGGATAAGGATATGACCGTCCCGCACCGGCACCCGCTGCGTTTTCGGTTCGCGGCGGTCGAGGATGGCGAGGGCTTCGCGACGAAAGGCGGCGACAAGGGGCGAGGACTCCACGGTCATGCAGGTCCGCCCTTCAGCTTCTCCACAATCGGAAAGCCGGTCGCCTTCGCGATGAATGCCGCTCTCGCGCGTGCTCGCTCCAAGGTCGGCTCATGAACGGGATCTAGCTGCTGATACTCGCCCGAGGCCGGGTGCACCGCGTGAATGTCGATGCGCACGCTGTGGGCGAGTTCAACGATTTCGATCCTGTCGCGCGGGTCGAGAGGCGCGGCCATCGATCAGGCGGCCTTGCCGTAATCGGGCAGGCTGGCAATGTAAGAATCGATGCTTTCGAGGTCGAACAACGTAGTGCGGCCGACCTTCTTGGCCTTGATAACCCCCGCGTTGAGGAGTTCATAGCGGCGCGTCTTCCGGAGCATTCCGGGATAGACAGCTTCGACGGTGCGGCCATCGGCCCAGCGCGGGCGGATGCTGCTTGCGGTATCGGTAGCGGTGTTGGGCATGAATTCACCTCCGTTGATGTTCGGAGATGATCGCTCGCGCCCGCTAACCTATCTAGGGCGGCCAATTTCCAGTTAGCGGGAAACCCCGGATCTAAGGGGTTTCAGGTGGTCGGAGTTCCCAGAGTGAAAGCATCTGGACAACGATATCGTTGATATCGGCATCTGCTAGGTTCGGAAACTCCGCCTGCAGGTAGGGCTTTATGTGGTGAATTCGCTGCAATAGAGTTCGTTCGTACTCTTGGACGGTGGGCGGAGACGGCTTTTTCCAACCTCCAGCCGATATGGCCGACCAATGCCAAATATCTCTTAATGCTCCATCACCGATACTTGCAAACATCCCGCCTTGCAGCTTGGCCGCTTCTATCCAGTCGTCGCAGTTCTTGGCGTAGTAGTACCGTTTTCTCCAATAGGTGTCATCGTGCCCATTGTTTTCCGCGGCGATTATAAAGCCATCAACCACGCCATGCGTGTCGCGATAGGGCTTCGCTCGTAAGCCGTCAGCGTACCATTGCCGTCTAATCTGGAGCGCCTCAACTCGCGAAGCTTGGGCATCGTGTCCATCCAAGCTGATAGACACACCTCCTGAACTTTTACCTCTGAGTGCATCCACCAATTCGAGGCGGACAAGATCGTTTATTGGCGCGCCAGACTCGAGAAGGCGTGCGATGCTCTCATTTCCGTTTCGTGCTAGGCCCCAGAGTGCGCGCAAGGCTTCGGCATTTAGCAACATGGCTTCGGCGGGCGTGAAGCCGGAGTTCTCAGCATCGTCGCTCATTGGTGCCCCGGGATTGGGCGCGGCTGGTTGCCCGGCCGCGCCGTCATGTTCATGCGGCCACATGCGCCCATGCTGCTTGCAATGCTGCGCTGTCGTCTGCGATGATCTTGAAAGCGTCACCGATCTGTGAATCGTTATCCATTTCGTGCTCCATGATCAGCGCTACTTTGAGCCGCACGGCGAACGGGTCGGGGGCCGGGGTTTTCAGAACCTTCCGAATTGCATCCCAATAGGGCCTCAAATTGTTGACCCTGTGCCGCTCCTCAGCGTCGGTGACGGCCAGATATGACGCTTCAAGTTCTGCAGGTTGGACCTGCCTCATCAGTGTGAGGTCATGTGCATCCCAACGCCGGGAAAGTTCGCCGAATTCCTGTTCGGCCATCATCAGGGATTCCCAGACGAGAAGTTCGCCGATTGCCCGATCCCAATCCGCTCGAGCCTCTGCATTGGCAGGGTTGCGCCATTCCATCGAAGCGGCTGCAAGAGCGGCTATGCCTTGGCCCGTGACGGAAGCGGCTGGGGTGACTACTTGGTGCATATTCATCGATTCGGCTCCTTGGTTGCCGGTTGGTGATAGGGGGCGCGCGGCGGTGGTCCAGTTGCCGCGCCCCCCGCTTCATCGGGACAAGCCCGTGAACAGTTAGCCGGTCGCCCGGTCTGGAAAGGGCACGATATCCGCACCCGTGCGCAACGTGTCGAGGTAATCCGACCACCATTGCGCCATTGCGACACGTTCGGCCCAATACTCGCCGCGGTGATAGGCGGCGCGCACCTTGTCGCTGTCGCCATGGGCGAGGGCGCGCTCAATCGCATCAGGGTTCCACTTGCCGCTCTCATTCAAGAGCGTGGAAGCCATAGAGCGGAAGCCGTGCGCGGTCATTTCATCGCTGGAATAGCCCAGACGGCGAAGGCCCGCGTTGATCGTGTTTTCGCTCATTGGACGGGTGCGAGAGCGGATTGAGGGAAACACGAAACCTGCCGGCCCGGTGATCTCCCGCACCTCGCGAAAGATTGCGACGGCCTGACTTGATAGGGGAACGTGGTGCGGCTTCCTCGCCTTCATCTTTCCGGCTGGGATGCTCCAGACACTTCCGTCGAGGTCAATCTCGCTCCAGTCGGCATGTCGCAACTCGCCGGGACGGACAAAGACGTGGGGGGCTAGCCGCAAGGCAATTTTGGTCAGGACCTGCCCGTCATAGCCGTCGATCGCGCGCAAGAGTTCCCCCGCCCGCTTTGCATCGGTGATCGCGCCGTAGTGCGTGACGGTCGGAGTAGTGAGGGCACCGCGCAAGTCGCGCGTCGGATCTGAGCGAAGGCGCGCGGTCGCAACCGCATACCTGAATACCGCGCTGGCAAGCTGGAGGGTGCGGCGCGCGCTTTCCAAGTTGCCCTTGTTCTCAATCTTGCGAATCGCCGCGAGCACGTCAGCCGGTTCAATATCGGCAATGGGCAGGCGGCCTATGCTGGGATTAAGGAGTGAGAGGAGATATTCGCTTCTGACAGCCGTAGCCGGAGCCCAGCCCTTTTCACCGTCCCGCTTCCGCTTCGCTGCATATTCGGCCGCGATGGCCGTGAAGGTGTCTGCTGCTTGGAGCCGTGCCTTGACCTTCTCGCGCTGCTTTTCCCGCGAAGGATCAAGTCCGTTGGCGATTTCTGCCTTGGCCATGTCCCGGCGCTTGCGGGCTTCGGATAAGGTCACGTCTGGGTAGACGCCCAAGGCGAGCAACTTCTCGCGCCCGTCGATTCGGTACTTCAAGCGCCAAAGCCTGCCACCGGCTGGCGTCACAAGCATGAACATGCCCGCGCCGTCTGACAGCTTGAACGGCTTCGCGCCTGGCTTGGCCTTCGCCTTGATCTCCATATCCGTGAGAGCCACCGCACTGCCTCCGATGATACCCCCTGCGATGGGGGTATTGCGTTGGCCGTCTCTCAGTACCCCCCAATGATACCCCCATCCGATGGGCGCACCGCCAAGAACGCATCCGAACGCAACCGGCCTTCGATGCCCGTAAATACCGCGAATATCGGGGGTTTGTCCAGACGGTGGCGAACGCTTGCGGTCTGGAAGTTGGAGCGGGTAGCGGGAATCGAACCCGCCTAGCTAGCTTGGAAGGCTAGTGCATTACCACTATGCTATACCCGCTCAGGGTCAGCGCGCTTCGAACGGCGTGGCTGCGATGGCGGGCGCTTGCCACGGCGGACGCGGGTTCGTCAACCGGGGATCGTCGCGAAGTTTGAATCAGGGTCTTGACGGGCGCATTCAAAGATATATCTTAGACGTAACGAAATTGATCTTGAAAGCGAGTCTCCATGCCTGCCAGCCGTGCCGTTGTTCCTACCGCCAGTGCCAGCCGTTATCTCCAGCAGCTATGCAAGCACTGGGGCCACAAGTTCGAAGTCTCGTTCGATCCGCATGCCGGAAAGGTGGCGCTTCCGTTCGGGCCGGTGGAACTGGCCGCGTCCGATGCTGCGCTGGAAGTGACTTGCCGGATCGAGGGCGAGGGCGATCTTTCCCGGATGCAGCAGGTGGTGGCCGACCATCTCAACCGCTTCGCCCATCGCGAGGGCGAGTTGCAGTTCGACTGGCAGCCGCTCGACTGAACATCATTCATCGCGTGTATGCCGGGCGATAAAAACCATTCCTTTGCGCGTGACCTGAGCCGAGGCTAGGTCACGGCCGCAAAGGGAGAATGAGATGCGCCTCGCAACATTGAACGACGGCACCCGTGACGGGCGGCTGGTGCTGCTATCGCCTGCGGGGGACCGCTATGCACTGGCCCCGGTGGCGACGCTGCAGGACCTGATGGAGCAGTGGACCGCGCTGGCGCGGCAGCTGGCGGCGATCGCGGAGTTCCCTGAAGCGCTGGATCAGGCCGCTCTGCTCGCGCCGCTGCCGCGTGCGTGGCAATGGCTCGATGGCTCTGCCTTCCAGAGCCACGGCGACCTGATGGACGCGGTGCTCGGCATCACCAAGCCCAAGACCGACGTGCCGCTGATGTACCAGGGCATGTCCGATACCTTCATGGCCAGCGGCAGCGACGCGCGGTTTCCGTCCGAGGACCTCGGCATCGATTTCGAGGGCGAGTTCGGGGTGATTGTCGATGCGGTGCCGATGGGCACCACTGCGGCTGAGGCGCTGGGGCATATCCGCCTGATCGTGCAGATAAACGACTGGTCGCTGCGCACGCTGGCAGGCCCGGAAATGAAGACCGGGTTCGGCTGGATCGGCGCAAAGCCTGCCTGCGCGATGGCACCTTTCGCGGTGACGCCCGACGAGCTGGGCGATGCGTGGAAGGACGGACGCGTTTGCCTCGACCTGCTGGTTGACTGGAATGGCAAGCGCTTCGGCTCGGCGAACGGCCACGCGATGGGCTACGGCTTCCATGAGCTGGTTGCGCATGCTGCCCGCACGCGCGATCTGGTGGCGGGCACGGTGATCGGTTCGGGCACCGTCTCGAATGCCAACTTCCGCGAAATCGGCTCCTCCTGCATCGCCGAGCGGCGCGGGATCGAGGTGCTGGACGAGGGTGAGCCGAAGACCGCATTCATGGCCTTTGGCGATACAGTGCGGATGGAGGCGGTCGATGCCACAGGCCGCGCGCCGTTTGGCATCTTGCACCAAAGGGTCGTGCAGGCCTGACCGCAGGCCACTTGCCCTCCCTCCGATCATTGTTATATCGCATAGCGAAATCGGAGGATGCCTGATGACCGAAGCGAGTCTTTCTCACGCCGCGCTGGACCGTCTCCTGCGCCCGAAATCCGTGGCGATCATCGGGGCTTCGGACAAGCCGGGTGCGCTTGGCGCGACGATCCTGACCAATCTCGATCGCAATGGCTATGCGGGCGCGATCTATCCGGTGAACCCCAAGCGCGAAGAGATCATGGGCAAGCGCTGCTACCCATCTGTCGAGGCGCTGCCCGAAGGCGTGGACGTTGCCGTGCTGGCCATTCCGCGCGTTGGCGTGCTGGGCGCGGTCAAGTCGCTCGCGGCGCGCAAGTGCGGCGGCGTGGTGATCTTCTCGGCAGGCTTTGCCGAAGGCGGCGAGGAAGGCCTTGCCGAACAGCGCGAGATCGCACGCATCGCGCATGAGGCAGGCATGGTCGTCGAGGGGCCGAACTGCCTTGGCCTTGTCAACTATGTCGACCGTATTCCGCTGACCTTCGTCGAGACCAATGCCGTGCCGCCTGCGGGCAAGCGCGCGGTGGGCATCGTCTCGCAGTCTGGCGCGATGGCAGCGGTGCTGGGCACGATGCTGCTCGCGCGCGATTGCGGCGTGTCCTACTCGGTCTCGACCGGTAACGAGGCGGCGAGCGGGGTCGAGGACTATGTCGACTGGCTGGTCGATCAGGACGATACCCATGCCATCGCGATGATCGTCGAGCAGTTCCGCAAGCCGCAGGCGTTTCTGGCGGCGGCGCGACGGGCCATGGCGGCGGGCAAGCCGGTGGTGCTGCTCCACCCCGGCAAGTCGAGCGCGGCGCGTGAATCGGCGGCGACCCATACCGGCGCGATGGCGGGCGACTACAAGCTGATGCGCGCCATGGTCGCGCGCGCTGGCGTGATCTTTGCCGAGACGCTGGAAGAACTGGGCGACATTGCCGAGATCGCCGCGCGCTGCCCGGTCCTGCCTTCGGGCAATACCGCGGTGCTGGGAGAATCGGGCGCATTCAAGGCGCTGACGCTGGATCTGGCGGAGGAACTCGATCTGCCGCTGGCCGATCTGCACGATGAGGATTCGCCGCTGTTGCGCGCCGCGCTGCCACCGTTCGTGCCGGTTTCGAACCCGCTCGACATCACCGCGCAAGGGTTGTCCGAACCGGCGATCTACACCCGCTGCATCGAGGCGCTGTTGGATGATGATCGCGTGGGCACCGTGTTCGCCGGGATCATCCAGGCCGAACCGATCACCTGTGCGATCAAGTTCCCCGCGATCCTTGCTGCCGTCGAGGGCAAGGCGCTGACCAAGCCGGTGATCTTTGCCGGCCTCGACGAAGGGGCCGAGGTTCCGGCCGAGCGCATCGCGGCGCTGCGCGCGGCGGGCATTCCGTGGTTCCCGACGACCGAGCGCGCGCTGCGGGCCGTGACGCGGCTGACGCACTGGGCGGCGCAGGATCTTTCGGTCAACGATCTTCCGGCAACTCCGCTGGCGGGGCTGGCGGATGTCCATGGCGTGATCCCTGAATACAAGTCTAAGGAGCTGCTTGGCCCCATCGGCGTGTCGTTCCCCAAGGGCGGTTTCGCTGCGAGCGCCGATGCCGCGGTCGCGGCGGCGAAGGCCGTGGGCTATCCTGTGGCGATGAAGGCACAGGCCGCTGCGCTCGGACACAAGAGCGACGCGGGCGGCGTAATCCTCAACCTTGCTGGCGATGCCGCCGTGCGCGAGGCGTGGGAGCGCATCCACGCCAATGTCGCGGCCTATTCGGCGTCGATCCGGCTCGATGGCGTGCTGATCGAAGGCATGGGCAAGCGCGGCATGGAGATGATTGTTGGCGCGAAGAACGATCCCGAATGGGGACCGGTCGTACTGGCGGGCTTCGGCGGGGTGACGGCGGAAATCCTGCAGGACGTTCGCCTGCTGACCGCCGACCTGACGCAGGAGGCGGTCGAGGCCGAACTGATGAAGCTCAAGAGCGCGGCGCTGCTGTGCGGCTATCGCGGCTCACCGGCGCTCGACGTGCCTGCGCTCGCGGAGCTGATCGTCAAGGTCGGGCAGGTGCTGCGCGCGGAGCCCTCGATTCGCGAGATCGACCTCAACCCGGTCATCCTGCACCCCATGGGCGAGGGCGTGGTGGCGCTCGATGCCCTGATGCTGGTGGAGTGATTTTGCTGCCCGGTTGAATATAAAAAAGGGCGGTCCGGTGGGCCGCCCTTAGTCATTTCAAATACCTGCCCAAGTCAGTCCGTTCGGCAATGCGCCGGCAGCATAATCGATTTGCAGGACCCGGCGGCGGCTGGGGGCGGCAGCGGCCTCGGAAGCATGCAATATCGGTGTCGAATACAGCCAGACATCACCGGCGTGTGCGACACAGGCAACTGTGCCACATCGCTTCACCGTTTCGGCAACGTCACACTCGGCTATGCGACCCATGCGATGGGACCCGGGTGCAATGAGGAGAGGTGCATTGCTCTCGGGAACGTCGTCCAGATGGATCCGCATCGTCACCATTCTTTCGAGCAGTTCGATGGGCGGGGCGACATGGTGAATGCCCTGCTTGACCGTCCATGGCCCGTAACCCGGCGTGTCGATCCTCCCATTCACGCAGATCGTACGGTCCTGATGCCAACCAAGGGACCAGTTTACCTTCGTTGACTTGTCAAAAAGAATCGCGCGAACTGGCATGGCGCCGGGGCCTATGGCGTGCCGTGCCGTCTGCCCGATGCTGCTTTGTCCTCCGATCAGTTCGCGGAGGGCTGCATTGTCACGAAGGCGAAGACCGGCATGTCCGTTAGGTAGGCAGTCCAATGCCTCTACAACGCTGGTGATGGCATGCAAAGCGTGGCCCGGCAGACGAACTGCACCAATCATCGAGAACTGGTCGAGATCAAACATTACCGGATCAATGCCCCGGAAAATCCATCAGTGCCTCGACCGTGAGTCCTGCATCGCGCAGGCGGGCGGCGCCGTGGAGGTCGGGGAGGTCGATCACGAAGAGCGCGTGGGTCACGCGCGCCCCGGCCGTGCGGAGCAGTTCGGCAGCCGCTAGCGCGGTGCCGCCGGTGGCGATCAGGTCGTCGATCATCACCACGCACTGGCCCTGCGGAATGGCCGTAGGGTCGATCTCCAGCCTATCTCGGCCATATTCGAGCGCATAGTCGATGCCGATGGTCTTGACCGGGAGCTTGCCCGGTTTGCGCACCGGGATGAAGCCGACGCCCATCCGTGCCGCCACGGCCGCGCCGAAGATGAAACCGCGCGCTTCCATGCCTGCGATTGCTTCGGCCCCTGCGGCGCGCGCCCTGTCGGCGAGGTGATCGACGCAGGCTGACAATCCCTCACCATGCGAAATCAGCGTAGTGATGTCGCGGAACAGGATACCGGGGGCAGGGAAGTCCGGCACGGTGCGGACGAGGGCTTTGATTTCTACGGGTGTCATCGCGGCGTGATGCTATCGCTGGATACGAAAAAGGCCACCGTTTCCGGTGGCCTTTGTTCGTTTCGCCTTGGCGAAGAACTCGGTGTCTGAAGCTTAGTGCCTGAAACTCAGTGCTTGTCAGCCCAGACGTTCTTCTTGGCGAGGTAGGCCAGCACCGTGGCGACCAGCAGGAAGCCGAGCACTGCCCAACCGGTCTGCTTGCGCTTGTCCATCTTGGGCTCTGCCGTCCAGATCAGGAAGGCCGAGACGTCGGTCGCCATCTGGTCGACGGTGGCCTTTGTGCCATCCGCATAGGTAACCTGTCCGTCGCCCGAGAGCGGTGCCGGCATCGCGAGGTTGAGGTTCGCGAAGTACGGGTTGTAGTACAGGCCGTCCGGGGTCTTGGCATCCGGGAACTTCTTGAGAAGCTCGGCGGGCTGCTCCTGATAACCGGTCAGCAGCGAGTGCACGTAGGCACCACCGTCGTGACGAGCCTTGGTGATCAGCGAGAGGTCTGGCGGATTGCCCTGGCCTGCGTAGTACACGGTCGGGAAGTAGTCCGACGGGATGTTGTCACGCTCGCCGCGCTCGCCGGTCTTCGGGTCGAAGGTCGGCTGCTTGGCGCCCCATTCCTTGGCAATCGCCTTCACTTCGGCTTCCGAGTAGCCGAGGGCAGCAAGGTCACGGAACGCGACATGCTTGAGCGAGTGGCAGGTCGAGCAAACTTCCTTGTAAACCTGGAAGCCGCGCTGGAGCTGCTGCTTGTCAAACTTGCCGAAGGCACCATCGGAAGCGAACTTCACTTCCTTGGGGTGGAGATGGAACTCGTGCTCTGCCGTGGGGGCAGCGGGTTCCTTGATCGCGGTGTAGGCGCCGTTGCCGAACGACCAGAGCAGCGCGACCGCGAAGAAGAGGCCGACCAGGGGGCCAAAAAGACGGACCATAGGGTTCTCTTTCTCTAACGCTTCGGCTGGCTCAGGCAGCAGCGGGGTTGGCGTTGAGCACGGCGCTCTCATCCTTGCCGAGCACGGCTTCGGTGATCGAAAACGGAAGCGGTTCCGGTTTCTCGATCGACGAAACGAGCGGGAGAATGACGAGGAAGTGCAGGAAGTAGTACATCGAGGCGATCTGCGAGATCATCACGAAAGGTTCCGCAGCAGGCGCGCCGCCGCAGTAGCCGAGAACGGCCACGTCGATCAGCAGGAGCCAGAAGAACTTGCGGAACAGCGGACGGTAATGGCCCGAACGCACCGGCGAGGTATCCAGCCAGGGCAGGAAGAACCACACCAGGATCGCCGAGAACATCGCAAGGACGCCCATCAGCTTGGCCGGGATGAAGAAGAAGTCCGACGTGAAGGCGCGCAGGATCGCGTAGAACGGCCAGAAGTACCATTCCGGAACGATGTGTGCAGGCGTCGAGAGCGGGTTCGCCGGGATGTAGTTGTCCGGGTGACCGAGCATGTTCGGCGCAAAGAACAGCACTGCGCAGTAGATCAGCAGGAAGATGCCGAGTCCGAAGCCGTCCTTTGCCGTGTAGTACGGGTGGAACGGAACGGTGTCGCTTTCGCTCTTCACTTCGACGCCGGTCGGGTTCGACGAGCCGGGGATGTGCAGCGCCCAGATGTGCAGGATGATGACACCCGCGATCACGAAGGGCAGCAGGAAGTGCAAGCTGAAGAAGCGGTTCAGCGCGGCATTGTCAGGCGCATAGCCGCCCAGCAGCCAGACCTGAAGCGGTTCGCCGACGACCGGGATCGCGCCGAACAGGCCGGTGATGACCTTGGCGCCCCAGAACGACATCTGGCCCCAGGGCAGCACGTAGCCCATGAACGCGGTTGCCATCATCAGCAGGAAGATGACCACGCCAAGCAGCCAGATCATCTCGCGCGGGGCCTTGTACGAAGAGTAGAAGAAGCCGCGGAAGATGTGGAGATAGACGACGAAGAAGAACGCCGAGGCGCCGTTGGCGTGCGCATAGCGCAGCATCCAGCCCCAGTTCACGTCGCGCATGATGTGCTCGACGCTGTCGAAGGCAACGCCTGCGTTGGCGGCGTAGTGCATCGCGAGGATGACGCCGGTCACGATCTGAAGCACGAGGCAGAAGCCGGCGAGAACGCCGAAGTTCCACATGTAGTTCAGGTTGCGCGGAACCGGATAACCGGCGCCGACCGCGTTGTAGACGAAGCGGGGCAGCGGCAGCTTTTCGTCAAGCCACTGCGTCAGGCCGTTGGCCGGCTTGTATTCATTTGCCCAGGGAAAGCTCATGTTTCCTGTCCTCAGCCGATCTTCACGACAGTGTCGGAAGTGAATGCGTACTCGGGCACCTCGAGGTTCTTCGGTGCCGGGCCCTTGCGGATGCGCGCCGCGGTGTCATAGGACGAACCGTGGCACGGGCAGAAGTAGCCGCCGAACTCACCCTTCACTTCGCCTTCGCCGGCGCCCAGCGGCACGCAGCCGAGGTGGGTGCAGACGCCCATCGTGATGAGCCAGTTGGTCTTGCCTTCCTTGGTGCGCTCTTCCAGCGACTGCGGATCGCGCAACGAGGAGACGTCAACCTTTTCGGCCGCGGAGATTTCTTCCGGCGTCAGGTTGCGGATGAAGACCGGCTGCTTGCGGAAAACCGCCTTGATCGCCTGCCCCGGCTGGATCGCCGAGATGTCGATTTCGGTGGAGCTCTGCGCCAGAACGTCTGCCGACGGTGCCATCTGACTCACCAGCGGGACCAGCACGGCAGCGCCGCCAACTCCCGCAAAACTCACCGCCGCGATATTGATGAAATCGCGCCGGCGCACGCCTTCTTCGGCCTGTGCCGAAGTGTCGATGCTTGCCTGTTCAGCCATTGAAATTCCCTGCCTGCTGCCGCCGCGCACGCGGATCGCGCACGGTCCAACTTGCCCCTTTGGAACGGCTCTGGAAATTGCCCATGGGGCTAACCACATGGGCACCGGAACCGCACGGGAACCGGGCACGCGCAAATGCACGGCCCCGGCCCCCACTTGGCGCGCCTGATAGACGCAAAGCCCCGGCTTTGCCAACAGGCATTTTGGTGCGGGAATCAGCCCTTGTCACACCCCGTGTTTCGGGGCTTTTTCAGGCCTGTGGCGCTGCTTTGCGGCGATCAGGCCGGAGATGCGAATCCTGCACCATCCGGCCAGCGCGGCCCGGCGAGTCCCATAACCTTGAACAGGACGCCCATCTGTCCTTCGCTGGTCAACCTCTCGCGCGCGGCGTGGATAGCCTCGGCGTGGTCGGGGGCATAGGCGGCCAGCGCATCGGCGCGGGCTTCGATGCCGAGCGCGCGCAGCCAGCGGCCCTGCTCGACCGTGCCGAGCCAGCGCACGCCGCGCGACAGGGCGATGGGGGCGAGCGCAGAGAAATCGACGTGCGCGGTCAGGTCCGCTTCGCCGGGCGAGGCAAAGACATCGACCTTGCGATGCTCGCGCACCGCTTGCAGCGACGAGCCGAAGCGCGGCAGGGCATGGCCATAATCGATGAACAGCGCTGCTCCCTCCTGCGCCGCCAGTCGCCCGGCGACTTCGTAAATCACCGCAGCGCATGCGGGTGAGGTCTCGACGATGGTGCCTTCGGGTGCTTCGCGGCGGTCTGCGGGGACAGCAGGGTCCATGGGCGCGCTTCCGGCCACCGGGATCAGGCGACCGTCGGCGAGGCCCACCATGCGCTCTCGCCAGCCATCGGCCATGCGCACCAACTGGCGCACCGGCAAAGCGTCGAGAAATTCGTTGGCGACGATCAGCAGTGGACCGTCGCTTGGCAAGGTCGAGAGGTCGGCATGCCAGATCGCATCGCGGTGCAGTTCAAGCTGCATCGCCTTGAGCGCGGTGCTGGTCTCGACGAAGTGGACGCGAGGGCTGAGGCCATAGCGCCTTGCCGCGCCCAGGGCGTCGCGGGCCAACGTGCCACGGCCAGGTCCGAGTTCGACGTAGTGGACCGGCTCAGGCCGTCCGGCGCGGATCCACATGTCGGCCAGCCACAGCCCGATCAGCTCGCCGAACATCTGGCTGATCTCGGGTGCGGTGATGAAGTCGCCTGCCGTGCCGAAGGGGTCGCGGCTGGAATAGTAGCGCGCGTTGGATTCGGCCATGTAGTGGGCCACGCTGATCGGCCCGGTGTTTGTGATCAGCCGGGCAAAGGTATCGAGCAGCGGAGGGTTCACGCCGGAACGGCTCCGCCTGTTGCCAGCGGCTTTCTCAGGAGGCCGCGCAGCAGGAAGAACAGTCCCACGGCCATCATCGGAATGGTCAACCACTGGCCCATAGACAGGCCCGTCTGCAGCGCGAAGTCCTGCAACTGCGCGTCAGGCTCGCGGAAGAACTCGACGGTGAAGCGCGACAGGGCATAGCCGAGGGTGAACGTGCCGACGAGCAGGCCGGTGCGCCAGCGCGCCTTGGTCTTCCAGAACAGCAGCAGCAGCACGATGGCCAGCACAAGGCCTTCTAGCCCGGCTTCGTAGAGCTGGCTCGGGTGGCGCGCGACCAGACCGCCGCCGGGGAAGACCATCGCCCAGGGCACATCCGGCCCGGCCTCGCGCCCCCAGAGTTCACCGTTGGCAAAGTTGGCAAGGCGACCGAACAGCAGGCCGAAGGGCACGCAGACCGAGATATAGTCGCACACGCGGACAAAGCTGAGTTCGCCGCGCCACGAGACCCATGCGATGGCCAGCACCGTACCGATCAGGCCGCCGTGAAAACTCATCCCGCCTTCCCACAGCTTCAGCAGGTTGCCGGGGTGCGTCAGCAGTTCGGGCGCATAGAAGATCGCATAGCCGAGGCGCCCGCCAAGAATGATGCCGAGCGTTGCGTAAAAGAACAGGTCGTCGGCATGGCGCTGCGCCATGGGCGATCCGGGCTGCTTGATCATCTTGGACAGGTGCCAGTAGCCGAGCACGATCCCTGCCAGATAGGCCAGCGAATACCACTTGAGCGCAAAGAAGCCGAGGTCGAGCGCGATCGGCCCGATGCCCAGATCCTCCCAGCGAATCGGCGCATGTCCGCTTGCTGCGGAGGCCGACGCTACGGCAAGCGCGGTTGTTGTTGACACTAGTGACAGCAAGGAACGAACTCCCTAGAACTTTAAGGCCAGCATGTTTTGGTTGGCCCGTTTTCATGCTGTCAAACGCGCCCGATAGGCTAACGTATTGGCACAGGGAAAAGGTTGCAGGCAAACCCGAAAAAGGCGCGAAACAAGACGGCGTCAGGGTGAGGAGACGAAAGGGTATCATGAAGACCGAGCTGGACCTTGCCATGGACGGCGCCTTTGGCGCGCTTACTGCCGATGGGGCGATGTTCCACACGGTTCCGATAGAGCGGTTCGGGCAGCAGTTGCCGATGATCGCCGCCGCACCGCCACATCTTCCGGCCTACTTCGCCTATTTCTGCGCCACCCATGGTGGCAAGACGTTCATCGTCGATGGCGAGACGCGGCTGAGCTTTGCCGAAGTCTACAAGGCCGCGCGCCATGTCGCGGGCGGTCTGGTCGAAGGGCTGAAGCTGCAGAAGGGCGAACGTGTCGGCATTGCCGCGCGCAATTCGGCCAACTGGGTCATCGCCTACATGGGCGTGCTCATGGCGGGCGGTTGCGCCACCCTGCTCAACGGCTGGTGGCAGGGCGAGGAACTGGCCCACGGCATTGATCTGGTGAAGTGCCGCTTCGTCATCGCCGATGCACCGCGCGCCGCGCGGCTTGAAGGCCATGCCCATGGCGCGCAGATCCTGCCGATGGGCCACGACTGCGATTATGCGCAAGGCCTTGCCGCTCTGCTCGCAAACGGCGGCGGGATGGAGACGATCCTGCCGGACCTCACCGGCGATGATCTGGCCACCGTGCTATTCACTTCCGGTTCCACCGGATCGGCCAAGGGCGCCTATTCCGACCATCGCGGCGTGGTGCAGGGGACGATGAACTACGTCTGCCAGTCCGCTGCCATGCTCGCGATCCTGACGGCGCGGGGCGAGGGTCCGGCGGAAGGTTCGCAGCCGGTCACGCTGGTCAACGTGCCGCTGTTCCACGTGACGGGCGAGGTCCCGGTGTTCCTTCAGTCCTTCGCGCTGGGCCGCAAGCTGGTGCTGATGCCCAAGTGGGATGCGGTCGAGGCGATGAAGCTGATCGAGCGCGAGAAGGTGACCTACTTCGTCGGCGTGCCGCTGATGAGCTTCGAGATCGCCACCCATCCGGACCGCGACAAGTACGACCTGTCCACCTGCGTCTCGTTCGCCGCAGGTGGTGCGCCGCGCCCGGTCGAGCATGTCGACCGCATCCGCAAGGCACTGCCCCACGCCTTCCCGCTGCTCGGCTATGGCCTGACCGAGACCAATGGCGTGGGCTGCGGCAATCTCAACGAGAACTACCTCGCCAAGCCAGGCAGCACCGGCACCGCCTCGCGCCCACTGGTCGATCTTGCCATCCTCGACGATGACGGCAAGCCCGTCCCGCAGGGACAGGTCGGCGAAGTCTCGATCCGCTCGATCTGCAACTTCCTCGGCTATTGGGACAACGAGAAGGCGACGCGCGAGGCGATCACCGCCGATGGCTACTTCCGCACCGGCGACCTCGGCTATCTCGACCCCGAGGGCTACCTGTTCATCGTCGACCGCAAGAAGGACATCATCATCCGTGGCGGCGAAAACATCTCGTGCATCGAGGTGGAAAGCGCGATTTACGCCCATCCCTGCATCGCCGAGGCAAGCGTGTTCGGCCTGCCCGACGAGAAGCTCGGCGAAGTTCCGGCTGCGGTCTATCTCGCCAAGGAGGACTGCTCTGCCACCGAGGAGGAGCTGCGCGAGTTCCTGAAGCAGCACATTGCCCCGTTCAAGATCCCGGTGCGCTTCTGGGAAGTGCACGAGGCCCTGCCGCGTCTGGGCACAGAAAAGGTCGACAAGCGCTCCTTGCGGGAACGCTATACGAAGGAGTGGCTGGCTTCCTGATAGCCTTTGTTACTGGACGCTAGGACCTGAGGCGATAATGGTGGGAGCATGATGCTCCCCCGGATCGCCAACCAGCGTGCCATTATCGACCGCCGCCATCTGGCCGACGCCATTGCCGCGGCCTTTGCCGAGAAGGGCGAGAAATCGCGCGCCGCGGTGGTCGAGCTACTGCGTGGCGCTCTTGAGGACGGGCGAGCCGAGATCGCGCGCAGGCTCGAGGCCAAGCCTTCGGCGGGGACCGAGTGCGCGCAGGCGCAGGCATTCCTCGTCGATCAGCTGGTCCGTATCATCTACGATCACGTCGTCGGCCGCATCTATCGTGCCAGCAACCGTTCGATGGGCGAGCGTATCTCGCTGATCGCCGTGGGCGGCTACGGGCGCGGCGAAATGGCGCCGCATTCGGATGTCGACATTGCCTTCGTCACCCCGATCAAGCCGACCTCGTGGTGCGAGCAGGTGATCGAGGCATTGCTCTATTACCTGTGGGACCTGGGCCTGAAGGTCGGCCATTCCAGCCGCTCGCTCGACGAAGTCGTGCGCATGGCCAAGAGCGACCTGACCATCCGCACGGCGCTGCTCGAAGGACGCTATGTCTGGGGTGACCGCGATCTGTTCGATGCCGCTTCTGCGCGGTTCTGGGCGGAGGTCGTCAACGGCACCGAAAAGCAGTTCGTTGCGGAAAAGCTCGAGGAGCGCAACCAGCGCCACAAGCGGCTGGGCGACAGCCGCTATGTGGTCGAGCCGAACGTCAAGGAAGGCAAGGGCGGCCTGCGCGACCTGCACACGCTCTACTGGATCGGCAAATACATCCACAAGGTGCGCGACGCTTCCGAACTGGTCGATGTCGGGCTGCTGACCGCAGAAGAGTACCGCGCGTTCCGCCGGGCCGAGAACTTCTTCTGGGCGGTGCGCTGCCATCTCCACACCATCACCAAGCGCGCCGAGGACCGGCTGACATTCGATCTTCAGCGCGAAGTCGCCATGCGGATGAACTTCGCCGACCGCCCCGGCAAGAGCGCAGTCGAGCGGTTCATGCAGTACTTCTTCCTGCAGGCAAAGCAGGTCGGCTCGCTGACCGGCGTTTTCCTTGCGCAGCTCGACGGGCAGTTCGCGGGCGAGAAGCGCGGCTTCTTTGCAGCGCTGCGCAGCCGTCGGCGCAAGAAGGTCGGGCCGTTCGTGATCGACGCGGGCAAGCTTGCCGCACCTTCGGACACTACGTTTCAGGACGAGCCGGTCCGCCTGCTCGAACTGTTCTCCTGCGCGGCGGCAGAGGGGGTGGAAATCCATCCCGAAACCATGCGCATCGCCCGGCGCGATTCCGGCCTGATCGATGCCGCCATGCGCCGGGACCCGCGCGCGAATGCGCTGTTCATGGAGACGCTGACCAGCCGCAACGATCCCGAGACCGTGCTGCGCTGGATGAACGAGGCAGGTGTTTTCGGCCGCTTCGTGCCAGATTTTGGCCGCGTCATCGCGCAGATGCAGTTCGACATGTACCACCACTACACGGTGGACGAGCACACCATCCGCGCCATCGGCCTGCTCGCCAAGATCGAGAAGGGCGAGGCCAAGGCCGATCACCCGCTGGCCAGTGAAGTGGTCAGCAAGGTCGCCTCGCGCCGCGTACTCTATGTCGCGACGCTGCTTCACGACATCGCCAAGGGCCGCAAGGGCGACCATTCGGTGCTTGGCGCAGAAGTTGCGATGAAGCTGTGCCCGCGTCTGGGGCTTTCGGCAGCCGAGACCGAACTTGTCGCGTGGCTGGTACGCTGGCACCTGCTGATGAGCGCGACCGCGTTCAAGCGCGATTTGGCCGACTACAAGACGATCGCCGACTTCGTGAACACTGTGCAGAGCCAGGAGCGCCTGCGCCTGCTGCTGATTCTGACCGTGGTCGACATTCGCGCGGTGGGACCGGGCGTGTGGAATTCGTGGAAGCGGCAGCTTCTGGGCGATCTGTTCGTCTCGGCCGAGGAGATGCTGCGGCTGGGCCACAAGACCCACGGCCGTGCCGAGCGCATCGCGGCCAAGAAGAAGGCCGTCGCCACGATTCTTCGCGAGCGCGATGCGCTCATCGGCACGGTGGGCAAGCAGTTGCGCGATGCCTACTGGATCGCCGAGCCGGAGGACATCATCGCGCTCAATCTGCAGCAGATGGACACGGCGCTGGGCGAGCCGCTTTCGGTCGAGGCGCACTGGTATCCGGCGCGCGGGGCGACGCTCGTCACCGTGCTGGCGGCAGACCATCCCGGCCTGTTCTATCGCATCGCAGGCGGCATCCACCTTGCCGGCGGCAATATCATCGACGCGCGCATTCACACCGCGCGCAACGGTACGGCGGTCGACAACTTCCTCGTGCAGGACCCGCTCGGCCGCCCGCTCAACGAGGCGAGCCAGATAGCGCGGCTCAAGAACGCGATTGCCGATGCTCTGGCCAACCGCGTCAAGCTGGTGCCGCAGCTGGCCGCGCGCCCGCTCGCCCGTCCACGCGCGGATGCCTTCGACGTCCGCCCCATCGTCATTTTCGACAACAAGGCCTCCAACCGCTATACCGTGATCGAGGTTGGCGCGCGCGATCGTCCGGCCCTGCTCAGTCAGCTGGCGCGGGCCCTGTTCGAGGCGCGGCTGGTCGTCCATTCGGCGCATATCGCCACTTATGGCGAGCGCGCGGTCGACACCTTCTACATCACCGACGTTCTGGGCGAGAAGATCGACAGCGAAAGCCGCATGAATGCCGTCGAGAAGAAGCTGCTGGAAGCTGCGGAGGACCGCAAGATCAAGGCCGCAGCCTGAATGGGCGGCTCTGGCAACCGGACGCATGCATCCCTATCTCCTGACGGATGAGTGAAGCCGAGTATCTTTCCGGGCGCCTGCTCCTCGCCATGCCGGGCATGGGCGACGAGCGTTTCGATCATGCCGTGGTGGCCATGTGCGTCCATGACGAGCACGGCGCGCTCGGCATAGGCATCGGCCACGTGCGCGATGGCATCACCCTGCACGGGCTGCTCGAGGATATCGGCATCGACCCCGGCCTCGCGCCCGACGTTCCGGTCCTGAACGGCGGCCCGGTGGAAACCGCGCGTGGCTTCGTGCTCCATTCGAACGACTGGAGCGGCGAAGGCAGCGTCACGGTCAATCCGCTGTGTGAGCTGTCCGCATCGATGGATGTGCTGCGCGCGATTGCCGAAGGGCGGGGGCCAAGCCGCTATCTCGTCGCGCTCGGCTATGCCGGGTGGGGCGCAGGCCAGCTCGAAGGCGAGATGCGCCGCCATGGCTGGTACGCCGCGAAGGGGCGGAGCGAGATCCTGTTCAACACCCCCACCGGCAGACGCTGGCTCCAGACGTGGAAGAGCGAGGGGATCGATCCTTCGCATCTCGTGGCGCAAACCGGCAGCGCGTAATTCCCTCCAAATCTCTCGTCATCCCGGGCTTGACCCGGGATCCCGCTTCCTAGGTTCACAGGAAGCGGAGAGCAGGAGCGGGGCCCCGGGTCGAGCCCGGGGCGACGATGTATCGGGCGGTGAGAGCTCAGGCTTCCGCCGCTTCGCTGTTGAGCTGGATGTAGTTGGCCAGCCCCATGCGTTCGATCATGTCGAACTGCTTTTCGATCACGTCGACGTGCTCCTCCTCG
This sequence comes from Novosphingobium sp. BL-A-41-Hi4A-0G, assembly GCF_055521735.1. NCBI lineage: Bacteria > Pseudomonadati > Pseudomonadota > Alphaproteobacteria > Sphingomonadales > Sphingomonadaceae > Novosphingobium > Novosphingobium sp. BL-A-41-Hi4A-0G. The sequence continues at coordinate 3,529,900 of NZ_CM145501.1, forward strand.
CTCTCGAGGATCTTGGCAAAGAGATCGCGGCTGACGAAATCGCGCACGCTCTCGCAATGGGCGATGGCGTCTTTCAGCAAGGGCAGGGCGTCCATTTCCAGGGCGAGGTCGGCCTTGAGGATTTCCTCGACCGATTCTCCCACGCGCAACCGGCCCAGCGCCTGGAAGTTGGGCAGGCCATCAAGGAACAGGATGCGGTCCGCCAGCATGTCGGCGTGCTTCATCTCGTCGATCGATTCGTGGCGCTCGTACTCGGCGAGCTTCTTGACGCCCCAGTTGGCGAGCAGGCGGTAGTGCAGCCAGTACTGGTTGATCGCGGTCAGCTCGTTGAGCAGGGCCTTGTTGAGATATTCAATGACCTTGGCGTCGCCCTTCATGGCGCTGGCTCCATTACGATTGATGGCGCCACGTTACGCCGCACTGCAGTGCCGACAAAGCGCGAACGACTCGCACCGGAGCCGCGCAACACTTTGCAATGACGGGCGAAGCGTCAGGCCAGGGCGCAGGAACGCTCGTCGGCGATCACGTCCTCGGCATCATCGAGGCATTGGCGGCACTGTGGCTTGAAGCCCATGCGGCCGTAGATTTCCTCGGCATTGCCGGCGTGGCAGCGCGCCGTGGCGCGGATGTCCTTTTCACGGATGGCATTGCAGATGCAGATGAACATTGCGTCCGGTCTCCGTGGCGGTGTCCGTGGCAGGGGCTACCTGCCAATGATTCGCATTAATAATGCGAGTGGATTGCAATAGCAAGTCCTGCGAGCGGCATCCGCACCTGTCCGCGTGGGCCGTTGCAAAGCTATCAACGTCGCACTATCTGTCGGTCTACATCGAGAGTTGGGGTGACGCTCCAACGCCAACCTGCCGATCCGGGCAAGGTGGTACCTGATCCAGCGATGGAGATGGGATGTGGCCGATCCGGCAACCAAACGGACACGGACACCGCTGCAGCGTCTTCCCCCTCAGGTTGAAGAAAGACGCGAAGACCGTGCCGATCAGGATTGCCGACAATCTCCCCGCCCGCCGGACATTGGAAGCCGAGGGCGTCATCGTGATGAGCGAGACCGAGGCCGCGCGCCAGGACATCCGCCCGATGCGCATCGCCCTGCTCAACCTGATGCCCGACAAGATCACCACCGAAACCCAGATCGCCCGCCTGCTCGGCGCAACGCCGCTGCAGGTGGAACTCGAACTCGTGCGCATTTCGGACCACGTCAGCAAGAACACCTCGGCGGGCCACATCTCCTCGTTCTACCGCCCATGGGAGGAAGTGCGCTCCGAGAAGTATGACGGGCTGATCGTCACCGGCGCGCCGGTCGAGACGATCCCTTATGAAGATGTGAGCTATTGGGACGAACTCACCCGCATCTTCGACTGGTCGCAAAGCAACGTCCACCGCACCCTGTCGGTCTGCTGGGGCGCGATGGCGGCACTTCATCACTTCCATGGCATCGACAAGCACCCCCTGTCGACCAAGGCCTCGGGCGTATTCCGCCACGTCAACCACGCGCCCGCCAGCCCGTTCATGCGCGGACTGCCCGACGTGTTCGACGTGCCCGTCTCGCGCTGGAGCGAAGTGCGGCGTGAGGACCTGCCCGAAGGCCGTGGCCTGACGGTGCTGGCCGACAGCGCCGAAACCGGCCTGTGCCTGATTGACGACCCGGCCCACAACACGCTGCACATGTTCAACCACCTCGAGTACGACACGCTGACGCTGGCAGGCGAATATGCGCGCGATGAGGGCAAGTACCTGCCGCGCCACTACTTTCCCGGCGACGACCCGCAGGCGATGCCAGCCAACACCTGGCGCGGCCACGGTCACCTGCTCTACGGCAACTGGATCAACGAGACGTATCAGACCACGCCATACGATCTGGCGGACATCGGGAAGGGCTGAGTCATTTGTTGGGTGCGCCCCCGACGTCCGTCGGGGGCTTGCGGCACCGGCCCGCTCCCCCGCCAGGCCACCCAAAGCCTGCTCCGAGAGGTGGCCGGGCGGGGAAGCGGACCGGTGCTCCCAGAACTTCTCCCCCTCTCAACCCTTGCCTTTCCGCGCCGCTTCCCCTAACGGCCCCACCTTCAACCGACACGGATTCGATGATCGGCCTGGCCACAAGGGCTGCCAAGGCAGATCGGACGCGTCGAACTCAGGAGACGAAAATGCCCAAGATGAAGACGAAGAGCGGCGTGAAGAAGCGCTTCAAGCTCACCGCCACCGGCAAGGTGAAGCACGGCGTTGCCGGCAAGCGCCACCGCCTGATCAGCCACAACGCCAAGTACATCCGCCAGAACCGCGGCACTGACGTGATCTCCGATGCAGATGCAAAGGTGATCAAGAAGTGGGCGCCCTACGGGCTGAACTGAGGAGCGCTGAACTATGAGCCGTATCAAGCGTGGTGTAACCACCCGAGCAAAGCACAAGCGGATTCTGGATCAGGCGAAGGGCTATCGCGGCCGTCGCAAGAACACCATCCGCGTCGCCCGTCAGGCCGTCGAAAAGGCAGGCCAGTACGCCTATCGCGACCGCAAGGTTAAGAAGCGGTCCTTCCGCGCCCTGTGGATCCAGCGCATCAACGCTGCTGTCCGCGCCGAAGGCCTGACCTACTCGCAGTTCATCCACGGCACCAAGCTTGCCGGGATCGAGCTCGACCGCAAGACCATGGCCGATCTGGCGATGAACGAAGGTGCGATCTTCACCGCCGTCATCGCTCAGGCGAAGGCTGCGCTTCCCGCCGCCTGACCGGCGCGAGAACGCTAACACGTCAAAAAGGGCGGTTCCTTCGGGAGCCGCCCTTTTTCGTTGCGATTCGCGCAAGTGCGAGGCAGTGTGCGGATGAACAATGCATAACTAAAGTAAAACAGGGGCGCACACAGCTTGACCGGGGACTGCACAGTCCGGGTTCGATTCCATCGGCCGCCAGAGCCGCTGCAGCGCTATTTCACAACCTTTTACCTCACCGAGATCGACGTGGCAGACGGTGGCCGCGTGACCGACCACCTCCATCCCGAATGGGCGAACCTGCGCGTATATCAGGGTGACTTTCCGGATTCGCAACTGCCTGGCCAGCCCCCGTTCAAGGGCGTGCAGGCCAATGCCACCGGGCCTACCAGCATTGCGCTTGAATTCACCACCGGCACCACGCGCATATGGGGCATAGGCCTGTTGCCACTGGGCTGGGCCCGCTTCGTGCGGCAACCGGCAAACCTCCATGCCGACCGGATCTACGATGTCGCCAGCGAGCGCTTCCTCGCGCCGTTCCGCACCTTGGTGCGCGACGTGTTCGGCCCCGGCCGCGACGAGCAGGCCGAACTCGCCCACATCACGCGCTTCTTCGAGCGGGCGCTGGAACATGATCCGCAACCCGATGATCCCCGTATCGCCGCCTGCCATGCCGCTCTGATTGATCCTGACGTGGGTACCGTTCACGAAATGGCCGAGGCCGCGCACTTGCCCGCCCACACGCTCGAACGCCTGTGCCGCAAGCATTTCGGCTTCCCGCCGCGCCTGCTGCTGCGCCGCCAGCGCTTCATGCGCAGCCTCGTCCAGTACATGATGGACCCGTCGCTGAAATGGATCGGGGCGATTGACAGCCATTATCACGATCAGGCGCAGTTCGTGCGCGACTTCCATCGCTTCATGGGGATGAGCCCCAGCGAATATGCCCATTCTCCCAAGCCGATCCTGCAGGAAGTGATGCGGGCGCGGCAGGAGTTTGTTGGCGCTGCCGTTCAGGCACTTCACGCGCCAGCCCGCGCGTAACTCCAGACTTTGATTCCCGCGCATTTGCGGCTAGCGGCTTGCCGATGGAAAACCTCGATCAACAGCAGGCCGAAACGCTTGTCGCCATTGCGGAAGCGGCCACCCCCGATGCCGTGGAGGCGATCCGCGTCTCCGCGCTTGGCAAGCAGGGCTGGGTCAGTGCCCTGCTCAAGTCGCTGGGCGCAATGACGCCCGAGCAGCGCCAGAGCGAAGGCCCCAAGATCCACGCCGCGCGCGAAGCCGTCACCGCCGCGCTGGCAGAGCGCAAGGGCGCGCTGGAAGGTGCAGCGCTCGAAGCTCGCCTTGCCGCCGAAACGGTCGATCTTTCGCTGCCCGCACCGCAAGCGCCCAAGGGGTCGGTCCACCCGGTCAGCCAGGTCATGGACGAACTGGCGGAAATCTTCGCGGACATGGGCTTTGCCGTGGCGAGCGGTCCCGAGATCGAAGACGGCTGGCACAACTTCACCGCGCTCAACATGCCCGAAACCCATCCGGCGCGCGCGATGCACGATACCTTCTATTTCCCCGACAAGGATGCAGAAGGCCGAGACATGCTGCTGCGCACGCATACCTCGCCGGTGCAGATCCGCTCGATGATCGCGCAGGGCGCACCCTTGCGCATCATCGCGCCGGGCCGCGTCTATCGCTCTGACTCGGACGCGACGCATACGCCGATGTTCCACCAGATCGAAGGTCTGGTGATCGACAAGGGCATCCACCTCGGCCACCTCAAGTGGACGCTGGAGACTTTCCTCAAGGCCTTCTTCGAGCGTGACGACATCGTCCTGCGTCTGCGCCCGAGCTACTTCCCCTTTACCGAGCCTTCGGTGGAAGTCGACGTCGGCTATACGCTTATCAATGGCAAGCGCGTGGTCGGTGGCAGCGGCGATGCCGAGAACGGCGGCTGGATGGAAGTGCTGGGTTCCGGCATGGTCAACCGCAAGGTCATCGAATTCGGCGGGCTCGATCCCGATGAATGGCAGGGCTTTGCCTTCGGCACCGGCGTCGATCGCCTCGCCATGCTGAAGTACGGCATGGATGACCTGCGCGCCTTCTTCGATGGCGATGTGCGGTGGCTCGGCCACTACGGCTTCGGCGCGCTTGATGTGCCGACCCTTTCCGGCGGTGTTGGAGTACGTTCGTGAAGTTCTCGCTTTCGTGGTTGAAGTCGGTCCTCGATACCAAGGCCGACGCCCGCACCACCGCCGAAAAGCTGACCTCGCTCGGTCTGGAGATCGAAGGCGTCGAGGATGCCTCGGCTGCGCTCAAGAGCTTCCGCGTCGCCCGCGTGCTGACGGCGGAAACGCACCCGCAGGCCGACAAGCTGCAGGTCCTTTCAGTCGATCTGGGTGACGGCAACCCGCTGCAGGTCGTCTGCGGCGCTCCCAATGCGCGTGCAGGCCTTGTCGGCGTGCTTGGCCTTCCCGGCGCCGTGGTTCCGGCCAACGGCATGGAACTGCGCAAGTCCGCCATCCGTGGGGTCGAATCCAACGGCATGATGTGCTCGACGCGCGAGCTTGGCCTTGGCGAAGAGCACGACGGCATCATCGAACTGCCCGAGGACGCGCCGCTGGGCACGACGTTCGCGGACTATCTCGGCTCCGATCCGGTGTTCGATGTGGCGATCACGCCCAACCGCCCGGACTGCATGGGTGTCCACGGCGTTGCCCGCGATCTGGCGGCAGCGGGCCTCGGCGTTCTGCAGCCGATCGACGCCGCGCCTGTCGCTGGCAGCTTCCCCTGCCCGGTCGAAGTGCGCACCGACGATCCCGAGGGATGCCCCGCCTTCTACGGCCGCGTCATTCGCGGCGTGAAGAACGGGCCGAGCCCCAAGTGGCTGCAGGACTGTCTCAAGAGCGCGGGCCAGCGCCCGATCTCGGCGCTGGTGGACATCACGAATTACGTCATGCTCGGCTATGGCCGTCCAGCCCATGCCTATGACATGGCCAAGCTTTCCGGCGCGGTCGTTGCCCGCAAGGCGCGTGAGGGCGAGACCTGTCTGGCGCTCAACGGCAAGGAATACGCGCTGCAACCGTGGATGACGGTGATCGCCGACGATGCCGGCGTGCACGACATTGCCGGGATCATGGGCGGCGAGCATTCGGGCTGTTCGGACGATACGACCGACGTGCTGCTCGAAGTCGCCTACTTCAATCCCGCTTCGATTGCCCGCACGGGGCAGGCGCTGGCGCTCGCTTCGGATGCACGCGGGCGGTTCGAGCGCGGCGTCGATCCGGCCTTCCTCGATACCGGCCTCGACCTGCTGACCAAGTTGATCCTCGAGATCTGCGGTGGCGAGGCGAGCGAAGTGGTGCGGGCGGGCGAGCCGCCGCTGGCGCGCAAGACTGTCGCCTATGACCCGGCGCTGGCTGGCAGCCTCGGTGGCATCGACGTCGGCAATGGCGAACAGAAGCGCATCCTTGCCGCGCTCGGCTTTGAAGTGGCGGACGACTGGACTGTCACGGTGCCGACCTGGCGCCCCGACGTGGACGGCGCGCCCGACATCGTCGAGGAAGTGATCCGCGTTCACGGTCTCGATGCCGTGCCGTCAACGCCGCTGCCGCGCGCAGATGGCGTGGCCAAGCCGACGGCAACGCCGGTGCAGACGCTGGAGCGCCGCGTGCGCCGTGCGGCGGCCTCACGCGGCCTGCATGAAGCGATCACATGGTCGTTCCTGCCCGAGAAGGAAGCCGCGCACTTTGCCGATGGTGAGGCGTTGTGGAGCCTTGCCAATCCGATATCGGAAGACCTCAAGGTCATGCGCCCCTCGCTGCTGCCGGGCCTGCTCTCGGCGGCGCAGCGCAACCTGCATCGTGGAGCCACCTCGGTCCGCCTGTTCGAAATTGGCCGCCGTTACCTACGTGGGGCCAACGGAGCGAGCGACGAGAAGCTGAGCCTTGCCGTTGTTCTTGCTGGCGAATCCGTCGCACGTGGTTGGGCAACTGGCAAGTCCAAGCCCTTCGACGCCTTCGATGCCAAGGCCGAGGCTCTCGCGCTGCTCGCCGAAGCGGGCGCTCCAGTCGACAACCTGCTGGTGATGGGAGAGGCTGGAGCGCAGTTCCACCCCGGCCAGTCGGCCACGCTGCGGCTTGGGCCCAAGCAGGTGCTGGCGCGCTTCGGCATGCTGCATCCGGCGACGGCGAAGGCCTTCGATCTGGATGGTCCGGTGGCGGTGGTCGAGCTGTTCCTCGACCGTATTCCGCCGCGCAAGGGGCCGGGCCAGTTCGCCCGCCCGCACTTTGCGCCGCCCGCGCTGCAGGCGGTAACGCGCGACTTTGCGTTCCTGGTCGAGGCCGCGGTTCCGGCGGGCGATCTGCTCCGCGCGGTCAAGGGTGCGGACAAGCAGGCGATTGTTTCGGCTCGGGTTTTCGACGATTTCCGGGGGCAGGGTGTGCCCGAGGGCCAGAAGAGTCTGGCCATCGAAGTCACGCTCCAGCCCGTCGAAAAGTCGTTCGACGAAGCGACGCTCAAGGCGATTTCGGACAAGGTGGTGGCCGCTGCCGCCAAGCTGGGTGGTGTCCTGCGCGGATGAGTGACGATCTCGTCACCATCGGCGGCGGGGAGCTGACGGCGCGGATTAATCCTTTCGGCGCAGAGCTTTGGTCGCTGACCGACGCTGCGGGTACCGAGTACATGACCGACGCCGATCCGGCGTTCTGGTCGGGCCGCGCGCCGCTTCTATTCCCGATCGTCGGCGCGCTTTCGGGCGATACGCTCCGGCTGGATGGACGCGAATTTTCCATGCCGAAACATGGGTTTGCGCGTCGCAGCGCGTTTGCGCCGGTCCATGTCGAGGAGGCCGAGGCACGGTTCCGGCTGACCGATTCCCCCGATACCCGCGCGGTCTATCCCTTCGGGTTCGTGTTGGAGATGACCTTCCGGATCGAGGGGATGACGCTGCGGATGGAGGCGAGCGTGTTCAATCCGAACGCGCAAGCCCTGCCTTTCAGCTTCGGCTTCCATCCGGCCTTCGCCTGGCCGCTTCCCGGAGGCTTTCCCAAGGAAAATCATAAGCTTGTTTTCGAGAAGGTCGAAAGTCCAACTCTACGGCAACTCTACCCCAACTCTGGCGAACTCTCCCCCAACTCCGTCCCAAGTCCCGCCAACTCTCGCGAGCTTTTGCTGAGCGAAGAGCTGTTCCGCAATGACGCGTTGATCTGGGACGTGTTCGAGAGCAAATCGCTCACCTATGGAACCGATGACGGCACCTGCCTCGACATCGCATTTCCGGACACCACCGCAATGGGCGTCTGGCAGGTCCCCGGCGCGCGCTACATCTGCATCGAACCGTGGCAAGGCCATGCCGACCCCGCAGGCTTCACCGGCGACTTCCGCGAAAAGCCCGGCATCGTCCTTCTGGAACCCGGCGCAACCCGCAGCTTCCGCATGGACGTAACCGTCAAGCCGCGCTAACCGCGCCCGATGTCCAATCGCCGTACCTTCGCCATCATCTCGCACCCTGACGCGGGCAAGACCACGCTGACCGAGAAGCTGCTGCTGCAGGGCGGCGCGATCCATCTGGCTGGCGAGGTCAAGGCTCGCGGCGCCGCCCGCCGCGCGCGGTCGGACTGGATGAAGATCGAGCAGCAACGCGGCATTTCGGTGACGTCCTCGGTGATGACCTTCCAGAAGGACGGCGTTGTCTTCAACCTGCTCGACACGCCGGGCCACGAAGACTTTTCCGAAGACACCTACCGCACGCTGACCGCGGTCGATTCGGCGATCATGGTGATCGACGCGGCCAAGGGCATCGAGCCGCAGACGCGCAAGCTGTTCGAGGTCTGCCGCATGCGCTCGGTCCCGATCATCACCTTCGTCAACAAGGTCGACCGCGAAGGGCGCTCGGTGTTCGAGACATTGGACGAAGTGGCCGATGCGCTGGCGCTGGACGTGGTGCCGATGTCCTGGCCGATCGGCATGGGCGGCATCTTCCAGGGCGTGATGAGCTTTGCCGACGAGACGATCGCGCGGCCCGAGGGCGACAGCCGCGAGTTTCTGGGCAAGGTTGAACCCGCGAATGATATTCCCGAGGACATTGCCGAGGAAATCGAGCTGGCCCGTGCCGGCTACCCCGAGTTCGACATCGAAGCCTATCGCAATGGCGACCTGACGCCGGTCTATTTCGGATCGGCGCTCAAGAACTTCGGCGTTGTCGACCTGATCGATGCCATTGCCAAGTTTGCCCCGCCGCCGCGCCCGCAATCGTCGAGCGTGGGCACGGTGGACCCCGAGCGGCCCGACGTGACCGGCTTCATCTTCAAGGTGCAGGCCAACATGGACCCGCAGCACCGCGACCGCATCGCGTTCATGCGCATGGTTTCGGGCACGTTCCGGCGCGGCATGAAGCTGACGCCTTCGGGCCTTGGCAAGCCGATTGCGGTGCATTCGCCGATCCTGTTCTTCGCGCAGGACCGCGAGATTGCCGATACCGCTGAAGCGGGGGACATCATCGGCATTCCCAACCACGGCACCTTGCGCGTGGGCGATACGCTTTCGGAAAAGAACGACCTGCGCTTTACCGGCCTGCCCAACTTCGCGCCGGAAATCCTGCGTCGCGTGGTGCTGAAGGATCCGACCAAGACCAAGCAGCTCAGGAAGGCGCTCGACGACCTTTCGGAAGAGGGCGTGATCCAGGTGTTCTATCCGGAGATCGGTTCACAGTGGATCGTTGGCGTGGTCGGCCAGCTGCAGCTCGACGTGCTCGTTTCGCGGCTGGAGGCGGAATACAAGGTCGAGGCGGTGCTCGAACCATCGCCCTTCGATACCGCACGCTGGATCAAGGGGAGCGATGCGGCGCTGAAGAACTTCGCCGATTTCAACGTTTCGAACCTTGCCAAGGACCGCGACGGCGATCCGGTGTTCATGGCCCGATCTTCGTGGGACGTCGGTTACCAGCAGGAGCGCAATCCGGAGCTGACCTTCTCGGCAACGAAGGAAAGGTAATCGCTTCGGGGGCATCCGGGGGTTGAAACCGGCGACCATCCGGCGCAGTTACCCTCCCATGCAATTACTCGGCCCTACCTCGAACACGTTCATCTCGCAGCGCCTGCGCCTCCACTACGTGGATTGGGGCAATGCGGACAAGCCGCCGCTCCTGCTCGTCCATGGTGGGCGCGACCATTGCCGTTCGTGGGACTGGACCGCCGAGGCCCTGCGCGAGGACTGGCACATCATCGCGCTCGACCATCGCGGCCATGGCGACAGCCAGTGGACGCAGGACGGCAACTACCGCACGATGGACCTTGTCTATGACGTGGCGCAGCTGATCCACCAGCTCGATCTGGCACCGGTCACGATCGTCTCCCATTCGTGGGGCGCCAACACCAGCCTGCGCTATGCCGGGCTGTTCCCCGAGAACGTGCGCAAGATCGTGGCGATCGAAGGCCTGTTCCCGACGCCCGAGCGCGAGGCCCTGCTCAAGGATGTGCCGTTCGCCCGGCGCGTGCGCGAGTTCATCGGTGAGAAGCGCAAGGCCGCAGGTCGCCTGCCGCGCCGCTATGCCTCGCTCGAAGATGCCTATGCACGCATGAAGGGGGAGAACCCCTACCTGACCGACGCACAGGCGCGGCACCTGACGCTGCATGGCATCAATCGCAACGAGGACGGGACGTTCAGCTGGAAGTTCGACCCGCACCTCAATGTCGATGGCGCGCCCTATGACATCACCGCCGAGCAGCGCAACGACCTGTGGAAGGCGATCACCTGCCCGACTCTGCTGCTGAACGGGGCGGATTCGTGGGCGGGCAATCCGACCAGGAACGGCATGGCCGAGCATTTCCGGAATGCGGAAGTGATCGAGTTCGAGAACGCCGGGCACTGGTTGCACCACGACCAGTTCGACAAGTTCATCGCGACGCTCAAGGACTTCCTCTGATGGCACAGTTCACCGACTGCATCCTGCCCGAACACATCGAGATGATCGGGCGGCAGTCGGTGTTCTTCGTGGCGACGGCGGCTGCGGAGGGGCGCATCAACCTTTCGCCCAAGGGCTATGACTGCTTCCGCGTGCTCGGGCCGAACCGGGTGGCCTATCTCGACCTTGCAGGGTCAAGCAACGAGACCCACGCGCACCTCGTGGCCGATGGGCGCATCACCGTGATGATGACCAACTTCCAGCAGCCTGCCCTGATTCTGCGGCTCTATGGCCATGGCAGGCCGGTTCTTCCGGCCGATCCGGAATGGGATGAACTGACCGCGCATTTCACCGTGCTGCCCGGCATCCGCCAGATCTTCGACATCGCGGTCGACAGCGTGCAGACGAGCTGCGGCTGGGGCGTACCGATCATGACGGTGGAGCAGGAGCGGCAGACGCTGGTCAAATATCACGCGCAGTCCGATCCGGCGGCATGGGAAGCCAAGATGGCGAGCCGGACGCAGAGCATCGACGGGCTGCCGGTCACGCCGACCGACCGCTATATCGCGGGGGCCTGAGCCTGCATTGAAACTCAAGGTTGCCAGCTACAACATCCACAAGGGCGTCGGGCTTGACCGGCGGCGTGATCCCGACCGCATCCTGACGATCCTGCGCGAGATCGATGCCGACGTGATTGCCTTGCAGGAAGCCGACCGGCGCTTTGGCCTGCGCGAGGCGGTGATTCCGCGAGGGGTCCTCGACGATCACAGCCCGTGGCGCGCGGTGGAGCCCGGACACTACGACCGGGCGCGGACCGGGGCGAGCATGGGCTGGCATGGCAACGCGCTGCTGGTGCGGCGCGACATCGAGGTGCTGGAGGCCTGCGCGGTGCCGCTGCCGACAATCGAGCCGCGCGGCGCGGTCTGCGCGACATTGCGTCTGGGCGGGGGGCTGGTGCGCGTGGTGGGGATGCACCTGGACCTTTCGGGCCTGCGCCGCCGCCAGCAGGTGGAAGCGGTCTGCGGACATGTGGACGGGCATGACGAGCCGGGCCACGCGGTGTTCATGGGCGATCTCAACGAATGGTCTCCATCGGGCGGGGCGCTGTCAGCTTTTGCACCGCCGCTGCGCGTGCTGGCGCCGGGGCGCAGCTTTCCTTCGCGGCGTCCGGTGGCGCAGCTCGATCGCATCGTGGTGAGCGAGGGTGTCGAGGTCGAGCAGGCGGGGGTACACCACAGTCCTCTGGCCGCGGTGGGATCGGATCACCTGCCGGTCTGGGCAAGTTTGCGCCTGACCTGAGCGACCCGTTTCGCATCCCCGTGCCTTGAATCGAGGCATGGGTTTCTGCCTAAAAAATGGGCAGCGCTCATTCCCTGCACAAGATTCGAGCGCGCAAAACCGTCAGGCGGCCATTTTCGTTCCCGTAAATCGCTGAATCCGTAAATTTCCGGATTTGGCACGCCCTTTGCTTAATCTCTTTTGCCGGCAGGTCGCCCGGCGAGTGGGCAATAGAAGGGGGCATGAATGAAATTCATCATCGCCATCATCAAGCCGTTCAAGCTCGACGAAGTGCGTGAAGCGCTCTCGGGGCTGGGCGTGGCTGGGATGACGGTGTCGGAGGTGAAGGGCTTTGGTCGGCAGAAGGGCCAGACCGAAATCTACCGTGGCGCCGAATATTCGACCAACATGCTGCCGAAGGTGAAGATCGAAATCGCTGCGAGCGACGATCTCGCGCCGCAGATCGTCGAGACGATCCAGCAGGCTGCCAGCACCGAGGCCATCGGCGACGGGAAGATTTTCGTCCTCGACCTCGCTTCGGCAACCCGCATTCGCACCGGCGAAACCGGGGATACCGCGCTTTGAGCGGGCCTTCCATTTCCGACCTTAGGGGAACCAACATGATCCGTAAGATGATCGGTGGCTTGGCGGGAACGGGCGCTTCGCTCTTCGCTGCCACTGCCGCTTTTGCACAGGATGGGCCAATCAAGGGCCCGACCGCCGAACAGATGGCCGGCATGGTCAACAAGGGCGATACGACCTGGATGCTGATGAGCTCGGTGCTCGTCCTCCTGATGAGCATTCCTGCTCTTGCCCTTTTCTACGGCGGCCTTGTCCGCACCAAGAACATGCTCAGCGTGCTGATGCAGGTGTTCATGATCGTTTCGGTCGCAGCGCTCGTCTGGGTGAGCTGGGGCTATTCAATGGCCTTCACCAGCGGCAACGAGTTCGTTGGCGGCTTCTCGAAGATCTTCCTGATGGGCGTGGATGCCACGACCTATGCAGCGACGTTCTCGAACAACGTCTACATCCCTGAATTCGCGTTCGTCATCTTCCAGATGACCTTCGCCTGCATCACCCCGGCGCTGATCGTCGGTGCATTTGCGGAACGCGTGAAGTTCACGCCGCTGATGGTCTTCACCGTCCTGTGGCTGACTTGCATCTACTTCCCGATGGCCCACATGGTCTGGTACTGGGCTGGCCCGGACTTCCTGGTCGATGCTCCGACCGACTACGGCATGCTCTGGGGCTGGGGCGCGCTTGACTTCGCTGGCGGCACCGTGGTGCACATCAACGCCGGTATCGCTGGCCTCGTCGGCTGCCTCATGATCGGCAAGCGCGTCGGCTTCGGCAAGGAAGCCACCCCGCCGCACTCGCTGACCATGACCATGATCGGCGCCTCGCTGCTGTGGGTGGGCTGGTTCGGCTTCAACGCCGGCTCCAACCTTGAAGCCAATGGCGTGACCGCTGTGGCCTTCATCAACACCTTCGTCGCCACCGCTGCCGCTGCCGTCTCCTGGGCGATTGTCGAGCAGCTTCATCACGGCAAGCCTTCGATGCTGGGCGCTGCCACGGGTGCCGTTGCCGGTCTCGTCGCGGTCACTCCGGCTTCGGGCTACGGCGCTCCGATGACCTCGATCGTCCTCGGCCTCGTCGTCTCGCCGATCTGCTACCTCTTCGTCAGCACGATCAAGAACAAGCTCAAGTACGACGATACGCTCGACGTGTTCGGCGTGCACTGCGTGGGCGGCATCGTCGGTGCGATTGCCACGGGCATCATGGCGGCTCCGTCGCTCGGTGGCCAGGGCGTGTTCGACTACACCGTGTTCCCGGCCGGCTTCGACGCCGCCAGCTACGACATGGCCAAGCAGGTCTGGATCCAGACCAAGGCCGTGCTCTTCACGCTGGTCTTCTCGGGTGTCGGTTCCGCGATCCTCTTCTTCATCGTCGACAAGATCTTCGGTCTGCGTCCGACGGAAGAAGCCGAGCGCGAAGGCCTCGACATCTCCGAACACGGCGAGCGTGCCTACAACTACTAAGTTTTGACCGAATTGGCGGGGTGGGGGCTCCAGATACTCTCCCTCTCAAATCCCCACTCCGCCAAACCTTGTTCCTCCTGCGAACAGACTAAGGCCGGAAGCGCTAGCCCGCTTCCGGCCCTTTTTTGTCGTTCGCTCCCGCTGTCAGGCCGGCAACGCGCTACCGGGCAAGCCCCCGGTCAAGGCCGCACCGGGTCGATCCACCCGAGTATGACCCCGGCAGCGATGTTCGGAAAGGTCCGCGACAAGGGCGCCGATCTCTGCTGCGGCAGCAGCAGCCGCCGCCTAGCGTGTGACGGGGCGGCGGGGGTCGGTCCAGCGGAAGGTCTTGTCGTCCACCGCTATGCCGTACTGGTGGCCCGAGAGGCGGACGGTGGTGCGCTTGTTCTGCGAATCGAGGGCGACCCACGAATCGAGCTGCAGCCCGCCCGGGGCGCCTGCGTTGCGCACGAAGATCATGGTGATCGTGCCGTATTCGGGATGCTTGGGATCGCGCACCTGCAGGCTGATCACGCCCGGATCGCCGGTGGGCAGCTGCCTGGCAAACCGCGCGACGTCCTTGTTCGGATCGAGCAGCGCGCCCAGCGGGCTGTTGCCGATCGGCCAGCGCTGGACCTGACGCACTTCGTAGTCGATCATGGTCAGCGCCTTGCCATCGCCGACGATCAGCAGCGGCACGCCCTTCTGGTACTGAAAGCGGATCTTGCCGGGGCGCTTCATCGTCAGCACGCCCGAGACGGTCTGGCCGGAGCGGTCGGTCTGGACGAAGTTGGCGCGCAAGGTCGTCACGCCGCGAAGGGCGGCGACGGCCCGGTCAATGTCGGAGGCTTGCGCCTGCGCTACCGTTGGCGCCACGAGCATCGCAGGCGTGGCCGTGGCGAGGGCAAGCGAAAGGGCCGCCAAAGGACGGCCCATCTTGCGAATCGAGGTGTAGATCATGTTCATCGCCGTTCCTTGCAGTGTCGGCGTTGAACTCGCCGTGAACCGTCCCGGTTCCGAAAATGGCGGGACAGGCTTCACGGGTAAAGCGCGAATGCGCTTGTTACTTGATCTTCGCTTCCTTGAACTCGACGTGCTTGCGCACGACCGGGTCATACTTGCGGAAGGTCATCTTCTCGGTGGTGTTGCGGGGATTCTTCTTGGTCACGTAGAAGAAGCCGGTGTCAGCGGTCGAGACCAGACGGATCTTGACGGTGGTGGGCTTTGCCATGGCTCTATCCTGAACTTTCGCGCGAATCTGAAACAAATGTAGCGGCGCGTTTCCACGCCGCCGTCACAGGGTCGGGCCGTTGGGGGAGAATCGGGGCAAAGTCAAGCGAGGAGAGAGGGCTGCCACGATTTGCCGGAATGGCATCGCCATGCTATTGGTTGCATAAGAAACCAGATTGAAAAGCCGAAATGACCGCTGCCGATACCCTGCCGTCTGACTTCACGCGCCTGCCGGACTTGCCGGACGGGGTCTATACCGCTCCGCTCAAGCGCCCTGCCCGGGTGGGCGAGGACTGGCTGGAGCCGGCACAGCGGACCTACACCGCAGACGAGCATGCCATCTGGGACGAACTCTATGCCCGGCAGATGGACGTGCTGCCCGGGCGGGCCTGCAGCGCCTTCCTGAAGGGGTTGGAGCGGCTCGATCTCGGGCGCGGGGGTGTGCCCGACTTTGCGCGGCTCTCGGACGGCCTCGGCGCGCTGACGGGGTGGAGCGTGGTGCCAGTGCCGATGCTGATCCCGGACCATGTGTTCTTCTGGCATCTGGCCAACCGGCGCTTCCCGGCGGGCAACTTCATCCGCACACGCGAGACATTCGACTATATCCAGGAGCCCGACGTCTTCCACGACGTGTTCGGCCACGTGCCGATGCTGACCGACCCGACCTATGCCGACTATATGCAGGAGTATGGCCGCGCCGGGTGGAAGGCGATGCGCTACAACCGCCTCAAGTCGCTGGGCGCGCTCTACTGGTACACGGTGGAGTTCGGGCTGGTGATCGAGGACGGCGCGCCCAAAGTCTATGGCGCGGGCATCCTGTCGGGCCCGCGCGAGGCGGTATTCGCGCTGGAAGGCCAGTCGCCCAACCGGATCATGCTCAATGTCGACCGGGTGATGCGCACCGATTACGTGATCGACGACCTGCAGCCGACCTACTTTGTCATCGAAAGCTTCGAGGATCTCTATCACCAGACGGTGGAGCGCGATTTCGACCGGCTCTATCGCGGGCTGGGGCCTGGGTTCACTTATGCCAACACGGCGGTGATCGACGTCGACGACGTGCTGCAACGGGGCACGCTGGAATACCATCTGCGCGGCGGGCGCGGGTCGGGGGCGGACCCGATCTGACGCGCACAAAAAAAGCCCGGCGCCTTCCAGGGTGCGCCGGGCTTCCTTGGCCGTTAGGCGGAAAAGAGCGGGATCAGCCCGGGGTCTTGTCCATCTTGTCGGCCTGGTCTTCCATGGCGTCGGCCTTCTTCTCGCCGGTCTCGCGCACGGCATCCGCCTTGTTCTCGAGCGCGTCTTCCGAAGCGCCGCCCATGGCGTCAGCCTTGTTTTCCATCGTGTCAGCCGCTGCTTCCGACGACTGGCGCACTGCGTCAGCCTGATCTTCGGCGGCGTTTTCCTTGGCGCTGTCGCAAGCCGAGAGGCCCAGGCCCATGGCCAGAACCGATGCCATCATCGCGCCCTTGAAAATTGCCTTCATGTCAGTCCCCTTCAGGTGTGGTGAAGGCGGCCCTTGCGAACCGCCTTCGTTTTGAAAAATCGGATAGTCAGGCTCAGCGCACCGAGCCGCGACGGACGAGGTTTACGATCGCGAGCAGGATCAGCGCGCCGAGGAACGACACGATCAGCGTGCCGGCCGAGATGCCCTGGGTGATGCTGCCGCCGCCGATCAGCGGTGCCAGCAGGAAACCACCGAGCAGCGCGCCGACGATGCCGACGACGATGTTGAGGAAGATGCCCTGCTGACCATCGGTGCGCATGACGATGCTCGCCAGCCAGCCGAGAATGCCGCCGACGACGAGAAGAATGATAAGGCCCATAATGCTAACCCCTTGAAGTGCAGTCTGTTCGGTCAATTCCGAACGAGGCACTTTGTTCCGCTTATGCGGTGGGGCGTTTGGGCGTGTCGGGTCTCAGCGCATCCCGAGCCAGACCAGCGCGACGGCGCCGGCAACGATGCGATACCACGCAAAAGGCTTGAATCCTGAGCGGCTTACGTAGGCAACGAACAGCCGGATCACGGCCAGTGCGACGACGAAAGAAACTGCAAAGCCCACGCCGATTTCTGCCCAGCCCACGCCCATCGTGCCGCTCATCACGGCATCGCGGTTGTCGAGCAGTTCGAGGGTGGTGGCGCCGAGCATCGTCGGGATGGCGAGGAAGAAGCTGAATTCGGCCGCGGTTCGGCGCTCGATGCCCATGGCCAGCGCGCCCATTATCGTCGCGCCCGAGCGGCTGACGCCGGGGACCATGGCAAGGCACTGTGCAAGGCCGACGCCAAGCGCCTGACGCAGCGGCAGTTCGCCGATGCCGGTAAGTTCGCCGGTCTTCGCGCGCTTCTCGATCACGAGGATGGCAATGCCGCCTGCGATCAGCGCCCAACACACCACCGAGGGACTGCCGAGCAGGACGTCGATGTATTTCTTGAGCGCAATACCGAGCACCGCCGAAGGGATGAATGCCGCCAGCAGGTTGCGCAGGAAGCGCAGGGACGTCGGGTTGAGCTTGAGCAGGCCCATGCCTACCGCCCAGAAGGTGCGCCAGTACTGCACCACCACCGCCAGGATCGCGCCCAGCTGGATCACGACGTTGAACATCGCCCACTGGTGCGCGTCATAGCCGAACAGCTCGGTGGCGAGGATGAGGTGACCGGTCGAGGAGACCGGCAGGAACTCGGTGAGGCCCTCGACGATGCCGAGCAGGATGGCGGTGACGATCGTGTCCATGATGTCCCCAGCACTTGCCGCAGCGCAGCATCAAGTCAAGCGTTACGCGGCCAGCCCTTCGAACTGCAGGCGGGCGAGGCGGGCGTAGAGGCCGTCTGCCGCGCTGAGCGTGGTGTGCGTGCCCTGTTCGACGACGCGCCCGGCGTCCATCACGATGATCCGGTCAGCCGCGCGGATCGTGGCGAGGCGGTGGGCGATGACCAACGTGGTGCGGTCCTTCATCAGCCGGTCGAGCGCTTCCTGCACCAGCCGCTCGCTCTCGGCATCGAGTGCGGAGGTCGCCTCGTCGAGCAAGAGGATCGGCGAATTGCGCAGCACCGCGCGGGCAATGGCGATGCGTTGGCGCTGGCCGCCCGAAAGGCGCGCGCCATCCTCGCCAAGGAAGGTGTCGAGCCCCTGTGGCAGATCGCGCAGGAACTGTTCGGCGTTGGCGGTGCGGGCTGCTTCCCAGATCTGGTCGTCGCTGGCATCCCAGTTGCCATAGCGCAGGTTGTCACGCGCCGAGGCGGCGAAGAGCGTGGCGTCCTGCGGCACGAGCGCGGTCCGGGCGCGGATGTCGGCAGGGTCGGCGCTGGTCAGCGGAACGCCGTCGATGCGGATCGCGCCGCCGTGCGGATCGTAGAAGCGCTGGGCGAGGAGGAACAGCGTCGACTTGCCTGCGCCCGAGGGGCCGACAATGGCGACAGTCTCGCCCGGCTCGACGGTCAGCGAGAAATCGTCGAGCGCGAGGACTTCGGGCCGCGAGGGATAGCGGAAGGTCACGTTCTGGAACGCGATCTGGCCGCGCGGCGGGACGGGCAGGGCCGTGGGCCGGGCAGGCGGAGCGATTTCGGGCTCCTCGCGCAGCAGTTCGGCAAGGCGCCCGGCAGCGCCTGCACCGCGCAGGAGATCGCCATAGACTTCGGACAGTGCGCCAGCAGCGCCGGCGACGAGGCCTGCGGTGATCACGATGGCAAAGATCGTGCCGCCACTGATCGTGCCTTGCGCGACGCCGATCGCGCCTTCCCAGACGAGCATGGTTATGCCGCCGAAGATCAGCAGGATAACGATGGCCGTCATCACTGCGCGCAGGGAAATGCGGCGCAGCGCGGTCTGGAACGTCGCTTCAACCTTCTCGCCAAAGCGGTCAAGTTCGCGCTTTTCCTGGCCGAAAGCCTGAACGATCTTCATCGCGCCCAGCACTTCGGACACGATCACGCCGATGCCGGCCACCCGGTCCTGGCTCGAGCGCGAGACGTTGCGCACGCGTCTGCCGAAGAACACGATGGGCCCGACGACGAGCGGGATGCCGATCATCAGGATCGCGGTCAGCTTGGGCGCAAGGAAGAACAGATATCCGAGGCCGCCGATGGCGGTGATCGTGTTGCGCAGGGCGACCGACACGGTCGTGCCCACGACCTGCTCGATGATCGCGGTGTCCGAGGTCATCCGCGAGGAGATTTCCTTGGGGCTGTTGGTCTCGAAGAACGACGGAGGCAGGCGCAGCAGGTTGGCCTGCACGCGCAGGCGGATGTCGGCGACCACGCGCTCGCCCAGCCATGACACGAAGTAGAACCGGCAGGCCGTGCCGATGGCCAGCACCAGCACGATCAGCAGGAGATACTGGAACCAGCGGCCCAGCGCTTCCACGTCGGCCCCGGCAGAGAAGCCCTTGTCGATGATCAGACGGAAGCCCGAAGGGATCGCCAGCGTTGCGGCAGATGTCACCAGCAGCGCGGCGGAGGCCGCGGCGACCCGCCCGGGATACTTCATTGCCTCGCGCCAGATCATGCGCAGCGGCCCCAGGGTCTTTGCCTTGGGGGCGGCTTCAACAGGGGTCGGCGGGTTCGGGGTTTCCTCGTCCATTGCGGGTGCCTAGCCGATGGCGGGCCGGACCGGAAGGGGCCGATTGGCCAGTCTGCCCCTCGGACAATCGTGACGGGTGATTTGTTGCGTTGCACAAGCAATCGTTTCGCGGCAATCTGCGCCCAACGACTCCCGGTGCTTTCCGGGCAACAAGCCAAAAAGGTGTTCGCAGTGCTTTACAAAGCGTATGAAATCCAGCGCTCGCTGATGAATGCGAGCAGTGCCTGGGCATCGATGGTGGCCGATGCCATGACCGATCCCCGCAATCCCTGGGCAGGCATCGGCCCGTCCCAGACAATCGCCAACGCGCTCGACGTGTTCGCACATGCGGCGGCGCCGCGTGGCAAGCCCGCGTTCGGCATCAAGGTCATCCATGTCGACGGCACGGCCCACGCGGTGAAGGAGACCACGGTCATCACCCGGCCGTTCGGCGACCTCAAGATGTTCACCCACGAAGGTCTGCCCAAGAACGCGCCGCGCCTGCTGATCGTCGCACCGATGAGCGGCCACTACGCCACGCTGCTGCGCGGCACGGTGGAGCGCATGCTCGAACGCTGCGTCGTCTACATCACCGACTGGGCAGATGCGAAGTACGTGCCGCTGGCCGAAGGCGTGTTCGACCTTGACGACTACATCGACTACCTGACCGGCTTCCTCGAATATATCGGCGAAGGCGCACACATGATGGCGGTCTGCCAGCCGTCGGTCCCGGCCTTTGCCGCCACCGCGATCATGGGTGCGAAGAAGCACCCATGCCGCCCGCTGACGCTGACCATGATGGGCGGCCCGATCGACACGCGCGAAAGCCCGACTGCGGTCAACGACCACGCGATCACCAAGCCCTACGTGTGGTTCAAGCACAACGTGATCACCACGGTGCCTGCCAACTATCCGGGCGAGGGGCGGCGCGTCTATCCGGGCTTCGTGCAGCTCGCCAGCTTCATGTCGATGAACCTCGGCAGCCACATGATGAGCCATTACAAGCTGTTCCAGCACATGAACGCCGGTGCCGACGAAAGCGCCGACGCGACCAAGGCGTTCTATGACGAATACCGCGCGGTCTGCGATCTGCCGGCCGAGTTCTACCTGCAGACCGTCGACGTCGTGTTCCAGCGCCATGCCCTGCCCAAGGGCGAAATGGTCCATCGCGGCCAGGCCGTCGATCTGGGCGCGATCACCGACACCGCGATCCTGTGCATCGAGGGCGAGCGCGACGACATTTCGGGCATCGGCCAGACCAAGGCCGCGCTCAAGGTCACGCCCAACCTGCCCGACGAGATGAAGCATTACCTGCTCGCCCCCGAAGTCGGCCACTACGGCATCTTCAACGGCTCGCGCTGGCGCTCGTCCATCGCGCCGGTGGTGGAGCAGTGGATCGGCAAGTTCGAAAAGAAGGCCAAGGGACGCAAACTGACCGTCGTGGCCTGAGCCTTAAGGGGGGAGGCAGCCTCGGTGCAGCCTCCCCGCGTTGACTCTCAGGCTCAGGCAGGAGCCGGCGCGCCAAGATACTTTGCCACAAGGCCCTGTTCGACAAGGGCATCGAGCGAGGCCTTGAAGCCATCGTTGATCATCCCTTCGAAGCCGTCGATATCGAACTTGGCGCGGGTGCCGACACCTGACGTCTTGACGACCTCGACCACCTTCTTCTGGGCGCGGTCGAAGATCTGCCACTCGACCGAGATACTGATCTCGCCCTTGTAGCCATTTACCGAATCGCACATCCGCACGTTCGTGGGCTGCAGCGTCGCCCCGAACAGGAAGTTTGCCTGATTGGGATCGCCGTCACCCTCGAACAGATCGTTCGAGGTCGCCTGCACCTTGAAGCCCTTGGCCTTCAGGTGGTCTGAGAAAAGCCGCTCGAAGCGCTCGAAGTTCAGGGTGCGCTGATCGTCCCCGAAGTTTACCGGGCTACCGCTCAGCAGGCAGATCGTGCCGACCTTGATCTTCTGGTTTTCCTTGGTGATTTCCGGATTGAGGATGATCTTGCTGAACTTCGCGATCTTTTGCGAAGTGGCCGCCGGAGCCGAAACCGGTGCAGCGCTTGTTGCCGCAGGTGCAGCCGTTGGGGCGGATGCTGTCTCCTGCGCATTTGCAGTTGTCGCAAGAACAACCGCGAGAACCAAACCCGAAACCGCAATCTTCATGATGTAATGCCCCCACTGTGCCGGAGTTTAGCTACCAAGCTGCGCTCTTGCGTCAATATGCAGACATGCCAGGCTGAGGTTCATACCTTAAGGCTGCACCGTTCCAATCCGGTACAGGCTTCCCGCTTCGCCCGCGCGAAACATTGCGCAATCTTGCGGACAACCGGCGGTTGCCTTCGCCTGTCACAAGTCCGCCAGTGGACACGGATTTCGAAAGCATTCGCTGGAGCGACCGCAGCCTGCTCTGCGACGTGGACGGCGCAGACCGGGTGGCGATCGCGCGAGCGCTGGTTGGCCCGCGCGTCAGCGTTGTCCTGCCCGTCCACAATGGCGCGGCCTATCTCGAGGAAGCCCTTCACTCCATTCGCAATCAGACCTTCGCCGATTTCGAACTGATCTGCGTTGATGACGGTTCGACCGACGAGACACCTGAAATTCTCTTGCGGCATGCAGCTGCCGACCGCCGCATCCGCATAATCACCAATCGTCCCAACAAGGGCCTGCCCGGAGCGCTCAACACCGGCTTTGCGGCAGCGCGCGGGTCGCTGCATTGCTGGACCTCGGACGATAACATCGCCCGCCCGCAGATGCTGGAGCGACTTGTCGAGGCGCTGGATGCCGATCCGGACGCAGCGATTGCCCACGCGAACTACAGCGTGATCGACGCGACCGGGGCTGTCACCGGCTTCCAGAAGGTCGGCCCCGCCTCCGAGATCCTGTTCGGCAACCGTATCGGCGCGGCGTTTCTCTATCGCGCCGAAGTGACGCGCACACTTGGCGGTTATGACGAGGGCCTGTTCGGCGTGGAAGACTACGACTTCTGGCTCCGGGCCGCGCGCGCCTTCCGCTTTGTCACGCTGGACGAGGACTTATATCTATATCGCCGCCACGATGGCAGCCTGACCGACCGCCGAGCCTTGAAGATCCACCGCCTTGTTGCGCGGGTCATCACGCGTGAACTCGCGCTGGTCGAAAATGATGCGACGACCGCCAGCGTGCTGCTCGAACACGGCCTTGCCAGCCGGATCGATCCAAGGCTCGACATGCTATGGCGGGCATTCCGCCTGAGGCCGGGTCTGGCACTGCGCAAGGCCCCGGCCATTTGCCGGCACCTCGCGCATCACTTGCGCCGCGCGCTTGGCAGTGTCGCGGGCCTTACACGAAGAACTGGGTGATCCACTCGCACATCAGGGCGGGCTTGTCCTCGCCCTCGATCTCGACCGTGATCTCCATCGTCTGCTGCCATTGGCCGGGGCGTTTTTCTTCCATGTCGAGCAGCTTGAACACGCCGCGCACGCGCTTGCCGACCCGTACCGGGGCGAGGAAGCGGGTGCGATTGCCGCCGTAGTTGACGCCCATCTTGATGTGCTCGGGCCGCGGGCAATCGCTTTCCATGGTCAGCAGCGGGATCAGCGACAGGGTCAGGAATCCGTGCGCGATCGGGCCGCCAAACGGGGTGAGCTTCGCCTTCTCGGGATCGACATGGATGAACTGGAAGTCGCCCGTCGCCTCGGCGAACTTGTTGACGCGCTCCTGCGTGATCTCGACCCACTTCGACGTGCCGACGACCTGGCCGATCATGGCCTGGACGTCTTGCGGGGGGACGAACCTCGTCATTGCCATTGCTCTCCTGCGATCCTCTTGTTGCGACACAATGGCCGCAAGCAGGGTGTGGAGCAAGGGGCTTTAAGCGCTTGGTTAAGCGACTGAGGGAAGGGGCGCTGCAGGGCTCTTCGGTTTGCGGAACGGCTCATGCGTCGCGGTGCGCACGCGCTTGATATAGGCCCACAACCCGCATTGCAGCCCGACCAGCATGTAGCAGAACGGCTGGAACGCGATGCCGACGAAGGTCGAGCCGACGAGGTAGATGATCTGCGCCTGCTGCAGCGCCTCGGCGAGCGGCGAGACCCAGCGAAACTCGGGCGAGGTTTCCTTGCGATAACGTCGTCGCAGCACTTCCATCTGCCACACGCCAAGCAGGTGGAGGGCGAGCCACAGGGCAAGGCCGGGATAGCCCTGCTCGCCCAGCATCTCGAAATAGCTCGAGTGATAGGCCCGGCCTTCCTCGACGATCGGCTGGTACTCAAGCGCGGCGTTGTTGTCCCCAGCGTAGTCGGCCTTGACGGTATCGTAGGTAAGCTTGTTCTGGCGATAGGCTTCGAAGCCGCCGCCGAAGGGGTGGCGCTTGGCGAATTCGATCGTCCACTTCCACACCGCCACGCGGGTCGAGGCGGACTGGTCGGACTGATGGTTGCGGATCGTGCTCATGCGGTCGGTGAACTCCTTGGGCAGGAGCGGGACCGCGATCAGGGCGCCTGCGGCCATGACCGAGACGATCAGCATTCTCCGTTTGGCCGTGCGCAGGATCATGGCCGCCAGCACCACCACACAGACAAGGCCGGTGCGCGCGCCCGTGCCGATGGGCATCAGCACGCAGGCAAAGCACAGTGCCCAGGCGAAGATCTTCACGCGCCAGTCGGGCGGGAAGATCGTGCCGAACCGCGTCAGCCACAGCGCCAGCGGAATCACCGCGATGGCCACCGCCGAAATGATCGAGCCTTCGTAAAGCCCGGTGTTGTCGTTCACCAGCAGGCGCAGTTCGCCATAGCCGCCGCCGCCCGCTGCCGTCTTGATCCCGCCGCCGATCACGATCACGCCGATCGACAGGACAAGGATCAGCGTGATCGCCTCGATGCGCAGGCGCGTGCGCAGGGTCAGCGGCATGAACAGCGCCCAGAGCAGCGCCTTCCACACCCACGCCCACTTCTCTGCCGCCTCGACCGGGAAGTCGGCGGTCTGGGTGGTCAGGCCGCAATAAACCAGAAGGGTCAGCAGCAGGAACTGCCGAAGCGAGATGCGGATGCCGTTCTTGTCCTCGGCCACGAACCACGAAATGAAGGCGCAGAGAAACGCGATCAGCGAGACCGGGATATGGCTGAGGATACCCCAGCTGACCTTCTGCGGCGCGACGATGTCGATATAGCTGTAGGCGAGCACGAAGATGAACGGCTTGCGAAAGCCCGCGCCGATGAAAGCGAGCACACAGGACAGCAGGAAAAGGTCAAGCATCGCTGCTTCCCGGCGCAGGGTCACGCGGCTTGCGGAAAGGCACCTTGCGGCTTGGCAGCGAGGGATCGTCATCGAGATCGTCACGATGCAGCAGCCGCCAGACGGCAATCGCCATCAGGATATGCGGCAGGAATATCGTGAACTTGTCGATCATGTCCGGCCACCGCTACCCGATCGAGGTTGACGCGGCGTTAAGCCTTCCGTGGCAGGTGTGAGCGCCATGACCCGCGTGCTCCATGTCCTCGACCACTCGCTGCCGCTTCACAGCGGCTACACCTTCCGCACCCGCGCGATCCTGAAGGCGCAGGAGGCGATGGGGCTGGAAGTGCGCGGGGTGACCGGGCAGCGCCATGCCGCGCAGTCGCCGAGCGATCCCGAAGTGGTCGACGGCCTGACCTTCCATCGGACACCCGGTGAAGCAGGCGGGTTGCCGCTGGTGCGCGAATGGTCCGAAGTCTCGGCTATGGCTGACCGGATCGTGTCTCTGGCCGGGGAATGGCGGCCCGACGTGCTCCACGCCCACTCGCCAGCGCTTTGCGGTCTTGCCGCGCTCAAGGCCGGGCGCAGGCTCGGCATTCCGGTGGTCTACGAGATCCGCGCCTTCTGGGAGGATGCAGCGGTCGGCAATGGCACCGGGCGCGAAGGCTCGGCAAAGTACTGGCTGACCCGTGTGCTCGAGAATGACGTCGTCAGCGGGGCCGACCGGGTCGTTACGATCTGCCAGGGCCTGCGCGACGACCTGATCGCGCGCGGCTTTGCGCCCGAAAAGCTCTCGATCATGCCGAACGGCGTTGACCTCGAGATGTTCGGCGATCCCTTGCCGCACGATCATGCGCTGGCCGCCGAACTGGGGCTGGGCGAAGGGCCGGTGATCGGCTTCCTCGGCAGCTTCTACCCCTACGAAGGTCTCGACGACATGATCGCGGCCATGCCCGCCATCGTCGCGAAAGTGCCCGATGCGCGCCTGTTGCTCGTCGGCGGAGGGCCTGCCGAAGCGGCGCTGCGTGCGCAGGCCGAAGCCTCGCCTGTTGCCGATGCCATTCGCTTCGTCGGCCGCGTGCCGCATCGCGAGGTGGACCGCTATTACTCGCTGGTCGATGTCGTATGCTATCCGCGCAAGGGCATGCGCCTGACCGAACTGGTCACGCCGCTCAAGCCTCTGGAAGCCATGGCGCAGGGCAAGCTGGTCGGCGCATCGGACGTGGGCGGCCACCGCGAACTGATCGTGCATGGCCAGACCGGCACGTTGTTTCCCGCCGATGACCCCGCCGGCCTTGCCGCCGCAATGGCGCAATTGCTCAGCTCTTCCGCCGATTGGCCCGCACGGCGCGAGGTCGCGCGCAGCTTCGTGCGCGAGCATCATGACTGGGCTCGCAACGTCAGGCGTTATCTTGCTGTTTACCAAGCCCTGTTACCGAGTCTCGACTTGCCATCGGTTGCGGCCTGACGGTCGCTCTGTCGGCAAGACACGATCTGGGACGAGAACAGGGACGACCGCCACGTGACCGCGACCAAGCGCAAGCCAAAGCCCATCACCGCGCATCCGCTGTTCCCGGTCGTGACCGCGCTCTGGTTCGCCACCTTCTTCGGCCTTGGCAGCTTTGCCGTTGCGCCTGCCGTGCTCGAAGGCCCGGTCGTTGCATTGGGCATCCCGGCACTTATCCCCGCCGCCGCGCCGCCGCTCGGCTTTACCGCCAGGGTCATGCTGGCGTTGGCCATGCTTGTGGCGGGAGGGGCGATCGGTTTCCTCGTCGGACGCAAGCTGGGTCCAGGGACGGCTTCCGCCGCTCCGCGCAAGCGCGCTGCCGCGGGCTTCTCGCGCCGCGATTCGGGCACCTTCGAGGCCGAAGCGCCCCGCCGCCCGCTCAATCCCGCAGAAGACCTCGACGATCCGCCGCTCGACGCGCCGTCGGCCGAACCCGCACCGCTGCGCCGTCGCAGTCTGTCACTTTCCGACGAGGGTCAGTTGCACGTGCCGAGCGAGCTGGCACCGCTGCCCGGTCACCTCCCATGGGAGCGTGAGGAACGCCCTGTCGGGCAGGTCCCTGCGCGCCATGGCACTACCGAGGATCCGCTGGCGCTCGACCTCCTGTTCGAGAATGCGCAATCGCACGTCGAGGCCGTCGAACCCGCGCCTGTAGCAGCTCCCGCCCCATTCCGGACAGAACCTGAAGTTGCTCCACTGCAACCCGCGCCTGTGCCGCCTGCCGCTCCGGTGGTGGCCGAGCCAGTCCAGAGCAAGCCCGCGCCGCTGCTTCAGGCCCCGGTGGCCGACATCACTCCGCTCGAGCGTGCGCCGCTGGAAAGCCTCGGCCTGGTCCAGATGATCGAGCGGCTTGCGCTTGCCATCTCGCGCCGCACGGCTCCGAGCAGGGACATCTCGGCACTTGAAGAGTCGAGTTTTGCGCAGCCCGTGCGCGAGAGTGCTCCAGCCATGGCCCCCGCACCGGTCGAGCCCACGATTGCCGTGCAGCCGTCGGCAGCGCCCCAGACCGAGCGCGTCGTCCGCCTGCGCCCTGCAGCCCTGCAGCAGGTTGCACCGACAGATGTAGTGAATGCCGATCCGGACGAGGACTCCGACGTCCCCGGTCTCGACCGCTTCCTTCGTGTGAGCAAGACCAGCGCGCCAGCCTCCGAAGACGTTGCACCGGCCGAGCCCGAAGTCGCCGAAGACCGCTATCCCTCGCTGCTCGACATGGGACCCGCGCCCCACCGCCACGAAGGCCTGCGGATCGACGATGGCCTTGGCCTTGCCGAACTGCCGGAAAGCGATGGCGAGATCGAACCGGTGGTGGTGTTCCCGGGGCAGGATTCGCCCCTGCTCGGAGCAACGCGCCCGTTCGAGCGGCCCTCGATCCTCACCGTGCCCGGATCGCCGCTTGCCGCGCCTGGCCGCGCCGCCCCCTCCGCTCCCGGCGAGCAACTGGCCGAGGCTGGCGCTGCCGCAACGCCGCCAGTCCTTGCCGATCCGGCGGAAGCGGACCGCGCACTGCGCGCGGCCTTGGCAACCCTTCAGCGGATGACCGCTCAGGGCTGAACAATTCAGGCCGTTGTGACGGCTTTTTCGGCCTGCAAACGCCCGAAAAACCGTCCTTTCTGCCGTATCGCAACCGTATTTTCGGCATTAACCGCCCGGTTGATGCCCCTGCGCAGTTGCAAAATAACTTTCCTGCAGTCATGGGGGCACTTCGCGCAATTTTCGTCGCTTTTCCGCGAGGGTGATTCGCGTGTCGTTGTCATTTTGGCCGCAGCTTTTTAGCCGCCGCCTCTTATTGAATGCAGGACGATCATCGAGATGGGATTTCCGCCGGTTCAGGGCCTCTACGATCCGCGTAACGAACATGATGCTTGTGGCGTGGGCTTCATTGCCCACATCAAAGGCCAGAAAAGTCATGCCATCGTGGACCAGGCGCTGGAGATTCTGCACAATCTCGACCATCGCGGTGCCGTCGGCGCCGACCCGCTGCTGGGTGACGGTGCGGGCATCCTGATCCAGCTGCCCGACCAGCTGTTCCGCAAGTGGGCCGCTTCCGAAGGCAAGGACCTGCCGCAGCCGGGCGACTATGCCGTGGCCATGTGCTTCCTGCCGCAGGATGAGCCTTCGCGCCTGTTCGTGACCGAATTCTTCGAGAAGTTCATCGCCAAGGAAGGCCAGGAACTGATCGGCTGGCGCGACGTGCCGACCACGCTGGACGGCCTCGGCAAGACGGTGATCGAACAGATGCCGGTGATCCGCCAGTGCTTCATCAAGCGCGGGCCGACCACGCCCGATCAGGACGCGTTCGAGCGCAAGCTGCTCGCCATCCGCAAGCAGACGCAGAACCCGCTCGCCGCCATGGCCGAGAAGCACAACCTTCCCGGCGTGACGCAGCTCTACATGCCGAGCTTCTCGACCCGTACTATCGTGTACAAGGGCCTACTGCTCGCAAACCAGGTCGGCTCGTTCTATGACGACCTGCGCGATCCGGACTGCGTCTCGGCGCTCGGCCTCGTGCACCAGCGCTTCAGCACGAACACCTTCCCGAGCTGGAAGCTGGCGCACCCGTTCCGCTTCATCGCCCACAACGGCGAGATCAACACCGTTCGCGGCAACGTGAACTGGATGAACGCGCGCCGCCGCACGATGGAGTCCGAGCTGCTTGGCCCGGATCTCGACAAGATGTGGCCGCTGATCCCGCACGGCCAGTCCGACACCGCCAGCCTCGACAATGCGCTCGAGCTGCTGCTGGCCGGTGGCTACAGCCTTGCCCACGCGGTGATGATGCTCGTGCCCGAAGCCTGGGCCGGCAACCCGCTGATGAGCCCTGCGCGTCGTGCATTCTACGAATACCACGCCGCCCTGATGGAGCCGTGGGACGGCCCTGCCGCCGTCGCCTTCACCGATGGTCGTCAGATCGGCGCCACGCTGGACCGCAACGGCCTGCGTCCCGCACGCTTCTCGATCACGCGCGATGACCTGATCTGCATGGCCTCGGAAAGCGGCGTCCTGCCCTTCCGCGAGGAGGACATCGTCCGCAAGTGGCGCCTCCAGCCGGGCAAGATGCTCCTGATCGACATGGATCAGGGCAAGATCATCGAGGACGAGGAAATCAAGGCCGAGCTGGCCAATGCCGAGCCTTACGAAGAATGGCTCGAGCAGGCGCAATACAAGCTCAAGGAGCTTGAGGTCATCGAGCCCGAGCTGGCCGCGCTGCCGGTGGAAACCACTTCGCTGCTCGATCGCCAGCAGGCTTTCGGCTACACGCAGGAAGACCTCAGCAAGTTCCTCGAGCCGATGGCCGTGGCTGGTGACGATCCGATCGGTTCGATGGGTACCGACACGCCGATCGCGGTGCTGTCGCAGCGCTCGCGCCTGCTCTACGACTACTTCAAGCAGAACTTCGCGCAGGTCACCAACCCGCCGATCGACCCGATCCGCGAGGAACTGGTGATGTCGCTGGTGTCGATGATCGGCCCGCGCCCGAACCTGCTCGGCCACGATGCCGGCAGCCACAAGCGCCTCGAAGTCGACCAGCCGATCCTGACGAATGAGGACATCGCCAAGATCCGCTCGGTCGAGGCTGCGCTCGATGGCGCGTTCCGTACCGCGACGATCGACACCACCTGGGACGCCGCTGCCGGGGCCGATGGCCTTGAAATGGCGATCAAGGAAATGTGCTGGGCCGCCACCGAAGCGGTGCTTGCCGACAAGAACATCCTGATCCTGTCGGACCGCGCCCAGAACGAGAACCGCATTCCGATGCCGGCCCTGCTGGCAACCGCTGCGGTGCACCACCACCTCGTCCGCCAAGGCCTGCGTATGCAGACCGGGCTCGTGGTGGAAACCGGCGAAGCGCGCGAAGTGCACCACTTCTGCGTGCTGGCGGGCTATGGCGCCGAAGCGATCAACCCATACCTCGCGTTCGAGACGCTGGAGCAGATCCGCGTTGCGAAGGAGCTTCCGCTTGAAGCCAAGGACGTCAAGAAGAACTACATCAAGGCCATCGGCAAGGGCATCCTCAAGGTCATGTCCAAGATGGGCATCTCGACCTACCAGTCCTATTGCGGTGCCCAGATCTTCGACGCTGTCGGCCTGTCGACCGAGTTCGTGAATGCCTATTTCACCGGCACAGCGACCACGATCGAAGGCGTCGGTCTCAAGGAAATCGCCGAGGAAACCGTGCGCCGTCACGCCACGGCTTATGGCGACAACCCGATCTACAAGAAGATGCTCGACGTGGGCGGCATGTACCAGCTGCGCCTGCGCGGCGAGGAACACGCCTGGACGGCTTCCAACATTGCCAACCTGCAGCACGCCGTTCGCGGCAACATGCCGGAAAAGTACAAGGAATTCGCCCAGTCGATCAACGACCAGTCCGAACGGATGCTGACCATCCGCGGGCTGATGGACCTGAAGCTCGCCGATGAGCCGATCTCCATCGACGAAGTTGAACCCGCTGCCGAGATCGTCAAGCGCTTCGCCACTGGCGCGATGAGCTATGGCTCGATCTCCTGGGAAGCGCACACCACGCTGGCGCTGGCGATGAACCGCATCGGCGGCAAGTCGAACACCGGCGAAGGCGGTGAGGACCCTGCGCGCTTCAAGCCGCTGGCCAATGGCGATTCCATGCGGTCGGCGATCAAGCAGGTGGCCTCAGGCCGCTTCGGCGTGACTGCTGAGTACCTCGTCAATGCCGACGACGTGCAGATCAAGATGGCGCAGGGCGCAAAGCCTGGCGAAGGCGGCCAGCTGCCGGGTGACAAGGTCGACAAGACCATCGGCAAGACCCGTCACTCGACGCCGGGCGTCGGCCTGATCTCGCCGCCGCCGCACCACGACATCTACTCGATCGAAGACCTTGCGCAGCTCATTCACGATCTCAAGAACGTGAACACTGGCGCGCGTATCTCGGTCAAGCTGGTGTCCGAAGTGGGCGTGGGCACCGTGGCTGCGGGCGTTTCCAAGGCGCGTGCCGATCACGTGACGATCTCGGGCTACGAAGGCGGCACCGGCGCATCGCCTCTGACCTCGCTGACGCACGCCGGTTCTCCGTGGGAAATCGGCCTTGCCGAGACCCAGCAGACCCTGCTGCTCAACAACCTGCGCAGCCGCATCTGCGTGCAGGCCGATGGTGGTCTGCGCACCGGTCGTGACGTTGCCATCGCCGCCCTGCTCGGCGCGGACGAGTTCGGCTTTGCCACCGCTCCGCTGATCGCGGCCGGGTGCATCATGATGCGCAAGTGCCACCTCAACACCTGCCCGGTCGGCGTTGCCACGCAGGATCCGGTGCTGCGCGCGCGCTTCACCGGCCAGCCCGAGCACGTGATCAACTACTTCTTCTTCGTCGCCGAGGAACTTCGCGCGATCATGGCCGAAATGGGCTTCCGCACGGTTGCCGAAATGGTCGGCCGCGTGGACCGTCTCGACACCAAGAAGGCGATCACCCACTGGAAGGCACAGGGCGTCGACCTGTCGAAGCTGCTGCACCAGGTCGATCCGGTTCCCGGCACGACCCTGAACTGGAGCGAGACGCAGGATCACGGCCTCGAAGCCGCGCTCGACAACGACCTTATCGCCGCCAGCGCTCCGGCGCTGGAAAAGGGCGAGCCGGTCCGCCTCGAACGCAAGGTCATCAACGTCAACCGCACGGTCGGCGCGATGCTTTCGGGCGAAGTCGCCAAGAAGTACGGGCACAAGGGGCTGCCGGACAACACCATCCACGTCTCGTTCAAGGGCGTGGCAGGTCAGTCGTTCGGTGCGTTCCTGGCACACGGCGTGACGCTCGATCTCGTCGGCGATGCCAACGACTATGTCGGCAAGGGTCTTTCGGGCGGTCGCGTGATCGTTCGCCAGCCGGGCCATGTCGATCGTGACCCGACCGAGAACATCATCGTCGGCAACACCGTGCTCTACGGCGCCATCGCGGGCGAGGCCTATTTCAACGGCGTCGGCG
Source organism: Novosphingobium sp. BL-A-41-Hi4A-0G (assembly GCF_055521735.1). NCBI lineage: Bacteria > Pseudomonadati > Pseudomonadota > Alphaproteobacteria > Sphingomonadales > Sphingomonadaceae > Novosphingobium > Novosphingobium sp. BL-A-41-Hi4A-0G. The sequence continues at coordinate 3,562,261 of NZ_CM145501.1, forward strand.
GCGAGCGCTTCGCGGTCCGCAACTCGGGCGCGATCGCGGTTGTCGAAGGCACGGGTGACCACGGCTGCGAATACATGACCGGCGGTGTCGTCGTCGTGCTCGGCCGCACCGGACGCAACTTCGCGGCCGGCATGTCGGGCGGCGTTGCCTACGTCTATGACGTCGACGGCAACTTCGCCCAGCTCGTCAACGGCGCGATGGTCGATGTCCTGCCGGTTTCGGCAGAGCGTGACGAGGATGAAGGCACTGGCCGTCCGCAGCAGCGCGGGGTCGATGTCAACGACTACGGCATGGGCGACATGCTGCGTCACGATGCCGAACGCCTGCGCGTGCTGGTGGAACGCCACCACCTCTACACCGGCAGCAAGCGCGCCCGCGAGATCCTCGACAACTGGGGTGAATCGCTCGCGAAGTTCGTCAAGGTCATGCCGCGCGACTATGCGCGGGCGCTCCGTCAGATGGAGGCCGAGCGCCTCGAAGCCGCGTCGGTCGCGGCTGAGTAAGGGTTAGATTGCAATGGGTAAGGCAACCGGCTTTCTCGAAATCGATCGTCAGGACCGCAAGTACGATGCGCCTGCCGAACGCCTGAAGCACTATCGCGAGTTCGTGATCCCGCACGATGACGCCGGCCTCAAGGGGCAGGCGGCGCGGTGCATGAACTGCGGCATTCCGTACTGCCACAACGGCTGTCCGGTGAACAACCAGATCCCCGACTGGAACCACCTGGTCTACGAGAACGACTGGCGCGACGCGCTGACCAATCTCCACTCGACCAACAACTTCCCCGAGTTCACCGGCCGCATCTGCCCCGCCCCGTGCGAGGCGGCCTGCACGCTGAACATCGTCGACCAGCCGGTCACCATCAAGTCGATCGAATGCGCCATCGTCGATCGCGGGTGGAAGGAAGGATGGATCGAGCCGCAGGTCCCGGCAAAGAAGACCGGCAAGTCGGTCGCTGTCGTCGGCTCAGGTCCCGCAGGCCTCGCCGCTGCCCAGCAGCTGGCCCGCGCCGGTCACTCGGTGACGGTGTTCGAGAAGAACGACCGCATCGGCGGGCTGCTGCGCTACGGCATCCCCGACTTCAAGATGGAAAAGACCCACATCAACCGCCGCGCGATGCAGATGGAGGCCGAAGGCGTCCAGTTCCGCACCAGCGTGGAAGTGGGCGTGACCGTCTCGTTCGCTTCGCTCCAGGAAAACTTCGACGCGGTGGTGCTCGCAGGCGGCGCGGAAGATCCGCGCGGCCTCAACATCCCCGGTGCCGAGCTTCCCAGCGTGCGCATGGCGATGGAATTCCTCACCCAGCAGAACAAGCGCAACGCAGGCGACGATGAACTGCGCGCCGCCCCGCGCGGCTCGCTCTTCGCCACCGGCAAGCATGTCGTCGTCATCGGCGGCGGTGACACCGGCTCGGACTGCGTCGGCACCTCGAACCGCCAGGGCGCGCTCTCGGTCACCCAGCTCGAGATCATGCCCAAGCCGCCCGAGAAGGAAGACAAGGCGCTGTCGTGGCCGAACTGGCCGCTCAAGCTGCGCACCTCGTCGAGCCACGAGGAAGGCTGCGAGCGCGAGTTTGCCGTGCTGACCAAGCGCGTCGTCGGCGAGAACGACGTCGCCGGTCTCGAATGCGTCCGCGTCGAGTGGGTCGGTGGCCAGATGCAGGAAGTTGCAGGCAGCGAATTCACCATTCCCGCCGATCTGATCCTGCTCGCCATGGGCTTCGTCGGCCCGCGCAAGCAGGGTCTGCTCGAACAGGCCGGCGTCGAGCTTGATCCGCGCGGCAACGTCAAGGGCAACGTGGTCGACTACAAGACCAGCGTCGACAACGTCTTCGCCTGTGGCGACATGCGCCGCGGCCAGAGCCTCGTCGTCTGGGCGATCCGCGAAGGCCGCCAGTGCGCGCGCGCAGTGGACGAAGCGCTGATGGGCGTGAGCGAACTGCCGCGCTGATCGTCAGGCCATTGCTGAAAAAGGGAAGGGGCGTCCGCAAGGGCGCCCCTTTTCGTTGGCGACGCAAATCGCCGCCTGATCCGCGTCACTCGCTGATCACGTCATCCCTGCGAAGGCGGGGACCCATTACGCTGCGTCAAACGCCACGGTCAGTTACCAACGAAAGGTTATGGGCCCCGGCCTTCGCCGGGGTGACGGGGTGTGGTGGGAGAGCGTCGCGCTCTACCCATCCCCCTCCGGTGCTACCGCGGGCATGGCCTTTGTCCGGCAGACCAGCAGCTTGTCGATCTTGCGGCCGTCCATGTCGACCACCTCGAAGCGCCAGCCCTGATCGTGAAAGTGGTCACCTTCCGAAGGCAGGCGCTTGAGTACCGAAAGGCAGAAGCCCGCGGTCGTCGCAAATTCGCGATCGTCGGGCAGGTCGAGGCCCAGCCGGTCAGCCAGGGCATCGGCGGGCAGCGCGCCCGAGATCAGCAGCGAGCCATCCTCGCGCTCCACCACCATCGGTTCGTCGCCCGCGTCGGAATGGCCGACGAAGTTGCCCGCGATGGCCGCCAGCAGGTCTGCAGGCGTGACGATCCCTTCGAGATGGCCGTACTCGTCATGCACCAGTGCGATGGCCACCTCGGCCTGCTGGATCATCGTCAGCGCATCCATGGTGTCGAGTTGGTCCGGCACGATGGCGGGCTTCTTCATCAGCCGTCCCAGCTGTACCTTGCGCCCGCGCAGCAGCGTGGAGAGCACGTCGCGCACCTTCACCACGCCGACGATCTTGTCGACCGAACCGTCGGCCAGCAGCAGCAGTGAGTGCGGCGAATCCTCGATCGCGGCGCGCAATTCCGCTTCGCTCGCCTTGCGCTCGATCCAGTGGAGTTCGGTGCGCGGCGTCATCACCTCGCGGACCGGGCGCTCGGCCAGGCGCATGATGCCGGTCATCAGCGCGCGCTCTTCCTCCTCGATCACGCCCGATCGCGTGGCCTCGGCGAAGATCATGTGCAGTTCCTCGGCGGTCACTTCCTGATCGTTGCCCTGCTTGAGGCCCAGCAGGCGGATGATCGCGCTCGAGGAATTGTCGAGCAGCCACACGAACGGCGCGGTGATCTTCGACATCAGCGCCATGAATGGGGCCGCGATCTTGGCGATCGGCTCGGCCGCCCGCAGCGCCAGCTGCTTGGGCACCAGCTCGCCCACCACGAGGCTCAGGTAAGTGGTTATCGCAATGACGATGATGAAGCCGACGTCATCGGCATATTGGGCCGGGAAGCCCCAGGCGACGAGCCGGTCGGCCATCGGTCCGCCAAGGCTCGATCCCGAATAGGCACCGGCGATGATGCCCACCAGCGTGATGCCGATCTGCACGGTCGAAAGAAACTTTCCGGGGTCCGCAGCCAGCGCCAGCGCGACCTTGGCGCCCTTGCTGCCTTCCTCCGCCGCAACCTTCAATCGCGCCGGACGTGCCGAGACGATCGCCAGTTCCGACATGGAAAACAAGCCGTTGAGCACTACGAGGCCCAAGATTACGAAGACGTCAGACCAGGGAAAAGGTGTCACTCGCGGGGCCCTAACAGATTTCTGCGCAAAGGCGAAGTCCGCCGTAATGTTCCCGCTGCGCAGGGACCGCCGGGTTCCCGTTCGGGAACCGTTCAGTCGAAACGGGCTTATCTAAACTGTCAAAGCGGCAATCTGTTGCATAGAGTGTTTTGCGGGATGCCGATGCAAGGGGACTTATAATGAAGATTCGTCGTGTCATGATGTCGAGCCTGTGTGCGGTTTCGCTGGTCAGTCTGTCTGCATGCGTCACCGATCCCAACACCGGTGAGAAGAAAGTCTCGCGCACGGCTATCGGCGGTATCGGTGGTGCGCTTGGCGGCGCGCTGCTGGGCGGCCTCATCGGCGGCAAGACCGGGCGTATCGTCGGCGCAGGCCTTGGCGGCGTTGCCGGTGGCGTCATCGGCTACCAGAAGGACAAGCAGATCAAGCAGCTGCGCGAGCAGACCGCTGGCACCGGCGTTGACGTGACCGAGACCGACAACGGTCAGGCGATCCTCGTCAACCTGCCCAACGGCGTGACCTTCGATGTCGACAGTTCGGCCGTGAAGCCCGGCTTCCGCGATACGCTAGACCGGATCGCCGCGTCGATGGTCCAGTACCCGAACTCGCTGATCGACGTGTACGGCCACACCGATTCGACCGGCTCGGACGCCTACAATCAGGCCCTGTCCGAACGCCGCGCCCGCGCGGTGGCGGATTACCTGATCTCGCGCGGCGTAGGGTACGCCCGTATCCGCAGCCAGGGTTACGGTGAATCGCAGCCGATCGCCTCGAACGACACCGAGGCTGGCCGCTCGGCCAACCGCCGCGTCGAGATCAAGATCGTGCCGATCAGCCAAGACGACGTGAACGCAGCGCGCTCGGGCCAGTAAGACTTACCAAGCTTTCATCAGCGGCGCTGCCCTTCGGGGTGGCGCCGCTTTTGTTATGGTTCATGCGTTTCGATGTTGACCGGGATCGGGCGGGGCTGGCATCGGCGCGCTCGAAGGAGACGAGTTCGCATGTCGATTCAGCGCCGCACGATCAATGGACGCGAGACCAACCCGATCGGGCTTGGCTGCATGTCGCTGAGCTGGGCCTACTCGGGCCGACCGAGCGAGGAGGATGGCATCCGCCTGCTCCAGCACGCGGTCGACATCGGCTATGACCATTTCGATACCGCCCGCCTCTATGGCCTCGGCCATAACGAGACGCAGGTCGGCAATGCACTCAAGGGCCGCCGCGACAAGGTCTTCCTCGCCTCGAAAATGGGCATCTTCGCCAGCGGCGACAAGCGCGGGATCGATTGCCATCCCGATACCATCCGCAGCGAACTCGAAGTCTCGCTCCGCCTGCTGCAGACCGACCACATCGATCTCTACTACATGCACCGCCGCGATTTCACCGTGCCGATCGAGGATTCGGTCGGCGCGATGGCGGACCTCGTAAAGGAGGGCAAGATCGGTGGCATCGGCCTCTCCGAAATGTCGGCAGACACCCTGCGCAAGGCAGCCGCTGTCCACCCCATCGCTGCGATGCAGACCGAGTATTCGCCGTGGACGCGCCAGGCAGAGATCGCCGTACTGGAGGCCTGCCGCGAACTGGGCACGACTTTCGTCGCTTTCTCGCCCGTCGGGCGCGGCGTGCTCGCCAATGGCCTGCGCGATCCGCAAGCACTGCCCGACGGCGACATCCGCAAGGCCATGCCGCGCTTCACCGGCGAGAACTGGCAGAAGAACCTTGCTCTGGTGGATGCCTTCAACGCCATCGCCGCGCGCGAAGGCGTGACACCTGCGCAGCTCTCGCTCGCATGGGTGCTTTCGCGGGGCGAGCATGTCGTCGCCATCCCCGGCACCGGCAAGATTGCCCACCTTGAAGAGAACATCGCCCGCTGGGACTGGGAAATTCCTACCGCGGTCGCCGCCGAGGTCGATGCCCTGATCAACCAGCAGACCGTCGCCGGTCACCGCTACGCTGGCGCGATGCTGCCGACCATCGACACCGAGGATTTCGTCTAGGTCTGAACCAGCTTCGCCGCGCGATCTGCCAGCCGCTCTACCGCAGCAGCGTGGATCGCGGGCGCGGTCACCAGCAGGCCGAATGCGCGCGGGTCGCGCTTGTTGTAGTCGAGCGGTTGGCCGAACGCGTCTGACACTACCGCGCCCGCCTCGCGTGCGATCAGGGTGGCTGCGGCAATGTCCCATTCGAAGCCCCAGCGCAGGGTCGCCAGCAGGTCGGCCTCGTTCGCGCCGACCATGGCGATGCGCAGGGCAATTGAGTTGGGCTTTTCCACCGTCACCAGATCGGCATCGGCCTTGGGCAGGCTGTCTGCCGGAACCCTGGACCCTGCCAGCACCGTGCGCGTGCTAGCGCTGAGCGCGAGGCCGTTCCTCGTCGCCCCCTGTCCTGCAACGGCTGACCAGTATTCGTTCCGCGCAGGCGCGCTGAGCATCCCGATCAGTGGGCGTCCTTCGCTGACCAGCGCCACCGAAACCGACCAGCCGGGCCGTCCGCGCACGAAATCGCGCGTGCCGTCCACCGGATCGACCACCCAGCACAGCCCCCGTTCGAGGCGTTCGGGATGGTCGACCGTCTCTTCGGACAGCCACCCCGCCGAGGGGAGGAGCGCGCCGAGTTCGCGCTTCAGGAAGGCGTCGACCGCGAGGTCGGCATCGCAGACCGGGCTGCCCGGGGTCTTTTCCCACACCTGCGGAGCGTGGCCATGTCCCGGCCAGAGTCCGAGCGCCATCTCTCCGGCTGCGCGGACGATCTGGTGGAGGCGGTCATAGTCGATCATTCTGCGCCCTTGAACTTCGGAACTCTCAGGATAACTTGCAATTGCGAGTTGTTATCAAACTTTGGTTGAGACCTCGCGTTTACGCCCCTTTTCAAGCTCCCTCGGCTGTGCTTAAGGCATTCCGACTCAAAGCGCCAACCGCGGCGCATACCTTTGCGCCGATAGTGGCGCGCCTGTCGGTTTTCCGGTGCAAGCCGGGGCCATTCAAGTCGGGGATCACGCATGAACGTCCATGAATATCAGGCCAAGGAACTGCTCGCGAAGTTTGGCGTCGGCATTCCGGCCGGCATCGCCGCGCTGACCGTGGAAGAGGCCGTCGCCGCTGCCAAGCAGCTGCCCGGACCGCTCTATGTCGTCAAGGCGCAGATCCACGCCGGTGGCCGTGGCAAGGGCAAGTTCAAGGAACTCCCCGCCGATGCCAAGGGCGGCGTGCGCCTCGCCAAGAGCATCGAGGAAGTCGAATCGTTCGCCAAGGAAATGCTCGGCAACACCCTCGTCACCGTGCAGACCGGTGAAGCAGGCAAGCAGGTCAACCGCCTCTATGTCACCGATGGCGTTGATATCGCCAAGGAATACTACCTCTCGATGGTCGTCGATCGCGCCACCAGCCGCGTCGCGATGATCGTGTCGACCGAAGGCGGCATGGACATCGAAGAAGTCGCCCACTCGACGCCGGAAAAGATCGCCACGATCACCATCGATCCGGCTGAAGGCTTCATGCCGCACCACGGTCGTGCCGTCGGCTATGCGCTCAAGCTGACCGGTGACCTCAACAAGCAGGCCGGCAAGATTGCCGAGCAGCTCTACAACGCATTCGTTGCGCTCGATTGCGACATGCTCGAGATCAACCCGCTGGTCGAAACCAAGGACGGCAATCTCCTGGTGCTCGACACCAAGATGAGCTTCGATTCGAACTCGCTCTATCGTCACCCCGATGTCGTCGCCCTGCGCGACGAGACCGAGGAAGACCCGGCGGAAATCGAAGCCAGCAAGTATGACCTCGCCTACATCAAGCTCGATGGCAACATCGGCTGCATGGTCAACGGCGCTGGCCTTGCCATGGCAACGATGGACATCATCAAGTTGAACGGCGAATTTCCTGCCAACTTCCTCGACGTGGGCGGCGGCGCCACCACCGAGAAGGTGACCGCGGCATTCAAGATCATTCTGCGCGATCCGGCGGTGAAGGGCATTCTCGTCAACATCTTCGGCGGCATCATGAAGTGCGACATCATCGCCGAGGGCATCGTTGCCGCGGCGAAGGAAGTGAACCTCTCGGTTCCGCTGGTCGTGCGTCTCGAAGGCACCAACGTGCAGCTCGGCAAGGACATCCTCGCCAACTCGGGCCTGCCGATCGTCCCGGCAAACGACCTTGGCGATGCTGCCAAGAAGATCGTTGCCGAGGTTCGCGCCGTCGCCTGATCGGGCGCTGGAGGCGACAGAATGAACGAAAGGGGCGCTGGGCAACCGGCGCCCCTTTCTGCATTCTGCACCGGCAGCCGTGCGCCAATCGGAGGCAGACATCTCATCTGCGATAAGGCACCGAACGGCAGCAATCGTGGTTGACGTTTACGTAAGCGCGAATTATGCCGCGCCCACTGGTTTTGAGGAAAGGACTGCTGGCAATGAAAGCCCTGGTCTGCGTGAAGCGGGTGATTGACTACAACGTGAAGCCGCGAGTGAAGGCGGACGGCACGGGTGTTGATCTTGCGAACGTGAAGATGAGCATGAACCCGTTCGACGAGATCGCGGTCGAGGAAGCCATTCGCCTGAAGGAAAAGGGCGTGGTGACCGAGATCGTGGCGGTGTCGGTGGGCGTTGCCAAGAGCCAAGAAACGTTGCGCACGGCGCTGGCCATGGGCGCGGACCGGGCGGTGCTGGTGCAGGTTGACGACGGCACCGAGGTCGAGCCGCTGGCCGTCGCCAAGATCATCAAGGGGATTGCCGATGAAGAGCAGCCCGCCCTGATCATCACCGGCAAGCAGGCGATCGACGATGACAGCAATCAGGTCGGCCAGATGGTCGCCGCGCTGCTCGGCCGTCCGCAGGGCACGTTCGCCAACGAAGTTGCGGTCGAGGGCGACGCGGTCGTCGTCAAGCGCGAGATCGACGGCGGTCTGCAGACCGTTCGCCTCGCTCTGCCCGCGGTCGTCACCACCGACCTGCGCCTGAACGAGCCGCGCTATGCAAGCTTGCCCAACATCATGAAGGCCAAGTCCAAGCCGCTGGCGAACAAGACCCCCGCCGACTACGGCGTGGACATCGCCCCGCGCCTCAAGACGCTCAAGGTCTCCGAACCGCCGGTGCGCTCGGCCGGCATCAAGGTGCCCGATGTCGACACGCTGGTCGCCAAGCTCAAGGAAATGGGAGTAGCCTGACATGGCCAATGTTCTCGTTCTCGTCGAACACGACAATGCCTCGGTCAAGGACGCCACCCTTGCCGCGGTGACCGCCGCATCGCAGTTGGGCGAAGTGACCGCGCTGGTCGCAGGGGCCAACTGCGACGGTGCCGCAAGTGCCGCCGCGCAGATCGCAGGCGTCGCCAAGGTGCTCAAGGCCGATGACGCCGCGCTTGCCAACGCACTGGCGGAAAACGTCGCCCCGCTCGTCGCGGGCCTGATGGCGAACTTCGACGCCTTCGTCGCGCCCGCCACGACCACCGGCAAGAACGTCGCCCCGCGCGTTGCCGCGCTGCTCGACGTGATGCAGATCTCGGACATCCTCTCGGTGGAGGGCCCCAGGACCTTCACCCGTCCGATCTACGCCGGCAACGCCATCGCCACGGTCGAATCGAGCGATGCCAAGCTGGTCATCACCGTGCGCGGCACCGCCTTTGCGAAGGCGGCCCCCACCGGCGGCTCTGCCAGCGTCGAAGCCGTCGCAGCCACCGCCGACAGCGGCCTCAGCACTTTCGTCAGCGCCGAGATCGCCAAGAGCGAGCGCCCGGAACTGACCAGCGCCAAGATCATCGTCTCGGGCGGCCGCGCGCTGAAGGACGCTGCAACCTTCGAGCAGGTCATCACCCCGCTGGCCGACAAGCTGAACGCCGGCATCGGCGCATCACGCGCCGCGGTCGACGCAGGCTACGTGCCCAACGACTACCAGGTCGGCCAGACCGGCAAGATCGTGGCGCCCGAAGTCTACATCGCGGTCGGCATCTCGGGCGCGATCCAGCACCTCGCTGGCATGAAGGACTCCAAGACCATCATCGCCATCAACAAGGACGAGGACGCCCCGATCTTCCAGGTCGCAGACATCGGCCTCGTCGGCGACCTCTTCACGCTCGTCCCGGAACTCACCGGGAAGCTGTAATCCGCACAATGCCATGTTGGAGTGTTTCCCCGGGGAAACACTCCATATGGGTTAGTTGGTCAACAGAGAGGCCTCGCCATGACGGCGAGGCCTTTTGCGGATGCGGACGTCGGAGGTCCACCCCTGACCCCTCCCGCCTGCGGAAGGGGGATGATCCAGGGAATTCGCATGAATTGCATCTCGTGCAACTGCAACTCCGTCCTTCGCACTTGCGGAATCGGGCCAGAAACCGCACATAGGACAGGCCTTTCAGGCATCCTCTCCCAAACTTTCCAAGGCTGGTCTTCGGACCAGCCTTTCTTTTTGCGCAATTGACTCGTGTGATAGCGAGTGCTGCTCAGGCCTTGCGGTAGTCCGCGACGATCTCGCCGCATTCCGCGAGTTCGGTTTCGTGGCCTTCCTCGCGCCATGCTTCGTCCAGCGCTTCGGCTTCCCACTGCTGCATTGCCGGGTGGGCAAGGACATGATCGACCCAGGCCTGCCCCTTGCCGACATCGAGACCATAGGTGCGGATGCGGAAGGCGACGGGGGCGAAAAAGGCGTCCAGCGCGGTGAAGGCGGGGCCTGCAAGCCACGGGCCGCCGAAGCGCTCGAGGCCTTCCTCGAAGATCTCGCGCACGCGGGCCACGTCGCGCACGAGAGCGGGCCGCATCGGGCGAGGCTTGACCCGCACGCCGACGTTCATCGTGCAGTCGTTGCGCAGCGCCGAGAAGCCGCCGTGCATTTCGGTTACCGCGCATGTGGCGAAGGCGCGGGCGGCTTCATCGGCGGGCCAGATGCCCTGGTGTCGCTCTGCCAGATAGAGCGTGATGCCGAGCGAATCCCAAACCGTGCGCGCTCCATCGAGCAGGACCGGCACCTGCCCGGTCGGCGAGAAGGTGCGGAATTCGTCGTAGTTGGAGGGCTTGGTGAAAGGCTCGATCCGGTCGGCGAAGGGAATGCCGAGTGCCTTCATCAGCACCCATGGGCGCAGCGACCAGCTGGAGTAATTGCGGTTGGCGGTGATCAGGGTGTAGCTCATGAGGCGAACCTATTCGTTTCGAGCCATTGCGCGCCACCCTTTTTTCGTTTCCCCGGGCTGGACCTGGGGCCTCTCTTTTCTGCGATGTTGGGAGACAAAAGCGGGATCCCGGATCAAGTCCGGGATGACGATGATGAGACGGAGTGGGGGAATCCAGCAAGCCAGAGCCGCAGGACAGGTGGGTAAGGCCCGCGCGTTACTTCGCCAGTTCAGCCTCGATTGCTGCGAGCAGGGCAGGGTCGTCGGGCGTGACGCCGGGGGCAAAGCGGGCGGCGACCTTGCCGTCGCGGCCGATCAGGAACTTTTCGAAGTTCCACAGGACTTCGGGGTCTTCGGTCGGCGTCATGCCATAGCCCTTGAGCTTTTCGCGGAATTCCTGCGCGGGGCCCTGCTTGGTCGGGGCAGCCTCGGTCAGCGCTGCGTAGAGCGGCTGCTTGTCCGGGCCGGTGACATCGGCCTTGGCAAAGAGCGGGAACGACACGCCGTAGTTGAGCTTGCAGAACTCGGCGATTTCCTCGTGGCTGCCCGGTTCCTGTGCGCCGAAATCATTGGCGGGGAAGCCGAGCACTTCGAACCCGCTGTCGACCTTTGCCTTGTACAGCGCTTCAAGCCCTTCGTACTGCGGGGTCAGGCCGCACTTGGAGGCCACGTTGACCACCAGCAGGACCTTGCCTGCGTGATGCCCGAGCGTGTCGGGGCTGCCGTCGATACGGCTCAGTGGGATCGTAGTCAGATCAGCAGCCATGTCATGCATCCCTTTGCTATTCGACGAAGTGCGCGGTCGTGCGGGCACGGACTTCCTCGGCGGTGACGCCCGGTGCGCATTCGATCAGCTTGAACGGCGAGTTGTGGTCCGGCCGCTGGAAAACCGCAAGGTCGGTCACGATCATGTCGACCACGCCCTTGCCGGTCAGCGGCAGGGTGCAGGCGGGGATGAACTTGGGATCGCCGTTCTTGGCGCAGTGCTCCATGACGACGATGATCTTCTTGACGCCCGCGACGAGATCCATCGCGCCGCCCATGCCCTTGATCATCTTGCCGGGGATCATCCAGTTGGCGATGTCGCCGTTTTCGGCGACTTCCATCGCGCCCAGCACGGTCAGGTCGATCTTGCCGCCACGGATCATGGCAAAGCTGGTCGCGCTGTCGAAATAGGCCGAGTGCGGCAGTTCGCTGATGGTCTGCTTGCCTGCGTTGATCAGGTCCGGGTCTTCCTCGCCCGCATAGGGGAAGGGGCCGATGCCGAGCATGCCGTTTTCCGACTGGAGCGTCACGGTCATGCCTTCGGGCACGTGGTTAGCGACAAGCGTCGGGATGCCGATGCCGAGGTTCACATAGTAGCCGTCCTGCAGTTCGCGCGCGGCGCGTGCCGCCATTTCGTCGCGGCTCCAGCCGGTCTTCAGCCCGTCATGCGTGGTCATGGTCTGCTCTTTCGTATCGGATCACTTGATGGGGGGCGGCGCGAGGAACCAGCCTGCGCCGATGAATTGCTCGAGCGCGATGGCGACCGGGCCATCGGGGTTGCGCAGATAGTCGAAGACCTCGTCGAAATCGGCCTTGCGATCGCCCGCGATGGCCAGCACGCACCAGTCTTCGTCGGCGCGGTCGAGGATCTGCTGCTTGCGCGTTTCACGGCGGGAAAGCAGCATGACCGGATCGATGCCGAGCGGGTCGAGGCCCGTGGCCTTGAGGAGCGTGGCGAGGCGCTTGGCTTCGGTATCGGGAAGCGAGGCGATCCACACCACGGCGGTTCCGGTGCCGCGAATCTGGCGCAAGTGGGAGGCAAGGCCCGGCGCGGGCGAGGGCGGGTCATCGAGATTGAAGGTCTCGCTGCCGGGATCGAGATCGATCAGAACCGCGCTACGCTGGTCGGCACAGGCGGTCATCTTCGGCACTTCGACGAGGCTGCGCTGGTCGAGCAGGGCGGAGGTGCGTGCCTTGCCGGTCTTGCCCGCTTCGGCCTGCGCAAGAACGTAGGCAGCCATGGCGGCGTAGGGATCGTCGGAGGATGCTTCCGGTGCGGGGACAGGGCTTGCAGCGTCGATGCTTGCAGTTTCCGACGGCGCGGGTTCTGCGGGTGTGGCCGCCGGGGCGAGAAGTGGCGGGGTGGCCGAAACGCCCTGGCCGACGGTCACTTCGGGTGCGGGCGCCGGCTTTGCCGGTGCGGGCTTCTTCTTGCCTTTGGCCACTTTGGTGCCGAGCGCGCCGGTAGCCGCAAGCGGCGCGATGGCCGCAGCGACACAGCCCGAAAGCTGCGTTGCCGCCAGCGCCGCCAGCAGGGGCAGCGCGCGCCTGATCACGCGGTTTCCCGCTCGCGCACGGTGCGGAACTCGATCTTCTTGTCGTAAGGCGCGCCGACGATCATGCGCTGCACATAGACGCCGGGCAGGTGGATGCTGTCAGGGTCAAGCGAGCCTGCAGGCACGATCTCCTCGACTTCGACCACGCAGACCTTGCCGCAGGTGGCGGCGGGCACGTTGAAGTTGCGGGCGGTCTTGCGGAACACGACGTTGCCGGTTTCGTCCGCTTTCCACGCCTTGACCAGTGAGAGGTCAGCAAAGATGCCGCGTTCGAGGACGTATTCCTGCCCGTCGAAGATCTTGGTTTCCTTGCCTTCGGCCACGAGCGTGCCCACGCCGGTCTTGGTGTAGAAGCCGGGGATGCCCGCGCCGCCAGCGCGCATTCGCTCTGCCAGTGTGCCCTGCGGGCAGAATTCGACTTCGAGTTCACCCGAGAGATACTGGCGTTCGAATTCCTTGTTCTCGCCGACATAGGACGAGATCATCTTGCTGACCTGCCGCGTGCGCAGCAGCTTGCCGATGCCTTCGTTGTCGATCCCGGCGTTGTTGGAAGCGAAAGTCAGACCCTTCACGCCCGAATCGCGCACGGCATCGAGCAGGCGTTCGGGAATGCCGCACAGGCCAAAGCCGCCACAGGCAATCAGCAGGCCATCGCGCAGCAGGCCATCGAGCGCAGCGGTGGCATCCGGATAGAGCTTCTTCGACATTCAGGACTCTCCCTCTTCGCCCCCCGATACGCCAATTCGCTTAGCACAGCTGACAAATTGAAAAGAGCGATTGTTTTTTATCACAATCGATAACAGTCTCTGATCAATGAAGCGCATTGCCCTCTATCACCTCGAAACCTTGCTGTGGATCGCCCGGCTGGGGACGTTCCGTGCGGCGGCGGAGCGGCTCAATACCACACAGCCTGCGATCTCTGCCCGCGTGCGCGAGATCGAGGAGCAGCTTGGCATCGCCGTGTTCCGCAGGGAAGGGCGTAACATGGTGCTGACCGCAAGGGGAAGGCGGCTGGTGCAGGAATGCGAGCCGCTATGGGCCGGATTCGAAAAGGCGTTGCTGACGGCCTCGGGCTTCGAAGGCGCGACCGGGGTGGTGCGCATCGGCAGTGGCGAGATTGCGGCGGCATCTTGCCTGCCGGGGTTCGTCCATGCGGTGGAGCGTGATCTTCCCGGCGTGACGCTGGAGTTGGAACTCGATCTTACAGCGCGCATGTTCCAGCAACTGCTGGGCGGGACGATCGATCTGGCGTTTCTGGCGGGACCGGTGGCGAGCCCCGGCATCCGCACGGCTCCGATCGGCGCGGTGGGGCTGGTCTGGGTGGCAAGCGCGGCGACGGCGCGGGCAGGGGGCTTTGCCAATTCGCTGCCGGTCTGGTCGATCCCGGATCACTCGCCGCTGCATGGCGTGACGGTGGGGTCGCTCGCTGCGCACGGGATTGTTCCGCGCTCGCTTGGCACATGCAACAACGTGCGGACGCTGATCGACATTTTGAGTGGTGGAGGCGGGGCGGCGGTGCTGCCCGAACCCATGGTGCGACCCTCGCTGGAGAGCGGTGCGCTGGCCGAAGTCCTGCCGCGTCCGGACCGGACGATCCAGTTCGAGGTAGCGATCCGCCGGACGGAGAGCGATCCGCTGGTGCTGGAACTGTTCCGGCGTGCGGGCGAGTTGCGGATTGATTCCTAGAAGGACAGGCCGAGCACCGCGCCGAGGTCTGCCAGCGCCTGTTCGCCGCTCGTCACCTTGATCGCCTGCATGCCGAGCATGGCGGCGGGTTTGCAGTTGATGCCGAGGTCATCGAGATAGACGCATTGTTCCGGGGCGAGGCCGAGGGCTTCGCACATCATCAGGTAGATGCGCGGATCGGGCTTGCGCACGCCGGCCTTGCTGCTTTCGATCACGTGTTCGAAGCGCGCGAAGATCTGCTCCAGCTCGTCGTGGGCGTCGGCGCTGCGGGCCATGCCTGCGCCGTGGCCTGCGGGCACGTTGTTGGTGATGCAGCCCAGGCGGTAGCCTTCGGACTTGAGCCGGTCGAGCGCTGAGACCATGGCCGGGCGGACGGCGCCTGCCAGAACGGCGAGGACCGAGGCACCGTCAAGGTCGTGGCCCAAGGCTTGTGCTTCGGCGCGGAACATCGTGTCGAAGGTGGCGCTGTCGATTTCGGCGCGTTCGAACAGGGCCCAGGCGTTGCTGTCGCCATTGCGGGCATTGACCGAGCGGATGAAATCGCGTGGCAGGCCGC
This sequence comes from Novosphingobium sp. BL-A-41-Hi4A-0G, assembly GCF_055521735.1. Lineage (NCBI taxonomy): Bacteria > Pseudomonadati > Pseudomonadota > Alphaproteobacteria > Sphingomonadales > Sphingomonadaceae > Novosphingobium > Novosphingobium sp. BL-A-41-Hi4A-0G. The sequence continues at coordinate 3,577,413 of NZ_CM145501.1, forward strand.
GATCCGACTCGAGACGATTGAACGCCTCGAACGGGGAGGACGTGATGACGCCGCCGAAATCGAAAATCACCGCTGCGTAGGCCATCGAAGCTCCCGGGTTGTTCGTCGGAAGCCTTAACCGGCTGATGAAATCCGGCAAGCCTGTGATTTTGCCGGATCGATTTGACGCAGGTCATGGCGGGGCGCACGATTGGGCAGCAAGGTCGGCATATTGAAAAGACAGGAGGATCCCCATGCGCTCCATTCTTTGCCCGGTCGAAAAATCCGATTCGCTTGATGATCGCGTCGAAAGCGCGCTGGCTCTGGCCCGAGCTACCGGTGGCCACGTAACCTTTCAGGTCGCCACGCCCTTTGCGCAGATGGCGGCATGGGAGCCGTTCGGCGGCGCGGCGCTCTCTGCCGCTGCGATCAACGAGGCACGCGAGCGTGACGAGCAGTTCGCGGCCGAGCTGGATGCGCGACTGGCGCCGCAGGACGTGCCGTTCGACGTCGAGATCGACGACAACGGGCGCGTCGAGGCGGCCGCAGCCGCGGCGCGCTTTGCCGATGTGCTGGTGGCGAGCCTTGACGATCCCGCACTGGAGGAACTGGTGCTCGGCGTGCGCAGCCCGGTGCTGGCGGTGCCGCGCGGGGTCAAGGCTCTGTCGTTCGACCGTCCGGTGCTGATCGCCTGGGACGGCGGGCACGAATCCGCCAATGCCCTGCGCGCAGCCTTGCCACTGCTGGCCAAGGCCCCTGCGGTACACATCCTGACGGTGCGCGAGAAGAGCGACGATTTCCCGGCAACCGGCGCGGCCTGCTACCTTTCGCGGCACGGCATCCATGCCGAGGTGCACGAGCAGGAACGCAACGGCTCGATCGCATTCACCATCGAAGAGTGCGCGCGCGGGCTTGGTGCGGGGCTGATCGTGATGGGCCTGTTCGGCCATAGCCGGTTGCGTGAGCTGCTGATGGGCGGCGTATCGCGCGAGATGCTCGACCGGTCGCAGATACCGCTGCTGCTGGCGCATTGACACTTGGCGCGACGGATGGCGCGGCAGAGGGTAGGGGTATGTCCATGTCCCTACCCCGGTACTTCCGAATCCTGCCCGGACTCGTCCTTGCGATAGCTCCGGCTGTGCTGCTGGCGGGGTGTTCGCAGCCTTCGCCTGTCGAGCCGACGGCAGACGCTTCGGCGCTAGTGCCCGAGCCATCCGCGAGTGTTGAAAACGGTGGCGTTGCTGCTGTCCCCGAGTCGTTCAGGGCGATCGGCACCGAGCCGTTCTGGTCAGCGAAAGTGGACGGCGGGACGCTGACGTGGTCGACGCCCGAGCAGCCTGACGGGGTGGCGTTACCGGTCAGCCGTGTCGAAAAAGATGGAGCGACGATCCTTGAGGGGCAGCTTGCGGGGCGGACTCTGAGACTGGAAGTCCGCTCCGGCGCATGCTCGGACGGCATGTCGGATACCGAATACCCACTTTCCGTAACGCGCCGGATCGGGGCTGATGTGCAGCGGGGATGTGCCCGCTGACTGTGTACAGAATCGGCTTGTGCGACGCACCATCCCGATTCGCAACCTAGTCCTGCAAACAATTGCCAACGGAACGGATACGTCTTGTTGCGGATGAAACAATCATGAAATCCTTATATTTCATGCGTTTGAACTGCAAGTTGCAAAAATTACAACCAATTCAGATCATTTCGCAATTGCACAATTCCTGGGTGCAGTGCATACAGAACCTGCCTTTCAGGCATCCTCTCCCAAAACTTTCCGACCCGGCGGGTAACTGCCGGGTCTTTTTTTGTCTGCGCTTCGGGCGATAGGCCCGGGAGGTCTGTGGTGCCCTTGCTTCCATGTCAGTCTCGTCGCCCCCACGCGGGCTGGATCCCCTGACGTCGGGTGTGAAGCGAGGTCGGGCTGCGGTTGCGACCTCATGGATCCCGGCCTTCGCCGGGATGACGCGGGAGGGATAGAGGGAAGTTGCAAGGGAACGGCTGGTCGACAGAGCTTCACCAGCCCACCATCGTCGCCCCGGCGAAGGCCGGGGTCCACAACCTTTCGGAACGCACCGCGATTGCGTTTCAACCAATGCCCTTGGCTTCCAGCCTTCGCCGGGATGACGCAGGTCCGGGCGGCTTGGTCGGAGGTTCGCAGTGTGCAGGCGGGGAGCGATCCTTCTCGCAACCTTCCCGGCAGTCCCGCGTTTGAAATCCCGTGCGGCGGTTCCCACATCGGAAATCGTCTATCATCCAAGGGGATTTCTCAAAGCTCATGGCAGATGCGGCAACCGAAGCCCGGACCGAGGGGCGCAATGTGCGCCTGCAGGTGGCCGGCGCACGTCAGGAAGAAAGCGGCCACGGCATTGCCCGCATCAGCAGGCACGTGATGTCGCAGCTCGGCGTGACCGAGGGTGACGTGATCGAGATCGTCGGCAAGCGTTCGACTGCGGCGCGCGTGATCCAGCCCTATCCCGAGGATGAGGGACTCGAACTGATCCGGCTAGACGGGTTGCAGCGCGCCAATGCCGATGTCGGCTCGGGCGAGCACGTCGAAGTGCGCAAGATCGATTCGCGCCCGGCGCAGCGCGTGGTCTTTGCGCCTGCCCAGAAGGACTTGCGCCTGCAGGGACCGGCGGTTGCGCTGAAGCGCAACTTTGCCGGGCGTCCGCTGGTGACCGGTGATCTGGTGGCAACGGCGGGGCAGCAGCAGGTCAGCCGCTCCGACATGCCGCCACAGCTGCGCCAGATGCTCAATGCACCGGCCTTTGCGCTGACGCAGATCCGCCTGACCGTGGTTTCGACCAGCCCCAAGGGCGTGGTGCACATCGACGAGAATACCGAAGTCGAGCTGCGCCCCGAGTACGAGGAGCCGCGCTCGAGCCGCGCCGACGTCAACTATGACGACGTGGGCGGCATGGGCGATACCATCCGCCAGCTGCGCGAGATGGTCGAACTGCCGCTGCGCTATCCCGAACTGTTTACGCGGCTCGGCGTCGATCCGCCCAAGGGGGTGTTGCTCCATGGCCCGCCGGGCACCGGCAAGACGCGGCTGGCGCGTGCTGTCGCCAACGAAAGCGATGCTTCGTTCTTCACCATCAACGGCCCCGAGATCATGGGATCGGCCTATGGCGAGAGCGAGAAGCGGCTGCGCGAGGTGTTCGAGGAGTCGACCAAGAACGCGCCTTCGATCATCTTCATCGACGAGATCGATTCGATCGCGTCGAAGCGCAGCGAAGTGCACGGCGAGGCGGAAAAGCGGCTGGTTGCGCAATTGCTGACGCTGATGGACGGGCTGCACAGCCGGTCCAACCTTGTCGTGATCGCGGCGACCAACCGGCCTGACGCCATCGACGAGGCGCTGCGCCGTCCAGGCCGGTTCGACCGCGAGATCGTGGTTGGCGTGCCGGACGAGAGCGGCCGCCGCGAGATCATCGGCATCCACACCCGCGGCATGCCGCTGGCCGAAGATGTCGACCTGCAGGAACTGGCACGCACGACGCATGGCTTTGTCGGGGCCGACCTTGCCGCTTTGGCACGTGAAGCCGCGATCGAGGCAGTGCGCCGGATCATGCCGCAGCTCGATTTCGAGCAGCAGACGATCCCGCAGGACGTGCTCGACAATCTGCGGGTGGAGCGTGACGACTTCCTCCAGGCGCTGAAGCGCGTGCAGCCTTCGGCGATGCGCGAAGTCATGGTGCAGGCGCCGACTATCGGCTGGGCCGACATTGGCGGGCTGGACGATGCGCAGGACAAGCTGCGCGAAGGCGTGGAACTGCCGCTGAAGAACCCCGAGGCCTTCCACCGCCTTGGCATCCGTCCGGCCAAGGGCTTCCTGCTCTATGGACCGCCGGGCACGGGCAAGACCCTGCTGGCCAAGGCCGTGGCGAAGGAAGCGGAAGCCAACTTCATCGCGATCAAGTCGTCCGACCTGCTTTCCAAATGGTATGGCGAGAGCGAGCAGCAGATTGCGCGCCTGTTTGCCCGCGCCCGTCAGGTCGCGCCTTGCGTGGTGTTCATCGACGAGATCGACAGTCTCGTTCCGGCGCGCGGCAGCGGGCAGGGCGAACCCAATGTCACGGCGCGGGTGGTCAACACCATCCTGGCCGAGATGGACGGACTGGAGGAACTGCAGTCGGTCGTGCTGATCGGGGCGACCAACCGGCCCAACCTTGTCGATCCGGCGCTGTTGCGGCCCGGTCGCTTCGACGAGCTGATCTATGTCGGCACGCCGAGCATGGAAGGGCGGCAGCACATCCTGGGAATCCACACCCGCAACATGCCGCTGGCAGATGATGTGGATCTGGGGCGGATCGCCCGCGAGACCGAGCGCTTCACCGGGGCCGATCTGGAAGACGTGGTGCGCCGCGCAGGCCTTAATGCCATTCGGCGCGCAGGCGGCAATGTCGATCAGGTCAACGGCGAGGACTTCTCCAAGGCGCTGGAAGCATCACGCGCGACGGTGACCGAGCAGATGGAGGAGGAATACGGCCGGATGAAGGGCGAGCTCAAGAAGCGCGCGATGAATCCGGGACCGCTTGGCTTCATCACGCCGGGCATGGTCACGCCCTTGCGGGAATCCAAGCACGGGTGATGCTGAGCTTTGGCGGGGAGGCGGCTGATAGTTTTCAGGCCTCCCCGCCGTCCAGCGTGAAGTCCATCTCCACCACGATACCGTGTGGTTCGAAGCGGCGGACGATGGTGCCGCCAAGCTGGCGTTCGGACGAGCGGATCAGGGCAGAGCCGAAGCCCTCGCGGCCGGGTTCGGAATGCGCGGATGTTTCGGTCGCGCCGATTTCCTCCCAGATAACTTTGGCGCTGTTGTCCTCCCGCTCCCAACGCACGCGGAGCAGGCCGCCGGGAGCCGACCACGCGCCGTATTTCACGGCATTGGTCGCCAGTTCGTGCAGCACCAGTCCCAACGGCACGGCATGGCGACCGGGGAGATTGAGCGTGCCCCCGTCGAGTTCGCACTTCTCTGTCGAGGAGCGGTAGGGCGCGATGACCTTGCCGATCAGTTCGGCAAGATCGACCGTCTGGTCCTGTCCGGCGCCTTGGGTGACTTCGTGCGCCGTCACCAGCGCATGGATGCGCTTGGCGATGCGGTCGACGGCAGGCGCGGCCGCGGTATCGCCGCGCGCGCTCATCTTCACGATGGCGAGGATCACCGCGAAGAGGTTCTTCACGCGGTGGTTGAGTTCCTTGGCGAGAAGGTCGGCCCGGTCGCGCGCTTCGGCGATCGCCGCTGCGCCTTCGGCCAATGCTTCGGCTTCGGCCTTGCGAATCGCCTGCCACAGCCCGAGCGCGAGCGCGCAGACGATCACCACGAACAGGGCTGCCAGCGAGGGCAGGATGCGCGCTTCTGATGCTGCTGCGCGTTGCACGGCTTCGTCCAGTCGGGCGCGCTCGATGGTCTCGAGCCGGGATACGGCCTTGCGCAGCCCGTCCATGGCCAGCTGGCCTTCGTCGGACAGGATGCGCGCGTGCGCATCGGGAATCCGGCGCTCGTCGACCAGCGCGACGACGCCTGCCATCTCGGCCCACTTGGCATCGCCCAGCCGCGCGATGTCGCCGAGCAGTTCTGCCTGATCGTCGGGCAGGGCATCGCCCATCTGCTGTCGCAACTGGGCGAGTTCGGCCACGTAGCGCGCCTGGCCATCGCGGAACGGGGCGAGATAGCGGGTGTCGCTGGTGATGAAATAGCCGCGCTGGCCGGTTTCGCCACTGATCGTGGCGCGCACGATCTCGTCAAGCGAGGCGAGGATCGCGCTGGTCCGCGCCGCCTGCTCGCGCTGCGTGCGTTCGGCCTCGACGGTGGCGATGATCAGCGCGAATGTGCCGAGCAGCGCCAGCGCCACGACGGCGAACAGCGCCAGCGTGGGAATCCGTGGCGCTCTCTGCCACCAGTGCAAGCGCCCCTCCGGCAGCCGGGATTCGGTTTCCCTTTTCATCGCGCGTGCCTAACCGCTAAGGCGAGCATGGGCAACGTATTGAAGCTATTGCCGCTTTGCCTGCAGGGTTGACGCAATTGGCCTTGTCGCCTATCGGCCACCCCCTGATTCCGGCGCTTTGCTTTCCAAGGCGAACGCCCGTCCACAGATTCGATATAGAAGAGAAAAGCCATGAAGCGCACTTTCCAGCCCAGCAACCTCGTGCGTGCCCGCCGTCACGGCTTCCGTGCCCGCACCGCCACGGTCGGTGGTCGCAAGGTTCTTGCCGCCCGCCGCGCGCGCGGTCGCAAGAAGCTGTCGGCCTAAGCCTTCCAGCATAGCTCCGGTTCCGGCGAAGGCGGGGATGACCCGAATCGCCACCATCCGGAAACGGGCAGACTTCGTTGCTGCCAATCGCGGAATCCGGGTCGCAAGGCCCGGATTCGTGCTGTTGGTCAACCGCGATGTCGTTTCGGCTGAGGAAGCCGACCTGCGCTTTGGCGTGACCGTCACCAAGAAGATCGGCAACGCGGTTGTCCGCAACCGGATGAAGCGCCGCTTCCGCGCCCTGCTGCGCGAGGCACTGCCAACAGGCGGCATCCCCGGCGCAGACCATGTGATGATCGGCCGCGAAGGCGGGGTGGAGCGCGATTTCGCCCTTCTGCGCGACGAACTCGCCGTTGCACTGTCACGCGCTGCTGCAGGCAAAGGCGATCCGCCGAGGAAGCGTGGTGGCGCTCGCACTAACCATGGCAGGGGCAAGTGAAGCGCCTGCTCATCCTCATCGCCCGAGGCTGGCAGCTTGGCCCTTCGCGCGTGCTTCCGCCCTCGTGCCGCTACAGCCCTTCATGCTCGCAATATGCGATCGAGGCGCTGGAAAAGCATGGCGCGATTAAGGGTGGCTGGCTTGCGGCGAAGCGGCTATTGCGCTGCCATCCATGGGGTGGGCACGGTTATGATCCGGTGCCCTGACTCACACGACTTCAAGATCTAGGACGCGAACACGGTGCAGAATCAGCGCAATGTCATAATGGCAGTGGTCCTTACCGGCCTGCTGCTGATCGGCTGGGAAGCGGCCATGCGCTGGTTCTATCCGGAGCCGGCCGTCAAGCCGCAGGCCGTGGCCACGGCACCTGCCACGACTGACAGTGGCTCCAAGCCCAAGGCCACGCGCGAAGGCGGCTTGCAGAACGCGGCTGACGTTGCGCTGGAAAAGAAGGATCTGGCGCAGGAACTCGCCGCCGGTCACCGTGTGCCGATCGATGCGCCGGGCCTCAAGGGTTCGATCAATCTCAAGGGTGCGCTGCTCGATGACGTGTCGCTCGTGCGGCATCGTGAGAGCGTGGACAAGAACAGCGCGCCGGTTCGCCTGTTCTCGCCCGCCGGAACGCCCGCGCAGCACTTTGCCCAGATCGGCTGGGTCGGCGAAGGCATTGCCGCGCCCGACGCCAACACGATGTGGACGGCCGATGGCGCGAAGCTGACGCCGCAAACCCCGATCACGCTGCGCTGTACCAATCCCACCGGCCAGACCTTTGCGATCAGGTACGCCATCGACGCCGACTACATGATCACCGCAACGCAGAGCGTGGCGAACACCGGGGCAACCCCGGTGGTGGTTAAGCCTTTCGCGCTGGTCAACCGCACTGACAAGACTGCCAGCCTCGATACCTGGCAATTGCACTCCGGGCCGATTGCCGCGCTTGATGGGTCGGTGACGTTCGACAACAACTATTCGACCGTCACCGAGGCTCCGGGTCAGGCCGTCGCGCTGAAAGGTGCGGCCAACTGGATCGGCTTTACCGACATCTACTGGCTCTCGGCGCTGATTCCCGATGGCAAGGTCAAGACCGAAGCGGCGTTCCGCTCGCTCGGCAATGGTGTGTTCCGCGCTGACCTGATCTATCCCAGCGTGTCGATTGCGCCGGGCAAGGCGCAGGAGCAGTCCGTGCGGCTGTTCGCTGGCGGGAAGGAAAACGCGGTTCTCGAGAAGTACGAGGCAGCAGGCGTTACGAATTTCAGCCTGTCTATCGACTGGGGCTGGTTCCGCTGGTTCGAAAAGCCGATCTTCTGGCTGCTCGATTCGCTGTTCAAGCTGGTCAAGAACTTCGGCGTAGCGATCATCCTGCTGACGCTGATCGTGCGCGGCGTGATGTTCCCGATTGCCCAGCGCCAGTTTGCCTCGATGGCCGCCATGCGCGCGCTGCAGCCCAAGATGAAGGCGCTGCAGGAACGCTACAAGGACGACAAGCAGACGCAGCAGCAGAAGATCATGGAGCTGTACAAGACGGAGAAGGTCAATCCTCTCGCCGGCTGTCTGCCCATGTTCCTGCAGATCCCGGTGTTCTTCGCGCTCTACAAGGTGCTGACGCTGACCATCGAAATGCGTCACCAGCCCTTCGTGCTGTGGATCAAGGACTTGTCCGCGCCCGATCCGCTGCACGTGCTGAACCTGTTCGGCCTGCTGCCGTTCACGCCGCCCAGCTTCCTTGCGATCGGCGTGCTGGCGATCCTGCTCGGCATCACCATGTGGCTGCAGTTCAAGCTGCAACCCGCCGCAATGGACCCGGCGCAGCAGCAGGTCTTTGCGATCATGCCGTGGATGATGATGTTCGTGATGGCCCCGTTTGCGGCAGGCCTGCTGATCTACTGGATCACCTCGAACATCCTGACCATCGCGCAGCAGAAGTATCTCTACAGCCGCCACCCGCAATTGAAGGCCCAGGCCGACAAGGACCAGATCGACGTGGACCGTGTGGTCACGCGCGAGCAGAAGTCGGCTGCCAACCGGAAGCCGAAAACGCGGTGACACCTGAAGAACAAGCTGCCCACGCCGAACTGGTTGAACAGGCGCGCCTGCTCTTTGCGGGGCGCGTCGAGTTCATCAAGTCGGCCCCGGCGCTCAAATTCCTGCCCGATCCGGACGTGCCGGAGATTGCCTTTGCCGGGCGTTCCAACGTCGGCAAGTCGTCGCTGCTCAATGCACTGACGGGCCGCAAGTCGATTGCGCGCACCTCGGTAACGCCGGGGCGCACGCAGGAGCTGAACTACTTCGAAGTGGGCGAACCTACGCGCCTGCGTCTGGTCGACATGCCGGGCTACGGCTTTGCCAAGGCCCCGCCCAAGGTGGTCGAAACCTGGCGGCGTCTGGTGCGCGATTTCCTGCGCGGTCGCGTCGTGCTCAAGCGCACCCTGCTGCTGATCGACAGCCGCCACGGGGTGAAGCCGGTTGACGAGGACATGATGCAGATGCTCGACGAAGCGGGTGTCGGCTATCGCGTGGTCTTGACCAAGGCGGACAAGATCAAGGCGAGCGAACTGGAAGCGGTAACCGCCGCCACCATCGCCGCCGCGCGCAAGCGCACCGCCGCTTACCCCGAGATCATCGTCACCTCTTCAGAAAAGAAGATGGGCATCGAGGATCTGCGGGCTGCCGTGCTGCAGGATTCGCTGGTCTGACCTGCGCGGGCCAGCCATCCAACCGGTAGTACCTCTCGTTCGTCGCCCCGGCGCAGGCCGGGGCCCATTAGCTTTCGTCAAGATGTGCCGTTGCGCGTGCGGACAAGCGTCGTGGGCCCCGGCCTGCGCCGGGGCGACAGGGTTGAGGCGGTTGGCTAGTCTGTTGCTGCAAGACTGTTGAATGCATCACCCCGGCGAAGGCCGGGGTCCATGAGGTATCGTCAGGCTCTGACGTTGCGTGTGTACGGAGGCGTCATGCGTCCCGGCCTTCGCCGGGATGACGTGGAGTTGAGGAGTGCTGGATCACTGCAAGTCTGTTCATGGTCGACACGGCAAACCTGAACGTATAGTCGCAGCCCTCACGGCAACGGGGCGAGTGCGATGAAGCTGATCATCGGTAACAAGAACTATTCCAGCTGGTCCCTGCGCGGCTGGCTGGCTGCCAAGCAGTCGGGTCTGCACTTCAAGGAGATCACCGTCCCGCTCTATGGCGAGGAATGGGATCACCTGCGTCGGACCGACGATCTCGCGCCGTCTTCGGGCAAGGTGCCGATCCTGTGGGATGGTGACGGTCCCGATGCGCCGGTGGTGTGGGACAGCCTCGCGATCATCGATTACCTTGCCGACAAGGTCGGGCGTGACCGCTTCTGGCCCAAGGACGATACCGCGCGCGCGATGGCGCGATCGATGGTGGCCGAAATGCACTCGAGCTACCTGCCGTTGCGCCGCAGCCTGCCGATGAATATCCGCAAGCGCGTCGAAGGCGTGGAGATCAGCGCTGAGGTCCGCGCCGATATCGTCCGCATCCTCTCGCTCTGGGCCGAGGCGCGGGCGCGGTTCGGCAAGGGCGGGCCGTTCCTGTTCGGCACGTTCTGCGCCGCCGACATCATCTACGCCCCCGTCGTCTCGCGCTTCATGACCTATGGGGTGCCTGTGCCCGGCTTTGCCATGACCTACATGGAAGCGGTCTGGACTCACGACTGGATGCAGGCCTGGATCGAGGCTGCCGAGAACGAGGACTGGACCATCGAACAGTTCGAGGAGCCCGCCCGCGCATGAGCCTTGATCCCGTTGTCCTCGCCGAGCAGCTGATCGATTGCGAAAGCGTAACGCCCGCTACTGGCGCGGTGTTCGATTGCTTCGAAGCGATGCTCAAGCCGCTGGGTTTCGAGATTCACCGCTTCATCGCGGGCGAAGCGCCCGACGGTCCGGTGGAGAACATGTTTGCCATCCGTCGCGGTCCTGAAGGCTCGCGCCACTTCGCTTTTGCCGGGCATCTCGACGTGGTTCCAGCGGGCGAGGGCTGGACATCCGGCCCGTTCAAGGCAGAGCGGCGAGGCGAGTTGCTCTACGGACGCGGGGCGGTGGACATGAAGGGCTCGATTGCCTCGATGGTCGCGGCAGCAGCCGAAGTGCCAGCAGACGCAGGCACGATCAGCTTCATCATCACCGGCGACGAGGAAGGCCCGGCGCGCTATGGCACCGTGCCGCTGATCGAACTGATCCGCGAGATTAAGGCCGAGCCGGACCTGTGCCTTGTGGGCGAGCCGACCTCGGTCAACCGGCTGGGCGACATGGCCAAGATCGGCCGTCGCGGCTCGGTGAACATGTGGATCACCTGCAAGGGGGCGCAGGGGCACGTGGCCTACCCGCACCTTGCCGACAACCCGATCCCCCGCCTGATCGCGCTGCTGGCCGATCTGGACGCGCTGGTGCTGGATGACGGGACCGAATGGTTCCAACCCTCGAACCTCGAGATCACCGACCTTGATGTGGGCAACAAGGCGACCAACGTGATCCCCGCCGAGGCGCGTGCGCGCATCTCGATCCGCTTCAATGACCGCCACACCGGGGCCGGGCTGGTGGCGATGGTCGAGGAGGTGGCGCGGCGGCACAGGGGCGAGGTCCGCGCCGTGATCTCCGGCGAGAGCTTCATCACGCTGCCCGGTGATTATTCGACCCTGATCGCCGAGGCGGTGAAGGCCGAGACGGGGCTTGATCCGGAGCTTTCGACCAGCGGCGGAACGTCTGATGCGCGGTTCCTGCGTGCAGTGTGCCCGGTGGTGGAATTCGGCCTGTGCAACGCCACGATGCACAAGAAGGACGAGGCGGTGGCGCTGGAAGACTTGCACGTCCTCCAGCGCATTTACCGGCGCATTACCCTCGCCGCGCTGAAAGCCTAAGCCTTCACCTTGTTGGCGAAGCTCTTGCGCAGCTTCATCAGCTTGGGCGGGATCACGGCGAGGCAGTAGGGGTTCCGCTGGCCTTCGCCTTCCCAGTATTCCTGATGGTAATCCTCGGCCGGATACCAGGTCGCCATCGGCTCGATCGTGGTGACGATGGGCTTGGGCCAATCGGGCTGGGCGCGCTCGATCGCGGCTTCCATTGCAGACATCTGCTCCTCGTCCGCCGGGAACATCGCGGAGCGGTACTGCGTGCCGATGTCGTTGCCCTGGCGGTTGAGCTGCGTGGGATCGTGGGTGGCAAGGAAGATGTCCAGGATCTGGTCGAGGCTGATCGTTTCGGGATTGAACGACACGCGGATAGCTTCCGCATGGCCGGTGGTGCCGGAGCAGACCTGCTTGTAGGTCGGGTTCTCGACTGTGCCGCCGATGTACCCGCTTTCGACATTGCTCACGCCGATTACGTCGCGGAACACCGCCTCGGTGCACCAGAAGCATCCGCCTGCAAGGATGGCCGTTGCTTGTTCGCTCATGCGCTATATTCTCCTGTGTTACGCAAGAGATAGGCAGCCTCAGCGCGCTTGTCATCGGCACCAAGGAGAATCCCCAAGATGCGTCGAATGAGCCTTGCCCTGCTTGCTGCCGTTGCCGGAAGCACCCTTGCCACGACTGCCGTTGCACAGAGCGTCGTCGCAGCCGTGCCAAAGGTCGATCCCGCGCTTGCCGCTGCTGTGGCCGATCCCTTGCGCAAGGAAGACGCTGCGCGCGACAGGTATCGCAAGCCTGATGAGACCCTGGCGTTCTTCGACGTCGGCCCGGCGATGAAGGTGGGCGAATATGCGCCCGGCGGCGGCTGGTACTCGCGCCTGCTAGGTATCTATCTGGCACCCAAGGGCAAGCTCGTGGGTCTGTTCGCCGATGCCAGCAGCGCCAACCCGCAGCGTCAGGCCGCCATGCAGGCCGCCGTGGACAAGTATCCGGTCGAAGTGGCGGGGTGGTCAAAACAGCCTGCCGAAAAGTTCAGCGCCTTCTCGCTTGGTGCCATTCCCGATGGCGAAAAAGGAACTTTTGACCGCATTCTGCTGATGCGCGCCCTGCACAACATGCTGCGCGGCAACGTGGCGGACAGCGAGATCAGGAAGATGCGCGAACTGCTCAAGCCAGATGGCATGATCGGCATCGAGCAGCACCGCGCCAAGGCCGATGCGCCTTTCGCCTTCACCGATGGCTCGAAGGGCTACCTGCGCGAGGCTGATGTCATCAAGCTCATGGAAATTCATGGCTTCACCTTTGTCGGCAAGAGCGAGGCCAATGCCAATCCGAAGGACCCTGCCAACTGGCCCGGCGGCGTATGGACGCTGCCCCCGGTGCTTGAACGAGCAAAGGACGAGGCCGAGAAGGCAAGGCTGCAGGCCATCGGCGAGAGTGACCGGATGACGTTGCTGTTCCGCAAGCGTCCGTGACCAGATACGGCGACGGTTGAATTGCCGGAGCAGGGCGCTTAGGTCCCTCGCATGACCGAGATCTCCGTCGCCGCCCTGCAACTCGCCCTTCCCGGAGGCGAGGCCGAGAACATCGCCGCCACGGCCGCGCTGGTTGAGCAGGCCGCGCGTGAGGGTGCGCGGATCGTCCTGCCGCCCGAACTGTTCGCAGGGCCGTACTTCTGCAAGGTCGAGGATGAGGCGCTGTTTGCCATGGCCTATCCGCTCGATCAGGACCCTTCGGTGCGCGAGATGAAGAAGCTCGCCAAGGCGCACGGCATTGCGATCCCGACCAGTTTCTTCGAACGTGATGGGCATCACTATTACAATACGCTCGCCATGATCGGCCCGGATGGCGAGGTGATGGGCATCTATCGCAAGAGCCATATTCCCGACGGCCCCGGCTACGAGGAAAAGTACTACTTCCGCCCCGGCAATACCGGCTTCAAGGTGTGGGACGTGTTTGGCACGCGCATCGGCGTGGGGGTGTGCTGGGACCAGTGGTATCCCGAATGCGCGCGCGCCATGGCGTTGATGGGTGCGGAACTGCTGTTCTACCCTACCGCCATCGGCAGCGAGCCGTATGACGCCGATCTCGACACCAGCCGCATGTGGCGGCGTGCGATGATCGGCCATGCGGTTTCAAACTGCATGCCGGTGATCGCGGCCAATCGCATCGGGAAAGAAGATGGCCAGAGGTTCTACGGCCACAGCTTCATCAGCGATGAGTGGGGCGATTACCTTGCCGAGTTTGGTGCGGGCGAAACGGGCGTGCTCCATGCGACGATAGACCTGAAGCGCGCCGCCACGCACCGTGCCGGCATGGGCTTTTTCCGTGACCGTCGTCCGCAGCTTTACGGCCGTCTGGCAGAAGACATCTGAGCGGGCATCGCTACCTGATCGCGCTGGGATCGAACCAGCGCCATCCGCGCCATGGCCACCCGCGGACGATTCTGGGGGCGGCTACGGCCGAACTGGCGAGGTATGGGGTTTCGATCGAGGTAGTGGCTCCAGTCATCCAAAGCCGTCCGGTGGGGCCATCGCAGCGCGAGTATGCGAATGGCGCGGCGGTGATCTCCACCTCGCTCGAGCCTCTTGAGCTTCTCGATCTGCTGCAGGATTTAGAAAGCAGGTTCGGCCGCAGGCGGCAGGGCCAGCGCTGGCGCTCGCGCACGCTCGATCTCGATGTGGTGCTGTGGTCGGGCGGATGCTGGGCGGATGACAGGCTGACCGTGCCGCACCGGGAATTTCGCAAGCGTGGCTTCGTGCTCGGCCCCGCCGCGCGCATTGCCCCGCATTGGCGCGACCCGCTTTCGGGCCTAACGCTGCGGCAACTTGCGCATCGCCTAACCCGTTCTTCCGCCAAGGCTTGACCACCCGCCCTACGCCCCCTAGGTGACGCGCCACGCCTCGCGCCCCGTTGCGCGGTTCCGGGCGGGCCCATAGCTCAGTCGGTAGAGCAACTGACTTTTAATCAGTAGGTCGCTGGTTCGAACCCAGCTGGGCTCACCAATCCAAACCAAACCGATGCAATCCCACACACGGCATCTCCGGATGTTTGTGACAGGCAGAGGGTGCTGCTTGACGTCACCCAATGTTTCGATATTTGTCGAAATATGGTAGATTCGATGAATGCCGGACGCGCCGTCGCTGCGCTTGGGGCCTTGGCGCAGGAGCATCGCCTTGCGGTGTTCCGCCTGCTTGTGCAGGCGGGGGCTGAGGGGTTGCCCGCTGGCGAAGTCTCGGCGCGGCTTGGGGTGCCGCCGTCCTCGCTCAGCTTCCATCTTGCGCAACTGGCGCAGGCCGGGCTGGTTAGTCAGCAGCGCCGGAGCCGCTCGATCATTTACCGCGCCGACTTGCCCGCGATGAACGCGCTGATCGGCTATCTGACCGAGAATTGCTGCGGCGGCGTCGACTGTGGCGTCGAGGGTCTGGCCTGCGAAGCGGGCGCTGCCTGACGCATCACGACTTCGTTCAAGGGGGGGACGACATGAACATCCTGATCCTGTGCACCGGCAATTCCGCCCGCTCGATCCTGGGCGAGGCGATCCTGAACCACCTCGGGGAGGGACGCATCACCGCCTTCAGCGCGGGCAGCAAGCCCAAGGGGGTGCCGCATCCCGGCGCGCTGCGTCTGCTCGCGCGGCGCGGGATTGATACGGCAGCTTTCCGCTCCAAGAGCTGGAACGAGTTCACGGCGCCCGATGCCCCGCGCATCGACATCGCGATCACGGTGTGCGGCAATGCGGCCGGGGAGACTTGTCCGGTGTTCATGGGTGCACCGATCAAGGCGCACTGGGGGCTGCCTGATCCTGCCGACGTCCATGGCTCAGAGGCCGAGGTCGATGCCGCATTCGAGGCGACCTGGACCGCGCTCGAGGCGCGCGTGCGGGCGCTGCTTACCTTGCCGTTCGAGACGATGGACAAGGCGCGACTTCTCGATGCGCTTTCGCAGATCGGGCGGATGGAAGGCGCGGCATGACCCGCCCGATCCTTGCCGAAGCTGTCGGCAGCTTCCTGCTGTTCGCCACCGTGATTGGCTCCGGCGTGATGGGCGAAAGTCTGGCGCAGGGCAACGTCGCGGTGGCGCTGCTGGGCAACACGATTGCCACGGGCGCGATGCTCTATGTGCTCATCACCATGCTCGGCCCGATCTCGGGCGCGCATTTCAACCCGGCGGTGACGCTGGTTTTCCGCATTCTGGGAGCGCTCGACACGCGGCAGGCCATTGGCCACGTGGCCGCCCAGGTTGCGGGTGGCGTGGCCGGGGCGTGGACCGCGCACGCGATGTTCGGGCTGGACGTGATCGAGCTTTCGACCAAGGCGCGTAACGGCCCCGGGCAGTGGACCGGCGAAGTCGTGGCGACTTTCGGACTGCTCCTCACGATCCTTGGCACCTTGCGCCATCGGCCTCATGCAGTCCCGGCGACGGTGGCGCTGTAC
The DNA here is from genome assembly GCF_055521735.1 of Novosphingobium sp. BL-A-41-Hi4A-0G. Taxonomy (NCBI): domain Bacteria; kingdom Pseudomonadati; phylum Pseudomonadota; class Alphaproteobacteria; order Sphingomonadales; family Sphingomonadaceae; genus Novosphingobium; species Novosphingobium sp. BL-A-41-Hi4A-0G. The sequence continues at coordinate 3,593,385 of NZ_CM145501.1, forward strand.
ATCACTTCGGCCTACTGGTTCACGTCCTCGACGAGCTTTGCCAACCCGGCGATCACGCTGGCGCGCAGCCTTTCTGACACTTTCGCCGGCATAGCGCCCGCCGATGCTCCCGCCTTCATGGCCTGCCAGCTGACAGGTGCCCTGCTCGCACTGGGCGTTGCCCGGTTGCTCTTCCCCGAAGCCGATCTGACCAAGGATGCGACTGCCGATGCCTGAAGCCCCCTCGGCCGCACACGCCCGCCTGCGCGCGCTTTCTGCGCCCGACCACCTTCCGGCGCTAAAGCCCGCCTATCTCGACGCCGATCCGGCGCGGGGGCTTGGACCGCTGGATCATCGCCCACGCATCCTGCTGCTCTACGGTTCGCTGCGCGAGCGCTCCTATTCGCGGCTGGTCGTTGAAGAGGCGGCGCGGCTGCTGCAGCATTTCGGTTGCGAGACGCGTATCTTCGATCCGTCCGACCTGCCCTTGCCCGACCAGATTGCGGGCGACGACCATCCGGCGGTTCATGAGCTGCGCGAACACTCGCTGTGGTCCGAAGGTCAGGTCTGGTGCAGCCCGGAGCGGCATGGCCAGATCACCGGCATCATGAAGACGCAGATCGATCATCTCCCGCTCGCCTACAAGGGCCTGCGCCCGACGCAGGGGCGCACGCTGGCGGTGATGCAGGTCAGTGCCGGATCGCAGTCGTTCAACTCGGTCAACACCTTGCGTGTGCTGGGCCGGTGGATGCGGATGTTCACCATTCCCAACCAGTCGAGCGTAGCCAAGGCCTACGAGGAGTTCGACGAAGCGGGCCGGATGAAGCCGTCGAGCTACTACGACCGCATCGTGGACGTGATGGAGGAACTGGTGCGCTTCACAGTGCTGTTGCGCCCACATGCCGAGCGGCTGGTTGACCGCTATTCGGAGCGGGTCGAGCAGGACCGTCCGGTGGCGGCAGAGATCCTGCGTTCGATCTGACCTTTTGCGTCACACCGCCGGTGCGCCATCCGAATGGCGCACGATCAGTTCGAACGGGAGCTGTTCGTGCAACGGTGCCGTTTCGGCTGACTGCCGGATGTCCTGCGCGAGGCCGACGAGCGCCTTGCGCGCCATGTCGGCAATGGGCTGGCGGATCGTGGTGATCTCGGGCCAGACGGTGCGGGCCATGGCCGAATCGTCGAAACCACAGACCGAAAGGTCGCGCGGCACGTCGAGGCCGTGGCGGTGGGCGGCGGCGATGACGGCGGCGGCCATGTCGTCGTTGCTGGCGAAGATGGCGGTCGGGCGCGGGGTGAGAGACAGCAGCGAGTCCGCAGCGTCGAGCCCTGAGCGATAGGTAAAGTCGCCCGAGGTGAGCAGGGCAGGGTCTGCGGGTAGGCCTGCTTCTAGCAATGCGCGACGATAGCCGGATTCGCGCAGGGTGCTGGCGGTCTGGTTGGGATCTCCGGCGATGAAGCCGATCCGGCGATGGCCCAGCGCGATCAGATGCGTGGTGATCGCGTGCGCGCCCTGTTCGTCGTCGATCGTCACGGAGCGCAGGCAATCACGCGGGCGGCCAGTGGCAACCAGGGCAATCGGCAGGTTGTTGGCGGTGAGCGTGGCGGCCAGCGCCAGATCGTCGCACAGCGGTGGCGGCAGGACGACGCCGTCGATGCGGTGGTCGGCGAGGCGGCGGGCCAGGGCTTGCGGCGTTTCGCCGGGGTGCCATGGTTCGACGACCAGCTGGGCGTCGACCGTTGCCGCGCCCGACAGGCTGCCGACGAGAAACTCGCTGAGATAGGCGGCGCTGGGGTTGGAATGGATCAGCGCGATGCGGCATGGCCTTCGCCCGGCAAGGCTGCGCGCGGCGGGGTTGGGGACATAGCCCAGCGCGGCGATGGCGTCCTGCACCTTGGCGCGCGTTTCGGGCAGGACGCTCGGCTCATCGTTGACGACGCGCGACACCGTCATCGGTGAAACCCCGGCAACCCGCGCGACGTCGGCCACGGTGGGATTTGAGCCTTTGCGCCGACCTTTGCGCGCCTGTGCCGGACCGTCTGTCATCGCGCCTGCCTATGCCGCTCCCATGCTGCTGGCAAGTTGCTGCGCCATGCAGGAAAGTCTTGCCAACCCTGCTGTGGTAGCGCTAACTTTACCGGAGGAGAAGATGCAATGGCACAAGAACTCACTCTGGGCATCGATATCGGCACGTCCGGAGTAAAGGCGATCCTGCTGGACGCTGATGGCGTGATTGCCGCACAGGCAACTGCGCCTCTGTCGGTCTCGCGGCCGCACGAGCTTTGGTCGGAGCAGGACCCGGACGGTTGGTGGGACGCTACCGGGCAGGCCGTGCTGGCGCTCCCGGCAGACTTGCGCGCAGCCGTGCAGGGGGTGGGGCTGGCGGGCCAGATGCATGGTGCGACGGTGCTGGGCGCGGACGACCGGCCCTTGAGGCCAGCGATCCTGTGGAACGACGGGCGCAGTTTTGCGCAATGTGCCACGATCGAAGAGGCGGTGCCGCATTCGCGCGCGATCACTGGGAACCTTGCCATGCCGGGCTTTACTGCGCCCAAGCTGCAGTGGCTGCGCGAGCATGAGTCTGACTTGTTCGCCCGGATCGCAACGGTGCTCCTGCCCAAGGACTATGTGCGCCTGTGCATGACCGGGGACAAGGCTTCCGACATGTCGGACAGCGCGGGCACGTTGTGGCTTGATGTCGCAGCGCGCGACTGGTCGGACGCGATGCTGGTGGCGACGGGCCTTGCTCGCAAGCACATGCCCCGGCTGTTCGAAGGCAGCGCGGCGACCGGCACCTTGCGCGCCGATGTTGCCGCGCGCTGGGGCATGGGGCGCGTCCCCGTGGCGGCGGGCGGCGGCGACAATGCGGCGGGCGCGCTCGGCGTCGGCGTGGTCGCTGACGGGCAGGGGATGCTCTCGCTTGGCACTTCGGGCGTGATCTTCGTTGCGACGGCGGCGTTCCGGCCCAATCCGGAGCGCGCGGTCCATGCCTTTTGCCATTGCCTGCCCGATATGTGGCACCAGATGAGCGTGCACCTTTCGGCTGCAAGCTGCCTTGACTGGGCGGCCAAGCTGGTCGGGTGCGATGTGCCCGCGCTGCTGGCTTTGGCGGAAGCGCCGGGCGCGGCTTCGGGGCCGGAACTGTTCCTGCCCTACCTTTCGGGTGAGCGCACGCCGCACAATGACCCGCACTTGCGCGCAGGGCTGCTGCGCATGGATTCCGACAGCGATGCGGGCCGCATCGGTGCAGCGGTGCTGGAAGGCGTGGCGTTCGCCCATGCCGATGGCATTGCCGCGCTGCGCCAGGCGGGCACGCGGATCGAGCGGTTGTCAGTGATCGGCGGCGGTGCGCGGTCTCACCACTGGGGCACGATCCTTGCCGCAGCGCTCGATGTCGAACTCAATTATCTCGATGGCGGTGAAGTCGGCCCGGCACTGGGTGCGGCGCGGCTGGCGCAGCTTGCGGTGAGCGGCGGCAATCCTGCCGATGTGTGCCAGCGTCCGCCCGTTGTCAGGACCATTTCCCCCGATCCGCTGCTGGCCGAACGGCTCGCCCCTAAGCTCGACGCCTTCCGCCGCGCCACTGCGGCCATTCGTACACTGTGAAAGGAACGCCCATGTCCGCCGAATACTTCGCCCCGTTCGATACCGTCCGCTACGAGGGGCCGGAAACCACCAGCGACCTCGCCTATCGCTGGTACGACAAGGACCGCGTGGTCATGGGCAAGCGCATGGAGGACCACCTGCGCTTTGCCGTGTGCATGTGGCACACCTTCTGCTGGCCGGGCAGCGACGTGTTCGGCGCCGGAACCTTCAACCGTCCCTGGCTGCAAGGCCCGATGGACGCGAAGAACGCCGCCGCCAAGCGCGAGGCGGCGCTGGCCTTCGTCGAGAAGCTCGACGTCCCGTTCTACTGCTTCCACGATGTCGACGTGATGGCCGATGCCGATGATGCGCAAAGCTTCCGCACGAGCTTCGCACCGGCGGTCGACCATCTCGAGGAGCTGCAGGGCAAGCATGGCCGCCGCCTGCTGTGGGGAACGGCCAACCTGTTCGGCCACCCGCGCTACATGGCCGGCGGGGCAACCAATCCCGACCCCGAAGTCTTCGCATTTGCGGCGATGCAGGTGCGCGATGCGCTCGAGGCGACGCATCGGCTGGGCGGGGCGAACTACGTGCTGTGGGGCGGGCGCGAAGGGTATGATTCGATCCTCAACACCGAAATCGGCATCGAGCAGGAGAACTTCGGCCGCTTCCTCAGCCTCGTGGTCGATCACAAGCACCGCATCGGCTTTACGGGCACGATCCTGATCGAACCCAAACCGCATGAGCCGACCAAGCACCAGTACGACTTCGATACGCAGACGGTCTATGCCTTCCTCAAGCGCTTTGGCCTTGAGAACGAGGTCAAGGTCAATATCGAGGCCAACCACGCCACGCTTTCGGGCCACACCTTCGAGCACGAAATCGCGATGGCGCGGGCGCTGGGCATTCTCGGCTCGATCGATGCCAATCGCGGCGATCCGCAGAATGGCTGGGACACCGACCAGTTTCCCAACTCGGTCGAGGAGATCACCCTCGCCCAGCTCGAAGTCCTGCGTGCAGGCGGCCTCGGCAACGGTGGCTGGAACTTCGATGCCAAGGTGCGCCGCCAGTCGATCGATGCGGCGGACCTGTTCCACGGCCATGTCGGCGGGATCGATACCATCGCTCGCGGCCTGCTGCGCGCCGCTGCGATCATCGAGGACGGCGCGCTCGAACGTTTCCGTGCGGAGCGCTATGCCGGGTGGCAGGGCGAACTTGGCCAGCTGATCCATGCCGAGGGCACCACGCTTGCCCAGATAGCCGACCGGGCGGCCGGAGCCAACTATGGCCCGCAGCCGTGTTCGGGACGACAGGAGTGGTGCGAGAACCTCGTCAACCGATTCTGATCGCGGTCACACCAGCGCGGCGGCAAGGCCCGCCGCCGCGCAGATCGCGAGAACGGTCAGAATGCCCTTGCGCATGCGGAAGATGAGGATGGCCGCGAGCGCCGCAATGGCGGCAACGCGCCAGTCGAAGCTTTGCGGGACGGGCAGGGACAGCGCGGCAGGACCGAAGGCCACGTCTCGCGTCTCGCGGAACAGCACGTGGACGGCAAACCACAAGGTGAGGTTGGCAATCACGCCCACCACCGCCGCCGTGATCGCAGCCAGCCCGCCCTTGAGCTTGCGCGCGTTGCCCAGCCGCTCGATCCATGGCGAGAAGGCGAAGATCCAGATGAAGCAGGGGACGAACGTCACCCAGGTGGTCAGCGCAGCCGCAAGCAGTCCGCCGACCATCGGCGAGAACGGTTCGGGTGCGCGGAAGCCGGCAAGGTAGCCGACGAACTGCGTGACCATGATCAGCGGCCCCGGCGTCGTCTCGGCAAGGCCGAGGCCATCGGCCATCTCGCCCGCGCGCAGCCAACCGTAAGTGTCGACTGCCTGCTGCGCCATGTAGGACAGGACCGCATAGGCGCCGCCGAAGGTGACGACCGCGAGCTTCGAGAAGAACAATCCGACTTTCCACAGCACGTGATCGGGCCCCAGCAGGGCGAGCACGGCAATCATCGGCGCGGCCCACAGCACGGCACCGGTGGCAATTGTGCGCAGGGTCATTGCCCATGGCCGCTTCGAGGTGGGCGGGGGCGCTTCCGTGTTGCTCAGGCCGAGCAGTTCAGGCCGTACCGCAGCGGTCGCAAAACCGATCACGCCCGCTCCGAGTACGACGAGAGGGAAAGGCAGCGACAGGACGGCCAGCGCAATGAACGCAGCGACCGCAAGCGCCTTCTGCAGCGGCGTCTTGAGCGCGCGCCCGGCAATGCGGATCAGTGCCTGCACGACGATGGCCAGCACTGCCGCCTTGATCCCGGTGAACAGCGCGGCAAACCAGTGGAGGTCAGCCGCGAGTGCATAGAGTATCGACAGCGCAAGGATTACCAGTGCGCCGGGGATGACGAACAGCAGTCCCATGGCAAAGCCGCCGCGCATGCCGTGCAGCTTCCAGCCGATCCAGGTGGCCAGCTGCTGTGCCTCGGGGCCGGGCAGGAAATGGCAGAAGTTGAGCGCCTGGAGGAACTGCTCTTCGCTGATCCAGCCACGCTCCTCCACGATCTCGCGGTGCATCAGCGCGATCTGTCCGGCGGGGCCGCCAAAGCTGAGGCAGCCGATGCGCGCAGAGACGCGGACAAGTTCATCGAAGGAGGGCGTGACGGGAGAGGAAACCGGAACGCTGGTGGCATCTTTCATGCAATCGACCCATGACCTGTTGCCCGCAAAAGCGGGTGCGACAGGCAACGCTTGGGCACCGGCAAGACCGCCACCTGACCGGGAGGTTGCTTCGCCCCGGTGCAACCTTGAATAGCAGCCCGAACACGGATTTCAACGCCCCGGAAGGGGAATGTTTCGCTATCTCGGGAGAAGAAATGGTGCCAGAAGAGGGACCGTGACGTGCAAACAAGGCATTATATCACAATGTTTTGTTGCCCTGATTCGCTGATTCGATACCGTCAAAAATACCGTAACGCGCCTCGGCTTGGTCCTCGATGAGGACTTAAATCGCTGCCCGCAGTGTTTCGATACTCAGCGACTTCCCTTGTAGCTGTTGGCCCGTGCCTTGGCCAGAAGGGCTTTGAGCGCATCGATCGTTACCAATGTGCATCTGCCGATCTTGATCGTTTCCAGGTCGCCTGAGGCAATCAGCTCGTAGAGTTTTGACCGGCCGATCCCGGTCACCCGCACGGCATCGGGAATCCGGACGGCGAGAGGCTCTGCGCCGTTGGTTCGGGTTGCCCTGGGGGAGCAATCGAAGGGGAGAGCGAGCTGACCGGCGCTGGCAGGCGACTTGGCTTCCCGGCGCTTCATTCTCCTTGCTCCTGCGCAAGCTTGTCGAGCTGCCGTTTATGCGCTTCGTGGACTTTAGTCCTGAGCGTGGCATCCGGATGTGCAAGCAGAAGGCCATCGAGAGCGCACATGATGAAGATCAGCCGGCGCTTGATGAACTCTGCGTTCTGCCGCGCTTCCTCGCGCAGCTCCTGGCCCTGGAACAGATCAGTGACGATGGCCCCGATCCACTGGCTGCGGCTCTGTTTGGCGCGCGTGGCCTCATTCTGAACCCAGGCGGCGACGTGCTTGGGCAGGTAGGTCTGTATAGAAACATTGCGTGTCATGCTGGACTCCGTGTTGGTGGAGCCTGGAACACACTGCGAAAGGCAAGTTTGTTCTACTTATGTTCGAAGGGGTCGTCAAGTTTGCTGAAGATGCCGCATTTCCTCGCCTTTCGGCCTGATGTGATTTGCGGGCATACCGAAGTCTGCCGGCAAGTCAGATTTGACGGAGAAGCTGCCATTTTCTCAGAATCCCAACAAGCCATTGATATAATGATGTTTAAATCTGGATTTCACCTGCGATTTGTCGCGTACGGTGTGCTCTACACTGTACCCAGCTTTAGGATCGGAAACCGGTTTAGTTTCCGGATCTTACTGCGAACCATGCGAGGATGCAGCGTAGGCTGGCCAGCTCCCGGCGCATGAGGGCATGTCATAGGCAATCAATGCGCGATTTCTGAGCCAATCGGGCAACCTTCCGCTCGGAGCTTCCGCAGCGACTCGATGACCTTAAGACATTGCTTTTCAGACGGAATCTTCATCGGCACCGATGCCGCCACCCGCAATATGCCGAGCTCGGTCGGGGAGAGGAGCTTTCGGGATTGCCCCCATGCACTCAACTGCGCCCACAATTGCCCACCTGCTGAAACCACGACTGACTGAGCTTCAATTCCGTTGAGCAGCTTCTGGTCCTTGATGCCCTCCCGCTTTCCTTCCTTGATTCGGTCCTTCCCGATCAGTTCGCCCAGCCACGCCTCCGGCCAGTCAATCTCCAAGGCCTTGACCCTTGCCCAGCAGGCTTGCTGCTTTGCCCATTCCGTGACGTTGCTGATGCCAGTCGGCGGGGACACAAGCACTTCGTGCACGGCTTCCGCCACCAGTGCGAGAGCAGCCCCCATTTCCTCCGAAATCCCCTGAGCTCGCCAGATGCTGTCGTAGTCGACGAATTCCTCGCGTTGTTCGCAGTCGTGGCTCATCTTCGCGATGGCATAGGCAACAACATTTGCCCGATAGCCACCCTGATACCATGACTGCTCGGTGACAATCTCTTCCGTGGCCCGGAAGATCAGCGCCTTGGCGATAGCCTGGCGATAAAAATCTTCGTTGAATGCATCGGGCTGCTTCTTCCACTCACTGCCGATTGTCCCGGCGAAATGCGCGAAGTTTTTCTGGGCACCTTTGCTGACAGTATCGGGGTGACCGCGCCAGACGTTGAGGTACTTGGCAAGGTCGGTTTTCGATATCAGCTGCGATTTGGGATACTCCAGATCGAACTTCTTGCGCTGGGCGGGTGTCAGGAGCCCGCGGGCATCCTGATACTGGCCTCTCGCCCGTTCGTAGTACCATTTTGACTCGCGGAACGTGCCGTCCGGCGATGGCGCGAATATTCTTCGGGAGAATTCTTCGAGCCGCACATGGAAGGGATGGTTTGCAAAGAAATCTGCGGCATTCACGCGGTTCTGGCTGTTGGCAAATTCCGAGATCTTCGGGACGATATCTATCGCCTTCTCCGGCGGCACGATCGAGAGCTTCATCTGGACGAAGACCTTCGAAAGATCCGCGTTCCGCCGCTTCGCCGCGTGGATCGATGCCGTAGTCTGGCCACCGTTCACGATCTGGAGATTTCGCAAACCGGTCAGCAGCAGGCCGCCTTCGGACACGCGCGTAGTTATGCCTTCGGCCGTAGCCGTGATGCCGTTGTTGTAGGCAAAGAACATGTCCGGATCGTTGTCGATAGTATTGCGGATCCCCTTGTTCACGCCCCCCCTGGCCTGGAGAAACACGCGCACGTTCTGTTCGAGCAGACGTGACCCCCAGCGGTCGTAGATCGCAGCAAGCTGGGTTCCGGGAACGACTGCCAGATAGGCTTTGTAGTCCGCATCAGACATGTGGGCGGGCAGCAGTGGGATAGAGCCGCCGTAATCCCTTTCGAGGTCGATGACGATCTCCTCGCGTCCAAAACCGGCTGCAGCAAAACGGTACAGGCGCTCGATATCCCAGACCGAGTATGTAACCGGCCTTCCATCAATCTCACCTGCTGCGCGTCCGTCCACTCGCGCTCGTAGTTGGCGGTTGGTGATCAGGAACAGCCGCACTTTTGCAGTGCTGCGCCAGCGTATCGCAATCAGATCAGCAAGGCCGAATTCGGGGCTGCTTTCCTCTAGCTTGTTCCTCCAATCGGATTTGAATGCACTTGTTATGAACTTCTCAAGCCGGTTAAACGCGGCATCCATCGCAGTTGCGTTGATACTCGCGATCTGTCCGTCCTGGCTGAAATCCTGAACCAATAGTATAAGCTCACCGCCGCTATGCGCTGGGTCGCCAGCATATCCATCGACCCGAATGCCTGTGTTCGGATTTCGATAAAAGGCCCGATCAGCTCCGTCGAACTCCCCTGCCTCGGCGAGATAATCGCAGAACAGCTCGAAGAATGCGTCTTCCGCATAAAGCCCATCGACATCGGCCGATGCCAATACCTCCTGGAAGAAGTCCTGGTGAAATTCCTCGAGGCTGATTGTCATTGCCCGCCACCCTTCAGCATGCTGCGAACGAAGTCGTCATCGACCCTGAATTGCTCGCACTCCACCAACGAGAGATCATAGCGGACGCGTTCGACGCCGGATTTGAACATCGCGGGCGTGATGCGTGGAAAATCTTCCACTACGTGCAGGAACCGGTGCGGGCCGGATATCCAGCGGAATGAAGAATAGTCGTCGTCCCGGGAAAAACCTGCGGCGACTAGCTGGCCTTCGAAGCGTTCCAGAACCGCCGGTGCTTCCGCTGCAATCCTGTCCGCTATCCGGCATGCCACATCCGTGAGGGTGAATGCGGAAGCTGCGTCCTCCGGAGCCGCGTCCAGTTCGACGACGTACATAAACAGGACATCGCAGCCACTGGCATCCAGCTGATGTTCGGACGAGATCGCCACGTAGGGACGAGCCGCACCTCGCCTTGCCTTCGCTTCGATCGCTGTCCGGCCGCATTCGAAGTCCTTGGGCGATCCTGTCGGGCCCACCCACGCGCCTGTTGCATCCGCCGGACCGAAAAGAGGAATGAGGTAACGCTCGAGCACCAGAAGCTCGCCGATCAGACCCTTCTGCTCCTCAGCGGACAGACGGCTGTCACTGCCGCCGCGGAGCAGGTGATGCCACCGCCAAGTACGTGCAAGGAAGGTCTCTCCTGCCTCGCTCTCCGACCGTGCTGCGGAGGCGGCCTGCACAATGTCGAGGCAGAGGCGGTGGAAAATGTCCCGATGCTGGTTGTCGGTCAGCTTGAGCGAAACCATCACGCTGCCGCCGGTCTCGGGCTCCGAAAGCGCGACTTCTATGCCCTTGAGCTTCGGCAGCTTTCCTTTCGGTGCGGAAGCAGCACTGCACTGCAGGATGAGCAGACATTTCCTGTCGACGCTGCGGGCCCAGAAGAAGTTCCAGGGATGTTTCCCGTCTATACGTTTCGCATTGATGATTTCGGCCGATGCGGGCGGTTCGAGGCCGGTCCAGGGATCGTCAGCGATCATCGTCGCCTCCCATTTCCTCCTCCTCGAGGTCCTCGCTGAAGTTCTCCCGGACCCAGGTCGTGTTCACGACATAGGTAACCTTTTTTTCTTCCAGCGCCGTACCGGGGAAGCTGATGCTCCATGCAACAACCGGTTCTGCCTGCCGCAGATCGTCGTCCTCTTTGCCGATGGCGAGCATGTGGACAATAAGAAGGGGGCGTTCGCGCTTCGCGCGGTAGATGCGATCAGGATAGTTCCAGCCGCCATCCTTGGCCGGCCTGGCGTCATCCCGCTCGCGATACTCGCGCTCAGCCTCTTCCACCTGCTCGTCAGTCAGACCTGTCTTTTCGACCCCTCTGGAGGCAACGCGCTGCTTGTTGGTGACGCGCAACGTACTTTCCGTGCTTTCCTTACCAGCACTTCGGCGCGGACAATTGATCGTCACACCGAGGGAAGCATCCGAAAGGCCTTTGTCCTCGCGCTTCTTCAGGCTGGCGAACAGGACATCCCATGATGCGAGTTCGGTCTCTGCCCGGTCATCGATGTGCTGGCAGACAGGGCCCGTTTCGGTGAGCAGCGAGCCGGGATGGTTCACGAATGACGCGATGAAATCCCTTACCGGGCCGACAGGTACATCCGATAACAGGAATCCGCCGGTCACTTCCGATGCAGAGCTTAGCGGCTTTCCGCCTGCCGCGAGCGCCCTTGCCAGCGCTGAGGCCGCATTCCGGTTGGCGCGCAGACTGTCGGCATCGCGCTTCAGTACCGCGGTTTCCGCAAACTTGTTGGCAAGTCCGATCGAGACGACCAGCTTTTCGCCCGATCCCATCTTGTTGCGGGCAGTGACAATCAGCGTGTCCGGATGGCTCCGGACCTTCAGGCCGAACTGTTCCGGCGTCGCCCCCACTGCCTCCATGCTGCGCAATTCGTCGCGCAGTTCTTCGATGGACTCTGCAATGTGGGCGTACCAGCCCTCCGCCTCCTCCGGCATCCAGACCCGGCACAGATCGTCGTAACCTGGGCGATAGCCGAACCAGCGCCCCATCTGCATGAGCGTGTCGTACATCATCGAGTTGCGCAGGAAGTAACTGACTGTGAGGCCTTCGAGCGTGAGGCCGCGGGAAAGCGAGAAGCCGCCCACTGCAATCACGTTCAGGCCATGCTCTTCGTGATCGCTGTAGTTCAGGTTGCCTGAGGACCGGCTGTTGACCTCCACCACGGAAACCGGCGCGATGCTCTCCAACAGCAGCGGCTGGATGTCCTTCCAGCCGAACTCGCTGCCGGGTGCATACTCGTCCAGCCACACTGCATGAAGCGCGGCGATTTCCGCATCCTGCAAAGCCTTCGCCTCCGGCAGTGCTCCGTTCACGCGGACACTGGCCCGGATCCTGTCCACCAGGGCATGAACTTCGTTTCGCAACTGGCGCTGGACGTCGGTAAACCGCGAAGCGTTGACCAGCATGGAGCAATGCTTGCGGCGCTGCCCCCGGGCCAGCCGGATCGCCCGGGCGACAACGAATGTCCGCACCGCCTTTTCCAGGCTCGCCGGCAAGGCGGTGACCGCAAAATCCTTCTTGTGCTTCAGCGGCAGCAGATCGCCATTGTCCGTGATCGGCCGGAGGATGGCTTCGCTGTCTTCCAGAAAGACCCGGTTGGCGCCGAAGTAGTTGGTCGGCGGGTCCAGGCTAACGATGAAATCCCGGGGAAACAGGTCTTCCCCAAGCATTTCCGTCTCGCTGTCCGGGTCGATGAAGATGTTGGCAAAGGGCGTCGCAGTGTAACCCACGTAGCAGCTGTGATCGAACAGCTTGAGCAGGCTGCGGATCTGGCCGTTGATCCTGGTCGCTTCGTCCGGCCCCTTGGCAGTATTGATCGAGGCATTGTCTGCCTCGTCGTCGATCAGCAGCATGGGCGCGTCAATCACCGAAGTTCCGGCCCGCTGGTTGTGCTCCTGCAGCCACGAGATCAGATTCTTCAGCGTCGAGCTGTTCTTCTTGATCACGAAGATCGCCGGTTCCCGCAGGTTGTCGAGCGGAACGCCGACGCCGGATGCCAGCGTCTTGCTGAAATCCTTGATCGAGTTGGTGAAAGTTACCGGCCGGCGCGATTTGTCGAACCGGCCCACCCCGATGAAACGCTGGGCCGGATCGTCCCGGTTGGAGAGCAGCCTCGCGCTGTCCCTGCCGACAAAGCCTTCGTCGATCCGCATCTGCGTCTGGTTGCGCAGATTGTTGTGAATGCCCGCAATGACGATGATCAGACGGTAGCCGGCATCGGCCGCCTTGCAGATCAGCCCGGTGTAGTTGGCCGTCTTGCCTGACTGGACGTGCCCGACCACCATCCCGCGCCGGTCCCAGCTTTCGGTCTTTGCCGGGTTCTCGAGGAGATTGAGGATACGGTCGGTCACGTCGTCAAGGGTGACCAGAACGTCGCCGGAGAAGCCCTTTTCCGCCAGCAATTGACGATAGCGGTTCCAGTAATAGGGTGTGATGTCCGCTCGGGCGGCGTCTAGCCATGGAACGTAGTCCTTGCTCGTCAGCATCGACCCGATTTTCATCGACACGCCATGGCTGTTCTCGAGTGAGCGGGCCAGTTCCTCCGCCTGCTCATCGGAAACGTCCGCGCACAGCGGAATGTGGCGGATCTGACCGATCAATTCCCGGATACGGTCGGGAGATGGCAGTGGCTCCTTGGCGAGCTGCGCTCCCACCATTGTTTCGAGCATTTTCAGACCGTCATTCATCCCTGCAATCGTCCACCTTTTTCTGCAGCCAAACCGATGCCGTTTCCCAGTTCTCGCGGAACGGGTCCGTGACGCGCATCATCTCCAATGCGTCATCGGGGTTAACACCTGAGGAAGTCAGCGCTGCAAATGTCGTTTCAACAAGATGTTTCAGAGTATCTTCCGCAAGCTGTGCGCCTGAAACATGGGAAGGGCTGGCACTGATATCAGCGAAAAGGGCATCCACTGGCATGGAGGAGGCTGCGATTTCCAGAATGCGCTCAAAGCCAGTCTTCAGATCATCCGGCAGCTGGTTTTTGAAATCCACAAAGGTCGGGTGATCCGGGTTGAGGCAATAGGAAATCTCGTTGCCATGCTGCCTACGCTGCCAGACCGGCAAGCGGCTGTCGCTGGCCAGACGGCGCCCTCTTGCAGTGTAGACCCGGCGGGATGTGGCACCGATCGTTTCTATGATCCGGCGCAACCGCTCGCGGACATGGTACGGTGGTTGCGCAGAAGCCTTCTTGACGTCGATTTTCCATTCGGCGTCCATCCCGTTAGGCATGTCGATCCTGACCCGCGCCAGCTTGGTCAGTTCCTTCTGCCGGGCCAAGCCGAACCAAGTCCCGTGGATGATCAGACGTTTGCCACGGTAGACATAGAAGCCCTGATTTTTGAGATATCCCGCCTTTCCGGCGAATCTCTCCCAACCCTCCGGATCCTTTTTGTGATGAGGCAGCGTGAATGCTTGCACCTCCACTTCCTGCCCCCCCGACTTGATCTTCTCCACGGGGCTGGCCTGTGTTGCTGGATGGGTGCTGTGGAACGGGTCGAAAGGTTCGAGCGCTCGCCCGTTGAGCTCGAGGGCTATCTTCTTGATTCCCCTCTCGCCTGCCAGAAAGCGATGAAAAACAAGCTCAAGATGTTCGGAAGCGTCGTCTATCCGTGACACGAACGCGGAGCGCGCCTCGCTGGCCTCGCCTTCAACCAGACGGTCGAGCTTTTCCCAAACGACAAGAGTTCCGGAAATCCCCAGTTCGTTGATCCATGGAACCGACGATGGTTCATCCAGCAGTTCGACCAGCCACTGGTTGGTCTGGGCCACTTTGTCGAGATCCCAGCGGGCGCAGGATATGACGCCATCTTTGCGCGATGCCACGGTGAGTTTGCGACACTGGGAAAACGAGGCTGTTTTCAAACCAAGCCCAAATCGACCCAGATCCTCCTTGTCCCTGGTGTCGAGTGGGTTGCGGCTACCGGGTCTCATGGCTGCGAGGAGCTCGTCCTCGCTCATGCCTTCGCCGTCATCAACAATCGCGAGGCTCGGCTGACCGCTGGTTGTGTCCGCCAGAAGCCTGATCGAACGAGCTTTGGCGGTAATAGAGTTGTCTATGATGTCGGCCAGCGCGGTTTCGAGGGAATACCCGATATCCCGCATGCTCTCGATGAGCATGGACGCGTGTGGCGGAACCTCTCTGGTTCTGACACCGGCTGGATCAGGCGTCCCGGCCATTGTCAGGCAATTTCCTTGATTGACGCTGGTGCCTTTGCAGGAGCACCGATGCCGGTGCCAAACTTGGCAAGTACACCCCAAAGTGTTTCCGCGATCTGACATGCAAGGAATGGCGGAACGGCATTGCCGACCTGCACGAACTGCTGGGTCCTGTTACCCCGGAACACATAATTGTCCGGGAAGGTCTGGAGCCGCGCAGCTTCACGCACCGTCAGGCTGCGGCATTGCGACGGGTCCGGATGAATGAAGTAATGGCCGTCCTTGGAAATGTGGCTGGTGACGGTCGTCGAGGGCTGTCCGCGCAGCTGGACCCTGAACCGGTCCGCAAACTTGCCGCTTTCCCAGTTGCGGTGATCGGGTGCCAAGGCTGCCGGGAAGGAGGAAGCTTTGGGTGACTGGCCGGTGCTGGCCGCCCATGCTGCCGCAAACAGGTAGCGGGCGAGGTCCGCCGGCATATGCCCCCGCGTTTCGTGGCCGGGCAGCACATGCAGACGGTCATCCTTCAGCCAGTCAGCCAAGGCGGGCGGGCAGGCATTGCCGATGCCGTTCGGGGTGCTGGCCCGCCTCGCAAGCGCGGCTCTGTCTCCCGCCATGGCCTTGGTTGCGGCAATGTTGTCGAAGAACGCAGTGCGTGCGTCAGGAGGCAGACCAGTCTCCAGTTCCGCAAGCTCGCCGCAGGCCCGCTCGATCGCCTCCCGCCACGCATCGGGCGAGTCGGGGCCGCGGCTGATCCCGCTGCGCAGGCAGGCCATGCCGTCCAAGACGTGTGCGACCGTTGCCTTGGGATGGACGGGACGTTCAAGGCGCTGGTCTGCGCGCTCAAGCTCGCTTGCGATGTCGCGGCGGAGGCCGATGATGATGACGCGATGGCGTGCCTGGGGCACCCCGAGCTCTTCGGCGCGCACCACGAAATCGGCGGGCCGCTGCCCCTTCGCCAGACAACCGGAGCCCTTTGCGGCAAAGGCGAAGAGTTCGTAACCCTCCGTTCCGGGCGGTGTCTTCAGGTCGGCGGTGATGAGATCGAACATCCGGACACCGTCGACCGTCGACGAAAGCATTCCCTTCACGTTTTCCATGACGAAGGCAGCGGGCTCGAGCTGGCTGATTATCCGGATGTATTCCCGGTAGAGGAAGTGCCGGTGATCCTGCGCCGCATCGTAGTCGGCGATGCCCCGGTTTCTCGCCCGGCCGACAAGCGAATAGGCCTGGCAGGGAGGGCCGCCGATCAGGACGGTATTGCGCCCGTGTGTCTTTCGGATATCCTCGATCCGTCGGGAAATGATCCTGCCGGCAGTTTCATCGCCCAGGGTCAGGCAGAGCGCCTCTTCTCTCGCTGCCTTCCACTGGGCAGGATAAAGTGCCTGCCAGTCCGGTTCTGCACCGCCATTGTTGAGCCAGTCATAGTATTCCTGCGGAAAACACGCGCCGAACTGACGCAGGAATGCACGGAACGACAATGTCTGATGTGCCGATTTCTCCTTTTCGACTGACAGCCGGACGGAGAACGGCCGCATTCCTTCGCCGGTTTCATAAGCTGAAAAGCCTTCGGCAAGTCCCCCCGGACCGGCGAACAGATCAACTATGGCAAATGCGGCATTCATCGACGTTTTTCTGTTATCCTGTTATTCTTGCTGATCAAGTCGCACACCGGCAGAAAGGGCGCAACCGTTGGCCGACGTGGTGGATGCAAATACCCGCTCCCGCATGATGGCGAGCATCCGTGGCAAAAACACCACGCCCGAAGTCCGCCTTCGTAAAGCCCTTCACCGGGCCGGTTTCCGCTTCCGGTTGCATGGTGCGAAACTGCCCGGAAAACCGGATATCGTTTTGGCAAAGCATCGTGCCGCGATATTCGTCCATGGCTGTTTCTGGCATCGTCACGCGGGATGCCGCAATTCCTCGGTGCCGAAATCCAATGCAGACTTCTGGGAAGCAAAGTTTGCCCGGAATGTCGAGCGCGATGCCGCCAATATCGAAGCGCTTGTCAGCTCCGGATGGCGCGTCTGCATAGTCTGGGAATGTGCGATCCGGCAGCGAGGCGAGCAGGCAGTCGGTACAGAAGTGGCTGGGTGGATCATCGGAACGCAGGAGAATGTCAGGGTGATCCCGGCTGATCCCTGAACGCCCGGCACGACGCCAGTTCAGCCATGATATGCTGTCGCGTCGCTTGCCGGATCTTCAGTGGCCGATTCCGGCGCATCCGTCACACCTTCCTGTCCTGCATGGGCCCTGACTTCGGTTGCCCGTTCCTCGATCTCCTTTGCGAAGACCTCCAGCATCGACGGACCTGCTGGCATTGCTGCCACCTCCTCGACCGCAGCGGGCAGTTCGCGCAGCAATCGTGCCGTCACCTGCTCCACCCTCTGCACCGTTCCCCGCGCTGCCAGTCCTGCGGCTTCGGCCATGCGCCGCCAGTGGCGACCGTAGATGTGGCGGCCGCGGCGCTGCTCGCCGATCGCCTGGGCGTGGTTCTGGGTGATGTTGGTCCAGGCGAGGCCCGACATCAGGTCGTAGAGCGGGGCAAGCTGCGGGGCACCGGGGCCGAGCAGGATCGAGTAGTTTTTCGCGTGGGAGTCCACGTTGCCGATGGCGATATTGAAGATCACGGCGTCCAGCAGCCGGGTGATGTCGCGCGCGGTCATGTGCTGGCGGACAACCGCGAACATGTCGGCGATCGAGGGGCCGCGCGTGCCGGTGCCGTTGAACTCGTATTTGGCGGCGGGCGGACGGCCGAGGGCCTGGCAGAAATCCTCCTGATGCAGGCGGTGCACGTTATTGCCCGCGCCCGTTCGGTCATAGCGCTCAACCAGCAGGTAGCTGCGTTCCCCTGCAATGCCCGTCGTCACCGGCGCGACATTGAGACCGATCCTGCGAGCGAGAACCATGCACAGCGCTTCATTCTGGACGCTGCCGGGCAGGCGTGGATTGTCGGGCTTGAGGATATGGGTGGATGGCGCGCCGTTGATCGGCACCGCAATCTGGCCGTCGATGACAGCCACCGGCAACTTTTCCTGCGCGCCGGCGAGGCTCATCGAGACACCGTCCTCGCCGACCAGGAATGGCCGCGCTGGCAGTTCCTCGATGATCCGCTCCAGTGCGTCGGCATCCGGGATCGTGCGATAGCCGGGCTCGCCTCGCGGCCGCTGCGGAGCGATGCTGAGCGCGCCTGCCAGATCGTTGCCGGTCTGGGCTATCAGGCCGAGCGCGTCCTCCGGCGCTGCACCGAGCGCGCGCGTCATGGCGCGCAGCGGTTCGCCCTCGGGCAGGAGGTTCATCAGCCAAGGGAAGACCTGTTCTCCCTCATAGGGCTTTGGCCGGATCGGCATGGCCAGCGAGACCGGGAAGCTCTCAGCGGATGAACGCCACGCATCCGCATAGGCAAGGCGGGTGGCCTGCGCGTCGGAGCTGATCGTAGCGACCAGACGGTCTTCGTAGTGAACCGGAAGGTCCACCGTCAGGCCTGCGAAATGCCGGTTGCGGTGAGCCGCAGGCCGACTGCCTTTGCGGCGGCAAGTGCCTTGCCGAGCTGGGCGGTGGGCTTCCCAGCTTCCAGATCGACGATGAAGCGTTCGCCGCTGTTGATTGCGAGCGCCAGCTCCCGCTGGGTAAGACCAAGGGCCTTGCGGGCCGAGGCGACGGCTGCGCCGAATTGGGTTGCGTTGTCGATCATGTCATTCTTACCGAGCGGGAAGTTGCCATATGTGTCGTAGAGATTCAAGAGCATTTCTTCCCGATCGGGAAGGAAGCCCACTGATGTTGAGGCCTATCCGGAAATTCTTACCGCTCGGTAAGTTGATTGGTGGCCTGGGCGGACGTTCTGTGCTATCGAGGGCGCGTCGAAGTCAGTGGATCTGTCCATGTCGATCGCCAGCGCTCAATACGACGCTGACGAAATACTGGCCACGACGCGGGCGGCCGCTGCATTGGTCGCGCGCTGGGGCGTTCAACCTGAAGCAGCCGAGCGGCTTCTTAACGGCGAAGGGCGGGCCGCAGCGCTACTCGGCATTCATCGCGCATTGCGATGCATGTTCGCTGACAGCGATAGGGCCGCGCGGTGGATAGGTGCTTCCAACGAGGCCTTTGCTGGAGCCAGCGCGCTGGATCTCATGCTGGCAGATGGCCTCGCAGGTATGCGGCGCGTCGAGGCCTACCTTGATGCGGAAATCGCCAGCTGAACAGACTGGTGACAGATCCTGAGCGGTGCAGCGGAATCAACCCGGCAACGCGCTTGCAGGGCCCGATGGCTTGCGGAAGCTGCCTTGCAGCACCTTTGCACCGGCCCTGAGCTGATCGAGATAGTCCGCCCAGCTCTGCATCATCCTGATCCGCTCATCCCAGTGCTCGCCGCGCGCGTAGGCGCGGCGGACGTCATCGGTCTCGGCATGGCCAAGCTGGCGCTCGATCGCGTCTGGGTTCCAATGGCCCTGTTCGTTCAGCAGCGTGCTGGCCATGGCGCGGAAGCCGTGCGCGGTCATCGTGGTGCCGTCGAAACCCATCCGTCGCAGTGCAAGATTGATCGTGTTTTCACACATGGGCCGGTCGCGCTTTCCCTGGGCGGGGAAAAGGTAGCGACGGTTGCCGGTAATCTCGCGCAGCTCTTCCAGGATGGCGAGGACCTGACGGCTGAGCGGCACACGGTGCGCGACGCGCATCTTCGTCTTGTCAGCGGCGATGGTCCAGATGTTGCGGGTGAAGTCGAATTCGCTCCACTCGGCTTGCCGCAGTTCGCCAGGGCGCACGAAGACGTAGGGGGCGAGCCTTAGCGCCGCATGGGTGACCGGATAGCCTGAATAGGCGTCGATCGCGCGCAGCAGTTCGCCCGCTTCCTTCGGTGTGGTGATAGCGGCGCGGTGCGTCACCTTGGGCACGATCAGTGCGCCGCGCAGGTCTGCTGAAACGTCCCGGTCGGCGCGGCCGGTGGCGATGGCATAGCGGAATACCTGCCCGCAGGTGCTGCGCAGCCTTCGTGCGGTTTCGTAATGGCCGCGCTTTTCGACAGCGCGCAGGATGGCGAGAAGTTCGGGCGCCTTGATCTCGCCGACCTTGCGGTCTCCGATAATGGGGTAGGCGAATTCGAGCAGCCATGTCAGCTTGCCGACGGTCACATCGGCACGACCCTCGCGTCGGGCCTTGTCGAGCCACTCTTCGGCAACGGCCTTGAAGCTGTTCACATTGGCAAGCGGGCCGGTGATCTTGTCGATCTTGCGCTTGGCGGCGGGATTGATGCCTTCTGCGATCTGCTTCTTGATCTCCAGCCGTTTGGCGCGCGCCTCGGCGAGGGTGACGGTCGGATAGACCCCCAGCGCGGCTGTCGCTCGCTTCTCTCCAAAGCGATAGTCGACCCGCCAGCACCGCTGACCGGCCTTGGTGACCAGCAGGTACAGGCCGCCCCCGTCAGAGAGCTTGTAGGGCTTGTCGCGCGCAACTGCCTTTCGGACTGCCAGATCGGTAAGCATGAAGCCACCTTTTTGCCGGTTTTGATACCGTCAAAAATACCGTCGGATACCGTCAATTGCAACGATTTCAGCCGGATGCCGATGGACGCTAGATCCGTGAAAAGCCTTTGATTTCTTCGATTTTTCCGGACGCTTGCGGATGCGTCCGGAAAGAAAAATGGTGCCAGAAGAGGACTCCCATGGAATAGTATTTTCTGTTTTATAACAGTGATATAGATGATTTGACTTTGGCAAAGGCCCGCAAAAAGGCCCACATTTCAATGTGGGCCGGAGGTTCGAGTCTGATCGTGGGACTCGAATCTTAAAAAAATGGCGGATTTCAGCCATTTGTTGACCGTGAGCAAAAATAGAACATTGCACCTCGGTGGGGACCGAAAGGCCCGCAAGAAAGCGGTTCATGGAACGTTCCAGCTTGTTCCGTCTATTCTCTAGCGATCCTTTCTGCCCAAGATTGAAGCTGCTTGTGACAGCGAATCTAGCGAAGCGGGCGAGTCAGAATAGGCCACCGCATAGGTGTGGGTGGTGCAGAGCCACCGGAAACTGTGCCTACTGTTTTGCTCCCGAACGGTAGCAGATTTTCCAAGAATGCTCGCGACTGGAGTGATTGATCCCGTACGGGGGCATTTAGCCGTCCGAAATGCCGTCGTCTCATCGGGGGCCAGCGGCCAGACCGAGGGGCAGATCACGCGCCTTGAGCTCACGAACTGGCAGAGGCACAGCAGTGCAAAGCTCGATCTGCTGCAAGTCCGACTAATCGGTGCAACTGATGAGTCCGACCGGCAAAAGTGAATCAAAGCCAATTCTCAGCGCAATTCAACATTCACTGGGCTGATTGCTGAACCGCCCGCGCTACGCGCGTACGAAAGAGAAAAACCTTAATCTCTTTAGGCCGGAGCCGCCAGGATGCGATTTAATTGATCTCGTGTCGACACGAATCCCACTACGTGGCAGGTCGTGAAAACCTTTACATGCCTTGCCGAGCTTTGTCGTTGCAATTGAAACCGCACTGTCATAGTTTTCAATGGCGTAGCGAAGATGTGCTGCGTCGAGGCCTGAGAACCTTGCTCTGGTAGCTTTCCCGTTTCTGCCGTCGCGTGCGGCCGGATCGCCGTTGTCCATGTCCAAGTCCTTCGGGGCCAAAGGCAAAGGCGCATGTCTCCAGACGTGTTCTCAGGATCCGGCCAACCACCGGAATGCCTCGCGGGCTGGGGCTTGGCGATTGACGAAACCTCTTGCAGCACAGGCAGGTCATGACAGCCATGGCCAGAACACCGAACAAGCGCTTCCACCGGACGTGGCGGCGATCGAGGCCGAGTTCCGCCGCTCCCGCCCCTCGCTGCTGCGCAAGCTTGCTCGCAAGACCGGATTGACCCTGGCGGAGGATATCGTCCAGCAGGTGTTCGTGCGCCTGATGACAAGCCGCCAGCGTCAGATCGAGAACCTCTCCGGCTATGTGCGGGTTGCGGCAGACAACGCGCGCAAGGACCTGATCAGGCAGGAGGTGCGCCAGCACCTTTACAGCCACGAGCCGTTCGAGGACATTCATCCAGGATGCGATCTGCAGGCACAACTCGAAGCGCGCGATCGCCTTGCCCGACTAGAACAGGCACTTTCCCGTCTCAAGCCGCTCACGCGAAACATCTTCCTTGCCCGTCGGCTCGATGGTTATAGCTATGCCGAGATCGCAGAACAGACGGGGTTGAGCGTGCGGGGCGTGGAGAAACAGATGAGCCGGGCGCTCAAGGCCCTGGCGCGGCATCTCGCCGAGGATTGACCGCGGGTGACGAGGCAACCCATTCCCGGCAAGATCCGCGATGAAGCGGCTGAGTGGCTGGCGCGCAACGAGAACGCCGGTCAATCGCGTGCGCCCGGCTTCGAGACCTGGCTTGCCAGCGATCTGCGACACCGTCTCGCATATGCCGAAGTGGAGCGCGCGTGGCGCGATAGCCTGGCGCTCGATCAGAGCCCCCTTGGCCAGCAGCGCAAGCTGACCCGTGCACCGCTGCACCTGCAACGCAGCACACAGCTCGCCGCCGTCGGCGCGTGCCTGTTGCTTGGCATGGGATTGCTGACATTGCGGTTTTCAGGGGACCATCCGGTAATCGGCGTTGGAACCACCGTTGAGGCCAGGACATATACCACGGCCGCAGGCGAAACGCGAACGTGGCAGCTTGTCGATGGAAGCTCCCTGACGCTCAATGGGCCAAGCAAGGCACGAACCCACATCACTCCCGCTAACCGCCTGGTTACGATTGATGCCGGTCGCGTTCGCATCCGTGTGGCCCGGCGCGGCAGGGATGCCATGCAGATCATGGGTGCAGGCACCAGGATCGACAGTGCTGCAGGCACGGTGGAAATTGCGCTCGCCGCAAATGGTCTGCGCGTCGAGGTCCTGGATGGCCAAGTGCAGGTGCAGAACGCCGATGGTGCTCGGCACACCCTTGGTCGCGGGGCTCACACGATCGAAGCGCGGCCATCCGGGACCGAGCATCGCTCCGAGCGCAGCTCTTCTGCACTCCCTCCAATGACGACCGGTGACCGCATATCGGTGGGAGAGGCGGTCAGCCTGCTCAACGCGCGCAATGCTGTTCAGCTTCGCCTTGCAAGTCCTGCACTGGCCAACAGGATTCTGGCAGGTGCGATCCGCCTCGATGATCCAGAAGGCTTTGCGAGCATT
Organism: Novosphingobium sp. BL-A-41-Hi4A-0G; assembly: GCF_055521735.1. Taxonomy (NCBI): domain Bacteria; kingdom Pseudomonadati; phylum Pseudomonadota; class Alphaproteobacteria; order Sphingomonadales; family Sphingomonadaceae; genus Novosphingobium; species Novosphingobium sp. BL-A-41-Hi4A-0G. Next base: position 3,616,355 of record NZ_CM145501.1, read on the forward strand.
CTCGAGGCCCTGGGCGGAATCAGGGTGACGCAGCGCCCCGGCATGCTGGTGATCGACACGGCCTGAAGCTTCCAGCGTTCCCTCGCGGACCGTGTGAACGATCCGCGTGCCGTCCGACCGGCGGCATCTTCTGGATGCAAGAGACCTCATTCGCTTCCCGGACAGAGAAAAGGCGGCGGTGCATCGGTGCGCGCTGACGGCTCGGCATGAGCTCCACAACCACGGGGTGAACGGCTGACCGCCTGCGGGCCGTCCGCGACGAGGCCCTGCAAAAAATCTGGCGGGTGTTCTTGCGCGACGTCGTCCCAACCGATGCGCGTCCCCTGAGATGGACGCGAGGGAGGCAATCATGACGTTCAAGACATCAACATATGCCATGGTCATCGCAATGCTGACGGCACCTTTCGTGGCGGCAGCGCCAGCGGGCGCGCAGGAGACCGATACCCTTCCGCTGGACCTTCCGGCGCAGGCCATGGCGCGATCGCTCCACGATCTTGCCGCCAAGGCCGGTGCAACCATCGTCGCAGACGACAAGCTTGTGGCGGGCCGCACCGCTCCTGCAGTGCAGGGGACCTACACGCTCGCTGACGCGCTGGGCAAAATCCTCGAAGGCTCAGGACTTCAGGGCATCGCGACGAGCCAAGGCTACGCGATCCGCCCGGCAGGATCGACAACGCCAACGCGTGGGACATCCGCAGACAGCACGGCCGACGATATCGTGGTAACCGGCACGCGCATTCGCGGTTCGGCGCCGGCGGGCGCTGCCGTGATCGCGATCGGCCGAAAGGCGATCGAGGAAAGCGGCAGGGCCACCGTACAGGACCTGGTATCGGTGCTTCCGCAGAACTTCGGAGGGGGCCCCAATGAAGGCACGCTCGGCTTTACCCAGCGGAACAATGCCAATGCCAATATCGGTTCGGGTGCCAGCATCAACCTGCGCGGCCTTGGCACGACCTCGACCCTGACGCTCGTCGATGGCAATCGGCTGGCGCTGGGAGCCGCGAGCTCCATCGTCGACATTTCACTGATACCGGCCAGTGCCATCGAACGCATCGAAGTCCTCGCAGATGGTGCGTCAGCCATCTACGGCTCCGATGCTGTTGCCGGCGTGGTCAACGTACGCTTGCGGCGCGGATATGAAGGTGCCGAGACGTCGTTTCGGGTGGGCATGGCTGACGGCTTCAGCGAGGTGCAGGCAAGTCAGCTCGCGGGTCTGCGCTGGAGCGGCGGCAACCTGATGGCGGCCTATGAATTCTACCGCCGCGACCGCCTCGCGGCCCAGGACCGCGACTACGCAACAGAGGACCTTACCCGCTTTGGGGGCCCTGACTATCGCCAGGCCTTTGCCAATCCAGGCACGATAACGGCAGCCAATGGCGCAATCTTCGGTATACCGGCCGGACAGGATGGCAGGGCGCTTGCGCCAGGCGACCTGCTTGCCGGCGTGCGCAATCTTGGCAACGGTCGGCGCCTGACCGACATCCTGCCACGCACGCGCCGTCACGCAGGGCTTATCGCGCTTGAACAGGACCTGTCGTCGTGGCTGACAATGCGGCTCCAGGGGTTTGCTGCCGACCGCCGCTCGGACCAGCGTTACATCGTCTTCGGATCGCAGGTTACCGTGCCCGTGAGCAACCCGTTCTATGTCGATCCGATCGGAACGGGTCAGCCGATCCGCGTAGGTTATGATTTCCGGGACGACCTCGGGCCCACGGTCAATCGTTCGCATGTCACCAACTGGACGGTCGCGGGCGCACTGGACGCACGCTTCGGGGCATGGCGGGCCGAGGCTTATGGCAATCATGGCATCCAGCATGAAGAGCTGCTGCGGGACAATCTCGTCAATCGCGCCCGGCTCGCGCAGGCTCTCGCTGATCCCGATCCGGCCAAGGCCTTCAATGTGTTCGGTGATGGCTCTCACACCAGTGCGGCCACGATCGACTATGTGCGCGGATCATCGCTGACCAGTGCGCGGTCGCGCCAAACGACTGCCGGTCTCAAGTTCGACGGGCCGCTCCTGGCGCTTCCAGGGGGAGCGCTGACACTGGCAGTCGGGGGAGAGTATCGCGAGGAGGGCTACGGCTCGCGCAGCCTTGCGGATGAAACGACGCTTGCGCCTGTCGCGAGTGGCGACAATGGATATCCGCTTGCGCGTAACGTGATTGCGGGATTTGCCGAACTTCGTGCACCGCTGGTTGGCCCCGAGCAGGGCATTGCGGGCGTGTATCGGCTCGACCTGTCGGTCGCAGGACGAATTGAGCGCTACTCGGATTTCGGGACGACGACCAATCCCAAGGTCGGACTGACGTGGGAACCGGTGCAAGGCCTTGCGCTGCGAGGGTCATATGGCACCTCGTTTCGTGCACCCGGCTTCTTCGACGTGCGCCAGGGCCCCGGGCTCAGCCAGGTCGTGCCTATACCCGTTACAGACCCCGGTTCGCCCTCGGGCAGTAGCAATGTCATTGCCTTGTTCGGCAATGACCCGGGGATCGGACCGGAACGCGCGCGGACCTGGACGGCAGGTTTTGACTTCAAACCGCCTGCGATCCCGTGGCTTTCGATGAGCGCCACGTACTTCGACATTTCTTACAAGGATCGCATCTTCAATCCCGCGGTCGATGCTTTCACGTTCCTGGCCCAGCGGTCGCGTTACGAGCCGCTGATCACGGCCAATCCGTCGCCAGCGCAAGTGGCAAGCTTCTATGCGAGCCCCGATTTCAGCAATCCCTTCGGCATTGCTGCAGGCTCGATCCGCTACGTGATCGATGCGCGCAACGCCAACCTTGCGCGCAACCATCTCGACGGGATCGATTTTGATCTCAGTTATCGCCACGAGACAGCCCGAGGTGCGCTTTCGCTTGGTGCATCGGGGAGCTGGCTGTTCCACCTGACGCAGCAGTTGACGTCGGCTGCTCCGCGCACGCAGGCGCTCGGGACGATCGGCAACCCGGTGCGCTATCGTTTGCGCGGGCGCGCCGGGTTCGAGCAGGACGGTTTCGGGGCCACAGCCTTCGTCAATCACATGGCGGGCTATCGCAACACGGCGGTGGCACCGGTCGAGCCGGTTGCAAGCTGGACGACAGTCGATCTTACGCTTTCCAAGCGGTTTGGAGATGAAGCCGGGGCCTTGGCGGGCACGCGCTTTGCCTTGAGCATCACGAACCTGTTCGATCGCGACCCGCCTTATGTAAACAATCGCACCCCGTTCAGCGCAGCCGGCTTCGATCCCGAGCAGGCAAGCGCGGTCGGACGACTTGTCGCAGTGCAGGTGACCAAGTCATGGTGAAGCGATGGCATCCAGCCCCGCTGTCGCTTGCCCTGGTCGCCCTGGTCCCGTTTGCAGCGCAGGCTGCGGACGGGGCCGGGATCCGGCCCGCCATAGAAATCACGCGTATCGACAGCCCGTCCATCTCGCCGGATGGCACGCTTGCCCTCTGGCGCGAGTACCGCGCCTCGGTCGACCGCAACGACTATGATGTCGCATGGCTGGTGGCGCCGTCTGACGGTTCAGCGCCTGCCAGACGCATCGCTGATGCTGGGGAAATCGAATGGCTCAACGGCTTTCCCCTGACTTCAAGAGCGCAGTGGACGCGCGATGGCAGAACCGTGCTGTTTCGCAAGATCGCAGGCGGGCAAGTCCAGGTCTGGAGGGCGGCGACCGATGGTTCAGGCGCTGCGCAAGTTACCAGCGAGGCTGGCAATGTCAGGGACATGATCCCGCTTGCAGGTGGCAAGGCATGGTTGCTCGGGTTTGGCCCGGAGCGCGCCGCGATCGAGGCAGCCGAGCAGGCGGAGTACGATAGCGGAACGCGGATCGATGCGTCGGTCGACCCGCAACGGCCGCTGTATCGTGGCGATCGCATCGATGGCCGCTGGGCCAGCGGACGTCTCCAGGGTGCCTGGTTCGAGCAAGGCGGCATCATCGCCGCGGGCAAGCCCAGGCTCAAGGTGCTTGGGCAAGACCTCGCGACAATCCGCGATGCAACAGCCGAAGAAGCTCGCAATTACGCCTCCCGCCCGCGCTCGCTGGAACAATTGCAGGACTGGTACGTCGCCCTGCGCCAGCCCTCGGGCGATGCCAGAGGCATTGCGGCTGTCCTGTCCAAAGGCCTGTCGTGGCGTTTGGCCGTGATCAATGCCGAGGGGCAAGAGCTGGCGCGCTGCAAAGCCGTGCAATGCAAAGCCGCCCGGGCGCGCTCAGTCGTCTGGGCTGGCACGGACAATGCCCTGATTTTCGAAACCCGCAATGGCGACGGTGGCAGCACTCTGGCAAGATGGGACCCGGCCAGTGGGCAGGTCGAGGAGGTGTTCCAGAGTTCGGGCGAACGCAATGGCGGAGACAATGGCAAGGCCTGCGCAGCTTCGACGCGGAGGCTCATCTGCGTCGCGTCCTCGGCCAACGCGCCGCCGCGCGTGGTGGCAATTGATCTGGCAACACGCCATGAGCAGGTCCTCAGCGCGCCCAATGCGCCACTCGAGAACCCCGTCATCCGCTTCGACCGGCGGGTCTGGCAAGACGGCGCAGGGCGAACATTCTCGGGATATCTGGCCTTACCGCCGGACCAGACCGGGCCGGTGCCGCTGTTCATCACCTACTATTCCTGTGAGGGGTATCTGCGCGGCGGGACGGGGGACGAGTATCCCTTGCGCGATCTCGCGGCGTCGGGAATCGCTGCCTTGTGCATCAATCGTGATCCCGGCCTGGCGGGCGGCGGGGACAACGTCGAAGCCTACGCGGTCGCTGCCAGCGCCATCGCGGCGATCATCGGAGAGCTGTCCGGGCAGGGCAGGATCGATGCCTTGCGCGTCGGCATGGGCGGGGTAAGCTTCGGCGGCGAAGTCACGGCCTGGCTCGCCATGCACACCAGGTTGCTGAAGGCCGCAGCCGTAGCCAACGTCATGGTGACGCCAACCTATTACTGGTTCAATGCCGTCGCGGGGCGCGACGTGCCCGCCATGCTCAAGTCGGCCTGGGGCCTGGGAGATCCCGATACGGATCAGGCCGGGTGGAGGCGCGTATCCCCCGCCTTCAATGCCGACCGCATCTCGGTGCCCTTGATGATGCAATTGCCCGAGCAGGAGTATCGCGCCAACGTCGAGCTCCTTGCGCGGCTGCAGCGCGCCGGGAAACCTGTCGAACTCTGGGCTTTTCCCGGTGAAATGCACCTCAAGTGGCAACCGCGTCACCAACTGGCGGCCAACTTGCGCAACTTCGACTGGTTCAGGTTCTGGCTGCTGGGAGACGCGGGCAGCAAGCCTGCGGATCCGGCATCCTGGCAACGCTGGCGGGATATGAAGCCCTGATCGCTCATCGGTCCGCCTTCGCCATGGCTGGTCGATTGCGCCGGTCAGCAATTCAAGGGTCGCCAAGCCAGGCGCGAAGCCAGCTCTCGGTGTCGATCAGCGGCAGGAGAAGATGTGCCCGAGGATCGGCGCGCCTTGCCTTTTCCCGCAATGCGCTCTTCACTCTGGCCAGATCGAGCAGGCCCTGGCGCGCGAGATGGCCATCGAGCAGAAACGGCATAAGCGCTTCCGCCTGCTGCTCTATCGCAGCCAGGGCATAGCCATCGAGTGCCCCTTTGCTGCGTCGATCGCGGATCAGGTCTGGCAGGCGGTTTGCAAACGCGGCACGGGCTACGGCCCGGTCCTGCCCGCCCTCGACCCAGAGCCAGCTTGGTATGCGCAAGGCGGTCTCGATGACGGGCTGGCTGAGCAACGGAAACCGCGTCGGGGCTATGGTGTGGCGAGGATAACCGTCGACGTGGGCGAGGCTGGCGAGGATGGCATGAACATGGTCCCGCTTTCCGGGCAACATGCTGCTGGTTTCCGCGAGCCAGGGGTGCAGCGGTGCATCGGGCAAGGGCACGGTATCGGCGAGATATCCGCGTGTGCGCGGCCAACTGCCCGGATCGCTCGCGCCTCGTGCCAGCTGCCAGGCCCTGCCAGCGACTGACCAGACACTCGCATTGTGATAGCGGGCAATTGCCTCGATCGTGCGCCAGGTGGACCTGGCGGCCCAACCCGACCGGATCGCGGCATCCGCTGCGGCCCCGGCAGCGTTGGGCGTTGCAAAAACGCAATCACCACCCGCACCGCTGAAGAATGCCGTGATCGCTTGCGCTGCGCCTTCCTCTGACAGCACTGAATCGGCCGCGCCGAGGATCACCGGCAGGCCCGGACGGGCTTCGCGGGTGCGGGCCCGTCCAACCAGGTTGGATATCCCGACTTCGCGGAATTTGAGCGCGATGCCTGCAGCATCGGCGGCCGCCTGTGCATAGACGCGCTCATCGCTCTCCACCGAGCCCGTTGAAAGGCTGACCGCTTGTCCCTGGCCCTGACACCTTGCCAGGGCTGCTGCGATGATCGAGGAATCAAGCCCACCCGACAGTTCGAGCAGGACCTTGCCATCACCTGCCAGGCACCGGACAGCCTCATCTATGCCGCTGGCAAGGCCCCTGCTGGCGCCAGCGAAGTCTGCGATCTCGATATCAGTCCGCACGAACGTTCCCGGGGACCAGGCCATCGTTCGCCGCGCCGGTTCCACGGAAAGATCGAGCCATTGCCCGCCCAGAAGTTCTTCGATGCCGACAAGGCCGGTCTGCGCAGTCTTGAGGTGCAGGAAAGCAAGATGGTTCGCGACGAAAGACCAGTCGATCTGCGGCCTTACACCGCGCGCAGCCGCAAGCTCTGGAAGATGCGAGGAGATCCACAGTCTGCCGGCCACAGCGGCCGTGTAGACTGGGAGATGGCCAAGCGGCGCTCGCAGCAACCACGATGGACGCCCGCTCTTGGACATGTGCAGAGCAAGGTAGTTGCCCCAGCAATGCGTCACGAGCAGGTCGGGATGAAGATCGGCGCGCTGCAACACCGCAAGATCGCCGAAGATCTGTCCGATGATCACAGTCCTGCCGATTTGTCGACATGCGGTCGATGGCGAGACATGGATGGCCAGCCCTTCGAACGTTCTTGCGCGCCATGGACCGGGCAGCCGGTGAACGAGATTTTCGGCCGATCGCGAATCTGGTCGCTCATCCGGCTGTCCATCCAGGTCGCATGCGACGAGATAGCCTTCGGTCACAGTGCCAGTACCACGACGAAGCGGCGCACCTTGTCCAGTGGATCGGTCAGCACGAGGCTGCCCGATTGCACCCAGCAATGGGCTTCGAAGGGATGGAGTTTTACCCCGAAGACAAGATCGACCGCAAAGCCCTCGCGCCTTGCCATGCGTGCATAGGCCAGTGCGTCGGGGAGGCATCTTGGCCGAACCGGCGCCCAGCGTCGCGCCCGGTCGAATGCACGGGCGTGGGTCACAAGGTCACGTGTCGTACGCCCACGAGACGCAGCAGGCATGTCGATCAGCACCTGGTCGAGCGGTGCCGAGCGCAAATCCATTCTGGCGCGGATGCAGTTCCAGACGCTTGCGAGCAAATGCAGCGGCAGCAACCGACCGGCTTCGGGACCTTCCACTGCGCTCGCGGTCGGCGTCCGGATATCTGTAGCCGTCAGCCAGGGTCCTGTGCCCTGTTCGCCCTTCGTCAGCAGGCCATGTCTTTCGAGTGTGCGGCAGTCGTCCTGAGACAATGGACACGGCTTGCCACGGCGCAGGTCCAGCAGCGCTGATGCGCAAGACCCGCTCCACATCGTGTAGCGATCATGCCGGACATCGAGCACGACTGCCTTGTCGCCGATCCGCGCAACACCGACCCCGGCTGCGATCCGGCAGGAGGAAAGATCGGACCCAGGCGCTGTCATGTCCGCCTCGCACAAGCACAAGGCAGGTGCGCCGGGCCAGCAAGACCTTGCGCACCTGCCAGTGGATCAGTCGCGATCAAGGCCCGGCAGCTGCGCGAGCACACCGAACTCGATCCGGTCTCCCGGAGGGCCGAGCGTTTCGATGCTGGCGGTGCCCAGGTCTTCGACGTCCTCGACGAGATCGAACGTGCGTTCCATCGGTCTTCTCCTTTTCACCTCGCCGCGTGATTGCGGCAGGATCAGACTATGGAAGGCGCCGTTTGATCTGAAATTTATACGAATTCTATATGCCGATTGTTGGCGCGGACGGGTTCGCCGGGCGGTGCAGGGCGTGCAGGATCTCGGCAGAGCTGCGAATGCGCCGGCGGTGGTAGGCGCCCAGCAACCGTTGCAGCTGATCCTTGTCGCCACTATCCAGCGCGCATTCGATGTCGCGCACTTCTGCGATGGAGCCTGCCAGCACGGCCGGTTCAATCATGCGAACGGCATGGAGGCGTGCGTTGAGGAGGGCCATGACCCGACCATGCTCGGAGTTGGCCGAAGCGCGTGCCACTCCCTCGAATGCATCGGCGACGCGTTCGGCATAAGCCGTCCGACGCTCGGCAATCCGGTCCCAGTCCACGATCGTCCATGGCCGCCAGAGGCGGAGCGCAAGGCCCAGCGCTTCGTTACTGAAAGCGTACATGTCTTTGAGCCTTGGCTCGTCGAGCGTCGGGAGAAAGAAGCCGCCCGCGCGATGGGTCACGACAAGCTGCTCGCCGCACAGCACATGCAGGGCCTCGCGCACGGGCGTGACGCTTGCACAGAGCTGTTCGCCGATGACTGCGGGATCGAGCCTGTCACCCGGCATGAATGCGCGGGACAGGATCATGGCGCGCAAGGCGTCATAGATGCGTTCTGCTATGGGCCCGGCGCTCATCCGCTTCTCCCATGCGCAAAGGCACTGGCTTGCTGCACCTGGTCGGGACGCAAGGCATCGATCGCTCCGAGGGGCTCGCCCTTGTAGTCTCCGAGCAGGATCGAGGGACATTGCCCTTCGAAGTTCCCGAGGTTCGGTCGGTGTTGCACGTAACCTGCAAGTGCGGCCAGCTCGGGGGGGAACGTCCTGGCAATCTCAGGGGGGTAGGCGAGCCAAGGGTTTTCGTAAGGCTTGAGCCACCCCAGCGAATAGCCAATCACGATGCCGCGCCGCTCTTGTGCACTCGCGTTGGCGCCCGCGCCATGAAGCGTCGAGCCGAGGAAAAGCAGGGCTGATCCCGGGACAAGCTCGGGCGCAATGAAATCATTCTGGGCCATGGCCGACAGGGCGTTGCAGCCATGGCTCTGCGACCAGATCCGCGTACCCCCGTTCTTTTCCGAAAAGCGAGTGAGCGGCCACATGACATTGACAAGGTATTCGCATTTGCCGAAATCGGCCTGCCACATGTCCTGGTCGCGATGGGGCAATTGTGCCGGGGCGCCGGGATGAACCGAAATGGCCTGGGTTGTGTTGAGCTGGACGCGTTCGCACCAGGGCCCAAGAATCCGGCTCACGACATCCTGAATGACCGGATGTAGCACCAGGCATTGCGTGGCAGCGGACCGTCGAAGAAGCCTGCCAAACCGCTTTGTCCGCTCGCCATAGAACATCCCGGTCCCGAACGGCGTCAATGCAAAGTCGTCCTGGAGATCCTCATGGAGCTGCTCGATCACGGAAACGGGCAGGGCTTCATGCAGGATCGCGTAGCCATCAGTCTGCAACTGACGGACGGCCATGCCGATCTGGTTTGCCGGTTCCATCAGTGCCACTCCTTGTGCCCGGCGGGCAGGGAGCTGGGTATGGCCCGCGCAAGATTTTCACCGTAGCCGCAATGGATCCCGGCCGCTTCGAGCAGCTGCTGTGTGTCGGCAGTGATGTCAATTTCAAGGCCGACCAGCTCCTGCCCCCCTGTCCGGATGGGCGCGCCCAGGGCCCGGCAGCTCCAGCCGAACCGTTCGATCTGCCTGAACCAGCCAAGGCCTGCGACTGCGCAGTACCGCGAAATCCCGGCGTCGATTGCATAGGTGGCAAGCGCGTGGACAAGCGCATTGCGGACGTCGCGCCGCTCACGGGCATTGAGTGACCGGTCGAGGCAGAATCGGGTGATTTCGAAGGTATCGGGTGCGCAAGGTACGGGCCCGGCACAGAGCATCGGAAAAAGGCCCGACAGGATTCCTTGCCGTGTTGTCGGCAGGAGCCTGGCAGACGCCAGATGATCGCCATTGTCACTGAGGATCAGGTAGCGTGCGTGCTCATCGTCGAACTGGTCCATTTCGTATTGCCCGGCAAGGACCGGAAGGTCCCACCCAAGAAGATCGATGAAGACTGCCTTTCGTGCGGCAAACATGGCGCGCAGCAGGGCAGCGTCCGGCTCGATGCCGGGCGTCGTGACTTTGATCATTGCAGGGGTGCTCCTCAACCGAACTGGTCGGCCGAGGATCAACCGGCTGCCTGATCCCCGCTATCCCCAGAAATGGGGATAGCGCCACGGTTGGACATCACCGAACGTGAGCGTTCCGTCATAAAGGGTCAGGGTGATCAGCAATTGTCTCTTGAAGATCCCGTAGCGCTGGCAGGCCGTACGAACATGATCGGTTACGGTCTCGCGCGATATGCCCAGGATCGTGGAGATTTCAGGATCGCTCTTGCCCTGCGCCATGAGCAGCACGCATTCACGCTGGCGATCGGTCAGGACTGGCTTGCGCGGGGCAAGGCTGTGACCGCGCTTGAGCCACAGACGGCGTGCCGTCTCGAACGCGAAAGTGCCAGCGCAATGGGCCAGCAGCGACACCGGCTCACCTTTCCTGGGCGCGCGGCAGGCGAAGGAACACGAACCGCGCGCTTCGCCGGGCACATGCGCTGGCACGGTAAAGCCACCGCGCAGGCCTTGCTCTTCGCCAAGAGCAAGCATCCTGTGGTCTGCAGGCGTCAGGGGAATGAGGCGACCAAGGTCGGCCCAGGAAAAGCCCTTTGCCGTCACATGACTGGCGCGGTGGACCGGATCGACCATGCCAAGTGCATGCGAATCGTAGCTCTCAGCCCAGCTTTGCGGGTAATTGTGCAGCCGGATCGCACCTTCGTCACTGCTGGCGAGTTGGCAATGGTGGGCCAGCGCGTAGTAATCGAAGCCAAGCATGTGGGTGACTTCGCCCAGCAGCGCATCGAGTTCGATGATCGATCCTGCGCGCTCAGACATCTCTTCCAGAAGTTCCCCAAGCGCACGAGCCGCCATGAGGTGCCATTGCGCCCACCGGCATTCTTGGCAGCCGGCCTCCAGCAGGGCGCCCTTTCTCCTGCCTGTGGACCACTATTCCAGTTCTCAAGCTGGGATGTAATCCGGTTGCAACTGCGACTTGTTTATCATGCTCTTGACTGCTTGCAACGCAGGTTCGTCAAGAATTCATCAATGAAAGACATCTGTAGGACCAGTCCCGGTCGGCCGTCGTTGGCCGGGCAATACGAGCCTGGGTTGCTGCCGGATGTCACGTGCCGGTCATGATCTCCCGTTTCGGCAATGCGCGGTCTGCTTGCTCACAAATCGCGAGCAAGTCGCCTTGTGGGAATGCTATGCGGGCTGCTCGTAAAAGCTCGACCGCAGTCGGTGATCACACTTGCAGATGGACAAGCCTTGCCGCCGCGCTTGGGGCATTTGCCGAGTTCGACGGCCGCATCCAGTCCGAACGCCATATCCTGCCATTGCACTGGTATGTTGCATGTCGGCTCGTTGTCGAAGGCGGCTTTGATCCCGATGACATCATTCCCCGACCGCCATTCAGGGTGGAGCGGCGACGGCGCGGACCGCCATTGCTTCATTTCGATCCCGCCTTGGGCGGGTGCGGCGAGGGGACCGTACTGGGCGGCATCCGGGCCAAGCATGTCGATGTCCTAGTTTCGCTGGCCCGGATCGGACCTGTGCTCTCGGTATCCTGCAAGGGCGTGACCGGGGCCATTCGCAATCTTGGCAACCGGCTCGAGGAGATCGTAGGCGAGTGCAGCAACCTGCACATGATGCATCCCGCACTGGTCATCGGCCATCTTGTGCTGATCCGGGGCAACCGGCCCGAGACGTCAGTCGGTGAACATCAGGCAAGTGAATTGCCCGCACTACCGCGCCGTGGCGGCGGCAATGCGGCGCTGGCATCAGACGGTGCGCCTGTTCCGCCTGTCAGGCGATTTCATGATGCGCTGCAGGTCCTCGGCCGTCGCCGCGATCTGTTGGACCAGGCCGGGCAATGTGAAGCTGCTGCCCTGGCAATGGTGGCCATGGAACCGGAATGTCGCACGAGCCTGGTGCGGGGCTTTCCAGTTGAGGGCAGCGGGCTCCAGTTCGACGCATTCTTTGCGGCACTTTATGCCCGGTACGACGAACGCTTCGTAACGCGTTATCCGATGATCAACGAAAGCACCCGTCGCAAAAGCTGGGATCCCCGGTCGCCTGGCTTGCGCCTGTTTGGCCTGGATTATCAGCCGAGAGTGTCGCCCGTTCTGCCATGACGGGCGTTTACGGGTGAAACGGCATTCTGCCGATCTCGGACTGATGCGGTCCATTTGCGCTAAGCACGGCGGGCTTGGAGTGGATTGAGGTGACTTAAGAACAGCCGTTGTCTCGCGCGGCGCAATCGCCCCCAGACGGGGCTCGGCCAGAGGCCATAGTTCGCAGGTTCGACGACAGCACCATTTCGCTGTCGCCATCCGCGTTGTCGGCCACCTTCGAGGAAGACGAACAATCGCTGCATTGATGACAGCCAGAGACATGGATCGGCCAGGCAAGCGCCAATCCGGAAATCATCGTCGGGTCCGATCCGGCGTGGCAACGCTGTGTCCAGATGGTCGGCAAGGTGGGGAGCCGGCCACCTGCGAGTGTCCGGGGAGCAAGTTCTGTTCCAGCGGGCCCTCTAGCTCGGACAGCGCGCGTTCATCAGAAATAGGATTGATACGCACGGTTCCCAGCGTCAGCACAAGTGCGCACGGCCCGAACGGCCAGGTTGCCTCGTCCGACGAACCCTGCCGCGTCCTGTCATTCGCAGGCCACGCCATCATTGTCGCGGTCAAGTCCGGCCCGATATCCGGGATTGCCGCGTCGCAGCGGTGCAGCGCCTGCCGCTCTCGCCGAAGCGCAGTTGGCAAAGTAGGTGCTGCCGCTTCCTTCTCGCGAACTTGGGGCCCGAAGTGGCAGCTGGCTCTCTGCTCCGGCCCGGTGACAATGGTAGTCGCCCGTCTTGCGGTTGTTGTGGCACCCTTGCGCATTGAGCCCACCGGGATGCGCGAAGCCGACTGAAGTCACCGCCACCAGGCATGGCAAAAGTGCGATTTTGAAATTCATGAGTCCTGCTTACCTGCAACGCATGTCTAGCGTGAAGCAATTTATAATCAATGCTATAGGAGATCTTGCGACCAGCGGATCAACTCGCGATGTCATAGCTCGCGCGGTACCCACTCCTGCCTTGCATAAAAACACCGGGATAGTTCCTGCGAATTTGCGACAGGGCCGGCGCGGAGGCGAAGGTAAGTCCAGCACCAAACGAGCGAACTGATCCTGACCAATGGTTCTGTTACCACAGCGGGTGCGGCCATGGCGCTGATGGACACGATGGTGGGACTGATCGCCCGCTTTGCCGGGGCGAGCGTCGCCGATGCATGCATGCGCTGCATGGTGCTCGATGAGCGTCGGTCGCAGAGGCCGTACCTGGCCATCGGCCTGTTGGCAGCAACGAACGAAAGCGTGGCCAGGGCTGCAGCACGGGCCAGGCCGCGGTTAGGAAGTGCGATCAGCGTCAATGACCTTGCGGGCGCCGTAGGGCAATCGCCGAGGACCTTTGCCAGAAGGGGGGGCTGCAACCGGCATGCCGCCAATCCAGTTCCTTCAGCAATTGCGGCTCTAACGGGCGCTCGAGCTCCTCGAGACGACACATCTCCCCTTCGAGGCGATTGCCTATCGGGTCGGCTAGGTCGACTCTTCGACCTAGCGGTTCCTGATGCGCAAAAGCCCCGGCGCAAGCCCGCGCGAGTTGCGAGAGCGCGCAAGGCCTAGGCGGATCGAGGCGTTTTCGCCACCATCTGCACCGGTCCACTTTGCCTGAGGCTCTGGCAAGGATCGCGGGACATTTCAGCCGATCGCCGGTGCTACCCGGCGGGGCTGTAAATGATATCCCAAAAGGCCTTGCCAGGGCTATTTCGACGATTGAACCTGAAATTGAACTCGCCAAGATACTTGTAAATGTTGTCCGGTCTTGCCTTTCCATGAGTTGCACGAAAAACCCGCTGGAAATTTGTCCAATAGGATATGGCTAGATTGAGTGGCGCTGGGTGAATTTTCCCAGATTCCAACTTAAATGCCTTGGACAATCTTTTGTGGAAGCCATGTCCGAGAAGTCGGCGCTTCTCTATGTCATCGACGTACAGCAAGACAGATCCCGGTTGAACCTTTGAAAAAACGATAGGGGTAATGGTCTGAATCCTGCGATTTGGTACGATAACGGTGACGACCTGAAAGCTGTCAAAAAGCGCCATGACCAATGTCTGACCGCCGCGAGGGGCGCCGCGGTTACGAGTCCGCTTGATCCGGCGGAACGATATCGCGACAGGTTGGCCCTCACCACCGACAGTTCTTTGGCCCTCCAGCAGTGTCATGCGGTTGCGGATCTGGTCTGCCATTTTGAAGGACGTGTCTTTTCCGATCCCGAGCATTGCTCCGATGAAGGCAGTTGTCACGCCTGCCTTTGAATTGGCAAAGTACATTATGACAATAAGCCACGATCTCAGTGGGATTGTGCTTTTGAAGAAAATAGTTCCTTTTGTTACAGTTCTGTAAATATACTTGCAGCATAAACCGGAGTATCGCTTCGTGCCTCTGACGGGGTATAACTTGAGCTTTGCACCACATTCATCGCACCGTGATAATTTTTCGGATTGGCAATCAAAAAGGTACGCGATCACCGAAGCCTCATTTGGGAATCGATCCTCCAGGTAGAATATGTTCATGCCTTCCTGCAGGCGTGCGGCTCTGGGGGTGAGCGTGCCCCCAATTTCCCCAGCGCCCTTCATATGGAGGGTCATTGGCCTGTCTTCGTCCCAAGGTCAGGCAGAAGTTTGCTCCCATATCCAGGATCTACATCATACCGGGGAAGTTCACTGGCCAGAAAGTTTGGGAACAGTGACACCGAATCCCAAAAAATCTCATTAGAAGTTTTTCGGCGATTATAAACGAAATTGAATGCACTTATGTACTTCCATACATTTCTTCTGGATACTTTCAGATGCGTGCCTCGGAGTGATTTCTTGAGGTACTTCCAGTAGGTTTCGATCTGGGCTTGACTGATGCCGTTTTCATTTGCGTATATGTTTTTACTGTGATTTACGACTTCCCTGCGCCATCCTCGCGATGCAAGCGATCGGTAACTCGCGAAGCTGTCGGTCACCAGAATGGAACCCGCGGCCACCATGCGCTCGATGATGGGGATCAGCGTGCCAGCCTTGCGGTCAGGAACGATGACGGAATTGAGTTCCGTGTCCGTACAGATTCCCAGGACGATGATTCTGTTGTCGAGCTCTCCATCCGATGTAATGCCACGCACGAGCGCCTCGTCTATGTAGACGTACTGTCCCGGCCCCCCGATGAACCTCGTGCATTCGAGAAGCGCCAGGTGGGTTCGGATGCGGTCGCACATATGAAAGGCAATCTCCTGGGATATGCCGAGGAGGCGGCGTGCGTGCGTGGAAGAGAACCCCGTTTTGGAATTGGTAAAATTGAGCAGAAGAAAGAACCAGTTCCATAACGGAATCTTGGTTCTGTGAAAAACTGTGCCGGACAACGGAAATATCTGCGCGTTGTTGCAACATGATGTCGTGAAAGAGCGGCGTGTCTTTCTCCGTTTCCAGAATGCAGGCGAATTGCAGACAGGGCAGGGAAACCCCTGGCCAAATTTAACATCGAATACATGCTGAAGGCAGGCATCGCTATCAGGGAACAGGTGATTGAACTGTTTGAGGCTCGTACCCTCAACGCTCTTGGCGACATCACGCATACGCAAAGGCCGGACACCAAATTCCCGGTCACCATATCGTGGTCCGTAGTCGCTCACGATTGCGACTTCTCCATGGCTGCTCATGCTTGATCCTTCACCAGTTGCGGACAAGGCGTCGCACCGGAAAAGCCCGCTGCACGCGAGCATATGACGTGGCGCGCTGCACTTCCCCGCCAGGTAATTTTTCTAGCAATCTCTACGCTGGTGTTGATGGGGGGCTATCCGGGTCAGGTCACTGCAGCTTTGCAAGGAGTTGGTCCGGCCGAGGTCCGGCAGGTGTGCTGGAAAGGGCAGCGTTGTGAGTCGCTGGTCCTGGTTCAGAGCTGCGGTGACATCCGATTCTCCAGAGGCATGGCGCAATTGCAAATATTCGTTAGCGCAACACAGTGGCGACAGGCGCATGGAGCTTTCGTCTTGTTATGAAGATCGCGGATTTGTAGTTGACCGCCAATGCCTGTGCTGCGATGCACAAAAGAGCCCCTTGCAGAGTGATAGATGGCTCGGTGGTGCTCGGCGGCTCGACACACGGAGGAACTAGGATCAGATGGCGCGCAAAGGCATAATCCTGGCAGGCGGTTCCGGTACCCGGCTTTATCCGCTCACCCGCGGCGTCTCCAAGCAGCTCATGCCTGTTTACGACAAGCCAATGATTTTTGACATTTCTCCGCGCAAGACATTGAAAAGCTGCGGCAATTCATCGATGCTGGTGCGGCGGATGAACTTGCCGATGCGGGTGATGCGGTCGTCATCCTTGCGGGCCGAGCGGTTGCCCGTGGCGTCGAGCTTTTCGACGCGCATCGAGCGGAACTTGAAGATCGGGAAGAAGCGATTGCCCCGCCCGGTGCGCTTCTGGACGAAGAAGATCGGCCCGCGGTCCTCAAGCTTGATCAGCAGCGCTACAACCAGCAGCAGCGGGGCGAGTGCCAGTACGGCTCCGCCCGCCAGCGTCATGTCCAGTGCGCGCTTCACCGCGCGGGCACGCAGGCCCAGCGGTCCGCTCGCAACGATCAGCGCGCCATAATCCCGCTCGCGCCGTGCGCCGATCACGCCCAGCGTGCGCACTTCGGGGTCAACGATCTCGCCCGAGACGTTTGCGCTCTTGAACACCAAGGCCCATGAGGCGCGCCGGTCTGGCGGGCAGGTGACCATCACCCGGTCCATGTTGAGCATGTAGAGCCCGAGCCGGTCCATCATGTGCGGATCGCCAAGGTCGGGCGCAAGGTGATGTTCGCGCGCGTCGATGTGGAAGGTGTGTGGAATGCGCAGCGCTGCACCACCGTCGTCGATCAGCAGCGTATTCACCGCCGCCTCGCCACAGCGCGCCCGGGTCAATGGCCGGACGAGTGCCCGTACCCAAAGGAGGAGGGCGAGGCTGAAGGCGAGGCCGAGCAGGGCCGAAACGCGGGAAAACTCTTCGGTGCTCTTTGTTGCAAAGCCTACGAAAAGTAGCACGGTCTCGGCGCTGAGCAGCGAGAGGATAGCACGACCGCGCGCGAAATTCTGTCGGCGCAGTGCCTGCAGCGTATAGACCTGCAGGCTCAGCGCGATCGTCCAGTAGATCGGCAGCATGACCTGGCTGTGCAAAAGCGAAGCGGGGTCGAGGAAGTTTCCGAGGTAGAGCCAGCTGGCGGTGCCGAAGCCGCCCATGATCGCCGCGCCATCAAGCAGCAGCAGCACCAGATAGATCTGCAGCCGCCGCTGCTCCAGCGACGGTGCGAGCGGAAGCGTTACCCGCTTCCGGTCTTGCGACTGGCGCATCTCGTCTGCCGGGATGTGCATTGTCATCGCTTCAAGCTGCCCCTTGCGCTCTGGCTCACGAAACTCCGGGCTGGAATCCCCTGCCGGAGCTAACGTCTGATCGGTTCCCTGTTGCGACCAATGCTATTCTTATTGCACTGCGCAAAAATACCTAGTGCAGCTACGATAGCAAGCACCAACCTGTCCCAATGTGAGATTCGCCACACCGCGTGACGGAAATCCGCCACGATTCACCGTGCGGCAGCGCGAGCAATCTCTGCGAGGCCCTGGGCAAGAGCCAGTTCGCCATTCCGGTTGTCGGCGATCAGTGTGCGGTGCAGCAAAACCAGGCGCTCGCACAGGCGCACCAGGCGCGGGCCGCGCCAGCGCTTCAATTGTTGCGTAAGGTCGGCGCGGTCGCGGAAGAATACTCGCCGTGCATCGCTTTCCTGCTGCATGAAGGCGTTGACATCACCACGCTCGCCCAGCCGCCCGGCCAGTTGCACGAGCTGGCCCGCCCTTCGCTCCAGCGCGAGCACGAGGCCGACCGGGTTTATCCCCTGTTCGCGCATGCGGGATAACTCTGAAGGAATGCGTCGCGAATCGCCGCTCAGAACCGCGTTTACCAGCGGCATCATCCCGTCGTCTTCGCTGACTGCGCAGATTGCAGGTCGAGATCGGTTCCGATGTCGGCGAGAAGAGCACTATATAGAGACGAGACATGCCGCCGATCCTTCCGCGACCTGAGCAACAAGCCTTGTCAGGCGGCCCTGGCGAGATCCTCAATGCGCGCCTCGCAGGCGCTCTTCACCTTGTCCTGTAGCACTTTGACCCGCTCGGCGATCCAGGCGAGTTCGTCAGCGGAAATCCGGTACGAAGGCGAATAGCGTGCCTTGACATAGGCATCGCGCAGCAGGGCATAGCACCGCTTCTCGAAGCGTCCGGTGCGTGGCCAGACATCTTTCAGCGTGGGCTCGAGTTCCTCAGCCATGTCGCGCAGGCGGTTGAGGTTGTGGGACTTGGGGGAGTGGAGCCAACGAACGAGAAAAAGGCAGTGATAGAAGCGTTCCACGGACTGGTGGAACTGGAAGGCAGCCTCTTTGCTACGCCCCTGGCTTAGAGCATAGAGCGCTGTGTCGAGGAACCCTGCAGCACTTTCGAACCACTCGCTATAGTAGCCTTGCGTCTCCTTGAGGGCCTGCTCGCGCGACAGCGGCATGGGCTCCACGAAAGGAAAGCCAGGCTCTTCGAACAGGACGATGCCATCCTTGAGGATGTCCATAAAGAAGTACCGGCCAAGCCGCAGCTTGTCGTTTACGTCCTCGAGGCTGTGATAGATCAGACTGACGGGCGTACGCAGCACAGTCCCTGCCGAAAGGTCCGCCAGCATCCGGTTCTCGGTCGCTTCCCAGAACTCTGCTACATCCGTGAGATCGTCATGGTTGACCACGACAAGCAGGTCGTAGTCCGAGAAGTAGCGCCCGACCGGATCCTCGATCCAGTCGCCGCGGGCATAGGAGCCAAACAGCACGATCTTGAGCAGCTTGCCGGCGCGAAAGCGCGGCTGCGTGCGTGAAGCAATGGCTTCGGCAAAGCCCGAGCGCACGATCTCGACCACATGCGCGAGCTCCCGCTGCTTGCCTTCGGGCAGGTGGTCGAGGTTTGAGGTCATGAAAGGCAAATTCGACGGTTTTGTGCCTTCTGCCAAGGGCAAAGTGCGCGCCATCGGGATCCTCGATACGCAAGGTTGCACTTGGTTGACGGACACCAAGTTGGAGGCAGGCAAACCAGCGGACTGCTGCAGGCAGTTGATGCCGTTCATCACCGTGCAGCCTCGGTCAGCATGATGATCACTTCAGTGAGTAATTTCTCGACCCGTTGTGAAGGCAAGTGCAGGTGCCGTGCGGCTTGTTCGACCGACATTCCTTCGTGGCGGATCAGGCGGAACACGCTCTGGTGCGCTGGCGACAAGGCAAGCAAGGCCTTGCGCATACGGGCAAGGCGTCGGCGCCTTTCCAGCGTTGGATGGGAGGAAGTGTCTCAAGCAGACTGGCAATTTCTGGCACATTCATGAGGCAGTCCGGGCCGACACGGAGACTTCGCCCGAGCGGCGAAGGCGGCGGCAGGCGGTCCGACGGCCCGCTGGCCAGCCGTGCATTGCACCCGCAGGGCCGCAGCGCAGCGAAGGACCCGGCGCAGCCGGGTTGCCATGCACGGCGAGGCGGGCAGGGACCGACGCCGAGACGGCGTCGCCGCAGGGGCAAGTTGTGGCGCCGGCGTCGGAACCAAAGAAATTGGATCGCGCATTTCGCAAGCCTCGATGTCACGCGCTGGAGCCTCAGGTCAGTCCGGGCTTTTCCCGGTCTGGGAGTCCACCCAGGCCTGGATGTCATCTTCGGCCCATGCGACGACATATCCGCCCAATTGAACCGGCTTCGGGAATCTCCCTTCGGCCATCCACCGGTAGATCGTGGACCGGCCGAGGCCGACGCAATGCTGCACCTCCTTTACCCGGATCAGTCGCGAAATCCGGCGCGGCTCGGACGGGGAAGGACGCTCTGTCTCAGCCATGACATCCTCCCAGGCCAGCGCTGACGTCAACAAGCAGGACATCCTTGCGCTCGAGTTCGTCGAGATGATCGGCGAGCAGTCGCGCCACGCGGTGGGCAGTTCCTTTGGCCCAACGGGGTTTCACGTCGTGAACCTGGTTGCCGAGAACACGCTCGAGTGCCGAGGGAAGTTCCCCGACCAGCTCTTCAAAGAAGCGTGCGATGTCGCTGTGCAGCCAGCGGTTTGCCTGGTCTCCACCAGCAGCAAGGAAAAGCACCAGATGCCCGTGTGGCGCCATGCCGGATGAAGCGAGGATTCGCAGCGTTTCTCCAACGCTCGGGCTTCGCTCTCCGATCAGCGTTCGGCGAAGCGCATCCTTGTGGACGTCAGCATCGCGCGCGATCTCGCAACGGTTGCGGCCGCTCAGTTCGACCGCGGTGTGGAGCAGTTGTGCGAGATCGCGCCGGATGTGGGTCTCGCCAAGTACGCCCATGTCGATCATCGCTGTTTCTCCTCTGGCTGGCATGATCGACTTATGAGCTACGCGCAGAGGAGGGGTGTAGGAAAACGAAAAGAACATAAAAGGAACATAGGGGAGAGGGCGACTCACTCTGCTTTGGCGATTCGCGCAGAAATCGGATGCGCTTGCGCAAATTCCGGCAAGCGCCGCGCAGGATACGACCCAATTGGCGCTCTAGCCGTTCCACATTGCGCAAAGGTCGGCACGACGAGACCCTAAGGTTGCTTTTTGCTTGGTCGCGCTGCCGCGAAAGCAGCTCTCGATTTCCTACAGGGCCATCGAGGGATCACGAAGAACAGACAGCGAACGGTATGGCCGCTTGCTGTTGACCAACCTTCGAAAGGCCCTGCCCATGAATACCCCTATTCTGCTTGCGCGCGGTTCGCGGCTCAAGGACTACCTCGTGCCCGCTGCCGTGGCATTGACCTTCGCCGGTGTCGCTATGGCTGGCACTGACGCCACTTTCACGCCGGCTCTCACAAAGTTCACCGGCTTTCTCCAGGGCTCGGGGGGCAAGATCATCACCGTGCTCAGCCTCGCAAGCGGGCTGGTCGGACTTGCATCTGGCCGATTCTCACTGGGGCAGATCGCCGTGCCGGTCGGCGTTGGCATTGGCGTTGGCACCGGTGTGCCGATCGTCACCTCGGTCGTGACCGCGGTCATCTGAACAGCGGGTCCGGTCACGGCGGGAGGGCGGCATCATGGCCGACAAGTACCTCGTACCCCAAAGGCTCGACGATCCGGAGCTTATCGGCTTCTGGACAATCGACGAGTTCGCGGGGCTGCTGATTCCCTTCGTCTGGGGGATCCTGGCGCAGCACATCTTCATCGGGATCGCTCTCGCCTTTGCGGCCTGGTTCGTCTTGCGGAAGGCGAAATCCGGAAACGCGGGCTCGGCGCTGGTGCATGCTGCCTACTGGTACCTGCCCGGGGGCTTCCTCGGGCTCAAGGCCACGCCGCCCTCCCACTGCCGTCTCCTGGCCGGCTGAGGGAGGGACGCCATGCGCGCTGAATTCGCCTACGAAGAGGCCCAGAAATACCTGCGCCAGCGCAATCGTCTGGCGTTGGTAGCCGGGGTGCTCGGGCTTGCGAGCCTGCTGGGGCTTGGGGCTGCTGCGACCCGGGACCGGGAAGTTGTCCTGGTTCCGATAACCAGCGCACGACTCGCGCTTTCCAGCGCCGGGCCGGACGCCCATTATCTTGAGCTTGTCACCCGCGACACCGCGCTGATGCTGCTCAATCGCAGCCCCCAGGGTCTCGATTACTGGATGGGCGAGATCCTGAAGCTCGCCGATCCGGCAGCGCATGGGCGGCTCAAGGCCGAGCTCGTCAAGATCGTCGAGGAGCAGCGCGGCTCCGACATTTCCCAGGCCTTCGTCATCCGCCGAATGGATGTCGATCCAGGCGGCCTCACTTCGACTGTCACCGGCACGCTCAAGACCTTCGTCGGCGCGCAGGTGATCGACAGCAACGAACGCAGCTTCCGGTTTCGCTGGAGCAGGCGGGGCCTCTCCCTCGCGCTCACCGGCTTCGAGCAGCTGCCCGACCCCAGCCAGAAGGATTGAAGACAGCCATGAGCGCTCTCACACCCTGTGCTTCATCGGCGCTTGGCGCCGGTGTTGCCTGCCTTTCCCTAGGTGCGACGCGCCGTATCGATACGGGCTGGAAGGCGCTGGGCATTGCCCTTTGCGCCCTCGCGTTCAGCGCGGCGCCAGCGCGTGCCGACCAGTTCGTCGAGGCGGCTGACAATGCCAAGATCGACTGCACGCTCTCGCGCGGCGAGCTGACCCGCATTGCGCTCATCGACGACGGGTTTGCCAACGTCTCGAAGATCGCGAGCGCCTATCCCTACAACGACTTCACGATCACCCATGAGCCGGTTCGCGGCGACGGCCCTGTCAAAGCTAACGCAC
>NZ_JBVFVU010000002.1:0-469182 GCF_055521735.1 Novosphingobium sp. BL-A-41-Hi4A-0G
CGGGCCACCAGTCGTGACCGGCAGAGCCGAGATGGACGAAGCTGCCCCCGCCCATCTCGCGCATGTGCGGCAGCGCGGTGTGGACCGCATTGTTGAAGCCGAAAGCCTCGATCTCCATCGAATCGCGGAACATCTGCTCGGTCCAGTCAGCGATGTGGACTTGCGGCACGACAGGCCCTGCGCCCCAGACGACCGTGTGCACGCGGCCATGCGCAGCGACCGCTTCGGCAAACACCGCCTGCACCTGTCCGCGCTCGCGCACGTCGGCCTGATGGATCGTGACCTTGCGGCCCATCGCCGCGATCTGCGCCGCCGCTTCCTCGGCCACGGCCTGCTTCGAACGATAGACGATGGCGACGTCGGAACCTTCGCGGGCGAACTCCAGCGCCACGCCGCGCCCCAGCCCGCCGCTGCCGCCGAACACGATCACTGCGCCATCGGGGAACCGGTCCGTCATCCTCAATCTCCTGCCATTTTCTGCCTTGCACGTGGCGCGGCAGCGCTCTGCTTCGCTCAAACCTGCCAGATTTGCGTAGACCATGCCACAAAACCTTGCGCATATTCGGTAGAATGAGGCAAAAAACAGCCAATGCGCAAATTTTATCGCTTTCAAATCCGCATATGCTGTCATAGACCATAGTGAAACGATGGCCTGCATCGATTCGATGGGAGAAGTTCAATGCATCACCGGTCCCGGCATGAGCGCGCCTGACGCCCTACTCGCCGCCGACCCGGTGCTGGCCAAGGTGGCCGGGCCCGGCTCCCCGTTCGAGATCGGCGATCGTGACGGCCTGCGCCAGTTCGTCGCCGCCCCGCCCGACCTCAACCTGCTGATCGAATCCGCCCGTCGCTTTGGTGACCGCACCTGCGTCGTCGATTTCGACAGCGCGGGCAACGAACGCCGCCTCAACTACGACCAGTTCTTCGCCTGGCGCGACCAGCTCGTGCCGATCCTGCACATCGCGCGCGGAGACCGCGTCGCCATCGCCATGCGCAACCGCGCGGAATGGCTCGTCGCCTTCCTGGCAGTGATGAAGGCCGGCGGCGTTGCCGTGCTGGTCAACAGCCGTGGCTCGGGGCCGGAACTCCTTGCGATGCTCGAGGACGTCGATCCTGCTGTGGTGCTCGCCGACAGCGAACGCGCCAGCGGCATCCGCGAGGCCGGGTTCAGGGGCCGCGTGCTTGACCTGACCAAACCGCTCGACGCCGACGAAATCGCCCGCCGCGCGGCGGATACCGGTCCCGATGCCGGTGTGGCCAAGGCCACCGATCCTTGCGCCATCCTGTTCACATCGGGCACCACCGGACGGGTCAAGGGCGCGGTGCTTTCCCATCGCAACGTCATCACCGGGCTGATGACCACGCAGATGTCGGGCATGGTGGTGCTGAGCAACATGGCCGCGCAAATGGGCACGACGCCCGAAGCGCTGATCGCGCAGATGCCGCAGCAGGCCTCGTTGCTGGTCTATCCGCTGTTCCACATCTCGGGCCTTGGCTCAGGCTTTCTCTCGCCGTTTCTCGGCGGCGGCAAGGTGGTGATCATGCGCCGCTGGGATGCCGAGGAAGCCGCGCGCCTCATAGCTGCCGAACAGATCTCGATGTTCAGCGCAGTGCCGACAATGCTGTGGGACATCCTCCACCGCGCCCGCATCGACGGCACCAGCCTTTCCAGCCTGCGCAACATCGGCTGCGGCGGACAGGCGCTGCCGGTCAACCTCGTCGAGGAAGTCCACGCGCTCTGCCCCCATGCGCAGATCGGCACCGGCTATGGCATGACCGAATGTTCGGGCGCGATCGCGCAGGCGGTAGGCCCCGAATTCATGGCGCGGCCTGCTGCTGCAGGACGTAAGCTGCCGATGGTCGAAGTGCGCATCGAAGGCGCTGACGGCGCGGTCCTCCCTGCTGGCGAGACCGGCGAGATCGTGGTGCGCGGCGCGCAAGTCATGTCGGGTTACTGGAACCGCCCGGAAGAGACCGCAGCCGTGCTCACCGACGACGGCTGGCTGCGCACCGGCGACATCGGCATGGTGGACGCGGACGGCTATGTCTTCATCGTCGACCGCAAGAAGGACATGGTGATCTCGGGCGGCGAGAACATCTACTGCGCCGAAGTCGAGCGCGTGCTCGGCCAGATCCCCGGCCTCACCGAATGCGCCGCCTTCGGCCTGCCTGATGAACGCCTTGGCGAGCGTCTTGTAGCGGTCGTCATCGCTCCCAACATCGACGAGGCCGGCGTGATCGAATGGGTCGCCAGCCACCTCGCCCGCTACAAGGCGCCCACCCGGGTTGCCGTTACCACCACCCCATTGCCGCGCAACGCGCTGGGCAAGGTCGACAAGATCGCCCTGCGCAAGTTGTGGCCTGCCCTTTCCGGAGAACAATGACATGGCCATGCCCACCAACATCGGCATCATCGACTGCATGCTCGGCATCCCTGACGCCGAGGACCGCGCCGAGTGGTTCGCGCCGTTCCGCGCCCTGATCAAGGACAAGCAGACGCTCGGCCAGTTCGCCATGCCGGCGCAGTACATGTTCAAGGACATTCCGCAGTCGGGCAAGCAGGACGATTACCTCGCCTGGACCGTGGCGCAGATGGACAAGCACAATGTCGAGAAGGCACTCGTCGGCTGGAACGAGAACGACACGTCCTATCGCGCCAAGGAGCTTTACCCCGACCGCTTCTTCTTCGACCTGCCGATCAATCCCAACAACGGCACCGAGGAAGTCCGCCGGATCAAGCGCATCCACGCCGAAGTCGGACTCTCGGCGGTCTCGTGCTTCCCTTCGGGCACGCTGCCGCAGGTGGCGATCAACCACAAGTACATGTGGCCGATCTACTCCGCATGCGAGGAACTGGGCTTACCGATCCTCCTGAACGTCGGCATCCCCGGCCCGCGCATCCCGATGGAAACGCAGAAGGTCGAGCACCTCGACGAAGTCTGCTGGTTCTTCCCGGAACTCAAGGTCGTCATGCGCCACGGCGCAGAGCCGTGGGAAGCGCTTGCGGTCAAGCTCATGCTCAAGTGGCCGAACCTCTACTATTCGACCAGCGCCTTTGCGCCCAAGCACTACCCCAAGGCGATCATCGACTATGCCAACACGCGCGGCGCCGACAAGGTGATCTACGCCGGGTACTTCCCGATGGGCCTCAGCCTCGACCGCATCATGTCCGACATGCAGAACGTCCCCTTCAAGGACGAAGTATGGCCCAAGTTCCTGCGCGAGAACGCGATGAAGGTCTTCGGGCTCTGATATCCCAGGGAGCCGGGAAGTCTGCTCCCCCCAGTGATCGCCGGAATGCGGAGACAACCCCCGCCCCGGCAATTCAGGAGTGAAACCATGGGCGATACTGTGGCAACTGATGCCCGCACCGCTCCCGTCGCGGTGTGGCAGATTCTCGAGAAACTGAAGGGCAAGGACCTGACCGACTGGCGCACCGCGCCGGTTCCGGGCCGTGCTTCGGTTAAGGAGCGCAATCTCGACATCGGCTTCCCGTTCGGCTGGTATCCGATCGAGCTTTGCGCCAACCTTGCCGTGGGCGAGGTCAAGCCGCTGCGCTACTTCTCGCAGGATCTGGCGATGTGGCGGGGCGAGGACGGCAAGGTCCGCGTGCTCGATGCCTATTGCAAGCATCTGGGCGCACACATGGGCCATGGCGGCAAGGTGCACGGCAACCTGCTCGAATGCCCGTTCCACGCCTGGCGCTATGACGGCGAGGAAGGGACCGTGAAGGAGATCCCCTACTCCAAGTCGATCCCGCCGCAGGTGAAGCGCAAGTGCACCCGCACCTGGCATGTGACCGAGGCCAACCGCTGGATCTGGGTGTGGTATCACCCCGAGGATGCAGCACCGCTGTTCGACGTGGTCCATCTGCCCGAGGCGACCGACCCCGAGTGGACCGATTACGACATCTACGAATGGAACGTCTATGGTTCCATCCAGAACATGGCCGAGAACGGCGTCGACGTCGCCCACTTCAAGTACATCCACGGCACCGCCAACGTGCCGCTGGGCGATCTGCGCTGGGGTGACTGGGGCCGCGGGGCCGACGTCAAGGCCAAGATGGGCACGCCCTGGGGCGAGGTCGATGGCCAGATCAGCTATGACACGATGGGCCCCGGCCAGAGCTGGACGCGCTTCACCGGCATTTCCGAAACGCTGCTCGTCGCCTGCATCACGCCGGTCGAGCTGGACCATGTCCACGTGCGCTTCTGCTTCACCCAGCCCCGCGCGCAGGCCGAGGGCGAGCGCGCTGGCGTTGCCAAGGCGATCATCCGCGACATCTGCAAGCAGTTCGATCAGGACAAGGTCATCTGGGATCGCCAGAAGTTCGAACCCAACGCCCTGATCTGCGAGGGCGACGGCCCCATCGCGCAGTTCCGCAAGTACTATTCGCGGTACTACGTGAAGTGATGAAAGCCACCAGAAGGGAAGCCCTTGCCGGCGGAATCGCGCTTGCCGCGACCGCCGGCCTGCCGGGAAATGCACAGGCCATGAGCGAAGTACTCGATACCCACGACAGCCTCGGGCTTGCCGATCTGGTCAGGAAGCGCAAGGTCTCGGCCACCGAACTGCTCGAGGCGGCGATCGGTCGTGCTGAGGCGCAGAACCCGAAGTTCAACTTCATGGCGCAAAAGCACTACGACTATGCGCGCAAGGCCATCGCGGCGGGCCTGCCGCAAGGCCCGTTCAGCGGCGTGCCGTGGCTGCTGAAAGACCTCAACACCTATATCGCGGGCGAAGTCACCGAGAATGGCAGCCGCCTCTACAAGGGCCAGCGCGCGAGCATTACCTCGGAACTGGTACGTCGCATCGAGCGCGCAGGCTTCGTCATCTTCGGCAAGACCACCACGCCCGAATTCGGCCTCACCGGCTCGACCGAAAGCGTGCTGAAAGGCCCGACGCGCAACCCATGGGACCCGACGCGTATCGCCGGAGGCTCGTCCGGCGGCGCGGCGGCAGCTGTCGCGGCTGGTGTGATCCCGGCGGCGCACGCTACCGACGGCGGCGGCTCGATCCGCATTCCGGCCTCGGCCTGCGGTCTGTTCGGCCTCAAGCCCTCGCGCGGGCGCGTGCCGATGGGACCTGCCCGCACTGAAGGCTGGGGCGGCATGTCGGTCCACCACGCGGTCAGCCGCACGGTGCGCGATTCCGCCGCGATCCTTGACGCAACCTGCGGCATCGAGCCCGGCTCACGCTACAGCGCCCCCACGCCCGAACGCCCCTTCCTTGCCGAAGTCAGCCGCGATCCGGGCAAGTTGCGCATCGCGCTGATGCTTTCGCCCTACTCCGGCGCACCGGTCGATCCCGAAGTCGTGGAAGCGACGAAGGCGGCGGCCAAGCTGCTCGAAAGCCTCGGCCACCATGTCGAGGAAGCCGCGCCCAGGATCGACATGGCAGTGATCGGGGCAAGCAGCTTCGCGCTCATGGCCTCATCGGTCGCGGCGGACTGCATGGACCGCGCCAAGCTGCTCGGCATCGAACTCGGGCCGGATGTGGTGGAACGGACCACGCTCGACATGATCGCGATGGGCAAGTCGTACTCCGGCATGGACTTCGCGCGCGGCAACAACGCCTACCAGACCGCCGCGATCACCATCGCGCAGTTCATGGAACGCTACGACGTGATCCTCTCGCCCACCCTTTCGGCCCCGCCGTTGCCGCTCGGCCGCATCGGGCTCGATACCGGGCGCTCGATGATGGACTGGGGCCGCGAAGTCGGCGCCTACACCGCGTTCTGCGGCATCTACAACGGCACCGGCCAACCCGCCATGTCGCTGCCGCTGGCGATGTCGAAGGACGGCTTGCCCATCGGCATCATGGTCACCGGCCGCTATGGCGAGGAAGGCCTGCTGTTCCGGCTGGCCGGACAAGTGGAAAAGGCCGCGCCTTGGGAAGGGCGACGGGCGAAGGTCTGACCCCCAACGCAGCCTAGCCACCAAACCAACCCCGTCACCCCGGCGAAGGCCGGGGTCCATGGCCTCTCCCCCCACGCAACCTCGAGAACCCCAACCGCACCCTCAATCCCCACCCACAGCGCAGCGCCCTTCCGCAACGTACTGGGGCCGGGGCGACGCGGGGTTGCAGGGTAAGCTCTCAACACCCAACCCCGTCACCCCGGCGAAGGCCGGGGCCCATGGCCTCGCGTCACACGCAACATCGCAATCCAAACCGCACCATCGATCACCAGCAGCGCAGCGCCAAGCCGCACCCTCGTGGCCCCCGGCCTGCGCCGGGGTGACGGGTGTGTTGGATAGCTGGTGGAACCGGCGATCTGGTTCAGTCTTCGCTGAGGCTATCCGCCCCGCGCAGATCCTCGAGCGTCGCGATCGGGCCGATGGCGGCTTTGTATTTCACCGTCTGCAGCACCAGCTCGGTCTCGGCCTCGCGGATGCCGTCAAGCGCGAGTACCTGGTTGGTCACTGCCGCTGCCTCTTCGAGGCTCGGCAGCACGCAGACCGCGATCAAGCGCAGCGCGGCGTTGGCATCGTAGAGCGCACGCACCTGCGGGAGTGCGAGCAACCCGTCGCGCACCTGATCGAGCTTGCCGCTGGCGCACTTCACCGTCACGAACATCATGTGCTGCCCGGCATTCGTCGCATCCATGCCGCGCGCAATATCGACGATCGGCACCAGCTTGAGCAGCCCTGCATTCTGCAGCCGCTTCACCCGCCCGCGCACGGTGCCCTCGGTCACGCCAAGATCGGCGGCGATCTTGCGGAACGAAAGCCTTGCATCCTCGGCCAGTGCTTCGGCGATCTGGCGGTCGAGTTCGTCGGTCTGGGGAAAGACGCCGTTCATGCCGCAAGCGGCCCCACGGCAGTATTGTAGCGATAGATCGTGTTGAGCAGTTCGACGTCGACGTCCTCCACGCCCGCAATCCCTGCCGAAACGTCACGCGCCGCCTCGATCATCTCGCGCGCGGCGTGGAAGGCATAGAGGCAGCTGACCGGGTAACGGCCAGAGGTGATGTGCACCGAAAGCACGTGTTCGCGCTGCGCCAGTTCCTGCGCCACGTCGAGCGGCGCGCGACCGCTCACCTGCAGGCGGATGCGCGCCAGCAGGCGATAGCCGTGGACGCGAAAGTCGGCCAGCGCCACCACCCGCATCAGTCCCGCCGCTTCCATCGCGCGGATGCGGTTGGCCACCAGATTGCCGGTCAGCCCCAGTTCCTCGCCGATCACCGTCGATTGCGCGCGACCGTCGCGCTGCAGCACTTCAATGATCCGCAGGTCGATCTCGTCGAGCGCGGCAGTCTTTGCGCGGCGCGTGTTGGGCTTGTCGTCGGCCAAGTGGTTCCCCCAGGATTGCGTAAGCAAAGCCTAAAGCGCGCTACGCATCGGGGCAAGGGTGTGCGTCTGCGCTGCGCTCCACCACAAAACAACCGTCATCCTGAACTTGTTTCAGGATCCATCTTGCCGATTAAGCCGCAGCTTGGGACGAGAAATGGACCCTGAAACAAGTTCAGGGTGACGGAGTGTTTGGAGGACGGGAACGCCTTTACCGATCAGCCCCGTGGCTCCCTCGGCAGACCCAGCCCGCGCTCGGCGATCAGGTTGCGCTGGATCTGGTTGGTCCCGCCATAGATCGTGTCCGCGCGGCTGAACAGGAACAGGTTGGGCAGGATGTCCCACTCATAGGCATCCCCGGCCGCCACTTCGCCAGCCTGCCCGAGCACGTCCATGGCCAGTTCACCAAGCCGCCTGCGCCACGAGGCCCACTGGATCTTGTAGGTCAGCGCCGCGCCGTCGATGCTCGAATGGTCGGAGTTCGAGAGCATCCGCATCGCGCCGTAGCGCATGAGCCTGAGACCAATCTCGGCGCTGGCAATACGCTGGCGGATCACCGGATCGCGGTCCTTGCCCGTCTCCTTGGCCGCCTTGATGATCTCGTCCAGCTCGTTGCGGAAACCCATCTGCTGGCCGAGCGTGGAGACGCCGCGCTCGAAGGCGAGCAGGCCCATCGCGATCTTCCAGCCATCGCCGGGTGCGCCGATCAGGCTGTCGGCCGGGCAGCGCGCTTCGGTGAAGAAGGTCTCGTTGAATTCGGCATCGCCATTGATCTGGCGGATCGGGCGGACCTCGATGCCGGGCTGATGCAAAGGCATCATCAGGAAGGTCAGCCCCTTGGGGCCTTGCGAGCCTTCCTGCGTACGGGTGACGACGAAGATCCAGTCGGAAATGTGGGCAAGGCTCGTCCAGATCTTCTGACCATCGACGATCCATTCCCCATCTTCCAGCCTGCCCTTGGTGCGCACGCTGGCAAGGTCAGACCCTGCGCCCGGCTCCGAAAAGCCCTGGCAGAAGATCGTCTTGCCCGCCGCGATGTCGGGCAGGAAGCGGCGCTTCTGCTCGTCAGTGCCGAAGGTCAGGATCGTCGGCCCGGCCAGCTCCACGCCGATGTGGTTGATGCGCCCCGGAACCCCGGCGCGGGCATATTCCTCGGCGAAGATCACCTGCTGGGCGAGGCTGGCATCGCGCCCGCCCCACTGCTCTGGCCAGCCAATGCAGCCCCAGCGGTGTTCGCCCAGCTGCTGTTCCCACTCGCGCCGCCGCTCGGGCATGGCGGTAAGCTGGGTGACGCCCTTGATGTCGCGGAACTCGCCCGCCATCTGGCCCTGCAGCCAGTCGGCGCACTCTTCGCGGAAGGCCTCGTCGGCGGCGGAAAATCCAAGCTTCATCTGTCGTGCCTCAACCCGGCATGTAGAGTTGCGCAGCCTTGCCGCCATCGACGGGAAGCGCGGTGCCGGTGATGTAGCTCGCCTTGCGCGAGAGCATGAAGACGATGGCCTCGGCCAACTCGTCAGGCTCGCCGCCCCGCTGCATCGGAATCGCCCTGGTGGTGGCGGCGGCGAATTCGGGTGCCTTGCTTTCGAAGTCCTGCGTCGCGGCAGTCTGCACCTGACCCGGCACGATCGCATTGATGCGGATGCCGAGCGGAGCGCCTTCCATCGCAGCGGCAGCGGTGAAGTGGACCAGCGCCGCCTTCGAGGCCGAATAGCTCGCCATGTTGGCCAGCGCCTTGATCCCGCAGGTCGAGGCGATGTTGACGATCGAGCCGCGCTGGCGACCTTCGAGGTCCTGCTTGGCCATGACAGCCATCGCCGCCTTGGTGCCCACGAACACCGCATCGGCATTGACCGCAAAGTCCTTGCGCCAGTGCTCCAGCGTCAGCTTGCCGATTGGGGCATAGTGCACCGACATCGCATTGTTCACCAGCATGTCGAGCCGTCCGTGACGCGCGGCCACGTCCTCGATCAGCGCGGTGAAGGCATCGAAGTCCGACACGTCGAGCCTGGCCGCTTCGACCGTGCCGACCTCGGCGATCTCCGCGCGCGCGGCTTCGAGCTTGTCGTCACGGCGGGCGCAGATCACCACGGTTGCGCCGCGTGCCGCCAGCAGTTTCGCGGTGGCGAGGCCGATGCCGTCGCTGCCGCCGGTCACCACGGCGACCTGGCCTGCAAAGTCCTGCACGTTCGAATCCTGCGCCATCACGGCCTCCTCTTCCAACCCTTCGGGCGTTTCCGCGCATCTGCGACGATTCGGGCGCTGATGTCAATCCAATGCGTAATCTATGATCATGATTTTTACGAATCAGTGGATCAAAAGCGGCGAGGCGACCCGGCTATGCGAAGGCGCTGCCTCAAGATTTGCAGAAATTGTCCTTATTCCCCTGTCACTTTGGGCATTGCGTGATTTTTTCGCTACAATCTCACGCATAAGACAGTATGACTCGTTGAAAGGCCGTATATGCGGAGAAAATAATTCCGCCATGTGCGCACGAGATTTGGGGAGACTACCGATGGCCATTTCCGCTTCCACGCTTGATCTGGTGGCCGCCCATGCCGCCGAAGGCAGGAAAGCGCGGCGCATTGCGCAGCCGGTGGTCGATGCACTGACGGCTGACGGCTTCTTCCGCCACTTCACGCCCAGGCAGTACGGCGGCCACGCCGGACGTCCGCAGGACTTCTTCCTCGACCAGATCGCCATTGCGGAACGTGATATGAGCACCGCCTGGGCGCTGGGCATCGTCGCGGTCCACAACTACCAGGTCGCGCTGATGGCAGAAGAAGCGCAGGCAACCCTGTTTGCCGACGGGCCCGACGCGATGATCTCCAGCTCCTACAACCCGGTCGGCGCCAAAGCCGAAAAGGTCGATGGCGGCGTGATGCTCTCGGGCCGCTGGGGCTGGTCGAGCGGGTCTGCGCACTGCAACTGGGTGCTGCTCGGCGGCGTGATCCCCGGCGAAGGCTACCGCACCCACCTCGTGCCCAACACCCAGTACCGCATCGACGACACCTGGTTCACCATGGGCCTGCAGGGCACCGGCTCGAACGACATCGTGATCGACGAACCCATCTTCGTGCCAGACCACATGACCCACAAGCAGATGGACGGGTTCAACTGCATTCACGGGCAGGGGCCCGGCGTCTATGACCTGCCCTGGGCGCAGGTCTTCGTGCGCGTCGTCAACACCAGCGCGATCGGCGCGGTGCGTCATGCCATCACCCTGATGCGCGATCGCGCCGGGATGACCACCACCGACATGACCAAGAGCAACGCCGACCCCGACGTGCTCGGCCGCATCGCCCGCGCCGCCAACCTTGCCGACGAAGCCACCGCCGTGATGGTCCGCGCCTATGACGAGATGGAGGCCGCCAACTGGCGCCCGACCATGCTCGACCGCGTCCGCTACCGCTATCAGGCAAGCCTCGTCGGCGACCGCTGCATCGAGGCGATGAACCTGCTGATGGACGTTGCGGGCGGCCGCTCGGTCTATACCGGCAGCGAATTCCAGGACCTGTGGCACGACGTCCGCATGGCCCGTGCCCACGTCGCCAACAACCCGGTCGGCTTCGCCCGCAACTATGCCAACGTCCTCATGGGCGGCGAAAACGGCGACCTGTTCCTTTGATCAGGTGAAGTGCCAATTTGTGGGTTCAGCCGTCGGAGGACCGGCGCTGAACCCCGGCGAATTCATGAAAGAAGATTCGGCGTCACCAGCAGTCAGACGCGCGCAGTGCGCCTTTGGTCATGGCCGATGTCGACAGAGCCGTGCAGGGCGTCAGGCCCAGCGGTACTCCTCAGGCACAGGCCGCGCCATGGCCTCGGCAAATGCGTCATAGCTCCATGGCCAGGTCAGCGGCACGCCGTCCTTGTCGAGATACCAACTGGTGCAGCCCGAGCCGAAGATCGTCTGCCGTGCCGCTTCGGTCCGGCGGCGGTCGTAGTCGGCATGGGCTTCGGCTGTAGGCTCGACCGTCCGTGCTTCGCCACGCAGAATCGGCTCCATTAACTGCGCCAGATAGTCCCATTGCCTCTCGGCGATATCTATCAGTGAGAAGTTGCCGACCGGACCGGTTGGCCCGTTGAGCATGAAGAAGTTGGGAAAGCGGGGCAACGTCACCGCATAGTGCGCGGTCGGGCGCTCCTTCCAGAAGTCGTCAAGGTCGGCCCCGCTGGCACCCTTCACAGTCGTCGGTCGGATGAAACGGTCGGCGCGGAAGCCTGTGGCCAGGACAATCACGTCGAGCGGATGGAAAGTACCATCCTTCATCCGGATGCCATCCGGTTCGATCCGGTCAATCTGCCCTACTTCAACGTCGACATTGGCCTTCTGCACGGCGTCGTAATAGCTCCACGAATAGATCAGCCGCTTGCAGGCTGCCCGATAATTCGGGCGCAGCTTCTCCCGAAGCGCCGCGTCGCGCACCGATTCCTCGAGGTTGCGGCTGCAAAGCTCCTCGATCTCGCGCATCGCCGGGCTGTCGGGATCGACGATGGCCGAATTGAAGCGGCGGATTCCGTTCCAGTAATCATCTCCGAACCGGATCGCATCGATCCGGCCGGGATCGGCACGAAAGGCGGCGCGATCTTCGTCCGAATAGGCAAACTGCTGGACAGGCATCACCCATTGCGGAGACCGCTGGAAATGAACGAGGGTCGAGGCCACATCGGCCAGTGCCGTCACGATCTGGACGCCGGTCGAACCGTTGCCAATAATCCCGATCCGCTTCCCTTCCAGCGCCACGCTATCGTCCCAGCGCGCGGAGTGGAACATCGCGCCAGCGAAGCTTTCCTTGCCCGGAATCGCCGGATCGTTGATGTGGTGGAGCACGCCAGAGGCCGCGATAACGATGTCGGCGCTGTCGCGCGTTCCGTCGGCCAAGGTCACCTGCCAGCGCGAACCGTCCCATTCGCAGGCGGTGACTTCGTGGTTCAGCCGGATGAAATCGCGCACCGCGAAATCGTCGATCACCTTTTCGAAGTAGGCCTTGATCTCGGGGCCGGGCGCATAGAACGCGCTCCAGTCGGCATGGGGCGCAAAGCTGTAGGTGTAGCAATGCGCAGGCACGTCGCAGGTCAGACCGGGATAGCGGTTCTCGCGCCAGGTCCCGCCGATCGAACTGCCCTTTTCATAGACCACGAAATCGGTCTGCCCCGCCTCCTTCAGCCGGATAGCCGCCAGAATGCCGGACATCCCGGCACCGATCACGATGAAACGACGCTTTGCAGTCATAGCGATTCAATCCGGGACTTGAGAGTGCTGAGGAAACGGATGACCGGGCCGCCATCAATCGCACGGTGATCGAAGGATAGCGATGCGCGGATTACCGGCCTGACCGCCATCGCCCAATCGTCACCATGGCGAACAGCAACCGGCGTGCGAACGATTCCGGGCAGGCCCAGCAGGGCTACCTGCGGCGGATTGAGCAGTGCCTCGGCCCGGATGACCGGACCGATCGAGCCGGGGTTGGAGATCGTGAAGGAGCCCCCTTCCATTTCCTCGGGGCGCAACTGCCCTGCCCGCGCTCTGGCGGCAAGGTTGGCGATGGCCTCTGTTAGTCCAAGCGGGCTGAGACGTTCGGCATGGCGGATGACGGGAACGACCAACCCGTCCGCCGCATCCACGGCAATGCCGAGATGTACCGAACGAAACGACACCATCGCATCATCGCGCCATTGTGCGTTGAGGCGCGGATGTTCCAGCAACGACGAGGTTGCCGCGTACGCGATCAGGCCGAGCACCGAGGTCCCATTGCCCTGCGGTGACTTGCGGAAGGCCATGAGCGCACCGAGGTCGATTTCCATGTCCGCCGTCAACGTCGGGATCGATGCAGCAAGCGCCATGCGCTGGGCAATCGTGCGGCGGCGCATCGTGTGCGGCACAAGCTCACCATCGTGCGCGACCGGTGACGAAACGTCAGGCAGCGGTGTCGAGACCGTCGGACCAGCGAGTGGCGCTGGCACCTGGCCTGCATCGCGCGCAGCCAGCACGTCATTGCCACCGATCTTTCCGCCCAGGCCTGTCCCGTTGACCTGGGCAAGATCGACACCGAACTGCGCGGCAAGACGCCGGGCCAGTGGCGAGACCTTGCGACCACCGGCCGCAGCCCGCGGCAATGGGCGGATATCCGCAGGTGGAACAGCGCCGATTTTCGGAGCGCTGGCAGTGGTCGCTACCTGTTGCACTGCCGGTTCCGCGGCAACGACTGTCGGCGCCGAGCCTTGCCCGAGCGCCTTGGCGATGGCCGTGGGTGTGGTTCCCGGTGCAGCCCAAAGGCCGACCTTGTCGCCCACCTTGAACTCCTCGCCTTCGCTGGCGGTGCATTGCGCCAGCACGCCCGCGGCATCCGCCTCGACCTCGACCGTGGTCTTGTCGGTCTCGACTTCGTAGAGGATCTGCCCGGCCTCGAACGCCTCGCCTTCGGCCACGCGCCAGCCGAGCAGGCGCGCGTTCTCGACCGAGCCCATGCGAGGAATGCAAAGGTCATTCAACATGGCGCGCACCTTCAGATCGCGGCCAGTCGACGCGCTTCGGCGGCGATGGCGTCGACGGACGGAATTGCCGCCTGTTCAAGCTCGGCAATCTGGCACAGCGGAAAATCCTTTGCGCCCAGCCTGAGGACCGGCGCTTCGAGATCGAAGAAGGCCCGCTCCTGGATTTGCGCGGCGATCTCGGCCCCCGGCCCTGCTGTCCGGAACGCCTCGTGCACGACCATTGCGCGATGCGTGCGAGTCACCGATTCAAGCACATGATCCCAATCGAGCGGGACGAGAGTCCGCAGGTCGACGACTTCCGCATCGATGCCTTCGCCTGCCAACCGCTCCGCTGCTTCCAGCGCGCGGGGCACCATGGAACCATAAGTCAGGATCGTGAGATCCTGCCCGGCCCGGCGCGTTGCCGCCTTGCCGATGGGCACCACGAAATCGGGATCCAGCGGCACGTCAGACCGCGTCCAGCCAAGCCCTTGCACCGAATGAAACAGGACCGGGTTTGGTTCGCGAAGCGCGGCCTTCATCAGGCCCTTGGCATCCTCCGCCGTCGAGGGAACCACGACCTTGAGGCCGGGGAAATGCATGCCCAGCACTTCGGTGCAGGACGAATGCTCCGGCCCCGCGCCGCCCATCGCCCCGATGGGGAAGATGATGACGGCGGTCATCGGCACGTCGAGCCCGTGCATGTAACGCCACTTGGCCAGCTTGTGGTAGATCTCGTCTCCCGCGATGAGAGCAAAATCGCCGAAGCCCATGTTGATCACCGGCTTCATGCCCGCAATCGCCGCGCCTGCCGCAAGGCCGGCCTCGAAGGCTTCGGCAATGCCGCAATCGAGCACGCGGTCCGCACCGAATTCGTCGACGAGACCTTTCTCCATCCCGAACCAGCCGCCGGTGACGACGCCCTGGCCCATGATGAAAATGCTGTCGTCGCGGCGCATTTCCTCGACAAGGCCCAGCCCCATCGCCGCGTTGTAGCCCATCACCTCATGCGACATGGTAGAGATCCCTCTCGATGACAGACACGTCGGCATCGGGCGCCGCCTTTGCGGCCTCGTAAGCATCGGCAACTTCGGCGTCGGCCTGCTCGATGATGCGCGCGGCGGCATTGCCGGAAAGCTGCGCCGCAAGGATGTCCACCGGGTCACGGTAGTCCTTCAGGTAGTCCGGATCGCGATAGTGCTGGGGATCGCCGGCATAGTGGCCATGCTTGCGGGTCACCTTGGCCTCGATCAGCGTGGGGCCTTCACCCGCCCGGGCCCGCGCCGCCGCTTCACTGGTCGCTTCATAGACCGCGATGGCGTCCTGCCCGTCCACCACCACGCCGGGAATGCCATAGCCCTTGGCGAGGTTCGCGATATCCGCGCTCGCCGAAACCTGTTCGGTGCGCGTGCCCACCAGCAGTCCGTTGTTCTCGCAGAAATAGATCAGCGGCAGCTTCCACGCCACTGCATGCATCATGGTTTCATGGAACGTCCCGCGCGAAGCCGTGCCGTCTCCGAAGTCGGCAATGCTGACCCGACCGTCCTTGCGGATCTTCGACGCTAGCGCCGAGCCCGCCGCGAGCGGATAGACCGAGCCGAGCGTTGCACCCTCGCCCATGATGCCAAGGCTGTAGTCCGCCCAGTGCGGAACGCCGCCGCCCTTGCCACGGGTCGCCCCGTTCATCTTGCCAAGAAGGTCTCCCAGGATCGGCAGCGGGTCCATGCCCTTGCCGATGGCCCAGGCGCAGCCCCGGCCCTGATACCAGACGTAGTCATCATGGCGCAGCGCAGCTGTCGCACCGATGGGAGCCGCCTCCTGCCCTTCGCCGGGATGCCACCAGCCGGAAAAGCGCTCCTCGCGCGTATGGCGCAGCATCAATCGCTCGATGGCGCGCGATATCGCCATGCGATGGAACATCTGCTCCAGCAGCGCAGACTCAGGCGCAGCCATCTTCTCTCTCCCAGCTTGCGATCACGGGACGGCCTTCGCGCCGTCCTCATCCACTTCGGGAATACGCATTCCGTCAAATCTGTCAACACAGACTACATTTTGCGTAACAATTTGTCGCCCATCTCTGCGCTTTATGATTGAGAAAGGCGCCAGACCTCGATATGTCATCGCAAAACACATCCGCACCGCGCGGGAGAGAACGATGTCGAGGCAATTTCTGTCATGAGTCAACGCAGTTACCGCCACCTCCTGAGCCCGGGCCGCATCAACCAGCTCGAGCTCAGGAACCGCATCTTCTTCTCGCCTATGGGATCCAATCTGGCGGAAGAGGACGGCTCGGTCGGCGACCGTTTGCGGACCTACTACGTGGCACGCGCGAAGGGCGGCGCTGCGCTGGTCACCATGGGCTCGGTCTCGGTCGGCTTTCCCGAAGGGGCAAGCAACTGGCGGCAGGAAGCGATCAGCGACGACCGTTTCCTCCCCGGCCTGAAGCAGCTGGCCGACGAAGTGCACGACCATGGCGCAAAGCTCTGCGTCCAGCTCCATCACGGCGGCCTCGTCGCGATGACCGACATGCTCGACGGACGTCCGGTCGCCTGCCCCAATCCCCCCCCTGCATCCAAGGACTCCGGCGATTTCCTCGACGTCATGCTGCCCGAGGAGCAGGCCAAGTTCTTCGAACCTTACGCCAAGATGGGCGAGGTGCAGTACAATTCGCTGGACGAGGCGGGCATCGAGCACATCGTCGATCTCTTCGCCCGCGCAGCCGATCGGGCCGTGCGGGCCGGGATCGATGCGGTGGAGATCCACGCAGGCCATGGCTACATTTTCTCGACGTTCCTATCGCCCGCCTACAACCATCGCACCGATGCCTACGGCGGCTCGGTCGAGAACCGCGCGCGCCTGCTGATCAAGACAATCCGCGCCGTGCGTGCCGCCGTGGGTCCCGACTATCCGGTGTGGATGCGGTTCGACAGTCAGGAATTCCTGATGGATTATGGCATCACGCTGCAGGACGCCGTCACCGTAGCTCGCCTCGCCGAGGAAGCGGGGCTCGACGCCATCCATGTTTCTGCACACGGCGATGGCAATTACGGACGGACCTATTCGACCGGCCACGCCACAGACATGCGCAACGGCTTTGTCAGCAACGCCGAAGCGATCAAGGCCGCCGTTTCGATCCCGGTGATCTGCCCGGGCCGGATCGAGCCTGAAGACGCCGACCGCTTCATCGCGCAGGGCAAGCTCGATTTCGTCACGATGGGCCGCAAGCTCCTTGCCGATCCCGAACTGCCCAACAAGCTTGCCGCGGGCAAGCCCGATGCCGTGCGCCCCTGCGTCTATTGCTACACCTGCATCAGCGCGATCTTCAATTCGAGCCACATCATGTGCGCCGTCAACCCGCTCACCGGACACGAGACCGATCGCCAGCAGCTTCCTTCGCCGCGTCGAAAGACCGTGCTCGTCGTGGGCGGAGGCCCCGGCGGCATGGCGGCCGCGCGCGATCTGGCCGACAAGGGGCACAAGGTCATCTTGTGCGAGGCGACCGACCGTCTTGGCGGCACGGCGCAATTCGCCTCGGTTGCCTATGCCCCGAACCAGCGCATCGTCGACTGGCTCAAGCGCGAAGTCGCCTCGCGCGATATCGATGTCCGCCTGAACACACGCGCCACGCCCGATCTTGCCCGTTCGCTCCAAGCCGATGAAGTGATCGTCGCCACCGGTGCCCGGCGCGACATGCCGCCCATTCCCGGAGCCGATCGCGACTTCGTGTTCTCGGGCGATGACATGCGCAATCTGGTGCTCGGCCAGAGCCTCGATACGCTTGTCGCCAAGACCGGCGCGGGCACGCGCCTTGCGATGAAGCTGGGCAAGATGACCGGCCTGACCAAGCGCCTGCCGCTGCTCCGCCTCGGTTCCAAGGCGTGGATGCCGCTGGGCGAGCATGTCGTCATCATCGGCGGTGAACTGGTCGGACTGGAACTGGCCGAATTCCTCGCCCATCGCGGCCGCAAGGTGACCGTGCTCGAGGAATCGCCGCGCGTCGGCAAGGGCATCCCACTCGTCCGCCGCTTCCGCGCGGTCGACGACTGCCACGACCTTGGCGTCGCAATGCTGACCGAGACAGGCAACTTCCACATTGGCGATCACACCGTCACCTACAGCAACGCCCACGGACAGGAGCGCACCTTGCGCGCCGATACCGTCATCGTCGCGATGGGAGCCACCGGGGACGAAAGCCTTGCCGACCAGATGAAGGCCGCTGGCCTGCCCGTCCACGCCATCGGCGATTGCACGGGCGTCGGGTACATCGAAGGCGCGATGCGCGATGCAGCCTTGGCCACCCGGACGATATGACCGTGGCCGCCCCACAGGCTGCTGACCGCAACGGCGGCGGTCTGGTCGCTGCCGTCTGCGTTGCAGGGCCTGCGCTCGTCGCGCTCATCCCGATGGCTGCGGCGCCCGCGCTCGTCGCCATGGCCGCGCATTTCGGGCAGAGCGCGGGTAGCGAACTGTTCTCGCAGATCGTGATGACCCTGCCTGCGGCAATGTTGATCCTTGCCGCGCCGCTGGCAGGGATGCTGGCCAATCGCATCGGCCAGCGCGCGGTCCTGCTGGGCTCGCTCGTGCTCTACGTGATCGGCGGTGCGGGCGTTCTGGCCATCACCAGCGAAACGGCGCTGCTCGCCTTGCGGCTGCTGCTGGGCATCGCCGGCGGGGGCGTGCTGACGTCGAGCCTCGGACTGATTGGCGATCACTTCTCCGGCCATGCCCGTGAAAAGGTGCTGGGCTGGGCCACTTCGCTGTCGTCGCTGCTCGCGGCGCTTGCGCTCGTCTTCGGCGGCTTGCTGGTCGACATCGGCGGATGGCAGGCTCCGTTCGCACTCTATCTGCTCGGCATCCCCACGCTGCTGATCGCCTTCCTGGTCATCCGCAACGTTCCGCGCGAAGTGCACACAAGGGGAGAGAAGGGCGCACTGGCGGAACTCGCACGCGTCTGGCCCTATTACCTGCTGCTGATCCTTCTCACGCTCGGCATGTTCACGCCTGCAATCCAGGCCGGATTCCTGCTGGCTGAGCGCGGCATGGGCAGCGCGCAGATGATCGGCACGGTGATTGCCGCCACGTCGATCGTCGCGATGGTCACCGCCTGGTCTTTCGGATACTTGCGCAGCCGCATCGGACTCCACGGATTCCTCGTGATCGATGCCGCCTCGATGGGCATTGGCATCCTGATCATCGGGCTGGCATCGCAAACCTGGCAGGTCTTTGGCGGGTGCTGCCTCGTCGGCATCGGCGCGGGCATGTCGGAGCCAGCCATCGCCTCGCTGATCTTCCGCAAGGCGCCGCCATTCGTCCATGCACTGGCCATGGGCGTCATCGTCAGCGCCCTCAACGCCGGACAGTTCCTGAACCCGCTGGCGTTTGACGTCCTGCGCCGCGTCGGCGGCCTGTCCGGCGCATTCATCGTCTTTGCCATCATACTCCTTGCCGCTGCGGCCTTTGTCGCGCTGCGCAATCGCGGCGATCTTGTCGAAAGGACTATCCTGCCATGACCTCTCGTTTCACCGGAAAGCGCGTGCTGCTCACTGGCGGCGCGTCCGGCATCGGTCGTGCCACAGCCGAGCGCTTCGCCGCCGAAGGCGCGCGGCTGGCCATCGGCGATGTCGATCTTGCAGGCGCGAGCGCCGTGGCTGACCCACTTGGCGGTGTCGCCTTCGCCTATGACGCCCGCGATCCCGCCGCCGCAGCCAGGCTCGTCGATGCTGCCGCAGGCGCGCTGGGCGGCATTGATATCCTTCTCAATGTCGCAGGGATCATGGCGTGGGGCCGGTTCGAGGAAACCTCGCCCGAAGTCTGGCAGCGCACGCTCGACATCAACCTGTCCGGCCCATTCTACTTGATTCAGGCTGCAATCGGCCACCTCAAGCAGAGCAAGGGCAATATCGTCAGCGTCGCCTCGGCAGGCGGCCTGCATCCGGTTTATGGCACGTCGGCATATGGCGTCAGCAAGGCCGGAGTCATTGCCGTCACGCAAGCGGCCAGCCTCGAGTTTGCCCGCTACGGTGTGCGCGTCAACGCCGTGGCGCCCGGCGGTGTCGCCACGCCCATGCACGAGAAATCGACTGCGGGCGGCGGCGTCGATCCGGCAATCTTCGCAGAAGCCGCAGGGCGCAACATGCCCAAGCTGACCGACCGTCCCGCCTGCACGCCCGAGGAAGTGGCAGCGGCCATCGCCTATCTCGCGAGTGACGAAGCGCGCTATGCCACCGGCACCGTTCTGGTGCTGGATGGCGGGCAGATCACCGGCTGAACCGGAGCATGGATACACGCCACCTCGTTGACCCGGAGCTACTGTCCGCCTTGGCGCTGTTCCCGACTTTCGATATCACCGGACCGGGCCTTGAGCACCTGCGGGCAACGATGGATGGCTTTGCAGCGGCGCCCGAAGCGATGGCCTGCGACGACATAGTCCTCCAGCAGATCTCGGTTCCGGCGTCCACCGCCGGACCGGAGCTAAACATCATCCTCCACCGACCGGTCGGCCAGACGAGCCACCTGCCTTTGTATTTCCACATCCACGGCGGCGGCTTCGTCCTTGGCAACGCGATCATGTCCTCGCCCGCCAACATCGCGCTTGCCCGAGAGGTCGGCTGCGTCGTGGCGTCGGTGGACTATCGCCTGTCACCCGAAGTGACCGGCCAGCAGCCGGTAGAGGACTGCTATCGCGCGCTTTGCTGGCTTGTCGAGAATGCGCAAAGCCACGGCATCGATGCCTCTCGGATCGCCATCGGGGGCGAGAGCGCCGGCGGCGGCCTTGCCGCATCGCTGGCCCTGATGGTGCGCGACAGAGGCACCATTGCGCTCGCCATGCAGATGCTGATCTGTCCGATGCTCGACGATCGGACGCAGGGAGACCATCCCCATTGCGGCGAGTTCGTCTGGACGGCCGAGGCCAATGCAGCAGCATGGGCGCTGCGCATAGGAAGCGAAGATGTCGAGCAAGACAGGCGCGGCTACATTGCCGCCGCCCGTGCCGACGACCTCGAAGGATTGGCCCCGGCCTATATCGCGGTCGGTTCGCTCGATCTCTTTCTCGACGAGGACATCGCCTACGCCCGGCGACTGGCCCGCGCAGGCGTCCCCGTCGATCTGCATGTCTACGCCGGCGGCTACCATGGCTTCGAACTGGCAGCCGATGCCAGCGTCACCCGCAGGACGATGGAAGACCGTTACGCCGTCCTGCGCCGCACATTTCAGGGAGAGAGATTGTGACCGTTTTCGGCGCCGACTTGTGGGACCGCTTCACCCGCCGCATCGGCGAAGCCCAGGCAACGCTTGGCGCGCAAGGTGCGCCCCTGTCCCTGCTCGATCAGGCCGAAGGCGCGCGCTACCTCAGCCGCATCGTCAGGCTCGGCCTCGAGATGTACCTCGAAGGCGGCGATCCCGATTTTCCGTCCTTCGTCCTGCCCAGCCATGAAACTGCCAAGCTCGGCGGCGACAACCCCGACAACCTCTATCTTTCGGCCACCATTCTGGGTGACCGGACATACCGCCTGACAGGCAACATCGGCACGGTCCATTACCTGTCGATCGGGTCCAAGGCCAACCGCTACGCCATCGACGGCACCATGGCCTCCACCGGAGAGCTTCAGAAGGAAGCGTTCGGCGCCGATGCCAACGGCGATTTCACCATCATCGCCAGCGCGACCAGGCCTGAAGGCGATGTCCCCTGGCTGCCGCTCGCGCCCGATTCCAACATTCTGCAGGTGCGGCAGACGTTCCTCCATCGCCCGGCCGAAACACCCGCCCGCTTCGCGATAGAGCGCATCAGCCAAGGTCCTGCCTTTCCCCCACCGACCGACCCTCAGGCCATCGAGCGGCGGATGATGGCTGCGGGCGACTTTGTCGTGAACGCCACGCGCATGTTCGCCAACTGGACCGCGATGTTCATGCCCTACCCCAACGAAATGCGCGATTG
This sequence comes from Novosphingobium sp. BL-A-41-Hi4A-0G, assembly GCF_055521735.1. NCBI lineage: Bacteria > Pseudomonadati > Pseudomonadota > Alphaproteobacteria > Sphingomonadales > Sphingomonadaceae > Novosphingobium > Novosphingobium sp. BL-A-41-Hi4A-0G. The sequence continues at coordinate 21,697 of NZ_JBVFVU010000002.1, forward strand.
GGGCCAGGACATGTTCCACAAGGCGGGCGGCGATCCGGCGATCTTCTATGTTCACGGCTACTGGAAGCTGGCACCCGACGAACGCCTCGTGATCGAAACCGACGTGCCGGATTGCGAACACTGGAACATCCAGGTCGACAACTGGTGGATGGAATCGCTCGACTATCGCTACGTGCCCGCCTGCATCAATGCCGGAAACGCAGTGCGCGAAGCCGACGGCAGCGTGCGCATCGTCCTGTCCGCCACGGACCCGGGCGAACCCAACTGGCTGACCACCCATGGCCATGGCGAAGGCCACCTGCTGCTCCGCTGGGTCCGTGCGGCAAGCCACCCCATCCCGCGCCTGCGCGTCGAACGCGTGTGACGCCCAGCGTTCGGGGGGGCTTGGCGCCCCCTCCGCTCATGTCCTCACAGCGGCAGATAATCGCCACCGTTGATGTCCAGCGTTGCGCCAGTGACTGCCGAGAGCGTGTCCGAGAGAAAGACCAGAATGCCCCTGGCGCATTCGGCATCGCTCGGCACCCTGCCCAGCGCCATCGTCGCGGAAATGCCCGCCTCGGCTTCGGCGACGCTCGGCCCGCCGCGCGCAGCCTCGCTTTCCAGCCATGCCCGCGCGGGCGCGCTCATCGTCCAGCCGATGGCGGGCGTGTTGAAGCGGATACCCTTCGCACCCAGTTCTGCCGCCAGATAGCGCGTCAGCGAGGCCTGAGCGGCCTTGGTCGCCGCATAGCCGCCCTGATTGGCCACGACCTTGCGCGCCACCTGGCTTCCGACATTGACAACCGAGCCCCCGCCGCGGGCTTCCATGTGCGGCACGACGGCGCGGATCATCCGGATCATCCCCATGACCGTCACCTCGAAGGCGCGTGACAGCGCATCGAGGTCAAGATCGAGTACCGGGGCCAGGGTGCCCGGAAAATAGGCGCTGTTGACCAGTCCGTCGATGCGTCCGAACGCCGCAACCGTCTCCGCAGCGGCCCGGTCGCAATCGTCCTGCGACGTGATATCGGCACAGATCCTGATCGATTTCCGGCCCAGAGCAGCAATCTCCTCGGCCACTTCCGCCATGATCGCGTCGGTCCGCGATACCATCGCCACGTTCGCACCCGACCGCGCCGCCTCGACGGCAATGGTACGTCCCAACCCCGGGCCAATGCCCGTCACGATCACGATCTTTTCGGCCAGCACGCTCAGAATCTCCCACTTTCTTATCCTGCGGGCAATAAATCGCAGGGATGATGAGCAATGTCGACACGCAAAAACGATGTTTTCGATATGGATTTATCATTTTGCGTATTTCATCACCCGCAGAAGCCACCCGTGCCATGTTGATTCTCCGACAGGCATCGCATAGCGCTAGGCCAAGCAGAGGGAGCATCGGCCATTTCCAAAGTGCGGCTAGACGAACACGACGAAGCCATCATCGCCCTGCTCCGGGTCGATGGACGCATGGCGATCCGGGATCTCGCGCGCGAAGTCGGGCTCAACGAGGCGACCGTCCGCGCCCGCATCCGCCGCCTCGAACAATCGCAGACCATGCGCGTGGTCGCGCGTCTCGATCTTCCGTCGATCGGCTTTCCGTTCACGGCGCTGGTCGGCGTGCGCATCAGGGGGCGGTCGCTCGAGGATGTCTGCGCAGACCTGCTAAAGCTGGAGCAGGTCCTTTCGGTCCTCTCCGTAATCGGTCGCAACGACCTCGAAATCCAGGTCATTGCCAAGACGATGGACGATCTCGATCACCAGCTGACCGACGTCATTCCGGCCATCGAAGGCATTGTCTCGCTGGAATCGGCGCTGGCGATGAAGGTTTACAAGTACATTCAGCCGTGGGGCCGTTTCGATGAAGCCGATTGAGCTCAACTCTCTCGACCAGCGCATTCTCGAACGCCTCTCGAGCGATGCCCGTGTCAGCAATCGCGAACTCGCGCGCGAGCTGGGCGTCACCGAAGGCACGATCCGCGTGCGCCTCAAGCGGCTGACCGACGAGAACGCCATCCAGGTCGTCGCGATCACCAATTACGACCACATGATCGATCCCGTGATCGCCTATCTGTGGATCGAACTTGATGCCAACTACCCGGCACGGCCGGTGATCGACGCGCTCGTGGCCGAGCCCCAGATCACCTATGTCACCTCGCTGCTGGGCCGTGCCGACCTCATGGCCATCACCTGGGTCCGCGATTCCAGCCAGCTGGTCGAATACCTGCACAACCGAATCGACACGATCCCGGGCATCGCGCGGATTCACTACGAGCTGACCCACAAGCTCATAAAGCACGACTTCCGCACCACCAACATCGTCAAGTGATTACGCAAAGCGTCGCTTTATACATAGATATTGACGTTTTGCGTTGACATTCACCCCTGTCTGCCGACAATCGCTCCCGATAACGGAGAGATTGCATGACCGACGAGGCCAGCCGCCGCGCGCACCTGAAAGCCCAGTTCACGCGCCTGATAACCGCCTATGGCGAAAAGGATTTCGCCACCTTCGCCACCGGCGTTCATCCCGATGCCGAGTTCGACTGGCCCTACCTGCCCATTGCCGACTTCCCCGAGCGCATGATCGGCCGGGACAATTTCATCGCCGCATCGCGCGCCGGGATGGCCGATTGCGACGGCTACCATCACAAGATCGACCGCTTCTACGACATGGCCGATCCCAACATGATGCTGGTGGAATACCATTCCGGCACGGTGCTGCGCTCGTCCGGTCGCCCCTACGCCAACAAGTATCTTGGCATTCTGCGGTTCGAGGGTGATCTCGTCGTCTACTGGCGCGAATACGTCAATCCACTGCCGATCATCGAAGCCTTCGGGCTGGGCTTCCGCAACGAAGCCCTGTCGGAGATCGGCGCATGACCGGTTCGGTGACCGCAGCGCAGTGGGACAAGGAAGTGGACGTTCTGGTCGTCGGATCGGGTGCCGGAGCGATGGCGTCGGCGCTGTTCGCATCGGATCGCGGGGCACGGACGCTGATCGTCGAGAAGAGCGATCTTTACGGCGGTACGAGCGCGACATCGGGCGGCGGCGTGTGGATTCCGGCCAGCGATTCCGCGCTAGAGCAGGGCCAGCAGGACAGCCCGGACGAGGCCTTCACCTATATCAAGGAACTGGTCGGCAACACCGTTGCCGATGGCCGCATCCGGGCCTTCGTCGAAAACGCCCGCGTGATGAAGCGCGAGATCGAAGCGCGGTCGGACCTGCGCTTCACCGCCATTCCCTATACCGACTATCAGGCCGAGAAGCCCGGCGGCAAGATGGGCTACCGCAGCCACGCCTGCAACACGATCCACGCCGATGACCTGTCGCCCGAGGATTTCGCCACGCTGCGCACTACGCACAAGTCGGCCATGCTCTTCGGCAAGATCCCGTGGACGATCATGGAATCCGCCCCGATGATCACGCGCGGCCCGGGCTGGAAAGGCACGATGGCGCGCGTGCTCTGGCGCTATTATGGCGACATCGCGCAGCGCCTGAAAAGCCCGCGCAGCCGCTTCATCGTCTTTGGTTCGGCGATCGCCGCCCACCTCAAGAATGCGCTCAACCGCAGCGGCGGCGAACTGTGGCTGCGCACCGCCCTTGTCGAACTGCTGCGCGGCCCGGACGGCGCCATCGAAGGCGCAATCGTTGCCCGCGATGGCCAGCACCTGCGCATCCGCACGCTTAATGGCGTGATCCTTGGCGCAGGTGGCTTCGAGCGCAACCAGGCGATGCGCGACCAGTACCTGCCCGGCGACAGCCGCGAGACATTCTCGGCAAGTCAGGAGAACAACACCGGCGATGCCATTCAGGCCGGCATGCGCATCGGTGCCGCCACCGATCTGATGGACGAGGCATGGTGGGCACCCACCGTCCGTGTTCCGGGCGAGGACACCGCGCGGCCGCTGTTCTACGAGCGCGCCCTTCCCGGCTGCATCATCGTCAATCAGGCGGGCGAGCGCTACATGAACGAGGCGCGGAGCTACGATATCGCGGGCAAGGCCATGATCGATGCCGACCGTCCCGATGCGCGGTCGATCCCTTCGTGGATCATCCTCGATGCCCGCTTCCGCAAGAAGTATCCGATGGGTCCGATCATTCCCCTCCTGCCCGATTTCCTGCAATCGTCCGCCGCCCGCAAGGCGTGGCGCAAGGCCTCGACCGTCGCAGGCCTCGCCCGCAAGATCGGCGTTGATCCGGAACGGCTCGAACGCACCATCGCGCGCGTCAACCACTTCGCGAAGACGGGGGTGGACGAGGATTTCGGACGCGGCTCGGCACCCTATGACCGCTACTATGGCGACCAGTCGGTCCAGCCCAACCCGAACCTTGCCCCGCTCGACCAGCCGCCGTTCTACGCGCTGGAGGTCTATCCCGGCGATATCGGCACCAAGGGTGGTCTGGCGACCGACGAGGCCGCGCGCGTGCTCGATACCGCAGGCCAGCCCATTGCGGGCCTCTATGCCATCGGCAATACCGCCGCCTCGGTCATGGGCCCCTCCTATCCCGGAGCAGGCTCCACGCTTGCCCCGGCCATGACCTTCGGCATGCTCGCCGTGCAGGACATGCTGGACGCAAAGCCATGAGCCAGACGCTTCTGGTAACCGGTGCTTCGACCGGCTTCGGCGCGGACGTGGCATTGGCCATGGCGGCGAAGGGCTGGACGGTATTTGCCTCCATGCGCAATCCCGCCAAGGCAGCGCCTCTGGTCGACCGCGCACGCGAGGCCGGTTGTGCAGGCAATGTGGTGCCGGTTCAGATCGATGTGACGGATGCGGCTTCGGTCGCGTCAGGGGTGGCTTGCGCTCTCGAACAGACGGGCGGCAGGCTTGACGCGCTGCTCAACAATGCGGGCTTCTCCGTCATCGCTCCCTTCGAGGAGATGACCGATGCCGATGTCCGCTCGCAGATGGAGACCAACTTCTTCGGCGCGCTGGCTGTTACCCGCGCCGTGCTCCCTGCCATGCGCGCGGCGCAATGCGGCCGAATTCTCACCGTGACCAGCAATGCGGTAAACACGCCCCATCCGATGCTCTCGCTCTATGCCGCATCGAAGTGGGCGCTTGAGGGCTGGGCCGAGGGGCTGGCGATGGAAGTCGCGCCCTACGGCATCGAAGTGGGCGTGGTCCAACCCGGCGCGCACCGCACGCCCTTTGCCAGCAATGTCCAGTTCGCCATGCCCGAAGGCAGTGCCTATGCGGCATGGCTGGAAGCGGCGGGACCGAGCCTTGGCGAGCTTGATGCCTGGGGTCGCGATCCGGCTCTGGCTGTTGCGGCGATTGCGGAGCTGCTCGAGGCGCCCAGACTCCCGTTCCGCACGCTGGTGGGCGAAGACACGCAGATCTTTGCGGCACTCAAGGGCGCAGCACCGTTCGAAGTGCGCGCAATGGCGCTGCGGGCGATCACTGGCGCCCCTGCCGCCGGAGCCTTCACGATGCGGGACCACGAGTACAGCGCCAACGAATGGCCCGTCGCATCGCAAATCGCCAAACGCGTTGCGGGCAAGTTGGCAGACGATCCTGAACTCGCGTCCGTGCTGGCGCAGGCGTTCCGCCTCGGTTGAAATGGCCGGGGGCTCGATCTGCCCCCGGCGCTCGGTTCAGTGCGTTTCGCCGGGAGCCGATGCCTGCGCGGCGGGGGCAATGCCCTGGTTCATGCTGTCGATGATGCGGCGCTTCATCGGGGCCACCCAGTCGCGCTCCAGCACGGGATCAAGCAGGCCCGCTTCCTTCAGCTCGTCACACAGCTTCATCTGGTGACCGATGTCGAACAGGTCGAGCTGCGAGCTGAATTTGCCTTCGCCGCCATAAGTGATGAAGCTGACGCCTTCGGTTTCATAGAACGAACCGTCCGGCCGCTTGCCCGGCCCGCGATTGACCCAGCGGCTGAAGATGCGGTCACCGTTGACTGCGAATTCGAGGATCGGGAAACTCCACCCCGCCCAGCCAGAGCCGACGTCCATGTCGCGGCCATAGTGCGTGGCGCGGATCTCGTCGCGGTTGCGCGCAAAGACCGGCATCGAACCGCCATAGGGGCAATAGTAGGTGGCGTTCTCGTGATAGAACTCGTCGGCAATCCACGCCCAGTGGTTGCGGCGTTCGGCCTCGACGAAGGCCTCGCGAAGGCCCTGGATCGCAGCTTCGACTTCCTCGCGTGGATATGACACGTCTCGTCTCCTCTCATCACGGCATCCGCCGTTTGTTTGCATGCACATGGGCATTGCATATTGCGTCGCCTTAATCCATAGATAATTACGCAAAAAAAGGTTTTTGAGAGGATTTTACACGTTATGCGTTTTCTTGACCAGCTCGATGCCGATGCGCTGATCAGCCGCGCCCGCGCCTCGACGGGCCTCGCCGATCTCGGCCCCGATCACTTCCGCGAACCTCTCGATGTACTCCTGCGCTCGATGCGGGACGAGGCGCAACTTAACGAGGCTGGCGCCAGCACGCACGCCGCGCGGATCGTCAATGCGCTCGAAAATCGCCTGCGCCGGGTGGATCTGGTCAAGCGCCATCCTGAAATCCTCGACGAGCAGGTCGATGTCGGCGTGATCATCGTCGGCCTGCCCCGCACCGGCAGCACCATGCTCCAGCGCCTGCTTGCCGCCAGTCCCAAGGCGACGGCCATGGTCTGGTGGGAGACCATCTTTCCGTTGCCGCGCGACACCAGCGGTGCCGCCGACATTGCCGCGCGCAAGGCCGATGCAAAGCAGCTTTCGGACGATCTGGTCGCGGCTTCGGCGGGCTTCGAATCGATCCACCCGATGGATGCCTTTGCCCATGACGAGGAACTGCCCCTGATCGAGCAGTCGTTCATTTCCAACATTCCCGAAGCGATGCTCTACCTGCCCAGCTACGGCGAATGGCTGCTCGATGCCGACCAGACCGCCGCCTATGGCGAACTGCTCGAATGGCTCAAGATCCTGCAGTGGCAGGATCCGTCGCGGCGCGGGCGCAAGTGGATTCTCAAGGCGCCCCACCACCTGACCGCAGTCAGCACCACGCTCGACACGTTCCCGGGTGCGATCATCGCGATGACCCACCGGCGCGTCGATCACGTGATGGGCAGCTATTATTCGATGGTCGCCTCGCTCACCAGCGGCAACACCGATGCCGACCTGTCGAAGGAACAGGCCGCCCACTGGACCCGCCGCTTGCGGCGCAATCTCCTCGACATGATCCCGGTTCGCGAGGCCCGGCCCGAACGCTTCTTCGACATCCAGTATCGCGATCTCCTGACCGACCCTGTCGGCAGCGCGCAGGCGATATTTGCCGCTGCCGGCATCACTGCTGACGACGCCGACGTTGCTGCCTGGCAGACTTGGCTCGGCGGCAACAAGCGCGACAGCCGTCCGTCGCACAAATACGATCTGGCCGACTATGGCGTCGACCGCGAAGCGCTGATGCAGGACTTCGCTTTCTATTCAGACATCTATGTGCCGGAGGCCTGAGTCATGGAGATCACGGGAGAGGAAGCGGCCTATCTCAAAGGCTCTGCCGAGCCTCTGGCAGGCTCGATCCTGATCAGCACCTCGCGCTATCTCAACAATCCGCGCTTTCGCGATGTCTATGCGCAGATGGGTCTCAAGCGCGACGGATACGATCTGCCGGCTGCCTACCTGATCCCCGAGGTCAATCGCGCCGTCTCCGAGGAAATGGACTATCCGCGCCTCCATGCCCTGCTTGCGGCCGAGCGCGAGCGTCTGCCGGACTTCGCCCGGTGGCTCGACGAACGCTTCACGTCGGACTGGACGCCTGAGAAGGTGGCCCATTGCGCGCCCGGCACGGTCGGGGCGCTGATCCACGATTTCATCGTGACCAGCGGCATGGACATCGACTTCATGTTCCGTGGCGAGCCTGCTGACGACTTTGCCTACCTGATCAAGCGCCGCGTCCAGAACCACGATATCGAACACATGGTCACCGGCCTCGACACGAGCCCGGTTGGCGAGATCGCGCTGATCGTCGCGAACACTGTTGCCGTGTTCAATTACTTCGAACCCGAATTCGCCAACATGCTGTCGTTCCAGCCGATGTTCCTGGCATCGACCAGCCTGATGCGCGCCGCCTGTCATTATCCCACGGTCACCCCGGCGATGATCGAAGGCTTTGCGCTGGGCCATGCTCTGGGCGCGAAGCAGAAGCTCCCGCTGTTCATGCTGCGCTGGGAAGACTGGATCGACGTGGAGGTCGCAGACGTGCGCGAGCAACTGGGGTTTCAGGATGGTCCTGCCCCCGGACATTGGACATGGACATACGAGGCTTCGCATGGATGACTTTTCGATCACCGATTACCTCGCCATCCAGGCGCTGGTGCACCGCTACCCGCGCCACCTCGACAGCGGCGATCTGACAGGCCTCGGCCAGCTCTTCGCCCATGCCACCGTGCACTTCGAAGGGCGGCCCGATCCGGTTGTCGACGATCCCGCAGAGATCACGCGCATGTTTGCGGATTTCGTCAGGCTCTATGAGGGCATTCCCCGCACGCGGCACATGATCTGCAACCTGATCGTGGAGCCCGATGGGCCGGGCGTGGCCCGCGCGACCAGCGCAGTCTTCGTGCTGCAGGACGCGCCCGGCGTTCCGCTCCAGCCGATCATCACCGGCGACTATGCCGACCGCTTTTCGAAAGTCGAAGGAATCTGGCGCTTTAGCGAGCGCTTCATCACCAATGACCTGTTCGGCAACCTGACTGCCCACGGCAAGTACGCCCTGGAATGAGCGACACCTGATGCCGAAAGGATACGCAAAGCGAATCTTTGAGATTCACGATTGTTGTTTTGCGTAGTCCATATCTTGAAATTCGACGGATTTGGCGATAACGCTTACCTGAGACCAACAAAGGTCGACAGGGAGGGTTATCATGCAGATCTTCAGGGCCGCGCTGCTCGCCAGCGCCGTCGCAAGTTTTTCTCCGGCTCCGGCCTTCGCCCAGCAGGCGCAGGCCGAGCAGGCGGAGGAAACTCCGGCCATCGCCGACATCATCGTAACAGCGCGCCGCAAGGAAGAGAGCGCGCAGGACGTCCCGCTGACGATCACCGCGATCTCCGGGCAGGAGTTGGCAAAGCGCGACATCCGCAACGTCTCGGATCTCGTGCGCAGCGTGCCGAGCGTTTCGTTCTGCTGCCAGCGCGGCGAAGTGCAGTTCCCGTTCGTGCGCGGCATTCCCGGCGTGAAGGGCTATTTCGCCGAAGTGCCTGCCACGCTCGACGGCAACGCCTACTATTTCGATCCCGCCAGCGTCCAGGTGCTGAAGGGTCCGCAGGGCACCCTGTTCGGCACGGCCACCAACGGCGGCGCCATCCTCAACGAACCGCGCCGACCGGAAAAGGACTTCGGCGGTTATGTGTCGGGAACGGTGGGTGATTATGCGCGCACCGGCGTCGAGGCGGTGATCAACGCGCCGCTCTCTGACAAGCTGCAGGTGCGCGGCGGCGTCTCCTACAACAAGTCGCGCGGCTACGTCCGTGACGGATCGAATGGCCGCCGCTACGGCAATGAGGACTACGTCACCGCACGCCTCGGGGTGAACTTCGATTCCGGCCAGGGCCTGGCGAACTACTTCGTGGCGAACTACTTCGACTCGAAGGGTGACCGCCCATCGTTCACGCCGTTCCGCGCTAATCCGGCCTTCGCCGGCATCTTCCCTCGCCTCGGTCCCATCGTGGCAGAACAGAACCTGCGCGGACCCTACGATCTGGTCGGCACCGGCATCCAGGGCGGCAATGATGATCGCCGCCGCCTGCTCAACATCGTCAACCAGACCACGCTCGATCTCTCCGACAGCCTCAAGCTGCGCAACATCTTCGGCTACAACCGCACGAAGTTCTTCTCGCGCTTCGATGCCGACGGCACGACGCTTGCCATTTTCGACAGCAACGTCGGACCGACGGTGGCGCCGGGCGCCGATCGCCAGGTCAGCGAAGAACTGCAACTGCAGGGCAAGATCGGCGATCGCTTCGATTTCACGGCCGGCACCTTCAGCCTGTGGTTCAAGGCGGGCACCTCGGGCAAGGTCGCTTACAACGATCTCAGCGATGCGTTCGGCATCCTGACCGGCTCGCTGCTCCACCGCAGCACCTCGCGCACCAACGCGGTCTTTGCCGAGGGTACCTACAACTTCGGCGACGATGACCGCGGCCTGCGCCTCACCGGCGGGGTCCGCTACACGATCGACCGCGTCGAGCTTTCCCAGACCAACTCGGTCTGGATCCGCCTCTCGCCCACCAACCTGCTCAACCTCGCCGATATCGGAGCCGTTCCGGAAACCAATCTGAACCTTGGCGAGACGTTCAAGAAGTTCACCTTCAAGGGCGGCCTACAGTACCAGTTCGACCGCCGCCGCATGGCCTACTTCACGGTCAGCCGGGGCTATTCGGCAGGCGGCTTCAACACCGGAAACCCTGCAGGCTTCGAAACCTTCCAGCCCGAAAGCCTGACCAACTACGAACTGGGCCTCAAGGCCGACTGGGGATCGGGCGAGTTCCGTGCGCGCACGAACGTCGCGCTGTACTTCGGCAAGTACAATGACATCCAGGTCTCGACCACGCAGTCCAACTGCACCGACCCCAGCAACGTCGCCACCTGCCGCTTCGCCGTCGGCACCTTCAATGCCGCCAAGGCCGACATCAAGGGCATCGAGGGCGAATTCATGCTCTCGCCCGTCCGCTTTGTCGAAGTTGGCGGCGCTGCCTCCTACAACGACAACAAGTACACCAACTACATCAATGATCCGGACGGTCCCGGCCCGCAGCCTGCGCAGGACCTGAGCGGTCAGCCCTTCGTGTTCAATCCGAAATACAAGGTCAGCCTCTACGGGACGCTGCGCCTGCCGATCGAAGGTGCTGGCGAACTTGCCCTGACCGCGAATTATTCGTGGCAGGACAAGCTCGTGACGACCGCCACTCCGGTGCCTCAGGTATGGGACAGGCAGCGGGCCTATTCCAACCTCGACCTCCGGCTCGACTGGAACGAGGTCATGGGCCAGAAGGGTCTGAGCGGGTCGGTCTTCGTCACCAACGTCACGAAGAACACCACCTCTGACGGTGGCTTCGGCGCCTACAATTCGCTGGGTCTGTGGGGCATCAGCGCTGCGGTGCCCCGCCAGTTCGGCGTGCGCCTGCGCTACGATTTCTGACCGCTCCCAAGCGCAAAGCAAAAGCGCCGGTCTCGCAAGAGACCGGCGCTTTTATATTTCCTCGGGCTCGGTGTCAGGCCTTGAGGTCAGGCAGCTCGAGAAAGGAGGCATAACCGTCGGCATTGTGCTGCGCGAACCAGAACGAGGTGCCGAACGGTGCCGGTTCAAGCTCGTTGCCCCGTCCCATCTGGTATTCCTGCGGTTTGCCATGGCGGAACCTGAGCCCCCGCTCGATCATCGTGCGCTGGACCTCGTCGATGTCCTCCACCGTAAATCCGATGGTTGCAACGCCCTCGCCATTGCGCTCGAGAAACGCCTTCATGGCCTTGCCGGATTCGGTCTGGGGATCGTCCACCGTCAGCTGGAAGAAGCCCACCGAATGCACCCCTGCCCCGTTTCCAGGCGCAACGAAGTGCGCCATGCGAAACTCCTGAACGCCCGGCCCTACGCCCGAGGTGTCCTTGGGGTCGCACCCGAAGATCTTGCGGCCATAGGCAACCGCAGCATCCAGATCGCGAACGATCAGGTCGATGACGTAGATTTGCTTGAGCATGCCCGTCTCCCTTGGGCGCGCGGTCAGGCCAGGTAACCGCCGTCAGCCATGATCGTCGCACCGTTGATGTAGTCTGCCTGATCGGACAGCAGCCAGAGCACCGCCTTGGCGATGTCCTCCGGCGTCGCGAACCGCTTCAATGGGATCGGCGCGAGCAGCATATCCTTGTATTCGGGCGCATGAATCACGCCGTTCGTCAGGGGCGTGTCGACGACTCCCGGCGATACCGAATTGCAGCGGATGCCCTGTTCGCCATATTCCTTGGCAATCGCCTTGGTCAGCCCGAGCACACCATGCTTGGCTGCCGTGTAGGCTGCCGTGCGCGGGTAGCTGATGTGCGCCTGCAGCGAGGTCGTGTTGACGATCGCGCCGCCACCGCTTTTCAGCATCAGGGGCAGCTCTGCACGCAGGCAGTGGAACACGCCATCAAGGTCGACGCCCAGCACCTTGCGCCAGATGTCGAGCGGCAAGGCATGGCTTTCCGGCATCGGCGCACCGTTCAGCACGGAAACCTCGGTAATCCCGGCATTGTTGAACGCACCATCAAGGCGGCCATGGCGCTCGGCGATGGCGGCGATCATGCGTTCGCATGCGCCCGCGTCGCTCACATCGACTGCCAGTGACATCGCGTCCGGAAGCTCAGCCGCGACGTCCCTGGCATGGGCCTCGTTGCAATCGGCCACGACGACGCTCGCCCCGGCTTCGGCCAGCAAGCGGCATGTCGCAGCGCCAATCCCGCTGGCGCCGCCGGTCACCAGGACGACCTTACCCCGCATATCGATGGAAATGCCGCCAGCGCTCATCGCAGCGTAGCATCCCGAAGAGGCGCGCCGAATTTTGCGTCACCATCGATCCGAAGCACGCCTGACGGTGATCCCGCCGCTGCCTCACTGAAAGCCTTTCTCACGTTCCGCCTCCCAGGCACGAGACCGTGCCAACCGCTGGACGACGCCTGTGGGGTGTCCATCTCGCGAACTCCCCCGCCGCAGCGGACTCCTCCTGCTTCACCGACGCCTGACACCGGGCCTCGCCACGGCATCGGCCTGAGCCCTGTTCAGTCTGGCGAAGTTTGCCTGCCTTTCCTGATGCAGATTACGCAAAACGTCAATATGCTACACTCAAATTTTCACTTTGCTCACTTTCTCGCTTGCTCGTCGCGCATTTTGTCGTCATGTACTCAAAAAAATGCAAATGCCATGCGGTGACACACGCCGCTTTCGAAACACGATCTCTTGGGAGGGATGGATGAAAATTCGCGTTCTCGCGCTCGCCGGCACTGCGCTGGTCATGGTCAACTCCGGCACCGCCTTTGCCGCCGATGCAGCAGCTGCGGCCGATCCGCAGGCAGAGGCCACCCAGTCGGCCGGAATTGCCGACATCGTCGTCACCGCACGCCGCACCCAGGAACGTCTGCAGGACGTGCCGGTCGCCGTCACCGGCTATGACCAGACCCAGCTCAAGGCGCTCGACATCAAGGGCTTCGGCGATATCGGCAAGACCGTCCCGAACCTCGACGTGCAGCGCCAGTTCGGCTCTGCCAACGCACCGCAGTACTACCTGCGCGGCGTGTCCACCGGCACGCTCAAGTTCGAAGCCGATGCCGGCATCGGCCTCTACATTGACGGCATCTATCTCGGACGTCCGGCAGGCACGGCATTCTCGCTTGCCGATATCGAGCGCGTCGAAGTGCTGCGCGGCCCGCAGGGCACCCTGTTCGGCCGCAACTCGACCGGCGGCGCCATCAACTTCATCACTTCAGCGCCGAAGGGCGAATTCGGGGTCAAGGCAGAAGGCACCGTCGGCAACTACGATCGTTACAAGGGCCAGATCGTCGTCAACCTGCCGTCGTTCGGCCCGTTCAGCGCCCGCGTGTCCTATTTGCACGACGAGAACACCGGCTACGTCAAGAACCTGACGCCGGGCCGCACCTTCAATTTCGCCGCCCCCTTCGGCAAGATCGCTTCGGCAAAGACCTTCGGCGCGGAAAACACCGACGCTGTCGCCGTTGCCATCCGCTTCCAGCAAGGCGCGCTGACCGCCGACTACAAGTTCGACTATACCGACAAGGTCAGCACGCAGCTCGGCCAGCAGCTGCTCGGCTATGATCCGGGCTATGCCGCAGGCGTCGGCAACCCGCCGTTCTATGCCGCATCGCCCAGCATCTACGTCCCGGCCTCGACCGTCCGGCAGGATGCCCTGGCGCTAGACTTCACCTCGGCTTCGCGCATGAAGATCCAGGGCCACAGCCTGACGCTCGCCTACGAAGCCAGCGATGCAATCACGCTCAAGTCGATCACGGGCCTGCGCAAGCTTGATGAATTCGTCGGCGGCAACGATATCGACGGCGGAGCCTACGAGGTCGGCGGACTGCCGTTCACCAACATCTCCTCGATCCAGGATCGTCACCAGAAGCAGTTCACCCAGGAAGTTCAGGTGCTCGGCAAGACCGGCAACCTCGACTGGGTGCTCGGCGGGTTCTACTTCCGCGAAACCGGCAGCGACAACAACCCGGTGTTCATCGGCACCCTGTTCCCGACGTTCGCGCCACAGATCGAACCGAAGCTCGATGCGACGACCGGCAACACCATCAACATCTTCGGCGTCCCCAGCGACTATCTCGCCGGTTCGAACGCGAAGATCCGCAACAAGTCGATCGCCGGTTATGCCCACCTTGGCTACAAGACCGATCAGTTCGAACTCGCCGGTGGCCTGCGCTACACCAAGGACGATCGTTTCGAGGACCTGCTGGCCGGCGGCCTGATCCCGATCTTCGCACCCACCATCAAGTCCAGCGTCAGCTTTGATCGCTGGGACTTCGACGCCACGGCAACCTACATCGCCAACCGGGATGTCCGCGCCTATGCCCGCTTTGCCACCGGCTACCTTTCGGGCGGCGTACTCGGCGGCACCGTGTTCAAGCCTGAAACCGTCAACAGCTACGAAGTGGGCGTGAAGGCCGATCTGCTGGGCAAGACCCTGCGCATCAACGCGGCGGGCTTTGTCACCCGGCGCAAGAACGTGCAGACGCTCGGCTTCAGCGTCGCCAGCGGCACCTTCCTGTTCTCGTCGCCGTTCGGCAACGAGGAAGGCTTCGAAGTCGAACTGACCGCCAAGCCCTCGCCGCACTTCACCTTCAACGCGAGCTACGGCTACCTGCATCAGAAGCTGGCCGCCGATCCGGTCAATGGTCCGGTCAATTCACTCGCACCCAAGAACACGCTGAGCGTCGGCGCACAGTACGACAGCCCCGCCTTCAACAGCGACGGCACTTACGCAATGCTGCGCGTCGACGGGTTCTTCAAGGACAAGCGCCTGTCCGATCCGATCCAGAACGCTGCGACCCTCAACCTCACCACGCTGCCATCGCGCTTCGACATCAACGTCCGCGCCTCGCTGATGGAAATTCCGGTGGGCGGAGCCAAGGTCAATGCCTCGATCTGGGTCCAGAACCTGACCGACAATCGCAAGCTCGACTTCGCGCGCAACCTGACGACCAACGTCATCGGCGTGTTCCAGGTGCCGCGGACCTTTGGTGTCGATCTCGGGTTCGCGTTCTGATCAGCGCAAACGTTCTCTCCCTCGGTGCGGCAGGCTGACCTGCCGCACCGCCTTTTTTCAAGAAGACAACCTAACCTGTCGGGAGCACAATCGGGCATGACGTTGGCAGCATCAGCTGATCGCCCGCACTGGGGCCAGGTGGCCATTGCCGCGCTGGCGCAGAACTTCGCATCCGGCCTGTGCTTCGGCAGCTTCGGCACGATGATCCTGGCGATCGAGCGCGAGTACGCTGCCTCCCGATCGCAATCCTCGATGGCCCTGTCACTCGCCGTAGTAAGCCTTTGCGTAACCGCCATGCTGGTGGGACGCATCATCCATCGCGTCGATCTGCGCAATCTCCTCATCGCAGGCGCGCTGACCTCGGCCGCAGGATTTGGCGCAGCCTCCGTGGCGTCCGGCCCGGTGCAGCTGCTCCTGTCCTATCTCCTGCTGATAGGCCCCGGCACGGCCATGCTCGGCGTGCTCCCCGCAATGACGCTGGCCACCCGCTGGGTCCCCGAAACATTGCGCGGACGCGCCCTGGGACTGGTCAACATGCCGCTCCTGGTGATGATCGTTCCGCTGGTCATCGCGCCGGTGCTGACGGCCCATGGCGTGCGCACGGCCTTTCAGGTCCTCGCGCTTGCCGATCTAGCCCTTGTCCCGTTTCTGCTGGGCACGCGCAATGGCACCTCGAACGCAGGCGCTTCCCAATCCGCCAGTGTGCCTGCGCGCGCGATCCTGTCCCAACCCGCATTCTGGGTCCTGAGCATTGCCGTCGGGCTGATCACCGGCGCCGGCACGATGAAGCTCGCGCATTTCATCCCCCTGCTCGTAGGCCAGGGCCGCAGTTTCGGCGAAGCAAACTCGCTGCTGGCCCTCTCGGGCGGTTCAGGCCTCCTGGGCTCGATGGCGTTCGGCTATCTCGCCGACCGCATCGGCGGCCCCCGCGCGCTTGCCGTGAACGCCGCCGTGCAGGCGGTGGTGTGGACGATCTTCCTGTTCCCGGTCAGCCTGCCGATCCTGACGATCGATGCCATTCTCGTCGGAGCCTGCGGCGGCGGGGTGCAGGGCGCATTCGGCGTGGCCGTCGCCGCCCGCTTCGGGCCAGCCGCCTTCGGCAGGGCCTTCAGCCTGTTCCAGCTCAGCACCTTGCCCTTCCTCTTCGCCATGACCCCGATCGCCAGCATGCTGTTCGAGCGTACCGGCAGCTATTACCTGCCGATGGGGCTGACCGTGGGCCTGCTCGCCTTCTGCGCCGTGATCCTGCAACTGCTGGGACGACATCCCGCCAATCCGGAGAACCACATTGCGTAGCGCCGACTTCGCCCGTCCCGGCGAGATTCACTTCCGCAACGACGCCACGCCGCCGCAACCCGGCCCCGGCGAAGTCCTCGTCGCGGTCAAGGCTTGCGGCATCTGCGGTTCGGACCTCCACATGTTCCGCGACAATTCCTACCGCGACAAGCTCGTCCGCGAGACGCCCGAAGGCTACGCTGTCCCCGGACACGAGTTTGCCGGCACGATCGCGGCACTGGGCGAAGGCGTCGAGGGCTGGAGCATCGGGGACCGCGTTGTCGGCGTTACCGGGATGGGTGGCGGCATGGCCGATCTCGTCGCCGTCCCCGTCAACCCCTGGCAACTCGTCCGCATGCCCGATGGCCTGTCCTTCGAGGAGGCCGCCACCACCGAACCGCTCGCCGATGGCCTGCAGATGGTGCGCAAGGGCGCGCCTGCCGATGGCGAGAACGTGGTCGTCTTCGGCGTCGGCATCATCGGCCTCGGCGTGATCCAGTCCATCCGCGCGCGCGGCATTTCACCCTCGCGCATCATCGCCGTGGACGTGCACGATGCGCGATTGGCCAAGGCGCTCGAAGTCGGCGCGACCCATGCGGTCAACGCCCGCGATGCAGACGTGTTCGAACTGATCGGCGAGATCTGCGGCGTCTCGGAAAGCTATGCCGGCGTTTCTGCCAACATCGCGCTCGTGTTCGATTGCGCGGGCTACATCCGCCACATGCAAGGCCCGCCGCCGCTCGAAACAGCGCTGAAGATCGTCAACCCCGGCGGCAGGATCGTATGCTTCGGCGGCTTCGAAGGGCGCATGAAGATCGACATGAGCCCGCTGATCGAGAAGCAGCCCACGATCTTCGGCTCCAACGGCTATGCGCCCGAAGAACTCGTCGAGGCGCTCCATCTCATGAGCAGCGGTCAGGTGGATCGGGCTACCCTGCTTTCGGCCAGCTTCCCGCTCGAACAGGTCGCGCAGGCGTTCAGCGCGCAGATGCAGCCGACCGCCGTGAAGGTGATGCTGAACGTCTGAGAAATGGCAGGTCGATCCGGCAGCCCATGGCGTGCCACCGGATCGGCCCGAAAGGTCAGACGCCGAACCCGCCCGCAACCGAGATCGTCTGCCCGGTCACATAGTTCGCCCGTGAGGATGCGAAATAGACCGCTGCATGGCCGATGTCTTCCGGTGCGCCCCAGCGGCCCATCGGCAGCATCGCCTTCACCGCGGCCACCCAATCCGCGTTGAACGTGCCGACTTCCTGATGGACCTTGAACTGTCCGGCATCGATCACACCGACGAGCACGGAGTTGGCGCGGATATTGTAGCGCCCTTCCTCCTTGGCGATGCCTTTGACCAGCGCCTCGTTGCAAGCCTTGGGCACAACTGACAGGCCATCGTTGGCAGGCCACCAGTCGTGCCCGGCAGAGCCCAGGTGAACGAAGCTTCCCCCGCCTGCCTCGCGCATGTGCGGCAGCACCGCACGAACGGCATTGGCAAAGCCGAACGCTTCGATTTCCATCGACTGGCGGAACTGGTCCTCGCTCCAGCCCGCGATCTCGACCTGCGGAACGACCGGCCCTGCCCCCCAGACGACAGTGTGCACGCGCCCGTGCTCCTTGATCACGTCCGCGATCACACCATCGATCTGGAGCTTGTCGCGAACATCGGCCTGATGGATTGACGCCTGCCTCCCCGTCGCCCTGATCGCGTCGGCAGCCTGCTCGGCAACTTCGCGCTTGGACCGATAGACAATCGCCACATCGCTCCCGGCCTCCGCCAGCTGCATCGCGACACCACGGCCGATGCCACCGCTGCCACCAAATACGATGGCGGCCCCATCGGGAAACTGGCTGGTCATCACAAAACTCTCCTTCCGACACATAACATGTACGTTTTGCGTCTCATATACGCGTTTTTGAAACGCATATACAAGTTCGAAGGGATATTTTATTCTATATGCGCAATGTGCGCCCGGTAGTCAGGTCCGGCTGACGACGGCGCGCGCCTGTTCGTGCAGGATCGCCCGGAACGCCTCGAGCGTTGCGGGGTCCGCCGGGTCATATTGCCGCCCCGGACCCAGCTGCCGCGCGTTGCACACGTAGAACAACGCGCCTGCGGCCACGCTGTTGAGGATGTGCATCGCCGGAATCTCGCGAAAGCTGCCATCGGCAACGCCAGCGGCAACAATCGCCTCCAGTTCGCGCAAGGCAGGCTCTGAGAACTGCACCGGATCGTCGCCGCGCGGCGCAGGATCGGCGACCACGCGCTGGATGATCCGCGCGGCAGTGGGCCGGTGGACCATGAAGTCCAGCCAGCCGTCGAACAGCGCCAGCAACCGCTCGATTGGCTTGTCCGCGCCCGCCATCCGCGCGGTCACGAACTGCTGCATCGCCGCAAAGATACCGGCCTCGACCTCGTCGTAGAGCTGCTGCTTGCCCGGAAAGTAATAGACGATCGACGGTCGGCGGATGCCGACCACCTGCGCCACGTCCTCAAGCCGCGCCGCGGCATAGCCCACCTCGGCAAAGATCCGCTCGGCCGCGTCGAGGATCGCCAGACGCGTCGCATCGCCGCGAGCCTGACGGGCAACGGGTCTGGTGGCGTTGGACAAGTCGGCTCCCCCTGCAAATTTCCCGCGAGCGGCTGGGTGGTCATAGCCGCTCGCAAGCCTCCTCCCAAGCGCCCGCGGCAAGCTATGCACAAGCCCTCTTGAATTTCTACCTTTTCGTAGGTAGAAAATCTAACAGCGTGTAGAAATTGCCGCCAAAGCGCAGCAAACGCCGCATTTCCGGGAGAGAATCATGAAGCACACCGCAAGTCTCGCCAGCGTCGGCCTGCTCGCGCTCGCCGCCAGCGCCGCCCATGCGCAGGAGGTAGAACAGCCCGCAGCCGATGGCGGCATCGCCGAAATCGTCGTCACCGCGCAGAAGCGCGCAGAGCCGCTGCAGAAGACGCCGCTCTCGATCGTCGCGCTCACCTCTGACGATCTCGTGCGCAAAGGCATTGCCGATCTCACCGACTTGCGCTCGCAGGTCCCATCGCTGCAGATCACCCCGCATCCCAACAGCGCGACGACCGCGCGCGTCTTCCTGCGCGGCGTGGGCAACAACGACGATCAGATCACTGTCGATCCCAGCGTCGCGATCTATCTCGATGGCGTCTATGTCGCGCGCGGCCAAGGCCTTGCCGCCGAGATCGCCGAAGTTGAACGGATCGAAGTGCTGCGCGGGCCGCAAGGGTCGCTCTATGGCCGCAACGCCACCGGCGGCGCGATCAACTACATCACCCGCCAGCCCACGCTGGGCGAGTTTCACGCCCGCCAGACGCTGTCCATCGGCAACTACGACCAGTTCCGTTCGCGCACGAGCGTGAACGTGCCGGTGGGCGAGACCCTCGCGGTGGAACTCGCCTATCTGCACAGCCAGAAGGACGGCTTCGTGCGCAATGCCGGCACCGGCGTCTCGCGCTTTGGCGACCAGCGCCGCGATGCCTATCGCGCGGCCGTGCTGTGGCAACCGGCTCCCGCATTCGAACTGCGCTACGCCTACGACCGTTCGGACATTGCCGACACGCCCGCCTACATGGTCTTCGCCCCGTTCCACCCAACTCTGGCCGTCCGCCCCACGGTCGGCTCGCCTGCGGTCCGCGGCCTGCTCGCCAACGACGTGACCGCACAGGGCCACAGCCTCACCGCCAGCTGGAACGCGTCCGACACGCTCACCGTCCGGTCGATCACCGGCTATCGCAAGCTCGCCAACTTCACCAACCAGAACTATCTGACCGGCGCGCTCGGCCCCTTCCCGGTCTTCGTCACCGCCTTCGACCAGAACCAGCGCCAGTGGAGCGAGGAGCTGCAACTGGTCGGCTCCGCGCTCGACCACCAGCTCGAATATACCCTCGGCGCCTACTTCTTCGACGAGAAGGCCTCCAGCTTCGACAGCACCGTGCCCACCGGCCGCCCAACCTCGCTGCGCACCGCCACCGTCAGCAACCGCGCCTGGGCGCTTTACGGACAGGCCACCTGGCGGCCTGCCATGCTGGAAGGCGCATACCTGACCGGCGGCCTGCGCTGGTCGCGAGACAGCCGCAAGGCGACGCTCGACCAGAGCAGCGTCGCCCTGAACGGCACCGTCACCACCCGCCCGCAGGGACGCGGCGACAACACCTTCACCGACTACAGCCCAAGCGTGATCCTCGGCTACGAGGCCAGCCGTGACGTCAATCTCTATGCCAAGTGGTCGCGCGGCTACAAATCGGGTGGCTACAACCTGCGCGCCAGCACCATCGCCCGCTTTGCCGAAGGTTACGGGCCGGAGCGCCTCGATTCCTTCGAAGTGGGCATCAAGTCGAGCTGGCTCGACAACCGCCTGCGCGCCAACATCGCGCTGTTTCGCGCGAACTACCGCGACATTCAGGTCAACATCCAGTCGGACCCGAACAACCCGGCGGTGACCGACATCTTCAACGCGGGCGAGGCGCGCATTCAGGGGCTCGAGCTTGACCTCACCGCCAAACCCTCGCGCGCGCTCACCTTCACCGCCAGCTATGCCTATCTCGATGCAGGCTATCGCCGCATCACCGACCAGATCAGCGGCGCAAACATCGCCTCGCGCTTCAACTTCGTCGAGGCGCCGCGTCACACCCTCTCGGTCGGCGCGGAATGGACCCTGCCCGAAACCCCGCTCGGCGTACCCAGCGCCAGCGTCGACTACTACATGCAGAGCGAGAAGTTCTCCTCCACCACCGATGCCCGCTACATCATCGGCGACTACGGCCTGCTCAACGCGCGCGTCGCGCTCAGCGATATCCCGCTTGGCCTTGGCAAATGGCAACTCGCCGCCTTCGGGCGCAATCTCACCGATACCCGGTACTATGTCGCGCACTTCTCGGCGGGCCTGCCGGCGGCCTTCTTCGGCGATCCGCGCAGCTATGGCCTTGAAGTCCGCTTCGAATACTGAAAGCTCTTGCCATGACCGACATCTACGCACCCCGCCTGTCCACCCCCTCCTCGCCGGTCGTCGTGACCGGCGGGGCCTCGGGCATCGGCCTTGCCACCGCCGAAGCGCTGGCCGCCGCAGGCCGACCCGTCGCCCTGTGGGACATCAACGCCGAGGCCGCCCAAGCCGCAGCCGCACGGATCGCCGCCAAGCGCGCCGTTCCGGCGGTCGGCGTGGCCATCGATCTGCGCGATCTCGCCGCCTATCCGGACGCGCTCGCAAAGACCCGCGATGCCATCGGCCAGATCGGCGGACTGGTCCATTCGGCCGGCACCGTCGATATGGACTCGATTGACGGGCTGACCCCGGAAAGCTGGGACAGCGGCATCGCCATCCACCTGCGCGCGCTCGCCTTCCTCGTGAAAGCCCTGCGCCAGGACATGGCCACGCTCGATGGCTCTGCCATCGTCGCAGTCACCTCGATCAACGCCACGCTCGGCAATGCCATCAACCCGGTCTATTCGGCGGGCAAGGGCGGGCTTCTTTCGCTCGTCCGCTCGCTGGCCGACCGGCTCGCCCACGATGGCATCCGCATCAACTCGGTCTCGCCCGGCCAGATCGTCACCCCGATGACGCAGCCTGCGCTCGATGCTCTCCCCAAGGGCTTTTTCGAAAAGCGCATCCTGCTCGGGCGTCTCGGCCAGCCGGAAGAAGTTGCCAGGACGATACGCTTTCTGCTCTCCTCCGAAGCGAGCTACACCACCGGGGCGGAACTGGTGGTCGATGGCGGGAACATATCGTCGCAAAGGGGATGACGATGCACAGACCGATCAGCAGCATCGCACTGGCCGCACTGCTCGCCGGATGCGCGCCGATGGCAGGCCCGCAATCTGCCTCGGCAAGCCTGACCGAAGCCAGCGTAACCACGCCCGCTCTCGCAACCGCCCCGAACTTTCGCGACATCGGCGGCTATCGCACGCACGACGGCCACCGCGTCCGCACAGGCCTCGCCTATCGCTCCGACCAGATGAACCTGCTCAGCGAAGCCGATCTCGCAACCATCGCCACGCTGCGCCCTGCTGCCGTGGCCGACCTGCGCACGGTGACCGAACGCACGCGCGAGCCCGATCGCCTGCCATCGGGTGCGCGATACATCGTGCTCGATGTCGCGGCGGACAGTTCGGAATCTCTGGGTGGCGACATGCGCCTTGCCATGGCGCAGATCGCGCAAGGCAAGGGCGAGGCGCTGCTCGTCGCCGCCAACCGCGAATTCGTCACCCTGCCCAGCGCGCGTCAATCCTACGCCGCGCTGATCCGGCTGATGATCGCCGCCGACGGCCCGGTCATCTATCACTGCACCGCTGGCAAGGACCGCACCGGCTGGGGCACTGCCGTCGTCCTCTCCCTGCTCGGCGTCCCGCGCGAGACGATCATGCAGGACTACCTGCTGAGCAACGACCGCCTCGCTGCCAAGAACGCCGCGATCCTTGAAGGCCTTGCCCGGTCCGGCAGCAAGCTGAGCCCGGCCTTCCTCGAACCGGTACTGACCGTGAAGCCGTCCTACATCGAGGCCGCCTTTGCCGAAGTGGACCACACCTACGGCTCTTTCGATGCCTACGTCACAAAGGGCCTCGGCCTGTCACCACGAGAGATCTCCGCACTGCGCACAAAGCTGCTGACCCGCTGAGGCGCGGGTCGCAGAATAGAATGACAGCTTCAGAAAATTCACAGGAACCAAAGAGTTGGCCGCGCGTTGGGGCAATCGGAATTCTGCACCCCGTATTCTGGAGCCCTGCTCTTGGCCTCGAGACCAACCCATTCCTATCGCCGCGAAGGCCTGTCTGTGGATGGGCGGTCCCGCGAGGCGGGCGGCGCAAATGCTGCGTTCCTGAAGGCGTTCAAGCTGGCCGTCGCGATCAACGTCCTCGCCTGCCTCCTGCTCCTGCCCGACATCTTCGGCCATGATGATTCCGGCGCGACCGAAATCTCGGCAAAGTCCGATTACAGCGGTTTCTAGCTGAACCACGCTCCGCCATTGACGTTGACCGTGCTGCCGGTGGCAAAGCTGGCATCGTCGCTGGCAAGATAGGCCACGGCGCCTGCCACTTCCTCGGGCCGCGCCAGACGCTTCATCACGCTGTCTGCGGCAACCGCAGCCTTCACCTCTTCGGGCAGTGGTGCGTAGATCGGCGTCTCGGTTGCTCCCGGATTGACCGCATTGACGCGGATGCCGCGCGGTGCCAGCTCGCGCGCCATCGCGCGGGTCATGCCGAGCACCGCCGCCTTGGCCGTCACGTAAGGCACCGGCCCATTGCCGGCGAGCGCGGCGGTGGACCCGATGTTGACGATTGCGCCGCCGGTCCCCTGCTCGCTCATGATCCGCACCGCCGCGCGGCTGCAGCGGAACGCGCCGTCGAGCGTCACCGAAAGCACGCGGCTCCAGCCCTCGTCGCCGCAATGGATGGTCTGGTCGGCAAAGGCGCTGTCATCGCCCCCGGCGCGCGCGGCTTGCCCGGCATAGAATTCGGCCATGCCATCGCCCGGCGCGCTGCCGATCCCGGCATTGTTGACCAGCACGTCGACACCGCCCAGCCTCTGCGCCACTTCGGCAAAGGCCGCGTCCACCGAAGCCGTGTCCGAAACGTCGCAAGCCACGCCAATGTGCGGAGCGCCCAGCACGGCACCCGCCTTCTCCGCCGAAAGATCGAGCACGGCGACGACCGCGCCCTCGTCCGCCAGCCGCCGCGCAATCGCCGCGCCGATCCCCTGCGCCCCGCCGGTCACCACCGCGCGCTTGCCTTCGAGTCTGTGCATGATCAATCCTCGACTTCGGGCCGCCAGGCGACGCCGTTGATGTGCCCGCCGCCGTCGACGTAGAGCGTGTTGCCGGTCATGTAGCTGGATGCCTCGCTCGCGAGGAACACCGCGACCGGGCCGATGTCTGCGGCAGCTTCGCCAAAGCGCCCCACCGGCACCTGTCCCAGGATCGCCTGCGCCATTTCCGGGTTGGCATCGAAGTATTCCCGCGCCGCCGGGCTCAGCGCCGAGGGGCAGATCACGTTGGCCGTAATGCCGTGCCCACCCCATTCGACCGCCGCCGTGCGGGTCAAGGCACGCACCGCTTCCTTGGCTGCGTTGTAGGCCACGGTGAACATGTGCGCGTTGACGCCGTTCAGCGAGCCGAGGTTGATGATCCGCCCGAACCCTTGCGCCTTCATCAGCGGAAACGCCGCGCGCATCGCCCAGAACGCCGACCAGTAGTTGAGCAGGAAGGCGCCTTCCATGTCCTCGTCGGTGTGGTTCTCCAAGCGCTTGGGAAAGCTCGCACCGGCATTGTTGACGAGAATGTCGAGCCGCCCGAACGCCTTGGCACAAGCCTCGACCATCGCGTCGACCTCGCCGCGCGCAGTCACGTCGACCTGTCGGGCCAGCGCGTTGACGCCGTATGTCACGCGCAAGTGCGCAGCTTCGGCCTCGGCAGCATCAAGCCCGCGCTGGGCAATCATCACGTCCGCACCTTGCGCGGCCAGTGCGCGGGCGATGCCCTGCCCCACGCCCTGCCCGCCGCCAGTCACCAGCGCGCTGCGGCCTTTGAGAATGCCTGTCATGGGATCACCCTTCTCAGCTTGCGCCTTTTCAAGTCAGGGGCGGATAGTCGGTATAGCCGCGCGCGTCTTCGCCGTGGCCGGTGTAGAAGGTGTTGCGATCCCCCTTGGCGAGCGGCGCCCCGCTGCGGAAGCGCTCCACCAGATCGGGATTGGCGATATAGGCGTACCCGAACGAGACCGCCTCGGCCTTGCCCTCGCCGATCACCGCATTGGCCTTGTCCAGCGTCAGCCCGCAGTTCTCGATCACCGGGCCAGACCAGTTGGCCCGCACCAGCTCCAGTGCATCAAACCCGGCATTGGGAATGTGGATCAGGTGGCAATAGGCCAGCCCCATGCCGTCCACCGCCTTCAGCAGCGTGGCGTAAGTCTCTGCCGGGTCCGCATCGGCCATGCCGTTGAACGTCACGCCAGGGCAAATGCGAAAGCCCACGCGCCCTGGCCCGACCGCCGCCGCCAGCGCGGAGAGCGTCTCAACGACGAACCGCACCCTGTTCGCCGCACTGCCGCCATAGGCATCGCTGCGCTGATTGGAATTGGACGAAAGGAACTGCATCGGCAGATAGCCGGAGGCGCAATGCAACTCCACCGCATCGATCCCGGCCTCGCGCGCATTGCGCGCCGCGCTCACATATTCGGCAATCACCCCCGGAATCTCATGGGCTTCCAGCGCGCGCGGCATCTCGGTCGGCACCGGCACGCCATCGGGGCCGGGGATCGGATCGGGGCAGGCAATGGCGCTCGGCGCAACCGTCTGCGCATCCGCCGCCTTGTTCGCCCGCACCGCAGCGCGGCCCACGTGCATCAGCTGCATCGCGATGAGGCCGCCTTCCCCATGCACCGCATCGGCCACCTTGCGCCAGCCAGCCACCTGCTCGGGCGAGTGGATCCCCGGCGTGCGCCAATAGCCCTTGCCGTGCGGCGAAGGCTGGGTGCCCTCTGTCACGATCAGCCCCGCCGAAGCACGTTGGCGGTAGTATTCGACCATCAGGTCGGTCGGCTCGTCGAGCGGCCCCGCCCGGTCGCGCGTCATCGGCGCCATGACCACTCGGTTGCGCAATTCCAGATCGCCGATGCGAACGGGCGAGAACACGTCAACCACGGCGCTCAACTCCGCACGCGGGGCTTGGGCAACGGCGCACCCCGGCGCATCGTCTCGATGAACTTTTCCAGCGGCGCGGGCGGCTCCACCGGACCGTCATGCGGCTGGCCATTTCGTGCCCAGTAGGTCTTCCAGCTCGGGAACAGGTCGTGGAAGCTGCCGTGATATGGCGGCACGCCGGGCCAGCGCATCTTGCGGTCGCCGATCGGCGGCTTGTTGAGATCGCTGGCGTACCAGTAGAGCGGCAGGCGGCGGCGGAAATACCAGCGGCCCTCGATCCGCTCGTACTGGTCGAAGTACATCATCTGCATGATGACCCATTCCGCACCGCTTTCGTGCTCGTTCTTGGAATAGACCACCCCTTGCGCATGGTCCGGATCGTCGAAATCGATCACGTGCCCGCCGATATGGTGGCTGGTGCCATCGAACTGCATCGAATGCGTCTCGTCGAACCAGTCGCGCAGCGCCTTGCGCCCGCTCTTGCCCCCGCCGACGCGGACGTCCTCGGGGAACAGGTTCACCCAGGCATCGCCATCGCGCATGTCCAGCGCGAGCGAATACTTGGCGGGCAACTGCCGGATCGCGTCGAGCGATTCCAGCCGGTCGATGCGGGCAAGCAGGGATTGATCGGTCATGCGGTTCGTGCCTTCAGGAAAGGGGAGCTGGCCGGTAGAGCGAGCCATTGGCCCAGCCGAGAATGTCATCGCTGCCCGAGGTGATCAGGTCGTCGACCTCGCCCACCAGCAGGTCATGCGTGCCGAAGCTGACGCTCTCGCGGATCGTGCAGAAGATCGCAGCGGGCGCATTGTCGATGAACCACACGCCGTCATGGGCATGGTGGACATGCTGCCGCCAGTCTTCCTGCGTGAAGCGGGCATCGCGCGCGGCGGGATCGGCGAAGGGCAGCACGTGCCCGTCCTGCCCTGCCTGCAACAGGTTGATGCAGAAGCGCCCGGCCCGCATCATCGCGTCATAGGCGCTGCCCGAGCGGTTGACGCAGATCGCCATGGCGGGCGGCTCAAGGCACACCGGCATCAGCGCCGACATCGCCAGCCCCACCGGCGCGCCGCTATCGGGATCGAAGCTGGTGACGATGCCGAGCGGCGCCGGCATGAAGCGCAGCACGCGCTTCAACCGGGCATCGAGCGGAAGGGCGGTCTGCGTCAATGTCACTCCCCTCACCCGGTTCGCGGGTAGAGGGCGAATCCGGGCTGAACTTGCTATTTGCGCTATTCTATATCCATGATCTTACGCAAATGCAAAGCCCGAAGCGTGATCATGCCACGCAGGCGGAAAGTTCCCGGCGTTCCTGCGCCAGAGCCGCCGCATCGCCTGCCAGCGCCCGGCCGACCAGCAGCAGCGCCGGACCATCGCCCAACGCGGTCCGCGCCACCAGCGGCAGCAGGTCGAGCCGCGAATGGAACTGGCGCTCCTCGGGCAGGCTGGCGGATTCGACCAGCGCCACCGGCGTATCCCCCGGCATCCCCGCCGCGATCAGGTTGCGCGAAACCGCCTCGGCCGCCGCCTTGCCCATATAGACCGCCAGCGTCGCATCGGGATCGGCCAGCACCTGCCAATCGAGATCGAGCGGCTGTCCGGCCCGCGCATGGGCGGTCACCAGCGTCAGCTTGCGGGCAAGACCGCGCAGAGTGAGCGAGCGGCCAAGGCTTGCCGCCGCCGCACTCGCCGCAGTCACGCCGGGGCAGATGCGCACGTCGATGCCATGGGCGTGGGCTGCGCAAAGCTCCTCGGTCGCCCGCCCGAAGATCGCCGGATCGCCGCCCTTGAGCCGCACCACGCGCTCGCCCGCCAGCGCCGCCTCGACGAGCAGCGCATCGATCGTGCGCTGGTCCTTGGAATGCCGCCCCGACCGCTTGCCGACATGGACCAGCCGCGCGCCCGGCCCCGCCAGATCGAGCACGCCAGGCCCGACCAGCGCATCGTAAAACACCACGCTCGCCATGCGCAGCAGCCGCTCGGCCTTGCGCGTCAGCAGTTCGGGATCGCCGGGACCTGCGCCCACCAGCCAGATCGTGCCTTCCGGAAAATCGCTCATTGCGCCGCCTCCGCTGTCTCGCCCCATTCGCGCAGCAGCCGGGCAATCGCCGGACGGCATGACCCGCAATTGGTCCCCGCCCCGCAAGCCCTGCCCACGTCCGCAACGCTGCCCGCGCCTGCCTCAGCCGCGCCAAGGATCTGGTTCGCGCCGATGCCGTGGCACACGCAGACCACCGGCCCGCGATCGGGCGCAGGCATGCTCGGGCGCGCGGCGAGCAGTTCGGGCACGCCTGCGCCGCGCGTGCCCAGCTGCCCCGCGATCCAGTCACGCGGCGGCAGCTGCCCCGTGCGCGTAACGAACAGCGCCGCGCGCAGCGTGCCCGCCCCGTCAGTCACCGCCAGCCGCCGCATTCCCCGCGCCATGTCGACCGCCTCGATCCGCTCACCGCCGGGCAGCAGCACATCGGCATCCACCGCGCCATCGCCCGCCAGTTCGTATAGCCAGCCGCCCGCCACCGCCGAACGGCTCCACCACACCAGACCTTCGGGCGTCATGGCATCGCCGCGCAGCAGGAACGCGCGCCAGTCGCTCGCCACCGGCTCGATCCGGCAGGCGTTGTTCTTGAAGCCGGGCTGGCCGGAGACGGGATCGACCGACTGGTCGGGCAGCAGGTTTCCGCGCCCGCCGCTGGCCATCGCATCGCTCCAGTGCATCGGCACGAAGACCTGACCCCGCGCTTGCGCATCGGTGACAGCCACGCGGAACACCGATGCCCCCGACGCCGTCACCACCTGTGCCAGCGCGCCATCCATGATCCCCGCCAGGGCCGCATCGTCCGGATGCACTTCCAGCAAGGGCTCGCGCCGATGCTGCGCCAGCATGGGCGAAAGGCCGGTGCGGGTCATCGTGTGCCACTGGTCGCGATAACGCCCGGTGTTGAGCCGCAGCGGAAAAGCAGGATCGACGCCGCGCGTGCGCGGCTCCACGGGTACCACGCGCATGTCGCGCCCAGCCATCGGATGCCGCCCGCCCCACAGGAACGGCGCCATCGCCTCATAGTCCGCGTCCGAAATCCCGGCCCTGTCGGTCAGGTCGAGCACCTTGCCATGCTGCACCGAAAGCGCGGTCATCGCCGCATATTCGCGGAACACGCCCGCCGCATTGGCCCAGTCGAACCCGGCAAAGCCCATCGCTTGCGCCACTTGCGCAATGATCGCCCAGTCCGCCCGCGCCTCGCCCGGAGCGGCAAACAGCGCGCGCTGGCGGCTGACGCGGCGTTCGGAATTGGTCACCGTCCCGTCCTTCTCGCCCCAGGCCAGCGCTGGCAGGCGGACGTGCGCGAATTTCGCCGTATCGGTATCGGCGATCACGTCCGAGACGACCACCGTCTCGCACCGCGCCAGCGCCTCGCGCACGAAGCCCGCATCGGGCATCGAGACGGCGGGATTGGTCGCCATGACCCAGAGGAACTTCACCCGCCCGTCATGCACCGCGCGGAACAGGTCCACCGCCTTCAGCCCCGGCCCCGAACACATCCGCGGCGCCTGCCAGAACGCCGCCACATCGGCGCGCTCCTCTTCCGAAAACCCGAGATGGCAGGCGAGCATGTTGGCCAGCCCCCCCACTTCGCGCCCGCCCATCGCATTGGGCTGCCCGGTCATCGAAAACGGCCCCATGCCCGGCGCATTGATCCGGCCTGTGGCAATGTGCAGGTTGATGATCGCATTGCCCTTGTCCGTCCCCGCGACCGACTGGTTCGCCCCCATCGAGAACACCGTGACCATGCGCGGATGCGCGGCAACCAGATCGGCCAGCGCCGCAAACGTCTCAACCGAAACGCCGCCATTCTCCCCTCCCGCAGGCGGGAGGGGTTGGGGGAGGGCCTGTTCCCCCACCAACCCCCGCCGCCCCATCTCTCCCAGCAACGCATTGAACAGAGCGACATCCCCATCAGGAGCCACCGGCACATGCAGGTCCGCCTGCTCGGCCGTCTCGGTCCGGCGCGGGTCGATCACCACGATCCTGGTTCCGCGAGCCTCCCGCGCCGCCTCGATCCGCTGCCAGATCACCGGATGGCACCACGCGGTGTTCGATCCCACCAGCACGATCAGGTCCGCTTCATCCAGATCGTCATAGGTGACGGGCACCACGTCTTCACCGAACGCGCGATTGTGCGCCGCCACCGCGCTCGCCATGCACAGACGGCTGTTCGTGTCGATGTTGGCACTGCCGACAAAGCCCTTCATCAGCTTGTTGGCGGCATAGTAGTCCTCGGTCAGCAACTGGCCCGAGACATAGAGCGCCACGCTGTCCGGCCCGTGCCGCTCGATGCAATCGCGCATCCGGCCCGCCACCAGATCCAGCGCCTCGTCCCACCCGGCGCGGGCGTTGCCGATCATCGGATGGAGCAACCGCCCTTCCAGCCCCACCGTCTCCCCCAGATGCGTGCCCTTGGAACACAACTTGCCAAAGTTCGCCGGGTGCCCGGCATCGCCCCGGATGGTGACAGAGCGCTCGCCCGTCACCTCGGCGGCAATGCCGCAGCCAACGCCGCAATAGGCGCAAGTGGTGCGGACCTGCCTCAAGCCGCGCGGCTTCCGACCACGGCGGAGCGCAGCAGATACATCCGCCCAGCATCAACCCTCATCGGAACGGTCGGAACGCACCCCTTGTCCTCGCCCAGCGCCTCGCCGGTCTTGAGCGAGATGTTCCAGTTGTGCAGCGGGCAGGTCACCACGTTGTCGTGGACGATCCCTTGCGAGAGCGGCCCCTGCTTGTGCGGGCACTTATTCACCAGCGCGTAGAACTCGTTCTTCTGCGTGCGGAACACCGCAATCTCGTCCGCGCCGATCACCGGCAGCGTGCGCGCGGTGCCCGGCGTGATCTGGTCCACCGAACCGATGTCGAGCCAATCGCCGATCATGCTGCAAACTCCGTCATTACAAGGGGCCGCACTTCGGCAAGGTGCTGGTGCAGATCCGCATCCTTGCCCGCCACGCGCTCGGCCCAGGGATCGGTCTGGCAGAAGGTCTGCGAATAGCGGAACCGCGCGGCAAGGCGCTTCACGCTGTCAGGATCGTCGAACAGCCCCGCCTTCACATGATCGAGGCCCACGCGCTCGATCCACGGCGCGGTGCGTTCCAGATAGTGCGCCTGCTCGCGGTAAAGCTGGATGAACGCCGCGCAGACATCCATCGCTTCCTGCTCGGTCGCCACCTTGCATAAGAGGTCGGTGGCGCGGACCTTGATCCCGCCATTGCCGCCAACGTGCAACTCATAGCCAGAGTCCACGCAGACCACGCCGAAGTCCTTGATCGTGGCTTCCGCGCAATTCCTCGGACAGCCCGAAACCGCGATCTTGAACTTGTGGGGCATCCACGAACCCCAGGTCATCCGCTCCAGCTTCACGCCAAGCCCGGTCGAATCCTGCGTGCCGAAGCGGCACCATTCGGACCCGACGCAGGTCTTCACCGTGCGCAGCGACTTGCCATAGGCATGGCCCGAAACCATCCCCGCCGCATTGAGATCGGCCCAGACGGCAGGCAGATCCTCCTTCTTGATCCCGAAGATGTCCAACCGTTGTCCGCCGGTGACCTTGACCATCGGCGCGTTGTACTTTTCGACCACATCGGCAATCGCGCGCAGTTCGCGCGGGTTGGTGAGGCCGCCCCACATGCGCGGCACCACCGAATAGGTGCCGTCCTTCTGGATATTGGCGTGGAGCCTCTCGTTGACGAAGCGGCTCTTCTGGTCATCCTCGTACTCGCCCGGCCAGGCGCAGAGCAGGTAGTAATTCAGCGCAGGTCGACATGAGGAACAGCCATCAGGCGTGGTCCAGTGCAGTTCCTGCATCAGTTGCGGGATCGCGCGCAGGTTCTTCTCGAAGATCAGACGGCGCACATCGTCGTGGCTGAAGCTGGTGCACTTGCACAGCGTCTTCGGCCCCGATTGCACTTCGCCACCCAGCGTCAGCGCCAGCAGACTCTCGACCAGTCCCGTGCATGAACCGCACGAAGCCGAAGCCTTGCACGTGCTGCGCACCGCATCGAGGCTGCACGCGCCCGCCTTGATCGTTTCGACCACCTTTCCCTTGGAAACGCCGTTGCAGCCGCAGATTTCTGCGTCGTCCGATAGCGCTGCAACGGCGGCATTAGGGTCCAGCAGGGCGCCCCCACTGGCAAAGGCCTGACCGAAGATCAGCGCCTCGCGGATGGCGGAAATGTCCTCGCCCTTCTTCAGCAGGTCGAAATACCAGTTCCCGTCCGCCGTATCGCCATAGAGCACCGCGCCGACCAGCTTGTTGTCCTTGACGACAACACGCTTGTACACCCCGCGCGAGGCATCGCGCATGACGATGTCTTCGGCCCCGTCACCGCCCGAAAAGTCGCCCGCCGAAAACAGGTCGATCCCCGAAACCTTGAGCTTGGTCGAAGTGACCGAACCTTCATAGCCGCTGGGCTGCTCGCAAGCTGCATCGGCCAGCGCGCGGCACATCTCCCACAGCGGCGCGACGAGGCCGTAGCAGGCCCCGCGATGCTGCACGCATTCGCCCACAGCCATGATCGCCGGATCGCTCGTCACCATGTGGTCGTCCACCACGATGCCGCGCTCCACCTCCAGCCCCGCCGCCTTGGCCAGCGACGTGCCGGGGCGGATGCCGACGGCCATGACCACGATGTCGGCAGCAAACTCGCGCCCGTCCTTCAGCTTCACCGCCGCCACATGACCATCGCGGCCCACGATCTCGGCGGTATCGCCCCCGGTCACGATGGTCTGCCCGCGCCGCTCCAGCTCGGTCTTGAGCAGGTATCCCGCCGCCTCATCAAGCTGGCGCTCCATCAGCGTGGGCATGAGATGAACGACGGTGACCTTCATGCCCCGAAGCGAAAGGCCATGCGCTGCCTCCAGCCCGAGCAGGCCACCGCCGATCACCACGGCGCTTCCACCCTTTTCGGCGGCGCTCAGCATCCTGTCCACGTCATCCAGATCGCGGAACGTCACCACACCCGCCAGATCCTTGCCCGGCACCGGGATGATGAACGGATCGGACCCCGTGGCGATCAGCAGCCGGTCATAAGGCTCGACCCGGCCCGACTTCGCCACCACCGTCTGCGTCGCGCGGTCGATCGAGACCACCGGATCGCCCGAGACCAGCGTGATGCCGTTGTCGGCATACCAGTCCTCGCCATTGATCACGATGTCCTCGAACGCCTTCTCTCCGGCCAGCACCGGCGAAAGCATGATGCGGTTGTAGTTCACCCGCGGCTCGGCACCGAAGATCGTCACGTCGAACCGGGCGGGATCGCGGGCGAGCACTTCCTCCACCGCGCGGCACCCGGCCATGCCGTTGCCGATCACCACCAGCCGCTCCTTCACAGGCGCGGTCCGGTCCTTTTCCATCAGGGTTGCAGGCGCGTTCACTCCGGTCTTCCTTGTCAGACGCGCAAACACGAAAAAGCCGCCCGAACGCTTCCCTGTTGGGAAGGTCTGGGCGGCGACGTTGCCACGCGATGTTGATCTTTCAGGCCTTGCGCTGGTTCGCCCGTCCTTGGGCGGCGCTTCGGCCTTCGTTCACTTGGCTAACCGATTCGGGTGCTGCACTGCAAGGGTTATTTTGCAGTGCAGCACACTCATCCTTCGACAGGCTCAGGATGAGCGGGGGAGATCTTCAAGCACAACAAACCCGCTCATGCTGAGCTTGTCGAAGCATCCCGCGCAACCCGTCACCGTAACCTCAAAACACCACCTCAGCCTGCAACCACACGATCCGCCGATCCACGCCGAACTTGTCCGCGTTGTAGTTGGCATATTTCACCAGCCAGCCGACCTTCTTCGTCTTGAACCCCAGGCTCGCATCCCATTCAGTGCCGAACTTCACCCCGCCCACATCGCTGCGGAATTCGTGATACGTCACATTTGCGTTCAGCCCCTGCACCGCCTTCACCTTGGGAAAGACCTTGGCGAGCGTGACGTAGTAATCCTCAAGCCCGGTGCCCGGCGTGGTCAGGAACAGGTCGGCCCAGCCGTTGAACTTGTGCAGCGTGGCCAGCGGCGTCTGGAAGGCCTTGCCCGCCTTCCGGTCCGCGCCCAGCTTCTCGTAGCCGCCGGTCAGGGTGAAGCTCTGATAGCCCAGCCCCAGCTCGCCCACGACGAAATCCGCCGCGTAGTTGACAGGGTTGCGGCCGATATCCGTCTGCCGCGCATAGCTCGCCAGCACATTGAGCTTCACCGCCTTCGACAGCGCAATGCTGCCCGAGACGCGCCCGCCATACGTCTGCGAGGAATTGGCGAAGGCAAAGGCCTCGTCATAGTCGATGATGTAGGAGAAGCCCTTCACCTGCAGCGGCCCGATCTTCACGGCAGCCTGCACGAAGGCGAAATCCCCGTCCATCGACCGGCGCGGCCCTGCTTCCGATCCGAAGATCGAATCCTGCTGGACCGCATAAGTCGCATCAAGGCTCACCGGCCCGACCGTCGCCTCGGCGCGCACGGCATCGAAGGTCTGCTCATTCTGCCGCCAGCCGACCGAGCCGACGAAGCGCTGGTCATCGAGATTGATCCGCTGCCGCCCCACCGTCAGCGCGAAGTCCTTGACCTTGTACATGATCTGCGCGCGGTTGAGGTCGATGCTCTCGCCATCGGCCACCACCGCATATTGCGGACGCCGCTGCGAACTGCCCGGCAGCGCGAAGGGGAAGGCGTTGAATTCGTTGTTCAAGCCCAATGTGCCCTCAGCCTCCACCAGCACCGAAAGGTGCGAAGGCGCGTGGCGCAGTTCCACGCCGGTACGCAGGCGCAAGGTCACCGCATCGGCATCGACCGTAGGCTGGTCCACGCCCTCATAACGAATGCGCGCGTCGATGATCGGGTCGAGCGTCAGCCCCTCCCCCACCGGCACCGGATCGCCGAAAGCGGGCTTTCCCGCCGCGAACGCCGGATGTGCGAAGGCGATCGACGACGCGAGCAGCGTCGCCGTGATGGCAGTCTTTTTCATGTTTTTCTCCTGAACCCCTCAAAGAAGGCCGCTCAGGCATCCTCTCAGATCGGTCCGCCCCTCAGGCGGCGTGGGCCTTTGGCCCGTGGTCGTATTCGGCCAGAAAGCGCAGCACTTCCTGACGGTAGGCGTAGAAATCCGGGTGCTTCAGCAGCGCCTTGCGGTCCCGCGGGCGCGGCAGGTCGATCTTCAGCACCTTGCCGATCGTGGCGTTGGGGCCATTGGTCATCATCACCACGCGGTCAGCCAGCAGGATCGCTTCGTCCACATCATGCGTCACCATGATCGCGGTCACCTTGGTGCGGTTCCACACTTCCACCAACACGTCCTGCAAGTCCCAGCGCGTCAGGCTGTCGAGCATCCCGAACGGCTCGTCCAGCAGCAGCAGGCGCGGCGAAAGCGCGAAGGCGCGGGCAATGCCCACCCGCTGGCGCATCCCGTTCGACATCTCCGTCGCCATCTTGTCCTTGGCATCGGCCAGGCCAACGCGGTCGAGATAGTAATCGATGATCTCGCGCCGCTCAGATCTCGTGGCGTGCGGATAGACCCGCTCCACCCCCAGCGCCACGTTCTGCCGCGCGGTCAGCCACGGCATCAGGCTCGGCGCCTGGAACACCACCGCCTTGTCCGGCCCCGCCACATCGATCTCGCGATTGTCGAGGATGATGCCACCCTTGCTGATCTCGTTCAGCCCCGCCGCCATCGTCAGCACGGTGGACTTGCCGCAACCCGAATGGCCGATCAGCGAGATGAACTCGCCCTTGTCCATCAGTAGGTTGAAGTCCTCGACCACGGTCAGCGGCCCCTTGGGCGTGGGGTAGATCTTGTTGAGCTTCCAGAACTCCATATAGCGCCGCGTCGCGCCCTTCTTTGCCACATCCTGATAGGCCTTGGGCGGAGGTGCCAGATCGAGCGGGGTCACGTTGGGCAAATGCCCGAAATCGCTGCCCTGCGCCGCCTTTTCGCCCGCCAGCCCGCCAAGGTAATTGACGATCTCGGTGCGCAGCTTCTGGAATTCCACGCTGTCGTTCACCGCCTCGCGATCGCGCGGGCGCGGCAGCGTCACCGGGAAAATCCGCCCGATCTTCGCAGCAGGTGCCGGCGTCAGCACCGCCACCCGGTCCGCCAGCAGCAGCGCTTCGTCCACGTCGTTGGTGACGAGGATGATCGTGCGCTTTTCCTCCTCGCGGATGCGGTCGATCTCGTCCTGCAGCTTGGCGCGGGTCAGCGCGTCCAATGCGGAAAGCGGCTCGTCCAGCAGCAGGATTTCCGGCTCCATCGCCAGCGCGCGGGCGACTGAAACACGCTGCCGCATTCCGCCCGAAAGCTGCGCGGGCTTGCGGTCCATGGCATGGCCGAGGCCGACCAGCTCGACCTTCTGCCGCACCAGCGCCGCGCGCTCTTCCTTGCTGCGGTCCTTGTGCACCGCATCCACCGCCAGCGCCACGTTCTGCCCCACCGTCAGCCAGGGGAACAGCGAGTAGGACTGGAACACGAGGCCGCGATCCTTGTCCGGCCCGTCAATCGCCTTGCCATGCAGCAGGATCTCGCCCGCATCCGGCTCCACCAGCCCGGCAATGGCCGAGATCAGCGTGGTCTTGCCAGCGCCCGAGAAGCCGAGGATCGCGATGAA
Source organism: Novosphingobium sp. BL-A-41-Hi4A-0G (assembly GCF_055521735.1). NCBI lineage: Bacteria > Pseudomonadati > Pseudomonadota > Alphaproteobacteria > Sphingomonadales > Sphingomonadaceae > Novosphingobium > Novosphingobium sp. BL-A-41-Hi4A-0G. The sequence continues at coordinate 58,469 of NZ_JBVFVU010000002.1, forward strand.
TTCGCCCTCCTCCACATCAAGGTCGATGCCGCCGAGAACTTCCGAAACGCCCCCGGCCTTGCCGGTGTAGCTCTTGCGGACGTCTTTCAGCGAAAGGATCGTGGCCATGGTCGGTGCCTTTCTCAGACAGTGCGGTTGCGGCTGACGAAGGCCTGCAGCGCCATCATCACGCGGTCGAGAGCGAAGCCGATCAGCCCGATCACCACCACCGCCACCATGATCCGCGCCAGCGACTTTTCGGACCCGTTCTGGAATTCATCCCAAACGAACTTGCCCAGGCCCGGGTTCTGCGCGAGCATTTCCGCCGCGATCAGCACCATCCAGCCGGTGCCCAGCGACAGGCGCATGCCAGTGAAGATATAAGGCAGCGACGATGGCAGCACGAGGCGGGTCAGCTTGGCGAACCAGCCCAGCCGCAGCACCCGGCCCACCGCGATCAGGTCCTTGTCGATGCTCGCCGTGCCGATGGCGGTGTTGATCAGCGTCGGCCAGAGCGAGCACAGCATCACGACCACTGCCGAGATGATGAAGCTCTTGGCCAGCGTCGGATCGTCGCTGGTGACAGAGGCGGAAACCACCATCGTCACGATCGGCAGCCACGCCAGCGGGCTGACCGGGCGCATCACCTGCACCAGCGGATTGATCGCCGCGTTGACACGGCTGGACATGCCCGCAACCAGCCCCAGCGGCACCGCGAACAGCGTCGCCAGCACAAAGCCTGCCGCCACCGTTTCAAGGCTGGTGAAGATCTGGTCGATGAACGTCGGCGGCCCCGTATAGGCATAGCCTGCCGCAACAGCTTCAACTGCCGCAACCCGCGATGCCGCCGCCTCGTCAAGCAGCCCGAGAAAGGCTTCCCAGACATCCCCCGGCCCCGGCAGCGTGCCGAGCGAGGTCTGCACCAGCGGCGCCAGCAGCGCCCACAGCGCCAGGAACCCGCCGATCCCGGCCAGCGGCGGCCAGAGCGCTTCGAACGCGGCGCGGGCCGAGGGCAGCTTGATCCCGAACAGCAGCGCCTTTTCCGGCTTCGCGGCACTATCCACAGGTGTCTCCGCTTTCGCTTCGGGGAGGAGAGCCGCGCTCTCCTCCATGACATCCGCTTCGGTGCCGACGAATTCGTCCTTGCGCAATGCGACCGCGTTCATCGTCTCTGCTCCTGTCTTACTTGACGCCCGCAGGCGTGACCTTCTGGCCCGGCTTCAGCCCGATGGCGAAGCTGGCGGCATAGGCGGCGGGCTTTGTCGCATCGAAAGCCACGCCGTCGATCGCCTTGCGCGAATAGACGCGGAAGCCGTCGGTGGCGGGGAACTGGTCGGCCTGCGCCTTGCCTTCCTTGACCAAAGACTTGGCCGCCTCCTCATAGATGTCCGGGCGATAGACCGACTTGACCGTGTCGAGATACCACTGGTCGTTCTTGTCCTCGGCGATCTGCCCCCAGCGGCGCATCTGCGTCAGGAACCAGATGCCGTCCGAATAGAACGGATAGCTCGCCTGTTGGTCAAAGAAGAGGTTGAACTCCGGCGTATCGCGCGTATCGCCCGCGCCGAAGGTGAACTTTCCGGTCATCGAGGCCATCAGCACCTTTTCGTCGGCACCGACATACTTCGGGCTGGCGAGCATCTTGACCGCCTCGGGCCGGTTCTTGCCGCCCTCGGCATCAAGCCACATCGAAGCCCGGATCAGCGCGCGGGTCAGCGCCTTGACCGTGTTGGGGTTCTTCTTGGCAAACTCCGCCGTCAGGCCGAACACCTTGTCGCCCGTGGTCCCGGCAATGTCGGGATCGACGATGATCGGCACGCCGATCTTCTTGGCAACCGAGGCCTGATTCCACGGCTCGCCCACCGAATAGCCGTTGATCGTGCCCGCCTCCATGGTCGAGGGCATCTGCGGCGGCGGGGTGACCGAAAGCTGCACGTCGGCCCCGGTCACGCCTGCCGTATCGCCCGGCAGGTAGAAGCCGGGGTTCAGCCCGCCCGCCGCCAGCCAGTAACGCAGCACGTAGTTGTGGGTCGAAACCGGGAAGACCATGCCCATCTTGAAGGGCTTGCCCTCGGCCTTGAACTTGGCGACGACGGGCCCAAGTGCCGAAGCCGAAATCGGCATCTGCACCTTGCCGTCAGGCCCCTTCGGCAGGGTGGGCGCGATCATGTCCCACACCTGGTTGGAAACGGTCACGCCCTTGCCGTTGATGTCGAGCGAGAACGGCGTGACCAGCGGCACCTTGCTGCCGATCCCCGCACCCGAGGCCAGCACCTGCCCTGCCAGCATGTGCGCCCCGTCCAGCTGCCCGCCGGTCACGCCATCGAGCAGCACCTTCCAGTTCGCCTGCGGTTCAAGCGTCACGGTCAGCCCTTCCTCACGGAAGAAGCCCTTCTCCTGCGCCACCACCAGCGGGGCGATGTCGGTCAGCTTGATGAAGCCGAGCTTGAGCACCGGCTTTTCGATGCCATTGGCCGAAGCCGCGGGCTTTTCCGGCGCATCGCCGCCCTTGCCGCAGCTCGCCACGGCAATCCCTGCCAGCAGCGCCGCGACCATTCCCCGCCGGTTGAACCCGTTCCGTCCGCTCATGTAACCCACCCCTCGAATGCGGCGTGGCAAACACGAAAAAGCCGCCCGAACGCATCCCGAGATGGGGAAGGTCTGGGCGGCGACGTTGCCACGCAATGAAACTGCTGGTCCGCCCGGTGATCTGTCCGTCCATCCTTGGGCGGCACCGTTTGGCTTGAAACTCAAGCTATGTGATTCGGCTGCGGTTCGGCAAGCGTTTTTTGCACCGCAGCAGAAATTTATGTCTGACGCTGGCTTTCGATGTAACTCTGCAACAGCGCCGGATCGAACGGCTGACCATCAAAAAATCTGTTGTTTTCCAGTGTTATAACCCCCTGCTGCATGCTCACAGAAGTCGGCCCGCCAAGGCTGCCTTCCACCTTGGAACTGGCCCCCGGCAGCGGCTCCCCGGTCCCCAATAGTGCGCTGCGGTACACATCGGGCCGGAACACCCGCGCCGCCTTGCCCGCATCGCCCGCGTCAAAGCCCATGCCGTCCCAGCGCACCATCTGGCTGTAGAGCCACTCGGCCTGGCTGACCCAAGGGAAGTTCGCCGCCTCGCGATGCTGGAACATGAAATCGGGATAGTGCAGCAGCTCTCCTCCCTTTGGCCCACCTTGGGCCAGCAGCAGCCGGTCGGATATCGCCCGCCGGATCAGCTCGGCATTGCCGTCAAGATATTCCGCCCGCGCCAGAATCGCCGCATTGGCATCGAGGTTTGCCGGATCGACGAAGTGCTCGCCCGCCTTGCGCAGCGCGCGCACCAGCGCTTCCACCTTGGCGCGGCGCTCTTCCATCACCGGCTCGCGCAGGGCGAGAACCTTCTCCACCCCGCGCCGCCAGATCTGCGCGGTCACCAGCACGATCTCGCCCGCGCCGCGCTCCACCGCCACGCTGTTCCACGGCTCGCCCACGCAGATCGCATCGACTTCGCCAAACTCCAGCGCATCGGCGCAGAACGGCGGGGCGACCGTGGTGATCTCCACGTCCACGTCGGGCCGCACGCCACAGGCCGCCAGCCAGTAGCGCAGCATGTAGTTGTGGCTGGAATAGCGGTGGACCACGCCGAACCGCAGCGGCTTGCCGGTCTGCGCCAGATGCGCCTTCAGCGCCGCGCCGACGCTGGCCGGATCGCCGAGGCCGCCCGCCGGATTGACCGCGCGCGCAAGGTCTGGCCGCATCGTGATCGCATTGCCATTCAGCCCCAGCACGAACGGCACCGACAGCGGCTGCGCCGGCCGCCCGCGCCCCAGCGTCGTCGCAATCGCCAGCGGGGCGACCATGTGCGCGGCATCGCTGTGCCCGTAGAGCAGCCGGTCGAGCACCGTCGCCCAGCTCATGTCGCGCACCAGCCGCAGCGAGATGCCCTCGGCCTCGGCAAAGCCGTGCTCGCGCGCAAGGATCGGCAGGCACGCATCGACCAGCGGCAGGAAGCCGACGGTCAGTTCGCCCAGAGCAGACGCGGACGCCATCACTTCCCTCCCATCAGCTGATGCGCGGTCACCACCGCCTCGGCAATATCGGCAATGCGCTTGCCCTGGTTCATCGCGGTCTTGCGCAGTTCCGAATAGGCCTGGGGTTCGGAAAAGCCCCGGCTGTCCATCAGGATGCGCTTGGCCTTGTCCACCACCTCGCGCTCGGCCAGCTTGCCCTTGGCCTCGGCCAGATCGGCCTCCAGCCGGGCAAAGGCGTTGAACCGCCGCACCGCCAGATCGAGGATCGGGCGGATGCGATGCGGCGCAAGGCCGTCGACGACATAGGACGAAACGCCCGCATCCACCGAAGCGGCAATCGATTCCTCGTCGCTCTCGTCCACGAACATCGCGATCGGACGGCCGAGCACGCGGCTCACTGCAAAGTATTCTTCCAGCACGTCGCGCGAGGGGTTGCCGAGATCCATCAGCACGATGTCGGGCGCGATCTCGCCAATCCGCGCCACCAGCCCGCGTCGCTCGGTCACCACGAAGATCTCGCAGTCCTCGAGCATGGCCAGCCCCTCGCGGATCACCGCCGCGCGACTGGCGCTCTCATCGACGATGGCTATGCGCATGGCGATGCGTAGTGCGCGGGGGATTGCCGCGTTTCAAGGTCTTTTGTGTATATGACGCGCCCTAACGCGCTGGGGCGCGCCTAGGCAGGATTGCGGAACAGGTCGCCGATCGAGCGGGCAAAGTGCGATTCCATCGCCGCCTTGGCAAGCTCGGCATCGCGTGCAGCGATGGCCTCGGCTACTTCGCGATGAAGCTCGAGCGATTGCTCCTGCTCTTCGCGCGTGGTGCGCCCCGCCCATGCGCGCGGGATGGCAATGTGCATCATCTGCTCGAACGAGCGAACCACCTGGAAGAACAGCTGGTTGCCGCTCGCCAGTGCGATCAGCTGGTGAAACGCGGTGTCGGCCTGCGTCCTTTCGCCACCGTTGCGGCACGCCTCCATCGCCCTGACCGCCTGAAGGATCACCGCGGCCTGGTCGTCGGTCCGGTTGATCGCGGCGAGTTCTGCCGTGCGCAGTTCCAGCGTACAGCGCACGTCCCACACGTCGGCAAGCGAGACTTGCGCGGTGGAGATGGCATGGCTGATCGATGCCCCCATGACAGAGCCATCAATGGCCGCGACCCGCGCACAGCGGCCGTTGCCCACATCAATCATCTTGAGCGCGGCAAGCGCATGAAAAGCCTCGCGCATGACCGGACGGCTCACCCCCAGCTCGGTGGCAAAGCTGCCTTCGCTCGGCAGGGCATCGCCTACTTTCAGCCCGCGCGTCCGGATATAATCGCGCACCGCGTCGGTCGCGCTTTCGACCAGCGTGATCTTGGGCGTGGGCGTCATGCGGCAAGCCCCCGGCGGCGAAGTGCGCTCGGCGCGATGCCGAACCTGCGGTTGAACGCGCGCGTGAAGGCCGCATTGTTGAGATAAGAGCATCGGTAGGCGATAGTCGAGACGGGTAGATCCGTGCCAAGCAACAGCCGTCGTGCCTCGGCCAGCCGTCGTTCGGCCAGCACTTGCGCAATGGTCGTCCCATAGATTTCGTGGAAGCCCCGGACGAGCTTGTCGCGGTTGACTCCGGCAATCCGGGCCAGTTGCGGGATCGTCAGCTTCTGGTGCCAGTTCTCGTCAATGGCCCGCCGCGCCGCTGAAATGCGGGCAACGTCAAGCTCGCCAAGGCACCTCTCGCTGCCCGTCGCGACAAGCGTTGCGCCGTCGGCAAGGGCGGCATGGATCTGGCACAGCAGTTCGATGCTGCGCGCCAGACGCAGCGTCACGCGCGCTTCGCCCGAGGCCTCGCAGGCGATGATCGAGTTGGCGAGCGCGAGCAGCGGGCTTGGCAGATGCCAGATCGTCGCGCGCTCGGGTCGGGCGGCAAAAAGACGCTCGCAGGCCTTGCGCGCCACCACGAGGACGAGCGAGGCCGTCTCGGTCCCGTCTAGCTCCGGGCCATCGCGGTACTCGAGCAGCGTGGTCCCGTTGGCCTTGCCCGTGGGAAACAGGAAGATCACCGCATCATCGGGCATGCCCGGCGCGATGGCGCCCGCCGGAGCGGGTCCCTTGCCAACCAGCGTGATCATTTCGTGCGAAACCTGGATGCGCTCTTTCACCTGCCGACTCCCTGCAGCAGATTGCTTCTAACCTATAATACAGGTTGTGCAACGGCTGTCTTACAGGTCCGGCACATGCCGTCGGGCCACAATGAACCCTGCAGCCCCGGCAAGGCTCACGCCCAGCCCCACGATCGCCAGCGCCCGCGCGATCATGCCCTCGCCGCCGAGCACGTCGCTGATCGCGGCGACAAGTGTCGGCGAAAGGCCGAACGCAACCAGGCCGCCTATCGCGAAGAACACCCCAATCGCCAGCCCGCGCAGCTGGTTGGGCAAGAGCACCGCGAGCGCCGCCGCTGTCGTCAGGCCGGTGATCGTCCCGCCTAGAAGGAGGCAGAACAAGGCGGCGGCAAATAGCGGAATGGAGGGCATGACCGGAAAGATTGCAGCTGGCAGGGCAAGAATCGAAGCGATGACCGCATCCCTCGAGGATGCCGCCGCGCTTGTCCCGGCGATGGCCCGCATCGGCGGCAAATCCTCCCGCGAGCGAGCCCAGAATCCCCGCTGCGAATACCACCGCGCCAAGCCAGGCTGCCGATTGCGGCGGCGTCACGCCATACGTGCGCGACAGCACCGGCGCGGCCCAGACTGTCGCAGAGGCATCGGCCATGAACACGCCGATCTGACCGACGAACAGCGCCGCGAGGAAGCGGCGATAGCCCAGCAACGCGCGGAAGGTGTCGCCAAGCGCAGGCGTAGCCTCTCCAAGAGCTTCGCGCCGCACAGGCTCGCGCAGGAACAGGAGCGGCACAACAAACCCGAGGCTGGCCAGCCCGATGACCAGGTGGATGCTGCGCCACGGTGCCAGCCCCCCCTACGCCGCCATGATCGACGAACCAGCCGAGCAACCAGCCGCCCAAGGCAAAGGCAAGACCAGTCCCGGCATACTTGCCGATGGTCAGCAGAAGCAGCGCCCGTCCGCGCTGCGCCGGAAGGCACAGGTCGGCTGCGAGCGAAATCGCGATCGTGGTTGAGACATTGGCGCCGATCCCGCCCAGCATCCGCGCGAGGAACAGCCATGGCAGGCTCGCGGCAAGGGCGGTCAGGAGCGTGCCTGCAGTCCAGGCCAGCGCGGTCCACAACAGCATCCGCACTCTCACGCCTCGGTCCACCTGCAGGCCGACCGGCACCGCTAGGATCGCAAGCGGAATGGACACCGCAAGCCCGCTGACCAGGCTCAATTGTACGTCGCTAAGCGCAAGTTCGGCCTTGGCCTGTTCCTGCACTGCGCTAAACACGGCCAGCGCGACATTGCCAGTTGCCAAGGCAAGGTTCAGCACCAGCAAAGGGACAAGCGCGCGCCGCGATGCCGCACCCGTCGCTTCGCACTCCGCAGCGGTGCCCGCACGGGCGGTCACAGGGTGAATATCTTGCCGGGATTGAACAGGTTCTGCGGATCGAACGCCCGCTTGATCAGCCGCATCTGCTCGACCGCGCTGCCGAGTTCGGCCACCAGCCAGTCCTGCTTGCCAAGGCCGATGCCGTGTTCACCGGTGCAGGTGCCGTCCATCACCAGGGCGCGCTCCACCAGCCGGGCATTGATAGCCTCCACTTCGGCCAGTTCCTCGGGCGCATGCGGGTCCAGCGAAAAGACCACATGGAAATTGCCATCGCCGACATGGCCGAGGATGGTCGCCGGCACGCTCGATACGGCGAGATCCTGCTGCGTCTCGAGGATGCATTCGGCAAGTCGGCTCATCGGCACGCAGACATCGGTGGCCCAGCCTACCGCACCCTGCCGCAGATTGATGGCCGCATAGTAGGCTTCATGCCGCGCACGCCACAGCCGGCTGCGCTCTTCCGGCTTGTCGGACCAGGCAAAGGCCGCACCGCCGTTGGCACTTGCCAGCGCCTCGACCGTCGCAACCTGTTCGGCGACATGGGACGGCGTGCCGTGAAATTCGAAGAACAGCGTCGGCGCTTCGGGATAATCCAGCTTCGACCAGCGGTTGACCGCGCGCATCTGCAGGGCATCGAGAATCTCGACGCGGGCCAGCGGGACGCTGCAATAGATCGACTGGACGACGGTCTCGACAGCGCCTTCGAGCGTTGCGAAGCTGCAGACCGCAGACGAAATCGCTTCGGGGATCGGGTGGAGGCGCAGCGTGATCTCGGTGATGATACCCAGCGTCCCTTCGGAGCCGACATAGAGACGCGTGAGGTCATATCCCGCCGCCGACTTGCGCGCGCGCCGCGCCGTGCGGATCACGTTGCCCTGCGGTGTCACGATCTCCAGGGCGAGCACCGCGTCCTTCATCGTGCCATAGCGCACCGCGTTGGTGCCCGAGGCACGGGTGGAGGCCATGCCGCCGATGGTCGCATTGGCGCCCGGATCGATCGGGAAGAACAGGCCCCGATCGCGCAAGTGCAGGTTCAGTTCCTCGCGCCGCACTCCAGGTTCGATCACGCAGTCGAAGTCGGCGTCGTTCACCGCCACGATGCGGTTCATCCGCGACATGTCGAGGCAGATACCGCCAAACGGCGCGGCCGCGTTGCCCTCGATCGAGGTGCCTGCGCCAAACGGCACGATCGGCACAGCGGCACCAGCACACAGGTTCACCAGATCGACCACATCCTGCCGGCTTTGCGCGAAGACCACGGCATCGGGCGTCATGTTCTCGAAGTGCGATTCACTCGAACCGTGCTGTTCGCAGATCGTCTGCCCGGTCTGGAGCTGTTCGCCGAAGCGCTTCTCCAGGCCGGACAAGAACCCGTCAGGCAGGGGGCTTGGCCCTCGGGATGACGCGACACCGGCCATGGATCAGAACTTCATGCTTGCACGCACGCCGTAACGCCGCGCATCGCCCATGATCCCGAGGTCCGAGGCCGGAAGGCCGGCAAGTTGCAGGGTGGTGCGCTCGATGTAGCTTTCCCAGTAGCCCTTGTTGAGCAGGTTGTTGACGAAGCCCGATATCTCGACCGGACCGGTGCGATAGGTGGCCGATGCGCCGACCAGCCAGTAGCCATCGAGCGTCGTCGGCGTCGTCTGGTTGAGCGTTGCTGCAAGGCGCTTGCCCTTGCCGGTCAGGTTCGCACCGAGCACGATCTGGTCCTTGCCGAGATCGATCGTATAGTCGCTGGCGACGTTTGCCGACCAGTCCGGCTGGAAAGTCAGTCGGTCCGAAGCCAGCAACCGCCCGGTGGTGCGGGTATAGGCCGAACTGTCGGTCAAACGCGCATGCATCAGTGTCACGCCACCGCGGATCGACCATGCCGGGATCGGCCGCACGAAGCCTTCGAGCTCAAGGCCGTAGCTCTCGACATTGCCGCTATTGAGATCGACCGTGACCAGCCCACCACCGGCGGCCGGGGCAATCGAATTGAGGCCGATGTAGTCCTTGTAGTCGTTATAGAAGATGGCGCTGGAAAGGCCGCTTCTGCCATCGGGTGCCGCATACTTGGCGCCCAGCTCGTAGGTCCAGGCGCTGTCGCCGCTATAGGTCCGCGTCGGTGCGGTCGGCGCATTGAATCCACCGCCGCGGTAGCCGCGCGCCACCGATGCATAAGTCATCAGCGTGCTTGACCAGTTGCGCTTGATGGTCAGCTTCGGCTGCCACTCGCTCGAGGTGATCCGGGCTGCAGGCAGGGCGCCACCGACCGAGCCGAGCGGGCCGAGCACGGTCACGACCGATCCGTTCGCCACGCGGTTTTCGTGATCGTAGCGCAGGCCAACGGCCACTTCCCAGTCGGGCGTCGGCTTCCAGAACATGGTGCCGAAAGCTGCGTAAGTATCCGCCTTGGTGGCGTTGACGGTGTTGCGCGTGATATTGAACGGCAGCCCGCTGAAGGCCGGGAACAGCGTCGTCGCGTCGATAGCGTGGGCTTCCTCGCGGCTGTAGAACACGCCGACGAGCGTCGAGAGGCTCGAGGAGATGTCGCTGTCGAGCCGCAGCTCGACTGTCTTTGTGCGCAGCTCGTCACCGCCCGTCGCCCGTGCAAAATCGCCTGGGCCGAAATCCACATCGCCTTCGATGTTCTGGGCCGAGCGGGCATCCCATGCGCCGATCAGGGTCAGCTTGCTCGAAAGCGCATCGACCGGCACGGCCAGCTTTGCGTTGACGCCGCGATACTTGTACTTGACCCGGTTCAGCGTGTTGAAGGTCAGGTCACGCGAATAGGCCTGCGGCCCGCTGATCCGCGAGTAGGGAATGTTGACCGAGTCAATCCAGTCGTAATAGCCATTCACGGTCAGTTCGGCCGCACCCGGCGTGAAGCGAAGCGTGCTGTTGATCGAATCGCTTTTGAACGGATTGCCGTCCTTGCCAAGCAGGTTGTTGCGCGAGAAGCCGTCCTGCTGCTGGTGCGATCCGGCGATGCGTACGGCAAGCAGGTCCTCTACGACCGGAGCCGACACCGATCCGCTGGCAATGAACTGGTGGTCCGTACCGGCATAGCTGGCGCTCGCACGCACTGCGAATTCGTTGCCCGGTTGCCGGGTGATGACGTTGATGGCGCCGCCCAGCGTGTTCTTGCCATAGAGCGTACCCTGCGGTCCGCGCAGCACTTCGATCCGCTCGACATCGACCAGCGGGTTGTTGAGATAGGCGGTGTTCGGGCGATAGATGCCATCGACGAACAGGCCCACGCCGGGCTGGACCGATTGCACCAGCGTCACGCCCACGCCGCGGATCGCGACGAATGCGCGGCCCGCGCCGTCGCTGTTGATATTGAGGCCAGGCGACAGCACGGCAGCTTCGCGCACCGAATTGAGGCCGCGCGCGGCAAGCGTATCCCCGTTGATCGCGGTCACCGAGACCGGCACGTCCTTGACCGTCTCGGCGCGCTTGCGCGCGGTGACCACGATGGAGGCGTCAGCAGGGGAATTGGTTGCTGCGTCTTCGGCAGCACCGGCCTGAGTTTGGGCTTGGGCGCGGGCGGCACCCGCACCGGCCAGCGTCATTGCGGCGGTGGTGGCAAGAATGGCATGGCGAATTGAAAGCATGTGGAGGTTCCTCTCCCCGGGGCGATTATTGGCGCTTGTCAACCTGTATGACAGCTTGCAGACCTGTATTAAAGGTTTCCCGACTGTGCAGATCGTCAGCCTGACTTTGCCGCATGGCTCACCAGCAGGTGTATCCGCCGTCGGCGAGCACGATGCTGCCGGTCATCAGCGAGGCCATGTCGGAGGCGAGGAACAACACGACAGCGGCGACCTCCTCAGGCTCGCCCAACCGCTTCTGCGGCGTTCCATCGATCCAGCGGCGGTACATTTCGCCGTCCCGGTCGGCAAAGGCGTTGAGCGGCGTTGCGATATAGGTCGGTGCCACCGCATTCACTCGCACGCCCCGGCTCCCCCATTCGGCAGCAAGGCTTCGCGTCAGCTGGTGAACCGCGGCCTTGGACGCGTTGTAGTAGCTCTGCGGCTGTGGCCGGTTGACGATGAAGCCGCTCATCGACCCGATATTGACGATGCTACCCCGCCCCGCTGCGAGCATGTGGCGGCCAAAGGCGCGCGCGCACCAGAAGCTGCCGTTGAGATTGACGTCGAGCACATTGCGCCAGTGCTCGTCCTCGACCGCCTCGGCCGGGGTCTCACTGCGCGCGATGCCGGCATTGTTGACGAGGATGTCGATCCGTCCGTGTCGCGCCAGCATGTCATCGGCCGCGGCTGCAACCGCTACGGAATCGGTCACGTCGAGTATGCAGGCCGTCGCCTCTACCCCGCTGGAGCTCAGTATTTTAACCGCCTGTCTGAGCGCGCCGGGATCGCGGTCGGCGATGGTCACCTGTGCGCCTGCTTCGCCAAGCGCCTGCGCTGAGGCCAGCCCTATTCCCTGCCCGCCCCCGGTGATGAAGGCAGTGCGTCCATCGAGCCGCAGCTTCTCAAGGTACATGGGTTCTAATCCGGAAGGAAGCCGGACGCAGGCATCGGCGGCTCGTGGATCGTATCGCCGGCGGCAAGCTGATAGATCAGCCGGTCCCCGTTCCAAGGCTGCCATGGCAGCGTGCCGTCGCGCGCGAAGCCGACCCAGATCGCGTGGGTCCGCGCGGCCAGCTCGTTGGGCGGCGTTTCCCCGGCCAGGCCGCGAGGTCCTGTCACCGTTGCGAGGGTCTTGAACACGAAGGGCATCTCGATGCCATGGCAAGCACCCAGCTCGCCACCGCTGGCTGTCGAGCGCCAGTCCATCTCGTACATGAACGTGCGTCCCTTGTGCGCCGAGGCGAACTGGCGGGCGGGCCAGCGGAACACGAGATCGGACATCGCCCGCGTCATCGCCACGCCTGCGCGAATGCCTTTCTGCCCGAAACCATAGGCCTTGAGCGCGGCGCGCGCAGCAGGGTGCGAACGCGACAGCAGCCACCATGCCAGGAGCCCGGGGATCTTGTCGCGAAAGCCGGTCGGCACGAAGTAGAGGTTCATCTCCTCCGCATTGGTGCCGATCAGCAGATCCACTTCCACACCCGCTCCCCGGCGCAGTGCATCGACCGGCTTGAGTGGCAGCACGTCGTCGCCCCATACCGGAATGAACCGACTGATGCCGTAGACCGGCTCGAACCCTGCAGCGTCGCGCAAGTCCACCGCCAGCGGCTTGGCAACCTTTTCGAGCGCATCGCTTGCCTGCTCGTGGGTCACCTTGCCGAACCCTGCGGCATCAGGCGTGACCTTGAGCAGGCGCGCTAGCTTGCGCACCAGTCGCTGCGCCACCGCAATGTCGCGCACCATGGCACCGTGCCCGCTCTGGATGATGGCCCGGCCAAACAGCCCGCGCGCCAAAGGCGATGCGACGAGGTTGGCAATCGCCATGGCGCCCGCGCTTTCGCCAAAGACGGTCACATTGGCCTTATCGCCGCCGAAAGCGGCGATGTTGTCCTGTACCCACCGCAGTGCGAAGAGCATATCGCGGAGGCCGAGGTTGGTCGGCACTCCAGGAACCGGCAGGAAGCCGTCGATGCCCATGCGATAGTTGATGGCCACGCAGATCACGCCCGATCGCGCGAAAGCGCTGCCATCGCTGACCGGCGCATCCTTGCTGCCGACGACGAATCCACCCCCGTGGATCCACACCATCACCGGCGCGCCGTCCGCATTCTCGGGTGCCCAGACATTCACGCGCAGATAGTCGCCATCGCTACCGTCACTGCCTCTGCCTATCAGCGGGATGACGTCTAGCTGCGGCATCTCGCGGACCTGGTGCGGAGCAGAAGGGCCAGGATCGACGGCCTCAAGCACTTTGGTCCACGACGCGGGTGGCTGCGGCAGTTCGAAGCGGACCGGCGGCGCGGCGTAGGGGATTCCCAGAAACGTGCGCACGCCACCTGAGAGGCGCCCGCGCACCGGTCCGGCTTCGGTCATGACTGGAGTCAGGATCACATCACTCATGCGCGCAGCATGCGCTCGTGGGCGCCCCGCGTCATCCCCCGGGCGCTATGCCGATCGGCAGTCCCATTGTGCATTTGTCCGAAGGGCGTCGGCGTAAAGCCAACAGCCTGACCTTTTGCGTCGGTGAGTCCCAGCCCTTAAGCCCAATTCTCAGGCCCAGCCCGCAAGCACCGCCTTTAGCCCTCGTCGTCGATCACTTCAGGCTTGGTGATCTTGGCCATGCGCGAGTTGTACTTGACCGTCTTCACCGCGATCGAGGTCTCGACATGGTGGACGCCATCGATGGCGAGGATCTTGTCCGAGGCCAGTTCGACCAGCGCGTCCAGTTCATCGATCAGGCACAGCGCGGCGAGGTTGAATTCGCCCATCGTGATCAGCACTGCGTTGATGCCGGGAATGTCGGCCACCACCTGCGCCACTTCGCGCACGCGGTGCACGTCGACCTGGATGTTGATGAAGGCAAGGCGCGCGCGCTTGCCCATTTCGAAGCCGGTGATCGCGGTGAACGCGATCAGCCCGTCCTGCTGCAACCGCTTGATGCGGCCGCGCACGGTGCCTTCGGTCACGCCCAGTTCCGCCGCGATCTTGCGGTTGGAAACGCGCGCGTCGCTCGAGAGCATTTCGATCAGCTGCTGGTCGAGCGCGTCAAGTGCCGGTGCCGCCATGGTTCAGCCCTCCCGGCCCGTAAACTTGATGTTGGCCGCGCCCGCGCGGCCCGCAATCGGGGCCACGTCGAACTTGTACTTGATGATGTCGACCACCACCGCTGGGGTAAGCGAGCGGATGCCGCGCACGCCGGACAGGTCCTCAAGCAGGAACTGCGACAGGTCGTCGAAATCATGCAGCGCCACGAGCATGTCGATATCGTAGCGGCCCGTCACCAGATGCGTTGCGAAGACTTCCGGCAAGGCCGCCAGTTCCGCCGCCACTTCCGAAGCGGGGCGCCCGTCAACCTCGACCGAAATGCGAAGCAGCACGTTGAAGCCGTGCGCGGTGAAGTCCGATACCGCCACCACGCGCAGCTGGTCGGCATCTTCCATGCGCTTGATGCGCGTCGAAACCGTCGTCGCCGTAAGCCCGAGCTTCTCGGCGATCTGCTGGTTGTTGGCCCGCCCGTTCAGGCGGAGTTGTTCGACGATGTTGAGATCGGTCGCGTCGTAGCTGAAAGTCTGCGTCATGGTCCCCGGCGTGCCGCCCGAATTGTCTCGGGCGGGTTTGCGCAAGGGGGGGTGATCCGTCAACCTCATTATAGACCGATCCAGCGGCAAAGGCGGATCATGCGCAAGGTTTGGCGCGGTTTTGCTCCGCAGACGCCGTGCATGTCACGCATGGGCGACATCGGACGCAGGTTCGCCAGCCAATGCGCGCACCGCATCGGCCGCGCCGCGCATCGCGCCCTCGATATAGCCGACGCCATTGGCATCGCCGATCGCGTGGACGGTAAATCCGGCCGCGCGCAAGGTTTCGGCCAGCGAAAGGTCGCCCTCGGCACCCTTGGCCACGATCACGTTGCCCGCCGGCACCACGACCTGCTCGCCCGCCGCATTGACGAAGCTCACGCTGTCCTTGCCGATTACGATATCGCGCGCCCCGCCATGCAGCCCGACGCCATGCTCGGTCAGCTCCGCCATGATCCGCATCCGCCGCACCAGCGTCAGCCCCTTGCCCAGCCGTGGCGCTTCCTCGATCACGTTGACCGTGCGCCCGCGCTCGCACAGGAACTCGGCCAGCTCCAGCCCGACCAGCTCGCCGCCGATGATCGTCACGCTGTCGGCCAGCGGCATCCACGCATGGGTCGCCTTGCGCACCAGCGCGAGGTTTGCCGTCGCCCCGGTCGCCGCGCCGACCTTGGTGGCAAGCCGCGTGAACAGCCCGGTCTTGCGCTTCAGGGCTGCCGTATCCTCGCCCAGCATCATCGCGCGCATGTCGTCGCCCGAATAGACATGATCCTGATCGTTGCCGGGAATGGCAGGCATCCCGCGCACCGCCCCGCTCGCCACGATCACCGCCTCGGCACCCAGCGAGCGCAGCAGTTCTGGCGTCGCAACTGTCGAAAGCCTGACCTCGACCCCCGCCTCGGCCACTTCGCGCTTCAACCATTCGAGCACGCGCTCGTTGGGCTCATAGGCAAGGCTGGCAAAGCGCAGCGTGCCGCCCAGCCGGTCCGACTTCTCGATCAGCGTGACCTTGTGGCCCAGCGCCGCCAGCCTGCGCGCCGCTTCCATGCCGCCGGGACCACCGCCCACCACGGCGAACTTGCGCGGACTGTCGGCAGGAGCGACCGCGCCCTTGAACTCCAGCCCCAGATCCGGGTTCACCGCACAGCGCGCGCTCTCCCCCATGTAGATCGCGCTGACGCAGGTGTAGCAATAGACGCAAGGCCGCACCTTCTCGTCCTGCCCTTGGCTAAGCTTCCTCGGCAGGTGCGGATCAGCCAGCAGCTTGCGCCCCATCGCCACGAAGTCCGCCTCGCCCCGGCCGATCGTCGCATCCGCCGTCTCCACCTCGACGCGGCCCGCGCCGATCACCGGGATCGAAACCACCGCGCGTATCGCCTTGGCCGCCGGAAGGTTCCAGTCCTCGATATGCGGGATGTTCGATTCCGAATGGAGCTTGCCCACCGCCGTATCGTGATAGGCCGTGACCGCAATCGCATCGACGCCCGCCGCCTCGACCAGCTTGGCCGCCTCCTGCGCCATTTCCAGCGTGATCCCGCCGGGCTTGCCCACTTCGCGCGAATCGAGCTTGATCCACACCGGGTAGTCCCTGCCCACTTCGGCGCGGATCGCGCGGATCACGTCGCAAGTCAGCCGCAGCCGGTTCTCCAGACTGCCGCCGTACTGGTCGGTGCGGGTATTGGTATAGGGCGAGGTGAACGAGGACAGCAGGTAGCCGTGACCGCCGTGGATCTCCACGCCATCGAACCCCGCCTCCTTCGCGCGGCGCGCGCCAGCCGCAAACTGGCTGACGGCAAGATCGATGTCGTCCTGCTCCAGCACCTTGATCTCGGGCATCTTCATGCCTGCCAGCGCCTGCAGTTCCTCCATCAGGAAGTAGTCGATGAAGCTGCCCTTGGGCGCGGGCGGCACTGCAGGACCCCACAGCTTGTGCCCCCAGCGGTTGAACGAATAGCCCGCCACAAACCCGCCATGGTGCAGCTGCGCGGCGATCTTCGCCCCATGCTTGTGCACGCGGTCGGTCATTTCCCTGAGCTTGGGAATGAAGCGGTCCTCGGAGATCGCGGTCTGCCCCACGGCCACCGCGCCCACCGGCCAGGCCACGCCCGCCACGCCCGAGACGATCAGCCCGACGCCGCCTTTGGCCTGCTCCTCGTGATAGGCCATGATCCGCTCGCCCACGGTGCCATCGTCTTCCGAAAAGCTGACCCCCATCGCGGCCACGGCAATGCGGTTCCTCGTCTCCATCGTGCCGATGCGGCCCGGCGAGAGCAGGTGGGGATAGCGGTTCGAGGTCATGCTGGCAGCTCCGTGATGCCGGAGCGAAGGACAAGCGCGAATCTTGCGCAGCCATCCTCTTATCCCCGGCCATTATCTTATCTTGCGTAATTCATGATCTATTGATTTACGTTTTTCAAGGGGAATGGCGCAGGCGCAAGCTGAAATTCGCAAAGCCTACCCGGCCAGCGACGCAAGCAGCGCCACCAGCTGCGCCTGCCGGTGCACCCCGGTCTTGGCGAAGACCGCGCGCAGTTGCACCTTGGCGGTGTTGTGCGCAATGCCCAGCGCCTTTGCCGCCTCGACCAGGCTCATCCCCTCGGCCAGCACCGATGCCAGCCGCGCCTCGGCCATGGTCAGGCCGAGTAGTTCGCGCAAGGCAGCCGGGTCCTTGCGGCTTTCCGCGCCCTGCTGGCGATGGGGACTGGCAAGGAACAGCGCCAGCGCCCCGGTCCCGGCGTGAATGGCGCTAAGGTCCAAGGGCCGCGCCGTCACCACCACATCGCCGTGGCCGGGCCGCTCGATACGGAACCGCGTGAGTCCGCTGGCACGACGCCCATCGGCGAGCAACTCGCCCACCAGCCGCTGGTGCGCTCCATCGGCAAAGGCCAGCTCCTCGCCGCGCCGTTTCAATCCCTCGTCCTGCGCCAGCAGGCTCTCGGCCAGCGCATTGCTGCTGACGATCCGGCGATTGCGATCAAGCACCAGCAGCGCAAGCCCCAGCCCTTGCGCCGTCGCATGGAACATGCCGTGCTCGGCCCCTGCAAACTGTAGCTTCTCGAACAGGGTCACCGCGATGCGCAGATGCTGCGCCAGCGCCTGCAGCCGCGCGCGCTCCTCGCGGGTGAAATCGGGCAGCGAATTGTGGCGGCTGACCCGGAACCGCGCCTCGTAGCGCCCGTCGTCGGGCCGCCCTGCCCTGCCCCCGCCAAAATGCAGATCGATCCCCAGCACCCGGTCGAACCCGCTCTGGGCCATCGCGCGCCGGTAGGTGGCAAAGGCGCTGTCGGGCAGGTCGGCCATGAACTCGGCATAGGACGTGACCACGCCATCGCTCAGCCCCTGAAACGGGTCCTCGGCAAACAGCGTCTCGGTATAGGCGGCATCGAAATCAGGGCTCGACCCCGGCGTCAGGAATGTCGCAGGCTGGCGCTTGCCCGGCGCCGTGATGATCAGCGTCGCAAAACTCGCCTCCATCCACCGCGCCAGCGCCTCGAGAAACGCCCGCCACGGCTGCTCCCCCCCCACGCCCGGCGACACCCCGGCATAGAGCCGGGCCAGCAAATCCGAAAACCCCTCGTCAATCGCTCCACCCATGCACGCAGCATAGGCCGCGTACCCGCGATCCGACAACCGCCAAGCACCTAAGCCCGCAAACCGTCACCCCGGCGCAGGCCGGGGCCCATGCCCTATCGCCGCGCACAACATCTGCGAAACGCCACCATTCCCGCAGCATCTCCCCCTGCAGGCCCCCCGCCGCATGGTACATCCCGGACAATGAAAGGCGGCTGGGTTTACATCATGACCAACCGGCCCAATGGCACGCTCTACACCGGCGTGACCGCAGACCTCGCCGCCCGCGTAACCCAGCACCGCGAAGGCCGCGGCTCGTCGTTCTGCCGCCAGCACGGCCTCGTCCGCCTCGTCTATGCCGAACGGCACGACGAGATCGAGGCTGCCATTGCCCGCGAAAAGCAGATCAAGGAATGGCGCCGCGCCTGGAAAATCCGCCTGATCCATTCAATCAACGGCGGCTGGGACGACCTGTTCGACCAGCTGGCCTATCTCTAGGCCATTACTCTAGCGCTGGCCGCAAGGTCATGGGCCCCGGCCTCCGCCGGGGCGACGAGAAGGTGAGATCGCTCCAATCTCCGTCGCCCCGGCGAAGGCCGGGGCCCACAACCTCACCGCATGACGCAACCGTGGAAGAACCAACCCGCCGGACCAGCGCCTCACCTCACAACCAGCGCCAACAGAAAGCACGTGGATCCCGGCCTTCGCCGGGATGACGCTGAGAGTGGAACGAAAAGTCTTACGTCACCCCGGCGAAGTCCGGGGCCCACGCCCTCGCACCATGAACCGACAGAGCTGAACCCTACTCCGCCGCCTCCATCACGTCTGCTGCCTCAAGCGCGCGGAAGTGCGGGATGACCTTTTCGCCGATGTTGCGGATGGTCTCCATGATCACGTCGTGCGGGATGCCGCCCATCTGGAAGATGAAGAGGATCTCGTCGGCGCCTGCGTCCTTCAACCGCTGGACATAGCGGATGCAGTCGTCGGGCGTACCATAGGCGTCCTGCGCCACGGTGTAGTTCGAAAGATGCTCGTCCCCCACCGGGATCGCCTCTTCCGAAAGGTAAGCGATGGTCTGCTGCTTGCCCTGCTCGAGCACCTTGGCATGATCCTCGGCGTCGAGGTCCTCGTCGACCGTCGGCTTGGCCCCGCCCTGATACCAGTAGGCGATGGATTCGGCGAAGAAGCGCTGGCCGCGCAGGCCGATCTTGCGCGCCTTGTCGCGGTCATCCAGCACCGTCGCGGCGCAGAGTGCGGCCAGATGCTCGGTCGGACGGAAGCCCACCTGATCCTCGGCCTTGCGGGTGCGGAAAGCCTCGCGGTAGATCGCGTTCTTCTTGGCGATCTCCTCTGGCCCCGAAAAGCCCAGCACCAGCGCGCCGATGCCGCGCGCCCCTGCCGCCAGCAGCGTGTTCTCGCGCGTGCAGGCCATGTACATCGGCGGGTGCGGGTCCTGCCACGGCTTGGGGTGGATCGGGCGCTTGGGGATCTTGATATAGGTGCCGTCGTGCTCGATCTCGTCCTGCACCATGATCTTGGGGATCAGGTACATCGATTCATCGATCATCGGCTGCAACTCGTTCAGGTCATAGCCAAACGTCCCCGCCTCCTGCTGCGTCCCGCCCTTCCCCACGCCGAAGTGCAGGCGCCCCTGCGAAAGGATGTCGAGCGTGGCAATCCGCTCGGCCACCTTGACCGGATGGTTCATCGCTGGCGGCAGGCAGACCACGCCATGGCCGATGTGGATGCGGCTCGTCGCCCCGGCAATGAACGCCAGCACCGTCTCGGGCGCAGACATGTGCGCGTACTGCGTCAGCGCGGTATGCTCGACGCACCAGATGCAGTCGAAACCCATCTTTTCGGCATACTTCGCCTGCTCGACGATCTGGAGGAACACCGCGCGCTCGTTCTCGCGGCTCGCGTCCACCATCTGCGCTTCATAGATGATCGAGAATTTCATGTCGCTCTCTCCGGGCACCGCCCTGTTCTCGGGCGTTTTGGTTCCGGAGCCGAAGCTATCGCACGCAGCACGCGCGCGCATAACCCGATCGGGTTACGCATATGCTCGCTTCGCCGCGTATTGCCCGATAACCAGAGGAGAGTGCGATGACAGAGCAATTCAGAGGCGGCGTGGCCGTGATCACCGGCGCCGCATCGGGTCTCGGCGCAGGCCTTGCCCGGCAGGCCGCAACGCTCGGCATGATCGTCGTCGCCGCTGACGTAAACCTCGAAGGCGCGCAGAGCGTGGCCACCGGGATCGTCGCCAGCGGCGGCCGCGCCGAGGCCTTCGCCTGCGACGTCTCCCGCGCGGAGAATCTCGAAGCCCTCGCCGCCCACGTCTATCAGCGCCACGGCGCGGTGCGCCTGCTAGTCAACAACGCCGGGATCGAGACCGTCGGCTACACCTGGGACATCCCCGCCGATCGCTGGGACCGCACGCTGGCGATCAACGTCGGCGGCGTGATCCACGGCGTGCGCGCGTTCGTGCCGCGCATGCTCGAAGGCGGCGAGCCCGCGTGGATCGGCAATGTCGCCTCGGTCGGCGCGCTGGGTGCGATGCCCGCGCAGACCGCCTACATCACCGCCAAGCACGCGGTGCAGGCGTTCAGCGAATGCCTCCATCTCGAGATGGAACTGAAGGCCGCGCCGATCCGCGTCAGCTCGATCCTCCCCGGCCCGGTCCGCACCGCGATCTTCGATGCCGCCAACAACACCGGCGAGCCCACCAGCGCGCAAGGCCACCGCGCCGCGATGGACGCGATGATGCGCGAACACGGCATGGACCCTGACGAGGCGGCAGCCCTGATCCTCGCCCAGATGGCGCAAGGCAGGTTCTGGGTCCTCACCCACCCCGAAATGGCGCAAGCGATGCTGCAGGCCCGCGCCGCCTTCCTCACCGGCCAGACGCCCCCGCAGATGCCCGACATCGCCCGCCAGGTCGCGGTGGAATAAGCCCTATTGCGCGGCGGAAAGGTCCTGCGCCGACCAACCGCCGCCCAGCGCCTGATAGAGACTTACCCGTGCGTTCAGCGCATCGGCCCGCGCCTGGATCAGCGCGAGCTCCGCGCTCAGCAGCCCGCGCTGGGTGTCGAGCTGTTCGAGCAGCGGCGAATAGCCTTCGCGATAGCGATTGCCCGCCAGCCGGTTCGCCTCGGCCAGCGCATCGCGCTGCGTCGTCTGGATCGCAACCTGCCGGTCCAGCCCCTCGACCGAGGCCAGCGCATCGTTGACCTCGCGAAACGCCGTCAGCGCCGCCTTGCGATAGCCGAATGCCGCCGCATCGCGCTGCGCGCCAGCCGCTTCGGCCCCCGCCCGCAGCCGTCCGCCTTCGAACAGCGGTGCCAGAATGCTCCCGCCGATCGACCACAGCCCGACAGGGTTCGCCAGCAGGTTCGAGAACGCCACCCCCGCCGATGCCGAAAGCCGCAGCGATGGCAGGAACCGCTTGCGCGCCGCCGCCAGATTGCTGTCGGTCGCGGCCAACTGGTACTCGGCCTGCGCCACATCCGGCCTGCGCCGCAGCAATTCGGACGGCAGCGCCTCAGGCACCGGCGGCTTGGTCAGCGCGGCAAGCCCCTCGGCCCGCTCCACCGGCCCCGGCACCCGCCCCGCCAGCACGCTCAGGGCATTCTCCGCCTTCGCCAGCGCCTGCTCCAGCGCGGGCACCAGCACCAGCGCCGCCTGATAATCGACCTCGGCCTGCTGCAATTCCAGCTTGGGCGAATAGCCCACGTCCACCCGCCGCCTGATCAGGTCGCGAGAGCCCTTCCGCGTCTCTGCCGTGCGCCGGGCCAGCGCCAGCCGGTCATCGAGCGCCAGCAGCGTGACATAGGCATTGGCCGTGGCCGAGGCGACCGAGAGCCGCGCCGCATCGCGCGCCGCCTGGCTCGCCAACCAGCCAGACCGCGCAGCGCTCACCTGATCCGACAGGCGCCCGAACAGGTCCACTTCCCACGCCGCCTGCAACTGCGGCTGCGCGGCGCGCTGTACCACCGGCGTGCCGAACGGGCTGATCGTGCGCGAATCCGTTGCCCCCAAGGCTGCGTCCAACGAGGGCAACATCGCCGAGCGCGCCAGATCCTGCTGCGCCCGCGCCTCACGCACCCGCGCCGCGGCAATGTTGATATCGGCATTGCGCGCCAGCGCCTCTTCCACCAGCGCCGCCATCTGCGGATCGCCAAAGCTGCGCCACCACTCCGCTGTCACGGGGACCCCGGGACCAAGGTCAACCCGAAATGCCCCCGGTGCCTCCACCGGCGGCACTTGCGCGGTCTTCACCTGCGGCCCGGCGCAACCCGCCAGCAGAGCCACCGCGCCAAGCAGTGCGCGCCTCATGACCCGGTATCCACCCGCGCTTCAACCGACATCCCCGGTCGCAACCGCTTCGCCAGTGCCTGCCCCGGATCGACCCTGATCCGCACCGCAATCCGCTGCGCCACCTTCACGAAATTGCCCGTCGCATTGTCGGCCTTCAGCACCGCGAATTCGGACCCCGCAGCCGGTGCAATGTTCTCAACCTTGCCGGTCAATTCCTCGCCCGCCAGCGCATCGACGGTGAACTTCGCCACCTGCCCCACCGCCATCTGTGCGGTCTGCGCTTCCTTGAAGTTGGCGATCACCCAGATCTCGTCGGGCACGAGGAACAGCAGCTGCGTCCCCGCCGTCACGAAAGCCCCAAGCCGCACGCCCACTTCGGAAAGCTGCCCGTCCTCGGGCGCGCGGATCACGGTGTTTTCAAGGTCCACCTCGGCCGCATGCAACTGCGCCCGCGCCGCCTCGACCGAGGCCGCCAGGCCCCCTCGCCCGACGATCACGCTCTTCACGTCCTGCTCGCCCACACCGCGCGCCGCCTCGGCCTGCCGCACGCTGGCTTCTGCCGCCAGCAGCGCGGCGCGCGTCTGGTCGCGCTCGCGTTCGGAGATCGAGCCATCGCCGACCAGCGCCGATGCCCGCGCCATGTCGGCCCGCGCCTTGGCAAGGTTGGCCTGCGCGCTCGAAATCGCCGCGTCCTGCCCGCCCAGCGCCGCCTTGCGTGACCGTTCGCTCTGCTGCGAATTGGCCAGCGCCGCTTCCTGCGCCGCAAGGTTCGCGCGCGCCTGTTCGACCTTGGCCCGGTATTGCCGCTGGTCGATCACCGCGATCGCCTGCCCCTTCTTCACCCGGGCGAAGTCCTTGACGAAGACCTGCGTGACATAGCCGCTGACCTGCGGGCTGATCACCGTCACCTTGCCCCGGACATAGGCGTTGTCCGTCGATTGCGAGAGGCCCGCGAACGGCGGCAAGTGCCACGCATAGAGCACCGCAATCACCGCGCCCAGCACCGCCAGCGCAATCAGCGCCAACCGCCCCCGGTTCGGGCGCGGCGGCTTCCAGCCGTCAGCAGGGGCAGCGCCTGAGGCTGGCGCGGCTTCGGTCTCGCTCATTCGGGTGTCCTTTGGGGGGTGGTTGAAGGTCTCGCCGCCGCCGCGGCGGCCTGCATCTGAAGCTTCTGCAAGGTGACCAGCGGCGATTCCTCGCCCTTGCGCTGTATCCGCCAGCGTTCGAAGTACGACCAGATCGCCGCCAGCACCGCCAGCACGCCGACAAGCAGAAACATGTCGTTGAACGCCAGAATGTTGGCCTCGCGCGTCACCTGCTGCGAAAGGATTCCGGCGCCCTGCAGATTGCGCAGCACCGGATCGCCGATGGCCCGCGCCACCAGCCGCCCGCCCGCCGCAATCCGCGCCGCCACTTGCGGGTCGGTCATCACGATCGACTGCACCAGCTCGGCCGAATGCATCTTCTCGCGCACCACCTGGAACGTGCCGAGCAGCGCCGCACCCAACAGTCCGCCCAGCGACTGGCTCATCGTGAACAGCACGGTAAAGCTCACGAAATTGCGCGGTCCCGCCAGCAGCGTGCGCGCAAGGCCAATGATCATCGCCTGTGCCAGAAACAGGATCGAGGCGAACCCGATCAGCGCCTGGCTGAGGTAGAAGTTCTCGGGCCGCGTCAGGTTGGTCGCCCCCATATCGAGGAAGGCGGCAATCGCGATCAGCACCAGCGAGATCGAAATCGGCCGCGCCGGCTTTTCCGGATTGATCGTCAGCAGCGCCACCACCAGCCCCGCAATCGAAGCCGCTATGATCACCAGATTGAGGCCGACCATCTGCTCGTTGGTCATCCCCACCACGGTCAGCAGCCCGACAGAGCCGAAGGCCTGCTCCGAAAGCAGCACGCGCACTGCCGCAGCAATGCCGATCAGCCGCACCATCTCACGCGTGCCCAACCAGCGCGTGTTGATCAGCGGATTGCGGCGGAAGTGCTCGATCACGAAGGCGCTCGTCACCATCACCAGCCCGCCGATCAGCGCCCAGCCCATCCACGCCCGGCTCGTCCACCACTCGATCCGCCCTTGTGTCAGTACCGCGATCAGCAGCGACATTCCCGGCACCAGCAGCGCGATGCTCAAGGCGTCACCCTTCTCAAAGGCCTTGCTGCGCTCACTTGGCGGCAGCGGCAGCGCAAGGATCGCAGCGAGGCTCGCCAGTCCCAGCCCCAGCTCGAACCAGTAGAGCATGTGCCAGTCGCCCGAGATCAGCAGCGAGGGCGAGACCACCCGCGCCAGCGGCGTTGCGATCTGCGGCACCGAAATGCCGATCATCAGCCCCGCCAGCCGCTTGGCCGCAGGCATCGCCTGCATCAGGTAGAGGATGGTCAGCGTCGACAGCGCACTGCCCGCAAGTCCCCCTGCCGCCCGCACCACGATGGCCGACCAGAAGCCGTGGACGAACAGGTGGAACACCGTCGCCACCACATAGACGCCCAGCATCCAGCGGATGAACGGCTGCAGCCCGAACTGCTGGCGGTATTTCACCAGCACCAGATTGGCCACGGTATTGGTCATGAGATAGGCCGCTGTCAGCCACGCCGCCTCGTCCGGCCCCAGCCCCAGCGTGCCTTGCGCAAACGGCAGGTTCACCGCGATCAGCGCATTGCCAAGGCCGCCCGCAAGGCCAATCAGCACACCGATGGCCGCATAGGCCACGCGGCGGCGCGCGGGATGATCCGGGTTCGCGGGCGAACCGGGCAGCGTCGGTCTCTCATGGGGCTTGAACTCGTAGGCTCCAGCCTCAGCCATCATGCTTCCCTGTGCCAAGATCCAAGCCTGTCCGGACGAAACGCCCCCCGCCGCGTCCGGCTAGCCCCAGCCCACCGCAAGACGAAATGCGCCTGCGCGTGACAACTCCCAACAGGGCTGAACGTTCCAGCCCAGCGAAGAAATCCTGCCCCCTTTACCCCGTCATCCCCGGCGAAGGCCGGGCCCCCGCGCCCTCGCGCTCCCACACCAACGCCGCGCAAACACCACCACCCCGCAGCCCCGCGCCCCCAACTCACCGCCCAACCAACCCGCACCGCCATAGGCCCCGGCCTACGCCGGGGCGACGCAGAACCCGCTCCCTAAACCCCCGTCGTCCCGGCGTAGGCCGGGACCCACGCCCTCGCGCCTCGCGCAACGACAGGCTTGCACGCCCCATCGGATCGAGAAACACTCCACCGCAACGGCTGGACTCGCACCCCGATTGCGCGTCCAATGACGCGACATCAGCGTGCTTGAGATGTTTCACCACCGCATTGCGCGATTGAAGGAAATCGGTTAACCACTCGCCCAAACAGCTTCAAACAGGCGGGCGATGTCGGATCAGAATTCAATAGTCAGCCAGATCGGTGATCTTGCCTCAGCGGGCGAGAAGATGATCGAGCGCCTGCGCCGCAAGGCTTTCCTGCCAGACAGTCGCAAGGGACTCAATGTCCGCATCGGCATTGCCGAGGCCGCGCAGCTGCTCGGCTGTTCGACGAATCGCATCCGCATGGCCGAAGACGATGGCCGCCTGCCCCCTCCCCCTGCGGGCGACAACGGGCGGCGGCTCGGCTATTCGATGGAAGAGCTGATGCACATGCGCGAAGTGCTTGGCGCCTCCCCTGCCCGCGCACCCGACGATGTGCCCGCGATCATCGCGGTGCAGAACTTCAAGGGCGGCGTCGGCAAGTCCACCGTCACCACCCACCTCGCCCACTATTTCGGCGTGCAGGGCTACCGCGTGCTGGTGGTGGACTGCGACAGCCAGGCGACGACGACCACGCTGTTCGGCTTCAACCCGCACTTCAACATCACGCGCGACGAAACGCTCTATCCCTATCTCTCGATCGACCCGACGCAGACTGACCTGCTTTACGCGGTCAAGCGCACGCCCTGGCCCAATGTCGATCTGATCCCCTCGAACCTCGAACTGTTCGATGTGGAGTACGAACTTGCCGCATCCGGGGCCGATGGCCAGTCGGTCCTCGCCGCGCGCTTCCGCAAGCTGAAGGCCGGACTGATGGACATGGCGCGCGATTATGACATCGTCATCCTTGATCCGCCGCCCGCGCTCGGCACCATCTCGCTCGCAGTGATGCAGGCGGCCAATGCCCTGCTTGTGCCGCTGGCTGCCACCACACCCGATTTCTGCTCGACCGTGCAGTTCCTCTCGATGATGGACCAGGTCATCGCCCAGCTGATCGAGGCGGGCATCGCGGTGGACTACAGCTTCGTCCGCCTGATCTGCTCCAAGTTTGATGGCGGCGATCCCAGCCACGAAATGGTCCGTACGATCATGGAGCAGACCTTCGGCCCCGCCCTGCTCCCGGTGCCCATCCTCGAAAGCGCCGAGATCAGCCACGCAGCGCTACGGATGATGACGGTCTACGAACTCGAAAAGCCGATCGGCACCCCGCGCACCCACAAGCGCTGCCGCGCCAACCTTGATGAGGCGATGGGCCAGATCGAACAGCTCGTCCGCGCAGGCTGGGGCCGCGTCGCCCCGGCAAGGGAGGAGGACGTGATCCATGCGTGAGGGTGTTTCCGCTTTCCTACACGGAAATGTTCACTTTATGTTCCGCGCCTTTCGCAAAGAGGTGATTCATGGCGCGTAAGCAATCCGATTATCTCGCCGCCCTACTGGCGGACGAGGAAGCCATCGAGACCAAGTCCGCCGCGCCTGATGGCCCAGGCGGCGCGGTCGAGGTCGTGGCCGAGGAACCGGCGCAGCCCCCTTCCCCCACTCCGGCCGCGCGCCACGAACGCCTGCGCGGCACCACCTTGCTCGGCCGCGAGAGCGCGCTGGCGCGGGTCGCCTCGGGCGAAGTGCGGCAGGTCACGCAGCTCCTGCTCGATCCGGCGCGGGTGCGGGTGTGGAAGGGCAATGCCCGTTCCTACGAACACCTCTCGGTCGAATCCTGCCGCGAGCTGATCGATTCGATCATTGCCGAAGGCGGCCAGAAGGTCCCCGCCGTCGTCCGCCGCATCGATGGCGATCCGGACCATGACTACGAAGTCATCGCGGGCACCCGCCGCCACTGGTCGATCTCGTGGCTCCGCCGCCATTCCTATCCGGACATGCAGTTCGTGGCGCAAGTCGCCCAGCTGGATGACGAAGCCGCCTTCCGCCTCGCCGATCTCGAAAACCGCGCGCGCAAGGACGTCTCGGATCTCGAACGCGCGCGCAACTATGCGCAGGCGCTCTATGACCACTACGGCGCCCACCTCACCCGCATGGCGGAACGGCTAAACCTCTCAAAAGGCTGGCTTTCCAAGATGCTGAAGGTGGCATCCCTGCCCGACGCCGTGGTTGCGGCCTTCGCCAGCCCGGCAGACGTCCAGCTCAAGCCCGCCTACCCGCTGGCCCATGCGCTCGACAATCGCGAGCTGGCCCCCGGCATCCTGCGCGAGGCCAAGACCATCGCCCGCTTGCAGGACGAGCGGCGCAACGCGGGCGATCCGGCAATCCCGGCAAACGAGGTGATCGCGCGCCTGATGGCCGCGTCTGCGCCCAAGGCCGATGGCCCTCCCCGCGAGATCGTGATCAATGGCCGCGGCGGACGCCCCGCCATCACGCTGCGTTCGATCAACCGGCAGGGCGTAACCCTGCGTTTCCACGCAGGCTCAGGCATGCACCTCGACGCCCTCCTCGAACTGGCGCGCGAAGCCCTGACCGAGCTCGAGGACGAGGGCCGGAGCATCCTGCTCTGATGGAACAGGGGGGGAGGAGCGCTGCGAGGTTTGAGTGTTTCCCCGGGGAAACACTCTTGGCACGCGCCCCTGCCCCTTTCATCAGGACACGTGTTTCCCCGGGGAAACATCACGGAACACGGCACAGGCCTCGCTACAGACTCACCCCATTCCCCAACCCTTCTGCCTGTTTAGCTACGCAGAACTTCACTTCGCTACGTTTCCCCGGGGAAACGAGCCGAAGGCGCGTTCGGCGAAGCCAAACACGCCCGAAAGCCCCCTCCCCTTGACCCGCGCCAGCACATCCAGATCCGCATCATCCGGCGAGCAGTTCGACCTGTTCCTGCCCTATGTGGCAGACATGCCGATGCGCGATCAGCGCGAGATGATGGAGCGGCCGTTCTTCAGCCTCGCCAAGTCGAAGCGCGTCAAGCCGATCGACTACACCTCGCCCGACGGCAAGCTGTGGGTCCACGTCTCGGCCAGCCCCGAATATGGCATGGCGACGATCTGGGATGCCGACATCCTGATCTATTGCGCGAGCGTGCTGGCCGACATGGCGCGGCGCGGGGTGAACGATGTGCCGCGCAAGCTGCATCTCATGCCCTACGACCTGCTGCGCGCGATCGGCAGGCCGACCACGGGCCGCGCCTACGAACTGCTCGGGCAATCGCTCGACCGCCTGGTGGCGACGACGATCAAGACCAACATCCGTGCGGAGAACAGGCGCGAGGCGACCTTCTCCTGGCTCGATGGCTGGACGCAGCTGGTCGATGAAAAGACCGAACGTTCACGCGGCATGACCATCGAGCTGTCCAACTGGTTCTGGGAAGGCGTGATGATGAAGGGCGGCGTGCTCTCCATCGACCGCGCCTATTTCAACATCACCGGCGGGCGCGAGCGCTGGCTCTACAAGGTGGCGCGCAAGCATGCGGGCGGGGCAGGGGAAGAGGGCTTTGCCATCTCCATGCCGACGCTGTTCGAGAAATCCGGCGCGGAAGGCGAATACCGCCGCTTCAAGTTCGAGATCCTCAAGCTCGCCGAAAAGGACGCGCTGCCCGGCTACGGCCTCAGCGTCGAAACCGCCAAGGGTGGCGAACCGATGCTGCGGATGCGCCGGATTGACGGCAAGGACGGGGCCGAGCGGGCGCTGCCACGCGGAGAGGGGGGCGGGGCTGGCATCCTTCGACAGGCTCAGGATGAGCGGACGTTGTTCGAGCCAGACCCTGAATTCGCACGGCCCGCACCTGCCCCCGAATACGATCAGCCTGAGCTTGTCGAAGGCCCATCGCGCAAGAGTGTTTCCCCGGGGAAACACTCGCGCCAAGACTCCGCCAAAGCCGAAACCGTCGATGCATCCGCACTGATCCGGCGCGCGGTGGCGGGCTTAAGCGATACGGCGACGCGCGGGCTCATGACCGACGAGACCATCGAGACCCTGCGCGCCACGTGCCCCGGCTGGGACCTTCACGCGCTCCACGCCGAGTTCGAGAAGTGGGTCAACGCCGATGCCGCGCGGCTTCCGGCCAACTGGCAGAAGGCCTTCATCGGCTTCGTCAAGCGCCACCACGAGAAGCACGGCCACACGCTGCGGCGCTGATGCCGTAGGGCCTGCGTTCGCAAAATGTCGTTTCCGAAAGCCGCGCCGTTCCCGAAGTGTCGGGCGCATTTTGCCGTTGATCCCTGCCTGTTCCAACGCGCTCGCGCTTTCCACAGAATTTGAACGTCCTTGTTGGAGTTCTGTTGGAAAGTGATTCAATCGCAGGTGCTCAAACACCGCATTTCCGGACCGTCGATACATCAGGAACGCCGATTTGCAGACCTTCGACACTCCGGGAACGATGCTTCGACCTATCAGGAACAATCCGCCGATCCTTCGGGAACGCTGCATCGACATTCCGGGAACGCAAGGTTTGGCGCGAATCGCCGGAACATGGCGAGTCGGAGACGCCAGCGGGGAGCTTAACTTTTCTAACTACCTATAAAAGCCTCTAACAGCGCAGGAAACTTCGCTTGTTTCGGGATAAGGGGAGAAGGGGTCAATCCTCGACCGCAATGCCCAGCTTGCGCAGACGATCCTCGATATCGGCCATCTCGCTGTCGAACGACTGGAGGATCGCCTCGACCTCGGGCGCAGGGGTCGAAACCGAAGGCGGACGCCCGCGTTCGGCGCTGCGCAGGCCGAGGGATATGGCGATATCGGGCGCGACGTAGGTCCGCCAGGAACCGCGGCCGGAGACTTCGGCGAGGAGCCCCAGGGCGGTAGCGCGTTCGAGCAGCTTGCCTGCGCCCGAGACAGTGAGCCCCGTCAGCCGAGCGAGGCTGCGGGCGGCGAGGCAGGGACGGGCGAGAGCAATCCGGCCGAGGTCTGCGAGCTTCCCGGGGCGGTGCTCAGCGGCGATGGCGCGGGCAGTGCGGCGCGCGGTAGCCTCAAGCCGGTCAAGGCGCTCCAGACCGTCCTCAGCCTGCTTCCTGACGGTCCTGAGCAGGCGGCGCAGGAGCACAGGGCGCGGGTCCATGGCGAAGCGCTGGGCGGCGTCTCCGGGGACCATGCAGGGCAGGGCGGTGCGGGTGAGGCCGATGCGGCGCAAGGTCATTGGGAAGGCGAGCCACGGGGCCACGGTGCGGTCCGCACGCGCGGCGGCGTCGAGCAGGTGGAGCGCGCGGATCAGGGCAGGGGCCTCGCGCCAGCCAGCGGGCGGATCGAAGGTGAAGGGCTGGCCATCGGCCCAGTGGCGGCCATCGGGTTCGGTGAGGAGGGCGGCCCAAGACTCGTAGGCGGCGAAGGGTTCGTCCTCGGTGCGGACGAGGGCGCGGCCGGGGAGGCGCAGGCCGCAGCGCTCGGCAATAATGTCGATTTCCTCGACCGGCGACTGCTGCAGCGCAAGCGCGGCGGCATAGCCTGCCCACGAGGCGCGCAGGAGCCAGGCCGGGCGCAAGGGACTGGCCGAAACGCGGGCGTCCAGACGGGCCAGTGCGGCGGATGCCTCCGCCAGACTGTCGGCCAGCGCGGGCGTCCAGGCAATTGCGGTGAGGGGGAGGGGAGGGGTGGCCACGGACAGGATTATAGACTGAAAGTCCCCTTTCAGTCCACGTGCTTTGATGGCCTTTGGGGGCCAGTGCCCGGTGAGAAAAGCCTCAGCCTGCCGGCTCGGCGGGGCGGCGACCTTTCTGGCGCCCGTTGTAGACGACGAAGGAGCCCACTGCCACGGCAAAGAACACGAAGATCAGCACCCAGGTCACGACAAGGGCGGTCTGGATGTTGGAGATGCTCGACGCGGTCCAGACCTGACCGGGATCGTTGTCTGCGCTGGTCAGCAGCCACTGGTAATCGCCGGGGCATTGCGAGGTTGCGTCGATCTCCTCCATGCTTCGGGCGAGCTTGGCGACCAGCGGCTTCCAGCCGCAGCCCAGCACCAGCGGTTGCTCGATCGTCGGCACCGAGACGACGAACTTCATGTGCAGATAGACCTGCGCGAGCAGGGCAAGCGCGAACGCCGTGGTCCCGCCGATGAACACCCGGGCAAAGCCCTTGCGGGTGCGCGGCAGGAACATGAACAGCATGGCCACGGTGAGGAAGGTCAGGGTGGCGGTGACGAACGAGAGGTCATCGGCGCCCGGCGGGGCAAGGCCCGAGGCCGCACCGATGATCGGGGCAATCGCAGCCCCGGTGGCGGCAAGTGCGCCCACGGTGCCAAACTGCTTGAACAGGTCTTGAAAGCGTTCGAGCGGCGTCATGGCTTTGGCCTTGTTCTATTCCCCGAGATCGATGGGACGGGGCAGCAGGTTGAGGTTCAAGGTGCCCTGCTTCGGCACCTTGCCGGGGCGTTCCATGTAGAAGCGATAACGGACACCGGTGAGGGTCATGCCCGTGCCGTATAGCTTGTAGCCGCCACAGGCAGGGCGATAGGGTGCTCCGGTCTTCATCTCGCAGATGCGTGCGGTCAATTCCGAGGCGATCCAGACCTCCGCGCCGGAAGGAATCCTGAAATCCACCGGTGCAACCATGGCCGCATAATAGGCCGGAGGGGGTGGCGGTGGCGGCGGCGGGGGTGGCAGGGGCGGCGGCGGTACGGGGCCGTCCGAGGCTTTCCACTTTGCCACGGTTGCCTGATACCTTTCGGCGGCCTGCGCATAAGTGCCGCGCTGGGTGGGCGGGCAGAACGGTTCGAACACCGCGATGCGCTGCGTGAGCTTGCCAGCTTCGTAGGCGGACTGGAGTGCGGCGTTGAGCGTCTTGAGTGCGGGGTCCGGCTTATCGCGGTTCCATTGGGACGTGGCTCGCGCTTCGAGCTTGGCAGGCGCCAGTTGGGCAGCGGCGGCGGCATCGAGCCCCCTGGCGACCAGCGCCTGACGGATCAGCGCGGTTTCGGCAGCGGCCCTCATGTCGGGCGACCATTCGCCTTTGTTCATCCAGTCGACCGCGAAAGCCTCAGGCGTGCATTGCGACAGGTAGAGCACTTCGACCGTGCCGGTGGAGGGGAAGCCGGCGGGGATCTGGCCGCTGTACCACGTTGTCCTTGCGGCCTTTTCCCACTTCGTATCGTCCGCGAGATAGGGCTTCACGTAGATCGAAGCCTGCTCCGCCTTGAACGCCGGGGCAGGGGTGTTGCGCGCCACTTCGGGTGCGAGTACGGCGACCATGGCTTCGAATTCGCTCAGTTCCGTGGCCGGTTCGGGCGGCTTTTCCTGCGCGGATGCGGTGACGGGGTGGCCCCCGCACAACGCAAGCGCGATCGCCATGCCGCAGGCCGTGCGCGTGATCGCCGTCATGTCTCGTCCCCCTGTTGCCGACTCCGCAAAGTTCCGACATCGGCGGCAGTTTACGGGCGGTGGGCGATCATGCCAGCGACGAATGTTGCAGTATTGGTGTGATGCAGATTTCACTCGCGCGGGGCGACATTTCCGCGCGACAGGCGGACGAGCTTTCCGCCCGTGACCTGATACTGCCGACGATCCAGTGGCGCATCGACCCGGCCCGAGGGCAGGTGGACGACCGAACCGCGACCGGCGAGCGTGACGGTGACGGGCGGGCTTTCGAGCGGGACGCCGGGCGTGATGGTGCGCAAGGGGGTGCCGTCGACGATCGATGCTGCGCCGTCCGGGTGGGGGCTGGCGAGGCGGGCGGTGCCGTCAGGTTCGACCATGAGGGCGGCGTCCTCGTCTATGCCAAGGCCGATCATCGGCTTGCCGGTCAGGCCTTGCGCCTTGGCGAGGAAGGCGAGCAGGCGGCCTAGGCGGTCGCGCTGGGCGAAGTGGCTGTCGGTGATGACGCCCGACAGCAGGGGCAAGTGGAGGAAATCGCGCTCGATCGTCACGCCGGGGCCGAACGGGTCGGCAAGGGCCTGCTCGCTGGTGATCGAGTGGCCGTCCATCGCGCCGTAGAGCGCCTCGCCCAGCACCGCGAGACCGGCGCTGGTGCCGCCCAGGGGCTTGCCCGCCGCGACATGGGCATCGAGCAGGCGGGTGACTTGCGTGCCGCCCCAGAACCGCACGTAGCGCGCCTGATCGCCGCCTGCGATGAAGATGGCATCGGCGCGGGCGAGGCTGGCGAGGACGGCGGGATCGGCGCTCTGGCTGCGGGCGTGGAAGACGAGCACTTCGACCGAGGCGGGGCCATTGGCGGTGCGGAAGAATTCCTCGCCCATATCCTTGCCGTAGGACGCGCTGATGATGACGACGTGGCCGCGTGCGGCCTTGGCGAAGAACCACTGGAGCGCGGTGGCGTCACGCTTGCCGCCGCCCATGAGGAGCAGACCGGGGGCAGGGCGGCTGGTGGTGGGGGAGGCGACATCGCCGAAGGTGTAGCGCTCGAGCGGGCGTTCGCCCTCCTGCGCGAGGGCGGGGAGGGTGGCGAGGAACAGCGAGAGGACGAGGGCGATGAGGCGCGGCATTCGGGCTCCCGTCAGGGTTGCGGGGGCAGGGTAAGGGCGCTGTGCGGGGCGAGGCAATGGGGGTGGGCAACAAGGGTGGCGAGAGCGTTGGCGTTGGCGTCGCCCCCTCGCTCTCGTCGTCCCGGGCTTGACCCGGGATCCCGCTGCTCTTTCTGTGGCGCGGGGGTGGCGAAAAAAGCGGGGTCCCGGATCACGTCCGGGACGACGGTGCGTTTTGGGTGGGTTACCTGGGACGCGTCTTTTTTCGCTCGTGAGGTGATTCAGGTTGAAATTCGGTCGGCTGCGGTGCGCTCTCTCAGGAGTTTCATCGCCTCGTAGGACGAGAGAATTGCGCCTTCCTGCCAGAAGGGGATGTAGCTGAGGTGTTCGCCGGCGAAGAAGATGCGGCCTTCGGGTTTGCACAGCTCGAGATAGTCGGTCTGGCGCTGCTCGTCGGCCCAAAGGCAGCCGACGCCGCCGCTGTAGCGGGTTTCGTTCCATGCCACAGTGAGCGGCTTGGTCAGCAGTGTCGATTTGCCCGGGTGCATGCGCTCGATCACGTCGCGCGAGATGGCGAAGCGTTCTGCGTGGGCCATGTGGGTGAAGGCGACGGAATTGGGGCGGCCGCCGTAGGTATAGGCGCCCATCAGGATGCCCCTGGCGCTGTTCCACCCGCCGCTGGGATACCAGACGAGGGTGTTTGCGGCATCGGTCCAGGCAAGGCCGCCGTAGATGCCTTCCTCCTCCCAGAAGCGCGGGGCTTCCCATGCGACCTTGGCCGATGGGATATAGGTGGCGGTGGCGAGGGAGGCGACTTTTGCTGCGCTGAAATCTTTGGTCAGCTTGGCCACGTAGTTGGCGGGCAGGGTGCATAGGCAATAGTCTGCGGTGACGGGCGCGGCCCCTGCCAGCGTGACCGTGACGCCGCGATCCGAATTGCGCAGGCCGGTGACCACCGTGTTCAGCCGGACGCGGTCTCTGATCTTGTCGTAAAGCGCATGGGCGATGCGATCCATTCCGCCGACGGGCTGGAACATCGGGGCCTGCTGGTCGAAGGTTTCCTCGAACACGGCAGGCGCGCCCCAATCGCCGTGTTTCATCAGCTGGTCGAGCGTGAGCGGATCGAGCACTTTGCCCGGATCGTCATAGCCGCCGGGGAGCCGGCTGTATCCGGCGCGGTCCGAGCCCTTGTAGCTGCCGCCTTCGGACAATGCGCCCCAGTCGGTCAGGTAGGCGCGCAGCATCTCCTTGTCGGTGGCGGTCAATTCCCGGTCCAGCGCGCCGCGATCGATCGACTTGGCGAGCAGTTCGGCGATATGGCCGCGCGTATCGTTGACGGCGCGGCGCTGCGACACGGTCTCGCCGCCCGCATCGACCACGGCGGAGCGGTTGACGTTGACCATGACTTCGAGGGGCACGCCAAGTTCGCGGGCATAGTGGAACACGGCGTGGTGTTCGGTGGGCAGGCGGGCCGCGCCGGCGTTCATGTAAAGCCCGTCGTCGAACTGGCAGATCTGGTCGGCGCGACCATCCTGCACGACGCGGTCACCGCCGCGGATGGTCCAGACCCGGCCGCCGATGCGGTCCCGCGCTTCAAGGATGGTGACGGCGTAGCCCGCCTTGCCCAGTTCGTACCCGGCGGTCAGCCCGGCCATGCCTGCGCCGAGGATGACCACCGATTTGCCCTTGCCCGATCCGGTGGGCAGGTCCGGCACGCCGGCAAAGGCGCGCGGCATCGACAGCAGGCCCAATGCGCGCATCGAGAGGAAGGCTGCGCTGTATCCTCCCGCTTTGCCCATCGCCTCGAGAAAGGCGCGGCGCGAGGTCACTTGGTCAGGACCTTGGCGGCCTGGACTTCGATTTCGACAAGGAATTGCGGGGCGGCGAGCGCTGCGACTTCGACCGTCACGCGCGCGGGCTTGTTGGGCTGTTCGGGGGTGCCGAACATCTCCTTGTAGGCCTTCATCATGCCGGCAAAGTCCATGGCCTTGGCCCCTGGAGGAGCGACCAGATAGACGCGCATCATCACGACGTCCTGCGGCCCCATGCCTTGCGCGGCCAGCGCTTCGGCAAGGCGCTTCAGCACCGAGCGGGTCTGGGTTTCGGTATCGCCGTAGCGCTCGACGCTGCCTGCAGGCGCGGCCATGTTCGATTCTGCGGCAAGCGCGCCGCTGATATAGACCGTGGTGGCACCGGGCGGGACGGCGACGCTGGAGGCAATGGGCGAGGTTTCAGGCGCGATGCGCGTGATCTGGGCCATGGCCGGGCTTGCCAGCGATAGGACAGAAGCCAGCAAGGCGAACGACGCGGATGCAATTCGTGCTCTCATGAGAACCCCCTGATGCCCTGTTGGCGCAAGGTCTCATGGATTGCGGCGAACTACAATGTCGGTCGCGGCACCTTTGTTTGGCGCCGCGACCGGGCGATCAGCCCGCATCCTCCAGGATCATCTCCGCCGCGCGTTCGGCGACGGCCATGGCGGGGCCGTTGGTGTTGCCGGAGACGGGGGTGGGCATGATCGAGCAGTCGACCACGCGCAAATGCCCGATGCCGTGGACGCGGGTGCGGGCGTCGGTGACGGAGGTCGTCGCGTCGGTGCCCATGGCGCAAGTGCCGGTGCCGTGGAGGCCGACTTCGACCATTTTCGCCAGCTCGGCGAGGATCGCGGCTTCGTCCTGAATGTCGGGGCCGGGCATGCGTTCGGTGCCGATGAAGGGCTTCAAGGGCTCGGACGCGGCGATGGCGCGGAACAGGCGGAAGAGTTCGAGGCTCTTGGCCTTGTCGGAAGGATCGGCCCAGATCGCGGCGTCGGCGACGGGGGCGTCGCGGTAATTCGGCGAGGTCAGGCGGATCGAGCCGCGGCTCTTGGGGCGCAGGTGGTAGCCCGAGAAAGTCAGGCCAGGATTGGGGGTGAGGGGGCTGCCGGGGCGGGCGGCCATCTCGTTCACGGTGCGCATGGCAAATGGCGCGGCGGCGACCTGGAGGTCGGGCCAGTCCTTGTCGGTGCCCTCGCTGGCGTAGAGGCCGGTCAGCGGCATGCCGACCCGGGCGAGGTGGCCGGTGCCGGTGAGGAAATACTGCAGCGCGTTGCGATAGAGCCGCCAGCCGAAGAATTCGCGGTTGGTGCCGGGGTGGTTGGTCAGGTCGAACGAGACGCCGAACTTGGTGTGATCGGACAGGTTGCGGCCAACCATCGGCAGGTCCTTGATCACCGGGATGCCAAGGTCGTTCAGCGCTGCGCCAGCGCCGATGCCCGAGAGCTGGAGCAGGTGCGGCGAGCCATAGACGCCTGCTGAAAGGATAACTTCGCGCCGCGCAGTGTGGATGCGCTCTTCACCGTGGGCGTGGGTAACGACGCCGGTGGCGCGGCCCTGCTCGATCACCACGCGCGAGACGGCGGTGTGCTGGGCGATGGTGAGGTTGCGGCGCGTCAGGATCGGCATGACGAAAGCCTTGTAGGCACTTTCGCGCACGCCCTTGCGGTCCACGGTATATTGGCTGCGGCCGACGCCCTGCTTGCCGGGGGTGGTGATGTCATCGAGCCAAGGCATGCCTTGCGCTTCAAAGCCTGCGGCAAGCGCGTCGAACACCGGCGACTGGTAGGTGGAAGCGGTGACCTGCAGCTCGCCGCCGTGGCCGCGACCGGGGTGGGCTCCGGGGTCGCGGTAGTCCTCGAACTTGCGGTAGCAGCGGGCGATGTCAGACCAGCCCCAGCCGGGAAGGCCCTGCGCGGTCCAGCTGTCGAAATCCTTCGGCATGCCGGTGAGATACCAGGTGCCATTGATCGCCGAGGAGCCGCCGAGGCCGCGCCCATAAGTATGGATGCCGGCGCGCATGCCTTCGCGCGGCTCGGTCTGGTAAACGCGGAAATAGTCAGGGTTGCCCATGATCTTGATGAAGCCGCCGGCCATCTTGATGAAGGGATGCTGGTTGTCGCCACCGTCCTCGATCAGGAGGACGCGGTTGCGCGGATCGGCGCTGAGGCGGTTGGCCAGAACGCAGCCTGCCGAGCCTGCGCCGACGATGATGTAATCGAATTCCGCCATGACCCCTTGGCACCCGCCCTCAAATTAAA
Organism: Novosphingobium sp. BL-A-41-Hi4A-0G; assembly: GCF_055521735.1. Lineage (NCBI taxonomy): Bacteria > Pseudomonadati > Pseudomonadota > Alphaproteobacteria > Sphingomonadales > Sphingomonadaceae > Novosphingobium > Novosphingobium sp. BL-A-41-Hi4A-0G. Next base: position 96,656 of record NZ_JBVFVU010000002.1, read on the forward strand.
ATAGAACTGAAGTTCGGTTTTTATCTGCCGGGCGCTTGACCGCGTGTCAAGCGATGATTAGAAGACCAATTCTAATTGAAAGCGGGAGAGCGAGACGTGCTGCCAGTCGAACGGGTGATCGGGGAAGAAGGGCTTGCCGCTACGGCGGGTGGGCTGAAGCTGGCGATGCGCCTGCCGTGGTATCGCTCGCTGCCGTTCTCGGTGGTCGAGGTCGGGCCGTTGACGATCGATGGAAAGGCTGTGGATCTTTCGGATGCGCGCATTTCCTACGAAGGCGAGGAATGGGCGCTTTCCGACAATGGCGAGCGCGTGGACACCTTCTGGTTCGTGCGCGATTCGGCGTTCCTGGTGCTGCCATCGCTGAACGCCAACGCGGGTTCGACCCATGAGGTCTCGCTGAATCTGTTCGTCAGCCCGCCCTACATTCCCGGCATGAAGCGGACCAATCCGCAGACGTCGACGCTCACTGTTGAAGCTGCCTGAGAGAGGACCGGCATAATGACCACGACCGCAACCGGCCCGCAAACTGGCGTCACGCTCTATTCGTTCACCAACGAGTTCCTGACCCGTCAGTTCGAACTCGATACGCTGCTGGCTGAAGTCGCCAAGCGCGGGCTTGGGCCGAACATCGAGATCATCGGCTTCCAGAGCTTCCGCGAATTTCCGGACGTTTCGGACAAGTTTGCCGAAGAATTCAAGCAGATGATCGCCGAGACGGGGCTGAACCCGGTTTCGTGCGCGATCAACTCGGACCGCTTTTTGAAGCCCGGCCAGCAGCCGATCGAGGATGCGGCGCTGGTGGAATATCACAAGCGCCAGCTGCGCTCGGCCAAGAAGATGGGCTTTTCGCTGGTCCGCTACCAGTTCGCGCTGCCGGTGCACCTGCTGCCCGAAATCGCGCCTTATGCCGAAGAGCTGGACATTCGCATGGGCGTGGAAGTGCACGCGCCGATGTGGGCGGGGCACCCCGCCGTGCAGGCCTATGGCGAGATGTACGACAAGCTGGACACGCCCTATCTCGGCTGGATTCCCGACTTCGGCGGCACGGCGAGCCGTATCCCGGAATCGATGCTCGACGCCGCGCGCGACAAGGGGGCCAAGGAAGACCTGCTCGACAAGCTGAAAGAGGTCTGGCTGGAAGGTGGCATGAGCCACGAGAAGGCCGGGCGCTTGCGCGAATGGGCCGTGGCGAAGGGCCACGGGCCGATGGAGATTCAGGCGGCGTGCCTTGCGTTCTTCATCCTCTCCAACCACGATCCGAAGAGCTGGGCCGCGCTGGTCGATCGCACGATCCACATCCACGGCAAGTTCTATGGCGTGAGCGAGGATCTGGTCGAGGAAGCGATCGACTACGACACGATCCTGCCGCTGTTCAAGGACGGCGGGTTCACCGGCACGATGGTCTCCGAATGGGAAGGCCATGCCTATGACACGCGCGATGCCTTCGAGCAGGTCCGCCGCCACCAGGCGATGGCCCGCCGCATCTGGGGGGCCTGAGGCGATGGCTTTCGATCTCTCGGTAAATCTCGAATACGGCTTCACCGAAGCGGGCGAGAAGGTTGAGGACCGCATTGCGGCGGCAGCGGCAGTGGGCTTCCGCAAGGTCGAGCTGTTCCTGCTCAAGGGGCGCGATCTGGGGGCGATCAAGGCGGCGCTGGAGACCCATGGCGTCGAACTGGTCAGCACGGTGGCGGACTATGTGACGCAGCTGGTCGACCCTGCCACGCATGAGGGTTTCCTCGAAGTGTTCCGCGAGGCGGCTTCGGCGGCGAAGTCGCTGGGTTGTACGAACGTGGTGGTGACATCGGGGCGCGGGGTGCCGTGGCTCAAGCGTCCGGTGCAGCTTTCGATCTTTGCCGATGCCCTGCGCAAGCTGGTGCCGATTGCCGAGGAGCTGGACGTCACGATCCTGCTCGAATCCGCCAACACGCGGTTCGATCATCCGGGCGTGCTGTGCTCGACGACCGAGGATAGCGTGGTGGTGGCCGACATGGTGGCGCACCCGCGCGTGAAGGTGCTCTACGATCTCTACCACTCGGTGGTGGAAGGCGAAGACCCCGAGGCCGCGCTTTCGGCGGCGATGCATCAGGTGGTGCATGTGCAGGTGGCCGATGCGCCGGGCCGGGGCGAGCCGGGGTCTGGCAAGATCGACTGGCCGGGCGCTTTGGCGATGTTCGAACGCGTGGGGTACAAGGGCACGGTCGGGCTGGAACTGCAGCCGACGAAGCCTTCGACCGAGGCGTTCGGGTATATTCGCGGGCTTTGCGCCTAGGCTGCGCTGAAAGTCCCCTCTCGGGGCCCTCTCCCCTGAAGCGGAGAGGGCTAAGGTGGCGGTTGGGGGCTGCCAGCCCATTCTCCAAACTCCCGTCGCCCCGGCGAAGGCCGGGGTCCACAGCGTTGCGGCATGGCGCGGCGCTGTTGGTGAGGATCGAGGGTGCGCCAGGATCGCGAGGGTGCGCGCGGGGGAGAGGTCATGGGCCCCGGCCTGCGCCGGGGTGACGGATGTTTTGGGTGGTGGGGTGGGCTGTCAGTTGCCCAGCGCCTCGCGCCAGGCGGTGAGGCGGGTGCCTCGCTCCACTTCGGCCATGCGGGGTTCGAAGACGTCGGTGCGGGGGATGAAGGTGCGGGCGGTGGCGAGGTCGGGGAAGAGGCCGGCGCCGATGGCGGCGAGGATTGCCGCGCCCCGCGCCGTCGTCTCGACATCGGTGGGCCTCTCGCAGCGCAGGGCGAGGACGTTGGCGATGTCCTGGGCCAGCCAGTCGTTGGCGCTCATGCCGCCATCGAGGCGCAGCACTTCCCAGCCAGCGCCGTCTGCCGCGTAGGCACGCGCGAGGTCGTGGAAGACGTGGGCGATGGATTCCAGCGCGGCGCGGGTCACGTGGGCGCGGGTGGCGGCGAAGGTGAGACCGGTGATGCTGGCGCGGGCCTCGGGCTGCCAGTAGGGCGCGCCGAGGCCGGAGAGCGCGGGCACGAAGACGACGCCTGCGCTATCGGGCACCGAGCGGGCGAGCGCTTCGCTTTCCGCCGCGCTGGAGAGCATGCCGAGGCTGTCGCGCAGCCACTTGATCACGCTGCCTGCGGCAAAGACCGAGCCTTCGAGCGCATAGGTGCGCACGCCGCCGAGTTCGCACAGCACGGTGCCTAGCAGGCGGTGGGTGGAGCGCGGCGGGGTGGTGCCCATGTTCGAGAGGATGAACGCGCCGGTGCCGAGCGTGGCCTTGGCTTCTCCCCTGGCGAAGCAGCCCTGTCCGATGGTGGCGGCCTGCTGGTCTCCGGCAAGGCCGGTGATGGCGATGGGCACGCCGAACATTTCAGGGACTGTGCGGCCGAATGCGCCCGCGCTGGGGACGACTTCGGGGAGCGCGGACCGGGGCACGCCGAACAGGTCGCACAGGCTTTCGTCCCACGATTGCCCCACGAGGGGGAAGAGCGAGGTGCGGCTGGCGTTGGAGACGTCGGAGATGTGCAGGCCGCCGGTGAGCTTCCACACCAGCCAGCTTTCCACGGTGCCGAAGGCGAGGCGGTCTCCCAAGGCGGCAGCTTCGGGCACGTTGCGCAAGATCCACGCCATCTTGCTGGCGGAGAAATAGGGATCGAGCAGCAGGCCGGTGGTCTGCTGGATCGCGGCTTCGTGGCCGGCATCGCGCAAGGACCGGCATTGCTCTTCGGTGCGGCGGTCCTGCCAGACGATGGCGCGGGTGACCGGCTCGCCGGTCTGGCGGTCCCACGCGACGACGGTCTCGCGCTGGTTGGTGACGCCGATCCCGGCGATGTGCGAGGGGCCGCCCGCGCGCTCGACCATGGCGCGGGCGCAGCGCAGGGTGCGCTCCCAGATCTCGGCGGCGTCATGTTCTACAAGGCCGGGGGCGGGGTAATATTGGGTCAGTTCCTCCTGCGCGAGGGCGAGGACGTCACCGGCTGCGGAATAGAGGATCACGCGCGTCGAGGTGGTGCCTTCGTCCAGCACGAGGATGCATTGGTCATCGCTCATTTCGCGGCATTCTCCCCCATGAAGCGGCGCAGGCTTTCCTGCTGCTCGGGTGACAGGCGCAGGCCAAGCTTGGTGCGCCGCCACAACACGTCTTCTGCCTCCACCGCCCACTCGCGCGCAATCAGGTACTGCACTTCGCGCGCGGTGAGGCCGTGGCCGAAGTGCTGGCCGCAATCCTGAAGTCCTTGCGCATCTGCAAGCACCTCGGGCGCGAGCGAGCCGTAGCAGTGGATCAGGCGCTCGGCCCAGGCGGGTTCGAGGAAGGGGTAGCGCACCTTGAGATCGGCGATGCGGCGGTCCACTTCGTGCACGCCGAAGTCGCCGCCGGGGAGCGGCTTGGCGTCGGTCCAGTGCGGGGCGGCGAGGCCGGGGATACGCTCGCCCATGCGGTCCACCGCTTCTTCGGAGAGGGTGCGGAAGGTGGTGATCTTGCCGCCGAAGACCGAGAGGATTGGGGCGCCTTCGTCTTCCGGGCTGAGTTCGAAGCGATAGCCGCGCGTGGCAGCTTCGGGTTTGCCGGAGCCATCGTCGACGAGGGGGCGGACGCCGGAATAGGTCCACACCACGTCTTCGGGCCGGACCGGCTTGGCGAAGAAGCGGCTGGCGCCTTCGCACAGGTACGCGATCTCCTCGGCGCTGGCGACGATGGGGGTGCCCGGCGTGTGGTCGCGGTCGGTCGTGCCGATCAGGGTGAAGTCGTGCTCGTAGGGGATGGCGAAGAAGATGCGGCCATCGGGGAGCTGGAAGAAGTAGGGGTGGGGGTGGTCGAACAGCTTCGGCACGACGATGTGCGAGCCGCGTACGAGGCGGATCGACTGGCTGTGCTGCTCGCCGCTGCGGTCGAGGATCGAGAGGACCGAGGGACCGGCGGCGTTGATCACCGCGCGCGCGCGGAAAGCCCCAAGTGGTGTTTCGATGCGCCAGAGGTCGCCCTCGCGCTCCAGCCTTTCGACCGGGCAGCGGGTGCGGATATCTGCGCCCTTGTCCGCAGCATCGCGGGCGTTGAGCACGACGAGGCGCGCGTCATCGACCCAGCCATCGGAATAGACGAAACCGTGGACGAATTCGGGCTTCAGGGGCTTTCCGGCAGGGTGGCGGTCGAGACGGATGGTCTCGGTTGCCGGCAGAAGCTTGCGCTTGCCGAGGTGGTCGTAAAGGAACAGGCCGAGGCGCAGCAGCCAGCGCGGGCGCAGGCCCTGCACCCACGGCAGGACGAAGCGCATCGGCCAGATGATGTGCGGCGCGATGGCCCAGAGCTTCTCACGCTCGCCCAGCGCCTCGCGCACCAAGCCGAATTCGTAGTGTTCGAGATAGCGCAGGCCGCCGTGGATCAGCTTGCTGGAATTGGACGATGTGCCGCTGGCAAGATCGTCCGCTTCAAGCAGGAGCACGGACGCGCCGCGCCCCGCCGCATCGCGCGCGATGCCGGTGCCGTTGACGCCGCCGCCGATCACGGCGACGTCGAAGATTCGGTCCTGCTGTTCCACCGCGTGCGTCATATCAGATATTCAGCGGTCCATGGCTGATGTGCGGGAGCACGTAGCGGCTGAACATGTCAGCTTCCTGCGCGTGCGGATAGCCCGAGAGGATGAAGGCCTCGATGCCTTCGGCCTGATAGGCGCGCAGCTTGGCGAGGACCTGATCAGGCGTGCCGACGATGGCCGCGCCGCAGCCGGAGCGGGCGCGGCCAATGCCGGTCCACAGGTTCTCCTCGACGAAGCCATCGCCATCGGCGGCGCCGCGCAGTTCCTGTTGGCGCTGCACGCCGAAGTTCTTGGCGTCCAATGACTTCTCGCGGATCGCGCGCCCTGCCTCGTCATCCAGCTTGGACAGGAGGCGGTCGGCATAGGCGCGGGCCTCGTCCTCGGTCTCGCGCACGATCACGTGGACGCGATAGCCGAACTTGAGCGTGCGACCGTAGTTGGCGGCGCGGGCTTTCATGTCTGCGATGGTTTCGCGCACCTTGTCCATGGTGTCGGGCCACATCAGATAGACGTCGCAGGCCTCGGCGGCGCATTCGCGGGCATCGTGGCTGAGGCCGCCGAAGTAGAACGCGGGGCACTTGCCCGAGAGCGTGCCGATGCGCGGGGGATCGAGCTTGAGCTTGTAGAACTCGCCCTGGAAATCGAGGTGCTCGCCGTTGAGCAAGGTGCGGACGATCTTCATGACCTCGGTGGCGCGGGCATAGCGCGGGCCGCTGGCGATGGTTTCGCCCGGCATGTCTGACGAGATGATGTTGACGTTGAGCCGCCCGCCCGTCCCGGCAGCGTTGGGGCCGAGGATGCGGTCGAGCGTGGCGATGCGGCGGGCAAGCTGCGGCGGCCAGTCTTCGCCCATGCGCGTGGCCCAGAGCAGCTTGATCCGGCGGACCTGCGTGGCAACGGCGGCGGCAAAGGCAGTGGTATCGAGGCCGAGGCTGTAGCCCGAGGGCAGCAGGATATTGTCGAACCCGCCCTCTTCGGCGCGCATCACGATGTTGCGGCAGTGCTCCCAGCTGGACTGGAGATACTTGTCGGGCACACCGAGGAATTCATAGTCATCGTCGCACAGCGCCGAGAACCAGGCGATCTCGCAATTCTGTTCGGCCATCTTGCCTCTCCTTCTGTGCAGCGGACGCAATTGTTTACCGGCAAAACCGTGAACCGGTACCGTCCGCCTTGAGTTTCAATCCGTTGCGGCCAGTTACGGGAGCCGCTCGCCGCGCGCCGCGACGAGCACGGCGTACCAATCCGTTCGTGTCCAGCGCACCGAAAGCGCGGCTGCGCCCTCGGCAATGCGCTCTGCCTTTTGCGATCCGATGATCGGGACGATCCCGGCGGGGTGTGCCATAAGCCAGGAATAGGCCGCGACCGTGCGCGAGACGCCCTGCGCGTCGGCCACGGCATCGAGCGCAGAAGCGACGGCCATCTCGCGATCGAGCTTGGGGCCAGCCAGACGGCCACCGCCGAGCGGCGACCAGGCCATTGGCGTCAGGCCAAGCTGTATCGCCTGATCCAGCTCGCCGTTCTCGAAGCAGGTGATGCGCAAGGGGCTGATCTCGGGCTGCGTCGTTGCCAGCTTCTCGCCGAGGAAGTGGTTGAGCGCGGCGATCTGCGCTTGCGTGAAGTTGGATACGCCAAGCGCGCGGACCTTGCCCGAGGCCACCGCATCATCGAGCACGCGCGCGGTCTCGTGCGGGTGGGCGAGGATATCCGGGCGGTGGATCTGCCACAGGTCGATCACGTCGGTCTTCAGGCGGCGCAGCGAGTCCTCGATGGCTTTGCGCAGGTAATCGGGGCTCTGGTCATAGGGCAGGGGCGGGAGGATGCCGCCCTTGGTGGCCAGAACCATGCGGGTGCGCAGCGCGGGTTCTGCTGCCAGCACATCGCCCAGCAGCGCCTCGGCATCGCCGAAGCCACCCTGCCCGTCGAACCCGTAGATGTCGGCGGTGTCGAGGAAGTTGACTCCGGCATCCAATGCGGCGTGAACAAGCTTCGCCGCATCGGCTGCACTGCGGCCATCCTCGGCAAGGCGCCACATGCCCCAGGCAATCGGCGACACGGCAATGCCTGAAGCCCCAAGCGGACGGAAGGCAGGCGGCAAGGGCAATTCGCTCATGAAACAGTCCTGTATGGCGGCGCGACCGATGCGCGCTCTACGAGAGTATGGGGCAGGCGGCGGTGGGTGATGTCGCCCCCGGCAATAAGGATTTCGGTGGCGGTGCGGGCAAGCTCAGCCATCGGCTGGTGGATCGTGGTGAGCGGCGGCCAGACGGTGCGGGCGAGCGTGGTATCGTCAAAGCCTGCGACCGAGAGTTCGGCGGGCACATTGATGCCCCGATCGTGCGCGACGGCAAGGACGCCTGCGGCCATGTCGTCGTTCGAGGCGAAGATTGCGGTGGGGCGATTGGGCAGGTCGAGCAGGGCCTGCCCGCCGCGGGTGCCGGAATCGAAATCGAACTCGCCATCACGGACCAGAACCGGATCGTAGGAAATCCCGGCGCGGTCGAGCGCGCGGCGGTAACCGAACAGGCGGTCGTCCGAGGCCATGTGGTTCTGGTGGCCCTTGATGAAGCCGATGCGGCGGTGCCCGGCGTTGATCAGGTGCGTGGTCATGTCATCGGCGGCCTGGGCATCGTCCATGAACACCGAACTGGTCAGCGCGTGGTTGGTGCCGGGCGAGATGCGCACGAAGGGAATGTCCATCGCTTCCAGCGCGCGCAGCACCGGATCGCAATCGGTGACCGGCGAGGACAGGATGATCCCGTCGACGTGGGTTTCGCTGACGAGGCCGCGCACCTGCTCACCCACCTGCGGATCGGCCACGTCGACCGGCTGGGCGAGCAGGCGGATGCCGTTCGAGCGACAGAAGTCCCAGCAGCCGGTCTGGATCTGGAACATGTAGTAAGGGCTGTGATTGTCGTAGATCAGCGCGATCTGGTTCGACTTGGCGCCCGAGAGGATGCGCGCGGCAACGCTGGGGCGGAAATCGAGCGCGCGCATGGCCTCCTCGACCCGCGCCTTGGTATCGGCACTGACATAGGGGTGCGCGTTGAGCACGCGGCTGACGGTCTTCACCGCTACGCCGGCCCTTGCCGCAACATCCCTGATGTTTGCCCGCTCGCTCATCCTTCCAATGCCCCCTTCAGACCTTCGAACAGTGGCGCGAACGCGCTGTCCGGACGGTAGAAAACCGGCGGCTGGCCGATGGGTGCAGGGATATCGTGCGTGCTGGGAGCGATGTCCTCGCCCGTCCAGCAATGACGCCAGGGTCCGGTTCCGGGAAGAACCACCTGGCGATGACGAGCCCCCTCCTCGATCACCGGTGCCACCAGCAAGTCGGCACCGTAGAGGAACTGGTCCTGCACCGTAAAGAGCGCAGAATCCTGCGGGTAATGCAGGAACAGTGGGCGCTGTGCAGGAAGGCCCATTGTGCTCGCCTCGTGGCAGAGGTGGCGGACATAGGGCGCAAGGTGTGCGTGGACGCGGCTCCATCCGGCAAAGCAGGCGAGCAGTTCGGGCGTGCTGTCGTACTGCAGGTTGTCGTCGGGGCGGTTGCCTTCGTGGCTGCGCATTACGGGCGCGAAGGCGGCAAGCTCGCACCAGCGTTGCATCAGTTCTGCGGTGCGCACGTTGCCGTGGAGCGAGGTGTAGCCGCCGCAATCGGAGTGGCTGTAGGCATTGCCGACAAGCCCTGCCGAAAGCGCCCCGGTGATGACCGTGCCGATACCGTCGTGGCGGGTGAAATCGACCGACTGGTCACCCGCCCAGAGCAGCGGGCAGAAGCCTTGCACGCCCGAGAATCCGGCGCGCATGAAGAACAGCGCGTCACCCGTCTTGTTGCGTGAAGCGAGCGCCATGGCGTTGACTTTCGCCCACAGAACCGGCCAGCGGTTGTGCGCTTCCATTGGATCGGAGCCATCGGCAAGGCGCAGATCGGTCGGCAGGTACTCGCCGAAATCCGCCATCCAGCCAGAGATGCCGATGTCGAGCATCTCGCGACCGAGCACGCGCTCGGCAAACCAAGCGCGGGTTTGGCCCCGCGTGAAATCGACCACGCCGCAATCGAACTCGCCGAAATCGACGAGGTGGACTTCGTCGGACGTCTGGCTGAGGCAGAAGTGGCCGCCTGTGCGCGCCTCTTCGTAAAGGTCGCCGTCGACCGCGATATAGGGGTTGGCGTAGGCGAGGAAGCGGATGCCGCGGGCTTCGAGCTGCCGGATTTTTGCGCGAAGATCGGGGTAGCGCTGGGCGCTGCGTGCGCCCGAATGCCAGTCCCAGAACAGGCGGCGGCCGAAGGTGGTTTCGCGGATGCCCGCCCAGTCCTCGCACCACAGGCCGGAGACGGCAGCGCCTGCCGCGATGAACCGTTCGAGCCGCTCGAAGCTGGATGCGCCCGATTTCAGTCCGACGATCGCGCCGCCGATGGCCCAGTCGGGCAGTTCGGGCTGGCGACCGAAGCGGGTGGAAAGCTGGTTGACGAGGTCTTGCGGACCATTGGCGACGAAGATCTCAAAGCGCGCCGTGTTGCTCCACACTTCGACCAGATGGCTGTCGTCCTGCGTGAAATCGAGGACGCTGTAGCAGCTGGCGTCGAGATGGACCGCGAGCCAGCGCGAGGTGAGGAAGGTCGGCTGTGGGTAGTTGGTGTTCCAGTAATCGCCGCCGGCCATGCCCTCGGCGTCCATGATCAGGGTCAGATCGGTCGACTTGTCGCGCCCGACGCCGGGCTCGCTCGTCCAGATCGGGAATTTGCGACCGTTGAGAGCGAGATAGCTCATCTGCTCACCACCACCCCAGACGCATTCGCCGGGTTCGGCGTGGAAGCGGACATGGAGGCGGTCATGGCCTTGAAGGAGCGAGCGGACTTCGAGTGCGGTGCCCGAGAAGGTCAGGCGGACGACGGGGCGGTCCTGTTCAAGCAGTTCGACGCCGCCTTCGATCTCCTGCCACGCGGTGGGTGCGATCTCGCCGGTCGGCGCGTCGGAAATGGCGAAGTTACCGCGATACATGGCCACAGTTGCCTGTCCGCATGCCATGACTACCGCAGGACATAGGGGGGAGTGGCGCAGCACGACTCGCTCTCCGATGCGGAGAGAAAATCCTTTGTTTTCGGCGTGGAGCCGCAGTTCCAACAGTTCTTTCCTCATCCCCGAACGGCCAGTGTGGCACATTGGCCGCAGACTCTGTCCGTTTTTCTGACACCGCTTGACATATCCATCCCGCCGTAGCAGATCAAGCACCAATCGCGGCCGATCGACGAGGGAGCATGACTACCCTTGGAAGACCGCTTTTCGCAGGGAGAGTTCCATGAGATTCACGCATTCCGCAATCGCGCGCGCACTGGCTCTGTCTGCCAGCGCGCTGTCACTGGCCTTTGCAGGCACTGCCCGCGCGCAGGACGCCGCCGCTGAAGAGACCACTGGTGGCATCAGCGAAATCGTCGTCACCGCACAGAAGGTGAAGGAAAACGTCCAGGACGTTCCGATCGCCATCACCGCGCTGACCGCAGGCCGACTCGAATCGACCGGCACGACCAGCCTCGAAGGGCTGACCCAGCTGGTTCCCTCGGTCACCTTCCGCAAGGGCACGACCAGCGCCAACAGCGCCATCGTGATGCGCGGCGTCGGCACGATCACCTTCTCGGTGGCGGCAGAGCCCAGCGTCTCGACGGTAGTCGATGGCGTGGTGCTGAGCCGTTCGGGCCAGGCCTTCATGGACCTCGTCGATGCCCAGCGCCTCGAAGTGCTGCGCGGGCCGCAGGGCACGCTGTTCGGCAAGAACGCGTCGGCCGGTCTCGTCAACATCGTCTCGAAGGGCGGCACCGACACGCTGCAGGGCGAGGCGCGCATTGAAGCCTATGAAGGCAACGAATATCGCCTGCGCGCCGCCGTTTCCGGGCCGCTATCCGAAGGCCTGACCGCGCGCGTCACCGGCTTCTACGGCAGCTATGACGGCAACATCACCAACATTTACGGCGGCAAGAACAACAAGGTGAACGGCTACGAGCACTACGGCGCTCGCGGCATTCTCGATTATGAGAACGGTGGGTCGAAGTTCCGCCTGATCGCCGACTACTTCCGCGCCAACGACGATTGCTGCGCCGACGTCACCACGGTCAGCCGCGGTGCGGTGCTCGATGCCGAGCTTGGCCTGCCGGGCGGCGTGGCGCAGGGTCTGAACCAGCGCTACATCAACCACGATCTGGTCACGCGCACCAAGGACCGCCAGTGGAGCCTGACCGCTTCGGGCGATTTCGACGTGTTCGAAAGCCACACACTGAGCGTGATCGCGGGCTATCGCAATTGGCAGAATGAGGAAAACCGCGACGGCGACTTCCTGCCGCGCGCCATCGTCGGCACCGGCCAGCTGCATGACTTCGGCGTGGTCAACACGCAGCAGCTCAGCCTCGAAGTGCGCCTTGCCTCGGACCAGACGCAGCCGTTCTTCTATCAGGTCGGTGCCTTCGCTTGGGGTTCGAACAACCAGCAGGACTTCACCCGCCGCAATGTGACCTGCGCCAGCTCGACCCTGCCGACAGCGGCATCGGGCGCGACACCGTGCAATCTTTCCGACACGGTCAACACGATCTTCCCGACCGCGACGTCGCGCAGCGAAGTGGAATCGCGCAACTATGCGGTATTCGGCCAGGCGACCTATCGCTTCAGCGACATGATCTCGCTGACCGGCGGCCTGCGCTATACCTGGGATGACCTGAGCTACACTCACACCCGCGCGCCTGCGGTCAACGCTACAACGGGCCTGCCCGCCACCGGCCCCGGCACCAACGGCAACCCGGCGGGCGGCACGATCGCTTCGGGCGGCAATGGCACGAACACTTCGGCCGGATCGAGCAACAACGGCAACCTTTCGGGCCGCGCCGTCCTGCAGATCACGCCAGCCGAGGACGTTATGCTCTATGGCAGCTACACCCGTGGCTACAAGGGCCCGGCGTTCAACGTGTTCTTCAACCACACCGCGCCGACCAACGCGATCCCGATCGACGAGGAAACCTCGAACGCCTACGAGATCGGCCTGAAGTCGCAGTTCCTCGACAACCGGGTGCAGTTCAACGCGGCGGCCTTCACCGTCACCTACAACGGCTTCCAGGCGAACAATTTCGTGCTGCTGAACGGCGCGGTGGTTTCGAACCTGACCAATGCCGGATCGGTGCGCAGCAAGGGCTTCGAAGTGGACCTGCTGGCGGTGCCGGTCGACGGGCTGACGCTGCGCGCAAGCGGTGCCTATGCCGATGCCAAGGTGCTGAAGTTCAACCCGAACCCCAACACCAACGCGCCCGACGCCCGCAACGGCACGCGCCTGCCGCTGGCCCCGAAGTTCACCTACACTCTGGGCGGCAGCTACGAGCGTGATCTGGGCGGGTTCAAGGTCTATCTCGACACCGACTTCCGTCATGTCGGCAAGCAGTTCTCCGACCTTGGCGAGAGCGGCCCGATCGCAGCCTACGGCATCTGGAACGCCAGCATCGGGTTCTCGGACGCGGACGACAACTATCGCCTGTCGTTCCTGGCACGCAACATCACCGACAAGTCCTATGCGCTGCTCAACGTCAGCGCCGGCCAGCGCCTGCAGATCCCGCGAGATGCCGACCGCTACTTCGGCGTGAGCCTGCGCGCCAAGTTCCAGTAAACGCCCACCCCTCCCTTGGGCGCACGAAGAGGCTCCGGGCGAAAGTCCGGGGCCTCTTTTTTGGTGTTCAAGCCATTGGTGCGGATGCGGAGTAGGTGGGTTGACTAAAGAGAGGGAGTTGCGGACCTGGCCGGAAAGTGACAGCCTGTTCGCATGAGTGCAGAGCAGACGGAACATGCCGGCCGCAAACTTGGTATCCCGCTGATCGCAGGTATCTACATTGCGCCTGCACTTTTCGGCTGGCTGATCTTGCGGCGAGGCTATGCGAGTTCGACCCGGACTGCGGTCTTCACCTATGCCTTCGTGACCACGGCTCTCGGTGTTGCAAACGCCGCCGCCATGAGTTGAGTGCTGGTGGCTCAAATGGAAGGCAAATGGCAGAATTTGCTGATAGTACTGGGGCTTTGTAGGCTGTCAGCATGAGTGAACTGATCAGGCGCAGTGGTTTCAAATGGCTCAACCTACTGGTCTGGCCGGCAATAACCTTCGCTGGGCTCTATTTGCTTCGGCCCAACCCGGTCCTCACCGGCACGCTCGCGATGGCATACTTCGCAGCAAGGGCCTTCGCCGTATGGCGTCGAAAGCGAGTGGAGGCGGCGCTCGAGAAGATCGGCGAGACCGATGATCGCTGCGTCAGATTCGATGGCACATTCGAACAGGCGCAAGCAGCCATCGCCATCGGGGAGGCTCAGGGGTGGAGCTTCGAGGAGATGCCGCAAGACAATCCACGGATGCTGAGTGTGCGATTTCGGCGCGAGGATGGGGCTGCAACTGCGCGCGATCTGGTCGACGCGTTCTTTCAGGCTGGACTGCTTATCAGAAGTGTCGAGGCATGACGGGAACCGCGTTGCGGAAGAAAAAGCGGGATCCCGGGTCAAGCCCGGGATGACGAGGGTAGAGAAAACATCAAGCTTCCGGGGCCGCTCAGGCCGCTACTCCACCGCTGCCAGTTCCAGTTTCGGCAGCATCAGGTGGATGAAGGCCAGCGCGACGAGGTAGGCGCTGCCGCAGATTGCGAACATCGGGACGTAGCCGAGGCCGTTGGTCAGCGACCAGCCCGCGAACTCGATGATTGCGGTGCCCGAGAGGTTGCCGGCGACCGCGCCCAGCGCGATCACGCTGGCGACGCGGGTGGCGGGGATGACGTCTGCGGTCATGCCGAAGACATTGGTCGAAAAGCCCTGATGCGCGAAGAGGCCGAGGCCGATGAGCACGGCGGCCATCCACGGGTTGCCGGTGAACAGGGACAGCGGCATGGCCAGCACGACCAATGCGTAGAACAGCATCGAGGTCTTGCGCGCGCGGTTCACGCTGAAGCCCTTGCCGAGCAGGATCGGGTAGAGCCCGCCCGAGGTGAGCGCACCCAATGCGGCCAGCGTGAAGATGATGGCGATGGGCCAGCCCAGCGCGCCTTGGCTCAGGCCGAACTGGCGGTTGAAGAAATCGGGCATCCAGAACAGCACGAACCACCACACCGCATCGATGCAGAATTTCGCGCCGATCACCGTCCATGTCTTGCGATCGGACAGCAGCACGCCCCACGGCACGCGCGCGCGCTCGGGCATGTCGCCCAGCGGCTTGAGGTTGCGGGTGCCCAACCACCAGCCGCCTAGCCAGATAAAGCCGAGCGCGCCGGTTACCCAGAAGGCGGCCTGCCAGCCAAAGGCCAGCGCAAAGGGCGGGATCAGCAGCGGGGTGAGGATTGCGCCGATGTTGGGTGCAGTGTTGATCAGGCCGATGGCGAAACTGCGCTCTTTCACCGGCAGATACATTGCCGCCGCCTTGAGGCCTGCGGGCGTGCTGACGGATTCGCCTGCCGCCAGCACGATGCGCGCGGCGACGAACTGCTGCACCGTCTGCGCCAGCGCATGGGCCATGCCGGCCGCGCTCCACACCGTGACGGCGATGGCATAGGCGATGCGCACGCCCAGCCGGTCAACGAACCAGCCGACGAACAGCAGCGTGCCGGCGGCCGCGATCTGGAAGGAGGAGCCAAGGTGGGCGTAATCGCTGTCGGTCCAGCCGAACTCCGCCTCGAGCGTGGGCTTGAGCAGCGCCAGCACCTGCCGGTCAACGTAGTTGAGTGCGTTGCCGAGGAACAGCAGCACCACCAGCGCAATCCCTGCGCTGCGCGCCATGTTCTGCCCGCCAACGCCGCCTTGGGCCTGCCCCAAACCGCTCATCAGTGCTCTCCCGCCATGCGTGCGCCGTGGTGCGCTTCTCGCTTGCAAGATAGCCGCTCCGGCGCGTAAGGAAAGCACAATATGACACCGTGGGACAGAGGTGCCCTCGGAACGGAAAATCCACGCAGGAGAACGGGTTTGGAACGCCGGACCACAGGTCAGATCGATTGGGTTTCGCTGCCATCGGCGGCGGACCTGTTCGGCGAAATGCACCTTGCCGAGCTGGCGCTTGCGCCTGCGCCGCAACGCGAGACGGTGTTTCACGGGCTTGCCATCTGCGTGATTGCGGCGGCAGCGGCGGCATGGCTGTCCGAGCATTATCACTTCCCGATCATCCTGCTGGGCCTGTTGATCGGCCTGTCGCTGAGTTTCGTCGCGCGTGACCCGCGCAGCCACATGGGGCTCGACTTCGCATCGCGCACCTGCCTGCGCTTTGGCGTGGTACTGCTGGGCCTGCAGGTGACGTTCGGGCAGATCGGATCGCTGGGGCCCAAGCCCTTCGCGGCGCTGCTGGCGATCATGACGGTGACGTTCCTTGCCGGAATTGCCGGAGCGCGGCTGGTGGGCGAATCCCGCTACACCGGCATCCTTGCAGGCGGTGCCACTGCCATCTGCGGGGCGAGCGCGGCCATGGCGCTCTATGGCATCATCGGGCGCGAGCGGCTGAGCCAGTCGCAGTTTGCGATCACGCTCGTCGTCGTCTCGCTGGCCAGCGCGCTGGCGATGTCGCTCTATCCGATCCTTGCGGAATACCTGCACCTCAGCGACAGCCAGGCCGGGTTCCTGATCGGCGCATCGATCCACGACGTGGCGCAGGCGATTGGCGGGGGCTATGCCTTTTCGGCAAGCGCGGGCAGCTATGCGACCATCGTCAAGCTTTCGCGCGTGGCGCTGCTCGCGCCGGTGGTTATCCTGACCGGGCTGACCATCGGCAGTGTGCAGAGCAAGGGCAACGAACCGATCTGGAAGCGGCTGGCCCTGCCGTGGTTCATCGTGGCTTTTTTTGCCGTGGTTCTGGCAAACTCGATGGTGCAGGTGCCCGCAGGCTTCCGCGACGCGGCGCTGAACGGGTCAAAGGGCCTGCTGCTGATCGCGGTGATCGCCACGGCGATGCGCAGCAGGCTGGACCTCCTGATGGAGACCGGCCTCAAGCCAGCAATCCCGGTGACCATCGCCACACTGGTGAGCTTCGTCGCCTCGCTTGCCTCGGCCTATCTGATCGGATGAGCGGCGGAACCTTTCCTCTCTTGCGTCAGGCGATGCAGATGGTGCCGTAGCGTTCGGCGTGCATCGGGAAGATGTGCACGTCGGGCGGGAAGTAGGAATAGCGGATGCGGGCGAGGACCTCGATCTTGTGGACGCCCGGTTCGAGACCGCCGGGCTTGTCGACGAGGATTTCACCCCATTCGGTCAGGCCCCAGCGTGCGGTGATTTCTTCGCGCATTTCGGCCATGGTATAGACTTCGTCGCGGATGCCGAAGCGGTTTACCTCGTGATCGTAGAAGACGCCATCGACCGTCACATCAAAGCCGTCCAGTTGGGACAGGCGGGTGCCGTGGTAGTTGGGGATGCGGATGCGGATAGCAAAGCCTTCGCGTGCGCCGACGGGTCCGAAATTGCGGAAGCCGGTGCTCTGGATGAGCTGGTGTTCGAGCATGGTGTTCTCCGGGAAATCTTGGGGTGCGGAAGGCCTCAGGCGAACTTGCCTTCGTCGTATTCGCGTTCCAGCTTGCGCAGCAGGACGTGCTGGCGGCGCACCTGGTCGATCGAGCGCCACGGCGCGCGCCAACCTTCGTACTCGCTCGACAGGTAGCCCGAATAGCCCGAGCGCTTGATTGCCGAAATCACCGGCTGCCACGGAATGTTAAGATCCTCGAGGTTCTCGTCGATGTCGTGGAACTTGGCCTGAATGAACACGACATACTGGGCGACGTCGAGGAAGTGTTCGGGCGGAACCTTGATGCCGTTGAGGAACTCCATGTGCTTGCGCGCCTCCTCGTTGATCTGGTGCGAGCCCCAGTGCGTCAGCGGGCGATCCTGGAAGATGCCGGTGTCGATCATCAGACCGAAGTTCTTGGTGCCGGTGCGTTCGATGAAGTTGATGTAGCCATCGACGACTTCATGCTTGATCGGCGTGGGGGCGTGGATTTCCGGGCAGATTACCACACCCAGCTTGTGGGCGAGATCAAGGTTGCGCTCGGTATAGGCTTCCCATTGCGGTTCGGGGATCAGGTCGTGCGAGAGTACGCCGAACTTTGGGCGCAGGAACTTGAAGCCCAATTGGTGGGCAAGGCGCAGGTCGCGCTCGAGCTCTGCGGCACCTTCCTCGACAGTGAGGTTGCGACCCAAGGTAATGCGCATGTCGACCCACGAGCACATGTTGGTGGGTTCCAGCTTGTACTTGTCGAGCAGGCCGAACCAGCGGTCGAGGAACTGGCTACTGGGATTGGGATAGCCTTCGATCTGGCCCTCACCAAGGATCTCGATGCCGGTGGCACCGGTATCGGCGATATGATCGAACGCATCCTCCAGCGTCATGACCGAGCCGTAGTCGTCGACGTAACTGTAGGTTGAAACACCGTATTTGAACGAACCGGGCATGTCTTGCTCCTGGATGGCGGGAGAGGGAGCCAGGGCATCCTCTCCCGCCGGTATGCGTGTCAGATCAGAAGTTCACACTGGCCCGCACGCCATAGGTGCGGGGCGGCTGGAACTGGTAGTTGTCGCTGAAGCCGTTGAAGTTCTGCTCGGCAAACGACAGCACGTTTTTGTTGAGGACGTTGCGGACATAGGCCTGCAGCTTCCAGCCACCCGCGTTCGGCTCGATCGAGGCCGAGAGGTTGCCGAGGAAGTAGGACGGCGATCGGATCTGCGACAAGTTGAAGGCCGAGAAGTAGAAGCTCGACGAATACTTCCCATCCGCACGGAACGAGAGCAGGTGATCGCCCAGCGGAACGCCCTGTTCGAAGCCCATCGAGGCGGTGAAGCGCGGGGCGTTGGGCAGCTGGTTCCTGCTGATGTCGACGTTCTGGTTGTTGCCGTTGGTGACGACGATGTTGCCGCCGAACCTGGTGTCGAGCAGGGTGCTGTTGAGATAGAGCTTCGTGTTCTGTGCGACGCGAGCGTTCAGTTGACCTTCGAGGCCGAGCACGCGGGCGCTGCCGACGTTGAACACGCCGGTCGAGCAGGTCGGGCATGTGCTCTGTTGGGCCTGATAGCCCTTGTAGTTGAAGTAGAAGGCGGCGAAGTTCAGCTGCAGGGCGTTGCCCATCAGCGTGTTCTTGGTGCCGATCTCGAACGCGTCGACCTGTTCGGCGCCATAGGGCGTGGCGGCGACCGAGCCGTTCGAGTTGAACCCGCCCGACTTGTAGCCGCGATCATACTTGGCATAGATCAGGCGGCCCGATTCCGGACGCCAGTTGAGGCCGAGGTGCCAGGTTGGCTTGCTTTCTTTGGTCTCGCCCTGCCCCGAATTGACGATCGGGAACGGCGGACACGTACCGGGAGCCGGGAAGCCATTGCCACAGAGCGGGAAGGCCAGCGCCGGCAGGACCAGCGTCGAATTGCCGGTGCGCGACTTGTTGTCCCAGGTGTAGCGCGCGCCTGCCGAAAGCTGGAGCTGTTCTGTCAGGTCATATTCGGCCTGGGCGAAGATGGCGTCGGACTTCGTCTTGATCGCGAAGTCGAAGGCGATGCCGTAGCGGAACGACTGGTCGGCGTTGGGCGCGAAGGAGAGCGGCCCGCCCGGCGCGAACAGGCCGGTCATCTCGCGGTTGTAGAGCCCGGCAGTGAGCGCGTTGTCTTCCGAGAAGTGGAAGTAACCCGCCTGGACGAAGAGCTTGCCGGTCTTCTCGTTGCTGACGCGCACTTCGTGGTTCCACGTCGTCGGCGCCTGGGTGTTGAGGTACTGGCGGTTGGCCGGGTAGTTGGGGCCGGTGGCGTCGAGCGTGAGGTCGAACTGCTGCTTGTCCCACCCGCCCGAGTAGATCAGGTTGAGATTACCGAGGCCGCTGTAACTGGCCTCCCAGCGGATGCGTTCGCCCTTGAGCACGGTGCGGGTAGGGGAATCGCTGCGGAAAGCTGGCAGCGGGTCGAAGCTCGGCTGCGGCGCGCCCAGCGTGTCCTTGAGCACTGCCTCGCCATCGGTGTCGCGGTCGTCGCGCTGATAGGACACCCACAGGTCGAGGCCGTCCTTGGCGAAGCGGGCCTGAATGCGGCCGGACTTGAAGTCCTCGTTGTCGGCCGACGGCATCACGCCGACCTGGCGGCGGTAGCCATCGTGCTTGAGGAACACGCCCGAGGCACGCAGCGCGAAGTTGTCGGACAGGGCGAGGTTGACTGCAGCGTCGGCGTTGGTCGTGTCGTAGTTGCCGTATTCGAACGAGGCGGAGACCTCGTTCTTGAACTTGGGCCGGTTGGTGATGATGCTGACAAGGCCGCCGGTGGAATTGCGGCCCTGCAGCGTGCCTTGCGGACCTTTCAGCACTTCGACGCGGGCGACGTCGTACATCGAGGTGTTGATCGAATAGGCACGGTTGGTGAAGAAGCCGTCGCGCGACACGGGGACCGAAGGATCGCCCAGCTCGGTGACGTCGGTCGAGGCGATGCCACGCACCGCGACATAGGCCGAGCTGTTCGAGCTGGAAACGTTGAGGCTGGGGTCGATCGACGAAAGGTCGCGAACCGAATTGATGCCACTCTCGGCAAGGTCCGCGCCGGTATAGACGTTGAGCGCGATCGGCGTGTCCTGCGCGGTCGTCTCGATGCGGTTGGCGGTGACGATGATGTCGCCGACGCCATGATCGGCGGTGTTCGTCTCATCGGCCTGCCCGGCGGTTTGCGCAACGGCTGGCGCGGAGAGCGCCAGGGCCGACGTGGCGAGCAATATGGCAGTGGTATTCATGGCCGTTCCCTCCCGGTTTTTGCTGACCGCTAGCCTTTCGCTCCGGTCTATTTGATCGGTGATTAAATTCGGGAAAGGTGAGCGTCAAGTGAAAATCTAATCACTGCTTTGATTGCAATTGAGCGCACGAGCGCAGGCGCGGCAAATGCGCCGTCGAGCCTAGGCTGCGAACGGGTTCAGTCCGCGAGCGCGGCCAAGGCTGCGCGGGCTACGATCGCCTCGGCGATGTCGATGCTCGGCACGGCCTGCTCGCTCGGCCGGATCACGCCCTTCTTGCGCATGGAGGCGAAGCCATAGATCGCCGACCAGTAGGCAATCACCCGAAGGTCTGCTTCCTCGTCGCTGATGTCCGGGAGCGCCGCGGTGAGATGATCGCGCAAGTTGAAATGCCCCTTGAGCTGGTAATCGAGCAGCTGGGGATCGAGCACTGGCGAGGTCAGCTCGCTCTCGTACATCAGGTCGAGCAGGCAAGGATTGGCCTCGGCAAAGCGGATGAACAGCAGGCCCATGCGGCTGAGTTTCTCGGCCGGGGTCATGGCGCTCACCCTGACCTGTTCGGCTCCCTCGAGCATCTCCTCGAAGCCCTCCACGGCCAGCGCGAGCAGGAGCGAGCGCCGGTCAGGGAAGTGGTGGTAGGGCGCGCCCGGCGACACGCCGACCTGCTGCGCCAGCGTGCGGATCGACAGCCCGTGGTGCCCATGTTGCCGCACGTATTCGCGGCCCGCATCGAGGAGGTCGCGGCGCAGGTTCTCGCGGTGATAGGGCTTCTTGGCAGACATCGGATCTCTCGGGCGACCGGACGGAATCCCGGACAACGGATTGCTTCCCTAACAGCAAACCACCTTCTGGCCAGATGGAAAGCGCCCGTTCCTGCTCCTTAGGGTGGGCGACTGCAGGCATTTCAACGGACTGTAGCGAGCGGCTTGCCAGCCAATCTGATCAATGATCAAAGGCGGACATGGATGATCAAGGTCTGGTGACACTCGCCGCGTCGGATTACGAAGTGACGATTGCGCCGCAAATCGGCGGTTCGCTGCGCAGCCTCGACTGGAAGGGGTTGCCGGTGTTGCGCAAGGCGCGAACCGGGCACATTCTCGACGCGGCATGCTTCCCCATCGTGCCGTTCTGCAACCGCATTGCGCAGGGACGATTCGCCGTGGATGGGGTCGACCATTGCGTGCCGTCCAACTTTCCCGATGGCTGGCATCCCCATGCGCTGCACGGCTATGGCTGGGTGCGCCCGTGGCAGGTGATTGCGCATGATGCGTCGTCGATCCGGCTGGTCCACGACTATGCCGAAGGGGTGTGGCCGTGGCGCTATCGCGCCGAACAGAGGATCACGGTTTCAGGCGACGGAGTGCGACTGTGGATGGCGGTGACCAATCTGAGTCCGGGCACCATGCCGTCGGGCCTCGGCTTCCACCCCTATCTTCCGGGCGATGACAGTGTCGTGTATCATGGCCTGCATCGCAGCGAGTGGGAAACTTCACCTGATGGCCTGCCGCTGCTGCTGGTCGATGCGGGCGAGGCGGTGGACTGGTGGCAAGGCGCGCCTGTCATCAGCCGTGCCGTCGATACGATCCAGGAGGGGCGCGAAGGAGCGCTCACGATCCGGCGACCGGCCAATGCTCTGCAGATCGAGATGGAGCCGTCCGATGCGTTGTCCTGCACCGGAGTCTATGTCGGGCAGGATGGCGACTTCTTCTGCATCGAACCGCTTACCCACCCGACCGACGCGATCAATCGTGCGCCCGAACGCATGGCGATGCTGGCCGAAGGGCAGAGGCTTGAGGCCAGCTTGCTGATCCGTGCGCGACGCATCCCGACGGAGGACGATTGACTTCGCCGCGCGATAATCTAATCAACGATTAAATTGTCAATTGACGGAGGACGCGGGTTGGCCTGCGCCTGCGTGGGAGGGATGGATGGAACCTGTCAGGATCGGCGTTGTCGGCGCGGGCGATATCAGCGCGGTCTATCTCAACGCGATCACGCGCTCGTCTGCGTTGGACCTGCGCGCGATAGCCACGCGTAACCCGCAGGCGGTCGCGGAAAAGGCACGAGGTTTGGGCGCGCGGGCCACGTCGGTGGCAGAACTGCTGGCCGACGAGACGATCGAACTCGTCGTCAACCTCACGCCGGGCGTGGCGCACGAGGCAATCAACCGCTCGGCGCTGGAGGCGGGCAAGCACGTCTATTCCGAAAAGCCCTTTGCCCTCTCGCACGCGGCGGCGCGGCGGCTTGCGGACATCGCCGAGAGCCGGGGGCTGCTGATCGGCTCGGCACCCGACACATTCTACGGCAGCGCACACCAGGCCGCGCGCAAGGCGCTCGATGCGGGCGCGATCGGCAAGCCGGTGTTCGGCACCTCGTTCCTCGGGCTGCCGGGCCTCGAGCTGTTCCACCCCAGCCCGGAGGCGTTCTACCGTCCGGGGGGCGAGCCACCGTTCGATGCGGGGCCCTATTACACCACGATGTGGATCAACCTGCTGGGGCCGGTGAAGCGGGTGTTCTCGGTTTCTGGCGCAGGCAGAAAAGAGCGCACGATCTTGCGCGGGCCCCGGAAGGGAACGGCCTTTCCGGTCACGGTCGACACCACGTTCAACACGGTGCTTGAGTTCGAAGAGGCCTCGGTCAGCTTCGTCATCTCGCTCGACGTGGTGGTGCCGACGCTGCGGCCGGGGGAACTGTTCGGTTCGGATGGCATGCTGGCCATGGCCGACCCGATGTTCTTCGGCGGCGAGCCTGCGGTGATCGCGCCGCCGCAGCCTCGCACGGCTCTCGCCACCGCTGAACAGGGCTTTGCCACGCCCAACCGGCATGACCACACGGGGCGCGTAGTGGCCGATTATCGTGGCGCAGGGCTGGTCGATCTCGCGCTCGCCATCCGCACCGGCAGCAGGCACCGCACGGGGGCAGAATTCATCGTCCACTCGGTCGAGGTGATGGAGGCCATCGTCAGGTCGGCCAGGACGCGCACAGTGGTCGACCTCGTCTCCACTTGCGAGCGCCCGGCGACCATCGATCCCGAGGCGGACGCGGCG
Organism: Novosphingobium sp. BL-A-41-Hi4A-0G; assembly: GCF_055521735.1. Classification (NCBI taxonomy): domain Bacteria; kingdom Pseudomonadati; phylum Pseudomonadota; class Alphaproteobacteria; order Sphingomonadales; family Sphingomonadaceae; genus Novosphingobium; species Novosphingobium sp. BL-A-41-Hi4A-0G. Next base: position 119,905 of record NZ_JBVFVU010000002.1, read on the forward strand.
CTGATCGCGCTGACGGCATCGCCCTTCGATCTGGCCGAAAACAGCTCGGCCCACTGATTTCTCGCTTTTGATGGAGTTTCCCGAAATGTCCGCACGCCAACGTCTTCTTGCTGCCCATCTCGCCTGGGGCCTCGCCCTGATTGCTCCTGCGAGTGCGAGTGCTGCCGATGGCCCGCCCGATGGTTCGACACCCGAACAGAAGGCAGTGATTGCCAAGGACCCGGCCTATCGCAGGCAGGACCTCGTGCTGACCGATGTGCCGCGCAGTAAGGCTGCGCCCCGGAAGCTGTTCAACGGCCGCGACCTCACCGGGTGGGACAGCTGGCTCGGCGTGACCGTGCCGTCAACGACCTATGGCACGCCCAGCAGCGCGCCGATCGGGCTCAATCACGATACCTACGGCGTGTTCAAGGTGGTCGAGCAAGACGGCGCACCAGCGATCTATTCGAGCGGCAAGCTGTTCGGCGGGCTGATCACCAGGCAGGCCCATCGCAATTACCACCTCCACGTCGAATACAAGTGGGGCGCGAACACGTGGATGCCGATACCGCGCAACAACGGCGTGCTCTATCACTCGCACGGGGCCTATGGCGCGTTCTTCGGCACATGGATGAGCGCGATCGAGTTCGAGGTGGTGCCGCACTCGGTCGGCATGCTGCTGACGGTGGGCGATTCCAAGGGCAAGCAATCTTTCGAGACGGTCGACTGGCGGGTCGGCGCGACGGTGCCGGTCGCCAATGATCCGTCGATCCCATATCCGAGCCGCCGCTACTTCCATGACGGACTGCCCGCGCAGCTGGTTTTCCCGACGTGGAACGTCGATGCCGGGACGGACGCGGAAAAGCCGCTGGGCGAGTGGAATTCGCTCGACCTCTATGTCTTCGGCGACAAGTCGATCCACGTGGTCAACGGCGTGCCGGTGATGGCAGCAACCAACCTTACCACCAGGGACGCCAAAGGCCGAACGGTGCCTCTGACCGCGGGCAAGATCCAGCTGCAGTCGGAAGGGGCGGAGACCTATTTCCGCGCGATCACGATCGAGCCGATCCGCCGCCTGCCGACCATCACTGAGCGCAAGGCACGCTGAAATAGAGGAGCGGGCATCATGGCAGAGACGGTTTTCGAGCAGGTAACGGGCGAGCAGGACCTGCTCGATGTGGCTGAGTTTCGCGCGGCGGCCGAGCCGCTGATGCCCGAACCCTACCGCAACTTCGTCAACAATGTCGGCATGGAGCGCACCCTGCACGACGACATCGCAGCGTGGCAGGCAATGCACTTGCGGCCGCGTGCGCTGGTTGATGTCTCGCATATCGATACCTCGACCACGGTGCTGGGGCAGCAGATCGCGATGCCGATCATGACCGCGCCGTTCGTCGGTTCGACGCTGGTCCATCCCGAAGGCGAGGTGGCGACCGCACGCGGGGCGATGGCGGCCGGTACGATCACCACGCTCAGCATGATGGGCACGCGCCCGCCCGAGGCCGTGGGAGCCGTGGCGAGCGGACGCTACTGGCAGCAGATCTACTTCATGCGCGATCGCGGCGTGGTGGAGGATGTGGTTGCGCGCGCTGTGGCTGCGGGGGCCTGCGCGCTGGTCTTCACCGTCGACCTGCCGGTCATGCCCGCCTTCCCGCGCCCGATGCGCCTTGCCGCGCAAGGGCTGTTCCAGCGCTGGCAGGAACCGGAGCACATGATGTTCGCGATTCGTGACTATGGCGACCGGCCAATGGGGGCGACGTTCCCCGACGCCAAGGCAACCTGGGCGGACATTGCATGGCTGCGTGGGCTGTCCGACCTGCCGCTGATCCTCAAGGGCGTGATCCGCGCCGATGACGCGATCCGCGCGCGCGATCACGGGGCGAGCGCGCTGATCGTCTCCAACCATGCCGGGCAAGGCCTGCGCAGTTCCCAGCCTGTCGCCCATGCCTTGCCATCGATCGTCGAAGCGGTGGGCTCAGATATCGAAGTCTATGCAGACAGCGGCATTCGCAGTGGTGCTGACGTGCTGCGGGCACTGGCGCTGGGCGTGAAGGCGGTGCTGGTCGGAAGGCCCGTGCTGTGGGGACTTGCCGCAGGCGGCGCGGGCGGTGTCGAGCGCGTGCTCGGGCTGTTGCAGGCCGAACTTGCCGAAGTGATGGCGATTACCGGGGCGACGCGCCTTGCCGATATCGACCGGTCGGTTCTCGGCATCATGTGATTGCCAAGCGGGCGGGAGGCACTGGCCGCGTCCCGCCCTTTACCCGGTCATGCGGTGAGAGCGCCGAGGTGGGTTTCCCACGTGATCTCGTCATTGTGCGAGTGGGTGAAGCCGATCGAACGTTCGAAATCGACGCAGGCCTTGGTGCGGAAAGCGACGATATAGGTGCGGCGCCAGCGGTCGGGCGAGGAATTTCCGCCCGAGCCGTGGACGATCAGTTCGTCGTGCACGGTAATGTCGCCGCGCTTCAGCGGCAGCTCGACCACTTCGTCCTCGGCGGCGAGCGTAACGCTGAGGATGTGCGACTTGCTGCGATCGTCGCCCATCAGCGGACGGTGCGGGCGCAGGCCCTGCTTCTGCGATCCGGGTACGACCTTGAGGCAGCCGTTTTCGGCATCGGCATCGTCGAGCGCGAGGCTGCAGGTGGCGGTGAGCGGCTCGGGCGTCCCGGTCGGCCAGTAGCCGAGGTCCTGGTGCATGGTGAACACAGCGTCGGGCTTGGCCGGGCGCTTGGCGAGGAACTGGTCGTAATCGAGTGTGGCAGTCTCGCCCAGAAGCTGGCGCGCGATCGAGGCCGCGCGTGCCTCGTAAAGGTTGCCGCGCAGCGTGGGTTCATAGCGACGCGGTAGAACGGCGTTGACGAGACTGAAGTCCTCGAACTTACGCTCATAGGGGCCGGACATGTCGCAGAAGTCCTTGCCCATGCCGGGGACCTGGCCGGTGACGAAGCGTTCGAACTCGGCCTCGAGCGGGGCAAGCTCCTCCTCGGTCATCACACCGCGCAGGGTGACGTAGCCCGCGCGATGGAACTGCGCGATCTCCTCCTCGGTCAGAATGTAGTCGCGGCCTTGGCGGCCATAAGGCTGGGTCATCGTTTGCAGCATCCTCATCAGGGCACGTGCCGACAGGGCCGCGCCGTGGTTGACGTGAACCGTTTAATCAGTGATTAGATTGTGTTCAACCGAAAAGGTTGGCGCGGGGCATGGGAGTGACAGCCCCGCGAGGTCGGGGGAACCCTGTGGGGGATGAGTGGTTGTGCTTCTGCAATCGGGGGCCCATAGGCTGGTGATGCCGGAAACACATGTGATCGTAGCCATTGCCTGGGCCATCGTGCTCGGCGGACTGGGCGGAGTGCTGACCAAAATCGGCGCGTGGTATCGCAATTTGCGCAAGCCTCCATGGCAGCCGCCCGACTGGCTGTTCGGTCCGGCATGGACGGTGATCCTTGGGGCAGCCGCATGGGCCATGGTGCTGAGCTGGGAAGGCGCGGGCGATGACTGGGGGCGGCGCGTGATCGTGATGCTCTATGCCGCCAACTTCGTGTTCCACTTCCTGTGGTCGCCGCTGTTCTTCACGCTCAGGCGGCCGGACTGGGCGCTGGTCGAGGTGGTGCCGCTGTGGCTCTCGGTCTTCGCGCTGTGCGTTATGCTGCGGCCGTTCTCGGTGCAGGCGAGCTGGCTGATCGTGCCCTACCTCGTCTGGGTGAGCTTTGCCGCCTGCCTCAATATCGCCATCGTGCGCCTCAACGGGCCGTTCCCGACGAAAGAACCCGCACCGCATGAGCGTGAGGGAAATCTTCGCGAGGTGTGAAGTCCCGCACATTCTTCCGGGCCGTGTGGCGCTACCAAGCCCATGCGACCCGAAGGGCTCTGCCAGTCAGAGTTCCTCAACTTCAAAGGGGCGGCGCGTTAGATCGCGCCGCCCCCTTTTTTGTCCGGGAACCTGCGTCTCTGCGAGAAACATCCTGCAGTGCGATGCCGCTCGACTTTCAGGCGTTCCTTGACAACACCGAGGTCCCCGCCTTCGCGGGGACGCAGCGTGTCAGTAGGAGCCCTGCTTTCGGATCAGGGCGATTTCGGCTTCGGTCAGGTCGCGGATCATGACGTTGCGCATCAGGACTTCGGCGGCTTCGAATTCGAGGGCGATGCGCCCACGGGTCAGCGGCTCGCCCTTGCGGTCGATCATGCGGAACAGGGTGTTGACGATGCGGCCGTTGACGAGCTGCGCGGCCTGGTCGCCGAAGACGACGAGGTCGACGGTGTTCCAGTCGTCGATGCGTTCGTAAGTGCCGGCGTGGCGGTGCCATTGGCGGGCGATGCCGCCGGCATTTATCGGTTCGGCATAGTCGGTGGGCAGGCCGGGGAAGTAGTTGGGCCAGAGCGGCGTGCCGCCGAGCAGCGGGCCTTGCAGGGCCCTGGTGTTGACCATGATCGCATCGCCGATGTCGCCCTCTTCGAACTGGAATTCGACGCAATCGGGGAAGAGGCGGTCAAGCTCGGGGGCCATGTGATAGAGCAGGCCGGAATTGCGGCGCTGCCACCCGCGCGGGGCGAAGCGGCGCTCGCCGAAGCGGAAGTCCATGCGCAGGTGGTAGTTGGCGTGTGTGCCGGTCGTGGCGATGTGGCCGAAGCTGGCCTTATCGGGGCCGGTAAAGCTGCTGCCCAGCATGTGCAGCACGCCTTTTTCGATGCGGATGGCGTTGTGCGCATCGCGGTTGCCTTCGCCGTCCTGGTAGATCGTCCAGCCATCGAGGTTGCGGCCATTGAACAGGGCGCGCCATGGGGAAGGCGTTGCAGGAATGCGGGCGATGGCGGGGAGGGCGGTTGTTGCTGCTGCTACGGCTAGGCCCTGCAGCATGGTGCGGCGGTTTGGCATTTGCGCTCCGTCCCTTGCGTTCCGTAACAACACCGGCGTCCCCGCTTTCGCGGGGACGCCGGGTTCGGGAATCAGGCGGCGAGTGCGAGGTCCTTGGTGTCCTTGGTGGTGGGCACGAAGGGCAGGTAGGAGACGCGGTTGCGCACGGCAAAAGTGATCGTGTGGGTGCCAGCGGAAAGGCCGCCGTTCAGCACGATGATCTGCGCCTTTTCGCCGAAGTTCCAGCGGTCGTCATAGACCGTTTCCATTTCGTCGAGCGTGTAGGTCTTGCCGCGCACGCTGAAGCGCACCGATTCTCGCGGCTGGACTTCGCCATCGACGGTGACCTGGATGTCCTCGATCATCGAAAGACCAAGGCCGCGGTAGTAGGGCAGGCGCCCGAGGAAGGAAAAGCCACCCTCCACGGACTGGAGGCTGCCCTCGACGATCATCTTGTTGTCCATCATGGGAAGGCTCTCCTTATTCTGCGGCTTCGCGGGTGGCTTCGGCGTCAGCCGATGCGGTGGGCGAGGTCTTGATCGTGGGGACTTCGGCTTCGCCCAGCAGGCGGGCGAGCATGACCTGCTGGCGGCGGACCTGTTCGACCGAGTCTGGCTCCTGCGCATCCTCGATCCAGCGGTTGCCTTCGTATTCCGAGCAGATGTAGCCTTCGTAGCCGCCCTGCTTGAGGACTTCGACGATCTTGTCGTAGGGGATCGAGGGCTCCACGTAGTCCTCGTCCATCTGGTAGAACTTGCCGTGGATGTTGTGGATGCGCGGCATGTAGTCGAGCATGCGCTTGGGTTCGAAAGCGGCGTTGTGGCGCAGCGTTTCGGCCATGGCGATGGCAGGGCCGGTGCCGCCCATCTGCTGCACGTCGAGGATGACGTATTCCGAAAGGACGCGGTCCTCGTAGGCCTTTTCGACGTAGTCGGCGATGTTCTGCGGCACGCCGATGCGGAGGAACTTTTCCTTCCACACGGGCGGGAACCTGAACAGGAACATGCCCATGTCGGGCAGGAAGCCGAGTGCGTCGGAGCCCGACTTCTCGAAGGCTTCAGCGTGGCGGATGATCCACGGATGATCGAAGTGCAGCGGGGCGTGGACCTCGATCAGGATCTTGAGCCCATGTTCTTCAGCGTAAGGCGCGGCGGCGACGAGCACTTCGGGGGCGATCGATACGAGCGCGCGGATGTACTTCATGCCGAGGCGGGCACCGAATTCGATGTCCTTCTTCACGCTGGCGACCTGCTCGTCGAAGGGCATCGGGCGGCCCTTGTAACGCTTGTAGTCGAGCATGAAGTCGTGGCTGACGGGGGTGCAGTCGTACTGCTTGATCAGGCGGTGCCAGTTTTCGACATCGGCATCGGCCGCGCCATATTCGGGCCAGCCCCAGAAGGTCTGCTCGCCGATGATCTCGATGCCCTTGGCGCCGAGTTCCGCGCTGGTGCGGATGCAGTCCTCGAGGGTCATCTTACCCTGGAAGGTCTCGTTCTGGTAGGAATAGAGGCTCACGCCCCTCTTGATCTTCGACACACGTCACCTCTTGGCGGGGGTTCTTGCGGATAGCCGGGCACAGGCTGCGGTTCGGTTCAGTGCCGAGTTTACAGGTCGGACAGGGCTGGGGTTCGGGCCATTGCGGGCCGGATGCCTCTCGCTCTCTCCTGGGGTCTGGCGCCCTCTATTGGAATAGATATTCTACTAATTCAACCTCGCCGTCAAGGCCTGTCAATCGCCGCTTGACCCCATTTTAGAATCAACATACTTGTTTTGGTACCGGGCAGCAGCGAGCGCGAAGACGTGCCGCGACAGGAGCTGCCAATGGGAGAGCGACATGACAATTCATCACTTGCGCAAGGGCATGCTGGCGATCGGTGCGGCCACTCTGGGACTGGCAACGCCGGTGCTGGCCAAGGACGACGTTTCTGCCGAGATCGCCGCGCTCAGGGCTGAAGTCTCGCAGCTCAGGGCCACGGCCCAGTCTGCGCGCGACCGGGGGGATATCCAGAACCTGTTCTCGCGCTACATGTATCTGCACAACGCCTTTCACGATCCCGAGATCATTCCGCTCTGGGCGAAGAAGGGCACGCCCGGCATACGCGCGCAGTATTCGAACAACGGGGTCTATACTTCCTGGGAATCGATCACCGGCTATCACGCGCAGCGGCCCAATCCGGCGGGCAAGCTGATCTTCCACTACCTCGCCTCGCCGCTGATCGAGGTGGCGGCCGATGGGCAGACCGCCAAGGGCCTGTTCGTTATGGCGGGCGTGGAATCCGGGCTGACCGATCCCGAGGCGGCGAAGAAGGCGCCCGACTTCATGTACGTCAAGGACCTGATGATCGACGGCAAGCGCGTGTGGATGCACGAGATCATGGTCAAGTACGGCGTCGACTTCATCCGCCAGGACGGGCAGTGGAAGATCTGGCACCTGCATTGCTACGAAGTGGCGCGTTCGCCCCATGGCATGGGCTGGATTCCCTTTGCCGCCAAATCGCAGGACAACCCCTTTGCCGATGACCTGATGTACTTCGGCGAGGACGGAAAGCCGGTGCTGATGCCCAAGCCAGATGCGCCGGTGACCATGCGCAACAATCCCTATCGTACCGACACCGGCCAGACTTTGGATGCGCCGCCGCCGGTGCCCTATCGCACGATGAGCGAAACCTTCGAATATTGAGGCCGGACATGATGCGGAACCTTGCCGTCGCCGGGGCGCTGGCCCTTTCCTTCGCCGCGCAGGCAGGGCTTGCGCGGACAGTCGTCCCGACCAGCGGCGGCGCGGTTCGCGGGGTGGTGAAGGGGGATGCGGAGGCGTTCCTCGGCATCCCCTATGCTGCGCCTCCAGTGGGAGCCGACCGCTGGCGCGAGCCGCAGCCTGCGCCGGTCTGGCAGGGCGTGCGCGACGGATCGGCGTTCGGGGCTGTGTGCCAGCAGGGCGTGCCCGCGCCGTGGGGGCCGTACACCGCTGAATTCCTTGCCGCCCCGCCGATGAGCGAGGACTGCCTGACGCTCAACGTGTGGCGCCCTAAGAGCGCAGCCACGAAGAAGCTGCCGGTGTTGGTCTTCATCCACGGCGGCGGCTTCGGTGGCGGTGCGGGCAGCCTGCCGATCTATGATGGCGCGAAGTTGGCGGCGAAGGGCGCCGTGGTGGTGACGATCAACTACCGCGTTGGCGTGCTGGGCTTCATGGCCCATCCCGCGCTCACCGCGGAATCGCCGCTCGGTTCATCCGGCAACTACGGGCTGCTTGACCAGATCGCCGCGCTGAAATGGGTGCGGGCCAATGCCGGCAAGTTTGGCGGCGATGCTGGCAACGTGACCGTCTCGGGCGAGAGCGCGGGCGCGGCATCGGTGGCGGACCTGATGGTCTCGCCACTCGCCAAGGGCCTGTTCGACAAGGCCATCGCCTTCAGCGGGGCGAGCATGGCGGTGGACGTGCCGCCCCTGAAGCAGAACGAGCAGATCGGCAGCGACCTTGCGGCCAAGCTCGACAAGGCGAGCATTGCCGACATGCGCGCGGAGCCCGCCGAGGCGCTTGTCGAGGCGACGCGTTATGTTCCCGGCGCCAGCAGCGGGCCGCCGCGGCTGATGTTCGTGCCCAATGTCGATGGCAAGGTGGTGCCGTTCGATCCGATCCGCGCAAGCGGCCCTGTGGCGAGCCCGGTGCCGCTGATCTCGGGCTACAACAGCGCGGAGATGATCGACCCCTCGGTGCGCACGCCTGCGCAGTTCGAAGCGGCGGTGCGGGCGCGCTATGGTGCTTCTGCCGAGCGTCTGCTGGCGCTTTACCCGCACGCGACGGACGCCGAGGCGGTGGCATCGAACACGCTGATCGCGCGGGATCGCTACATGGCGGGGCTGCTGCTCTGGGCGCGCGAGCGCACGCGGACGGCGCAGCAGCCGGTCTTCGCATATCTCTATGACCATGCCTATCCGGCGGTGAACGGCGGGCAATCGTGGGGGGCCTTCCATTCCTCGCAGCTGCCCTATGTGTTCGGCAATATCGGCATCGGCGAACGGGCGTGGAAGCCTGCAGACGATCGCGTTGTCCGGCAATGGCAGGACCGTCTGCTGGCATTCATGCGCAGTGGGGTTCCGGGCAAAGGCTGGGCGAAGGTGTCGAAGACCGGCGCGACGGTGATGGGGCTGGGCGACCGCGAAGGGATGCGCCCCGCCGTGTCCTCGCCCGAACGCTTCGAGGCCTTCTGCGCCTATGCAGCAAGCGGGGGCAAGCTCGGCCTGATGTGAGCGCCACTCGTCCGGGGGTGCGCGATTTATCGCTATGGGTCGTGCCGTTAATGGCAATGGACGCGTGCACCCCCGCCCGATAGTCCCGCGCCAATGGCAAAAGGGGCGCGAATTCTATTGGGCCTGAGTGGGCTGCTCGCAGCGTCGAGCCTGCTGCTGTCCGCGCAATCCGGGGCTGAGCCTGCGGCTGCTGCACCTGACGCCTTGGCGCAGAGCCGCGCCGCCATGGTCGAGCCGATGCTCGATAAGTTCTGTTCGCGCTGCCACAACGATTTCGATCATGTCGCCGGGCTTTCGGTGGCGGATCTCAAGGCTTCGGACCTTGCAGATGGCCGCAATGCGGAAGCCTGGGAGAAGATCCTGCGCCGCATGGCGACGGGTGAGATGCCGCCCCATTCCAAGCCGCAGCCGGAATTGGCCCAGCGCGCCGCCGTGGTCGAATGGCTCGACAGCGCGCGGGCGCAATATGTGGCGGCGCATCCCGATCCCGGCCGCAGCGCGGTGCGACGGTTGAACCGCACCGAGTATGCCAATGCGGTGCGCGATCTGCTCGGCGTCGAGGCGGATCTTGCCCGCGCCTTGCCGCCGGACAATTCGGGCTTCGGGTTCGATAACATCGCCGATGTGCTCAGCGTCTCGCCCACGCTGATGGAGCGCTATGTCGCGGTGGCGGGCAAGGTGGCGCGGATGGCGACCGGGCTGGTGCCGACGCGGCCTTTCGTGACGACATGGCAGGTGCCCAAGGACGGCTCGGTGATGAACGGCGGGGTTCCGGCCTACAACGAGCGCGCCGTCGATGCGTTCGGCGCGGGCGACCTGCCGCTGGCCTCGCGCGGGGGTACGGCGGTGCGCTATGTCGCGCGGGCCGATGGGCTTTACGATATCGTCGCGTGGCTGAACTCGAACACCAATAACGAGACCGACCGGCTGGTCGAGGACCGCTATTCGCTGCGCGTGGGGTTGAGCGCGGGCGAGCATCGCATCGGCGTATCGTTCCGCCGCCAGACCTGGCCGGACGAGAGCGTGCAGACCTTGCGCAACAACACCGACTACGTGCCGCTGCCGCTCGACACGCCGAAGCTCCTGCCAATGGACGTGTGGGTGGATGGCAAGCGGGCGGGCACGGTGCAGGTGCCTTCGTGGCGGATGCACCCGCGCTATTCGCAGCGCAATTTCCCGCGCGACGTGCTGCAGCTGGACGTGGCGGGGCCTTTTGATGCGAAGGGCGGACCGCCACGAACTCCGGGGCTTTTCCAATGCCGTCCGCGCAATGCGGCGGAGGAAGGGCCTTGTGCTCAGACTATCGTCTCCGCGCTGGCGCGGCGGGCGTGGCGCAGGCCGGTGACGGCGGCGGATGTTGCGCCCTTGCTGCGCATCTATGGCGCGGCGCGGGCGGGGAGCAGTTTCGAGCAGGGCATCGAGGCGGCGGTTGAGGCGATCCTGGTATCGCCGCAGTTCCTGTTCGTGGTGGAAAGCCCGCCCCCTGCAGGGATTGCGGGTGCGGCCTATGGCGTGTCGGACCTCGATCTCGCCACGCGGCTCGCGCTGTTCCTGTGGAGTTCGATCCCCGACGAGCGGCTGCTGGCGCTGGCCGAGCAGGGGCGCCTGCGCTCCCCCGGCGTGCTCGATGCAGAGATTGCGCGGATGCTGGCCGATCCCAAGGCGCAGGCGCTGACCGACAACTTTGCCGGGCAGTGGCTCTATTTGCGCAACCTTGAACAGCAGCGCCCGGACATCACCGAGTTTCCCGATTTCGACACCCGGTTGCGCAGCGCGATGGCGACCGAGACGAAGATGTTCTTCGCCTATGTCATGGGCGCGAACCGGCCCGTGACCGATTTCATCCGCGCCGATTATACCTTCCTCAACCAGCGGCTGGCGCGGCATTATGGCATCGCGGGCGTCAGCGGCACGGCGTTTCGCAAGGTGGCGCTGGACCCTGCAACCACGCGCGGCGGGCTGCTCGGGCAGGCGAGCATCCTGACGGTGACCTCCTATGGCAACCACACTTCCGTGGTGAAGCGGGGCAAGTGGGTGCTCGACAACATGCTCGCCTCGCCGCCGCCCCCGCCGCCGCCCGATGTGCCCGCGCTGAAGGCCGAGCATGACGGGCGCAAGCTGACCGCGCGCCAGCAGCTGGAACTGCATCGCGCCAACCCGACCTGCGCCGCCTGCCACGCCAAGATGGACCCGCTCGGCTTTGCGCTCGAGAACTTCGACGCGGTGGGCGCCTGGCGCACGGTCGATGCGGGGCAGGACATCGACAATACCGCCGTGCTGCCCGATGGCCGCGCGATTGCCGGGTTCAGCGGGCTGCAGCAGGTGCTGATGGAGCGGCGCGACGAGTTTGCGCAGGCCTTTACCGAGCGGCTGATGACCTATGCCCTCGCGCGCGGGCTGGGGCCGCAGGACATGCCCGCCGTCCGCGCCATCGCGCGCAAGGCGGCGCAGGAGGACTATCGCGTGCAGACTATCGTGCGGGGGATCGTGACCAGTCCGGCGTTCACCATGCGGCGGGCTCCGGGGCTGAAAGTGGCGCAGGTGCAGCGATGATCGTGCGCCGCGCCCCTCTTTCGCGCCGCACCGTGTTGCGCGGGGCTGGCACGATGCTGGCACTGCCGTTCCTCGAAGCGATGATGCCGAGCGCGAAGGCCGCGGACATTGCGCAGCGGCCCAAGCGGTTGCAGGTGTTCTATACGCCCAACGGCATGACCATGGCGGAGTACCGGCCCGTGGGGACGGGGGCCGATTTCACGCTGCCGCAGACGCTTGCGCCTTTGGAGCCGCATCGCAAGGACTTGCTGTTCGTGACAGGGCTGGGCCATCCGCAGGCGGCGGCTTTCGGGGATCGACCGGCGGGGCATGGGCGGTCCTGTCCGGCGTTCCTGACCGGCGCGCATGCCAAGCAGACCGAGGGGCCGGACATTCGCTGCGGCGTGTCGATGGATCAGGTGTTCGCCGCGCATCTGGGAGAGGCGACGCAGCTCCCCTCGCTCGAACTGGGCATCGATCAGGCGAGCCTGCTCGGCAGTTGCGACATCAACTATTCCTGCGCCTATACCAACGGCATCTCGTGGGCCACGCCGACGGTGCCGCTGCCGGTAACCGCCAATCCGCGCGACGTGTTCGAGCGCCTGTTCGGCGATGGCGAGGCGCTGGACGAGACGAGCCGACTGGCGCAGCTGCGGCGGCAGAGCTCGATCCTCGATTTCGTGCGCGAGGATGCGGCGCGGCTCTCGGGCGCGCTGGGCATGGAGGACCGGCACAAGCTGGATGAGTACCTCGACGCCACCCGCGCGATCGAGAAGCGCATCCAGCGGGCGCAGGGGACTCCGGTGGCGCAGCAGGGAACTTCCATGCAGGCGCCGGCGGGCATTCCCGATGACTTTGCGACCCACGTGAAGCTGATGATCGACCTGCAGGTGCTGGCGCTGCAGGCGGACCTGACGCGGGTCGGCACGTTCATGATCGGGCGGGAGATTTCGAACCGGACATATCCTGAAATCGGCGTGCCGGATTCGCACCACATGCTCAGCCATCACGGCAAGAACCCGGACAAGATGGCCAAGCTGGCGCTGATCAACCGCTATCACATGACCTTCTTCGCCTACATGCTGCAGCGGCTGAAGGAAGTGTGCGACGGCGAAGGGTCGCTGCTCGATACCATGCTGGTGTTGCGCGGATCGGCGTTCGGGGATTCGAACGACCACGATTTCATGGACTTGCCGGTGATCGTGGGCGGCGGGCTGGTCTCGGGCGGGCGGCACCTGACAGTGGCGCAGGGGACCTCGATGTCGGACTTGATGCTGGCCGGGCTGAACCTGCTGGGCGTTTCGGCAACCAAGTTCGGGGATAGCAGCGGACCGCTCAAAGGGCTGGCCGATGCTTGAGCTTGTCGCAGCCTTGCTGCTCGCGGGCGCTTCGCCGGTGGCCGAGGCTATCGCGGCGGACGATGCGGCGGCCTTGCAGGCGGCGCTGGCGGGCGGGGCCGATGCCAATGCGCCGCTCGACTATGGCGAGCCTGCGCTTGGCCGTGCGGTCGAGGTGCAGGACCCGGCGCTGGTCACGCTGCTGCTGGGCGCGGGGGCCAGGCCGAACCTTGCCGACGCCAATGGCCTGACGCCGCTGGCGCTGGCCTGCGAGCGGGGGAATCCGGCGATTGTCTCGGCGCTGCTTGCTGCCGGGGCCGATCCGCGCAAGGCGGGGGCGGAAGGGGCCTTGCCCTTGTCGCTCTGCGCGCGGTTTGCGCCTGCGGAGACGGTGGCGGCGCTGCTCGCCAAGGGGGCCAAGGCCGATGCGCCCGACCCGCGCGGACAGACGCCGCTGATGTGGGCGGCCTCGGCGGGCAAGGCCGATGCGGTGGCGATGCTGGTCAAGGCCGGGGCCAAGGTCAACCGGGTGACTCCGGGCGGATTTACGCCGCTGTTCTTTGCCATCGCGGGCGGAAATGCCGATGCCGTGGCGGTGCTGGTCGATGCAGGCGCGGACCTTGGCCATCGCGGGCCGGAGAATACGAGCGCGCTGCAGCTTGCGCTTTACCAGAAGAACTGGGCGGCGGCGCGGTTGCTGCTGGCGCGGCGGGGCTGGGATCTTGGCGAGATCGACCGCAATGGCAATCGCCCGCTCCATGTTGCCGCCGCGGCCGGGCAGGGGGCGCTGGTGGCGGCGCTGCTCGAAAAAGGCGCCGATGCCAATGGCTTGACCGGGCCATCGCGGATCACCTGGGTGACCGAGGCGAACTTCGGCGTGGCCCCTCCGCCCAAGTCTCCAACTCCCCCCCTACTCTCCGGGGCAGAAGGGGGGCAGAGCGGGGTCATGCGGCAACTCGTCGAGGCAGGAGCACAGCAGGACGTGGTGCTGAGCGATGGCACCAATGTGCTCCTCGCGGCGGCTTCGAGCCACAGCCCGGAGGCGCTGGAATATGCCCTGACCCTTAGCCCCGATGTGAGCTTTGCCGACGCCAATGGCATGACTGCGCTGCACCGCGTGCTGGGCGGCGGGTGGCATCCGGGGCTTGAAGCCATGCTCCGCCTCCTCGCCGCCAAGGGTGCCCGCACTGACCTTGCCGACAAGTTCGGGCGCACCCCGGCGGCCATGGCCGAGGGCGGGCTTGCCACGGTGCGCGAGGTCTATGCCAAGGTCTTTCCCCAAATGCCGCCTTCCGCGCTGGCGCTGAAGCCGCTTTGATTTCATCTGCGTTCTATCGAGGATTCCGACCCATGATGCGCTCTGCTGTTCTCGCTCTTGTTCTTGTAGCCACCGGCGCCTCGCTCGCCGTCGCTGCTTCGCCCGCCGATACGATTGCGGCGCGGCAGGCGAACTTCAAGAAGATGGGCGGGGCGATGAAGGTCATCAAGGACGAGCTGGCGGGCGGGGCCGACAAGGCCAAGATGGTGGGCGCGGCCAAGACCATCGCCGCCGTTGCCCGCGCGCAGGGTCCGCTGTTCCCCAAGGGCACCGGCCCCGGTGCGGGGGTGAAGACCGACGCTCTGCCCGCGATCTGGACCGACCGCGCGACGTTCGATGGCCATGCCAAGAAGCTGATCGCTGAGGCGGACAAGCTGGTGGCCGTGGCAGGCAGTGGCAATGCGGCGGCGGTGGGCGCGCAGTTCAAGGCGGTTGGCGGCACTTGCGGCGGATGCCACAAGGCGTTCCGGGCGGACGATTGATCCGGCGCAAAGGTAGGGGGCAGCACTTTGACAGAGGGCAAGGTTGGCGTGTGGGACGTGCCGGTGCGGTTGTTTCACTGGTCGTTGCTGGGGCTGTTCTGCTTTTCGTGGTGGAGCGGGGAGAACAATGAGATGGACTGGCACCGGCAGTCCGGTCTGCTGGTGCTTGCGCTGCTGCTGTTCCGGCTGTTCTGGGGCCTTGCCGGATCGCGCACCGCCCGGTTTGCGCAGTTCCTGAAAGGCCCGGGCGAGGTCATCGCCTATGCGCGCAAGGCGGGCGACGAGCATCCCACCGACGGGCACAATCCGCTGGGCGGGTGGAGCGTGGCGGCGCTGCTGCTGGTGCTGCTGACGCTGGTTGGCGCAGGGCTGTTCGCGGTCGATGTCGACGGGTTGGAATCGGGGCCGCTGGCTGATTACATCAGCTTCGATGCGGGGCGGCAGGCTTCGGAAATTCACGAAATCGCGTTCAAGGCCGCGCTGGCGCTGATCGGGTTGCACGTCTGCGCGATCGGCTACTACCAGTTCCTCGTCGGGCGCGATCTGGTCAGCCCGATGATCACCGGCAAGCGCGAGCTGGCACCGGGCGAGAGCGCGGAAGGGGTGCGCTGGTCACCCGTGAGAGCGCTGATTGGCCTCGCGGTGATTGCCGCGCTGGTCTGGGCGGTGTCGAAGGGGTTTCACTTCTCGAGCGCTGGCGAGGTGTAGGACGGATCGTGCGCGAAAGGCAGTTCGCGGCCCTCGCGCAAGGCCTCCAGCACCTCGGCAAAGCCGGTCCTGCAACGGAAGCCAAGGCGGCGTTCGGCGTGTGATGCGTCGTAAACCCGGCCGATGCTGGGGGGTAGAGTCCAGCCCTTCGCTGCGTAGAGCGCTGCCGCATCGGGGAAGTGGCGGGCGATGACACTGCGCGCATCGGCTTTCAGCTCGCGCACCTCGCTGCGGCTGAACGGCGTGGGAGCGGACAGCACGAAGATGTCGAAGCCGAGATCGGGCGCGCTTTCAAGCGCGGCGATGTGCGCGTCGGCGGCGTCTTCCACCGTCAGGCGGCGGTTGAGCAGTTCGTTGGCCTTGAGGTTCTCGCCCGAAGGGGTGGCGTGGGTGTCATCGTCTTCGGGAAAGAAGCGCCCTGTGCGAAGGACCATGGAGGCAAGGCCGTGTTCGTGCGCGTAGAGGCGGCACAGGCCCTCGGCGGCGAGCTTGGTCACGCCGTAGATGTTGCGCGGGGCGAGCGGGCCGGTCTGTTCATCGAGCCAGACGGCCTCGCTGCCCGCCTCGTCACGCACCTGCTGGCTGATCATCAGCGAGGTGGTGGAGGTGAACACGAAACGGTCATGCCCTGCCGCCTTTGCTGCCTGCAGCAGGTTGAGCGTGCCGGTGACGTTGACGTCGATGAAAGTCTGTTCGCCGTAGCGGACGATGTCGGGCTTGTGCAGGGCGGCGGCGTGGATCACCGCGTCGACGCCTTGGGCGAAGGCCTGTTCGATCACGGCGCGGTCTGCCACCGAGCCGATGATCTGCGTTTCCGGACCTGCCGCGACGTCCAGCCCGAGGACCTTGTGGCCCTGTTGGCGAAGGCGGGGGGCGAGGGTGCGTCCGAGCCAGCCGGACGATCCGGTGAGCAGGACGCGCATCGCGCTCAGGCGAGGCGTTCGGGGACGGCTTGCGCTTCTTCGGCCAGCGTATCGGCGGTCATCACCGCTTCCCATGGGAAGACGAACCAGCGCTTGTCAGCCGCGCGGTCGATCACTTCGGCGGTGTAGTCGACCCGGGCCTGCGAGCGGCAGTTGTCCATCAGGACGGCGAAGCGCAGGTTCTCCTTGTTGCAGCCGAAGTCTGACAGGAGCTTGCGGATATAGACGATTGTGCCGCCGCTGTCGTTGATGTCGTCGACGAAGAGGAGGCGGGTGCCGTCAGCCGATTTGCCCGCGACCTTGCCCAGCAGCTCGTCGGCAAAGCCGGGAACTTTGGAGGAATGGTCGATCGAGAGCATCGGCACTTGCAGTTCGTGGCTGATATAGACCGCCGGGACGAGGCCGCCGCGCCCGATGCCGATGATGAAATCGGGCTTCCAGCTGTCTGCCGCGAGGGTCCGCGAAAGGCCGCGCACTTTGGCGAGGAAGTCCTCGTAAGCGATGTAGTTGAGCACCGGAGGGGCGGAATCGGTCATGTTCCGGACAATACCTTGGCAGATGTACGAGATTCGCGGGGTATCGCGTGAAGGGGTTGCGCGCAATTGCGGTTCCCACGTCTTTTTGGGTTCCGCTGGCGTTGGTCGATTGACCTTCGCGGGGGCGGCGCTGTGGGGCGTGTTTCTCGCAGAGACGCAGAGAAGAAAGGGAGACGCAGAGGTGTTGTGTCTGGCCGCAAGGCCACTCAGGTCTTTCAAGCTTCTGGCAGGAGGCAGCGTACCGAGCAGAAAGCGGCTTCGCCGCAAGCGCTGCTTCTTTGCGATCTCCCGTTCTTCTCTGCGTCTCTGCGAGAAACAGAAGGACGCGCAAGCCTCAGACCGGCAGGACCGGCGATCCGGGATAGGCCAACTGGCCGAAGGCCGCCTGCATTTCGCCCAGAACGATGTCTGCCGCATAAGTCGGGGGGCGGGCGGTGGCGGTGCACAGGGCGAGCGTCATCGGGCGCAGGACGGGGTCGGAAATGCGGGTGAAGGAGAGCAGGCCTGCGCGGACCTCGGTCATCACGTCCAATGAGGTGAGGATGCCGATGCCGACGCCCTGGAGCACCAGCGACGTGATCATCTGGATGTTGTTGCTGGTGGCTTTCTTGTCGAGCGTGGCGCGGGTGGTGCCTTCGAGCACGGCGATCTGCTGGTGGACCGCGAGTGCACTGGAGGGGATCACGACGGGTGAGCCGATGCAGGCGGAAAAGCGCGCTTCGGCCTGCTGGCCGAAGGGGTGGCCGGCGGGCGTGATGAAGCCGAGGTGCACGTCGACGAAGGCGCGTACGGTGATATCACGGAAGGATTCGGGATCGAAGAAGATGCCGAAATCGACCTCGTTGCTGGCGATCATGCGGCGGACCTGATCGTTGCCGGTGACTTTCACATCAATGGTGATGCCGGGGTAGCGGCTCTGGATCGACTGGATGGCGGCGGGAATCACGCCCTTGGCCAGTGCATCGATCACCGCGATTTCAACGTGGCCGCGCTTCAATCCGCGCAAGTCCTCGATCTGGGCGCGCACTTCGGAAAGGCTCTTCTGCCAGCGCCCGCCTGCGGCCATCATGATCTCGCCCGCCGAGGTCAGGCGCAGGCCGGTGGGCAGGCGCTCGAACAGGGGCATGCCGATCTCGGCCTCGACGTTGAGGATCTGCCGGTCGATCGCCGAGGCCGAAACGTTGAGCTCGTCTGCCGCCTTGCGGATCGAGCCGAGGCGGCCGACGGCGAGGAAATAGCGCAGGAAGCGGGAGAATGCTGGCACGACTGGGGGCTACCTATTTTTTGCAACGCTGTGTCGGATTCATTGCGTTTGTGTGCAAAGGGTCAAGTCCTTAACCACCGGCCATCGCATTTTTCGCGATGGAGGGTTCGCACAGATGGCAGGGGTCAAGACGGCAAGGGGCTGGCGTGCGCACATGCGCGGCGCAGCTGTCTTTGCCGTTCTGGCGCTCGGGTCTGCCCCGGCCTTTGCCGAACCGCTGCCGCTCGATCCGGCGCGCGAAGCGGCGGTTGCGGCGCTGATCGACAAGGCCAGGGCGAGCCCGCCAAGCTTGCGGGTGCTGCTGCGCCCGATGCCCAAGGGCGGCGATCTGCACAATCACCTTGGCGGCGCGATCTATGCCGAGGATTTCCTCGAATGGGCGGGCGACAAGGGGTTCTGCGTCAAGGCCGATGGCTTGGGCGTGGAGCCGCCGCCGTGTCCGCCTGAGCGCACGATTGCGCGATATTCGGTGGAGAACGAGTTCGGCTACGACCGGCTGGTCAATGCGATGTCGACGCGCGGCTGGCAGCGCGGGGTCGGGCGCAACGATGTGACCGGGCACAACCAGTTCTTCGGTGCCTTCAGCCGGTTCGGGCCGATTGCGGGCGAGAATGCCAAGATGCTGGTGGCGGCGCGGCGGATCGCTGCGGGCGACAATCTTTCCTACCTTGAGCTGGACCACAATACGACGACGCTGTCGGCCAGCTTTGCCGCAGCGCCGCAAGGAGCGCTGGACGAGGCGGGGCTGGCGGCGCGTTATGCGGCGGAGGTCAAGGCTCTGGCCCCGCTGATCCCGGCGGCGCGCAAGGAGCTGGATGCCGACGAGGCCGAGGCGGGCAAGGCGATGGCTTGCGGCACGGCAAAGGCCGAGCCGGGGTGCAAGGTGGCGGTGCATTACCTGTTCCAGGCCATGCGCGCGCTGCCGCCGACCTATGTCTATCGCTCGCTGATCCTTGGCTTTTTGATGGCCGAGGCAGATCCGCGCTTTGTCGGCGTGAACATCGTCATGCCCGAGGACGCCTATCCGGCGAGGCGCGATTACCGGCTGCACATGGCGATGATCCGCCTGCTTTCGGCCAAGCATCCGGGTGTGAAGCTGACGCTCCATGCGGGCGAGGTGACGCTGGGCCTCGTGCCGCCGCAGGACTTGCGCGACCATATTGCGCAGGCGGTGGCGGTGGGGGCCAAGCGCATCGGCCATGGCACCGGCATCGCGTTCGAGGACAAGGCCGAAGACACCATGGCGCAGATGGCGCGCGATGGCGTGGCGGTGGAGATCAACCTTTCGAGCAACGACGTGATCCTTGGCGTGAAGGGCGCGGACCATCCGCTCAACCTCTATCGCGCGCATGGCGTGCCGGTGGTGCTTTCGACCGACGATCAGGGCGTGCTGCGCTCTGACATGACCAACGAATACGTGCGCGCGGTGACCGAACAGGGGCTGGGCTATGCCGAGCTCAAGAAAATCGCGCGGGCCGGGCTGCACTACTCCTTCCTGCCGGGCGCGGCGCTGTGGGCCGATGTGGCGGGGCTGAAGCCGGTGGCGGCTTGTGCCGACCTTGCCGCGCCTGCTTGCACAAAGTTCCTGTCTGCAAACGAGAAAGCGCGGCTCCAGGCCGATCTCGAGCAGCGCTTTGCCGCTTACGAGACGGGGCGGCTGGCGCGGGCCACGAAGGAGAATTGAGCGCGCTGCCCTGCGGGACGGGCGCGGTGAGACAAGCAATGTGCGCGACTTGCGTATTCATCGCCGCGGCGCGGCATGATCGAAGGGACGACAGCACGAAAGAATGAGGGAGAGGCGCGGTTCAACCAGGCGACATCCGGGCTTCAAGGGGAAGCCGGAGCGCCAAAAAGCGTCCAGGGGGGTTAAAACAATGCAAGACCCGATCACACTCGAAAGCAATTCCCGTCTCAATCGTGGCCTGATGAAGGGCCTTGCCGCCCTGATGGCCTGCACCGCGCTGACCACGCCCGCCTTCGCGCAGGAAGCGGCCGATGCCGAGGAGCCGCCCAAGGAAGAGATCGTCGTCACCGGCTCGCTCAACGCGCTGCCGCTGAAGGACGTCGGCTCGATCTTTGGCTTCGACAAGAACCTGGTGGAAACGCCGCGTTCGGCCTCGTCGATCTCGAAGGAGCAGATGGAGCGCTTCGGCGTGACCGAGATCTACGATCTCGTGGCGCAGTCGCCCGGCACTTTCACCAACTCGTTCTTTGGCGTTGGCGGTGCGCTCGACATTCGCGGCACGCCCGGCGAAGTCTATTTCCGCGGCATCCGCCGTCTCGACAACCCCGGCAACTACCCGACGCCGATCGGCGCTTCGGACCGCATCGACATCGTGCGTGGGCCTGCCTCGCCGATCTATGGTCCGTCCAAGACCGGCGGCTACATGAACTTCGTGCCCAAGTCGGCGCGCGTGGCGGGCGGCAAGTACCTCGGCAGCCCCGAAGGCCAGCTGACCTTCACTACCGGCAGCTGGGACCGTGCGGTCCTTTCCGGCGAAGTGCGCGGGCCCGGCAAGATCGGCACGCAGGAGTTCGGCTACAACCTCTACGCCGAGGTCGAGAACTCGGGCAGCTACTATCGCAACATGAGCACGAAGCAGACGATCCTGCAGGCGGCGTTCGACACCGATCTGGCGCCCAACCTGCGGCTCGAGTTCGGCGGCATGTACCATGACTACAAGGGCCAGCAGAACGGCGGCTGGAACCGCCTGACGCAGGAGCTGGTCGACAACGGGACCTATATCACGGGCTCTGCGCAGCCGGTTGATACCGATGGCGACGGACAGATGTCGCAGGGCGAGATCAACGCGGTGATCCCCGGCGGCTTCTCGATCTTCGGCACCTTTGGCTGTGGCGGCGGTTCGCCGTTCGCCTCGGGCTTTACCGATGCGTGCTTTACCAACGCCTATCCGCAGCTGGCGCTGACCAATGTCGGCACGGCCAAGCTCGACCGTCGCAACACGCTGACCGGCCCGAACGACAAGCTCAACAACAAGGCCAAGACCGCCTATTTCGACCTGATCTTCGACGGCGGCAATGATCTCGAGATCAAGAACCAGTTCTTCTACGACGGCTACACCAACCTCAACGAAAACGCCTACGGCTTCTCGCAATTCCACGATTCGTGGGTGATCGAGGACCGCATCGTGATCTCCAAGTCGTTCACCAATGACATGGGCAAGTTCTCGTTCCAGGCCTCGCCGTCGATCCGCTACACCAAGTTCAAGCATGGCGACGACTTCAACTACGAGTACTTCCACCGCGTCGACCTGACCAAGGGCTACACGCCGCTGTCGGATCGCCTGCTCTCGACCGAGTGCGACTGCGACTACACCTCGTACAACCAGGGCCACTACACCGACCTTGGCGCGGCGTTCCTGACCGATCTCGATTTCAATTTCGGCCTCGGGATCACGGCGGGTGCGCGCTACGACCATATCTCGGTCACCACGGCGGACGTTGCCGCCAAGCTCGAGAACCCGGCCTCGGCAGGGCGGGCGAGCGACAGCAAGGGCGCATGGTCGTGGTCGGCCAGCGTCAACTACAAGACGCCGTTCGGCCTGATCCCCTACTTCACCGTATCGCGCCAGTCGACGGTGATCGCCGGGCAGGGCGCCGAGATCTATGTGGCCGACGTGACCGGCGGCACCTTCATCAGCGCGTCCAAGCTCTATGAAGGCGGCATCAAGGGATCGTTCCTCAACAACCGGCTCTATGCGGCCGTCTCTGCCTACAAGCAGACCCGCGTGGACCGCAACGCGCAGGCGATCGTCACCAACCAGGCGGTCGAGACGAAGGGCATCGAGGCCGAAATGCGCTGGTCGGTGGACCGGCACCTGCTGATCACCGCCAACTACACCAAGACCAAAGTCTACAACCTGACCGCGCTCGGCAATGGCGTGCTGTTCAGCTTCTTCGGCATCGAGGATCTCAAGAACGTCACCAACCCGGCGCTGCATCTTGGCGGCCAGCCGATCGGCCTCGTGCTGATCACCAACAAGGAACAGTCGCGCCGCGCCGGTATTCCGGAAGACCTCTACTCGGCCACCGCGACCTACTCGTTCGACAACGGCCTTGCCGTTGCGGGCAGCATCACGCGGGTGCCAGCGGTGTTCTCGGGCCAGTCGCAGGCGGTGCGTCTGCCAGCCTATACGCTGGTCGATGGCTCGCTTTCGTACACCACGGGTCCGTGGCTGCTGCGCGCGGTGGTCAAGAACGCCACCAATGCCAAGTACTTCCGCGCCAACTTCACCGAACTGTTCGGCAGCACCATCGCGCTGCCGGAACGTCCGCGCAGCTGGCAGGCTTCGGTCGTCTACAAGTTCTGACGACTGGTCTGAATGCGAGGGGCGGTTCTCTCCCGCCGCTCCTCGCAACCGGCGAATATTCCAAGGTATCCGACATCATGCGAACCATTGCGCGCCTCGCGCCCTTCGTTGCGGCTCTGATGGCCGGAGCGCCGCTTGCTCACGCGGCCCCTGTGGCGGACGCGGCGAGCGTGGCGGCAGTGCAGGCCTGCGTTCCGGCGCGGCCCTGCGCGGCGAAGCTGCCGGTGCGGGTGGTGGTCGTCACCATGTTCGAGATCGGCAAGGACAGTGGCGACAAGCCCGGCGAGTTCCAGCTGTGGAAGGAGCGGCGCGGGCTTTCGGTGACGCTGCCGTTCCCGCAAGGCTGGCACGATCTGGCCTATGACCCTGAGACCGGCGTGCTGGCGATCGTGACGGGGATGGGCTCGATCAAGTCTGCCACGGCGGCGCTGGCGGTGGGGATGGATGACCGGCTGGACCTTTCACAGGCCTACTGGCTGGTGGCGGGGATTGCCGGGATCGATCCCGAGGATGCCTCGGTGGGATCGGCGGCCTGGGCGCGCTACCTGATCGATGGCGACATCGCGCACGAGATCGATGCGCGCGAGATCCCGGCGGAGTGGAAGAGCGGCTACTTTGCGCTGCACAGCAAGGGGCCGATGGACCCGACGCCGCTGCCGCCCGACAACGGCGAGATGTTCGAGCTGAACCCTGCACTGCAGGACTGGGCCTTCGCGCTGACGAAGGACATGAAGCTGCCCGACGATCCGGCGATTGCCACCGCGCGCAAGGCGTTCACCGGCTACCCCAATGCGCAGAAACCGCCGTTCGTGCTTAAGGGCGACAATCTGGCGGCGATGACGTTCTGGCACGGCGCGAAGATGACGCAGTGGGCCAATGACTGGACGAAGTTCTGGACGCGGGGGCAGGGCGAGTTCGTGACCTCGGCGATGGAGGAGACGGGCACGTTCCAGTCGATCGAATATCTGACCCGTGTGGGCAGGGCCGACCGGGACCGGGTCATGGTCCTGCGCTCTGCCAGCAACTTCACCATGCCGCCGCCGGGGGTGGACCCGGCCAGCTACCTGCTGAGCGAGAACCAGGGCTATGCCGGGATGACCGCGGCGCTGGAGGCGCTCTACCTCGTTGGCGGCAAGGTGGTGGACGAGATCACCGGGCACTGGGATCGCTATGAGAAGGCACCGCCCAAGTGATGGGTGCCGTCTGACATGGCGCTGACGCTGATCCGCAACGCTGCCGTTGTCGTCGTGATGGACGATCCGGGCACCGAGATCGCGGGCGGGGCGGTGGCGATGCGCGACGGGGTGGTGCTGGCGGTGGGGACGACTGCTGAACTCGCACCGTTGGCGGGCCATGCCGATGTGATCATCGAGGCGGCGGGCTGTGTAGTGACGCCGGGGTTGGTCAACACGCACCACCATTTGTACCAGACGCTGACCCGCGCCTTGCCGGGTGCGACCGAGGCATCGCTGTTCGGCTGGCTCAAGCGGCTCTACCCGATCTGGGCGACTTACACGCCCGACGACGTGTTTGCCGCGACGCAACTGGGTTTGGCCGAGCTGGCGCTTTCGGGCTGCACGATGAGTTCGGATCACCTCTACCTGTTCCCGAACGGGGTGACGCTCGACGATACGATCCATGCCGCCGCGGGCATCGGCCTGCGCTTTCACGCCACGCGCGGGAGCATGAGCGTGGGCGAGAGTGCGGGCGGACTGCCGCCGGACTCGCTGGTCGAGCGCGAGGACGCGATCCTCAGCGATTGCGTGCGGGTGATCGACCGGTTCCATGACGCGTCTGACGGCGCGATGGTGCGGGTGGGGGTGGCACCGTGCTCGCCGTTCTCGGTCAGTCAGGGGCTGATGCGCGATGCGGCGCTGCTGGCGCGCGACAAGGGCGTGATGCTGCACACCCATCTGGCCGAAGATGCCGACGACGTGGCGTTCAGTCTGGAGCGGTTCGGGTGCAGGCCGGGGCAATATGCGCAAGAGCTGGGCTGGACCGGGCCGGACGTGTGGCATGCCCATTGCGTGCAGCTGGACATGCAAGAGATCAGCCTGTTTGCGCGGACCAAGACCGGGGTGGCGCATTGTCCGGGGTCTAATTGCCGGTTGGGATCGGGCGTCGCACCGGTGCGGGCGATGGTCGATGCAGGCGTGCCGGTGGGGCTGGGGGTTGATGGCTCTGCCTCGAACGATTCCGGCAATCTGCTGGGCGAGGCGCGGCAGGCCCTGCTGTTGCAGCGGGTGACGCATGGGGCGACGGCTTTTGCCACGCGCGAGGCTTTGCGGCTGGCGACGCGGGGCGGGGCGCAAGTGCTCGGAAGGCATGACCTTGGCAGTCTGGTGCCGGGCAAGCGCGCCGACATTGCGGTGTGGGACATGGGCACCGTCGCCTCTGCCGGGGCGTGGGATCTGGTGGCGGGGCTGGTGCTCGCGCCGCCTGCGGGGGTGCGCGACCTGTTCGTCGAAGGGCGCGCGGTGGTGCGTGATGGCGAGCTGGTGATGACGACGCGGGCGGCGGTCGTCACCGCTGCGCGCAAGTCGCTCGATCGCCTGATGGCACTGGCATAGGAAAGGGGATGGCATGGCTTTGCCCGGAGCAGTGACCCGCGAGCAGGCGCGCGATCCGGACTTCTTCCCGGGCTTCGGCCTCGCCATTCCGCTGGGCGTGCAGCACGTGCTGGCGATGTTCGTATCGAACCTGACGCCGCCGATCATCATTGCGGGCGCGGCGGGGTTCGGCTTCGGATCGCCCGATCCTTCGGCGCTGATCTACATGATCCAGATGTCGATGCTCTTCGCCGGGATCGCCACGCTGCTGCAGACGGTGGGCGTGGGGCCGGTGGGCGCGCGGCTGCCCTTGGTGCAGGGGACGAGCTTTGCCTACATCCCGGTGATGATCCCGATCGTGGCGGGCAAGGGCGTGGATGCCATGGCTGCGCTGACCACGGCGGCGCTGATCGGCGGGCTGGTCCATGCCGCGTTGAGCGTGTTCGTCGGCCGCGTGCGCTTTGCCCTGCCGCCGCTGATCACCGGGCTGGTGGTGCTGATGATCGGCCTGTCGCTGATGCGGATCGGGGTGCAGTATTCGGCCGGTGGCGTGCCTGCGATTGGCACGCCTGCATTCGGTGCGGGGACGAGCTGGCTGCTGGCGGCGGTTGTGGTTCTGGCGACGCTGGGGCTCAAGTTCTTTGCGCGGGGGATCTGGTCGACCGCTTCGGTGCTGCTGGGGCTGCTGGCGGGATATGCGGTGGCGCTGGCGATGGGGCGGATCTCGTTCGAGGCGGTGGGACAAGCGCCGATTGCCATGCTGCCCAACCCGTTCCACTTCGGATTTGCGCTTTCGGCCTCGGCCATTCTGGGCTTCGTGCTGACCGGGTTTGTCTCCTCGATCGAATCCATCGGTGACGTCGAGGCGATCTGCGAGGGGACGGCGGGGCGGCCTGCGAGCGATGCGGAACTGCAGGGTGCGGTGGCGGCGGACGGCGTGGGCACGGCGCTGGCGGCGGTGTTCGGGGCAATGCCCAACACCACGTTCAGCCAGAACGTGGGGCTGATCGCGATTACCGGGATGATGAGCCGCCATGTGGTGACGCTGGGCGCGGTGTTCCTGATCCTGTGCGGGCTGGTGCCCAAGATCGGCGCGGTGGTGACGACGATCCCCATCGAAGTGCTGGGCGGCGGGGTGATCGTGATGTTCGGCATGGTCGCCTCGGCTGCGCTCTCGATGCTGGCTTCGGTCGAATGGAACCAGCGCAACATGCTGGTCTTCGGGGTGAGCCTGTCGCTGGCGCTGGGGCTGCAGCTTGAGCCGGATGCGGTGGCGCACCTGCCCGAGACGGCGCGGGTGCTGCTGACTTCGGGGGTGATGCCGGCGGCAGTGCTGGCGGTGGTGCTGAACCTGGTGCTGCCGCGCGAGACTGCTGACGAAGATCGTGGGGACCGGGAACCAACGCTGGCGGCGGCGGAGTAGTGTGGGGCAGGGTGCTCTCTTTTTTGCAACGATGCGTGCCGATCATTGCGTTGGATCGGTAGGGTGGAGCGGGGCATAGCGGGACGAGCCATGACCACGCGCAGCAAACTTCCCTCGGTCGATCCGTTCCTGCTCTGGCTGGTGGGCACGGTCGTGGCGGCGAGCCTGCTGCCGGCGCGGGGCGTGGCGCTGGAAGCGTTCGACGTGGCGGCGGACGCGGCGATCGTGCTGCTGTTCTTCCTCCATGGCGCGAAGCTGAGCCGCGAGGCGGTGCTGGCGGGGATCGGCAACTGGCGGCTGCATCCGCTGGCACTGGGCTTTACCTATCTGCTGTTTCCGGTGCTGGGTCTGGGCGCGGCGAAGGTCGCCGGGCTGGTGATCGATCCGTCGCTGGCGATGGGACTGCTGTTCCTCGCGCTGCTGCCATCGACGGTGCAAAGCTCCATCGCGTTTACCGCCATGGCGGGCGGGAACGTGGCGGCGGCGGTGTGCTCTGCCTCTTTGTCCAACCTTGTCGGGATCGTGCTGACGCCGCTGCTGGTGGCGCTGTTCATTCATGCCGATGGGGCAGGCGGGGTGGACGGGCTGGCCTCCGTGCAGAAAATTGCAACGCAATTGCTCCTGCCGTTCGTGGCGGGGCATCTGCTGCGGCCCGCGATCGGCAAATGGGTCGATGCGCACAAGAAGCTGCTGCAGCCGGTGGACCGGTCATCGGTGCTGCTGGTGGTCTATTCGGCATTCAGCGCGGCGGTGGCGAACGGGGTGTGGAGCAGGGTCGGGCCGTTTGATCTTGGCGTGCTGCTGGTGGCCTCGGCGGTGATTCTGGGGGTTGTGATTGCGGTGAATGGCGTGGTGGCGCGCGTGGCAGGGTTGCCGCGCGAGGATGCCATCGTGCTGCTGTTCTGCGGATCGAAGAAGAGCCTGGTTTCGGGCGTGCCGATGGCGGGTGCGCTCTTTGCCCCGGCGCAAGTGGGCATGGTGATCCTGCCGCTGATGATCTTCCACCAGTTGCAGCTGTTCGTCTGCGCCTGGCTGGCGGGACGCTATCGGCGCGAACTGGATGCTGCCGCTGCGGTGCGGCCGCCGCAGGGCGAGGCGGCGGCGCTGGCGCGGGCGGCGGAGATCGGACTGCCGATACCGGAAGCCTGCCGCGCGGGCGTGGTGGCCAATCTCGAACTGCTGACGCGTCATGCGCGGGTGCTGGACGCATGAGGCGGGCGGTTGACATTGACGCTGCGGTGCGGGCGGAGGAGGTCAGCGCAACTTCGCTGGCCGTGGAGGCGATTGCCGCGCTCAAGGCCGATGCGCATGTTGCCGTGACGCGCGTGCTGGAAGAGCGGGCGCTGGCCGAGGCGGCGGTGGTGGATGCCATGGTCGCGCGCGGGGACGATCCGGGGCCGCTGGCGGGCGTGCCCTATGGGGTGAAGGACCTGTTCGACGTGGCGGGCCTGCCGACGACGGCGGGTTCTGCGGTGCGCGCTGGGGCTGCGCCTGCAGAGCGCGATGCCGAGGCGATCCGGCGGTTGCAGGCCGCAGGGGCGGTGCTGGTGGCGACGCTCAACATGGATGAGTTTGCCTATGGTTTTGCGACGATCAATGCGGCGCATGGCACGACGCGCAACCCGCATGACCCGGCGCGGTTGGCGGGGGGATCGTCGGGCGGGTCGGCGGCGGCGGTGGCGGCGGGACTTGTGCCGTTCGCGCTGGGGTCTGACACCAATGGCTCGATCCGCGTGCCTGCCAGCCTGTGCGGGCTCTATGGACTGAAGTGCGCGCATGGCTCATTGCCGGTGGCGGGGACGTTTCCGTTTGCCGAGAGCTTTGACGATATCGGGCCGTTCACGCTGAGCCTTGCCGACATGGCGCTGGTGTGGGGCGTGCTGCGCGGCGGGGCACTGCCGGAATGGCCGAGCGATATTCGCATTGCGCGGCTGGGCGGGCGGTTCCGGGAGAATGCCGATCAGGTGCAACTGGCGGCGATCGATGCGATTGCGGAGCAGGCTCCGCTGGTGGAACTGCCCGACATTGCGAAGGCGCGCAGTGCGGCGTTCCTGATCACTGCGTTCGAAGGCGGCGCACTGCATCGCGAGACTCTGGCCACGCGGGCGATGGACTACGATCCGGCGGTGCGGGACCGGCTGATGGCGGGCGCGCTCCTGCCGGAGGAACTGTACGCCAAGGCGCTCGCTTTCCGCGCCGACTTTCTGACGCGGCTGGAGGGGCTGATTGCGGATTTCGATGTGCTGCTGGCACCGGCCACGCCTTGCGTAGCACCGCTGATCGAGGACCCGCGCATCGTGATCGACGGGGCGCTGAGTCCGGCGCGGGCGGATCTTGGCATTCATACGCAGCCGATCACGTTCACCGGCCTGCCGTCGCTGGCGGTGCCGCTGCACCGGCCGGGGCAATTGCCGCTGGGGCTGCAGCTGATCGGCAAGCCGGGCGGCGAGGGCGCGTTGCTGGCGCTTGCCGAGCGGCTCGAAAACGAGGGATGGACTGGCGTGAGCGCGCCGGAGCGCTTGATTGCGGGGGAACTGATATGACGGCGGCTACAACAGCTGAGGGCGGCGTGCTCGAACGCCACTTCAGGATGCGCGAGCGCGGGACCAATACGCGGACCGAGGTGCTGGCGGGGTTCACCACCTTCCTGACCATGGCCTACATCGTGCTGGTCAACCCGGCGATCCTTGGGCAGGCGGGGCTTCCCGTGGCCTCGGTGGCGGCAGCGACATGCTTTGCCGCGGCGTTCGCCTCGATCCTGATGGGGATGGTGGCGAACACGCCGCTGGCACTGGCGCCGGGGATGGGGCTCAACGCCTATTTCAGCTTTACCGTGGTGCAGCAGATGGGCGTGCCCTGGCCGGTGGCGCTGGGCTGCGTGTTCATCTCGGGCGTTGCGTTCCTGATCCTGACGCTGACGGGCGTGCGGCAGTTGATCGTCTCGGTCATCCCGCAGCACCTGTTTGCCGCTGTTGCGGGCGGGATCGGGCTGTTCATCGGCTTCATCGGGCTGAAGGACGCAGGGATCGTGGTGGCCAATCCCGCCACCTTCGTCGGCCTTGGCAGCGTGACCGAGCCGGGGCCTGCGCTGGCGCTGTTCGGGCTGGTGGTGATCGGCACGCTGTCTGTGTGGAACGTGCGTGCGGCGATGCTGATCGGGATCGTGCTGACGACGATTGCCGCGTGGATCGTGGGCCTCGTGAGCGCGCCGACCGAGCCTTACAGCCTTGCTGCGCTGACCGGGACCGCGTTCCAGCTGGATATTGCGGGCGTGTTCGGGCTTTCGGGCAAGCACGGCATCGGCCTTCTCGAAATCCTGTTCGTGTTCCTGTTCGTCGACCTGTTCGACAACATCGGCACGCTGGTGGCCGTGACCAAGCGCGCCGGGCTGATGGACGCGGCGGGCAGGATTCCGGGGCTCAACCGCATCCTGATGACCGATGCGGTGGCGACGATGGTCGGCGCGATGGCGGGGACCAGCACGGTGACCAGCTATGTCGAGAGCGCGGCGGGCGTGCAGGCGGGCGGGCGCACTGGGCTGACGGCGGTGGTCACTGGCCTGCTGTTCCTGCTGACGATGTTCGTCGCGCCCTATGCGCAGCTGGTGCCGCTCGCTGCCACCGCGCCCGCGCTGGTCGTGGTGGGCGGGCTGATGCTGCTGCCACTGACCGAGGTGGACTGGGAAGACCCGATGGCGGCGATCCCGGCGTTCCTGACCGTGGCGATGATCCCGCTGACCTTCTCCATCGCAAACGGCCTTGCCTTTGGCATCACCGCCCACGCCCTGCTCAAGCTGCTGAAGGGCAAGGCGACGACCAAGGACTGGTTCCTGTTCACCCTCGCCGCGCTGTTTGTGGCGCGCTTTGCCTGGATGGCCGCTGCATGATCCGCCAAATGACGCGACGTATCGCACTTGCTTTCGTTGCCCTGCTCCTGCCCGCGTCTGCGCAGGCGCAGAAGCTGGATGATACCCCGCGCACCGTGGTGATGACCGCGTTCCGGCCGGAATGGAACGCGCTGGTCCACACGGTGCAGGGTGCGAAGGAGCATTCGATCAACGGCGGCACGTTCCTCACCGGGACGATGGAAGGCAAGCCGGTGGTGTTGATGCAGAGCGGGGTCAGCGTGGTGAATGCCGCGATGAACACGCAAGTGGTGCTCGACCGGTTCAACGTGAAGCGCATCGTCTTTTCCGGCATCGCGGGCGGGGTGGACCCCAAGCTTTCCATTGGCGACGTGCTGGTGGCCGAGGACTGGGGGCAGTATCTCGAGGCATCGTTTGCGCGCAAGACCAAGAACGGCTGGATGCCGCCGGACAAGGGCCAGCCTGACAGCCCGGCCAACTGGTTCTTCATCTTCCCGCGCGGCACGGTGATGGCCAATGCCGCCACGCCGCCCAAGCGCATCTATCGCGTGCCGGTGGATGCAGGGTTGCTCGATCTGGCGCGCAAGGTGGTGCCTTCGATCACGCTGGAGCGCTGCGTGCCGCCATCGGAAAAGATGCTGGCAGGGTCCGAGCTGTGCCTGCCGCGCGTGCCGAAGATCGAGGTCGGCGGGACCGGGGTGACGGCGGGCATCTATGCCGACAATGCCGAGTTCCGCATCTATCTGCACAAGGCGTGGAAAGCGCGCGTGCTCGACATGGAAAGCGCCGCGGTGATGCAGGTGGCCTATAGCAACATGGTCCCGGCCATCGTCTTCCGCAGCCTTTCCGACCTTGCCGGCGGCGACAAGCACAAGAACATGGAAGACACGTTCGAGCACCTCGCCTCGGTCAATTCGGCGCATGTGGTGCGCGCCTATCTCGCCGCGCTGCCGGACTGATCGCGATGGAACGCAAAACCGTCACCGGATCGAAAGGCATGGTCACCGCGCCGCATTGGCTGGCGGCGGAGGCAGGGCTTTCGGTGCTGCAGGACGGCGGCAATGCGGTGGAGGCGACCGTCGCGGTCGCCGCGTGCCTTGCCGTGGTCTATCCGCACATGACCGGGATCGGCGGGGACGGGTTCTGGGTGATCCACGAGCCTGATGGCGCGGTGCATGGCATTCATGGCTGCGGCGGGGCTGCGGGGGCGGCTTCGCTGGCGCTTTATGCGGGGCTGGACGCGGTGCCGTTCCGCGGGCCTCTGGCTGCGAATACCGTAGCGGGGACGATTTCCGGGTGGGCGGCGGCGCTGGAGAGCGCTGGCGGATCGCTGCCGCTGTCACGCCTGCTGCGCGATGCGATTGCCCATGGTGAGACGGGGGTTGGGGTCACGGCGGGACATGCCGCGATTGCCGCCGCCAAGGGGCCGGAGCTGCGGGTGCAGCCGGGGGCCTATGCCACGACATTCGAGCCGGAAGGCCGTCCGCTTCATGAGGGCGATGTCCTGCGTCAGCCGGTGCTGGCGCAGACATTACGGCGATTGTGCGAGGAGGGGCTGGAGAGCTTCTACACCGGGCCGCTGGCGGCAGATATTGCGGCTGATCTGGCGGCGCTGGGCAGTCCGGTTTCGGCTGCGGACCTTGCCGCGCATGAGGCGACACGTCCTGCGCCGCTGACCACGCGGTTGCGAGACTGCCGGTTGTGGAACAGTGCCCCGCCGACGCAGGGCTTCGCCTCGCTGGTGATCCTTGCGCTGTTCGACCGGCTGGCGGCGGATGCGGTGGACGGATTCGATCATTTCCATGGGCTGGTCGAGGCGACCAAGCAAGCGTTCCTGCTGCGCGACGTGCATGTGGGCGATCCTGCGTATCATGACTTTGACTGGCAAGGGCTGCTGTCTGATCCTGTGGCGCTGGATGAACTGGCGGCGCGGATCGATCCGGCGAAGGCCTTGGCATGGCCGCAGCCGCCGCAGTGGGGGGATACCTGCTGGTTCGGGGCGGCGGACGGCGAGGGACGCGTGGTCAGCGCGATCCAGTCGACCTACTTCGAGTTCGGATCGGGGCTGGTGCTGCCAAGGACCGGGATCACCTGGCAGAATCGGGGCAGCAGTTTCCGGCTCGCGGCGGATGGGTGGAATGCGCTGAAGCCCGGGCGCAAGCCGTTCCATACGCTGAACCCTGCGCTGGCGCGGTTCGATGACGGGCGGGTCTTGGCCTATGGCACGATGGGTGGCGAGGGGCAGCCGCAGACGCAGGCGGCGTTGTTTTCGCGCTATGCGCGGTTTGGCGTGGACTTGCAGGAGGCGATCTCTGCGCCGCGCTGGCTGCTGGGGCGGACGTGGGGCGAGCAGTCCACCACGCTGAAGCTGGAGGATGGGTTCGATCCGGCGCTGTATGCCGCGCTGGCTGCGGCGGGGCACGATGTAGAGCGCGTGGGGCCGCTGACGGCGACGATGGGGCATGCGGGCGCGATCGTGCGCCATGGCGACGGGTGGCTGGAAGGCGCGACCGATCCGCGCAGCGATGGCGGGGTGGCGGCGTGGTGAGCGGGGTGCGCGCTGTCTTGCGTTGTGATGAGCTGACGGTGCCGCCGTTCAGCGACAGCGTTGGCGGGCTGACGCGGACCTATCTTTCGCCTGCCTACTTTGCCGCGCAGGACAAGATCTCCGAGTGGATGGCCGAGGCCGGGATGGCGCTGCGGTGCGATGCGGCGATGAATCTGGTCGGGCGCTACGAAGGCGCGGCGGCGGGTGCGCCTGCGCTGGTGATCGGCAGCCACCTTGATAGCGTGCGCAATGCCGGGGCCTATGACGGGCCGCTGGGGATCATGCTCGGCGTGGAAGCGGTGGCGGCGCTGCATGAGCGCGGGGTGCGCCTGCCCTTTGCCATCGAGGTCTATGCCTTCGGGGACGAGGAAGGCTCGCGCTTTCCTGCGGCGATGCTGACGAGCCGGGCGGTGGCGGGCACGCTCGATCCGGCAGCGCTGGAGGTGACGGACCGCGAGGGCGTGGCGCTGGCCGAGTTGGTCGATGTTGCCGCCTTTGCTTCGGCGGTGCGGCGCAAGGGCGAGGTCTTTGCCTATCTCGAGGCGCATATCGAGCAGGGGCCGGTGCTGGAGGCGCAAGGGCTGGCCGTGGGCACTGTCACCGGTATTGCCGCGCAACTGCGCTATGAGATCGAGCTTGGCGGGACGGCAGGCCATGCCGGGACGACCGCGATGGGCCTCAGGCGTGATGCCGTGACGGGCATGGCCGAGATGGTGCTCGCGGCCGAGAGCGTGGCCAAGGCGGGGCCTGCCGATCTCGTGGCGACAGTGGGGGTGGTGCAGGT
The DNA here is from genome assembly GCF_055521735.1 of Novosphingobium sp. BL-A-41-Hi4A-0G. Classification (NCBI taxonomy): domain Bacteria; kingdom Pseudomonadati; phylum Pseudomonadota; class Alphaproteobacteria; order Sphingomonadales; family Sphingomonadaceae; genus Novosphingobium; species Novosphingobium sp. BL-A-41-Hi4A-0G. Next base: position 153,587 of record NZ_JBVFVU010000002.1, read on the forward strand.
GCCTTCGGCCGCGGCCAACGTGATCGCGGGCAAGTGTTCGTTCACGCTCGACGTGCGTGCGGCAAGCGCTGCGACGCGCGATGCGGCGGCGGACGAGATCCTGCGCCGCTTTCGCGCCATCGCCAATGCGCGCGATCTGGGCCTTGCCGTGCGCAAGGGGCACGATCTTCCCGCCAGCCCCTGCGATCCGGCGCTGATGCAGCTGCTCGATCAGGCGACGCAGGCGGCGGGACACAAGCCGTTCCGCCTTGTTTCGGGGGCGGGGCATGATGCCATGATCATGGCCGCGCTGTGCCCCACCGCGATGCTGTTCATCCGCTGCCGGGGCGGGGTGAGCCACAATCCTGCCGAGCATGTCGACCCTGCCGATGCGCAAGTGGCGCTGCAGGTCATGCTCGGCTTCATCGAACAACTGGGAGCCAGCCTTGAGCCAGCTTGATCCGACTCTCTTCGGCGAAATCGACCCTCCGCAGCGGCTGCTGATGGGGCCGGGACCGGTCAATGCCCATCCGCGCGTGCTGCGGGCGATGGCGGCGGACCTGCTCGGGCAGTTCGATCCGGAAATGACCGGGTTCATGAACCAGGTCATGGCGCTTTACCGCCCGATCTTCGGCACCTGGAACCAGTGGACAATGCTGATCGACGGCACGGCGCGCGCGGCGATCGAGGCTTCGCTGGTGAGTCTGGTCGAGCCGGGCGACACGGTGCTGGTGGTGAACTTCGGGCGCTTTGGCCTGCTGCTGACCGAGATCCTGACGCGGCTGGGCGCCAAGGTCGAACAGGTCAGCGCGCCGTGGGGCGAAGTGGTGCCGCTTGAGGCGATTGCCCGCGCCATCGAGATGCACGGGCCGAGTGTCGTTGCCACGGTGCATGGCGATACTTCGACGACGATGAGGCAGCCACTGGAAGGGCTCGGCGCGCTGTGCAAGGCGGCGGGCGCGTTCGCCTATGTCGATGCCTGCGCGACGCTGGGCGGCATGGAGATCGCGGCGGACCGCTGGGGCGTGGACGTGGTGACGGGCGGTTTGCAGAAGTGCCTTGGCGGGCCTTCGGGCTCTGCGCCGATCACCATTTCCGACCGCGCGGCGCAGCGCATCTTCTCGCGCCGCCATGTCGAGCAGGGCATCCGGCGCGATGACATCGTCGATGGCAAGGGGCCGCGCATACCATCCAACTACTTCGATCTGGCCATGATCATGGACTACTGGTCGGACAAGCGGCTGAACCACCATACCGAGGCGACCTCGATGCTCTATGCCGCGCGCGAATGCGCCCGGGTGGCGCTGGGCGAGGGGCTGGAGGCGCGGTACGCGCGGCACCGCAAGGCGGGTGCTGCGATGACCGCCGGCGTGCGTGCGATGGGGCTGACGGTGTTCGGCGAGGATGCCCACCGCATGACCAACGTGACCGGCGTGTACATTCCCGCAGGCGTCGATGGCGAGGCGATCCGCACGATGATGCGCGATCACTTTGAGATCGAGATCGGCACCGCCTTTGGCCCGCTGCAGGGCCGGATCTGGCGGCTGGGCGCGATGGGCTACAACGCGATGAAGCACAAGGTGCTGCTGACGCTTGGCGCGCTGGAGGCCTGCCTCAAGGCGCAAGGGTTCAGCCTGCCGCTGGGCGAGGCGGTGCCTGCCGCGCTGGCGGCGTGGGAGGCAGAATGACGGCCGCGCGCGATCTTACAGGCTACGGCGCGACGCCTCCGCCAGCGCAATGGCCGGGCGGGGCGCGCATCGCCGTGCAGTTCGTGATCAATTACGAGGAAGGCGCGGAGAACTCCGTGCTCAATGGCGACAAGGGTTCCGAGGCATTCCTGTCGGACATGGTCGGCGCGGGCTCCCATCCGGCGCGGGCGATGGCGATGGAGAGCCTCTATGAATACGGCAGCCGCGCCGGGTTCTGGCGGCTGCACCGGCTGTTTGCCGCGCGGCGTGTGCCGGTGACGGTGTTTGGCGTGGCCACCGCGATGGAGATGAATCCGGCGGCGGTTGACGCCATGCTCGAGGCTGGGTGGGAGATTGCGAGCCATGGGCTTCGCTGGATCGACTACCAGTATGTGCCCGAAGAGGTGGAGCGCGAGCATATTGCGCGGGCGATTGAACTGCATACCCGGCTGACCGGGGAGCGTCCGCTGGGCTGGTATCAGGGGCGCACCTCACCCAACACGGCGCGGCTGGTGGTGGAGGAAGGCGGCTTTCTCTACGACGCCGACAGCTATGCCGATGACGTTCCGTACTGGGATGTGCGTCATGGCAAGCCGCAGCTGATCGTGCCCTATTCGCTCGATGCCAATGACATGAAGATGGTGGCGCTGAACGGCTTCACCGAGGGCGAGCAGTTCTTCCGCTACTTGCGCGATACCTTCGAGCAATTGCGCGAGGAGGGCGGGCGGATGATGTCGGTCGGCCTGCATGGGCGCATTGCCGGAAAGCCGGGGCGGGCGCGGGCGGTGGCGCGGTTCCTCGACCATGTGATCGAAAGCGGCGATGCGTGGATCGCGCGGCGGATCGACATCGCGCGGCACTGGCAGGCCTTGCATCCTTATGCTGGAGGCGCGGCGTGACGGTGAACGATCCGGTGCTGCTGGCTGAAATGACCGCTGCGTTTGCGGCTTACGAGCGCGCGCTGATGACGGACGATCTGCCTGCGATGGACGCGCTGTTCCACGATGCGCCGACGACCAACCGCTTTGGCGTGGGCGAAGTGCTGTGGGGGATGGAGGCGATCCGCGAGTTTCGCAAAGGGCGTGGGGGATCGCCGCAGCGCCGGTTGGGGCAGGTGGCGATAACGGTTTATGGCACGGTTTACGGCGACGCGTTCGCCACGGCGGACGCCGAGTTCTTCCGCGAGGGGAGCGAGCGACGCGGGCGGCAGAGCCAGGCATGGGTCAGGTTTGCCGATGGCTGGAAGGTCGTCTCCGCGCATGTGAGCCTTGAAGGGGCCAAGTCATGACCGCGCTGTTCGAGCATAGTCCTTGGGTGGAGGCGCGGGCCGATGCGCGAGCGTCGAGCGGGGACCGTCATGCCGATCTGATGGCGGTGGTGCGTGATGCCTCGGCGGAGGAGCAGATGGCCCTGATCCGCGCCCATCCTGAACTGGCTGGCAAGGCGGCGGTGGATCGCACGCTGACCGCGGCTTCGGCGGCGGAGCAGGCGAGCGCCGGGCTCGACCGGTTGAGCGAGGCGGAATTTGCGCGGTTCCATGAATTGAACGCGGCCTATCGGGAGCGGTTCGGCTTTCCCTTCATCATCTGCGTGCGGCTGACCGACAAGGCGGGGATTCTCAGCGCGATGGAAGCACGGTTGGCCAACGAGCGTGACACCGAAATCGCCACCGCCATCGCGCAGATCGGCGAGATCGTGCGGCTTCGTCTGGAGGACATGAAGTGACGGTGGACTGGGGCGAATGGCTGAACCTTGCGATCCGCTGGTTCCACCTGACCGCGGGCATCGCGTGGATCGGCTCGTCGTTCTACTTCGTCTGGCTCGACAACCATCTGGTGCCGCCCAAGGAGGGCGAGGCGAGCGGCGAGGTGTGGTCGGTCCACGGCGGCGGGTTCTATCACAAGCAGAAGTACGCGGTGGCGCCCGCAAAGATGCCCGAGGACCTGCACTGGTTCAAATGGGAGGCCTATACCACGTGGATCACCGGCTTTTCGCTGCTGGTGCTGGTCTATTGGGTGGGCGCAGAAAGCTTTCTGATCGATCCGGCCAAGGCGCAGCTTTCGCAAGGGGCGGCGATCGGCATCGGCGCGGCTTCGCTGGTGACGGGTTGGCTGGTCTATGACGGGCTGTGCCGTTCGCCCTTTGGGCGCGACAACCGGGTGCTGGGGGCGGCGTGGTTTGCCTTTCTGGTGCTGGCGGCGTTGGCGCTCAACGCGGTGTTCAATGCGCGCGGGGCCTATCTGCACGTCGGCGCGATGATCGGCACTGTCATGGTCGCCAACGTGTTCTTCGTCATCATCCCCAACCAGCGCAAGGCGGTGGCGCAGCTGATGCAGGGGCAGGCGCCCGATCCGGCGCTGGGCAAGGCGGGCAAGCAGCGTTCGGTCCACAACAACTACATGACGCTGCCGGTGCTGTTCATCATGATCAGCCACCACTATGCGATGACCTTCGGTGCGGCGCGGCCCTGGCTGGTGCTGGCGCTGCTTGGGTTGACCGGCGTCGCGGTGCGGCATGTGTTCAACTTGCGGCATCAGGGCCGGAAGACCGGGCGGGCGATGGTCGTGGCCGGGGCGATGGCGCTGGTGAGCGTGACGTATGTCTCGGCGGAAAAGGCGACCTTGCCTGCGGTGGCGAAGGCTGCGGAGGCTTCGCAGGAGCCCGCGACATGGGCCAGCGTGGAGCCCATCTTCACCAAGCACTGCACCAGTTGCCACGCCGCAAAGCCAACGAGCGAGGCATTCACCGCGCCGCCGCTGGGGGTGATGCTCGACAGCTATGACCATGCCCATGCCGTGGCGCCGCGGGTGCAGAAAGTGGCGGTCGATGCCGAGATCATGCCGCTGGGCAACATGACCGGAATGACCCGCGCCGAACGCGATGCGCTGGGCCGCTGGATTGCAGCAGGAGCGCCGCAATGACCACGCTTTCGACCCACGTGCTCGACACCATGCATGGCCGCCCGGCGGCGGGCGTGAAGCTGCGGCTGGAAGATGGGAAGGGGACGGTGCTGTTTGCGGGGACGACCAATGCCGACGGGCGCTGTCCGGGGATGCCGCAAGTCGGGCCAGGGCGATATGCGCTGGTCTTTGCGGTGGCGGAGTACTTTGCCGAAGCGGGCGTGACGCTGCCCGAGCCGCCGTTCTTGGATGACGTGCGCATCGCTTTCGGCATGGCGGACGAGGGGCATTATCACGTGCCGCTGCTGGTCTCGCCGTTCGCCTATTCGACCTATCGGGGAAGCTGAGCCATGGCGGTACGCTTCCTGCTCGATGGCCAAGTGATCGAGATTGCGGACTGCGATCCGACCGGAACCTTGCTCGATTACTTGCGCGGGGCCTTGCGCAGGACCGGCACCAAGGAAGGTTGCGCCGAAGGGGATTGCGGCGCTTGCACTGTTCTGGTGGGCGAGCCGGAGGGCGCGGGTGTGCAGTGGCGCGCGGTCAATGCCTGCATCGCGTTTCTGCCTATGCTGCACGGTAAAGCCTTGATGACAGTCGAAAGTCTGGCGAAGAGCGGAGTGCTCAATCCGCTGCAGGCATGCATGGCGGCCAATGGCAGTTCGCAATGCGGGTTCTGTACGCCGGGGTTCGTGATGTCGCTGCATGGGCGGGCGATTGGGGCGCTTGGGAGCGAGTTGCCAGTGGCCGACGTCATTGCGGGCAATCTTTGCCGTTGCACCGGTTACGGGCCGATCCTCGAGGCGGGGGAGACGGTTTCGCGGATCGTGCAGGACGATGCGGATGTGGCGGCGGCGCTGGCTGGGTTGGGCGGTGATGCCAGCGGAACGTCTGGCGGGCGCAAGTGGTTTGCGCCGCGTTCGTCCGATGCGCTGGTGGCGATCCTTGCCGAGCATCCCGAGGCGCGGATCGTGGCAGGTGCCACCGATGTCGGCCTGTGGGTGACCAAGGGCTTGCGCGATCTCGGCACCGTGGTGTTCATCGGCGACGTTGCCGATCTCGGGCAGATCGAGGAGACGGACGAGGGCCTGCGGATCGGTGCAGCGGTGCGGTATGCGCAAGCCCATGCGGCGATGGCGCGGCTGCACCCGGATCTGGGCGAGCTGGTGCGGCGGATCGGCGGATTGCAGGTGCGCAATTCGGCCACGGTCTGCGGCAACATCGCCAATGGCTCGCCCATCGGCGACGGGCCGCCTGCCTTGATCGCGCTGGGGGCGGAGCTGACGTTGCGCTCTGCCGCAGGGCGGCGGACGCTGGCGCTGGAGGACTACTTCCTCGATTACGGCAAGCAGGATCGGCATCCCGGCGAGTTTGTCGAAAGCGTGTTCGTGCCGCGCCCTGCGGCGGGTGCGCTGGTGCACATCTCCAAGCTCTCGCGCCGGTTCGACAGCGACATTTCGGCGGTGCTGGGAGCCTTTGCGCTGACGGTGGAGGGCGGGGTGATCAGGGCGGCGCGCGTTGCTTTTGGCGGGATGGCCGCGACGCCCCGGCGCGCGCAGGGGTGCGAGGCGGCGCTGGTGGGGCAGCCATTTGCCGAAGCGACGATGGCTGCGGCGGCGCAGGCCTTGCGCGCAGACTTCCAGCCCTTGACCGACGTGCGCGGGACATCGGCCTACCGCAACGAGGCTGCGGCGGCGCTGCTGTGGCGGCTGTGGCACGGGGAGCAGGGTGAGGTCGTCTCGGTGCTTGACGTGGAGGCCTGCTGATGGCCGAGGCTGATCCGCTCTGGCCCGCAGGCACCAAGCCTTCCAACCCGCATGACAGCGCGCATCTGCACGTGGCGGGGCTGGCGCGCTATGTGGATGACGAGCCGGAAGCGGCGGGCATGCTGCATCTGGCCTTCGGGCTTTCCGCCCATGCGCGGGCGCGGATGGTCGGCATGGACCTTGCGGCAGTGCGCGCCTTTCCGGGCGTGGTGGCGGTCTATACCGCCGCCGACATTCCGGGGGAGAACAACGTCGGGCCGATTGCGCACGATGACCGCGTGCTGGCCGATGGCGAGGTGGTGAGCCATGGGCAGCCGGTCTTCCTGGTTGCGGCGGAAACGCGAATGGCGGCGCGCAAGGCGGCGCGGCTGGGCAGGATTGACTACGAACCGCTGGATGCGGCGATCACCGTGGCGCAGGCGCGGGCGGCAGATGCGCGGATCGAGGCGGACCAGCGCATGGCGCAGGGCGATGCCGATGCTGCGCTGGCTATGGCACCGCACTGGCTTGCCGGTCATCTGAAGATCGGGGCGCAGGATCACTTCTATCTGGAGGGTCAGGTTGCCCATGCGCGGGCGGGGGAGGACGGGCAGATCCATGTCGTCTCCTCGAGCCAGCATCCGAGCGAGGTGCAGCATCTGGTGGCGCACCTGCTGAACAAGCCGAGAGCCGACGTGACCGTGGAAGTGCGGCGCATGGGCGGGGCGTTCGGTGGAAAGGAAAGTCAGGCCGCGTTGTTCGCCGCCGCTGCCGCGCTGGTGACGCATCATACCGGGCGGCCTGCCAAGTTCCGCTGCGACCGGGATGACGACATGATCGTGACGGGAAAGCGGCACGATTTCGAGGTCCATTACGAGGCGGGGCATGATGATGCCGGACGACTGCTTGCGGTGAAGCTGAGCTTTGGCGGACGCTGTGGAGCGACGATGGATTTGTCGCCCGGCATCAACGACCGCACAATGTTCCATGCCGACAACTGCTATTTCCTGCCCGACGTGGAGATCGTCTCGGAGCGGCTGAAGACCAATACCGTCTCGGCCACCGCCTTCCGGGGCTTTGGCGGGCCGCAGGGCATGCTGGCGATCGAGCGGGTGTGCGATCACGTGGCGGCGCGGCTGGGACTTGATCCACTTACGGTGCGGGCGCGCAATCTCTATCGGCCGGGGCGCGATGTGACGCCCTATGGCATGAGGCTGGAAGACAACATCGCGCCGCAGCTCGTCGCGCGGCTGCGCGAGACGGCGCGCTATGACGAGCGGCGCGAGGCCGTGGCCGCGTTCAATGCGGGCAACCGGGTGCTCAAGAAGGGGATCGCGCTGACGCCGGTGAAGTTCGGGATCAGCTTCACCACCACGCATCTCAATCAGGCGGGCGCGCTGGTGCACGTCTATGCGGACGGGTCGATCCAGGTGAACCATGGCGGCACCGAGATGGGGCAGGGCCTCTACATCAAGGTCGCGCAGATCGTGGCGGACGTGTTTGCCGTGCCGGTGGGGCAGGTGCGGATTACCGCGACGCGGACGGACAAGGTGCCCAATACCTCGGCCACGGCGGCGTCATCGGGGGCAGACCTCAACGGCATGGCGGCGCACCACGCGGCCATGGCGATCCGCGAGCGGATGGCGGCGTTTCTGGAGCGGGCGTTCGGCGGCGAGGTGCAGTTCACCGCCGATGGCGTGATCGCGGGCGAGACGCGGATGAGTTTTGCCGAAGCGGCGCGCAAGGCGTGGCTGGGGCGGATTTCGCTCTCGTCCACGGGCTTCTACGCCACCCCCGAGATCGAGTACGACCGCGTCGCGCACAAGGGGCGGCCGTTCTATTATTTCGCCTATGGCGCAGCGGTTTCCGAAGTGGTGGTCGACACGCTGACCGGGGAGCACAAGGTGCTGGCCGTGGACATCCTGCACGATGTGGGCCGCTCGCTGAACCCGGCGATTGACCGGGGGCAGATCGAGGGCGGCTTCGTGCAGGGGCAGGGCTGGCTGACCACTGAAGTGGTGGAATGGGACGCCAAGGGCCGCCTGCTCAACCATTCGCCTGCGACCTACAAGATCCCGACGGCCTCGGACCGGCCCAGGCGGCTGCGCATCGACCTGTGGGACGGGGAGAACGTGAAGCCTACGGTGCACCGTTCAAAGGCGGTGGGCGAGCCGCCGCTGATGCTGGCCAATTCGGTGTTCTGCGCGATCAGTGCCGCGATTGCCGCGACCAACCCCGCGCGACGCGAGCTGCCGCCGCTTGATGCGCCGGCCACGCCCGAGGCGGTGCTGCGGGCAATTGCGGCGCATAAGGGAGCGGCGTGATGGAGTGGATCGAGCAGCTCCGGGTTCTGTCATCGCGCGGGCCTGTCGCGATGATCAGCGTGCTCGCCACCGAAGGCTCCGCGCCGCGCGGGGCGGGGACGCGGATGCTGGTCACGGCAGGGGGCGAGCTTGGCACTATTGGAGGCGGCGCGCTGGAGTTCCGTGCGGTGGAGCAGGCGCGCGCCGTGCTGGCGCATCCGCCGGGGACCTGGCGGGTGCAGGACTATCCGTTGGGGCCGCTGCTGGGGCAATGCTGCGGCGGGCGGGTGCGGGTGCTGGTCGAGCATCTCGATCGCGATGCGCTCGGCTGGCTTGGCGATGCTGCGGAAGGGCGGGTGCTGGTCAGCCAGTTGCGGGCGGGTGCGGTGCAGCGGCATGTGAGCGACGGGCCTGCCGTGCCGCTTTCGGCGCGGGGGGACCGGCCGCGCGAGGGCAGTCGTCTGGTGGAGATGATCGGGCAGGTGCGCCGTCCGCTCTATCTGTTCGGCGCAGGGCACGTGGGGCAGGCGATTGCGCGGCATGCGAGCGGATTGCCGCTCCGGCTGGCATGGTTCGATACGCGCCCGGTGTTCGAGACGATCGAGGGCGTGGCGGTGGTGCCCGAAAGCGCTATCGCGCAATGCGTGGCCGAAGCGCCGGAGGATGCCGCCTTGGTGATCCTGACGCATGACCATGCGCTGGACTATCGGCTGACCCATGCTGCGCTGACGCGCTCGCCGCTTGCCTTCACCGGGCTGATCGGATCGCAGACCAAGCGCGCGCGGTTCCTTTCGCGGCTGGAGCGCGAAGGGGTGAGCGCCGAGGCGCGGGGGCGGCTGACCTGTCCGATCGGCTTGCCGGGGGTCACGGGCAAGGAGCCGGACGTGATCGCGGTCGCCCTGCTGGCGCAGCTGTTGCAACTGCCGGATGCCGCGCAAGTGCGAGCTGTGGCGGCATGAGGCTGCAAGGGTTTCGCGGCGAAATTCTGAGCCTCACTCACGATCCCGCCGAGGGCAGCGATGCGGTTCGCCATGACGCCGACGGGCTGCTGGTGGTGGAGCATGGGCGGATCGTTGCGCGCGGGAGCTTTGCCGAGGTTTCCCCGCGTTTCACAGGGATTGCGGTGGAGCGGCTGGAGGGGCTGATTGTCCCCGGCTTCATCGACGCGCACGTTCATTATCCGCAGCTCGACTGCATCGCGAGCCATGGCGAGCAGTTGCTCGACTGGCTGGAGCGGCACATCTTTCCGGCGGAGCAGGCCTTTGCCGATCCGGCGCATGCGGGCGCGGTGGCGGGAGCGTTTCTGGACGAGCTGCTGCGCCATGGTACGACCAGTGCGCTGGTGTTCGGGACGGTCCATGCCGCCAGCGTCGATGCCTTCTTCGAGGCGGCGCGGGCGCGGGACTTGCGGATGATCTGCGGCAAGGTGCTGATGGATCTGGGGCCGGATGACTTGCGCGATACCGCAGACAGCGGGGTGGCGGAAAGCAAGGCGCTGATCGCCCGGTGGCATCGGCGCGGGCGGCTGGGCTATGCGGTGACGCCGCGCTTCGCTCTGACATCGAGCGATGCGCAGCTGGCCAGCGCAGGGCAGTTGCTGGCCGATCATCCCACTGTTCTTCTGCACACCCACCTTGCCGAGAACACCCGCGAGATTGCCGAAGTGGCGGCGCGGTTTGCCGAGGCTGCGGACTATCTCGACGCCTATGACCGCTTCGGGCTGGTGACCGACCGGTCGGTCTTTGCCCATGGTGTGCACTTGCCGGACAGGTCCTGCGCAAGGCTGGCGCAGAGTGGTGCGGGGATTGCGGTGTGCCCTAGTTCGAACCTGTTTCTGGGTTCGGGCATGTTCGATTTCGCGCAAGCCGAGCGGCATGGCGTGCGGCTGGGGCTCGGGTCCGATATCGGCGCGGGGACGTCGCTGTCGTTGCTGCACAATGCCGGGATTGCCTATCAGGCGGGGCTGTTCAACGGCTACCGGCTCGACCCGCTGCGCGCCTTGTGGCTGGCAACGGGTGGCTCGGCCCGTCTGCTGCATATCGAGGACGAGGTAGGGATGCTGGCAGAGGGGCAGGAGGCAGACTTCGTGGTGCTGGACGACAAGGCCACACCGCTGCTCGCGCGCCGGACGGCCGGGGCGACGCTTGAGGAGCGGTTGTTCGCGCTGCAGGTGCTGGGCGATGATCGGGCGGTGCGGCGGACTTACGTCATGGGGCAATGCGCGTGGGACCGTGATGGGTTACGGTGCGCGGCATGACCGATCTCGACAGCTTCATCGCCCGCCTTCCCAAGGCCGAACTCCACCTGCACATCGAGGGCAGCCTCGAGCCTGAACTGATGTTCGCGCTGGCCGAGCGCAACGGCATCGCGATCCCCTATGCCAGCGTGGACGAGGTGCGCGCGGCCTATGCGTTCTCAAACCTGCAGGACTTCCTCGACATCTACTATGCCGGGGCCGGAGTGCTGCAGACCGAGGCGGATTTCCATGACCTTGCCATGGCCTATTTCGACCGGGCAGCGGCCGATGGCGTGGTCCATGCCGAGATCATGTTTGATCCCCAGACTCACACCGACCGGGGCATTGCTTTTGAAACGGTGATCCGAGGGCTGCTGTCTGCGATGGCCGAGGCCGAGATCAAGCACGGGATGACCAGCGCGCTGATCCTGAGCTTCCTGCGCCACCTTTCGGAAGAGGCGGCGTTCGAGACTCTGGCGATGGCCGAGCCGTGGCTGGATCGGATTGCGGCGGTCGGGCTGGATTCGAGCGAGGTTGGCCACCCGCCTGCGAAGTTCGCGCGGGTCTTCGCGGCGGCGCGGGCCAAGGGGCTGAGGCTCACCGCCCATGCCGGCGAGGAAGGGCCCCCGGATTACGTCTATGAAGCACTCGACCTGTTGCAGGTGGACCGGATCGACCATGGCAACCGCGCGCTGGAAGATCCGGCGCTGGTGCGGCGGCTGGCGTCAGAGGGCATGACGTTGACCGTCTGTCCGCTTTCCAATCTCAAGCTCTGCGTGGTGAGCGATCTGGCCGACCATCCGCTTGATCGCATGCTCGCCGAAGGGCTGAAGGCGACGGTCAATTCCGACGACCCTGCCTATTTCGGCGGCTATGTGGCCGACAACTACCGCGCGGTAGCGCGGGCGCGCGGGCTGTCCCGCGATTATCTAGCCCAGCTTGCCCGCAACAGCTTCACCGGATCGTTCCTGTCACCCGAGGCGGTGGCGCGGCACCTTGCAGCCATCGACGATTACCTCAGCCGAACATAGGAGTCCCATGCGCCGTCTGCTCGTTGCCATCGCCCTGTTCTTCGCAGCATTCGGTGCCGCCCATGCCGCCGAGCCGCGACGGAAGGTGATCATCGACGACGAGGGCTTTGCCCTGATGCACCTGCTGCTGCTGGAAGACCGGCAGGTGGAGGTGATGGGCATCACCACCGTATCGGGCAACACCTGGGCCAATCGCGCCACGGCCATGGTGCTGCGCGGGCTGGAATTGTCGGGGCATGAAAGCGTGCCGGTGGCGCAAGGGGCGACCTTTCCGATCCTCAATTCCGAGGCGCGCACCGAGCGGTGGGAAGCGCTCTATGGCAAGCTGGTGTGGAAGGGCGCGTTCATGAAGCAGTGGGCCGAGCCGACCGTCCAGTCGACGCCCGAGCATCACGGACCCTTCGATCCGGTGGACCTGCCGTGGGGCAATCCGAAGCTCAAAGCCCTGCCGGAGGCCGCCGCCCTCTTTATGATCCGCACCGTGCGGGCCAATCCGCATCAGGTGACGATCATTGCCTGCGGGCCGCTGACAAACCTTGCGCTGGCGCAGCGGCTTGATCCCGAGTTCGCCTCGCTGGTCAAGGAAGTGGTGGTCATGGGCGGAAGCCTCAACCCGCAGCAGGTGCTGGACGATACCTCGGCGGCGCAGTTTGCGCGCGAATTCGTCAACACGCCGCGCCGCGAGTTCAATATCCGCTTCGACCCGGAAGCTGCGAGCATGTTCGCTCATGCGTGGTGGCCCAAGGTGACCTTCGTGCCGGTCGATCCCTCGACCGCCACGCAACTGACCCCGGCGCTGGTGGAGCTGCTGGCCAATGTAGCGCGGCCGCCGGTGGCGGCGATGATCCGCCGGATGGAGCCGGGATTTCCGATGTGGGACGAGATCGCCGCTGCCGTCTGGCTCGATCCTTCGCTGGTCACGCGCCAGCAGCGCCTGTGGTACGATTTCGATGTCCAGTTCGGCCCCGGTTACGGCGACATGTTGACTTGGCACGACGCTTACCGGCCCGGCCTCGACGAGGGGCAGGCGGACATGGTGCTGACGGTGGACGTGGCCCGCATGGAAGCGCTGTTCGCGCAGGCGCTGGGTGGGCGTTAGGGTCAGGTGAGGAGGGCGTTGCGCGCGGCGATGTCTTTGCGGATGGTTTCGTGGAGGCCGTCCATCGGCCACATCAGGACGACCACGGTCTGCAGGGCGAGGAGGATGACGGCGCTGCCGTAGTAGGTCCAGCGGATCGCTTCGCGGGCAGTGTCGGTGACGGCGTCGGGCACATAGCCAGCAGCGCCGAGCATGAAGGCAAACCCTGCCGTGCCGATGGCCATGCCGACCTTGGTCGAGAGGCTGATGCCGGCCGAGAGCAGGCCTTCGCGCCGGGTGCCGAACTTCCATTCGTGATAGTCCACCGTCTCGGCAATCATCGCGAAGGCGGCGGTGATGGTGATCGAGGTGGCAAGGCAGGCGGCGATGTAGAGCGTGAGGAAGGTTGCGGTGTTGCCTTGCGTGAGCGGCAGGACGGCGAAGATCACGGCGGCCAGCGCGAGGACGAAGGCGCTGCCTTTCCTGATGCCGGTGCGCGCAAGGATCGGCGGGGCGACAAACGAGGACAGCAGCAACATGCCCGAGACCGCCGGGAGCATGACCGAGATCATCCACGGCGCGCGCATCACGTCGATGGCGAAATAGGCGGTCGCGCTCATCATCAGGCCGAAGCGGATGAAGTAGAGCAGGCAGGAGGCGAAGACGACGAGCCAGGCTTTGTTGCGCAGCATCTCCTTCACGGCAGGGCCGATGGCGAAGTGGGGCGAGGAGCCGTCGTCGAAGCGTTCCTTGCAGTTGCGGAACAGGGCGAGCGTGCAGACGAAGCCGATGGCGGCAAAGAGCATCGCGACGAGCTGGAAGCCCTTGTTCTGGTCCTCGCCGCCGAACACACCGACCAGCGGCATGACCGCCGCGGTGCCGAGCACGACCGAGATCGAGGTGCCGACCCCGCGCATGCCGGAAAGCTTGAGGCGCTGCTTCGGGTCGAGCGTCATCATCGGCATGAGCGCGGTGTAGGGGATAGCCTGCACGGACATGAGGATGCCCAGCGCCTTGAAGGTGACGAAGGCATAGACCAGCTGCGCGCCGTGGCTCCACGCAGGCACATGGAAGAGCGCGACGGTGAGCAGGGCATAAGGCAGCGCGGTGAACAGGAAATAGCCGCGCGTGCGGCCCCAGCGGCTGCGGGTCTTGTCGACCGCGATGCCGACGACCGGATCGATCACCGCATCGAGCAGGCGGGCGATCAGGAATACCGTGCCCACGCCTGCTGCCGGCATGCCAACGACATTGGTGTAATAGAACAGCAGGAACCCGCTCGCCATGTTGTAGGCAAGGCTGGTGCCCATGTCGCCGAGGCCGTAGCTCAGGCGTTCGGTGAAGCTCAGTCTGGTTTCGGCCACTTGTCCTCTCCCGGATCGCGGCGTTCTGTGTCTAGCAGCCCAGCGTTTTGCGGGTCAGCGCGAGTGACTGGTCCATCGGCAAGGTGGGGAAGTATTCCATGCCGATGCTGCCGGTGTAGCCGAGGCTTTCCAGCGTCTCCATGACGTGCGCCCAGTCGACCGTGCCGGTGCCGGGTTCGTTGCGGTCCTGCATGTCTGCCACCTGCACGTGGGCGACGAGATGGATGCGTCCTTCAAGGACTTGCGCGATGTCCTCGCCCATCACGGCGCTGTGCCAGACATCGTAGAGCAGACGCAGGTTGGGGCTGGCGACGGCTTCGATCAGGTCCAGACCGAGCGTGGTGCTGACGAGGTACATCGCCGAGAACAGGCGGGTGTTGAGCGGTTCGAGCAGCAGGGTGACGCCTGCCGCCTCGGCAAGGGCGGCCGCTTCCGTGAGCGCGGCGACGGCATTGGCGAAGTGGTCTTCCTCGCTCATCCCTTCGACCTTGAAGCCCGAGGCGACGATCAGCGGCGGCTTGCCGAGCGGGGCGGTGGCCTTGATCGTTTCGCGCACGGCATCCACCATCTCGGCGCGCTCTGCCGGGTCGACGATCGAGCGGCGCGGATCGACGCAGATGCCGGTGAGCTTCACGCCCGTCTCTTCGAGCGCGGCACCGATGGCCTCGACCGGCTTGTCGCGCCAGAGGTGGAATTCGACGAGATCGAAGCCTTCGGCCTTGGCGGCGCGGACACGCTCGGCCAGATCACCGGCTTCGGCGAATTGCCATTCGATGCAGGAAGACAAGGGGTAAGCAGCAGGCACGTCGATCTCCCAATCGGCGGCCCCGCACCCTTGGACGAGCGCGTTTGCCTGGCGGCAGAATGGGCCGCTACTTTATTGGAATATATATTCTCATCCTTCGCGACGAAGGTCAAGGCCCGCCGACGCAATTCGTCCCTCACGCCGACAAAGGCCGTCATGCGTCTGACGGGAAGCTGATCCTAGGTAATCAGCCACTTCCTCTGTATGGAGCGGGTGAATCGCAACACCCCTGCGCAGAGCGAAAGGCGCCATCCGAAGTCATGACGTCATGCGCATCCCGATTGGACGAACTGGGCTGGAGGCCGTTCTTCAGCGCGCAGTTGTCCGAAGAGGAAGTGGCGCAGTGTCTGCCCGTGCGGGTCATGGCGGTGCATCGCGGCTATATTTCCGTGGCGGGCGATGGCGTGGAAACGCTGATGCCCTCGCAGATTCCGGGGGCGGATGGCGAGGAGGACCGACCTGCGGCGGGCGACTGGCTGCTGCTGGCGCGCGACAGCATGGAGCCGGTACGGCTGCTGGCCCGTGCCAACCTGTTCAAGCGGCTGGCGGCGGGGGTGCGGCAGAGGCTGCAGGTCATCGCTGCCAATGTCGACACGCTGTTCGTCGTTGCCTCGTGCAACGACGATTTCAACATTGCGCGGCTCGAGCGCTATCTGGTGCTGGCGCGCGACGTTGACGTGACGCCGGTTGTGGTGCTGACCAAGACCGACCTTGTCGATGCGTGGGAGCCTTTTGCCGAGGCCGCGCGTGCGCTTCAGCCCGATCTGATCGTGCAGGCCGTCAACGCGCGCAATCCGGCAAGCGTGGCGGCCTTGGCCAAGTGGTGCGGGCCGGGGCAGACGGTTGCGTTTCTGGGCTCGTCCGGCGTCGGCAAATCGACGCTGATCAATACGCTGAGAGGCTCCGACAATCTTGCCACGGGCGCGATCCGCGAAGAGGACGGCAAGGGGCGGCACACGACCACGGCGCGCGAGATGCACCGGCTCGAAGGCGGCGGCTGGCTGCTCGACACGCCGGGGATGCGCGAGTTGCAGCTATCCGAGGTGGCATCGGGCATTGCCGAAGTCTTCGACGATATCGTCAGCCTTGCGCAGGAATGCAGGTTCTCGAACTGCACGCATGAAGCCGAGCCGGGCTGCCGGATCGTGGAAGCGATGGGCAACGGAACGCTCGACCCTGCGCGGCTGGCGCGCTGGCGCAAGCTGGCGAGCGAGGAAGCGGCCAATTCGGCGAGCAGTGCCACCCGCAAGGCGCGCGGCGCTGGCCGGGCTGGTTCTGCGCCGCAGCCCTCAAACAGAAACGGGCGGCGTCCGCGGCGGTAACGTCACGGGCTGCGCGCACGATTATTGGAGATATCATGGCCGACTTGTACCTGCGTGCGCTCGAATCCGAACGCAAGAGCCTGTGGGCGATGTGCCGGCTCAAAGGGCTTTCCAAGGACACGCCCGAGCGCCGCCGCATTGCCGAACTGGATGAGCTGATCGGGACGCACAAGGCCAAAAAGGCCTGATACCAACCTGCACTGATCCTGACCTCATGGGTCAGGATCAGTGCAGGTTGGTATGAGGTTCAGCGCGCGGTGATCGCCGCTTCTGCCGCGCTGGCTTCGGCGATGAGCGTGCGCAGCGCGGCGGCGGTATCGGCAAGGAGCCGTTCGCTGATCGGCTTTTCGCCATTGATGAACCGCCGCAACGACCGCTCGTCTATGCCAAGGCGGCGCGAGGAGGTGGTGACGCCGCCCAGCACCTGAATGCAGTGGGCGAAGTGGTCCTGCAGGGCGTGCGTCTGTTCGGGGGCTGTCATCGGTTCTCTCTGCTCGGATGAAGGCGGGCGCGTCAATCCCCGGTGATGAATTGATCGTTGCGGGCGAAGGCAAGGAACCTTCGCGCGCGGTTCCGGTTCTTGGGTGAGGCGGACGGCACCACGTGAGGGGCTGCTTCTGCAATCTCTCACGAAGGATCGAAACATGGCTATTCCCCGCAACGGCAAGGCTGACGCTAACCGCTCGCCTGCGCTCGACAATGCCCTGCGCGATCACCAGCCCGGCGCGGGCCGACCCGGATACGCGACGGATCTCGGCAATGCCGGGGAGACGCATCAGGATGCCGAGGCCGGCAGCGCGGCTGATGGCTTCCTGACCGACAATTTCGGCCATCGCCTGTCCGACAACCAGAACAGCCTGAAAGCGGGTGAGCGCGGGCCTACGCTGCTGGAAGACTTCATCCTGCGCGAGAAGATCTTCCACTTCGACCACGAACGCATCCCCGAACGCATCGTCCACGCCCGCGGATCGGGCGCGCATGGCGTGTTCGAGGTGACCAGGGCACTTCCGGAGCTGACCCGCGCGGGGCTGTTCCAGAAGAAGGGGACGACCTGCCCGGTGTTCGTGCGCTTCTCGACCGTGGCGGGCGGGGCCGGATCGATCGACACCCCGCGCGACGTGCGCGGCTTTGCGGTGAAGTTCTACACAGATGAAGGCAACTGGGACCTGGTTGGCAACAACATCCCGGTGTTCTTCATCCAGGACGCGATGAAGTTCCCCGATCTGGTCCATTCGGTGAAGATGGAAGCCGATCGCGGCTATCCGCAGGCGGCGAGCGCGCATGACACGTTCTGGGACTTCATCGGACTGATGCCGGAATCGATGCACATGATCATGTGGGCGATGAGCGACCGCGCCATTCCGCGCACGCTGCGCATGATGGAAGGCTTTGGCGTCCACACCTTCCGCTTCGTCAATGCGCAAGGGCAGGGCAAGTTCGTCAAGTTCCACTGGAAGCCGGTGCTGGGCATGGAATCGCTGATCTGGGACGAGGCGGTGAAGATTGCCGGGGCCGATCAGGACTTCCACCGCCGCGACCTGTTCGAAAGCATTGCCGCAGGCAGCTTCCCGGCCTGGGACCTTGGCGTGCAGGTGTTCGACGAGGACTTCGCCGCAGCGCAGCCCTATGACGTGCTCGATGCGACCAAGCTGATCCCGGAAGAGGATGTGCCGGTCGAGATCGTCGGGCGGATGACGCTCAACCGCAATGTCGATAACTTCTTTGCCGAGACCGAGCAGGTGGCGTTCATGCCGACCAACGTGATCCCCGGCATCGATTTCTCGAACGATCCGCTGCTGCAGGGGCGGCTGTTCTCGTACCTCGATACGCAGAAGTCGCGCCTTGGCACGACCAACTTCCACCAGATCCCGATCAACGCGCCTAAATGCCCGTTCCACAACATGCAGCGCGACGGCATGATGCAGACGCTGGTGCCGACGGGCCGCGCCAACTACGAGCCGAATTCGCTGAACGAGGCGGGCGAGGACAGCGGCCCGCGTGCTTGTCCCGATACCGGCTTCACCTCGTTCCGCGAGAACGGGGAGCGCAACGATCCGACCGAGAAGGTGCGCGTGCGGGCCGAACTGTTCGCCGATCACTACAGCCAGGCCGCGCTGTTCTTCCATTCGCAGACCGCGAACGAGCAGGCGCACATCGCCTCGGCGCTGGTGTTCGAGCTTTCGAAGGTGACGCTGGAGCACGTTCGCCTGCGGGTGCTTTCGCGCCTGCGCAATGTCGATGAAGGGCTGGCCGCGCGCGTGGCCGATGGCCTTGCCATGGACCTGCCCGAGAAGGCTCCTGCCGCGCGTGAGCCGGTGGAGATGAAGCCTTCCGATGCCCTGTCGATCCAGAAGCAGAGCAAGAAGACGTTCGAGGGCCGCAAGCTGGGTATTCTCTTTGCCGAAGGATCGGACATGGCGACGATCGACAGGATGAAGGCCGATGTCGAAGCGGCGGGCGGCAGCGTGTTCCTCGTCGCGCCCAAGGTTGGCGGCATTGCGGTCAAGGGTGGGACGCTCAAGGCCGATGGCAAGCTGGAAGGCTCGCCCTCTGTGCTGTTCGATGCGGTTGCCTCGGTGCTGATGCCCGCAGAGGCCGAGAAGCTCAGCCTGCAGGGCGCGGCGGTGCAGTGGTTCATGGACGCTTATGGCCACTGCAAGACCATCGCCCACTGCAACGGGACCAAGGTCATCCTCGCCAAGGCGGGGGTCGAGCCGGACGAAGGCGTCGTCCCCAATGAAAAGCTGATGGAGGTCGGCCCGGTGCGGCACTTCGCGCGCGAGCCGAAGGTCCGCGATCTCGCCTGAGGAGCAACGGTGGTGGCGACAGTCAACAAGATCAAGCCGGATGAAGCGAAAGCCAAGGCCGTTGCCAAGGCCAAGGCCATCGCGCCGGAGGTGCCGGCGCATATCGGCCAGACTCCGGCCACCGACCTTCGCGGGTTGCCCGATGTGTTCGGGCGGCTCGTCGAGGATCATGACCGACACCGCGCGCTGCTCGCCATGCTGGAGGCAACCGGCGGCAAGGGCGTTGAGGCCAAGGCGCTGTTCGAGGAGCTGGTCTATGAACTGAAGGGCCACGCCGCTGCCGAGGAGCAGGCGCTGTGGTCAACCGTGCTGCGCAATCCGGAGACAACCGAATTCGCCCGCCATGCCGTGGCCGAGCACAAGGACATCGACAAGATGCTCGACGACCTTGCCGCGCGCGACATGGGCACCATCTCCATCACATCCGCGAGGAAGAGCAGGAGCAGTTCGTCGAGAGCGAGAAGATCCTCACCGCCGCCGACCGCAAGCACATGCTGGCCGTGTTCGAACGGCGCAAGAAGGCGGAGAAGGCCGCAGCCGAAGTGAAGCCCCGGCTGCGGATCAACGATATCGCCTGAGTCTGGACCCGGTGCTCAGCCCAGCTTGCGCAGCGGTTCCGTGCCGTCCCAGTCCTTTCCGGCGTCCTTGATCATCTGGAAGATGCCATCGGCGCCGGTCATGTTCTGGAGCAGTTCGATCACGTGCCCCGGCCCCATTCCGGGATCGACATAGATCACTTCGCCATCGGCTCCGACCTTGCCCTCGACGAGGATCTCCGCGCCTGCCTCGGCACAGGCGGCGCGGGCTTTGGCGATGGAATCGACGAAGATGCAGATGTGGTGGAGGCGGTCGGTCACGGCATATTCGCCGGTGTAGATCGATGGCTCGGCGTTCTCCGGGCGGATCAGCTCGATCTGCACATCGCCCCAATAGGCGATGGCGATGGAGAAGACCGCGCCGGTGGGGACGCCCTTGTACTTGGCATGCCCGAGCGCGACGTTCTCCATCAGGTAGAACGGGCCGACGCCCATGGTTTCGGTCCAGTACTTGACCGCCGCGTCGAAATCGGACGGCAGATAGGCGAGCTGGCCGACAGGGCCCAGCTTGGTGATCGCGCGGGTCATGCGAACAGGCCCTCGGGTGCTTCGAGCAGGCCCTTCAAGGTCTGCAGGAACTGCGCGCCCGCCGCGCCGTCGATGGCACGATGATCGACCGACATGGTCAGGCCGATGCGGCTTTCGAAGGCGATGTCGCCGTTGGCTGCTTCCACCGCCACGCGGTTCACCCCGCCAACGGCAAGGATCGCGCCCTGCGGCGGATTGATGATCGCGTCGAATTGCTCGATCCCGAACATGCCGAGGTTGGAGACGGAGAAAGTGCCGCCGTCCATGTCCTCGAACCCGAGCTTGCCAGCCTGCGCCTTGTCGATCAGCGCGCGGGTGGTCGCCGCGATCTGGGCGATGTGCATGCGGTCGGCCTGGCGGACGATGGGCGTGACGAGGCCC
The DNA here is from genome assembly GCF_055521735.1 of Novosphingobium sp. BL-A-41-Hi4A-0G. Classification (NCBI taxonomy): domain Bacteria; kingdom Pseudomonadati; phylum Pseudomonadota; class Alphaproteobacteria; order Sphingomonadales; family Sphingomonadaceae; genus Novosphingobium; species Novosphingobium sp. BL-A-41-Hi4A-0G. Next base: position 174,350 of record NZ_JBVFVU010000002.1, read on the forward strand.
TTGGGGCTGGCCACGGCAATGGCAACATCGGCGTGCGGGAAGGAATGCACGGCATCGCCATGGACCTGCACGTTGACATCGGGGTGCCTGACCAGCGCCAGCGCCACGGCCTTGACGATGTAGTCGTTGATCGAGGCCTTGGTGCCGAGCACGAGGTTCGCCGTCTTGCGCAAGTCCATCAGCGCATCGACCGAGGCCGAGACGCGCAGGTAGAAGTGCGGGATGGTCTGCTTGGCTTCGGTCAGGCGGCGGGCGACGACCTTGCGCACCTTGTCGAAGGGCTGGACGCTGGGCTGGTTGGCGACCAGCTCGAACGGTGCACCGAAGGCGACCGCTGGTGCAGCCGTGGTCGGCTTGACCAGTGCCAGCACGTCAGCCTTGGAAATGCGGCCGCGCGCGCCGGTGCCCTTGATCCCGGCCAGCACAATGCCTTGCTGTGCCGCGATGCGGCGGGCGAGCGGCGAGGCGAAGGCTTCGGGCGTGTCTGCAACCAGTTGCGCCGTGCCCTTGAAGCTGGCGGCGCGTTCCGGGCGCAGGGCCTGCACCACGTCCTGATAGGTGATGCGCCCGTTGCGGCCCGATCCTGCGATCGGTTCGATGTCGACGCCTTCGGCTTCGGCAAGCTTGAGCGCTTCGGGGCTGATCGCGCGGTTGGTGACGATCTTCTTCGGCTCGCGCGCGGGTGCTGCGGCAGCAGCAGGGGCCGGAGCCGCCGCCGCTGCCGGGGCAGGGGAAGCGCCGCCAGCCTTGGCCGCGACCGAGGTTTCGGCAGGCTTGAAGGTGGCGATGAACGCATCGACTTCGGCGTCGGTGGTATCGGCATCGGCGAAGACCGCCAGCAGCGCGCCCACCGGGTGCGCCTCATCGCTGGCGGGCGTCAGCAGGCGCTTGAGCACCGCATCGTATTCGGCTTCGACCTCGTTTGTGATCTTGTCGGTCTCGATCAGGCACAGCAGCTGGCCCTTGGAAAAGGCCTCGCCTTCCTTGACCATCCATTCGGCGATCGTGCCCTCGGTCATTTCGATGCCCCATTTGGGCATGCAGAACGGGCGTATATTGGCCATGTCGCGGCTCCTCAACGGTAGCTCAGGACCTTGCGCACCGCCGCTTCGATCTTGTCGACCGAAGGGAGGTAGGCAGTTTCCAGCTCGCGCGCGAACGGGATGGGGGTGTGCGGCGGGTTGACCGACAGCGGCGGGGCCTTGAGGCTGGCGAAGGCCTTTTCGGCAACCAGCGCGCAGATGTCGGCACCAAGGCTGCAGCGCGGCGGCGCTTCGTCAACCACGATCAGGCGACCGGTGACTTCCACGGAGTCGAGGATCGCCTCTTCATCCAGCGGGCTGGTGGTGCGCAGGTCGATCACGTCGCAGCCGATGCCCTCGGCGGCCAGCTTGTCGGCCACGGCCTCGCAGAAGCCAAGCAGCAAGCCGGTCGAGACGATGGTCACGTCCTGCCCGGCGCGGGAAAGGCGCGCGTGGCCAAAGGGGATCATGTAATCGGGATCGTCGGACACTTCGCCCTTCATCCCGTAGAGTGCCTTGTGCTCGAGGAAGATCACCGGATCATCGTCACGGATGGCGGTGCGCAGCAGGCCCTTCACGTCATCCGGCGTGCTGGGCATCACCACCTTGAGACCGGGCATCCCGGTGAGGATCTGGTGGACGGCCTGGCTGTGCTGGGCAGCGGCGTTGTAGCCTGCGCCATAAGCCATGCGGATCACCGCAGGGCACTTGGTCTTGCCGCCGAACATGTAGCGGAACTTGGCGAGCTGGTTCCAGATCTGGTCGAGCGAGACGCCGATGAAGTCGGCGAACATCAGTTCGGCAATCGGGCGCTTGCCCGAAAGCGCAAGGCCGGCCGCCGCGCCCATGATCGCGCTTTCCGAGATCGGGGTGTCGATCACGCGGTCCGCGCCGAACTTTCCGAACAGCCCGGTCGAGGTCGACCAGATGCCACCGATGGCTTCGGGGCCGCCCGGCGTGCCCATGCCGCCGACAATGTCTTCACCGAGCATGACGACATTCTCGTCGCGCTCCATTTCCTCTGCGATCGTCGAGACGACGGCGTCGCGGTACATCATTTTTGCCATTTGTCCGCTCCCCGGCTCAGTACGAGATATAGACGTCGGTCAGGACGTCTTCGGCGGTGGGCCGGTCAGCGGCCTTGGCCTGGCGCACGGATTCCTCGATCACTTCGAGCACTTCGGCATCGAGCGCATCGAGATCGGCGTGTTCGAGCAGGCCTGCATCCGTCACCGACTTGCGGAAGTTCTTGAGGCAATCGCGCATCTCGCGGATGCGATCGAGCTCGCCCGGACCGCGATAGCGCTGCGGATCGCCTTCGAAGTGGCCGAAGAAGCGCTCGGTATCGAACTCGACCGCCGCCGGACCGTTGCCGGGGACGCGGACGTAATCGAGCACTTCGCGCATGGTTTCATAGACCGAGAAGAAGTCGGTCCCGTCCCCGCGCCAGACCTTCATGCCGAAGGCTTCGGCGCGGCTGGCGATATCGCCGCTGGTGCCGACCGCATACTGGTAGCCGGTGTGTTCGGAGTAGTGGTTGTTCTCGAACACGAAGATCGTCGCGGCCTTGGTGACCACGGCCATGTTCATGGCTTCGAAGGTGGTGCCCTGGTTGCACGCGCCGTCGCCCGAGAAGGTGATGGCGACCTTGCCCTTTCCGTCGATCTTGGCGGCGATGCCTGCGCCCACGGCGATGGGAGCGCCCGCGCCGACGATGCCGTTGGCACCGAGCATGCCCTTGTCGACGTCGGCGATGTGCATCGAGCCGCCCTTGCCCTTGCACAGGCCTTCGCGGCTGCCCCAGATCTCCTTCATCATCCCGTTCACGTCACAGCCCTTGGCAAGGCAATGGCCGTGGCCGCGATGGGTCGAGACGATCTTGTCATCGACCGAAAGGTGCTCGCACACGCCCACTGCGACGGCTTCCTGCCCGCAATAGAGGTGCGTGAACCCGGCGATCTCACCGGTCTGGATATCGACGTGAAGACGTTCCTCGAATTCGCGGATCACCTTCATCTGGCGATAGGCGCGCAATAGCGCCTCACGGCTCAGCTGCATCCTTTTCTTCCCTTAAAGTCCGAGAACAGTCCGGGCGATGATGCCCGCCTGCACTTCGTTGGTTCCGCCGAAAATGGTCCAGGCACGGCTGTTGAGATAGCGTGCCGAGGCGACTTGCGCTTCTCTCGAATGAATCGGAGCAGGCGCGTTGTCGCCGTAGAACGGCCGTGCGAAATCGAGCTGGAGCCCGGCCGGGCCGTAGAGGTCCACGGCGAGCAAATCTACGTCCTGCCGCAGGTTCGAGGCGAGCAGCTTGCACAGCGAGGTCTGCGGACCGGGCGCGCGGCCCTTGGCGATCTCGGACAGGATCTTCAGCTCGATCATTTCGAGGCTCTGGATGCCGAGGCGGACCTTGGCGACGCGGCGCTTCCAGTCCCTGTCGTCGGCCAGCTTACCGCCCGCGCCATCAGGCTCGCCCGCTGCGGCCTGTTCGATCTGGGCGAGATCGTATTCAAGCTTGGGCGAATGGCACGATCCGCCGCGTTCGTTTTCGAGCAGGAACTTGGCGAGCTTCCAGCCATCGCCTTCCTCGCCCACGCGGTCCTCGACCGGGACGATCGCGTCTTCGAGGAACACCTGATTGACCTCGTGGTCCCCGGCCAGCGTCAGCAGCGGGCGGACGGAAACGCCGGGCTGGTTCATGTCGACCAGCAGGAACGAGATGCCCGCCTGCTTCTTGACGTTGGCATCGGTGCGCACGAGCGCGAACATCCTGTTCGCCCAGTGCGCGTGGGTGGTCCAGATCTTCGAGCCGTTGAGCTTGTAGTGCGTGCCGTCATCCGAAAGCACGGCGCGGCATTGCAGGCTGGCGAGGTCCGATCCCGAGCCGGGTTCGGAGAAGCCCTGGCACCAGTAATCCTCGCCCGAGAGGATCCTGGGCAGGTACTTGGCCTTCTGTTCGGGCGTCCCGAAGGTATAGATGACCGGCGCGACTAGCTTGAGGCCGAGCACGGTCAGGTTCGGCGCCCCTGCCAGCGCGCATTCCTTCTCGAAGATGTAGCGCTGCGTCGGAGTCCAGCCGGTGCCGCCAACCTCTTTGGGCCACTGATAGGCGAGCCAGCCCTTTTCGTTGAGCACCGCGTTCCAGCGCTGGCCGATGTCGGGTTCGACGAAGACTGTCGGCGAGGCGGCGGCGCCGTCCTTCACATCTGCCGGAAGGTTCTGCGCAAGGAACGCGCGGACTTCGTCACGGAAGGCCAGTTCTTCGGGGGAAAGATCGATATCCATGGGTGTCAGCGCTCGAGAATGGTGACGGCAGAGACGCCGGGGGCGCCATAGACGTGACTGTATGCGGTCTTGGGGTTGCCGGGAACCTGCCTGCCACCGCCGTCGCCGCGAAGCTGGACGACGTTTTCATAGACCTGACGAAGGCCTGAAGCGCCGATCGGTTCGCCACAGGCAAGGCAGCCGCCATCGGTGTTGACGGGCAGCGCGCCGCCGATCTCGGTGCGGCCCTGTGCCAGCCATGCTTCCTGCTCGCCATCCTTGCAGAAGCCGTTCTCGGCCATGTGCATGATCTCGGCGCCGCATTCGGTGTCCTGCAGCTGGGCGAGCGCGATGTCCTCAGGCCCGATCCCGGCCATGCGGAAGGCATCGGCGCTGGCGATCTGCGTGGCCGTGGCCTTGCCGCCGCCGATGTCGATGGACGGGGCAAAGACCTCGAAAGACTTGGGCGGGCGCGTGCGCATGGTTGCGGCCTTGAGGCGGACGAGCGGCTTGCCCAGCTCGCGCGCCTTCTTCTCGCTGGCAAGGATCAGCGCCACGCCGCCCTCTGCCGGAGAGCAGAACATGTACTTGGTATAGGGGTCCGAAACGAGCGGCGCTTCGAGGATTGTCTCGATGTCCACCGGCTCGCGCCGCCATGCGTGGGGAGCGTGAACGGCGTTGCGGAAGGCCTTGTTGGCCACGCGCGCAAGGCTGGTCTGGCTGATGCCGTGCTCGTGCATGTAGCGCATGATCTTGGCCGCGAAGAACTGCGTTGTGATCATGTAGCCGGCATCGCCGTACCATTCCGGCAGGTTGTATTCCGAAGGCAGGGCATTGAACGCGCCGCGCGGATGCTTGTCGAATCCGACGGCAAGGCCGATGTCGAACTCGCCAGACTTGATCGCCATCTGCGCCGAGAACAGCGCCGAGCCCCCCGCCGCGCAACCATTGCGCACGTTGATGAACTGCACGCCGGTAAGACCCAAGCGCTCGACCATCGTGTCAGGATTGCCCGCCGCGTCCGAGCTGCCATATGCGAACTGGATCTGCGGCCAGTCGATCCCGGCGTCGGCCAGCGCCTCGTGCACGGCGAAGACGCCCTGTTCAAGGCCCGAGAGCCCATCGGTGCGGCCGAAGGGGTGAATACCCACACCGACGATGCAGACGTCACCGCTCATGCTGCAGCTCCTGCGGGGCGGAAGGCGGGGATCATCACGGAGTCTTCCGCATCGGGATCGAGCGGGATCATGGTCAGCTCAAGCGGCATGCCGATACGGATATCCTCGAAGGCAACGTCGGTCAGGCGCGATTCCACGATCACTTCGCCCGGCAGTTCGACATAGGCAACAGCCCATGGGCGGAAAGCCTCAGGCCCCTTGTAGGGCGGCGATTTCGGGCGGTAGCGCTGGATGGTGTACGACCACAGTGTGCCGGTGCGCGAAAGCGCGACCTGCTCGTACCGGTCCCCCAAAGGACACGGAAACACGACGCGCCCGGTATCCCGCTCACGCCCGCCGATCAGGTGCGGCGGATTGTCCTCGGTAATGAGCCCTTGGGCGATAACGTGCATTCCACTCCCGTCCGTGCAGTTCCGGAGGTCTGATTCCGATTTCATGCACTAGACCCGTCCAAGCAACTTTTGCCGACTCTGCAAAACGCTAGGGTGAGCAAATGGACAGGTCGGGATCAGGCCAGTTGCAGTTCGTCCAGAAGGTGCGGAATACGGGATTTCAGGTTGAAGAAGCCCTTGCCGCAATCGGGCCAGCACAGCCGGTCCCATTGGCGCTGATGTTCGGCAAGGACGATGTCCCGCGCCGCCAGCGCCGTGCCCAAATCCTCGAGCGCGGTTGCCACCGGTCCGACCGGCGCAAAGCCCGTGACCACCTGCTTGCAACCTTGCTGCACCGCCAGCGTGGCAACATCGCCTGCACCGACCGGGCATCGCCAGTGCGCTGCGGCCCGCGAGGCAGCGTCGCTCAGCGCGGTCTGGTCCCATGCGTTGCGCGTCATGGTGTCCGCGACAACCACGATGCGCACGTCTAGCGAGGGCAGCACGGTTTCAAGCGAGCAGTCCTCGGGCGTGATCAGCACCAGCGTCGGCAGCGCCGGGTCGATGGCCCGTGGCTCGCGCAAGGGCGTGCGCGGCGGATGGGGCGGGGCAGCGGGGCCTTGCGCAGTCTGCGCAAGGCCATCTGGACGAAAGCGCCCCCCGGTCATCGCTGCGATGCGGTCGGCATTGGCGAGGTAGCTCTTGCCCGCCGTGTGCAGCCCCGCCACCCAGCGCCAGCTGAGCGTGTTCGAGGCAGGGTCTGCGTCCATCAGCTTGTCGAAGAACCACTGTGCGCCCAGCTGCCACGGCAGGCCCAGCGTGAACGTCCAGATCGAGGCGACCTGCATCCGCGCCCAGTTGTGCAGGTATCCGGTCTCTGCCAGTTCACGCGCCCAGTGGTCGAAAGCGTCGATCCCGGTCCGCCCGCCAATCGCTTCTGCAATCGCGCTGCCGGGATGGAAGGCATCGAAATCGGCAAGGTAGCTGCGCCACACGCCCGGTCGCTGCTCGAGCCAGCCCTTCCAGTAGGTCCGCCAGAACACTTCGGCGATGAACTTGTCGCAACTGTCGATCCGATGCGCCCCCAGCACCGCGCGTACCACTTCATCCTCGCCTATCAGTCGGCGACGCAGGGCAGCCGAGAGGCGCGAGACGTTGGCGTGATCGCGGTGCGGATCGACCAGATTGCGCCGCGCGCCATAGGCGCTGCCCGCCTTCGGCACGAAACGCGCGAGCCGCTCGAGCGCGGCCCTACGGGTGAGGGGAAAGCTGTCCATCGCCCGTGCCTAGACCTGCGACGGGGCAGGCTCGACGCGGCTAAAGGGCCGTGTTGCCGCGCCATGGCAAGAAGGCCAGAGCAGGGCGACGATCAAGGAGTCTGCCTGCATGCCTGCTTCTCCCCTCCCGCGTGCCGTTACCGTGCTTGGCCTTGCCGGTTGGCTGCCGCAGGCGCTGTGCATCTGGGCGGTGCTCGACAAGGGGCCGTATCAGTGGACCGCCAAGGCGGCGGGCTGCTTCTACGCCGCGCTGATCCTGTCGTTCCTTGGCGGGCTGTGGTGGATGGCAGGGCTGATGGGCGGCGTTCGCAAGTCGGGGCTCTATGTCGTCTCGGTCCTGCCGAGCCTTGCCGCATGGGCCGCGCTCCTGCCGTGGAGCGAGGGCTGGCACTGGCCGGGGCCGTCGCTGGTGGCGCTCGGGGCTCTCCTCCTCGCCAGCCCGCTGGTCGATCGCAAGCTTTCGGGCGATGTTACCCTGCCCGAAGGCTGGTTGCGCCTGCGCGTGTGGATGGCCAGCGGGCTTGGCGTTCTGACGCTTGTGCTGGCGGCGATCGGCTGACGCTCGCACGAGAGTTTCGCTGCGTGGAACGCTCGTGCAGACCGCCGATGGCAGGCAAAGGGTCTGCGCGATAACTCTTCGGTGAAGCGGAGATGGCCCTGAAGGCCGTCCCGGACCGGAGGGGATCATGCCGAAAGACAGGACGGCGCTCGTTGCCGCAGGGATTTTGCTGGTGGCGCTCGCCGCGCCAGCCATCGCGGGCCAGAAGCTGGGCGAAGCGCAACCGATCCGCGCGCCTGAGACGATTTACGCCAAGACCTGCGGCTACTGCCATGGGCGCAATGTCGGCCCGATCATCCTCGGTCGCGCCCTTCCGGCAGAGACCGTCAAGTACATCGTGCGCTACGGCCAGAACGGCATGCCCGCCTTCCGCCCGACCGAAGTGAAGCCGGAGGAACTCGAAGCTCTCGCCGCGTGGGTCGAGAAGAGCGAAACGCGCAAGGGGGAGCACGGACAGTGAGCGAACTCAATCTGGACCGTCGCGGCCTGCTGGGCGCAGGGATCATCGGTGCCGCCAGCCTCGGGCTTGGCACGGGTGCCAGCGCGAAGAACCCCGCGCCGCTTGCGCCGCACATGACCAAGGCCGGTTTTGCCGGCGCGATGAAGGCGTTTCGCGGCGTCGTCGGGGCCGAATGGGTGTTCGGCGATGAAGAGGCGGTTGCGCCCTATGCCAAGGTCTATGTCCCCGATCCGCTGAACCGCCACGTTCCCATCGGTGCGGTCTGCCCGGAGACGGTCGAGCAGGTGCAGGAAATCGTCCGCATCGCCAACACCTATCGCCAGCCGCTCTGGCCGGTCTCCACCGGCAAGAACATGGGCTATGGCATGACCGCGCCCGCAACGCCGGGGCAGGTCGTGCTCGATCTCAAGCGGATGAACCGCATCCTTGAGGTGGACGCCGATCTCGGCACCTGCCTGCTCGAGCCGGGCGTGACCTACCAGCAGCTCAAGGACTATCTGGTCGAGAACAACTTGCCCCTGTGGATCGACGTGCCCACCGTCGGCCCTATCGCCTCGCCGGTTGGCAACACGCTCGATCGCGGGGTCGGCTACACGCCCTATGGCGAACACTTCATGTTCCAGTGCGGCATGGAAGTGGTGCTGGCCGATGGGCAGGTCATGCGCACCGGCATGGGCTCGATCAAGGGCAGCACCGCGTGGCAGGCGTTCAAGTGGGGTTACGGACCCTATCTCGACGGGCTGTTCACCCAGTCGAACTTCGGCGTGGTGACCAAGATGGGCCTGTGGCTGATGCCAAAGCCGCCGGTCTACAAGCCGTTCATGATCCGGCACCCCAACATGGAGGACACGCCGAAGATCATCGAGGCGATGCGCCCGCTTCGCGTCTCAAACCTCGTCGCCAACTGCAACTTGATGATGAGCGCGTCCTACCAGCTTGCCATGTTCAAGCGCCGCAATGAGATCGTGCCCGATGGCGTGCCGCTGGACGAAGCCTCGCTGAAGAAGGCGGCCAAGGCCAATGGTCTGGGCATGTGGAACACCTACTTCGCGCTCTACGGCACTGAACAGACCGTCGGCGCGATCGAGCCGATCATCCGCGCCAGCCTCACGGCCAGCGGCGGGGAGGTGCTGACAGCCGCCGAAATGGGCGACAACCCGTGGTTCCACCACCATTCCACGCTGATGGAAGGCGGCCTGAACCTCGACGAGATCGGCCTGCTGCGCTGGCGCGGGGCGGGCGGGGGCCTCGCCTGGTTCGCGCCGGTTGCCGCCGCGCGCGGGGTGGAGGCCGAACGCCAGACCGCTCTGGCCCGCGAAATCCTCGAAAAGTGGGGCTTCGACTATACCGCTGCCTATGCCATCGGCTGGCGCGACCTGCACCACATCATCGCCCTGTTGTTCGACAAGTCCGATGCCGAGCAGGAGAAGAAGGCGGACGCCTGCTACCGCGAACTGGTCACCCGCTTCGGCGCGCAAGGCTGGGCAAGCTACCGCACCGGGGTCAACTCGATGGACCTCGTCGCGCAGCAGTACGGGCAGGTGAACCGCGATTTCAACGCCAAGATCAAGCATGCCGTGGACCCCAACGGCATTCTGGCCCCCGGCAAATCAGGGATAATGTGAGATGATGCGTTTCGAAGGAAAGGCCGTGCTCGTGACGGGCGCCGCCACCGGCATCGGGCGGGCCACCGCACTGGCTTTCTCGCGCGAGGGTGCCGCGGTGATGATCGGCGATATCGATGATCGCGCCGACGAGACCGTCGCGATGATCCTCGGAGAAGGGGGCCGCGCCGCCTTCCGCCGCACCGATGTGCGCAAGGCGGGTGATCTCGACGAACTGGTCGCGCAATGCCTCGACCGGTTCGGGCGGATGGACGCGGCGTTCAACAATGCCGGCGTCCTGCCCCCGCAGCGCCCGATCCACGAAGTGACCGAGGAAGAGCTGGATCTTGCCATCGATGTCGATTTCAAGGGCGTGTTCTTCGCGATGCAGGCCGAGATCCGCCACTTCCTGAGCGTCGGCGGGGGCACAATCGTCAACACTGCCAGCGTCGGCGCGCTGATCGCGGACCCGAACATGAGCGCCTATTGCGCGATGAAGCACGCGGTATCGGGCCTCACCAAGGCCGCCGCTGTGGAATACGCCCAGCAAGGCATCCGCGTGAACGCCATCGCGCCCGGTTTCGTGGTGACGCCGATGACTCAGCACTGGGCCGACAGCAACGCCTTCACCGACATGTTCTTTGCCCAGAACATCTCCGGCCGCGCCGCACGGCCCGAGGAGATCGCCCCCACTGTGCTCCACCTGTGCTCGGACGGCGCAAGCTTCATCAACGGGGCCACTTTCACCATCGATGGCGGCCAGACCGCCCACTGAGGGGACACACCATGCGCAAATTCATCGCATTGCTTGCCGCATCGGCGCTTTCCATCGGCGCTGCCGAGGCCAAGCCGCTTGAATATAAGGTCATCCCGACCAGCCCGGTCAGCATGGTCGCCAACATCACCCTGATCACTGGCGAAAAGGACGCGGTGCTGGTCGACGTGCCCTTCGCCCGCTCCGATGCGATGCGCGTAGCCGCCGAAGTGCTCGACAGCGGCAAGACCTTGAAGGCGATCATCATCACCCACGATCACCCCGATCACTTCTTCGGGCTCGATGTGCTGCAGGATGCCTTCCCCGACGCAAAGATCATCGCCAACCCGGTCGCGGCCAAGGACATGGCCCGCTCGATCCCGATCAAGTTCAAGCGCTGGAGCGGCCAGCTCGGCACCAATGCACCCAAGCGCCCGGTCCAGCCGGAGGCCATGACGGGCGACAGCTTCGACCTCGAAGGCCACAAGCTGCAGGTCATGGGGCCGATGCAGGGCGACCATGTCCATTCGACCGTGGTCTGGGACGCCGAGACGCGTACCTTGATCGCGGGCGATGTGCTCTACAACGGGGTCTATGTCTGGCTCGGCGAACATGGCCCCGCGCAATACGATGCTTGGCTCAAGGTGCTCGACCAGCTCGAGGCGCTCAACCCGGTTCGAGTCGTGGCGGGCCACACCAAGCCCGGCCTTCCCGACGACTCCATGAGCATCGGCTGGACCCGCGCCTACATCAAGGCCTTCGCCGATGCGCGCAGCCGGTCCAAGACCTCGAAGGACCTCGCCGCGATCATGGCCGCGAAGTATCCCAACGCCACCGAAGTCTATGGCGGCTTCCTGCTCGGCATTTCCAGCCAGGTCGGCGCGGGCGAGATTCCGCCTTGGGATGAATGAGGGTCTGGATTGAGCCCTGTTACACCCCCTCCCCGGCGGGGAGGGAGGATCCATCAAGTCGCCAGCGAAATGTAGCCCAGCTGCGCAGCCTTGAACACGGTCTGGCTGCGGTTGACCGCGTTCAGCTTCATCGAGGCGTTGTGGATATGGAAACGCACCGTCGCGCGGCTGCGGCCCATGATCATGCTGATTTCGAGGTCGGTCTTGCCGATCGCCGCCCAGCGCAGGCACTCGACCTCACGCTTGGACAGGCGCGAGCCTGAGGGCAGGGCCTGTGCCGACCCCATCGCGTGCACGTAGCTGGCGATGAAGGTGCGGGCATAGATCCCGAAGGCATCGCCATTCTCGAGGAAGACATCGTCCAGCTCGGTCAGTTCCGGGTCGAGCGGGTTGAAGCTGACCGCGCCGATCTGCCCGAACGGCAGGTGCACCGGCACCACGATCGCAGCGCGGGTCATTGCCCGCGCCTCGAAGTTGGTGAGGTCGATGGCGGTCAGGTAGTGGTTGGGCTGGCGGGTGTGGAAGCCGTTGGCGTTGACCCAGAAGGGCTCGCTCTCGAACCGGCAGGCCGAGGTCAGCGGCGAATCCAGCGCGATGCGCGAATTGCGCCACCACACCTTCTCGTCGTTCCAGCCGAACACGTCGCGGGCAAGGATGTTGCCATCGGCATCGACGGGCGTGCGCTTGTCGGCAATGTCGTGGGCCGGGGCCGCGCGCATTCCGGCACCGGTCGCGATCTGGTGCAGGGCCTCAGCCGCGCGGCGCACGTCCTGCGGTGTGCTGATCCTGACCGAATCGATGGACTCCACCGAAAGCTGCAACTGACCTCTCCTGTACTTATGGCCGTACCCATACCGGGCGAAGCCTTTGGAAACAACGACGCTATTGCCTCAAACGCCTAGTCATTTGCGCAGCATGGCGAGCCGTGCGAACTTGTTACAGGTCATTCCCTTGAGGAGAGGGACGTGAATTTCGACCTGAACGAAGACGAGGAAATGCTCAAGGCGCTGGCCGAGCGTTTCGTCGACGACAATTACGACCTTGATCGCCGCCGGGTCTATCTGGGTGGCCCCAACGGCTTTTCGCCGCAGATGTGGTCGCTGCTGGCCGAACTGGGCCTCGTTGCCGCGCCGCTGTCGTTCGAGAGCGGCGGCATGGCGCTTGATGCCACGGCCATCGCCACGGTGTTCCAGGCGCTCGGCAAGGGCCTTGTGGTCGAACCCCTGATCGAGAACGTGATGGTCGCCGCCCGCCTGTTCGAGCGCGTCGCACCTGCCGAACTTGCCGGGCAATGGATGGAGGCACTCGCCATGGGTACGCGCCGTCTTGCCCTGGCCCACGCCGAACAGGGCGCACGCGGCGGACGCACCTTCGTCGAGACCCGCGCCAATGCGGACGGATCGTTGACCGGCGCCAAGTCCTGCGTGCCTGCAGGCGCCGGGGTTGACGGCTACATCGTCACTGCCCGCGAAAGCGGCTCGGCCACCGATGACGCAGGCGTTGCGCTCTATCTCGTCGCTGCCGCCGCGCCGGGCCTGTCGATCAATCCCTGGCGCATGGTTGATGGCTCGCTCGCCGTCGCGCTCTCGCTCGATGCCGCGCCCGCCGTGCGCCTCGGCGGTTCATTGGCCGACGTTGCCGAAGTGGGCGTGCTCGCCTCGCTCGCCCGCTCCGCCGAAGCGCTGGGTGTGATGCAGTCGCTGTTCGATGCCACGCTCGATTACCTGCGCACGCGCCAGCAGTTCGGCACGCCGCTCGGCTCGTTCCAGGCTATCCAGCACCGCATGGTCGCGCAATATGCCGCGATCGAACAGGGCCGCGCGCTGCTCGATCTCGCCATCGTCAGCCAGGGGTCGGCAGGCTTTGCCGCTGCGGTCGATGGCCTGCGCGCCTTTGTCGCCCCTGCCTCGGTCGAGCTTGGTCACGAGATGATCCAGTTCCACGGCGGCATGGGCGTTACCGACGAGCTGTTCATCGGCCACGGCCATAAGCGCCTGCTCATGCTCTCGCGCTGGCCCGATGATGGCGTGGCCGCGCTTGACCGCTTCGCCGGAGCGGCCTGACAACCCCACTCTATCCTTCCAAGGTACAATTGGCGTCGCGCTGATGCGGGCGCATGCTCCGGGTCGATCTCAACGACAATCGACCCGGAGTACCGAGGATGTTGCAGCAGGCCCTTAGCCAGTTCACTGGCATTTCGCTCATTCGCGAAAAGTTCGACAACTTCATCGGCGGCAAGTGGGTTGCCCCGGTCAAGGGTGCGTACTTCGACAATATCTCGCCGGTGACCGGCCAGGTCGTGTGCCAGGTGGCGCGCGGCACGGCAGAGGACATCGAGCTGGCGCTTGACGCCGCACACGCCGCCAAGGACGCGTGGGGGAAGATGTCCACCACCGAGCGGTCGAACATTCTGCTCAAGGTTGCCGACAAGATGGAGGCCAACCTCGATCTCCTCGCGCTGGCCGAGACCATCGACAATGGCAAGCCGATCCGCGAGACGACTGCCGCCGACATCCCCCTCGCCATCGATCACTTCCGCTACTTCGCCGCCTGCGTCCGCGCGCAGGAAGGCTCGATCGCCGAGATCGACCACGATACCGTCGCCTATCACTTCCATGAGCCGCTGGGCGTGGTCGGCCAGATCATCCCGTGGAACTTCCCGATCCTGATGGCGGCGTGGAAGCTCGCCCCGGCGCTGGCCGCAGGCAACTGCGTGGTCCTCAAGCCCGCCGAGCAGACCCCGATGTCGATCCTCGTTCTCGCCGAACTGATTGCAGACATCCTGCCTGCCGGCACGCTCAACATCGTCAACGGCTTCGGCATCGAGGCAGGCAAGCCGCTCGCCACCAACAAGCGCATCGCCAAGATCGCGTTCACCGGCGAGACCACCACCGGCCGCCTGATCATGCAGTATGCGTCCGAAAACCTGATCCCCTGCACGCTGGAACTGGGCGGCAAGAGCCCGAACATCTTCTTCGCCGACGTGATGGATCACGACGACGACTTCCTCGACAAGGCGCTCGAAGGCTTCACCATGTTCGCGCTCAACCAGGGCGAGGTCTGCACCTGCCCGAGCCGCGCGCTGGTCCACGAATCGATCTATGACCGCTTCATGGAAAAGGCGATTGCCCGCGTCGAGGCGATCAAGCTCGGCAGCCCGCTCGATGCCGGAACCATGATCGGCGCGCAGGCCTCGAACGACCAGATGGAGAAGATCCTCTCCTACATCCAGATCGGCCGCGACGAGGGCGCCAAGGTCCTGACCGGCGGCGAGCGCGCGATGCACACCGGTGAACTGGCCGACGGCTACTACGTCCAGCCGACCGTGCTCGAAGGCCACAACAAGATGCGCGTGTTCCAGGAAGAAATCTTTGGCCCGGTGCTTGCCGTGACCAAGTTCTCGACCGACGAGGAAGCGCTCGAGATTGCCAACGACACGCTCTACGGCCTCGGCGCCGGGGTGTGGACCCGCGACGGAACCCGCGCCTACCGCTTCGGCCGAGGCATCCAGGCCGGGCGCGTCTGGACCAACTGCTACCACGCCTACCCGGCCCACGCGGCCTTCGGTGGCTACAAGCAGTCGGGCATCGGGCGCGAAACCCACAAGATGATGCTCGATCACTACCAGCAGACCAAGAACCTGCTGGTCAGCTACAGCCCCAAGAAGCTCGGCTTCTTCTGAGGATGACGTGAGACCGGCGTGATCGCTGGAGGGAGACGGCGCGGTGCAGGGAGGAAGGTCCCGCCCGCGCCGTCGCCATTTGTGATCCGCCAATTGCCAAGGCGCCACAAGAGCGCAAAGATGAAGCGACAACTATGAGAGGATGAATGGATGGCCCAGGTCGTCGTCAACGTGTTCTACAATGCCCCCACCGATCCGGAGGCGTTCGAGGCCTACTACCTCGGCACCCACATGCCGATTGCCGAACAGATTCCCGGGCTGGAAAAGGCTGTCCTGCTCAAGGGCCTGCCCGGTCCCGATGGCAGCCCGCCCGCCTACTATCGCCTGACCCAGCTGTGGTATGCCGATGCCGCCGCGATGGCTGCGGCGATGTCCTCGCCTCAGGCGCAGGCCGCCAGCGCGGATATCGCCAACTTCGCCACCGGCGGCGCGAGCATCATGATTTCCGAAGTCGGATGAGCAGTCAGCCGCCTCGTGTTCTGATTACGCCGGAGGCCGGGGAATGGATTTCCCGGCTCAAGGCGCAACACGGGGCGCTGATGTTCCACCAGTCGGGCGGATGCTGCGATGGCTCTGCTCCCATGTGCTTCGTCGCGGGCGAATTCCGCGTCGGCGGGCAGGACGTGCTGCTCGGCCACGTGGCGCAAGACACGCCGGTCTGGATCGGGGCGGCCCAGTTCGAATACTGGCGGCACACCCAGGTCACCATAGATGTCGTGCCGGGACGCGGCGCGGGCATGAGCCTCGAAGCGCCCGAAGGCGTCCGCTTCATCGTTCGCAGCCGGGTGTTTTCCGATGAGGAGAGCGCTGCGCTCGAAGCGGCGGGCGAACCCATGCGCGGGGATGCGCCAGCGCTTGGCGCAGGGGCTATCTCGCCCTAAGCTGGCACAGGCAGGAGAACCCGCAAGAGGTCGGCCATGGAGGATGCAGTGATGGATATGGCGACACGGATCGCGACATCTGGCGATGATGCGCGGATGATCGCCTGCACGTCGCGCGCCGCCGATCCGCAGGCCGCCGTTGCCGAACTTGCCGAATGCATCGCTGGCCGCAAGCTTTCAGGCGCGCTGCTGTTCTGCTCCAATGCCTACCCGCGCGATGCCCTGCAACAGGCTCTGGCCGAGCGCATGCCCGATGTCCGCCTCTACGGTTGCACCAGTGCGGGCGAGCTGACCGAGCAGGGCTATGATACCCATTCGGTCGTCCTCATCGGCTTTCCCGAAGGCCCGTTCTCGATGGCCTCGCTGCGCTTCGACGATCTCGACAGCTTCGATCCCGCCGCCGCGCAGGGTGCGATCCGCCAGCTCGTCGCCCAGTCCCGGCGTGATCACGGCGCGGGCGAGGGGCTGCATCAAGTTGCACTGTTCTTCGTCGATGGCCTGTCCCACCGCGAGGAGCTGCTGACGATGACCGCGCAGCATGCCTTGGGCGATATCCAGCTGATCGGCGGGTCGAGCGGCGACGGTCTTTCCTTCCGCGACACTGCGATCTTCCATGAAGGCGCGTTCCACAAGGACGCGGCGGTCATCGTGCTGCTCACCAGCCGCCGCCCGCTTCACGTCTTCTGCAAGAGCTTCTACCGCCCCGGTCCTGCCAAGATGGTCATCACCGAGGCCGACGCCGAATCCCGCGTCGTCACCGAAATCAACGCCGCCCCCGCTGCCGAGGAATACCGCCGCCTCGCGGGCAGCCCGGTGACCGAACTCAACGCCCAGTTCTTCGCCGCCTATCCCCCGATCGTGCGCACCGGCGGACAGTTCCACGTCCGCTCGATCCAGACTGCGAACGCGGACGGCTCGCTCACCTTTTACTGCGCCATTGACACGGGCGTGGTCCTTTCGATCGGGGAGCCGATTGACCGCATCGCCGAGATGGACGCCCTGTTCGAGGAAATCGGCGACAAGGTCGGCGAGATCGACCACGTCGTCGGCTTCGATTGCGTGCTCAACCGGCTCGATGCGGAGGACCGCCAGCAGGCAGGCGCGGTCTCGCGGATGTATGTTGCCAACCGCGTGTTCGGCTTCAACACCTATGGCGAACAGTTCCGCGCTGCGCACATGAACCAGACTTTCACTGGACTTGCGGTGGGGCGATGAACAGCGGCCTCACCGGCATCCTCGCGCCAGCGATGGTCAATGGCGAGGACGAGATTACCGCCCTGCGCGCCCGCGTGCGCCAGCTTGAGAAGATCAACGCCGCGCTGATGGACCGGGTCGAACGCTCGGTCGACATGGAAGGCGGCGCGTTCTCGATGTTCGAGACGGCCATCGCGCTCGAATCCGTGGTGCGTGATCGCACCAGCGCACTCGAAGCGGCGATGGCCGAACTCGCCGCCGCCAACGAGGATGCCACCGCCGCCCGCGTCCTCCTGCGCGATGCCATTGAATCGCTGAGCGACGGCTTCGCCCTGTTCGATGCCGATGACCGCCTGATCCTGTGCAACCGCGCCTTCCTCAGGATCTTTCCGGCGGTCGAGCCGATCTCGGGTGACAGCCCCGAATTCTCCGAAATGGCCAGCCGCGTTGCCCTGACCGGTTCCACCATGGGCGCGGCCATGGCGCCCGACCGCTGGCTGAGCGACCGCGTCGACTGGCACCGCCGCGCCGAAGGGGCGCACGTTCAGGCGCTGAACGACGGGCGCTGGATCCAGATCAACGAGCTGCGCACCAGCGATGGCGGCATCGTCGGCATCTATACCGACATCACCTCGGTCAAGGCCGAGGACGCCCGCCAGCGCGCGCTCGAACTGGCCGAGCGCAACCTCGCCCTACAGGCCACGCTCGATACCCTGTCCGAAGGCGTCTGCCTGTTCGATGCCCAGCGCCGGATGCAGGCGTGGAACGAAGGGTTGGTGCGTGTCCTCGGCCTTTCGGGCGGAGACCTGCTGCGCCATGTCGAGAGCCACTCCCAGCTGGTCGAATGGTGCAGCTGGCGCTTGGGCCTCGAATGCGCTGACAGCCTCGCCTGGCGCGAGGGCGATACGCGCCAGCTTTCCGCCGAATGCCTGATGGACGGGCGCCACTTCGTGATCCGCTCGGTTCCGCTGGGCAATGGCGGCATGGTCTTCACCTTCGACGACGTGACCGACCACGTCAGCCTGCAACGCTCGCTCACCGAAACGGCTGAACTGCTTGAACGCCGGGTGGAGGAGCGCACCGCCGAACTGGTCGAGGTCAACCGCCAGCTGGTCGAGGCCAAGAACGAGGCCGAGACGGCCAACCGCTCAAAGACCAGCTTTCTTGCCGCCGCCAGCCACGACCTGCTCCAGCCGCTGAACGCTGCGCGCCTGTTCGTCTCGGCCATGGACGGGCTGCGCCTGCCCGAACGCCCGCAGGCACTGGTCGCCCAGGCCTCCACCGCGCTCGATTCGGTCGAGGACCTGCTCGAAGCCCTGTTCGAAATCTCGCGCCTCGATGCAGGCGCCATCCAGCCCGAGATCGGCCACCAGTCGCTGGGCTCGATCCTGCAGACCTTGCGCGTGGAGTTCGCCCCGCTTGCCGCAGCCGGGGGCCTGCAGTTCGATGTGGTGGAAACCGATGCATGGGTCCGCTCCGACGCGCGCCTGCTGCGCCGCGTGCTCCAGAACTTCGTCTCCAACGCGATCCGCTATACCGATGCGGGCCGCGTCTCGGTGGAAGTGGCAAAGCTTGACGGGCAGGTGCGCGTGACCGTGCGCGATACCGGCCCCGGCATTGCCGCGCAGGACCGCGAGGAAATCTTCGGCGAGTTCCGCCGCGTCGGCAAGACGCAGAAGATCCCCGGCAAGGGCCTTGGCCTTGCCATCGTCCGCCGCGTCTCGACCATGCTCGATCATCCCATCGGGCTGGATTCGGTCCCCGGCCTCGGCTCGGCCTTCTCGATCCTGCTGCCCCGGGTCGAGCCGGTCGCCGCGCCTGCGCCCGCCGAACCTGCATCCGCTGCGCCCACCGGCAATGGCGGCCTCGTGCTGGTGATCGACAACGATCCGTCGATCCTTTCCGGCATGGAGGCCCTGCTTGAGAACTGGGGCCTCGAAGTGGTCACCGCGCGCGATCCTGCCGACGACAGCGTCAGCGCTGCACTGGCGCGCAAACCGGCCATGACCATCGTCGATTACCACCTCGACGACGGCCAGACCGGCGATGAAGCCATCGCCGCCCTGCGCCGCCGCGCGGGCTACGATCTGCCCGCCATGGTCATCACTGCCGACCGCGGCGAGGAGACCAAGACCCGCCTCGCAGCCCTCGCGCTCCCGCTCCTCAACAAGCCGGTAAAGCCCGCGCAACTCCGCGCCTTCCTGCGCCAGAGGGACGTGCTTTAAAGCGCCCGTTTTCTAGAGCGCGCGTCGCGCCTTCATCCACGCCTTGGCCTGACCCTGCACCTGCAGCAGCGAGGCGAAGACCGATTTGTCCGGATCGGGCCGCCCGGTCCGCCCCAGCGCATCGATCTGGGCATAGTACCACATCTGCACGCCGAAGCCCGCGATGGTGCGCACGGCATCGAACCGTTCGAGCCAGCGCAGGGCCGGGGGCAACATGCGCAGGGTTGCCTCGAAGCGCGGCAAGTCCCCCCTGTCTTCCAGAAGGTCGCGGCAGGCCGCAGGCGCGGCACACAGCGGACGGCCGATGCCGATCAGGTCCGCCGCGCCCGTCTCCAGCGCATGCTGCATCGCGGCCCGGCTGCGGAAGCCGCCCGTGACCATCAACGGCCTCCTGGTCAGGCTCGCCTTCATTGCCTTGGCAAAGTCGACGAAATAGGCCTCGCGTGCCGCAGTCGACGCTGGGACGTCTGGCCGTTCCACGGCCTCAAGCCCCTCCATGTCCATCATAGCGGGCTGTTCATAGGACCCGCCCGAAACCTCAAGAAGGTCCACCCCCGCCCCTTCCAGCCAGCGCGCCACTTCCAGGCTTTCCTCGAACGCGAACCCGCCGCGCTGGAAGTCCGCCGAATTGAGCTTCACCGAAATGCCGAAGGCCGGACCCACCGCGTCACGCACCGCGCGCACCGTCTCCATCAGGAATCGCGCCCGGTTCTCCAGCGAACCGCCCCACCGGTCGCTGCGCTGGTTGCTGCGCGGGCTGAGGAACTGCGAAAGCAAGTAGCCGTGCGCAGCATGGATCTGCACCCCGCCAAAGCCCGCCTCCTGTGCGGCCCTGGCGCAAGTGGCAAAGCGCCCGATCAGGTCGAGGATCTCCGCCTCCTCCAGCGGCACCGGCTCACCGAACTGCCCGCCCGGCAGCCCGAGCTTGACCGCCGAAGGTGCCTTCGGGTGCGGATTTACGGTGCTCTGCGTCTGCCGCCCGGCGTGGCTGATCTGCATCCACAGCTGGTTGCCCGCGCGCGTCCCCGCCTCGGCCCACCGCGCCAGCGCCGCTTTCATCGCCTCATCGGGCGCGCGGTCGATGATCACGTTGCCGGGCCGCTCAAGATGGTCGCCGTCGATCTGCACGTTGCCGGTGATCAGCAACCCCGCGCCGCCATCGGCCCAGACGCCGTAGAGCCGGTCAAGCTCCGCCGTCGGTCGGCCCGAGGGATCGGCAAGCCCCTCGGTCATTGCGCCCTTGGCAAGGCGGTTCGGAATTACGGTGCCACATGGCAGCGCCAGTGGTGTGTTGATCAGCATGGCAATCTCCCCCGCGCCCAGTCTGCCAGACCGGCGGCGAAGAGCAATTGCCCATTCGTGACAGTTTACCGGCGTGAAAGGTTACCCCTTGAAGCCGATCTTGCCGGCCATGATCACCGCCTGCGTGCGCGAGAAGACGTTCATCTTCTGCAGGATCGCCGATACGTGCGCCTTCACCGTCGTCATCGAGACGTCGAGTTCATAGGCGATCTGCTTGTTCAGCCGCCCGGCGACGAGATGCCCCAGCACCACGCGCTGCTGCGGGGTCAGGCTGTCGATCCGGCTGCGGATCAGGTCTTCCTCGGCAGCCGCGCTGTCATCGCCTTCCAGTTCGGGCATGTAGATTTCGCCCGACAGCACCTGGTGTAGCGCATCGAGGATCGCCGCGCGCTTGAGGCTCTTGGGCACAAAGCCTGCCGCACCCGCCGCCAGCGCATCGCGCACCACCTTGCGGTCGGTCACGCCCGAGACCATCACCACCGGCGTCGCCGGAAAGCGGTCACGCAGCGCCTCAAGTCCGGAAAGATGCGAAACGTCGGGAATGTTGAGGTCAAGCAGGACGAGATCGACATCACCCTCTGCCGCCAGCGTGTTCAAGGCCGCTTCCAGGCTGTCCGCCTCGAGGATCGCACAGTTCGGAAAGGCATCGTCGAAGATCGAACGCAAGCCATCGCGCACCAGCGAATGGTCATCAACGATCAGCACGCGTTCCGGAGATCCGACTTCTGCCACGGCAGCGCTCCCCTTATCGTCTGCGAATGCGGTTAGTGCGGCGGTATTGATCATTGTCATCTACCCGGGGAGGGGGTGGAGCGCCAGACCTGCGGTATGGTCTGGCGCTCCGGGGAGAGTTACTTCGGCAGCTTGAACACCCAGAGCGAACCGCCCTGGCTGATTTCCTTGAAGGTCTTGGCAACCTCGCCGCCCCACAGCGGCACCGCGCCGCCCCAGCCTGACATCACGGCGACATACTGCTCGCCGTCCTGCTCCCAGGTGATCGGCGATCCGACCACGCCCGACCCGGTCTGGAACTTCCACAGCTCCGCACCCGTCTTGGCGTCGAACGCCATGAGGTAGCCCTCGGGCGTACCCGTGAACACCAGATTGCCGCGCGTGGCCAGAACGCCGCCCCACAGCGGAGCCTTGTTCTTGTATTCCCACACGATCTTGCCGGTCACCGGGTCCATCGCGCGCAGGGCACCGATGTGGTCCTCGGCGATCGGCTTGATGGTGAAGCCCGCACCCAGATAGGCCGCACCCTTCTTGTAGGCGATGGGTTCGTTCCAGATGTCCATGCCCCAGTCGTTCGAGGGCACGTAGAACAGGCCGGTATCCTTGGAATAGGCCATCGGCATCCAGTTCTTGCCGCCAAGGAACGACGGGCTGGCAAACACGGTCGTGCCCTTTTCCGCACCGTTAGGCGCACCCGGACGGTTGGCGGGGATGAAGTTGGGGCGGCCAGTCTTCAGGTTGATGCCGTCGGCCCACGTGGTCTGCATCACGAACTTGCTCGCGCCGACCAGTTTGCCGTTGGTGCGGTCGAGTACATAGAAATAGCCGTTGCGGTCAGCCTTGGCGCCGAGCTTCATCGGTACCTGCTTGCCCTTGACCGTCATCGTCGCATCGAACGGAATGAACTCGTTCACCCCGTCGAAGTCCCAGCCGTCATGCGGCGTGGTCTGGTAGTGCCACTTGATCTCGCCGGTATCGGGATCGATCGCCAGCGTCGATGCGGTGTAAAGGTTGTCGCCAGGGCGCAGGTTGCTGTTCCACGGGCCGGGGTTGCCGGTGCCGAAGTAGAGCAGATTGGTTTCCGGGTCGTAGGTTCCGCCAAGCCAGGTCGCGCCGCCGCCGGTCTTCCACAGATCGCCGGTCCACGAAGCATTGAGCTTGCCGGTCATGGTGCTCGGCTTGCCAGCCAGCGTGCCCATGTGGCCCTCGATGGTCGGGCGCGTCCAGATCAGCTCGCCGGTATCGACATTGCGCGCCGATACTTCGCCGATGATGCCGAATTCACCGCCCGAGTTGCCGGTGATGACCATGTCCTTGACGATCAGCGGCGCAGCCGTGGCCGAATAGCCCGCCTGATAGTCGGCCAGCTTCTTGTTCCAGATGACCTTGCCGGTGTTGCGGTCGAGCGCAATCAAGTGAGCGTCGAGCGTGGCGAAGATCACCTTGTCGCCATGGATGGCGGCACCACGGTTGACCACGTCACAGCAAGGCATGATGCCGTCGGGCAGGCGGGCGTTGTATTCCCACTTCTTCTCGCCAGTGCGCGCATCGAACGCAAACAGGCGCGAGTACGAGCCGGTCACGTAGATCGTGCCGTCATAGACCAGCGGCTGCGATTCCTGGCCGCGCTGCTTCTCGCCTCCAAGCGATGCCGCGAACACCGGCACGAGGCCCTTCACGTTTTCGGCATTGATCTTGTCGAGCGAGCTGAAGCGCTGCTGCTGCGGACCCATGCCATAGCTGATCACGTCACCGGGCGTGGCCGCATCGTTGACGATGTCCGCGCTGGTCGGTCCACCGGCAAGTACCGGTGCTGCCGTAAGGCTGGTTGCGGCCGCAAGGCCTGCCAACACGATTGAAAAACGCCGCTTCATCCTGTCCCTCCTGTTATGGGGTCTTGTTTTGCGATGGAGTGCGGTCATGCGGGAATCCCCCCGGTTCGCCACTGATCCCCTATCGTCGAAGTGAGCCTATCGGTTGCAGCATGCCACACAATTGAACCTTGGGATAAGGAGTTGTGCCTCAGGCCCACCCCCGACACCTTCCGCCTGCGGCACGGGGAAACAGGCGCAGTTCTATCACCTCCCCTCCCGCAGGCGAGAGGGGCTGGGGGTGGGCATTCCCCCGCGAAAAATGTTGCGCAAAACAAGTGCAGCAAAAACGGTTCGGGGAACACCGGTCGCAGTCGGTGTTCCCGTCCCCCCCGTTTGCCTGCCCTTGCGGTTCAGGCCCGAAGCAAATCTTCAGGATTGCGCGGAAAGCGCTGGTTTCCAGGTCACGCCGTGGGCCTTGAAGATCGCAGCCATCCGCCCGTCGGCGACCATCTGCTCAAGGATCTCCTCAAGCCGGAAGCCGAGATTGCGCGAGTTCTCCTTGACCGCGATGCCGATGTCCCAGCCCGGAGACATCATCATTGGCAGCGGGCCTTTGCGCACCTTGATCCCGGCGTCGGCATGATCGGCAACTGCCGCCTCGATCTGTGCGGTCGTCGCCACGGTGAATTCTGCGCTGCCATCGGCGAGCGCCGCTGCGGCATCGTAGCCCGTGGGCACGTGAACCAGATCCTTCGCCAGCACCCCGCCTGCATGGCCGAGCAAATAAAAGTCGGGGATGGAGGCCAGCTCCACCGTGATCGGCCGCCCCTTGAAAGCGGCCGGAACCGCCTCGCAATTGCCGCCATCACGCGAACAGGCCGCGCCGAACGTCTCGCGGTAATAGGGCGCGAGGAACACCACGTTGTCCTCGGCCTGCATCAGCTGTCGCTCGAACGGCACGTGCAGCATCACGTCGCAGGGCTGGAAGCCGAGCAGCCCGCCGCGCCAGACCACGTTGCGCAAGTCGTCGGATATGTCCTCGCCCGCGAAGAACAGCTGGACATCGGCGCGCACGCCCAGCGCTTCAGCCAGGGCGCGTGCGATGTCGGCGTCGATGCCCGCCACCTTGCCACCCTGATCCCACGACCATGGCCGGTTGTCCGCATAGAGTCCGACCCGAAGGACTCCGAGGTCTTTGACCTTCTCAAGCGGCGCGGCAAAGGCGCTGGACGACGCGGCCAGCGCGCTCAGGGCGAGGGCCTGCAGGAATGAACGCCGGTTCACTCGTCGGTGTGCTTCGATTCGATCCAGGTCCGGATCGCCCAACCGGCCTTCTGGCCCAGCACTTCGCCCATCGGCGGCATATAGACCTTGCCGTCGCGCGCCGAACCATGCTGGAAGCGCTGGATGAACCATTCGTCCCCGCTGTCGCCGGTCTCCAGATAGCGCAGATCAGGCGCGATGCCGCCCGAGATCGCATCGAGACCATGGCACCGCGCGCAGTTCTGGCCATAGGCCGACTGCCCGATTTCCAGCGCCTTCTCGTTGCCGCGATAGGGATTGACCGTCACCCACGTGTCGTTGCCACCGGCAAGGTCGGGCAGGGCGGAGGTATCGACCGCCTGCGGCGTCACGTTGCCATGGGCGGAAAGGCTCGATGCGATGGCGCCGGTGGCGAGCGCAGCCGCTGCCAGCAGGGCGGCTCGGCCCTTGGATATCTTGATCATCAGTCATCCTCTGCGACACGGGTGCGGACGATCGTCCGCCCCGATGATGTGCCCTGCTTATCGCGCTGCGGGTCGATCGCAAATTGAACCATGGTACAAGACCAAGGTGCCATATGAGAAATCCCTAACCCGCAATATTGTGCGCAGCATGGAGAGAAAACTGAAAGCCATTGCTGCGGCCCTGCTGCTCGGCACCGCGCTCGCACCCGCTGCTCACGCGAGCCGCGCCTATGTCAGCAACGAACGGTCCTCCACCGTCACGGTGATCGATCTCGACAAGGGCACAGTCGAAGCCGAATGGCCCGTCGGCAAGCGCCCGCGCGGCATCGCCATGACGCGCGATGGCAAGGCCCTGCTCGTCGCCGCCAGTGCCGACAACGCGGTCGAAATGCGCGATCCCGCCACCGGCGCGCTGATCGCCACGCTGCCATCGGGCGCTGATCCCGAACAGTTCTTCCCCGCCTATGCCGGAGACCTGCTCTTCGCCGCCAACGAGGACAACGGCGCGGTCACCGCCATCGATCTTGCGGGGCGCAAGGTCGCCTGGCAGGTTGCCACCGGCAACGAGCCCGAGGGCGTCGCGCAGAGCCCTGACGGCAAATGGCTGCTCGTCACCAGCGAGGAGGACAACACCGTCGCCTGGATCGACCTTGCCACCCGCACCCTGGACGAGGAGATGGAAACCAACGCAAGGCCCCGCCACATCGAGTTCGAGGCCAGCGGCGCGAAAGTGTGGATTGCTGCCGAAATGGCCGGCACCGTCCAGATCGCCGACGTCGCCACCAAGACCATCGAGCAGACTCTGACCTTCGCCCCAGCGGGCGTGCCCGCCTACAAGGTCATGCCCTGCGGCATCCGCTTCACCCCCGACGGCAAGACCGCGATAGTGGCCCTCGGTCGCGCAGACAGCATCGCTGTTGTCGACGTCGCTTCCCGCACGGTTCGCGGCTACGTCAAGGTCGGCGACCGCCCCTGGCACCTTGCCATCACCGCTGACGGCACCCGCGCCATCGTTGCCAACGGGGCCAGCGATACGGTCTCCTTCGTCGACATCGCCGCGATGCAGGTCACCGCCACGATTCCGGCAGGCGGCGGCCCCTGGGGCGTCGCGCTGGGGCGCTGACTGTCCTTCGTCATTATCCCAAAGTCCAACGCCCAAAGTCCAATATCGCGGTTTGTTTCCGCGCAGCATTGTCCCCGCTCAGTCGCAGATAATCGACACGACCTTTCAAGGAGGGGATGGAAATGAACATGAAGAAGGCGCTTTGCGCCTCGGTCGCGCTCGCCACGATGGCGCTCGCCACCACGCCCGCCTACGCCGGCACCGCCGAACTTCTGAAGCGCCTGCACGAGAAGGGCATCCTCTCCGACGAGGAATATGCCGAGCTGCTCGCCGAGGAAAACAAGCCCTCTCCCGCTGCTGCTCCGACGCCTGCCGTCGAGGCCGCCGCGCTCGATGCAATGGCCCGCGCGCAGGCCTCGATCGATCACACCCGCGACGTTCGCATGACCGATAGCGGCATCGGCCTGCAGGTCGGCCCGGCAACCATCACCTTCGCAGGCTCGGTCAACGGCTTCTACGTTCACGACAACCCCGCCACCCCCACCGCGCGCACTGCCGTCACGGGCGGCATCGCCAGCGTCGGTGCCAACAATTCGAGCGCGGTCCGCAACGGGTTGCTCCCCGGCTTCCTCAAGGTCTCGGTCGCGGCCAAGCAGTCTGGCTGGGACGTCGGCGCAACCTTCGGCATGTACCCCGGTATCAACTCCACCGCCTGGGGAGCGCTTGGCGCCAACAACGGCGGCCAGCCGACCGCGCTGGCCACCGCCGGGATCGACTTCCGCCAGACCTTCATGACCTTCGGCAAGCCCAACGTCGGCACCTTCAAGATCGGCCGCGACATCGGCCTGTTCGCGTCCGAAGCGATCCTCAACGACATCACCCTGCTGTCCTCGGGCACGCCCGGAAACAACGTTGCACCCGGCAACACCACGCTGGGCCGCATCGGCGTCGGGTACATCTACACCGACTTCCAGCCGCAGATCACCTACACCTCGCCGAGCTTCAAGGGCCTGCAGGCCTCGGTCGGCGTGTTCCAGCCGCTGTCCTCGCTTACCGGCCCGGCGGAAAGCAACTCCGCCCCCGGCTTCCAGGGCAAGGTCACCTATGACGGCAAGTTCGGCGACGTTGTGGCGCGTCTGTGGGTCTCAGGGATCACCCAGAAGCATGACATCGTCGGCGGCGGCAGTTACACCGGCAGCGGCGTGGACTTCGGCGGCAAGGTGACGGTCGGCCCGGTCACCGCGACCGGTTACTACTACACCGCCAGCGGCCTCGGCACGACCGTGCTCGGCCTGTTCGACACCGGCGCTCCACAGACTGGCCCCGGCATCGCCAAGCGCGATTCCAGCGGCTTCTACGCCCAGGCCCTCGCCACCTTCGGCAAGGTTTCGGTCGGCGGAAGCTATGGCGAGAGCCACCTCGATTACGCCAGCAACACCGACCGCGTCGCCAACCCCAACCTGCTCGACGTCAACTCGAGCTACGTCGGACAGGTCCGCTACGGCCTGACCTCATGGGTCACGCTGATCGGCGAATACGTGCATTCGAAGGCCGTCGCCCACTCGGGCAACAAGGCACAGAGCGATGCCGTGGCGGTTGGCGGAATCCTGTTCTTCTGATCCGGATTTCAAAAACTTAACATCCTAACCATAAGTCCACCCTTGTCGGCGGCGCATAATGCTCCCAAAGCGCCGCCGACAGACCTGTCTTCAAATCGTCATCCGGAAAGTCGCAGCAGATGGACGACACCAGATTCTCGCGTGCCTGCAGCCTCCTGGCCGCAGCCGCTCTCGCATCGACCGCGCTCCCCGCTTTCGCGGATGAGGGGCCCGATGGCGAAATCGTCGTATCCGGCAAGGGCCTTGAAAAGACCCCCGGCACCCCCGCCTATTCCACCGTCGAAATCGGCCGCGACGCCATCACGACCTCGGCTTCGGGCCGCATCGAGGACGTGCTGACCTCGGTCGCCGGCTTCCAGCAATTCCGCCGGTCAGACAGCCGCTCGTCCAACCCTTCGGCGCAGGGCGTCACCCTGCGTGCATTGGGCGGCAACGCCACCAGCCGCGCCCTCGTGCTGCTCGATGGCGTGCCGATGGCCGATCCGTTCTTCGGCTATGTCCCGCTCCCCGCGATCACGCCTGATACGCTGGGTTCGATCCGCGTGACGCGCGGCGGCGGCTCCGGCCCGTTCGGCGCAGGCGCGCTGTCGGGCACGATCGAACTCGAGAGCGCAGACCCAGACCAGCTTGGCCTCGTAAATGGCCAGCTCCTCGCCAGCCAGCGCGGTGAGACCGAGGCGTCCTTGAGCGTCGCCCCGCGCCTCGGCTCGGGCTTCGCGGTCGTCTCGGGCCGCTGGGATCGCGGCAAGGGCTTCTTCACCACGCCTGAGGCCCAGCGCGTCCCGGCCACGGTCCGCGCCCGCTACGAATCGTGGTCCACGCAGATCCGCGCCGTCGCCCCGCTCACCGACACGGTAGAGCTGCAAGCCCGCGCCCTGGTGTATCGCGATGAACGCCTGCTGCGCTTCAAGGGCGCCACCACCTCCAGCGAAGGGCAGGACGCCAGCCTGCGCCTCGTCGGTCGCGGCGATTGGCAGTTCGATGCGCTGGCCTATGTCCAGGTCCGCAACTTCGACAACATCGTCGTCTCCGCCACCAGCTTCAAACCCACGCTCGACCAGTACGACACCCCCGCCCAAGGCCTCGGCGGCAAGTTCGAGCTGCGTCCGCCGATGGGCGGGAAAGACGTCCTGCGCCTCGGCGTGGACTGGCGCCGCGCCTCGGGCACGATGAAGGAAAACGCGATCAGCGCCGCCACCGGCGCAATCACCGCCCGCCGCCGGGCAGGGGGCGTCAACACCGACCTCGGTTTCTACGCGGAGAACGACCTGACCATCGGGGCGCTCGTGCTCACCGGCGGCCTGCGTGCCGACCGGACCGTGATCGCCGACGGCTACTTCGAAGTTCGCAACAACGCCGGCACCGTCACCAGTCGCAACGATTACGCCACGCAGAGCGACTGGACCGTCACCTGGCGCGGCGGCGCGGTCTTCCGCGCCAATGACATGATCGCCCTGCGCGCCGCTGCCTACACCGGCCTGCGCCAGCCGACCTTGAACGAACTCTACCGCCCGTTCACCGTCTTCCCGGTCACCACGCAGGCCAACGCCGCCCTGCGCAACGAAAAGCAGAAGGGTTTCGAGGCCGGGATCGACCTCACCCCCGCCAAGGGCCTGCGCCTCTCCGTCACCGGCTTCGACAACCGCATCGAGGACGCCGTCGCCAACGTCACCATCGGCACCAACCTGCGTCAGCGCCAGAACGTCGACCAGATCCGCGCGCGGGGCATCGAGGCATCGGCCCACGCCGAACTCGGCATCGTCCGCTTCGATGGCTCGCTGGCATGGACCGACGCCGAAGTGCGCAACGGTGCCGCCTCGAATCTCACCGGCAAACGCCCCGCCCAGACCCCGCGCCTCGCCGCCTCGGCCACGCTCGGCCTCGCGCCTGCATCGGGTTGGGACATCGCCGCCACGCTGCGCCACGTCGGCCAGCAGTACGAGGACGACCTGCAGGTCGACAGCCTCAAGGCCGCAACCACGCTCGATCTCTTCGCGCAAGTGCCGCTGCCCAGGGGCGTCAGCCTGATCCTGCGCGCGGAAAACGTGTTCGATACCGATATCGTCACGCGCAACGCCGGCGGGTCTATGGACCTCGGCAACCCGCGCACGGTATGGGCAGGCCTTCGCGTGAAGATCTGATCCTATGCGCCGTACGATTGCTGTCCTCCTCGCCGCCGCCCCGCTTCCGGCGCTTGCTGATGAAGCGCCCGAGATCGTCGTGACCGCTCCGGGCGGCACAATCGATCTCGACGAGGCACGTGCGCTGAATCTAGCCGCCATCGACGCCTCGGGCCGCCCCGATCTCGGCCGCGCGCTCGAACGCGCCATCCCCGGCATGACGCTCGGCGAGGCGGCGGGCAATCCGTGGCAGGCAACGCTGGGCTGGCGCGGCTTTTCCGCAGGCGCGCTGCAGGGCATGGAGCAGGGCCTTGCCGTCTATCTCGATGGCGTGCGCTTCAACCAGCCGTTCGGCGATGTCGTCCTGCTCGATCTCATGCCCGATACCGTGCTTGTCAGCGCGCAAGTCAACGACGCCAACCCGGTGCTTGGCCGCAATGCCCTTGCCGGATCGCTGCTCGTCCAGACCGGTGACGGGATGAGCCTTGGCGGCCTCAAGGCGCAGAGCGACGTTGACAGCGAAGGCATGGTCGGCGGTGCGGTCAGCTACGGCACCGGCACCTCGCAGGACAATCTGCTCGTATCGTTCGAGGCGCGGCGCGACAAAGGCTGGCGCGTCGCCAGCCCCTCGAAGCTCTATCGCGGCTTTGCCAAGGGCATCCATCAGGGCAATGGCTGGGGCGTGGAACTCTCCGCACTCGGCGCATCGACCGACCTCACCGGCAACGGCGTCGCCCCCGTCGAACTGCTTGATGCGCAGTACAACGCCGTGTTCACCCGGCCGGACACCACCCGCACCCGCTTTGCCCGTGTGGTCGCAGCGCCATGGCTGGCTAGAGGCGATACCGGCCGCATCGAACTGCGTGCCCACTGGCAATACCTCGACCGCCGCAATGCCAATGGCGATCTTGCCGATTTCGGTCCATGCGATGCCAGCCCGGCGCGGCTCTGCGTCGAGGATGACGACGACGGCTTCTCCGATCCCCTGTTCTCGAACGGCGTCCCCATCGCTGTCGATGCGGCAGACGATGAGCCCGCCGTGTTCAATCGCGGGCAGGAGCGCACCCGTGCCTGGGGCGCAACCCTGCAATGGCTCGACGTGCGCGAAACTGCCATCGGCACCCGCCGCATCGCGCTTGGCGGCACATGGGAACGCGCCCGCACCAGCTTCGGCGCGCAGACCGACCTTGGCGAGCTCGAGGAAGACCGTTCGGTCGAAGACCTCGGCTTGCCGCTGGTGTCGGCAGAAGGCGCGATCCTGCCGGTCGATCTTGTCACGCGGCTGGATGATCTCGCCCTGTTCGCCAGCGCCCAGATCCCGCTTACCAGCGCTCTCTCGGTAGAGGCCGGGGCACGCTATTCGCACAACCGTGTGGTGATGGACGACCGGCTCGGCACCGCGCTCGATGGCGACCACACCTTTCGCCGCTTCAACCCCTCGGTCGAATTCGACTATGCGCTGGCCGACGGCATCCACGCTACGGCAGGGTTCGCGCTGACCAGCCGCAATCCCACCCCTGCCGAACTCAGCTGCGCCGATCCCGAAGCGCCGTGCACGCTGGCCAACTTCTTCGTAGCCGACCCGCATCTGAAGCAGGTCACCGCCAGCAATTGGCACGGTGGAATCAACGCCACCCGCAAGGCGCTGGCCTGGCGGATCAACGCCTGGCGCTCGGAAACCAGCAACGACATCCGCATGGTCGCCTCCACCGTGCGCGGCCGCGCCTATTTCGCCAACCTCGGCCACACCCGCAGGCAGGGCGTCGAAGCCTCTGCCGAATGGCGACACAATGGCTGGCACGCGTCGGCCAATTACGCCTTCACCGACGCCCGCTTCCGCGATGCCTTCACCATGTCGAGTCCGTCCAACCCCGCGGCTGACGACGAAGGCACGATCATGGTCGAGCGAGGAAACCAGCTCCCCGCTGTCCCGCGCCATGCGATGAACCTGCGCCTCGCCCGTGAAGCGCGTGACTGGTCGGCAGGCTTCACCCTGCGCGCCCGCTCGGGCCAGTACCTCGCCGGAGACGAAGGCAACGACAACGCCCGCACCCCGGCCTATGCGGTTCTCGATCTCGACGGCGCTGTAAAGCTCGCCCCGGGCATCCGCCTCGTCGCCCAGCTACGCAACGTCCTGAACAAGCGCTACGCCACCTTCGGCACCTTTTCGGAAGTCGACGAGATCGACCTTGCCGAAGCTCCCGGCGCCGAAAACCCCCGCGCCTACGCCCCTGGCGCCCCGCGCAGGTTGACGGTCTCGCTCCGCGCGGAGTTCTAGAGCTTCGGCAACAACTCCGCCTCGAGCGCCGGGTAAAAGTGCGAGACGCTGCGCTGCAATTCATAGCGCGCGGCCTTGAGCGCTGAGAAACGCGGCGCAATCGGCAATTCGCCCGCCTCGCTCATGTCGAGCCCCCCGGCCACCGCATCGCGCAGCGTGGCCTCTACCCAGCCGAGCCAATCCCGCGTCTGCGCAATCGCGCTGCCGTCGCGGTCCAGCGGGCCGTGGCCCGGCACCAGCAGCTTGTGGGGCAGGGCGGCGAGGACATCGAGTGACTTGCGCCAGTCGGGCAGGCTCGCGTGCGGCGTTGACGGCGCGCGGTCGTGGAACACGAGATCACCCGCCAGCAGCACACCGGTCGCCTCATCCAGCAGCGCCAGATCGCCGCCCGAATGGCCCTTGAGCGCGAGCAGGCGGAACTTGCGCCCGCCAAATTCTGCCGCACCTTCAGTTACATCGCCCTGCGGCAGGACCACTGCGGTGCCTTTCATCCAGTCGGCCAGCAGGCGGTACATCGCGTCCGAAAAGCCCTCGCCATCGCGCTCCAACTCGGCGCGGGTCGCGGGCAGGGCGTGGACAATCGCGGGATCGAATGCTGCCGCGCCCATCGCATGGTCGGGGTGCAGGTGGCTGACATAGACCCGGCCCACCGCCTTGCCCGTCACCCGCTGCGCCAATGCGCCCAGCGCCAGCCCATGCTCGCGCGAAACGCCCGGATCGAACAGCACCGCGCCTGCCTCTGTTGCGATGATCGCGCTGTTGGCAATCGCCCCGCCATTGGCAAAGCCGATCGCCTCGTCCGCCCCGCGCACCATCCACAGGCCATCGCCGACGGCTTGCGCCAAGGGATTGTATTTGCCTGCAAACTGCTCTGCGAACGCGGCGGCGGGAGCCAGCAGTCCCGCCAGCACTACAGCCCGCCGGTCAAGCCTCATGCGCCGACCTTGCCGGGGAAGCGCAGGCCCGCACTGTCGCGCGCCTCGAAGCTGATCGCACCGCGCGCCTTGACCACCACTGTGAAGGCCGGGTCCTCGGCCACCGAGCCGAAAATTTGCATTTCGCCCAAAGACTTGCCGCCCGCATCGTGGATTGTCAGGTGCTCTATGTTGTAGGCCGGGATGTTCTCGACCAGCCCTGTATCCATCGGGTGGCGGAAGGTCATGCGCAGCCGTGTTTCACCCGCCTTTTCAGGCCATTGTGCGCCGCGCACTTCGCCCAGATGGTCCGCCCAGTCGCCCTTCACGCGGCTCACCGGCGGGGCAGAGCAGCCACCGCCTGCCGCATCGATCCACGATCCGCCCACGTGCCACGTCCCGTCCGCCGTCAGCACCGCCGCCCGCACCGGCGTGCGCTGATCGAGCTTGATCCGCGTGGCGATGAAGGGCTCGGCCTCGGCAGGGCGATAATCCAGCGCGACCGGGATCGGGTTGAGATCGGCGAAGAGCACGATGCGCTGCACGTCGGGCAGGGTGCGGGCGTCCACGGTCACCGGAAATACACGCTGATTCTCAGCGATTTCAGGGATGCGCACGACCACGCGCGGGTCGAACACGACCTTGTCGGCGCCGAACAGCCGCGCGGCGTGATGCTCCCACATCGGCGATTTCAACGGGTCCGCTGGCGCTGCCTGCGCGTTGGCGGCAACGACAAATGACAGGACGGCAATCGTCAGCCTTGGCATTTCACGCATTCTCCCAAAGTCCACTATGACCGCTTCGGGCGCGCCGTCATATTGGACCTTGGAACAAGAGGGGAAGGGCACATGGCAGGCACGATCAGGACCCTCGCACTGGCGCTTGTTGGCGCTCTCCAACTCCCCGGCAACTCTGCGGGGCAAACGGGTAACTCCCCCCCAACTCTCGCCGAAGTCTTCGACGCCAACGGCTACCGCACGGCACGCTATCGCGCCCCGGTAGATCGACTGCCCACACCCGCCACCCCCATCACCCTTCAAGACGCTCTCAAACTCAAACCGGGGGTCGATGCCCTGTTCATCGATGTCCTCCCCGCCGAAGGGGGCGTGCGCGATTCCGTGACGGGAAGCTGGACTCTGGCGACTGCCCACGAGACCATCCCCGGTGCCCTCTGGCATCCCGAGACCGGACGCGGCCAGCCCGATGTCGCGCTGTGGCATGGGCTGCACGATGCGGTGGCCGCCGCGCGCGAAAGATCGCCGGGGATGCCGGTGGTGCTGTTCTGCCGCACCGATTGCTGGATGGGCTGGAACGCCGCCCGCCGCCTCGCCCGCGATGGCTTCGGCAATGTCCACTGGCTGGCCGAGGGGATCGAGGGCTGGCACGGCGCAGGCCGGGCGCTGGTGGTGGCAAGCCCGGCCAAGATCCTCCCTGTTTTTCCGTAGGACAAACGGGGAGGGGGACCGCCCGCGCAGCGGGTGGTGGAGGGGCCGGATTCTTACCCCTCCGTCAGTCCTTCGGACTGCCACCTCCCCTTTTGCACTTCGTGAAAAAGGGGAGGATTTTCCGAAGTTACTTCAGCGTCTTGAGATACGCGATCAGTTCGGCGCGCTTGGCCGGGTCCTTGATGCCGGGGAAGCTCATGCGGTTGCCGGGGATGAGTTTCGCCGGGTTTTCCAGCCATTTGTCGAGCGTTGCATCGTCAAGCTTGAGGCCCGACTTCTTCACCGCGTCAGAGAACTTGTAAGTGCGCTTGACGCCCATTTTGTGGCCATAGACGCCGAAGAGGTTGGGGCCGATCTTGTCGGGCGCGCCCTTGGCGTTGCTGTGGCACACCGCGCAGCGCGCCCAAGTGGATGGCGGATTTGCGGGCGGACCAGCATGAGCCGCGGTCGCGGTCAACAGGGCGCCAGCGATGAGTGCAAGGCGTAGGTTGGTCATTGTATCTCTCCCGGATTCGTTACCCGGAAGGTGTGACACGGCCCCCTTGCCGCCTAAATTGGACTTAGGATCAAGCTTTCGCCGGACGATCCTTCAGCCAGCCGATGCCGCGCCGGAGCAGGTCGTAGAACACCGGCAGGTCCCAGGCGCAGCGGTCGACCGTGGGCCACCAGTCGAGCATGGGCTGGAGATCGTAGTGCCCGCGGCAATGGCCCAGCGTGTTGTAGAGCACGCCACCTTTTCCGTGGTCCTTCAGGTACATGACCGCATGCTTGCCAATGGCATCCGCCGCCTCGACAAAGCCGGTGCCTTCCACGGTGCAGTCGGTTTCGAGCAGCACGTGCAGGTCGCCGTGGTACTCCATGTGGTAGAGCTCGTCCGTGGTTTCGAACGGCTCCACCCCTTGCACCAGCGGGTGATCGGGGTCCGCGACGGTCACCGTATAGGGCGCGATCGGCGGGTGGCTGATGAACTGGCTGCCGAGCAGGTCCATCATCAGCGGCGCCCAGCGCGGCGCGTCCCACAGGTTCTTGTGCTCGCCCGAAGTGAGGAAGCGCAGGACCGAGTTGGTGCCGTGCAGCGCATACCAGCGCCCGCCTGCCTGCAGCCAGTCGCGAAGGGCTTCCTGCGCCTTGAGCGAGGGCGTGACGTCGCAGGTGTAGGTGATCAGGATATCAGCCGCCTTGATCGCCTCGATGTTCTCGTAATCCTCGAACACGCGGGTGCGGATCGCCGGGTCCTCGGCCAGCAGCTTGAGGATCTCGAGCCGCGCGAAGTCCATGTCATGCCACACGCCGCCACAGACGAACACGCAATCGATGCGCGGGGGGCGAATCTCGCTGTTGTCTTCACTCACTTGGCATCATCTCCCAAACTCGCAGCGACATGGTTCTGCCGCCTATGTCTTTTGCACACGCTGCCCTCGAATGCCCACCCCCAACCCCTCCCGCCTGCGGGAGGGGAGCGAGACTTATCGAGCCGAAGGCGAGATTAGTCGCAGCGGGGTGGGCTGTCTGCGCTATGCGTTCAGATATTTGTCGAGCGTCTGGTGGAACTGGCGGATGCGGATTTCCTGATAGTCGCCGAGGTTTACCTCGCCGGTCTTCGACGCATGGAGACCGTCCTGCACATAGGGCAGGTTGTCCATGTCCTGTTCGAAGACGTGGCCGAGCACGCCGAGTTCGGGCGCATCGGTCCACTTCTGCTCAGGGGTGAGCAGCTTCATCGGCACGCCATGCGGCATGGGATCGCCCTTCCTGACGCGGGCGAGGATGCGCACTTCCATCAGGCAGGTGTCGGGCGTCTTTCCGGGGCGCCAGCGATAGACGATGTTCGGCATGAACCCGCCCCACGGCGCGAAGTTGGGGAAGACGTTATAGACGAGACCGTCGAGCAGTTCGGCGTCGGTGGCGTGGTCGTGGTCATAGCCGGTCTGCGCGGTATAGCCTGCGCGCATGGCCGCGCCGAGGGCAGCGCGTGCGGTCATGCCTTCGGGCACGCTGACCGCGAAGGGATCGCCCGATGCATCGTAGTTGTCCGCCGAGCGACCGTTGTACTTGCAGAACTCGTCGACGATCCACTGCTGGGTCTTGCCCTCGGGATCGACGTGCGGGGACATGATGCCGAAGGGCACATGGTTGACGTTCACATTGTCGCCATAAGTCCAGTAGGCGGCGTTGGCGTCACCGGTGAACGGCAGGAGCTGCGGGTGGGTGACGACGGTGTGCCAGGCTTCCATGAAGGCCTCGGCAGTGACCTTCCAGTTCGCCGGGACTTCCTTGGCCACCCAGATCACCGTGGTGCATTCCTCATGCCGCCAGCGCTTGAAGAATTCGGGGATCGGGGCGAGGTATTCCTCGAGGGTGGGGCCGCCCGGTTCCTCACGCAGGAAGATATAGCCGCCCCAGCGGCCGACTTCGGCCTCGGGCAGGGCCATCTTTTCTGCCTGCAGATGCTTGAAATCCCACGAGCAGGGCATGCCGGCAAAGCTGCCGTCCTTGTTCCAGGCAAAGCCGTGGAACGGGCAGGTGAAGGTATCCGCCGTGCCGTCCTCGGTACGCAGCTTGCGGCCGCGATGGAGGCAGACGTTGTGCATCGCCTTGACGCTGCCGTCTTCCTGACGGGAGATCAGCCACGAGCGGCCCGCGTTCTCGAACACGGTGTAATCGCCCGCCTCGGGAATGTCCTCCTCGCGCGCGGCAAACTGCCAGACGTGGGGCCACATCTTCTCGCGCTCGAGCCTGGCGAACTCTTCCGAAGTGTAGCGCTCGGCGGCAATCGGTTCCGAGCCGCGATACTGGTAGCTCTCTTCGGTGAGCATCGCCGGAGCGGGGCGCGAGTCCTGTGCCAGCAGTTCCTGCCAGCTGATTGCTTCGCACCTTGCCTTGCCGCCGCCCATATTGGGATCGCTGTCAGCCATTTTCTCGATTCCTCACCCAGAATTCAGTCATTGCTGCCGGTTTTGCCGGTCCCCCGCGCGCGCGTCACCTTGCTGAAAGCATAGGTTGCACGGACTGCGCGTGCGCGTAACCACTGACGCCATAAATTCACGCAGATTCTGTGCGGGAGAGAGCAATTGTCAAAGAGGCTTGAAGGGAAGGTCGCCCTGATCACCGGGGGCACCACCGGCATCGGCGCGGCCACTGTCGCGCGGCTGACGCAAGAAGGTGCCAAGGTGTGGTTCACCGGATCGAAGGAAGAGGCCGCCGCCGCGCTTTGCGCCGAAACAGGCGCGGTGTTCCGCAAGCTGCGCGTGCAGGACGCTGCGGGCTGGCCGGGCCTGATCGACGAGATCATGTCGACCGAAGGCCGTCTCGACATCGTGTTCGCCAATGCCGGCACCGAAAGCGGCGATGCCAGCATCGAGGATGTCGGCATCGAGGGCTGGGACAACGTCGTGGCGGTCAACCAGACCGGCGTGATGCTGACCGTGCAGAACGCGATAAAGGGCATGAAGCGCAATCCCGAAGGTCCGCGCGGCTCCATCATCATCAACTCGTCGATGAACGCCACGCGCCCCTTGGGCAATTACGTGACCTACTCGGTGACCAAGGCAGCGGTCTGCGCGCTGGCCAAGTCCGCTGCGGTCCACTGCGGGCAGCAGGGCTATGCCATCCGCGTCAACGCGATCCTGCCGGGCGTGGTGGAAACGCCGCTGATTCAGCAGATCATGAACAGCCAGCCCGATCCCGCCGCCGCGCGCGCGATGTACGAAGGCATGGCGCCGATGAAGCGCATGGCGCAGCTCAATGAAGTGGCGGGCCTTGTCGCCTACCTTTCGAGCGATGAGGCCGGGTTCATCTCCGGCGCGGAATACGCGATCGACGGCGCGACGACCGCCGGTATGATGGGGGTCTGAGTACCATGGAACTTTCCGCACAGCGCCTGAAGGGGCGCGTTGCCTTCATCTCGGGCGGCCTTCGCGGCATTGGCCTGGCCTGCGCGACCCGTTTCCTCGCCGAAGGTGCCGAAGTGGTGCTGTCTGACCTCGACGCCGAGGACAGCGACACCGCGCGCGAAGTGATGGGCAAGCTGGGGCAGGCTGCCAGCTA
This sequence comes from Novosphingobium sp. BL-A-41-Hi4A-0G, assembly GCF_055521735.1. Lineage (NCBI taxonomy): Bacteria > Pseudomonadati > Pseudomonadota > Alphaproteobacteria > Sphingomonadales > Sphingomonadaceae > Novosphingobium > Novosphingobium sp. BL-A-41-Hi4A-0G. The sequence continues at coordinate 212,793 of NZ_JBVFVU010000002.1, forward strand.
CATCAGCGCCAACGTGGCCAGGGAAGAGGACTGGGAGCGTGCGGTCGCGCTGGTGAAGGAACGCCACGGCAAGTGCCACGTGCTCGTCAACAACGCCGGGATCGACCTGACCGGACCGGTCGAGACGCTCTCCATGGAAAGCTGGCGGCGGATCATGTCGATCAACGTCGATGGCGTGTTCCTCGGCACCAAGCATTTCGTGCCGCTGATGGCAGAGAGCGGCAAGGACTTCCGCGGCGGCTCCTCGATCATCAACGTCAGCTCGATCATGGGGCTGGTCGGCATGAACGAGGTTTCGGCTTACAATGCGTCCAAGGGCGCCGTGCGGCTGTTCACCAAGGGCATCGCCATCGAGTTCTGCCAGAAGAAGACCCCGATCCGCGCCAATTCGCTGCATCCGGGCTTTGTCGAGACGCCGCTGCTCAAGGCCGGGTTCCAGCGCTGGGTCGATCAGGGCTTTGCCGAAAAGCCCGATGATCTGGTCGCAGGCGTGGTCGGCGCAACGCCGATCGGGCGTCTGGCACAGCCCGAAGAACTGGCCTCGGCCGCGTTCTTCCTCGCCAGCGAGGATTCAAGCTACATGACCGGCGCGGAGCTGGTGATTGACGGGGGATGGACGGCACAATGACGATTGCTCTGGATAACGTAGTCGCCGTCATCACCGGCGCAGCAGGTGGCATTGGCCGCGAGCTGGTCAAGGCGATGAAGGCGGCCAATGCCATCGTCATCGCCACCGACCTTGCCGCAGACGCGCAGATCGAAGGCGCGGACCATTACCTCAAGCACGACGTGACGAGCGAGGCCGACTGGCGCACCGTAGCGGCGCTGGTGCAGGAGAAGTACGGCAGGCTCGATGCGCTGGTGAACAACGCGGGCTATTCCATCGTCACCAAGTTCGAGGAAACGCCGCTCTCCGATTTCCACCGTGTCAACGCGATCAACGTGGATTCGATCATCATCGGCACGCAGGTCCTGCTGCCTCTGCTGAAGGAGGGCGGCAAGGCGCGCAAGAGTGGCGCTTCGGTGGTCAACTTCTCCAGCGTGGGCGGCCTGCGCGGTGCGGCCTTCAACGCGGCCTATTGCACCAGCAAGGCGGCGGTGAAGATGCTGAGCAAGTGCCTTGGCGCAGAGTTTGCCGCGCTCGGCCACAATATCCGCGTCAACTCGGTGCATCCCGGCGGGATCGACACGCCGATGCTGGCCTCGATCATGGACAAGTACGTCGAACTGGGTGCCGTGCCATCGCGCGAGGTGGCAATGCAGGGCATCGTCGCCAACCACCCGATCGGACGCATGGGGCGGCCGGAGGAAATGGGCGGGGGCGTGGTCTATCTTTGCTCGGACGCGGCAAGCTTCGTCACTTGCGCCGAGTTCGTGATGGACGGCGGCTTCAGTCAGGTTTGATAACGTAATGTTTCCCAATAGTACGCAAGTATTGCTTTGCGGGAAACATTGTGTTCTGTCTGCACCACTTCACCTGTAATAGTATTTCTGGAATGTAACCGCACTTCGGGGCAATTGACCCCGATGGGCGGCTTTGCAGATTGCCCCCAACCCGCGCCGGGCATGGCGCGGAAAACGGGGACTGATCATGAAAACCAGAACATCCATTCGCGTCGCAGCGCTGGTCACTGCGAGCGCTCTTTCCATTACTGCCATTCCCGCCTTCGCGCAGGACGCTGCCGCTCCGGCACCGGCGATCGACAGCCCGGCCGAGGCCGAAAGCGCCGACGGCACCATCGTCGTCACCGGCAGCCGCCTGCAGCGCAGCGCCAATGAAACCGCGCCGCTGCCGATCAACACGATCACGTCCGAAGCGCTGCGCAACGCCGGCAACACCGACGCCACGGCGACGCTGCGCCAGATCCCGGCGCTGATTTCCTCGGGCACGGTCGCAGACTCGATCGAGCGCGGCGGTGGCGGCATCGGCCAGGCCACGCTCAACCTGCGCCAGCTCGGCTCGAACCGCACGCTGGTGGTGGTCGATGGCTATCGTCATGTCTCGGGCGTGGCCGGAACGCAGACCGTCGACGTCGCCACGATCCCCAACGCGCTGATCGAGCGTGTCGAAGTGCTGACCGGCGGCGCATCGGCAGTCTACGGTGCCGACGCGGTGACCGGCGTGGTCAACTACGTGCTCAAGCGGGACTTCGAGGGCCTGATGTAGATTTCCGCTGAGAAGTGACCCGGTATTTCCATCGAGAATTGACCCGGGTGATGGTATGTCCCGCAGAGCGGGTTTTGGGTCAAGCTGGTGATTTTTCCTTTCGTGGTTTTGGTGAGGCAGAGCTGGCCCTGAACCGGAAGCTGTCATTGCCAGTTTCGATGATGTGGCAATGATGGGTTAGCCGATCCAGCAGGGCTGTGGTCATCTTGGCATCGCTGAATACCTCGGCCCATTCGCTGAAGCTGAGGTTAGTGGTGATCACGACGCTGGTGCGTTCGTACAATTTGCTGAGCAGGTGGAACAGCAAAGCTCCGCCTGATGGGCTGAACGGCAGATAGCCCAGTTCATCAAGGATGATGAGATCGAGCTTGAGCAGACGTTCGGCAATCTGCCCCGCCTTGTTGGCTGCTTTTTCCTGTTCGAGCGCATTGACCAGATCGACCGTGGCAAAGAAGCGCACTTTTCTGCGGTGATGTTCGACGGCTTGAACTCCCAGCGCAGTGGCGATGTGCGATTTGCCGGTTCCGGGCCCGCCAATCAGTACTACGTTGTCAGCGCCGTCGATGAACTCGCCACCATGGAGTTGCCGAACCAGGGCCTCGTTGGCCTCGCTGGATGCGAAGTCGAACCCGGCCAGGTCTTTGTAAGCTGGGAACCGGGCGGCCTTGATCTGATAAGCAATCGAGCGGACCTCACGTTCGGCCATCTCGGCTTTGAGCAACTGGGAGACCATCGGCACTGCGGCACTGAAGGCTGGGGCGCCTTGCTCGATAAGGTCCCCCACTGCTTGGGCCATGCCATACAACTTCAGCGCCTTGAGCATGACGACAACGGCGGCACTGGCGGGGTCATGACGCATGACGCAGCCCTCCCTCACGCAGGGCATCATAACGTCCGACATTGGCCAACGGCTCTTGCGCAAGGCGCAAAGCCTGCGGTGCGTCAATCGGCGCTGCCGGTGGAGCCTTACCATCGATCAGGCGGTGCAGGATATTGAGGACGTGGGTCTTGGTGGCGACGCCCGCATCCAGCGCCAGTTCGACAGCGCAAAGCACTGCCTGTTCGTCATGTTGCAGCACCAACGCCAATATCTCCGCCATCTCCTTGTCTCCGCCGGGACGACGTAGGAGCTGGCTTTGCAGCTGCTTGAAGGCCTCTGGGAGCTGCAAGAATGGCGCGCCATTGCGCAGTGCTCCCGGCTTGCGCTGGACTACTGCCAGATAATGCCGCCAGTCATAAATTGTCCGCCCGCCAGTGTGGTGGGATCGGTCAATGATTCTGGCATGTTCGCAAAGGATCTGCCCCTCGGCCGCCACCACGATCCGCTCGGGGTAGATCCTGATGCTGACCGGGCGGTTGGCAAAGGATGCCGGGACGCTGTACCGATTGCGTTCAAAGCTGATGAGGCAGATCGGGGACACCCGCTTGGTGTGTTCGACAAAACCATCGAAGGTCCGCCCCAGCGGCATCAGACTACCAACCTCAGCGGCGTGTACATCGGCTACGGTGCCGGGCAAGTTGCCATGTTGGATCTCACCCCATTGCGCGATGCATTGTTCCTCGAGCCAGGCATTGAGCGCATGGATATCCGGGAAGCTCGGCAACTTCTGCCACAGCCGCCGCCGTGCATCTTGCACGTTCTTCTCGACTTGGCCCTTCTCCCACCCCGAGGCCGGATTGCAGAATGCAGGCTCGAACAAGTAGTGGCTGGCCATTGCGGTGAAGCGCGCGTTGACCTGTCGGGCTTTGCCCTTGCCGATCTTATCGACCGCAGTTCGCATGTTATCGAAGATCCCGCGCTGCGGCACACCACCCAGCACGCGGAATGCCTGCGTCAGTGCATCAAACAGCATCTCATGCGTCTGTAACGGATAGGCCCGCACGATGAACGCCTTGCTGTGTGATAGTTTGGTATGGGCCGCCTGCAGCTTGACACGCTCGCCACCAAGAATTGCCCAATCTTCGCTCCAGTCGAACTGGAACGCCTCACCTGGCTGGAAAACCAAAGGCACGTATGTTCCGCGGCCACTGGCCTGCTGTGCCAAGAGACGGCCTGCCTTCCAATCCCGCACATAGGCAGCGACACGATTATAGGACCCTTCGTAGCCCAATACGGCCAGATCAGCATGCATCTGCTTCGCCGTGCGCTTCTGCTTGCGCGATTTGCCAGCCTCGATTTGTAACCAACCCGTCAGCTTCTCAGCAAACGGGTCCAGCTTGCTCGACCGGTCAGGTACCTTGAACTGCGGCACCACCGTATCCGCGCGCAGATACTTGCGGATCGTGTTGCGCGACAAACCGGTGCGCCGCTCAATCTCACGAAGCGGGATCTTATCACGAAGGCGCCACCGGCGAATTACACTCAATAAATCCATGTCGATCACTCCCGATACCCCTGACTGGTCAGCCAGGGGCGGGTTCAAACATGGGTCAATTCTCAATGGAAATTTATGCCCTTACCGGGTCACTTCTCAGCGGAAATCTACACGCCACGACCTGGACGGTGGGCACGGTGATCCAGCCGCGCTTCATCCGGGGCCTGACGCTCTCGGTCGATTACTACTCGATCCGCATCGAGGACGCGATCGCCGCGGTTTCGGCGCAGGACATCGTCAACACCTGCTATGACAACGACACGTTCCCGAACCAGTTCTGCGCGCTGTTCTCACGCAACGGGCCGAGCGCGGGGCAGAGCACCTTCGGCTTCAACTTCCTGCGCCAGACGCAGATCAACTTCGGCCGGATCGAGACGTCGGGTATCGACGCCACGATCGACTACCGCTTCAGCCTTGGCGCGAACAACTTCGGCATCAATGTGGTCGCCAACTGGACCGAGAAGTTGAACCGCTTCTTCGATCCGGTGAACCGCAGCCTCGTCAATCCGGGCCTGAAGGAAACCGGTGCGCCGGAATGGTCGGGCGTGGGGTCGTTCACGTGGAACCGTGGGGCCTTCACCCTGAACTATTCGCTGCAGTACATCGGCCGCCAGGCCGTTGCCTCGGCGATCCAGATCGAGCGCATTGCCACCGAGTTCGGCCCGGCGGGCATGGCGCCCGAATACTGGGTCCACAACCTGGCGGCGACGTTCGACGTGCAGAAGAACTTCTCGATCACGGCGGGCGTCAACAACCTGACCGACAAGGAACCGTTCATCGCCAGCTCGGCCTACCCGGTCAGCGGCATTGGCCGGACCGTGTTCGTGGGCGTGCGCACCAACTTCTGACCCTGAAGGGCGGGGCGCAGTGGCGCTCCGCCCGCCTTCTCAGGCTGTGGCTTCCACCGCCAGCACTTCAATCGCCTCGGCCTTGCCGCCGAAATCCACCAGTTCCCCCTCTTCCGCCCCCATCATTGCGCGGGCGAGCGGGGCCGACCAGGCGATCAGGCCGCTTGCCGGATCGGCTTCGTCGTCACCGACGATGGAGATGGTGCGCTCCTTGCCGCCCAGCGCGAAGCGCACGGTGCAGCCGAAGCCGACCGTGCCGTCGGCCGGTGGCGCGGTCACTTCGGCGGTAGCTTGCCGGGTGCTCCAGTAGCGAAGGGTGCGGCGCAGCTTCTTGATCTCGGCCTCGTCCGCCACGCCGTCTTGAGCGGCATTGGCAAGCGCCGCTTCGGCTTCGGCCAGCTTCTGCGCGATCTGCGTCGCGCCGCGTGGCGTCACGAGGTTCGGCCCCGGCGGGATCGGGATCTCGAACGCGGGCTCGAGATGCTCGTCATCGCTCTCGCGCCGGAAGGCGACACTCATGCTCTTTCTCCACTGGCGCGCATCTGCCCGCTCTGCAACAAGCCGACCCCTATGGCACAGGTCACGCGCGCAACGAAGGCTCTGGAGCAGGCGGGCATCGCCTTTGAACTGCGCACATACGATTATGATCCCGCCGCAACGAGCATTGGCCGCGCTGCCGCCGAGGCCTTGGGGGTGGACCCGGCGCAAGTGTTCAAGACGTTGATGGTGCTGGCCGACGGCAAACCCGCCTGCGCCATCGCGCCCAGCGACGGCGAAGTTTCATTGAAGCGTGTTGCGGCGGCCTTGGGCGCGAAGTCTGCCGCGATGATGCGCGGGGCCGATGCCGAGCGGCTGACCGGCTACAAGATCGGCGGCATCAGCCCCTTCGGCCAGATGCGCCCGGTGCCGGTGGTGATCGACGAGACCGCGCTGCTGTGGGACGCGGTGTTCCTCAACGGCGGGCAGCGGGGGCTTCAGGTCATGCTCTCGGGCGAGGACGCGGTGCGCGTGCTGGGCGCGGTGGTGGCGGAGATCGGGGCAGCATAGATCCTCCCCGTTTTTGCGAAGCACAAACGGGGAGGGGGACCGCCAGCGAAGCTGGTGGTGGAGGGGTGGGAAGCCCCTCCGTCATTCGCTGCCGCGAATGCCACCTCCCCATTTGTCCTTCGGAAAAACAGGGAGGATCGACGGCAGGCTACCGCGTCAGATAGCCACCCTCGACCGCCAGGCTGTGCCCGGTCACATAGCTGGAGGCATCCGAGCACAGCCACGCGCTTGCCTCGGCCACTTCCTCAGGTTTGCCGAAGCGGCCGAACAGGCTGAGTGCCGGGGCGAAGTCTTCCTCGGTGAAGCCGGTGGTTTCCAGCGCGCCGCGCAGCATCGGGGTGTCGATTGCGCCGGGCAGCACCGCGTTCACGCGGATGTTGCGCCCTGCGTATTCGAGGCTGCCGGTCTTGGTCAGGCCAATCACGCCGTGCTTGGCCGCGACATAGGCCGCATTGTTGGGCTGCGGGCGGACCGAGCTGACCGAGCCGATGTTGACGATGGAGCCGCCCGAGCCCTGTGCGAGCAACTGGCGGATCTCGTACTTCATGCACAGCATCACGCCGCGCAGGTCGACGTTCAGCACCTTGTCGAACACCGCCATGTCGGCCTCGTGGATCGGCAGCACATCCGGGGTGATCGCGGCGTTGTTCACCGCGCAGTCGAAGCGGCCGAAAGTGGCAACGGTCTCGGCGACGAGCGCCTCGACCTGGGCTTCATCGGCAACGTCGGTGCGAACGGCGTGGGCGGTGCCGCCCGCCTCGCGGATCGCGGCGACGGTGGCGGCGGCGGTGTCGGGGTTGATGTCCGAGACCACGACCTTCGCCCCGCGCGCGGCGAGCAGGCGCGCGGTGGCCGCGCCCATGCCGACGCCTGCGCCGGTGACGATGGCGACCTTGCCGTCAAGGCTTACGAGATTGGGATTCACGATTTTGCTCCTTGCGCGATCCATGCGCGGATTTTGGCGACGTCGCCTGCATCGAGCGGGAATCCGCCGAACGGCATCATCGCTCCGGACCCGCCATGGTCGAGATGGGTGCCTTCGATCTTCATCACCAGATAGGACTTGTCCGGCGCGCCGGGCTCGACGCGCATGACGGCGGGCGCTTCCTGCGAGGGCTTGCCGACAAGGAAGCCGATAGCGGAATCGCCGACCAGCGACATGCCCCCTGCTTCCTCGCCCGTCAGGTGGCAGGTAGCACAGTTCTGTTCGAGGATCGGCACGATGTCCTTTTCATAGGACACAGGTACCGCCGGTTCCTCGGCCCGCGCGGAGATGGCAAGTGCCAGCAACCCCGTGCCAAGCGCCAGCCACTTCATGCCGACACCGCGTGGCGACCGGCGATGTAACCGAAGGTCACGGCTGGTCCGATCGTGCCGCCTGCGCCGAGATAGGCCTGCCCCGTAGGTGCCGCGATGCAATTGCCTGCTGCGTAAAGGCCCGGGATCGGTTGTCCATTCGCCGCGAGAACCTGCGAGTTGGCATTGATCTGCGGCCCGCCGGCCGTATCGAGCGTGCCCGGCCCGAGCACCAGCGCATAGAACGGTCCCTTCGTCGCAAACGGGTGCATCGTGTTGTTCGGCCAGGGATTTTCCGGCTGCGTCGTGCCCGCGCGGCGGGCCGAGAACAGCAGGTGCCATTCGCGGTCATAGAGATACTTGCCGCGCCCGAATTCGGGATCGACGCCCTTCTTCGCATAGGCGCTGAAATTGCTGATCGACTGCTTGGCGTTGGCGGCGAACTCCGGCGCAAGGCGCACGCCGCCGGTGCGATCCTGCCAGCCTACCAGCTGCGCATCGACCTTGGCGAAGACCTCGTCCCAGGTCTGCCCTTCGACAAGGTGCGGCTGCTCGGCCTTGTTGACGGGGAAGGGGAAGGCTCCGCCGAAGGCATCGATGCTGCGCTGGTCGAACAGCATGAACATCAGGTGGTTGGGGTATTCCTCATGCGCCGGATCGTACCAGAAGTGCGCCTGCGTGCGGTCGTTGTAATCGCGCTTCTCGTTGACCACGCGCTTGCCGTACTTGTTGACGAGGATCATCGAATCCCCCGGCAGCACGAAAGCGCCAAGGCCGATGCCACGCGTCTTGAGCGCCTCGCCCAGCACGACCTGGCTGCGCCAGCCGAGGCCCATGTTGCCCATCATCGCGCCTGCTTCCTGCGCGATCGGGATGAAGTCTCCGGTCGATCCCGGCAGCGAGCACGAGCCATAGACCGCAGGCTGGTGGACGTCGCACAGCTGGACGTTGTGGCTGTAACCGCCGGTGCCGAAGACCACGCCCTTGTTGGCCTTGATGCGGATGACCTTGTCGCCCTGCTTCGCCTCTGCGCCGATGACCCGGCCCGATGCTTCCTTGACGAGCTTCGTCACGCGGGTGCGGGTCAGGATCGGCACGCCCTTGGCCTTGAGGTAGGCATGCATCTGCGAGGCGAGACTGCCGCCGCCCTGCGTCGATCCGGAACCTACAGCGGGTTCCAGCGCGCGGCCGGTCGGCACCTTGTTCTCAGGCAGGTGGTCGGCATAGTCAGGCGCGGGCTTGTCCACCTGGAACAGGCGGAACTGCTTGAACTGCACCGCGCCCAGATCGCGCAAGTGATCGACCGCTGCCGAGCCGTGGTCATAGAACGCCTCGACCACCTTGAAGCGGTTCTCATCGAGGCCGAGCGTGGGGCTGTTGGGGTTGTACTGGCGCGGATAGCCATAGCGCACGACATAGCGCAGCGCGTCGGTCTTGGGGTCCTCGATGCCCTGTTCGCGGAAGATGAAGTGGTTGAATATCCACGTGACGCCGCCCGACTTGGCGGTGGTGCCGCCAAGGATCGGCATCTTCTCTACCATCATCACCTTCGCACCTGCTGCCATCGCGGTGATGGCGGCCGTCCCCGCCGCCGCGCCACTGCCGACGCACAGGACGTCGCATTCATGGTCCCAGCCTGCTGCGGGTGCTTCCTGAGCCTGCGCGGCACTGGCAATGCCGCTGGTTGCCGCCACTGCGGCGGTGATGCCTGCGCCTGCCAGCATCTGGCGGCGATGGATACCCTTGGTGGGCTGGGTCATTGGTTGTTCTCCCGTCTGTTCTGTTCATGGGTGAGCGCTGGATGCCCACCCCGTCTGACTAAGGGCCTGCTGCGCAGACCCAAGTCTCCCGGCCCTCCCGCCTGCGGGAGGGCGCATTCGTTACTTTCTACTCCCCTCCCGCAGGCGGGAGGGGCTGGGGGTGGGCATTCACAGCGCCGAGTTCACCGCCGCCCAGCGATGTAATCGTTGATCACCTCATGGAACCGCCGCACCCGGTTTTCCTGCCGGGCGAGGTAAGCGTCGTCGTGGCCGAGCGAGTGCAGACCCTGCTGCTGCGTCACCGCAACATCGAGGTCCTGGATCAGGAAGTCTCCCTGCGGAATCTCGGCGCTGTAGGCGGTAAAATCGCCGGTCTGGTGCTCGGCTTCCTTCCACGGGCGCAGCCCATAGAGCGTTGGCACATCGGCCCCGCCTGCCACTTCGGGCGCGAGATACCAGTAGTCGAAGGTCGACCAGTTGGGGTCTTCCATGTCGGGTTCGGTGCGGAACACGTGGAGCCCCTCGGGGGTGCCGGTAAGCGTCAGGTTGGGGAAGCAGGTGTGGTGGAACTGGTCGGTCAACTCGTCATCGGCGAGCTTTTCGAAGTGTTTGTAGCCGCGCTCCGGCCCGAGCTTGCGCCGCGCCTGCTGCAGGGCAAGGCGGCCCTCCTGCGCGCGGCCTTCGAACTGCGCAGGGTCGAGGTCCCATTCCTTCAGCACCTGCGCCCACAGCGGCTTCATCTGCTGCGCGTCCGGGTAGCGGCTCGAGGGCTGCAGCTTCTCGATCATGCGGTTGTGGCCGGTCGGATACATCTCGAACACGGTGGTCGAGTAGTGATCGTCGATCATGCCCTCGAACTGCGGATGCACCGCCGGGATGTGGTAGGCCTCGTTGAAGTTGTCGGAGGCGAACTTCCAGTTGGTGTTGACGCGCAGCGTGCGCCAAACCACGCGCTTCCAGCTGGCGAGATCGCGATTGCCAAGCAGCGTCGGGATGGGATCGAGGTATTCCATCAGCGGCACGGCGTTGGGGTCGAAGCTGTAGAACACGAAGCCGCCCCAGGTCTCGCAGGGCACTTCCTTCATGCGCAGCGTGGCGCAGGGGGAGCCTTGGGGGAAATCCTCCTCGTCCTGCACATGGTCGAGCGCGCCGTTTATGTTCCACTTCCAGCCGTGGTAGGGGCAGGTGAAGTGCTCGCCTACGCCGCCTTCTTCCACAGTGACGAGGCGGTTGCCGCGGTGGCGGCAGACATTGTGGAAGGCGCGGATGCCGCCGTCCTTCTGGCGGACCATGACCACCGACTGGCGCATGAAGTTGTGGGTGATGAAATCGCCCGCCTCCTCAAGCTGCGCCGTGCGCCCGCCAACGTGCCACACGCGCTTCCACATGTGCTCCCATTCGAGCGCGGCGAAGTCCTTTGACCAGTAGCGGTCACCGGTGATGGCATCGCCGCGCGGTTCGGGAAACTGCGCGCTTTCGTGCGTGGGGTAGGGGGCATCGGCTTCGGGGACCTGGATATAGGTGGCCATGATCAAGCACTCCTGTAACCGGCGTTCTCCCCGAGCGCCGGATGGGGTTGGGTGGTTTTGTTTTCTTCTGGGCGTTGCGCGAGTGCCCACCCCCTACCCCTCCCGCCTGCGGGAGGGGAGATTAAGGACCTGCCCTCCCGCAGGCGGGAGGGCCGGGAGACTTGGTTCTGCGTAGCAGGACCTAGTCGGACGGGGTGGGCACCCCGCACAAGCTTACTTCGCGTTCTCGAGCGTGCCCGAAAGCGGCATCAGGAAGTCCATGGTGTAGCGCGTGGCCTTCCAGCCCTTTTCTGTACGGCGGACCTCGAAGTAGTAGCGGCCGTTGACCGTCACCGCCCGGCCGTCCTTGCCCACGCCCATGCCGATCACATAGGCGCGCATCGAGGCGGTATCGCCTGTGTAGCCGGTGACCGCGAAGTTGGTCAGGTAATGGGCGTGGTGCGCCATGTTGGCGAAGACGTTGGTGAAGAATGCGCGGATGCCATCGTGGCCATGCTGCGGTTCAAGGCCGATGCCCGAGAGATCGAATACGGCATCCTCGGTGAAGACATCGAGGATTCCGTCGATGTTGCCGATGGTGTCGACGGCATGCGCATAAGCAACCATCAAGTCCTGAATGGCAAGGCGGTCTTCAATCGGGCACTGCATTATCGTTTCCTCTCAGATACTTATAATCTTGTTGGAATGTTTAGCTTCGCTGAACTACGCTTCGCTCCGTTTCCCCGGGGAAACACGCAAAACGCCAAATGGAACAAATGGGGAACATATCAGCCGAACAGCGGCCGGATCGGGTCGGTCACGCCATCCCAGCCAGCAGCGCCCTCCGCGATCTTCGTGAAGGCCGAGGTCTGGTTCTCGTCCTCCTCGACGATCTCGATCATGCAGCCCAGCGCCGCCGAGGTATCGACGTAGCAGAAGCGCATCACGCCGAACTTGCCGTCGATGGCCACGGCAAAGCCCTGATCGACATAGCGCTGTCGGCAGGCGTCGTAGTCGCCGGTGTAGATGCAGAAGTGGTGGAACCCGGTCTGGCCCTTGGCGATGGTATCGCGATAGGCGCTGGGGCGGTCGCAGTGCTGCTGGATCAGCTCGATCTGAATGCCGCCGGACTGCGCGAGCGCGACCGAGAAGTCGATGCCGTCCGACGGTGCCCCGCGATAGGTCGCTTCGGCCAGCTCGATGTGTGGGACCATGAAGAACGGGCCGATGCCGGTGGTGGCGATCCACGCCCTGGCGGCAGCTTCCACGTCCTCGACGATGAAGGCGGCCTGCATGACGTGGGGGCCGGGAGTCCCAGGAACTATTGGGCCGGGAGTTATGGTGGTGCTGCTCATTCCTTGTCCCTCTCCTTGGGCAAGGCACAGGCCCACCCCGTCCGACTAAGCCTTGCTGCGCAAGGCCAAATCTCCCGGCCCTCCCGCCTTCGGGAGGGCAAGTTGCGTCTGTTTTCTTCTTCTCCCCTCCCGCAAGCGGGAGGGGTTGGGGGTGGGCCTAGCGCCCTCTATTCCCGCGCCTTGGTCGGATGCCCCAGCACCATATCGTTCAGCTTCTCATGGAACCGCTGCACGCGCTTTTCCTGACCCGGAAGCAGGCAGCCCTTGAAGCCGCGCGAGTTGAGGCCCTGCTGCTGGGTGGTGCCGATCGACAGGTCCTGATCGGCCACATAGCCAACCGACACGCCATCGCCGTACGTCGAGTGGCGCGCGATGGCATCGTGGCGCAGCGGGGCCATGCCGACAGGGGTCAGCACTTCGGGCATCTTCGCGTTTGGCGGATAGAGGCACCAGTGCTGGAACACGCACTTCTCGGGGTCGGTCGGGTGCGGTTCGGTGCGCAGGATCTGGCACTGTTCGGGCGACATGGTGATCGTCAGGTTGGGGAACAGCGTGCAGTGGAAATAGTCCACCAGCTGCTGGTCGGTCATCGACGAGTAGTCGTAGCCCGCATCGGCCCCGCGTTCGCGCTTGGCCTTGATCACGGCCTCGCGGATGTCGGCGGTGCGGCCCCGATATTCCTTGGGATCGATGCCCCATGCCTCGGCGGCTTCATAGAGGCCCGGCGGCACGTCGCCGCTGACGTAGTCCTTGCGGCTGGTGGCCTGGTGGCCGATCATCCACATCGCGTTGTGGCCGTTCTCGTACATCTCGAACACGGTGGTCGGCAGGCCATCGTTGATGAAGGTGGCGAGTTCGGGGTGGATCGTGGGGAGGTGGTAGCTCTCGTTGAAGTTGTCGCGGATGATCTTCCAGTTGAAGTCGCAATCGGCCGAGACGTTGAACACGCGCACCCAGTTGTCGAGCTTGTAGCCCGCCAGACGCTCGGTGTAGGGCCAGAGCCATTCGTGCAAGGGGGCGACATCGTCGTCCATGCACCAGAACACGAACGGACCCCAGGTGTCGCAGCGCAGTTCCGAAAGCGTGACCTTGCCGCAGGGGTTGCCGCCGGCGAAGTCATCGGGGTCCTGCACGTGGACCAGCGTACCATCGGGATCGAACTGCCAGCCGTGATAGCCGCAAGTCAGGCGCGGGGCGGAGCCGACATCGCCGAGGACGAGGCGGTTACCGCGATGGGGGCAGGTATTGTAGAACGCCTTCACGCTGCCGTCGGCCTGTTTGACCATGACGACCGATTCCTTGCCGAAGTTGTGGCGGATGAAATCGCCCTCTTCCTCAAGGTCTGCGAGCACGCCGCCAAGGTGCCAGACCTTGGGCCAGAGGTGCTTGTTCTCAAGCTCCATCCACTCGCGCGTGATGTAGCGGTCAGCGGTGATCGTGTCGCCGCGCACGGCAACGTCGAACTCCGGGGAATAGCGGGAAATCTTGTCCTGAGCGGTCATTTCGGCGTCCTCGATCCTGTGCTCAGACCGGCCAGTCGCGGGTCTGGCTGAAGTCTGTTCCGCGTCGTCCCGGCCGGACCAGCGGATTGCCTTCGAGGAATCCGTCGGCTGCCGGGTCGGTACGCGCCCAGTCCACTATTTCGCGGCGGCGGCTGATCCGCCACTCCCCATTCTTGCAGGTGTATTCGTCGACATAGCGCCCGGCGACGACGAGGTCCTTGGGCTCGCCATCCTCGCGGGTGCGGTGCCAGGCGTAGAAATAGACCTCGCCGGAGGCCTTGTCGCCATCGACGCTGATCTGCGCCTGACCGATGATGTGCTGGCTGCCGTCAAGGTCTGCGAGGAAGCCTTGGGCGAATGCGACGAACTCGTCGGCGCTGCCCTGCATCAGCCCGCAATCGACCCATGCGTCATCATGGAAGGCGCTGCGGTGCAGGTCGGGGTCAAGCCGGTCCTGCCCGCGCATGTAGCGGCACAGGCAATCGTGAATGTCGCGGCGGGCGCAGAGGTCGCGGATTTCGGCTTCCATGTCGAAGGCCATCAGGCTTCTCCTGCCAGATATTTGTCGACGACCATCTGGAAGTGGCGGATGCGCGATTCCTGATAGTTGCCGAGGTTCTGGACGCCGACCGCACTGGCGCGGAAGCCCTGCTGCTGGGCGCGCAGGTTGTCGGTGTCCTGATCGTAGACGTGGCCCATAGCGGCATCGAAGCCGGGCGCGGTGGCGTAGCTCTGGTCCTCGGCGACGTGGAAGGGTTCGGCAGGTTCGGGCGCGGGGCCGTTTTCGGGATTGGGGCGCAGGAACAGGATTTCGAACAGGGTGCGGTTGGGGTCGAGCCCGATCGGGCGGAAGCGATAGACCATCGGCAGCGACAGGCCGGGGAACAGCACCATGTTGGGGAAGACGTGGTATTCGATGGTGTCGATCATCTCGCTGTCCGAGACGGTCGACAGATCGCACTTGTAGGCCTCGCCCAGCACCTTGCGCAGGTGGCGGGCCATGACGGTGCGGGCGGTTTCGCCGGGGCCGACGGTGAGGCCCTGCCCGCGTGAATCGCTATCGCCGAGGATCATCGTGGCGAGCAGTTCCTCCTCGCTCAGCGGCTTGGCGAGGTGGGGTGAGTTGACGCCGCTGGCGGCATAGAACCGCGTGACCGTGTCCGAATGGCAATCATACTGCACGTTGGCATCGCCCACGCCCTTGAGCAGCTGGGGATGGGTTTCGAGCACGTGGTAGGATTCAAGGAACGCTTCCTGCGCGGTCTTCCAGTTGCAGGGCAGCTCCTTGGCGACATGGACCGCGACGTGGCGGTTCGCGATGTTCCAGTCCTTGAAGTGTTCGGGCAGGGGGGCGAGGTATTCCTCGAGGCTGGGGCCTTCCGCGCTCGGGTTGATGAACACGAAGCCGCCCCAGTGGCCGACGCGGGCTTCTGGGAGGTTGGTCTTTGCCGGGTCGATGTGCTTGAAGTCCCATGCGCAGGGGACAGAAGCGAGCGTGCCGTCGTTGTTCCAGGTCCAGCCGTGGTACGGACAGCGCAGATTGTCTCCCGAGCCGACGCCTTCGCCGCGCTTGAACTTGGTCGAGCGGTGGAGGCAGGAGTTGACGAAGGCGCGGACCGACATGTCGTCCTGCCGGACCACCACGTAGGAGAGGTGGCCGACTTCGTAGGTATAGTAGTCGCCGGGTTCGGGGATGTGGTCCTCGCGGCAGACCCACTGCCAGGTGCGCTTCCAGATATTCTCGATCTCGGCCTCGAAAATGCCCTGATCGAAGTAACGGTCCACCGATACGGGGGCGGTGCCGAGAAACATCGGCTCTTCCATGGCCAGCACCGGCGGCGGGGGGAGCGCGTCGTTCGCGACGATCTGCTGCATGCTGGGCGCGCCGGGGCAGCGGATTGCGGCGAGGTCTTCCGCGTCGGCGGGCTCGGGCAAACCGTGGGGGTTGATCGCGTCAAGCATCGGACTCTCCGGGGCTGCCATGTTAAAACCGGCAGTTGTGCCTGTTTTATGGACGCTGGCGCGAGTCGGCTCAACCTAGCGGTTACGCTAGGTTTTGGAGAAACGGCGATTCAGCCGAGATCCCGCGCAATGTCACCAAATCGGCGACTGACGGGATCACGTCCGCAACGCTAATGCGCGGCCGTGTTTGACAAGGCCTTATTGACAGACGTTGCGCTCACCCTCGCCCCGGCGTTGTTCATTCTGCTGAACTTCGCGCTCGTGGACATGTTCTATGGCGACGAAACGTTCGGGCTGCAGAGCTTTCTGGCCATCTTTTTCGCCGGGGTGACGTTGTTCGCGACGTTCCTCTTCGGCGGACTGACCGGTTACATCGTTGCCAAGATCGCGACGTTCGTGATCGTCGGGCGGTGCCTGCTTGCCACAAGGCGACGCTGATCGTCGGCCAAGCGCGTTTCAGGTCGGCCAGACCAGTTCCACCCGCCGCAGGGCGCCGACGATGCCGGGGACGGGGGAGAGGTCCGAGCCTTGGCCCAGCGCAAAGTCGGGGATGCGCTTCAGCCACTCCTCCAGCGTGATCGCCACTTCTTTGCGGGCGAGTTCCTGGCCCGGGCACATGTGCGGGCCGGAGCCGAAGGTGGAGTGGCGGGCGCGTTTGCGGGTGGGGTCGATGGTCAGCGGATCGGGGTTCACGCGCGGGTCGAGGCCGTGGACTTGCGTGGGGATGGCGATCATGTCGCCCGCTTTTAGGGCGACGCCGTGGAAATCGGCGATGTCGTGGCGGACCTCGCGGGCGATGGAGACGAGGCCGAAGCGGCGGAACAGTTCGTGGACGATGGGAGTGATGTCCGCGCCACGTTGTTTCAGGTCGGCGCGCAGGGCCGGGTTTTCGGCCAGTTCGCGCATGATGAAGCCGAGCACGTTGACCACGGTATCGAGCCCCGCGATCAGCACTTGGGTGACGATCGACAGCGCCTCGTCGCGGGTAAGCGTGCGGCCGCCACCCAGATCGGCGTTGATCATCGCGCTGATCATGTCCTCGCCGCTGCCACCGCGCCGCGCATCGACCAGCGGGCCGACGTAGTCGAAGAACACCGCCTTGGCCTCGTCGAAGGTCATCGGCATGCCGGGGCGGGTCATGCATTCGGCCCAGTGGCGGATTTTGGGCGCTTCGGAGGCGTCGATGCCGACCAGCGCCATGAACACGCGGATCGGGAACTGTTCGGCATATTGGGCGGTAAAGTTGCAGTGGCCGTTCGCGGCAAAGCTCTCGATCAGTTCGATGGCGGTGGCGCGGATCGATTCCGACGCGCCGCGAATGGCAGCGGGATTGAGGTGGGCGTTGAGCAGCTGGCGGTAGGGGCGGTGCTCGGGCGGGTCTATCGTCGTGGGGATCAGCCCGTGCATTTCGCCCACCGACTTGGGCAGGACGATGATGCGCGAGGAGAATCGTTCGGGATCGGATTGCACATCCTGCAGCGCCTCGCCGCCCAGCGCGATCCAGTGGCCTTCGTTGCGCGGGGTCCAGACGACGGCGGGATTGTTTGCCGAAAGGTCGCTCCATGCCTTGTGGAAGCCGGCCGTTTCGAGGGCCGGGGGCATGTAGATGTCGATATCGACGATGCGGTCGGCAGGTACGTGCGCGGGCGCTTCCATGGGTGATCCTCTTCTGTCTGTTTTGCCGGGGATCATGCGACAGGTCCGGCGTCTTGGCGCTTGGCGATAAGGATAGGCGGGCAAGGGATTGGCGCAGGGAGGGTGGTTGACACTGCCGCGATAAGATTAGAATATAGATTCTCGTTAATAAGGAAGAGAGTATGGGAACCCGCCGGGATGCAATGAAGGCCGCCGTGGCAGGAGCGCTGGGGGTTCCGGCGCTGCTGCATGGCACGGACATCAGGGCTGCGACTGCGGGCGCGTGCAAGACCGCTGGCAAGGCGCCGGCGTGGGGACGCGGGATCGAGGGGCAGCGCAAGGCGGACCTTGGCAACGGCACGTTCCTCAACCCGATCATCTCGGGCGACTATCCCGATCCTTCGGTGCTGAAGGACGGCGACGATTACTACATGACGCATTCGTCGTTCGATGCAGCGCCGGGCATGCTGATCTGGCATTCGCGCGATCTGGTGAACTGGCGACCCATCGGCCCGTCGCTGAACAAGCCGCTCGGCACGGGCTTCGCGGTGGACATCGTCAAGCACGGCGGGCGCTACTTCATCTACATTCCGTTCATGAAGGCGCCGTGGTCCAAGGGGCTGAAGGACTTTGCCAATATCTTCGTGATCCATGCCGACAGCATGGCGGGGCCGTGGAGCGATCCGGTGGACCTTGGCATTGGCGGGCTGATCGACCCGGGCCACGTGGTGGGCGAGGACGGACACCGCTACCTGTTCTTCAACCAGGGCAAGCGGGTGCGGCTGACCGATGATGGCCTTGCCACGGCTGGGCCGATCGAGACGGTCTATGAAGGCTGGCGCTATCCGGACGACTGGGTGACCGAGAACTATGCGCTGGAAGGGCCAAAGCTGTTCCGGCGCGGGGGCTGGTTCTATCTGGTGAGCGCGGTGGGCGGCACCGGCGGGCCTGCGACCGGACACATGGTCGTCGCATCGCGCTCGCGCTCGATCAACGGGCCGTGGGAGCATTGCCCGCACAATCCCATCCAGCGCACGAAAGACGTGTCGGAAAAGTGGTGGTCGCGCGGGCATGCGACTTGCGTCGAGGGGCCGGGCGGGCAGTGGTACATGATCTACCACGGCTACGAGAACGGCTACCGTACGCTGGGGCGGCAGACCTTGCTCGAACCGATCGAGTGGACGGCTGACGGCTGGTTCCGGGCCAGGGGTGGCGATCTTTCGCAGCCGTTGCCGATGCCCAAGGGCGCGGCAGTGCCGCACGGGTTTGCGCGCTCGGATGACTTCTCGGTCCCGAGCCTTGGCACGCGCTGGTCGCTCTATGCCAGCGCGCCCGAGGAGGCGGGGCGGGTGCGTTACGAGGCCGGGGCGCTGGTTCTGGCGGGCAAGGGATCGGGGCCGCAGGACTGTTCGCCCCTGACGCAGAACGTGGGCGACCTGTCCTATGAGTTCAGCGTCGAAGTGGAACTGGTGGGCGAGACGACGGCGGGGCTGCTGCTGTTCTTCAACGACCGCCTGTTCCTCGGCATGGGCATCGATGGCACGCGGATGACGAGCTATCGCGGCGGCAAGGCGAGCTACTGGCCCGAGCCTGCGCCGCCGGTGCGCCGGATGCACATGCGCATCGTCAACGAGGCGCAGATCGTGACGTTCTACTACAGCCTCGACGGTAAGGACTGGACCCGCCACGGCGTGCGCAGCGAGGTTTCGGGCTACAACGCCAATGTCGTGGATGACCTGCTGAGTTTGCGGCCGGCGCTGTTTGCGGCGGGCGGGGGCAGCGCGCGGTTCCGGAACTTCCGGTTTCGCGCGTTGGGGTGAGGCGTAGTGCGGGGCTTCGAGGTTGTGGGCCCCGGCCTTCGCCGGGGCGACGAGGATTGGGGGGAGGTTGGGTAGGGCAGATCCCGCTCCACGGCGCCCATGTCCCACAGCGCCGTCACCCCGGCGCAGGCCGGGGTCCATGGGCTGTCGTTTCTCTCTGATAGTCGTGACGCGAGCTGCTTGGGCGGTTTGCCTTTGCAACGGTTGTTTTATCACGGCGAGGTTGTGGGCCCCGGCCTTCGCCGGGGTGACGGGGATGGGTGTGAGTGCAAGCCTCAGCCCATCGTCTCGCCGTTGTCGATGACGATGTTGGTGCCGGTGATGTGGCGGCCGTCTTCGCAGGCGAGGTAGAGGACCATGTTGGCGATGTCGATCGGCTGGCCCATGCCGTGGTTGTTGGCCTGATCGAGTCCGGCGTGGTCGGTGGGCAGCTCGGCCAGGGCCTGTGCGGTCATCGGGGTGACGATGCCGCCGGGCGCGATGGAGTTGACGCGGATGCGGTAGCCCTGTTCGCGGCAGTGGACCGCGATCGAGCGGGTCATGCCGATGATCCCGGCCTTGGCAGCGGCATAGGCGGGGATCACGCTGATGCCCTTGATCCCGCCGACCGAGGCCATGTTGATGATCGAGCCCGAGCCGTCGCGGCTCATGTGCGGAAGCGCGGCCTTGCAGCCGAGGAAGGTGCCGCCCGCCATAACGTCGGTCTGGAGCTTGTAGTCCTCGTACGACAAATCCTCGACCGTGCCGAAGCGGACGAGTCCGGCGTTGTTGACCAGCGTATCGAGCCTGCCGAACAAACGCACCGTTTCGGCGACGATCTCGTTCCAGCGGGCCTCGTCGCGCACGTCGTGGTGCATGAACACGCAGTTGGGGATTTCGGAAGCGACCTTTGCCCCCAGATCCTCCTGCATGTCGGTGATGACCACGCGCGCGCCTTCGCGGGCGAGAACGCGGGCGTCTTCGGCACCAAGGCCCGACGCGCCGCCGGTGATGATGGCAACCTTGCCGTCCATTTTAGCCATGTCGAATATCCTCAAGCGGCCCAGTGGGCGTAGATCGGGTCTTCGCGACCGAAGCAGCCGCGGTTGGTCAGGGCCTCGTAGAAGCCGTCGGATTGCATCGTGGAGGGGTGCGAATGGCTCCAGTCGGCAACGAACGTGCGCGACTGGATCAGCCACTTGCCATCGCGCTTCACGTAGCGATCAATGTAGCGGCCGCCGGTGAGGACTTCGGTGCCCGCCTGGACCATCTGGGCCAGCGCGTAGTGCTCGCCCACGGCCTCGTTTCCGCGCACTTCAACCCATTCGTTTGCGACCGAGTGGAAACACATTTCGAGATTGCTGCGGACGAAGGCGGTGATGTCGCGCGCGAAGTCCTTTCCCGAGCCGTTGACGACGCCCGAGATGACGGTGGAATCCTCGGAGAAGATCGAGGCGAGCAGGGCCTCGTCGGCGCGATCGACGCCACGGGCATAGGCCATGCAGAGGTCGTGGATTTCGGCCTTGGCGAGGGCGGCTTCTAGGGCGGCTTCTCGGTCGGGTGTGGCGGTCATCGTGGTTCCTCGGGCTGAGGCGGCGTGGAAGGCGAGGAGGGCGCGGCCGGGATCGGCGGCACCTTTGGCTCCGGCGGGCACGTAATGGTCGAGAGCGACCGGCGGATCGGCGCGCATGGCGGTGCTGGCGCGGTTGCTGTTGCCATCGAGCACGTAGGTGCGATGCGTCAGGCGCCACTCGCCGTTCCGCAGGGCGTGGGTGTCGAGATAGCGGCCGAACACGAGGCGCTGGAGATCGGCTTCCTCGACGTAGGCGATCACGTAGCTTTCGGAGGTGGCGGTACCGCCATCGACCCTGATCCACATGTTCGAGGTGCGGTGCAGAGTGGGTGGCGTGGTTTTCTGCGCGGTGGCGAGGATCTCTACCAGCGTGGCGGCGGGGCCTGCGAAGAAGCCGTAATCGACGGTGGCATCGGGGTGGTAGGCCGCGCCCAAAAGGTTGGCGTCGGCCCGGTCAACGCCCCTGCTGTGCAGTGACAGGGTCTGGGCGATGGCGCTGCGGGCGATGAATGCGTGCGTTGTGATCAAGGCGATATCCTCTGGAAAAAAGCGCCCCGGTTACCGTGAAGCAACCGGGGCCAGGGAGGATTTCGTCAGGTCAGAAGTTGTAGCCGACCGACACGCCGAACTGGCGCGGCGGGGCATAGCCGACGAGGCCCATGTAGCCGGGGCTGTCGTAGACCGTGGAGATGTAGCGCTTGTCGAACAGGTTCTTGCCCCACAGGCCGATCGAGTAGCGCTTGTCCGGGCCGTAGTAGGTCAGCAGCGCGTCGACGTAGTAGGTCGGCTGCACGGAGGAACGCGGGGTGTTGACGACGGCGGTGTAGAACTTCTGGCCGGTGTACATCCAGCTCACGTCAGCCACGACGCTGCTGTCGTTCGCGAAGGTGTGGGTGAAGTTCGCGCCGAGGGTCGAGGCCCACTTCGGTGCGTTTTGGAGGGCATAGCCCTTCAGGTCGATGAAGGTGGCGGCCACCGGATCGAAGTAGAGGAAGTCCTTGTACTTCGTGTCGAGGTAGGCGAGCGAGCCGCGCAGGGTCAAACCGTCGACCGGCACGGCCTGGACTTCAAGCTCGAAGCCCTTGATCTCGGACTCGGCGGCGTTGAGGATGCGGTTGCCCTGCACGTTGGTGGCAGGATCGAAGTAGATCTGGGCAACCTGCATGTCGCGGTAGCTGGTGTAGAACGCCGCGAAGTTGGTGCGCAGGCGACGGTCGAGGAAGTCTGCCTTCAGGCCCACTTCGAAGGTGTCGACCTTCTCGGGGTTGAAAGGCGTGTCGCCGTCAGCCGCGACGCCGATGCGGCCGGTGTAGCCGCCCGACTTGAAGCCGCGTGCCCAGTTTGCGTAGATCAGCTGGTTCTGGCCGACCTCGTAATCGAGGCCGATCTTCCAGCCGACGTTGCTCCAGCTCTTCTTGCCGCCGACATCGAGGCTGCCGGGGAACTTGACGTCGAACTTGTCCCAGTTGGGCGAGGTCAGCGCTTCGCTGCCGAAGCCGAGATCGAGCTGCGAGCGGGCGTCCACGCTGTCATGCGTGTAGCGGATGCCGGCCGAGAACTTCAGCGCGTCGGTGATCTGGGTGTAGGTCTGCAGGAAGGCGGAGAAGGATTCCGTGCCCTGGTCCTGCTGGTTGTACTGGATCAGGCCGGGCAGGGCGAAGTCCAGGTGGTACATCTGGTAGTGGGTGTAGTTGGTCTTCATGTAGAAGAGCCCTGCCACCGCGTTGAAGCTGTCGCCCGCCGAGAAGGCGCTGCGCAGTTCCTGGCTGAACTGCCAGCCACGGGTCCGGCGGCGGGTGGCGTTGTTGGTCTTCGCGGTGCCGTCCTGATCGGTGTATTCGAACAGGGTGAAGTGCTTGTAGCCGGTGATCGCGGTGATATCGCCGATGGGCGTGTTGTCATACTGGATCGTGCCGATGAAGAACTTGGTGGTCATGTCCGACTGATCGGGCACTTCGTTGTTGCCCGAGAAGTACTTGTCGGGCGCCTGGCAGGGCTGGTTCGGCACGGCGCAGGGGCTGCGGTACATCGGCAGGACCGCGCCGTTCCAGAACGTGCCTTCGGGAACATAGTTGCCCTCGCCCGGAAGACCGCCGTTGACGACGACCGGCGCGCCGTTGCGGGCGGCGACGTATTCGCCCTGAAGCGTGATCTTGAGGTCCGGGTTGGGCGTGATGTAGAGCTGGCCGCGCACCGCATCGACGTTCTTGCGGCCCATGTCCTCGCCGTTCCACACGTTCGTCACCCAGCCATCGCGCTGGGTGTGGATGCCGGCAACCTTGACGCTGACCACATCCTTGACGAGCGGGGCCTCGATCGAGGCGTTGACGTCGAAGCGGTTCCAGTTGCCGTAAGTGCCGCGCACGTAGCCGCCGAACTCGCCGGTAGGCTGGTTGGTCACGACGTTGACGACGCCGCCGGTGGTGTTCGCGCCGAACAGGGTGCCCTGCGGTCCGCGCAGGATCTCGACGCGGCCGGTGTCATAGGTATCGAGCAGCGCACCCATCGAGAAGAACTGTGGCACGCCATCGACAACGATCGACACGGTGTTGCCGGCATAGGGATCGGGCTCGATCACGCCGATGCCGCGGATGGTGAAGACCGCGTTGTTGGGGGTGTTGGCGAAGTTGTCGATCTGGACGTTTGGCACCGCGCCCTGCAGCGCCTGAAGCGTGGTGACGTTCATCGCGGTGAGCTGTTCGCCGCCGACAGCGGCAATCGAGATCGGCACCGACTGGATGCTTTCGGCCTTCTTCTGCGCGGTGACGACGATTTCGGAGAGGCCGCCGGTCGAACCGGTGTCCTCGGCCTGGGCCTGCGGGCCTTGTGCGTCCTGCGCGAACGCTGCTGCAGGCAGCGCAGTGAGTGCGAGCGCCGAGAGGCTGCTCAGGAGATGTGACGTGGTATGCCTTTTCATGATCTCTTCCCCTCCCATGGTGCCGGTATCGGGTCCGGTCACCGTCTTCGAAAGCGCGATTCGGCAATAACCGGCGCGTCTGCCTGTTTTATGCTCTCGAGGTGGGGGAGAGGTGAACTGGCCGTTTTGTCAGGCGGTCTTGCGCGCCATTCGCAGGCATGACAGGACAATGACGATGGCCGGTTCCACGATGCAGAAGCGGATGCTTGCCGCAATGCGCCCCGCAAGCCTGGGCGAGGGCGAGCCCGTGCGCTGGCAGCAGCGCAAGTCAGCGCAGACGCGCCTCAAGATGCTCGAGGCGGCGGTCGACTGCCTTGTCGAGAGCGGGTATCAGGGGCTGACCACCGCGCAAGTGGCCGAGCGCGCGCAAGTTTCGCGCGGGGCGATGCACCACCATTTCGCCACGCGGATGGACTTGGTGGCGGCGGTGGTCGAGCACATCTTCTACCAGCGCATGCGCCTGTTTCTCGACGATTATCTCGCGGCCATGGCGCAGAGCAAAGGCGCGCTGCTGATCGACCTTGCAACCGATGCGCACTGGCGCAGCGTGCAGACGCGCGAGTATGCGGCCTATCTGGAACTGGCTGTGGCGGCGCGGACCGACCCGGAACTGAACGCCGCGTTCGAGCCTGCTGCGCGCCGCTATGACGAGGTGTGGACCGCCGAGATGATCGAGTCCTTCCCGCAGTGGCAGGACCAGTGGATGGCGATGAAGCTGGGCAGCGATTTTGCGATTGCGGTCCACTCCGGCTTGCTGATGCATCGTCCGGTTTTCGGGCCAGAGCGGATCGAGCAAGTGCTCAAGCTGACCATCGCCACCGTGCGCGGGCTTTACGATCCGCTGAGCTGATCCGACGTCTGCGGCGTTGTTGCCGTGAATGCACATAACGAATCCAGAGTCTTGGGAGACGACGATATGACCACCGTGGCAATCACCGGCGCAGGGCGCGGTATCGGACTGGAACTCGCACGCCAGCATGTCGAGGCGGGCGACCGCGTGATCGCGCTGGTGCGCAATCCGGAAGGTGCGGGCAAGCTGGCGGATCTCGCTGCCGCTTCGGGCGGAAAGCTGACCGTGCACCGGATGGACGTGGCCGATGATGCCTCGGTCAAGGCTGGCGCTGCCGAGACGGCGGGCGAGGCGATCGACGTGCTCTACAACGTGGCGGGGGTAAGCAGATCGGACCCGGCGGAACTCGAAAGCTCGGACTGGGCGGAATGGGACGAGGTGTTCCGCATCATGGTGCAGGGCCCGTTGCGCGTGCTGCAGGCATTCCTGCCGCGCCTCGGTGAAGGCTCCAAGGTCATCAACATCTCGAGCCAGCTGGCGGCATCGACCTGGCCCTATGGCGGCTACTATGCCTATGCCTCGGCCAAGGCGGCGCTCAACCGGCTGATGCGGTCTGTGGCGACCGATCTCAAGGAGCGCGGGATCGTCGTGGGAATCATGCATCCTGGCTGGGTGCAGACCGACATGGGCGGCGAGGCGGCGGACATCACGCCGACCGAAAG
Organism: Novosphingobium sp. BL-A-41-Hi4A-0G; assembly: GCF_055521735.1. Lineage (NCBI taxonomy): Bacteria > Pseudomonadati > Pseudomonadota > Alphaproteobacteria > Sphingomonadales > Sphingomonadaceae > Novosphingobium > Novosphingobium sp. BL-A-41-Hi4A-0G. The sequence goes on from NZ_JBVFVU010000002.1 coordinate 238,049, forward strand.
CGCAAGGGGCATCCGTGATGTCGCCGCGGCGTGGACGCTCGAGCGTTCGGGCGACTTCCTCAAGTGGAACGGCGAAACCCACCCCTGGTAAGGAGCCAAGACGATGCCGTTTACCGGACCTGTCGAGGACCGCATCGCGATCCGCGAACTGATGGACACGCACGCCCATGGCGTGATGACGCTCGACGCCGAGCTGTGGGGATCGATCTGGGCAGACGATGCCTATTGGGAGCTGCCCGAGTATCCCGACCTTGGCGGCTTTTCCGGCAAGGCGGCAATCGTTGCCGGGTGGTCGGAATCGATGAAGCACTATGGCCTCGACAACTGCACCAAGCCGATGGTCTATTTCATGCAGCCCGGTTCCATCGAGGTCGATGGCGACGCGGCCAGGGCGGTCGCCTATACCATCGAGATCTTCGACGATCCCGCCACGGGAAAGCGCATCCACGCCACCGGGCGGTATGACGATGAGCTGAAGCGGATCGACGGCGCGTGGAAGTTCACGCGCCGGTCCTATCGCACGGTGTTTGCGGATTGAGCTTTGCTTTGTGCTGATAGTGCTTCGACGGGCTCAGCATGAGCGAGGTTCGTCAGAATGAGCGGGAATCAAAGGGATTCCTGTCGCTCATCCTGAGCTTGTCGAAGGATGCTACGCCGTGCCCTGAGGCTTGCGCGCGAACCAGATGACGTGCTTGGCGCCGGTGCCGGTGGCGCATTCTTCGACCACTTCCTCGTCGACATCGAACCCTGCGTCGTGGAGGCGCAGGGCGAAACCGTCGTCGGGCCAGGCTGACCAGACGGCGAGGATGCCGCCGGGGCGAAGCGCGGCCAGAGCGGCGCGGATGCCCTTGGGGTGATAGAGCGCGTCGTTGTCGTCGCAGGTCAGGCCTTCGGGGCCGTTGTCCACGTCGAGCAGGATCGCGTCGTAGGCCTCGCGCGCCGAGCCGATCAGCATCGCCACGTCGTCATCCACCACGACCACGCGCGGGTCGTCGAGGCAACCGGCGGTGAGCGCGTGCATCGGTCCGCGCGCCCAGCGGATGATTTCGGGCACGATCTCGGCCACGGTGACGACCGCGTCCTTGGGCAGGCAGGCGAGCGCGGCGCGCAGGGTGAAGCCCATGCCATAGCCGCCGATCAGCCATTCCGCACCGGGTCGCGCGCCGAGGCGTTCCTGCGCCATGGTGGCGAGCGACTGTTCGGAGGCGCTGACGCGCGTGCCCATCAGTTCGGCATCGGCGAGCAGGATGGTGAATTCATCACCGCGCTGCATCAGGCGCATCTCGCCTCCGCCCGGAACGAACGTGGTGTCGATCCAGTCGTGTCCGGCCCATGTGTCTGACGACGCCGGGGCGGACGTCTTTTCTGTGCTTGCGATGATCCGGACTACTTCTTGCGGGCCTTGCGCGCAGCATAGCGCGCGTCGCGGGCAGCCTTGCGTTCGGCTTCGGTCATTTCGGTCTGCGCGGCAAGCGCAGCCTCGGCGTCGATCTCTGCCTGGCGCTGGGCGGCTTCCTCGGCGGCCTTGGCTTCGGCCTTGGCCAAGGCAGCGGCGCGGCGGGCGGCCTGAGCGGCTTCGCGTTCAGCGGCCTTCGCTTCGGCCTTGGCGGCGGCGGCGGCAAGCGCTGCCGGATCGGGGGCGGGCTTGGCCTTCAACTTGGCGAGCGCCTTTTCACGCGCAGCTGCAGCTGCGGCGATGCGGTCGTTGAAACCGGGTTCCTTGTATCCTGCCATCTGTAATCGAAGACCTTGGGAATTGAAGTGACGTCAGGCGAGGCGGAGCGCTTCGCCGCTGATGCAAGGGCTTGGATTTATCGGCACAAGGCAGCCAAGTGCCTGAATTTGCGCCATCGGCAAGTTTGCAAGGGTGCCCCTAGCACGATGTGGCGGGCTTTGACTAGCGCCATGCAAGATGGCGAGGATGGAACCATAAGAGCGCGACCGGTTTGGGCGGGGATGGAACAGCCACTCGATTGCCTGATCATCGGCGCCGGACCTGCAGGCCTGACCGCAGCGATCTACCTTGCGCGATTTCACTTGCGCATCGCGGTGATCGATGCCGGGCACAGCCGCGCCGCGATGATTCCGCGCACGCACAACCATGCCGGCCATCCGGGCGGGATCGCGGGGACCGAACTTCTGCGGCTTATGCGCGAGCAGGCGGCGGAGTTCGGGGTGGAAGTGCAGACGGCGAAAGCCGAGAGTCTGGTGCGTGAGGGGCTGGGGTTTCGCGCTTCGGCTGATGGCAACGCGTGGGCGGCGAGGAGCGTTCTGCTGGCCACCGGCGTGGTCAACAATCGGCCGCCGATGGCCGACGAGGTTCACGACGAGGCGCTGGCGCGGGGACTGTTGCGCTATTGCCCGGTGTGCGATGGCTATGAGGCAAGCGACCAGCGCATCGGGGTGATCGGTACGGGCAGCCGGGGCCATGGGGAGGCGCTGTTCCTGCGCGGCTTTTCGCGGGACGTCACGCTTGTTTCGCCTGAAGGCGAGCATGAGCTGGATGCCGGGGAGCGGGCGGAACTTGAGCGGCTGGGCGTGACGCTTGTCGGCGGACCTTGCGCGCGTTTGCGGATCGAGGGTGAGGCTATCGTCGTGCCGTCGCCGTGTGAGGCGCTGGCGTTCGACACGGTCTATCCGGCGTTGGGTTCGGTGATCCGGTCGGAACTGGCGCTGGCGCTGGGGGCGAAGGCGAATTCGGAAGGCTGCATCGAGATCGACGCGCACCAGCGGACGAGCGTGAAGGGGCTCTATGCGGCGGGCGACGTGACGCGGGGGCTGGACCAGATCAGCCATGCGATGGGGCAGGCAGGCGTGGCCGCGACGGCGATCCGCAACGATTTGTGCGAGATTGCCCCCCTGCTGCGCTGATCAGAACTGCGAGGCGTGGGCCTCGACGCGGTAAGTGCGCATGCGGGTGCGGTCGAACAGGCGTTCCTCGTCCTCGACGATCTCGGCCATGATGGCGGGATCGGCCATGGCGGCAAAGCAGGCGTCGCAGGTTTGCTGGTCGGGGAAGTCGATCTCGAGCACGACATCGAAATCGTGGGGCTGGTCGGTGCCGTCCAGCGGGTGGAGGTGGTTGCGCTGGTAGCGGGTGGCCCAGCCTTTGAGCACCTTCTCCCCGATCAGGCGGTGGCGGCTTTCGTAGTATGCGATGAAATCGGTCTTGCTCATGCCATCGCGGCGCTTGAGCAGGGTGAGGACGGTGATGGTCATGCGTGGGCGTCGAGCCAGCGGCGCGTGGCTTCGGCCACGGCGGCGGCGCGCAGAGCAGGGTGCGGGAAAGCATCGCGCAAGACTTCGGAGCGCAGTTCGATGGCGAGCGGGATGGCCGGTGGCAGGGCGTGGTAGAGCGCTGCCAGCGGCAGGGCGCCTTCGCCGCATTGTTCGCGCAAGTTGATCGCATCGTGGATCACCGCGTCGAAGTCTGCAGGATCGGGGCGCTCGGCGGGGGCATCGCAGAACTGGGCGTAGGGCAGGAGCGCGGGATCGAGCCTTGCGATTTCGGCAATGGACGAGCCGGAGCGATCGACGTGGATCGGGTCGATCAGCAGGGCTTTCAGCGGGTGATCGATCCGATCCAGCACGGCCATGGCGGCGGTGAGGGTCTTCACTTCGGTGAAGATGCCGAATTCCAGCGCCACGCGGATGCCGCTGCCTTCGGCGTGGCGGCACAGGTCGAAAAGCTGGGCGGCGGTGCGGGGGTGGTCAGGGTCGGACGAAACGCACAGGACGTTGCGCGCGCCAAGTTCCGCGCCGACGTCGATGACCTTGCGGTGACCGTCGAGCGGGACGTCGGGTTTGAGCCAGATCACCTCGACATCGAGCAGCGGCAGGCCCGTGGCGGCGAGCGCCGCGCGAGCATCGCGGGTGTGGGCGGCGGTCCATTCCAGTGGATCGACCCAGAGGCCGACCATGTCGAAGCCGCCTGCGCGGGCGGCTTCGATGGTGTCGACAGGGCCGAATTCGGGGACGACGCCCGAGGCCAGACTGATCGGGTTCATTTGCCCGACGTTCTCACATCTGCGGTTCGGGGAGGTCCGGATCGTCCTGCAGATACCAGTCCAGCCATTCGTGGAAGTACTGGTTGCCGCGTTCGTTGCGGCCGAAGACGAGATCGTCGTGCGCGCCGGTTTCGAGGCCCTTCTGGATTTCGAGGCCGATCAGGTAGTCTTCGGTATAGGTCACGTCGCGGAAGAAGTTCATCGCGGCTTCGACGTTGGCACGATCCTCCTCGTCGCGGATGGGTTCGCGGCGCAGGTAGTTCAGCACGGTGCGGTTTTCGCCCGGCGTCGGTCCGGGGAAGAGCTGGGCGACCTGGGTGATCTCGGGCGCGATGAAGGCCGATACGTTGGGGAACATGATGCGGACGAAATCGAAGCCGTTGTTCTCCTGCGTGCCCCACTCTTCGCGCGGCACATCCTTCAGGGCCTCGGCAATGCGGTGGTGCGGGAAGCCGATGCGCTGGTGCGGACCGAAGCCTTCGTAGTGCATGCAGTTGGACGGCGTGCGCGGGAAGATCGTTTCGGGGTGGAGCGAGGCGAAGTGGTAGCCTTCGAGATAGCCGTCGTAAGCGATCTTCCAGTTGGCGCCCTCGATCACGCGGCTGCCCATGTAGGTCCACTTGCCGAAATCGAGCGCTTCGAAATCGTCGAGGAAGCCGCGGAAATAGGCATCGACATCGATCGGGGCATTGGGCGTCAGGACGACGAAGATCATCCCGGCCTTCTCCTGACACGGCAGTTCGCGCAGGCCCATTTCGGACTTGTGGACTTCGCCGAACTTGCTGGCTTCGGAAATGCCGATCAGCTTGCCGTCCTGGCCGAAGGTCCAGCCGTGGTACTTGCAGGTGAAGCGCGGGCAATTGCCGTGGCCTTCACTGGCAACCGGCGCGCCGCGATGCGAGCAGACGTTGAGGAAGGCGCGGACCTTTCCGGTCTTGTCGCGGTTGATCAGCACCGGCATGCCGACGGCGTCCATCGCCTTGTAATCGCCTGGATTGGGCAGTTCGGCGGTGAAGGCGAGCATCAGCGGCACGCGCTTGAACACCAGCTCCATCTCGGCCTTCCACTGGTCCGGATCGGTATAGCTGCGGACGGGGACGCGCTTGGTCGTCGTGGTGAGGAAGGTCTGCTTGTTCTCGACATAGTCGCGCATGATTTCAGCGACTTGTCCGATACGCTCGATACGGTCCATGGGATCTGGTGCCTCTCCGTGGCCTTTTGGCCGAATGTTGCCAAGACCATGCCGTGGGCTGCGTCATGGGGGAAGCTGTGATTGGCGATAGGTTACTCGCCTTTTCGCCAATTGCTGAAGCGGCTTCGCGCTTGGAACAAGCCACGCCATGAACGAGAACAGTGAAAAGCCCTGGGACTGGCTGCCGATTCCCTCCCCGCATCAGCAGGCCTTTGCCGCGAGCGGAGCCTGGGCGGGCAGGACTCTGGCCGATCTGGCGCGCGAGCGGGCGGCGGCGACGCCTGATTTCGTCTGCTTCATCGATGGCGAGGGGCAGTACACTGTTGCGCAAGTGCTGGCCGAGGCGGAGGCGCTGTCCGCCTCGCTTCATGCGCGGGGGTTGCGCGCAGGCGATGTTATCGCGTTTCAGGTGCCCAACTGGCGCGAGGCGGCGGTGATCAATCTGGCGGCGGCGCTTTCGGGCTTTGTCGTCAATCCGATCGTGCCGATCTATCGCGATGCCGAAGTGACGATGATGCTGGGCGATTGCCGCGCGGCGGCGATCTTCGTGCCCGAGACTTTCCGCAAGGTCGATTATGCAGCGATGGCGCGCAGGTGCCAGCAGGCGCTGCCGGACCTGGCCCATGTGTTCACGGTGCGCGGGAGCGGGCCGGATGACTTTGGCGCGCTGGTCGAGGCCGGGCGGGGCATGTCGTTCGAGGCGCCGCAGGTCGATCCGATGGGCGTGAAGATGGTGCTCTATACGTCGGGCACGACCGGGCGGCCCAAGGGTGTGCTGCACAGCCATTGCACGCTGGCGCATATCGTCGCGGCAAGTGGGCAACACTGGGGGCTCGCCGAGGGCGAGGCGACGCTGATGCCTTCGCCAGTCACGCATGTTTCGGGCTATGCCAACGGGCTGGAAGCGCCGTTCATTTGCGGCATCCGTTCGGTGCTGATGGAGGCGTGGAACGCAGCCGATGCGCTGGCGCTGATCGAGCAGCATGCCTGCGTGGGGACGGTTGCGGCGACGCCGTTTCTGGTGGAACTGGCGGCGGCGGCACGGGCTGCGGGCACGGGTCTGCCGAGCTTCCGCTTCTTTGCCTGTGGCGGGGCGGCAGTTCCGGCGGACCTTATTCCGGCAGCCAATGCGGCCTTCGACAACGCCCGCGCCTTCCGCGTGTTCGGCGCCTCCGAAGTGCCGCTGGTGACGTTCGGCTGGCCGCATGACGAGCATCTGGCGGCGACGACCGATGGCGAAGTGGTCGATTACGAAGTGCGCATCGTCGACCACGAGGATAACGATCTGTCGCGCGGGGCCGAGGGCGAGATTCTTGCGCGCGGGCCGGGCATGATGATGGGCTATGCCGACGCCGCGCAGACCACCGAGGCGATCACGCCCGACGGCTTCTTCCGCACTGGCGACCTTGGCGTGCTGGACGAGCGGGGCGCGGTGACGATCACCGGGCGCAAGAAGGACCTGATCATCCGGGGCGGCGAGAACATCTCCGCCAAGGAGATCGAGGACGTGCTCCACGGCCATCCGGCGGTCAAGGAAGCGGCCGTTGTTGCCATGCCGCACGAGCGGCTGGGCGAAGGCGTGTGTGCCTATGTGATCCTTGCAGGCGAGGCCGATGCGGCGACGCTGGTCGCGCATGTCGGCGCTTCGGGAATGGCGAAGCAGAAGATCCCCGAGCGCTTCGAGTTCGTCGAGGACTTTCCCCGCACGGCCAGCGGCAAGGTGCGCAAGGATCAGTTGCGGGCGGATATTGCCCGGAAAGTGCTCTAGGCCGCGTTCTCCTCGGCGCGGATCTGGCTTTCGAGGCGGTGGCGGACCTTGAGTGCGCCGGTATCGCAGCGAGCCGAGATTTCCCTTGGCGGGGTGTCCAGCCCCTGCAGGACCAGTTCGATCGCCTCGATCGCGGCCTTGTCCTGCGGCTGGATGCGCAGGCCCATGTCGACATGGATCTTGCCGAGCGCCGGGTTGTCGGTGGCGAAATCGCGCGAGGTGATCACGAAGTAATGCAGCGATCCCGGCGTTTCCGGCGTGATGACATGCAGGTAGTTCTGGGTGCCTAGCCGCTGGCCGCTGTTGCTGTCGAAGAGATCGCCGCCGGTGCGGATCAGGTGCGGGCCGAAGTATTCGGCGTCGAAGGACTGGTCGAGCGGGCCATCGTGCTCGGGAAACATCAGCTTGAAGAAGGGGTTCGACGGCAGCGCCTTGCCGATGCGGCGGACGTTGAGGCTTTGTGGCGTTTCGACAAGTTCCACCGGAAGGCTGGCGACCTTGTCTCCCGCCGGAATCGTGTCGGCATGGATGAAGCTGACGTGGCTGAGATCAAGGAGGTTGTCGATCAGCAAGGTGTAGCGGGCGGCGATTCTGGCGGGCATGTGCTCTTCGGTGGCCCATGCCGGATTGCCGGAGCCCATGGCTTCCATGTCAGGCAGGAGCGCCTCGTCTGCGAGCGCTTCCGGCCCGGTCCAGACCCACACGAGGCCGCCGCGTTCGGCCACGGGATAGCGGCGCAGGTCCGCGCCTGTCGGCAGGGCGGTCTGCGTCGGCACAGCTTCGAGCGCGCCGGACGCGGCGAAAGTGAACCCGTGGTAGCCACAGCGCACGCTGTCCCCCACGAGGCAGCTTTTCTCGAGCGGAAAGGCGCGGTGGGGGCACAGGCCCGACAGAACCACCGCATCGCCCTGTTCGGTGCGGTAGAAGATGACCCGTTCGCCAAGGATGGTCCGGCCCAGCAATTCGCGCGTGACTTCAGAGGAATAGGCCGCAGCCCACCACTGGTTGCGGGGCCAGGGCTGGCGCGTCTTGAGAGGGTGCATAGGTCTTCTCCCGGAGTCTCGTTGCCGTATTGTTTGGCATTTGCCAAAGATGTTTGTCAATTGCCAAAGTCCGTGGCATCCCTCGGGCATGACAGCCAGACCTGCCCGTTATGCCCCTGCCGCCAATCGCGAAGCCATTCTCGAGGCGGCGCTCGAGGTCTTTGCCGAGGAAGGCTACGAAGGCGCGAGCACGCGCCGGATTGCCGCCGCTGCCGGGATCGAACCGGGGCATCTGGCCTACTACTTCCCGACGAAGCGCCTGTTGTGGCAGGCGGTGATCGAGGCTTTTGCGCGCGATGGGGAAGGCGTGCTGCGGGCTGCGCTGGAACAGCTTGGCGGGCGGCCGGCACGAGACGTCCTTCCCGCGTTGCTGACGGCCCTGCTGCGCAGCTTTGCGGCGAACCCCCGGCTGACGCGTCTGATGCTGCAGGAGTTCTCGGTCTCGGGCGAGCGGCACGACTGGGTCGCGCAAAGCTTCGGCGTGCCGGTTTGGGAAATCCTGCGTCCGCTCTTTGCCGAGCTGGAGAGCGAAGGTCTGCTCTCGGGCGCCAGCGCGGCGGCGGCTTACATGAGCCTGCTGGGCGGCGCGTTGCTGGCGTTCGGCACGCGCGACTACTTCCTCGGGCTCAGTGGCTGCGATCCCACCTGTGAGCCCGTACTTTCACGCTATATCGACCTGCTTCTGCGGCCCTTGCTGCAGCAGGCCTGAAATCAGCCTTCTGCCATACCCCCGGCCATTGTACTTGCTGTCGCTGCGTTGATTTCGTCGCGCTTGGGGTTGCGGCGCGGGGTTAGGCAGCGTTCACCTGCAGGTCCCGGTCATGAAGCATTCGTCGATGGCGAGGGCAGTACAGTTTCGCGCAAGTGCTGGCCGAGGCCGAAAAGCTCTTTGCCGCCTTCACCAGTTGGCACCTGCCGCGTGGCGACCGGCGCGGCGACCGAAGTAGGACCCCGGCCCGAGGCTGAGGCCCGAAGCATAGGCCTTGCCGGTGCGCGGGATGTGCGCGGTGCTGGCGCCCACCACGTAGAGGCCGGGGATGGTGTTCGATTTCAGGTCGAGCGCCCGTCCGGTCGCGTCGGTCTTGATCCCGCCCAGCGTGATGAACAGGTAGTGCGACTTGTCGAAGCTGATGTCGAAGGCGGCATAGGGGCCGACATCGAGCGGCTTGAGCCAATCGGCATGCTTGTGGAAGCGCGAGTCCACGCCCCTGGCAGCATCGGCGTTGTAGGCGTGCATCGTCTCGACCAGCGAACCTTGGGGCAGGGCGAGGCCCGCTTCCATATCCTTTACCGTTTCCCAACCATCGACCAGCGAGTGCTTGGCCAGTGGATTTTCGGGGTAGGCGAAGACTTCGCTGTCGACGATCAGGTAGGCGGTCTGGCCCGGCTGCTCCATCACGAAGTTGCCGAGGCGGCCGTGGTAGACGTCTTCCGAAACAAAGCGCTCGCCGTTGCGGTTGACGATGATGCCCTTGATCAGCTGGCCGGGCGGATAGATCGACGCGGTGGGGATCACGCCGTCCATCGCCACGGCATGCGCGCCAGCGGAAAGGCCGAGGCGCACGCCCGCGCCATCGTTGCTGGGGATGCCGAGCGGTTCGCTCGTCTCGGTCAGCAGCGGCAGATGCTGCTTGATGAGTGGCTCGCACATGTTGTGGCTGCCGCAGGCAACGATCACGCCGCGCCGCGCGCGGACGAAGAACTCGCGGCCTGTCTGCCGCACCTTGACGCCGACGACGCGGCCATCGTCCTCGTCCTGCACCAGCGCGATCACTGCGCTGTCATAGATTGCGGCGATGCCCTCGGCCTCGCAGCGTTCGAGCAGGGGCTTCATGCCCGCCGAGCCTGCATTCTCGCCAACGCCCGCGACCTTGTGGCCGCGCGGGGCGGGGCGGGCAGCATCGCGATAGGGCCAGGCCTTCTCGTTGCCGGTCCACATCAGGCAGGTGGTGTCCTCCAGCCAAACCGCCTTGCCGGGGTAGTAGGTGCGCTCGAACGGCACGCCCTGGGCTTCGAGCCAGTCGAAGTGGTCCTTGCAGTCGTTGGCAAAGGCAATTGCCGCATTGGGATCGAGCGGATCGCAGCTGGCGAGCAGGAACGCGGCGAGCTGTTCGGCGTCGTCGTCATAGCCTGCGGCCTGCTGCACTGCCGTGCCGCCGCCGAGATACCAGATTCCCGAGGACAGCGCGCTGGCCCCGCCGCCGCCCGAGGCACGCTCGATGATCAGGACCTTCGCTCCGGCACGGTGCGCCTCGAGCGCGGCGCAAGTGCCCGCCGCGCCCTGTCCTGCGACGACGACGTCGACCTCCTGTTCCCACTCCGCCACGTCGACCGGACGGATCACTTCGGGAATTTCCACTGCCTGCGTCATTGGATCAAGCCTGTCCCATTGCCTTGGCGACCGAAGCGTTGATCTCGTCCCGGGTGGGGTTGCGGCGCAGGGTCAGGCCGCCGTTTACCTGCAGGTTCTCGCCGGTCATGAAGCATTCGTCGCTGGCGAGGAAGACCACGGCGGCGGCGACGTCTTCCGAGGTGCCCCAGCGGCCGAGCGGGTAGGAATTGCGGAACGATTCGAACAGGCCGGGGACTTGGCTTGCATCGGCGTTCATCGGCGTGTCGGTAAGGCCGGGCGAGATCGAGTTGGCGCGGATGCCTTCTGCTCCGAATTCGTGGGCGATGCAGCGCACGATGTGGTCGGTGCCCGCCTTGGTGCCCATGTAGATCGCGTGATCGTTGAGCATGATCGTGGCGGTGGCCGAGCTGATCGTCATCAGCGAACCGCCGCGCCCGCCAAGCGACCTGGCCATCTTGCGGATCATCGCCTGGAAGAACTGGTGCGGGCCGACGAGTTGCAGCGCGCTCATCGCGTCAAGCTCTTCGCGGGTGACTTCGAGGAAGGGCTTGAGCAGGCCCCAGCCGGTGGCGTTGATCGCGATGTCGATGCCGCCGAGCTTTTCGGCTGCGGTATCGGCAAGGGCGTTGACGCTGGCTTCATCGGTGATGTCGCAGGCGGTCCATTCGCAGCCGGTGCGCGTCGCGAAGTCCTTGAGCACGGCTTCCTTGCGGCCTGCGACGAGCACATGCGCGCCTTCGTCCATCAGGCGCTGGGCGATGACCTGGCCCATGTTGCCTTCGCTGCTGGCGCCAAGCACCACGGCGGTCTTGCCTTCGAGACGCATATTCCTCGCTCCCAATCGCGTTTGGCTCTGGCTACCACCACAGGCCGTCGGACATTTCCTGTTCAAAAGGGGAGTGGCTTGGCATTGCTGCCCCCTTCAAGAACGCTGCAACGGAATCTGCACGGGATAGAGGAGCAACAAGATGGATCTCGGACTCAAGGGCAAGAAGGTCATCCTGACCGGCGGCAGCCGCGGCATCGGGCGGGCAACGGCGGAAATTCTTGCAGCCGAAGGTGCGGACATCGCGTTCTGCTCGCGCAATGCCGAACAGGTCGCCGAAGCGGCGGCCAGCCTCGAGAAGCATGGCGGCAAGGTCTTCGGATCGGCCTTCGATATGGATCAGGGCCACGATGCCTATCGCGCATGGCTGACCGACGCGGCCGAGAAACTGGGCGGTTGCGACATCTTCATCCCCATGATCTCGACGTCAGGCTCGGGCCAGACGGGCGACTGGCAGAAGGGCCTCGACCACGACATCATGGGATCGGTGATCGGCGTGGAAGTGCTGGAGAAGTACCTCGAAAAGTCGGATGACGGTTCGATCGTGATCCTCTCCTCGACCGCAGGGCTTGAGACGTTCATCGTGCCGCAGGGCTACAATGCGCTGAAGGGTGCGCTGATCGTCTATGCCGGGCAGCTTTCGCAGGCGCTGGGGCCAAAGGGCATTCGCGTGAACGCGGTTTCGCCGGGCCCGATCAAGTTCTCGGGCGGAAGCTGGGACGTGATCGAGGGTGCTGCGCCCGAACTCTACAAGTCGGTCGAGAGCGGTTTTGCGCTCGGGCGCTTCGGGGCGCCGGATGATGTGGCCAAGGCCGTGGTGTTCCTTGCCAGCCCGGCTTCGTCCTACACCACCGGCACCAACCTCGTGATCGACGGCGGCTTTACCAAGCGCGTCCAGTTCTGACGGGCTGGCAGTTCTGAGGACCAGACCATGAGCATCGGGGCCAAGGGGATCCAGCACATCGGGGTCTCGGTCCCCGATCTCGACAAGGCGCGGGCGTTCTACCTCGATCTGCTGGGTGCGATCGAGGTGGGGCCGCCGCTCGAATGGCGGGACAATCCGTTCATCGACGAGGTGATCGGGCTGAAAGGCAGCGCGGCGCGGCAGTTCATGTGCCGGCTGGGCAATGCGCATATCGAGGTGTTCGAGTATTCGGCACCCGAGCCGCAGAAGCAGGACCCCGATCGCGGGGTGAACCATCATGGTTACACCCATTTCGCGGTGCAGGTTGACGACGTTCAGGCCTGCTACGCGCGGCTGCTCGAAGCCGGGATCCGCGTCCATGCGCCGCCTTCGATGGAAGGCATCACGGTGGACGATGAGGGCCGCAAGCATGGCTATGCGGCGACCTATTGCCGGGACTTCTTCGGCAACGTGTTCGAGATCATGGAAATCTACGACGACCCGCAGATTCGCGCCGTGTGGCGCGAGGGCGAGGGCGTGATCGTACCGAACTGACTTTCGTTGTTGGAAAACAGACCAATCTGCCTGTTTCCCCGGGGAAACGCCCGAAACTAGCCAAAAGCGCAGGGGTCCGGGCGCCCTGTTCTTGACCTCGGTCAAACGATTCCCGGCCTTGGCATGACATCACTTTCTCACCCCAAGGATGAGAGAGGAAAGACATGGCAGACCGCGATCCCGGCGCGTTCGAACAGGCGCGATGCCCCGGCACCAGCTGGGAAGACATCCTTCGCGCAGATGACGTGGCTCCGCCCGCGTTCATGGCCGAGGATCGGTCGCAATATCTCGGCTCTGAACCCATCGATGCGGCGCGGTATTACAGCCACGAGTTCTTCAAGGCAGAATGCGAGAAGATGTGGCCCAACGTGTGGCAGTTCGCCGCGCGCGAGGAAGATCTGCCCGAGCCGGGCGACTATGTGACTTATGACAACGCGGGCCGCTCGTACCTGATTGTGCGGCAGGAGGATGGCAGCGTAAAGGCGTTCCACAACGTTTGCCTCCATCGCGGGCGCAAGCTCAAGACCGACAGCGGAAGTGCCGAGCAGTTCCTCTGCCCGTTCCATGGCTTTTCGTGGAATCCGGACGGGTCTCTGCGCAACATTCCTTGCCGCTGGGACTTCGCCCACCTGACCGACGAGAAGATGCAGTTGCCCGAGGCGAGCCTTGCGCAGTGGGGCGGCTACATCTTCGTGCGCGACAATGCGGAAGGGCCAACCATCGAGGAATACCTCGATCCGCTGCCAGAGTTCTTCAAGCGCTGGAAACACGAGGAATGCGTGACGGTAGCGTGGGTGGCCAAGGTCATCCTGTCCAACTGGAAGATCGCGATGGAGGCTTTCATGGAAAGCTACCACGCCTATGTCACGCACCCGCAGCTCATGCCGTTCACCGGCGATGCCAATGCGGCCTACCACGTGCTGGGCCGACACGTGAATGTGAACTACACCCCGTTCGGCGTGATCAGCCCGCATATCGAGGCGCAGGCCGAAGCGGAGCACTGGCCGCAGCAGCGGATCATCGATGAGTTCCGCAAGTACAACGGCCGCAGCGCCGACAACTATGACGAGGACAAGGACAACTACGCCATCGCCGTCCCTGAGGGCCGCAGTGCCCGTGCCGCACTGGGCGAGAAGATGCGCGAGGTTTCGGAAAAGCAGTTCGGCGGGGACTATTCGGGCGTTTCGGAAAGCGAGCTGCTCGACGCGCTGGTCTACAACGTCTTCCCGAACTTTGCGCCTTGGGGCGGGTTCATGCCCAACATCGTCTATCGCTGGCGGCCCTGGCCCGATCAGGACAAGTGCCTGATGGAAGTGCGCGTGATTGCTCGCGTGCTGGAGGGTCAGGAGCGGCCCGCTGGGGTGCCGATGCACTTGCTGGGCGATGACCAGATCTGGGCCGATGCGCCCGAACTCGGCGTGCTGGGCGCGGTGCTTGATCAGGACAGCGAGAACATGGCGCTGTGCCATGAGGGGCTGAAGGTTTCCAAGAACCAGGCCGTCGAACTCGCCGATTATCAGGAAGTGCGCATCCGCCACATCCACCAGACGCTCGACTTCTATCTGAACAAGTGAGGCCAATCCGATGACCGAACTTTACGACAAATACGCCCGCGCTGCCGAGCGGATGCTCCATTTCGTCGAGACGCGCACGACCGATCAGGCCGCTGACGTGATGCGGGTGCCGGTGGCGGATTACCTCAGCGAGGAGCGCTTCGAGGCTGAGATCGCGAGAATCTTCAAGCGCCTGCCGCTGATGCTCGCGCTGACCATCGAACTGCCGGAGGTAAACGACTACAAGGCGATGGAGGTCATGGGCCTGCCGGTGCTGATCACGCGGGGGAAGGACGGCAAGGCGCGCGCGTTCCTCAACGTGTGCAAGCACCGCGCGATGCATCTGGCCATGGAAGGCAAGGGCAATTGCAAGGCCTTTGCCTGCCAGTATCACGGCTGGACCTACTCGAACGAAGGCAAGCTGATGGGCATTGCCGAGGCGAGCACCTTTGGCGACGTGGATCGTTCGACGCTGAACATGACCGAGCTGCCTTGTGATGAGGCGGCGGGGCTGGTTTTCGTGATCCTGACGCCGGGCTTGCCGATCAACGCCATCGAGTGGATGGGCGGGATGTACGAGGACTTTGCAGCGCTCCGCCTCGAGACGTGGTACTTCCACAAGTCGCGCGCGATGAAGGGGGCGAACTGGAAGGTGGCCTATGACGGCTATCTCGAAGGCTACCACTTTCAGGCGGCACACACCAATACGGTGGCCACGCGCAGCCCTTCGAACCGGGCGAACTACGAGGGCTTCGGGCCGCATATCCGGCTTGGCTTCCCGCAGAATGCGATCACCCGGCTCAAGGGCCTGCCGCGTGAGGAATGGGGGCGGCAGGAGAACAACGGCTATGACTTCATCCGCATGCTCTTCCCCAACATGAGCTTCTTCCTCGCGCCCGAAATGGGCCAGCTGGCACAGCTGTTCCCCGGGCCGAAGGCGAACCAGAACACCACGGTGATGAATTACATCTTCCCGGTGAAGCCCGAGACCGAGGAGGGCCTCGCCGCGCTGGATGCGATGTGCGATTTCTTCTTCGATGTGGTGGAGGAGGAAGACTACTTCCTCGGACTCAAGGTGCAGAACGGGCTGGAATCGGGCGCGATGACGCACCAGACCTTCGGGCGCAACGAGCCGGGCAACCAGTTCTTCCACAAGTGGGTGGTCTATTATCTCGACGAGAGCGGGCAGACGCCGAGGCCGGTGATGAAGGAATAGCGAAGCTGCTGATTTGACTGGACCTTCCGGTCCTTGCAGGTAACCGTTCGGCGCGGCCAGCCCGCCTGAGTCGTTTCTCCTGCAACCGGAAGGTCCCTGCATGACGCATCGTTTTCGCCCCGCCACAGCCCTGCTTCTTGCCGCATCGGCATTTGTCTTTGCAGGCCAAGGCGTTGCGGCGCAGGACAGCTTTCCGCCGAGCGACATTCCGGCCAAGTTCGCCCCGCCCGAGGACGCGCGCGACTATGTGAAGCGCGAAGTGATGATCCCGATGCGCGACGGGAAGAAGCTCTACACCGTGATCGTCTTTCCCAAGGGTACGACCAATGCGCCGATCGTGCTGACGCGCACGCCCTATGACGCAAAGTCGCGGGCCAACCGGATGGACAGCCCGCACATTCTCTCCACCCTGCCGCTGGCCGACGAGGCGTTCGTCAAGGCGGGCTACATCCGCGTCTATCAGGACATCCGGGGCAAGTATGGCTCCGAAGGCGATTACATCGTGACGCGGCCGGTGCGCGGCGAGCTGAACAAGACCGAGACCGACCACGTCACCGATGCCTATGACACGATCGACTGGCTGGTGAACAAGGCCAACCTGCCCGAATCGAACGGCAAGGTCGGCATGATCGGGTCGAGCTATGAAGGCTTTACGGTCGTCATGGCGCTGCTGAACCCCCATCCGGCGCTGAAGGTGGCCGCGCCCGAAAGCCCGATGATCGATGGCTGGATGGGCGACGACTGGTTCCACTATGGCGCGTTCCGCCTTGCCAACATCGGCTGGATCGGATCGCAGACCGGCTACAAGGGCAAGGGCGAGGATCCCGCGACAGGGATCTACGACAACTATGAAGAATTCCGCCGCATGGGCGGGGCCAACGAGTGGGCGAAGAATTCGGGCTTCGACCAGCTTCCTGCATGGCAGAAGATGGTCAAGCATACGGCCTATGATGAATTCTGGCAGGGGCAGGCGCTCGACAAGCTGCTGGCGGCCAATCCTTCCAACGTGCCGACGATCTGGGAGCAGGGGCTGTGGGACCAGGAGGACATGTACGGCGCGATCACTGCTTGGGAAGCGCTGAAGGCCAAGGGGAAAACCGGCAACAATTTCCTCGTGATGGGGCCATGGCGCCACAGCCAGGTCAACCGCGAGGGGCGTGAACTCGGGCCGTTCAAGTGGAATGGCGACACGGCAGAGCAGTTCCGCGAGGACATGGTGCTGCCCCTGTTCAACCAGTATCTGAAGGATGGCCCGGCGGCGAACCTGCCGCAGGCGGCGATCTACAACACTGGCGAGAATCACTGGGACAAGCTGACGCAGTGGCCGCTGTCTTGCGAGAAGGACTGCGCCGCGCCGCTGAAGCCGATCTTCCTGCAGGCAGGCGGCGCGCTGGGCTTTGACAAGGGTGGGGTTGGAGAAGACAGCTATCTCTCCGACCCTGACAAGCCGGTGCCGCACCTGCCGCGCCCGGTGAATTTCAACGATGGGCGCTGGGGCGACTGGCTGGTGAGCGACCAGCGCCATGCCGATGGTCGGCCTGATGTGATGACCTATGCCACTCCAGTGCTTACCAGCGCGGTGCGGGTATCGGGCGCGCCGACTGCCGATCTCTATGCCAAGACCACGGGCACCGATGGCGACTTCGTGGTCAAGGTGATCGACGTGTTCCCGGATGAGGTTGCGGGTTCGGACCCCAAGATGGGCGGGTATCAGTTGCCGATCAGCCTCGACATCTTCCGGGGTCGTTATCGCGACAGCTTTGCCAAGCCCACGGCGATTCCGGCGGGCAAGGTGCAGCGCTACAAATTCCGCCTGCCGACGGTGAACCACGTGTTCCAGCCCGGCCACCGGATCATGGTGCAGGTGCAGTCCTCGCTGTTCCCGCTCTACGACCGCAACCCGCAGAAGTTTGTGCCCAACATCTTCCTTGTGAAGAAGGCCGACTACCAGAAAGCGACGATTACGCTCGAGCGCGGCGGGGCGAATGCGAGCGCGGTGTGGCTGCCGGTCGTGCCTGAGGGGACTGCGCTGCCCACGGCGCCCTAGGGTGAGGATCTGTCATTGCAGAGCTTAGGGGTGTGATTTCTTTAGGGTTTCACGGATCTGGCCGCATTGGCCGAGGCGGAGCCTGGTCGTGCTATATCGGGTCTCACAGCCGTGAGCGTTGCATTGACCCGAAGAGGGCTTGTGCTCCCATCCGGTAACCTTCGAAGATCATTCGTCCCTGCGTTCCCTCGCAGGACACCGCCTTCGGAGCAGCTTGGACGCTTCACCGCTGGCAAACAGGTCCAATCCCACCTCATGCTTGGAACAAAGGGCCATCGCGCAGCATCGCATGCATTATGACCGCGAGGCGACGGGCGAGTGCGCCACGGACCTTCTTCAGGCCGCGATGCTTGGCGATCTTCATGGTCGATGTCTTCAGGGCAAAGGTCCCTCGGCTCCTCGTCAGGATCGAGTTGGCGGCTTCGTAAAGCAGCTTGCGCGCAGTCCCGTCCTCTTGCTTTGTGATCCTGCCAGTCCAGTCGAGTTCGCCCGATTGATGGCATCTGAATACCAGGCCGAAGTAGGCGCCGGCATTGCGTGATTGCCGGAAGCGGCCCGCCTCATCCACCGCGGCAGCAAAGCTACCCGATGTCTTAACGCCGACGCCTGAGATTACCGTTGGGTCATCGACCCGTCGCGCTCCGGGCTGGTTCTTCAAGTGCGGCGAGATGGCAGCCCAAGCTCCCTTCGATAGCCAGCACATTTCCCAACAGCCTCCTGCCTCAGCGGAGCCCCCTGGGTGCGCGCAAATTTTTCAAGAGGATGATTGGGTTTGGACCCTTAGCCTCCTGTTCCCCCAAGCTTGAATGCCGTCTCCAACTTGAGCTTGCGATTGGCCTGTTCTAAATTTTTTCGGGAAGAGAACGGATACGCTCTTCCCGGTTCCCGGTTTGTCCGCAAAGGCTTTGCCCATTAGCTGCAGAGCGACGTTTAGCGATTGTCCGAAGCTACAATTGCCAGCCGGTCACTCTGGAATGAACCGAGCCACAACTCCTCGTTGACCAGAGCGGCCGCAGACAGTCCGTTGAATCGGGATCGAGGAGTTCCGTAAGCGAAAGTGGCAATCCGGGTGCGGTCCGGGGTGATCTCTCCCACTATCCAGCCGCGCTTGCACCGCATCGGATCGGCCTTGCCGTCGATCACCTTGCGCAATCCACCACAGGCCGGTTCGTCCAGTCGCATTCCGGCAAGGAGCAAGTGCCCACTCGTCAAGTGAATGTTGTCGGGCATGAAATCCGGTGCCACAATCCGCGCGAGGGGCCTGCGGGTGTCGTCCCGGTCAAAGACTAGCACCGCATGCCAGCCGAAGGCCACGACAAAGAAGCGGCGCTGGTCAGGGTCGACCTCGATGCCGTTGTTGCCGGGCAGTTCAGTCCCCGGCATTGCACGAAAGTGCCTGTCGGTCGGACGCCGCTGCCAGACAGCCCCCGTCTTGCGGCCCAACATGAAGTCGCCAATCGTCGTGCCGGGCCGGGTCAGGACGGTGACGAGAATGGTCCCGTCTGCAAACTGCGCGACGGCGTTGCCCACTTGCTCTTCCGGCATGGGCACGCAGCCGCGCCAGACCAGCGAGGGCTGGTCCTTGTCTGGCAGGGAAACATCGAAAGCCTCAACCGCCTCGCGCCCGCCGTGGTTGACGACGAGAAGGCGGTAGCGGTCGGGTGCAATGGGGCGCAGCGAAAGTCCCCGTGCATTGAATAGCGCGACCTCGGGAGGGCCGGGGCAATCGGGAAAGGCGGTTGGGTCGGGCGCGATCTGCGCTGCCTCGCCCTTGTACCAGCGCTGGACGGTCCGGGTTTGCGTATCGACTAGCTTGATCCCGGCACCTTCGGAAAAGCCGCTAGCGACAAGCAGCGATGTCTCTGGAAGGGTTATAAGATCTTCCGGCCTTTCGGCGCCGCAGACATAGCTCATTTCCGCGTCGGGATTGCAGTCGCCAGCCTCGGGCGTTGCAGCAGGCTGCGCCACGGCGGCAGCGGTGGCAAGCAACCCGGTGACGCTCGTGCAGGCAAGCCGGAAATGTCGGCGCATCAGTCTCTCGGTCGGCCGGAAGCAGGACGCGCCGGGACCATGACACCCCGCAGCAATCCGAAATCGCGAGCATGTGGCCAGGCCGTGATAGCCGGGTTCTCACCCAGCCAGACCAGACGGGGGCGATCGGTCGTGTAGGAAGGCCATATCCCGATCCTGGCGCTGGTGGGCACGCCAGTACGCGCAAACGACAGCAATGCCCCCGCCATTTCCGCCTCAAGTGATTGGTCCGCAGCCTCCCAGATGCGTGTGGCGCGGAACGTGTTCAGTGCATCTCGCGTGCGCAGCCAGTAGGGCACGTCGCCAGTGTGGTAGGCGCCAACGGTGGCAGGGTCGTGGTCGCTGAAGGTGATGCCCGGCGCATAGGGCTGGCGGCGCGCGAAAATGTAAGCGTAGACAGGTGCCGTGCCCGACTTGTGCTGCGCCTGCGCCCAATCAAACATCTGCAGACCGACCGAGCCATCGCGGGCAATATCGATGGCGGCTCTTGGTCCGCTTGAGGCGTAGGCCTGCAGGATGGCATCGGCATTTGCGGGATATCGGTCACGAACCGCAGCAGCGAGAGCGGCACTGTTGTCGAGTGCGGGGAACGGGCGGAAACTCTCGTCCCGGGTATAGCCGATGAGCATCGGCACGTCCAATTGCCCGCGCGCGGCGAAGATTTCCTCATTCGCCCCGGTCACGACCCTGCCATCCCGGACGATCGGAGTGCGCGGCGTGGTGGCGGCCACGATGCGATCACCTGGAAAAGCGCGCATTCCGGCAAGCGAAGCGGCACCGAGGTCCTTCTGCAGCGCAAGCCCATGCTCTTCGGCCTTATCGAGAGGGACCGGGCCGATCATCCCGCCAAAGGCACTGCCGCTCATCGCCACGGCCTTGGCGAACAGGCCCTTGGCCAGCGGCGAGGCCTGCAGCAGCGAAACGGACATGGCTCCTGCCGACTGGCCGACGATCGTGACATTGGCCGGATCGCCGCCGAAGCGCGCGATGTTGCGCTGGACCCATTGCAGCGCGGCGATCTGGTCCATCAGCCCGTAGTTTCCGGACCCGCCAGTGCCGGACTCTGCCGTCAGTTCGGGATGCGCGAGGAAGCCAAGCGCGCCGACGCGATAGGCGAGATTGACGCGGACAACGCCTTCTTGTGCCAGCGGCTCACCAGAATAGTTGGCCATCGAGGCAGAACCGATGTTGAATCCGCCGCCGTAGATCCACACCACGACGGGCGCCTTGGCAGCGTCCTCTGGTGCCCAGATGTTGAGGTAAAGGCAGTCCTCGCTGGTTGCCTCATTGCCGAAGTAGTGGTTCTGGAGCGAGCCGCGCAGCGGCTGGAGGCATTCGGGGGCAAAACGGTCCGCATGAAGAACGCCCTGCCATGGCTGCACCGGCTGCGGCGGCTTCCAGCGCAGATCGCGCAAGGGCGGTGCGGCGAAAGGGACGCCGAGCCAGGCCTTGACCCCGGAGGACAGGTATTTGCCCTCGATCTGCCCGCCATCGATCGTTACAGGCTCTGCCAACGCGGGACCGCTTGTCGCAAGGAGCAGCGCGGCCGTCAGCTTGCGGATCACTTGCGCGGCACTCCCAGCTTGTCGTGGAAGAAGTCGAACGTGGCGTTCATCGCCATGAGCGAGGTGCGGCGCGTGTCATCGGGCGTTGCGCCCATGAAGCTGTGGTCGGTTGCGGCGTAGTAGGTCGCGCTGACGGGGACACCCGCGGCCTTCAGCGCAGCTTCCAGCTGATGCGATTGCGCAATCGGCACGACTTTGTCGTCAACCCCGTGCAGGATCAGGAACGGCGGATCTTTGGGGTCGACATAGGCAATCGGACTTGCCGCACGAATGGCCTCGGGCGTGCACGTGCCCTCCATGCAGGCGAGCAGGCGCTGTTCGGCGGAGTCCTTCTGGACGATGCGCGGCATCGTCGCGAAATCGAAGATGCCGTACCACACCGCCGTGGCCTGAACGCAGGCATCGTTTGCCGAGGTGGGGTCGAGCTTGGCGTCGATCCTGCCATTCGTGCAGGCAAGTCCAGCGAGACCGGCAAGGTGTCCTCCCGCCGAGCCACCGAAAACCCCGACCCGCGCAGGGTCGATATGATACTGTGCCGCATTTGCGCGCAGAAAGCGCAGCGCTGCAAAGACGTCGCGCGCCTGCGCGGGGAAAGGCGCTTCGCCCGAGAGGCGATACTCGACGCTTGCGACGGTGAAGCCTTCGGCGGCGAAGGCAGCCAGCATCTTCGGGAAGTTGTCGAACGCGCCGGACTGGCGGGTATGGCCGCCCATCCAGCCGCCACCGTGGATATAGAGCACCAGAGGATGCGGACCATTTCGGGTCGGCATGTAGATATCGACGATCTGCGGACGGTAGCCGGGATTGACCTGATAGGTCACATCCCGCCACGCCTTTACACCGCCGGGGAAGAACACCGGCACTTTCGGGAACTTGTCGGCCATCGAAGGTTCGGGATTGACCGGGACCACGCGCTCGGCCGCGACGGGCGTAGTGAAGAGAGCGGCGCAGGCGAGCGCCATCATCGGGGTGAAACGGGCCATCTTGTCCTCTCCTTGGTGCTTTTCGTGGGCGTTCAGATGACGCGGTAGAAGCGGATGTGCACTGCGCGCTTGCCATCGGGCAGGCTCACAGGATCGAGCGTCCCGATGAAGCAGCCCTGCGACAGCCAGTCGTACTTGCCTTGCGGTGCCTCGAAGACGGGATGCGTGCGAACCACTGCCTTGGGGTCCTTGGCCCTGCAGCTTACGCCGGTGTTGACGACGTTGATCACCGCACCGTCGTCCGTACGCAGCATGTAATCGGCCTTGATCTGGAGGCACCCGTCAGCCCGGCGCAACTGCCAGTCCCAGCCGCCGCCCATGATCGTACCGCGAATGCCGGGACCTTCGAACGTGCCGCCAGTGATCGGCACAATGTTGCGGGTGCCAAGCGAAGTCGGGCCGACGGGAGCATCAGCATCGAGCGTGACGGTTTCCTCGAACGCGAATTCGAGCGCGGGCTCGGCAGCGCGAGCGGTGACAGAGACGGCAAGCGCCGTCGCGGCAGCAACAGTGGCGAACAGGCGCATCGGGTTTCCTCAGTCCAGATATTCGGGTTTGTGGCGGGCCTGCGCGGCGAGACGTATCGGCGCGTTTGCAGCGCCGTATCCCGCGTAGCCACGGCGCTCGACCACCTCGAAGAACACCCGGCGGGCGAACGCGCGGCTGTAGATCTGGAAGTATTCGGCTTCGCCGTCCCTGTCATAGAGGACGCCGAGGCCGGCCATGCGCTCGATCAGATCTGGATCAAGGCCCCAGCGCGCCTCAAGGTCGTCATAGTAGTTGCGCGGGATCTCGAGGATCGGCAGGCCTCCGTCGCGGGCCGCCTGGGCAACGGCGAAGACGTCAGACGTGGAAAAGGCGATGTGCTGCACGCCCGCCCCGAAGTAGTTCTGCACGAAGCGCGAGGTGAGCGATTGGCTGGCAAGCGAGCCGTTGAGGGTGAACCGCACCGACCGGTCGGCATTCTCGACCGCCTGGCTTTGCACGAGACCCATCGGATCGGCGATTTCGAGCTGGGGCGTCTTGTCGACATCGAGCAGCGCCACGTAGAACAGCAGCCAGCTGAGGAACTCCTCGTACTGCATCGTCTGGGCGATGTGGTCGACGCCAGTCAGAAGCGGCGCGTCTGGCTCTTCGAGCAAGTGCGGAAACTCGTGCGCCCACATGGCCTCGCGAGTCGCTGCATCGACGAGATAGATCAGGCTGCCGCCAATCCCGCGCACGCTGGGGATCGGCCATTCATCGGGACCGACTGCCTGCTCGAAGCGGGGGATGCGCAGGAAATCGGCGCGTGCGAGAGCGGCCGGCACGTCAGGAACGGTAAGCCCGAGTGCGCAGACGGCCGCGCCATGGACCATGTCGAAGCTGTGCGCGAGGCCTTCGGGTTCGCAGTTGACGACGATGCTCGCCGACCCTTGCGTCCACTTTGTGACGTCCTTGGTACGATGGCGCGCGGTGGGGCGGAAGCCGAGCGGGCGGAGCATTGCTCCCAGAGCTTCGGCTTCTTCGTGGCTCGCGGCGAATTCGATGAACTCGACGCCACTGGTCCCGGTGCGCGGCGGCAGATCCGGCGCTGCCGGCGAAGGTCTGGCAATACCGCCTTCCAGCAGGCGCAGCGAACGATAGCCATCAAGCGCGACGCCGCTTGCGGAGCCCGCCCGGAAGCGGTCGTTGAATATCTCGAGGCTCCAGTACCCGTCATAGCCGATCTTGCGGATGGCCTGCGCCCAGTCGTCGAGCGGGAAATCGCCCTGCCCCGGCATCGAGCGAAAGTGCCTGCTCCATTGCAAAAGGTCCATGTCGAGCACCGGTGCATCGGCCACCTGCACGATGAACAGCTTGTCGGCACGGATATCGCCGATGCTGCTGGAAGGTATCCGGCGCGAGAGGGAATGGAAGCTGTCGAGAACGAGGCCAATGGCGGCGTGATCGGTGTCTCGCACGATGCTCCAGGCATCGCGGTGGTCGTTGACATGGCGGCCCCACGCGAGCGCCTCATAGCCGATGCGCAAGCCACGGGCAGCAGCGCGCTTGCCCGCTTCGTGGAGGTCGGCGATGGTCCGCGCGCGGTCGGCATCGGCAAGCGGCGAACAGTTTGAGCAGACCAGCAGCAAGTCGGTGCCGAGCTCCTGCATCACATCGAACTTGCGCTCCAGCCGGTCGAAGGCACGCGCGCGCTGCTGTTGAGGCAGGCCTTCAAGGTCGCGGAAGGGCTGGAACATGGTGCAGGCAAGGCCAAGGTCGCCCATCATCGCGGCGATGTCGCGCGCGGAATGGTGCGTGGAGAGCAGGTCGTTCTCAAAAATCTCGGCGCCGTCGTATCCGGCAGCAGCGATCGCCTGCAGCTTGGCATCGAGCGTTCCACTGATGGAAACTGTGGCGATCGAGGTCTTCATGGCTGGTCAGGCTCTCCGTCATCCCGGTCTTGCAGCGAGGTTGACATCTTCAAATGTTAGGGACTAGTTCGTTACATAAATGATGCCGTGATGCAAGGGGAGGTTTGTGGCGACCAAGCGCGAAGTGGCGACCGCACAGGCAGCGATCGGCGGGGAAAAACCCGTCGTGCGCGGCCATGCGGGCAGACCGCGGGCGCAAAAGCCGCTACGACCGGCAGTGACGGGGACGGCGCTTCATGCGGAGCGGCCCGAGCCGTGCCAAGCCGCGGAGACTGCCACCTTGTCTGAAACCGATATTCCATCGAAGCCCGTACGCCGCAGCCGGGCCGAAAGTCGCGAGCAGGCTATCAACCAGATCATCGACATTGCCACCAACGAGTTCGTCGAGAAGGGACTGGCCGGCGCACGGATCGACGAAATCGCGGGCAAAGCGACCAAGCGCAAGATCTACTATTACTTCGAGGGCAAGGACGAATTGTACCGCGCGGTGCTCGAACGCGCCTATGCCCGTGTGCGCGAAAGCGAGGCGCAGGTGGATATCGCCAGCGGGACCGCAGCCCAAGCCCTGCGCCGCCTGATCGAGCACGACGTGCGCTATCACGCGCGCCACCCCGAACTTGTGCGCCTGGTGATGAACGAGAACATCCACCGCGCAGAACACCTCAAGCAGATCGACAGCCTCCCCCAAGGCAATCGCCGGGTGATCGGCATGCTGGAAAACATTATCGCGCGCGGACAGTCCGAAGGAGCCTTTCGCACCGGGATCGACCCGGTTGACCTGCATCTGAACATGACCGCGCTCAGTTTCTACAACGTCTCCAACCAGTTCACTTTCGCCCACAACTTCGGGGTCGACATGACCAGCCCCGAAGCGGTGGAGCGCAGGGCCGTGCAGGTGGCGGACATCATTCTGGCCTGGGTGACGAAGAAGGACTGACCGCGCCCGGCGGCGCGAAGCCGCCTGCTGCGGATCGACCGGACGTCTGCCCAGAGCCCCTGAGGAGAGGACGAATGGCACTTCCCGCACCCGGCGCCGCTGGCGCCGATGGACCCGATGCATGGACGCGCAAGGGCCTCGGCATCGTCGCGCTGTGCTTTGCGATAAACATGGCCGATGGCGTGGACGTCACGATCCTGTCGTTCATCGCTCCGAGGCTTCAGGCCGAATGGGGCATCGGTTCCGCCACGATGGGCAACCTGTTCAGCGCAGGCCTGATCGGCATGGCGATCGGCGGCATGTTCATCGCGCCGCTGGCTGACCGGCTGGGACGGCGCGAAGTGATCCTTGCCGGGCTGTGCCTGATGTCCGCAGGGATGTTCGCCAGCAGCATGGCGCCAAGTGTGCCGGTGCTGTTCGCGATGCGCGTTCTGGTGGGCTCCGGGATCGGCACGGTCCTGGCCGCGATGGCCGCGCTGGCGGCAGAGAGTGCCCCGCCTGCGCAGCGCAATCTCGCCGTCGGCGTGGTTCAGGCAGGTTACCCCTTTGCTGCGGTGTTTACGGGGCTGATCGTTGCGCACACCCTGCCCATCCATGGCTGGCAGGCAATGCTGCTGGGCGCGGCTGTGCTGACTGTCGTGCTGCTGCCAGCGGCGTGGCTGGTATTGCCTCACGGGCGACCGAAGTCTGGTGACGGGCCAGCTTCGGCGGGCAAGGTCGGCCAGTTGTTCGCACCCGAACTGCGCGCGCGGACCATCGCGCTGTGGAGCGCGGTCTTCTTCGGGCTGATGGTTCTCTATTTCATCGTCAGCTGGATTCCGAAGCTGTCGATCGCGGCGGGGCTTTCAGAGACCAACGGCATCTATGCAGGCGCGCTCTACAATCTCGGTGCCTTCGTCGGCACCATGGCGATGAGCATTCTCGCATTGCGCGTTCCGCTTGGGCGGCTTGTCCCGGCAATGCTTGCAGGTGCAGGCGTGGCCATGGTTGCGTTCGGCTCGCTGTCCATGCCGGTCTGGCTGACCCTCGCCGTCGCCTTCCTGATCGGCGTTCTGCTGCAGGGTGGATACAACGGCGTCTGGCCCATCGCTGCGGGTGCCTACCCCGGCGAAGTGCGCGCCACGGGCGTGGGCTGGGCCATCGGTGTGGGCCGGGGTGGCGCCGTCATCGGCCCGATGCTCGGCGGCTATCTCATGGCCGCGAACGCGCCATTGCCCGCTCTCTTCGCCGCCTATTGTGCACCGCTGCTGATCTGCGCAGCCGCTGCCTTCCAGGTCGAACGACACAAAGTGTAACTAACCAGTTACAACTTGTTTGACAGGGACTAGTTCGTAACATAAATGCAGCCTCGTGAAGGGCGGCGACTCCAGCTGCCCGAGGAGGAGGATGACCATGACCGTGAGGGGCACTCGCCTTGCGTTTTCCGCGTCGCTGCTGACCGTTGCCACCGCGCTTGCTGCGCCTGCGCTGGCACAGGATGCTGCACAGGATCAGGCCGCTGCCGAAGCGCCGGCCGACGTCAAGGAAATCATCGTGACGGGCTCGCTGATCCAGCGCCCGAACAACACTGCCGTCAGCCCGATCGTCTCGGTTGGCGAAACCGCGCTCAAGGAGACCGGCCAGGTCAACCTGCAGGACGCGCTGAACCAGTTCCCGAGCTTCACCACCGCAGGCAACGCCAACACCGGTGGCCAGGGCACCGGCGGCCGCGCCTCGGTCAACCTGCATGGCCTCGGCACCAACCGCAACCTCGTGCTGCTCGACGGCAAGCGCCTGCCGCTGTCCGACATCAACGGCAACGTCGACATCAACATCCTGCCCGATTCGATCATGGGCGGCGTGGACGTGATCACTGGCGGCGCCTCGGCAATCTACGGTTCTGACGCGATCTCGGGCGTGGTCAACTTCAAGACCCTGCGCGCTTTCGACGGCGTGCGCGTCGACATGCAGAACTCGATCAGCGAAAAGGGCGACGGCTACAAGTTCAACGGCTCTGTCGCCTTTGGCAGCGGGTTTGCCCAGGATCGCGGCCACGTGATCGCCGCGTTCAGCTATGCCAAGCAGGACTCGATCAACGGCAGCAGCCGCAAGTTCTTCTTCGACAAGACGCCCTCATCGTTCATCGGCACCGGCACGTTCGTGCCGAGCGCCACCAACGCCCCGACGGTCGAGGCACTTGGCACGCTCTTCGGCGGCTATGGTTTCGCAAGCCTGCCCGGCAACGTGAACCTGCTGAACCTCGGCTTCAACAACGACGGGACGCTGTTCACCCAGACCGGTGCACGCAACTACAAGGGCGCGAACGGCACCAACGGCTATCTCGTCGTCGGTGGCAACGTGCGCATGCCGGTTGGCCAGCAGATCGACTTTGCCAACGCGCTCGAGCGCAAGACCGCGTTCATGAAGGCCGATTACGACCTGACCCCGTCGCTGACTGCCTATGGCCAGTTCATGTACGTCGATCTCACGGTGAAGACCGCTTCGGGCGGCAGCCTCACCCAGTTCGGCACGCTGACCACTGTTCCGATCACCAATCCGTTCATTCCGCAGGATCTCAGGACGATCCTCGCCTCGCGCCCGAACCCGAACGCCGCGTTCACCTGGAACGGCCGCTATGTGGGCGTACCCTACAAGAACTGGGAAGAAAACTACGCCGTCCAGCAGTATATGGCAGGCCTCAAGGGCGATATCGCCAGCGGCTGGTCCTTCGATCTGTGGGCAGCCTACGACCAGTCGGTTCACGACCAGCAGTTGAACGATGCCGTCGTGAAGAGCCGCGTCCAGACGCTGCTCAATGCCGCTGACGGCGGCGCCTCGATCTGCGCTGGCGGCTTCAACATCTTCGGTGATGCCAATGCCCGCTCGCTGTCGCAGGCTTGCGTCGATTACATCACCAAGACCGCGTTCTCGAAGGAAAAGCTTCAGCAGACCCAGGCGCAGCTGCAGGTCAACGGCAAGCTGTTCGATCTCGGTGCAGGCCCGGCGCAGATCGCGCTGGTTGCAGGCTATCGCAAGAACACCTTCCACTACACCCCCGACAGCGATCTGCGCACGCAGAACATCGAGGCCGTGATCGCCTCTCAGCCTGCTTCGGGCCGCATCACAGTGAAGGAATTCGCAGCACAGGTCGACGTACCGCTGCTGGCCGACAAGCCCCTCGCGCGCGAACTCGGCATCGGTGGCGCAATCCGCTACTCCGACTACTCGGTGACCGGCGGCGTCACCAGCTACGAGGCGGACTTGCGCTGGAAACCGGTTGACCAGATCCTGCTGCGCGGAAGCTACCAGCGCGCAGTCCGTGCGCCCAACATTGGCGAACTGTTCTCGCCGCAGACCGGAACCCAGCTGGTGATCGGCACGCCTCCGAGCGCACTCGGCGATCCGTGCGACGTGCGCTCGACCGCTCGCACTGGCGCGAACGGCGCACAGGTGGCTGCTCTCTGCGTCGCACAGGGCATCCCGCAGGCCGCGATCTCGAGCTACACCTTCCCGACCACGGCAACCGGCCAGCTGGTCTCGGGCAACACCAACCTCACGCCCGAGCGCGCCGATACCTACAACATCGGCATGGTCATCAACTCGCCGTTCGAAAGCGGAGTGTTCTCTGACCTGACGCTTTCGGTCGATTACTACAACATCTCGGTCAAGAACGTGATCTCGACCGTTCCGGGCCTGACCGTGCTGTCGAAGTGCTTCAACCTCGATGGTTCGAACCCGACCTACGACAAGAACAACCTGTACTGCGGTCTGCTCGTACGTGATGCCGGTGGCCAGCTGACCACCGTTGCAACCCCGTACCTCAACCTTGGTTCGGTCAAGACCGACGGCATCGAGGCGCAGCTAAACTGGACGGTACCCGCCCGCTTCCTCGGCGACGAAAGCGGCCGCCTGTTCGTCAACGAAGCAATCGGCTGGCTGCACAACTACAAGCTGCAGCTCCTGCCCGGTGCGGCCACGCTCGATTATACCGGCATCAGCAACGGTGCGGCCGGCGTGAGCAGCCTGCCGCCGCGCGCCACGCCAAAGTGGAAGGCGCTGACGTCGTTCGGCTATCGCTCCGATGGTGCGACGCTGGGCATGCGCTGGCGCTACCAGAGCGCGATGAAGGATACGACTTCGGTCCTGACGCCTGCCACGGCACAGGTCGGCGTTGGTGCTTATTCGCTCTGGGATCTGTTCGGTTCGGTCCGCGTGGGCAAGTCGTTCGAACTGCGCGCAGGCGTCAACAACCTGTTCAATCGCGGCCTGCCCTTCGTCAGCAGCTCGCAGAACGGCACTGACGTTGCGCTCTACGATCCGGTCGGCCGCTCGTTCTACATGGGCTTCAAGGCCAACTTCTGATCCACCCAATGTCCCGGTGCCCCACAGTGGCGGCACCGGGATCTTATCAAGCAGAAACGAATGATCCGCTCAGGTCTCCTTGGACGCTCCATCCTTGCCTCTCGCTCCCCCGAGTTGCACGAGAAGGAAGCGCAGGCGCAGGGCCTGGAGCTGAACTACGAGCTGTTCGACTTCACCGATCGGGGTTGGTCCGATGGCGATCTCGCGCAGGTACTTGCCTGGCTTGTCAAAGACGGCTTCAGCGGCTTCAACGTGACTTATCCGTTCAAGCAGGTCGTTGTGCCGCTGCTCGATGCGCTTGATGAAAGCGCGCTGGCAGTCGGTGCGGTGAATACCGTTGCAGTCAGGAATGGCAGGCTGATCGGCTACAACACCGACATGGCCGGATTTCGGGATTCCTTCATGGATGGCCTGCCCGGGGAAGCGATCGACCGCGTGATCCAGCTGGGTGCCGGCGGGGCGGGCGCTGCTGTGGCCAACGCCCTGCTCTCGCTTGGCGTTCACAAGCTGGAGCTGGTCGACGTCGACGAGCGTCGCGCTGCCAGACTTCGTAATGATCTTAGGAGCCGTCACCCCAAGGTTGCAATTGAAGTCGCCAGGCCGGATGGCTTGGAGGCGCTATACGCCGTTGGCCCTGCAGACGGTATCGTCAACGCGACACCGATCGGTATGAGCGACAAGCCGGGCACGCCATTGGCCGTGGATATGATCCATCCCTCGCAATGGGTAGTCGACATCATCTACTTTCCACCGGAGACCGAGTTGCTGCGCGCAGCAAAGGCTCGCGGATGCCGCACACTGAACGGAATCGGGATGGTCGTGGGGCAAGCCGCCCGTGCTTTCGAGATCATCACAGGCCACTTTGTCGACAGAAAGCGAATGGCCTCGAGCCTCGAATAGTGCTGCGTGCGGTGATTACGCTGCGCACCCCATGCGCTGCCTGAGATCTGACTTGGACCTCCTTGTAGAAGCCGGTGCGTGCAAACTGAGCGAATCCGGCGGTATCGTGCGGGTCGGTCTTGTTTGCCTTGAGGCTCTGAGGCGCCTGCCGGGCGTCGATGCTCACTACTGGAACGCCCAGTTTGCGCAGGTCCAGACGGATCGCCGGCGACATGCGGCCCGTTGCGATCACCGCTCGCTCGGTCGGGCCGTCTGCTTCAGCATCACGGCGATCGCTTCGGCTGAGCTTTCCACCTTCTCCGACACGAGCTTTCGACCATCTTCGTCAACGCCGCAGACCTGCGTGCCTTCCATCGACAGGTCCAATCCGGCATAGTGCTTCAGGGCTGCTTCCTGCCTTCAGGATACGACAACCTGACGTGTGCGCCGTAACCGAGGTCCGAGGGAAACAGCCATAATTACACGATGACTCTAAGCTCTAGCGCCTTCCGTAAGCGCCTGTGCCGGTGCGCCGAGCACGGCTTCGCGGAGCTCGAGCGAGCGCGTGAACATCGGCCCGCACTCTTCGAGGAACTGGGTGGGCTTCATGCCCAGAAACTCATGTGCTTCACGGATGAAGTGCGAATAGTCGGTGTAGCCTGCATCGATAGCCAGAGCGCGGCGGCCGGGCCCGCCCTTGATCAGCGCATGGAGCGAGCGCAGGAAGCGTGCGCGGCGCAGCAGGAGCTTGGGCGGGAAGCCGAAGGCCTTGAGGCTGAGCCGTTCGAGCGACCGTGGCGCAACTCCGGTGCTGGACGAGAGCTGGGCTACGGTGCGCAGGCAGGGGTCGAGCAAGGCGGTGGCAAGGCGCACGATCGGCTCGTCGTCCTTCGGTGGGTAGGCCATCCGTTCGAGCAACCACCGGTCAAGAATACGGACAAAGTCCTGCCCACCGCCGCTCCTGCGCAAGTCGCGTGCAAGGCGTTCGACCTGCGGGCCGAAGACATCGCTGGCCGGAACGATGTGATCGGCAAGGTCTCTGGCCGGCACTCTGCTCAGCCGGACCCAGCCTCTGGGTGTGATCCCGGCGCCGATGACCGTGCCTGCCTCGCTTTCCGACCAGCAAGCCGCGCTCGATGGACCGAAGAGCGCTACGTCCGGCACGCGAAGCGCTGCCGAGACGCCGCAGCGGACATGCCAGCGGGTCGCCGGGTCCAGCAGGATGCGCAAGTTGAACCATGCCGGCTGGAACACGTCGCGGTGCACTTCGCCTTGCGACGGACTGACGGCATAGAGGTGATAGCCGCTGACGAGGCCATCAAGTTCAGCGCACGGCCGCCAATAGTCCATGCGGCCCGCTTGCGCGGTTGCGGACGGTGCCGAACCGTCCAGCGTGGGTGATTGTGCGACCTGCATGTTCCTGTTCTTGCACTGTTATCCATCTGGATCACTTGCGCAAAGGACAGAATGTTGCAGGCTGCGGTTTGTGCCCAAGGTCCCAGCCGCGACGCCCGGTGGGGTATGTGGGCGTCGCGGCGGGGTTGGGCGGCTCCAGGCGGGGCAGGCCCGGAGCCTAAAAGCGTCTCAGATGCGAATGCCGGACTTGCCCGGCGCAAGGATGCCGTTGGGATCGAGCGCGCGCTTGAGCGTCTGGTCGACCTTGCGCTTGACCGGGCCGAAAAGGTCCGCCGCCTGATCCATGAAGGCGGTGTTGACGCGATAGACGGCATAGCCGCGCTTGCCGAACTCGCTGAGCAGCCTGGCGAAGCACTCGTGGGCGCGGGCCATCTCGTCCGGGTCCGACCTGTCATAGAGCACGTCGATGATGTGGTGCATGTCGCGCATGCCGACGACGTATTCGGCGACGTAGTCCAGCCCGTATCGCCCGAGGATTTCCTTCGCGAGGCGGGTCTGTTCGACCGTCTCGCTGCCCTTTGCCGCAGTGACCGGGGCAAACCACATTGAGCCGCCGCCCCCGCGCCAGCGATAGAGGCCGAATTCCTGCAGGGTCATGTCGCCGCGCATCAGCTTGGCTCGGTAGTTGAAGGGCTGGGTGTCGCCTGCCTCTTCCTCGGTGATGAGCCTGCCCTTGCCGCTGGCCTTGATCGCACCGGCGATGATCTGCCAGTTGACCTCGACCTGCTCCTTGGTGCCATAGAGCGCGGCATAGACGTTCCATGCGCCAAGGCCTTCCTTGGCCTTGATCTCCTCGAGCACGCTGTCGGGCGTGACGCCGGTCCCGTCGTAGTACTTGCTGCGCGGCATCAGGGCGGCCGCTTCCCACATCACGTTGGCAAAGACCATCGCGTTGGGGATGACGTTGGCGATGCGAAGCGGGCGCAGGGTTTCCACGATGTCGTGGATGTCCTCGTCCTTGTCGTAGCGGATGCAGAACGGCTTGTAGACCGGGGGTTTGGGCATCAGCCACATGCCCATCTTGGTGACGATGCCATAGTTGGACTGGGTGAAGATGCCGTCGAGCGATGGGCCGTAGCCCCACTTGAACACCTGCCATGCGCTGGTGCCTTCGACCCCGCCCATGCCGGTGCGCAACACCTCGCCATTGGCGAGGACGACTTCCATCCCGCACTGCATCATGAAGTGCTCGCCATAAGGCGTGTAACCGACCCCGCGATCCAGCGTGTTGCCGACTGGGCCGGCGATGGCCGAAGGAGCAGGGCAGGACAGCCACAGCGGGATGTCGTTTTCTTCCAGGTAGTCCTTGAGCTGCTGGTAGGTGACGCCCGGTTCGACCAGCGCGGTGCACAGCACGGGATCGACCTCGAGGATACGGTTCATGTGCTTGAGATCGAGCACGACCTGGCCCGGGCTTTGCGGCGCGGCCGAGCCATAACCGAAGTTGCGACCGGTCGAGATCGTCCAGACCGGCACCTTGTATTCGTTGCAGACCTTGAGGATCTGCTGGATCTCGCTCACTTCGCGGGCATAGAGCACGGCCGAGGGGCGGTGCAGGTCCTCGCTCTCGGCGATCATCACCTTGGTGTAGGGCGCGATGTGATCGGCGTCCGTGACCACGTTCTGGGGGCCGAGGATCGCGACGAACTTGGCGATCGCAGCATGCATGTCGGCAGCGCTGACGCCTGCGGGCAGGATGGCGGGATCTTCAGGCGCTGCGGGTACGAGTGGTGCGGCGGGCTTCTTGGCTGGCATTGACTTTCTCCTTGCCGTTCAGCGCTTCGCCGCCGGCTTGGGAAACTTCGAGGTGGATACGAGGCGGGCGACGCCATCGAGCGAGGCATCGTCGATGGCCGAGTGCGGGAAGGCGGGCATGGCGAGCATGCCGTTGCGCACGACGCTGCGAATGTATTCGGGCGGTAGCGCACGGCCTCGCAGTTCGGGGCCGACACCGGTCAGGTGGCAGCGCGAGCAGGTCTTGTCCCAGAGGACCTGCGGCGATGCCCACTGGCCTGAAGGCGTTGCGGCAGGCGCGGTCGGCGATGCGCCCGCGGGCAGGGCAAGCGCTGCGAGGAGTGCCGCACCGGCGGCGAGGAGGGGCAGGTTGCGCGCGTTCATGCGGAGGCTCCCGAGGGACGGATGACCGGGCGCATGGCGGCGCGGCGGTCGATATTGGCGATGTCGAACAGGACGGCGTCGGCGCCATCAAGGAACAGCGCGACTTCGCGGCCGACGCTGATGGCGAGGGCTTCGCGCACTTGCGCAAGGCGCTGCGAATAGTCGCCTGACAGCACCACGGCGGCGCCCTGCCAGTCAGCCGGAACGCCCTTGCGGTGGGACGCGATGGCGAGCGGTCCGGACGGGGCGAGGACCGCTGCAGCGGCGGGCACGGCAGTTGCCACACCGGCGACGGTGCTGACGGACAGGAAAGTCCTGCGGCTGATCGCAGGCAAGGCAGGCATCATGCGCTATCTCCTCTTCGTGGCCGTGCCGGTCCGGCGGGCAACGGAAGGGAGCCAAGTGCGACAGGCCCTGCCCTGCGCTTTCGTGCATCTCTCCGGTCGCTCGCCGCTATCCACGGCTGTGGAGGCGTTCTTGCAATTGCCGTGCCAGTTGGGTCTGGGGAGTAGGCGCGGTTGGATTATCGTGTTGGTATTGTTTTTGATTCTGCAGATTTCGGTGGTGGAGGTGCCCGATCTGGCCTGCCGGACCTGAATCAACAATTGTCTGATTTACGCCATTTCTTGAGGCGGCCTGTCTGAAATGATACAGATGCCTGATGTCTGCAGACCTGTTCAGCCAGCTCCATTTCGATCACGCGCAGGGCCATATCTGGCTGGCCGGGCGGCGGATGATGATGATCCATGCGCGGGCCTTCAGCCTGCTGCGCCACGAAGTGATCGAGGCGGTGGGGTTGGAGAAGGCGCGCGGGTTATTCACCCGGCAGGGCTACAACAGCGGGGCGATGGACGCCGAGATCGCCAGCAAGGTCCGGCCCGATGCAACGATCTATGAGATGTTCGCCGTGGGGCCCGGACTGCACATGCTTGAAGGCATGGTCCGCACCGATCCGGTCAGCGTGAGCATGGATACGGCCACGGGGGCCTTTGCTGCAGAATACATCTGGCGCGGATCGACCGAATGCAATGCCCATCTCGAACTGTTCGGGCGTGGGCCGCTGCCCGCAGGCTGGTCGCAGATCGGCTATGCCAGCGGCTATGCCAGCGTGTTCCTTGGCCGCCCGATACTGTTCCGCGAGGTCGAATGCGTGGCGATGGGGCACGAGCATTGCCGCGTCATCGGCCGTCCGGCGGAAGAATGGCAGAATTGGCAGGATGACTTGCGCTACATGCGCGGCGCGCAGCTGAACGAAATCACGCCTGCTGCCGGTGAGGCTGTTCTTGAAAGCAGTGGCCGCAGGATCGTGGGCGCTTCGGCGGGCTTCAACGTGGCGTTCGACATGCTGGGGCATGTGGCCGATACCGATGCCGTGGTGCTGTTCTCGGGCGAGAGCGGGGTGGGCAAGGAGATCTTTGCGCGCAACCTCCACGCCATGGGAAGGCGTGCGCAAGGGCCGTTCATCGGGGTGAACTGCGCGGCGATCCCCGAAAACCTGCTCGAAGCCGAGCTGTTCGGGGTGGAGAAAGGCGCGTTTACCGGGGCGAACGCATCGCGGCCGGGCCGCTTCGAGCGGGCGAAGGGCGGCACGCTGTTCCTCGATGAGATCGCCACCCTGTCACTGGCTGCACAGGGCAAGCTGCTGCGCGCCATCCAGGAGAGCGAGTTCGAACGGGTTGGCGGGACGAGGGTGTACAAGTCCGACGTGCGTCTTGTGGCGGCGACCAATGTCGATCTGCGCGCGGCGGTGGAGGCGGGGACATTCCGGGCTGACCTGTTCTATCGTCTGAACGTCTTTCCCATCCGCATTCCGCCCTTGCGCGAACGCCGTGCCGACCTGCCGTTGCTGATGGAGCATTTCCTCGGGCTCTACAGCAGCCGCTATGGCAAGCGCCTGACGGGCTTCGAGGAAAGCGCGGTGGCGGCGATGCTTGGCTATGAGTGGCCGGGCAATATCCGCGAGCTGGAGAACGTGATCGAGCGCGGCGTGATCATGGCTCGCGATGGCGAGCCGCTGCGGCTGCATCACCTGTTCTCGGGCGGGGAAGTGCTTGGACCACCCGCCTTTCGAGTGGTGGACGGAGACGTGAGGGCCGGAGATGCGGCGGCGGAACTGGTCGACGCCGGGATGGACCTTGAGACCACCGAGCGGCGTATGATCGCGCGCGCGCTCGAAAAGGCGGGCGGCAACAAGACGCGCGCAGCCGCGCTTCTCGGCATCAGCCGTGCGCAACTGCTCTATCGTTTGGGACGTGACGTGCGCTAAGTGGTTTCTTCGGTAAAGCCCCAGAAGAACGAGCGCGAATGGTCGATGAAGTTCCGCTCGTCCGCCAGAGCCTCCTCGGCCACTTCCTTGCGGGAGAGTTGGCGTACGAAGGCGTCAACGTTCGGAAAATGCACTTCCACCACGCCATCGAGATCAAGAGGTTGGACGCCTGTGACCTGCGATTCCGCCTTGGTTGCGGCGGCATCGGCGTGAAGCTAATGGTAGCTGTAGGGCGGGATCAGGCGGCGGCCAATGTTCGCGTGGCGGTTCAGCCAGTAATCGTGAAAGGCGGCGCGGCTCAGCTCCGGCAACCGGCGCAGGCCGAAGAACAGACGTATGGCATCATTGCCCGGCAGAATGGCATGACGCGCAGAGGCAAAGATGTGCGCGCGCGCCGGATCGCCTGCGGCCACAAGCGCGGCTGCCTTTGCAACGCCCGGCAGCAGGACGAGCGCATCGGGCACTTCAGGCGATCGGCCTGCTGCATGCGCAAGCGATGGCAAGGCATCGTCGGCAAGCGCCAGGGCAAGAGTCGCACCTTCAGGGAGCGCAGTGCGCAAGGCTGCGGCAAAGGCTTCGCTCGACTGCCCCGGCTGCCGGAAGAGCAGGAGGTGGATTTCCGGCAGCACGCTCAATGCCGCACCATCGCGCCGCCATCGACCCAGACGCCGTGGCCGGACATGAAGCGGGCATCGTCGCTGCACAGGAAGGCGATGACGTCGGCGATGTCCTCGGGCTGGCCGAGGCGGCGCAAGGGGGCCTTGTTTTCCCAGAAGGTGCGGAATTCGGGCATGTCGGTGAAGGCGGGCGCGGTCATCGGGGTGGCGATGGCGCCGGGCTGGACGCAGTTTACCGTGACGCCGAAGGGTCCGAGTTCGGCCGCGACCGACTTGGTGAAGCCTAGAACCGCATGCTTGGACGCGGAATAGGCGGCGAGGCCCTCGTCGCCGTGGCTTGAGGTGGTCGAGCCGATGGTGACGATGCGCCCGTTACCCGCGGCCTTGAGATGCGGGGTGGCATCGCGGACGAGGCGGAAGACCGCGATGAGGTTCACTTCCAGCACGCGCAGGAAATAGGCGTCGTCGTGGCCCTCGAGCGGGTGGAACGCGCTGATTCCGGCGCAGGGGACCAGCGTGTCGAGCCCGCCCATGGCGGCAATGGCCTGTTCGACAAGGCGGGCATTGGCATCGGGCTGGGTCAGGTCAGCGATGAAATCGACATCGCCCTGCACGTCTGCGGTAAAGACTTGTGCGCCATCTGCGCGCAGACGCGCGGCGGTGGCGGCCCCGATTCCCAAAGCCGCACCGGTCACGATGGCCGTGCGGCCCCTAAGGCGATCAGAGGCGCAGCGATCAGAGGCCATCGGCGATCTTCAGCACGAGCTTGCCGGTGTTGGCGCCGGTGAACAGCCGCATGAAGGCGTCATAGGCGTTCTCAAGCCCCGTCTGGATGTCCTCGTCGATGCGCAGGCGGCCTTGCGCCATCCATTCGGCCATGACCGCGCCGCCTTCGGCAAAGCGCGGGGCATAGTCCATTATCAGGTAGCCGTAGAGCGTGGCCTGCTGGGTAAGGATCGACCAGATGTTGCGCGCGCCGATCTTCTCGGGCGAATTGTATTCGCTGATCAGCCCGCACAACACGATGCGCGCGTGCTTGGCGAGGTTGAGCAGTTCGGCATCGAACACGTCCCCGCCGACGTTCTCGAAGATCACGTCGGCGCCGCCGGGCGAGGCCTCGCGAATCTCCGCGGCAAGCTGGGCGACTGACTTGCTTTTGTAGTCGATGGCGACATCGAAGCCGTAGTCTTCGATCAGGCGGCGGCACTTGTCGGGGCCACCGGCAATGCCGATCACCCGGCAGCCGAGAATCTTGCCGATCTGGCCGACCGCCGAACCGACGGCCCCAGCAGCACCCGACACGAGCAGGGTTTCGCCCGGCTTTGGCTTGGCCACGTCGATCAGGCCGAAGTAGGCGGTGAGGCCTACCGCGCCCATGGCCGATAGGAACCGCGATGGCGAATCCACAAGGCTGGTATCAACCTTCATGGTGAATCCGCCCGCGCCGTTCACCGAGTAGTCCTCAAGGCCATTCATGCCCAGGACCCAGTCGCCGACCGAGAAATCCGGTGTGTTCGACGCGGCAACGACGCCGATGGTCGAGGCGCGCACCGGGTCTCCCAAAGGGATCGGCGGCATGTAGCTGGGAGCATCGTCCATCCATCCGCGCTGGGCAGGATCGAGCGAAGCATAGCAATTGCGCACGACGAATCCGCCCTCTGGCGCTGCGGGAACTGCCTCTTCCACAAGGGAAAAATCTTCGGGCACCGGTGTCCCGTGGGGGCGGCGCGCAAGCAGGAAGCGGCGATTGACGGTCATTGTGATCTCTCCCGGATTCTTGTCCGAACGTTACGGCAAGCATGGAACATGTACCGGCAGAGGCACCTGTAACAAGTCGCAGTTGGTTCCCGGACCGCAGCAGTGGATGAAAGAGGGGAACTATCGCCACTCAGCGGGCGAGGTTACCCTTGAGGGAGGATACTCATGAGACGCACTGCCGCACGGCGCCTGATCGCCGCTGCCCTGACCACCACTGCAATCGGTTTCTCGCTTCCGGCGTTCGCTGCCGACGAGCCGCAGGCCGCACAGGCCGACCAGTCTGCCGAAGCAACCGAGAACGGTGATACCGGTGCGATCATCGTCACCGCCCGTCGCCGTTCGGAAACGCTGCAGAGCACGCCTGTCGCAATCACCGCCGTGAACACCGCCATGCTCGAGAGCAAGGCTGCCGTGAACATCGGCGACCTGCAGGGCGCCGCTCCCGGCCTGCTGATCACGCAGCAGAACTCGGGCGCACAGGCTGCCAACATCTCGATCCGCGGCCTGACCTACGCCGACATCGAAAAGTCGCAGACCCCGACCGTCGGCGTGCTTGTCGATGGCGTGATGATCGGCACCAACACCGGCCAGCTGCAGGATGCTTTCGACATCGCCCAGCTTGAAGTGCTGCGCGGCCCCCAGGGTACGCTGTTCGGCGCCAACACCATCGGCGGCGTGATCAGCATCCAGCGTTCGAAGCCGACGATGAAGCCGGGCCTCAAGGCCGAAGTGACCTATGGCCGCTTTGCCACCTTCAACACCAAGATCATTGCGAACTACGGCAACGATGAAAGCTGGGGCGTCAAGGCGTGGTACTTCCACAACGAGACCGACGGCTTCTACAAGAACGTCGTGCGCAATGTCAGCGCTGGCTGGAGCAACGGTGAAAACTA
Organism: Novosphingobium sp. BL-A-41-Hi4A-0G; assembly: GCF_055521735.1. Classification (NCBI taxonomy): domain Bacteria; kingdom Pseudomonadati; phylum Pseudomonadota; class Alphaproteobacteria; order Sphingomonadales; family Sphingomonadaceae; genus Novosphingobium; species Novosphingobium sp. BL-A-41-Hi4A-0G. Next base: position 277,713 of record NZ_JBVFVU010000002.1, read on the forward strand.
CGGTGCGAGCCTACTGTTCAAGCCGACCGGTTCGGGCTTTGACGCCCAGCTGACAGTGGCGCAGGTCGAACAGGTCTTCGACCCGGTCGTCAGCAACATCACCAACAGCAGCGAAGTGTTCTGCGCGTTCATTCCCTCGCGCGAATGCAACCGCAACACCACGACCGATCTCTATACGACGTTCGGCGATGCAGCTTCGAGCAATTACAAGGCGCCCGAAGCCACGCTGGAAATGAACTACGATGCAGGCGGCGTGAAGCTGACCTCGATCACCGGCTGGCGCAAGAGCACCGAAGCCCAGACCCAGGACTTCGACGGCTCCTCGACCGACCTGTACTATGTCGACCGTCGCCAGCACTACGAACAGTGGAGCCAGGAACTGCGCGCCGCAGGCAACCTGTTCGATGGCTTCGACTATGTCGTCGGCGGCTTCTACTTCAAGTCCGACTACGACCTGACGCAGTGGTCGCGCGTGTTCGGCTTCAGCCCTGCCACGCCGCCGACGCTGTTTGACCGCAATGCCCAGCGCGTCGAAGGCAAGACCGAAAGCTACGCGGTGTTCGGCGACTTCAACTGGGCCTTTGCCGAGAACTTCCGCCTCTCGTTCGGCGGTCGTTACAGCCACGACAAGAAGGAGCTGAGCAACGGCTTTGCGGCCAACGTCCTGCTCGATCCGGACAACATCGACCTGACCAAGATCGCTCTGGTCGGCAAGGGCAAGGCGAGCTTCAACAAGTTCACCCCGAAGGTCGGCATCGACTGGCGTCCGAACCAGGACGTGATGGTCTATGCCTCGTGGTCGCGCGGCTATCGCTCGGGTGGCTTCAGCCCCCGCGCAGCAACCGCTGCCACTGCCAGCACGCCGTTCCAGCCCGAAACGGTCGATGCCTATGAAATCGGCGTCAAGCTGGCCGCGTTCGACCGCAAGCTGGAACTGAACGTTGCCGGCTTCGTGTCCGACTACAAGGACATGCAGCAGAACCTGACCGTTCCGGGCGGTCCGACCGGCAACCAGACGATCACCGGCAACGTTCCGGGCGGCGCGCTGATTAAGGGCATCGAAGCCGACGGCACTCTGCGCGTGACCGAGAACCTCAAGTTCAACGGTTCGATCGCGATCATGGACTCGCACTTCCGCAACTTCGTGACGTGCGGTGCCTATGCTGGCGGGCCGGTGGCAACCAATGCCTGCGGTACAGGTCTGGTTCCGTTCAACTATTCGGCCAACCGCCTGATCTACGCGCCTGACTTCACCGCTTCGCTCAGCGCGGAATACACGCATCCGACCAGCTTCGGCGACATCTCAACGAACGTTGGCTGGCGTCATATCTCGCCGTACGACGAGCAGCTTTCGGCCCAGTCGCTGACGGTTGCGACGAATGGTGCGGGCGCTGCCACCGGGGTTACGGTCAACGGCAACGATGCCCGCGTGCGCACCACCACGCAGGACCTCGTCGATGCGTCGATGACCTTCAACTTCGACCTCAAGGGCACCAAGGCCTACCTGCGCGTCTTCGGTCGCAACCTGCTCAATGAGAAGACCACGACCCACGCGTTCACCGTGGCTGGTCTCTGGTCGTTCGGCATGGCGCTCGAACCGCGCACCTACGGCGTGACCGCAGGCTTCAAGTTCTGAAGCCAGCGCTGATAACCTGATCCACCTTGCCGGGGGGGCGGGGGAGGGTCGCTTAGGCGACGTTCCTTTCCGCCCCTCCGGTTTTTTATGGGAGAATGACAAGATGGGCCGTCTTTCCGGCAAGATCGCACTCGTGACCGGTGGCGCTTCGGTGCCGGGTCTTGGCAGTGCCACCGCGCAGCGTTTCGCCGAGGAAGGCGCCAAGGTCTGGCTCACGGACCGTGATCTGGCCGGAGCCGAGAAGGTGGCCGAAGGCATTCGGGCCGCAGGCGGTCAGGCCAAGGCCTTGCTGCATGACGTGACCGACGAGGCGCAGTGGGACGAAGTCTTTGCCGCGATCGAGGCCGAGGACGGCAAGCTTGACGTTTGCGTTAACAATGCTGGCATCGCGGTGCTGCGCCCGATCGAGGATATGACCACGGCCGACTGGAAGCTGCAGAACTCGGTCAATCTCGACAGCGTGTTCCAGGGCACCAAGCGCGCCGTGGTGCTGATGCGCAAGACCGGGACCAAGGGTTCGATCATCAACATCTCGTCGGTGGCAGGCCTGATCGGCGTGCCCGCTTGCGGGGCCTATGCGGCAGCCAAGGGCGGCGTGCGGCTGTTTTCGAAGACCATCGCGGTCGAGACGGCCAAGGACGGCATCCGTGTGAACTCGGTCCACCCCGGCATGATCCTCACGAACATCCAAGGTGTGGCACAGGAAGACAACGCGGCGAATTATGATGCCACGCTGGCGTTGGTGCCGATGGGCTATATGGGCGCGCCGCTCGATATCGCCAACATGAACCTGTTCCTGGCCTCGGACGAGAGCCGCTATGTTACGGGGACGGAACTGGTCGTTGATGGAGGGATGACGGCGCTTTGAGCGCTCGCCTGACTGTTGCGCCCTCGCGCCTGAAGAAATTCTGGGGGCGGGGGCCTCGGTGTTGTTACAGAACCCTTCAGTAAACCGGCTGAAGCCCCCGCCTGCGCGGGGGCGCGGCTTCAGGGCGCAGCCACCCACCGGATCGCGTTCTCTACCAGACGCCGATAGTGTGGACTGTCGTAAGCCGAGGGGCCATCGCCGGGCTGGAGATAGACAAGGCGGCTGTTCAGCGCCTGCTTCGTCCACCCTACCAGGTTCGATCCCGGGGGATGTTGCCAGCCTTCGCGGCTGTACATTTCACCTTTAACCGCAAGTTCGGCCGACCAGAAGTGATCGCGGTCGAAGCTTGCGGATGAGCGCAGCAGCGGGGTTGCACCCTCTTCGATCACTTGTCCGAGATAGATCTCGTCGGTCAGGGTAAAGCGTTCGGGCAGGCCTTGCGTCACCGGGTGATCGCCGCAGACTTCAATCTCGTGCGTCACGTCATGGCAATAGCCGCTGTCGGGCACCGACGCGCCTTGCCATTGGCCGGGGTGGTAGAAGAACTGGCCGCCCAGCCATTGGTGATATTCGCTCCACGTCGGCCATCCGGCCAGCGCGTGGTGCAGGGCGACGATGCCCTTGCCCTCTTCGAGCAGCGCCCTGAAGCCTGCCTTCAGCTCCGCATCGGGCTCCCGGTATAGCGGGGCATTCTCGGGCGCTTCGAAATCGAGGCCGGGCATGTCGTAGAGCACCAAGGCATCGAACCCGCGCATGGCCTTGGGGTTCATCAGCAGGGCGGCGGCGGGCTGGTCGACCATGGTGGCCGAGATGCCGTCCATGCTCTGGAACATTGAATCGAACGCGGTGCGGTCAAACGGGTGTCCGCGCACGGCGACGAGGCACTGGAGCGGGGCGCGGTGGTTGATGATCGGCATCAGGCGACTTTCACGATGACTTTGCCGATGGCCTTGCCCGACAGCATCCGGTCATAGGCGACCAGCGTGTTCTCCAGCCCTTGCGTCTCGTCGAGGTTCACTGTCAGCGTTCCGGCATCGACCCACTGGCGCAAGGTCGGCAGGAATTCGGCGCCGCGATGGAGGAAGTCGGGGATGAAGAAGCCTTCGATCCGCAGCCGCCGCATCAGCACCTGATCGAAGCGCGCGGGGCCGGGAAGGGGCGCATCGTTGTCGTATGCCGCGACCATGCCGCAGACCGCGACGCGGCCATAGTGCGCCATGTTGGGCAGGACCGCATCGAGCAGCGGGCCGCCGACATTGTCGAAATAGGCGTGGACGCCGCTTTCGACAGCGGCGAGTCGGGCTGCGACGTCATCGTTCTTGTAGTCGATGGCGATATCTACCCCGAGTTGTTCGGTGAGGTAGCGGCACTTCTCCGGACCGCCCGCCATGCCGATGACTTTCGCGCCGAGGTTGCGGCCGACCTGACAGGCCATCGAGCCAGTTGCGCCCGCTGCGGCGGAGACGACCAGCCATTCGCCGGGCTTGATCGCGGCGACTTCCTTGACGCCGACATAGGCGGTCCAGGCGTTCATGCCCAGCGCCCCGAAGTGGTGGCGGATGTCGCCCAGCGTCTCGTCGACGATCTCGAGGCCGGAGAGTGACGGGAGGACGGTTGCGTAATCTGCCCACTGGCCGAAGCCGCGCACAAGCGAGCCGACCGGGAAGGCGGCATCGCGGCTCTCGCTGACATGGCCAAGCACAAGGCCTGCCATTTTGGAACCCAGCGGCAGCGGGGGCTGATAGCCATCGGTGCGCGGGCTCATCCACATGCGGGTGCCGGCGTCCATCGAGAGCCAGCCCACCCTGATGCGCACCTCGCCCTCGCCAAGGTCCCCGAGCGTCTCGGTCTGCAGGCTCAGCGCGCTGTCGAAATCGGAGCCTTCGGGGTGGCGGTCCAGTCGCCAGAAGCGGTTTTCAGTCACGGCATTTCCTCTCAGGCCAAGGACGTGCCGACGCTACGGCATCCGGGCACCTAGCCAAAGGATGAGGCTAACGCATTGGCGAGGCAGAGATCTGGCCAATCCGAGATTAGACGCGCGACTTGGCATAATCAAAATGGGAGGATGTGGCATGCACACCTTTAAAAGAATTCTTCTGGCGACCTGCGCATTCGGCGCGGCCGTCCCGGCATTCGCGCAGGACGCAGCGCAGGCAGGCGCGCAGGACGCCGCCAGCTCCGGCGGCCTTGAGGAAATCATCGTCACTGCGCGCAAGCGCGAGGAATCGGTACAGACCGTACCGGTTGCCGTGACCGCGATTTCGGAAAAGACCATCCAGCAGCGCGACATCACCTCGATCGAGAAGATCGCCGCCGCCACGCCCAACCTCAGTGTCGGCCGTGCCTCGAACGGTTCGGGCGCGCAGCTGACCATGCGCGGCATCGGTTCGTCCTCGACCTCGATCGGCATCGAGCAGTCGGTCGCCGTGGTCGTTGACGGTGCCTACTACGGTCAGGGCCGTATCATCCAGGAAGGCTTCTTCGACCTGAAGCGCGTGGAAGTGCTCAATGGTCCGCAGGCCCTGTTCTTCGGCAAGAACGCCACGGCAGGCGTGATCAGCCTGACCACCAACGATCCCGGCAACGACCGCGAGTTCATCGCCCGCGCCGGCTACGAGTTCCGCTCGCGCCAGTATCAGGGCGAGCTGATCGCCTCGATCCCACTGAGCGACACGCTGGGCGTACGCTTCGCCGCACGCGGCTCGATCATGGACGGCGGGTATTACCGCAACGTCTCGGTGGATCGGACCTACACCACGGTGGACATCCGCAACCTGCTCACCGGCGGTAGCGGCAACCCGCTCGTTTCGGTGGCCAAGCCCGCGGCATCGCGCGCACCCGGCGAGGACGAGTTCCTCGGCCGTGTCACGCTGAAGTACACGCCGACCGACCGTCTGACCATGACGCTCAAGGGTTCGTACAACTACAACCAGGTCAACAACTCCTCCTGGAACTACGTGGCCTACAACTGTGGCCTTGCCACCGGCGTCAGCCAGCTGACCGGCTATCGCTGCGGCACGGATTTCGTGACGCATCAGAACAACATGCCCGCCGACATCGCGGCGAACTTCCCCTTCGCCAAGGACAACGGCGAGTTGTACAATCGCTATCGCTCTTGGGCGATCAACGGCGCGGTCACCTATGACCTGGGTGACGTGACCATCAGCTCGGTCACCAACTACAACACCAACAACAACCGCTGGGCCTGCGCCTGCGACTTCCAGACGAGCAACACCGGCACCTGGGCGACCGAGAACAGCACGTGGAAGGCCTTCAGCCAGGAACTGCGCGCGCAGACCGCATTCGACGGTCCGATCAACCTGATGGTCGGCGGCCTTTACCAGAAGACCAAGCGCGACTTCGAACAGTACGTGATGTTCGCGGGGCTGCGTGACGATACTGCATCGGCCGCCAACCGCTTCGTCGCCTCGTCGAAGACCAGCTTCACTGATGGCGAGACCGCAGCCCTGTTCGGCCAGGTCACGTGGAAGTTGGTCGATACACTCGAACTGGCGGGCGGCGTGCGCTACACGCATGAAACCAAGGACAGCTTCTTTACCCAGCCCTACAACAACCTTGGCGTTCAGGGCATCTTCCGTGACCAGAACGATGCTGATGGCCTCGGCGTGGTCCGTGCCAACCAGGTGTTCGACGACTGGTCGCCGGAAGTGACGCTGACGTGGAAGCCGCAGCAGGGCATTCTTGTCTACGGCGCCTACAAGACGGCCTACAAGTCGGGCGGCTTCTCCAACGGCGGCATCAATTCCAAGTTCTCGTCCGATCCGCTGGCCGACCTGACCTTCAATCCCGAAAAGGCGCGTGGCTTCGAAGCCGGGATCAAGACGACGCTGGCCGACAACCAGCTGCGCCTGAACCTGACCGCGTTCACGTATGCCTACAACGATCTGCAGGTCGACTTCTTCAACTCGCCGATCTTCGCCTTCCAGACGCTGACGGCGGATGCGCGGACCAAGGGCGTCGAGCTCGAGTTTGAATATGCGCCGCGCAGCATCGAAGGTCTGAACCTCCACGGCTCGATCAACTACACGAAGGCGCGCTACACCGACTTCCCGTCGGCACCTTGCTATGCCGGCCAGACCCCGGCACAGGGCTGCACCCTCATCGGCGGCATCTCCGCGCGCCAGAACCTGAACGGGGCACCGCTTTCGGTTGCGCCGGAATGGACCGGTGCGTTCGGCGTCGGCTACGAGACGGCGGCGGGCGAAGGCCTGAAGCTCGGCTTCAACGTCGATACGCGCTACTCGTCGAGCTACCTCGCTTCGGGCTTCGGCAATCCGTTTTCGCGCCAGGGCAAGTACGCCACGCTCGATGCGGGCATCCGTTTCGGAGCCGAGGACGACAACTGGCAGATCGCGGTGATCGGCAAGAACCTGACCAACCGCTTCTTCGTGAGCGGCGTGGTCGACGGTCCGTCGACCGGCGGCGGCACCGGCACGGCCGCAGGCGTGCGCGCAGACCAGCTCGGCTTCGGCAACCTGCCGCGCACCGTGCAGGTTTCGGTGATCAAGCGCTTCTGATCACTTTGGATAATGGAAAGGGGCCTCGTCCGGATGCGGACGGGGCCCCCTTCTTTGGCGGCTATAGCAAAGGCGCGGAGAGCATTGCTCCCCGCGCCTTTGCCGTTGTTTCGATCGGCAGCTTTTCAGCAGCCCTTGGGCGCGTGCTGGCGGTGGATGTTGCGGAAGGAGCGGGTCTTGAACAGCCACTGGCCGTCGATCTTGACGCAGGTGTCCTCGTAGACGCCGCGGTCGCGCATCGTGGTGCCGTTCTGGTCATAGACCTCGCTGGTGTAGCTGCGCATCGTGGCGGTATCGCCGGTCACTTCGATCGCGCCGGGCCAGGCTTCGAACATGATGCCGGGGTAGTTCTTCATCGCCTCGATCCACATCGCCTTGATCGCGGCGCGGCCGCGGGTGGTGCCGAGTTCAGGATAGTCGGGCAGCGACCATTCGGCGTCTTCGGCCCAGGTCGCGGCCCAGTCGTCGGCATCGACGCGGGTGACGGCGTCGGCATAAGTCTCGAGTAGCTCGCGGATGGCGAGACGGTCTTCGGCGGGGCCGGTGAAGGGCATTGTCTTATCTCTCCCGATGGTACGTTGCGGGAGAGAGGCTAACGCAGCGCGGAGACGAGTGAACCTGCGCTTTGAGCGAGTTTGGCCGGCAAGTTTGGGCAGCGAGTTCAGAGGACGACCGGCGTCTCGTCCATGCCTGGTGCTTCGTCAGGAATGCACACTTCGATCTGGCCACCCTCGACACGCACCGGGAAAGTGCGCAGGTCCTTGTAGGCGCCGCCGATGCAGCGGCCCGAGTTCATCTCGAAACGCGCACCATGAAGCGGGCACATCACCGCGCCGCGCCGGATGCGGCCGGTGGAGATCAGCGCGGCCTGATGGGTGCAGCGGTCGTTGACGGCGAACAGGCCTTCGTCGGTCTTTGCCACCAGCACGTGCCAGCCGCCGATCTTCGTGGCGATCTTGCCTTCTGCGGGGAACTCGCTCTCGGAGATCAGGGTATGCCAGGAGTCGGTCAACGTTGGGTCCTCAAGTCATGCGGATGGTGTGGATCGGGTCAGATCCGCGATAATCCTTCGCCGCCTGCGCGACCATCGCATAGAAATCAACCAGCGTTTTTGTGGGGGCGTAGAGTTCGGTGAACAAGCCCATCGTGGCGGTGGTATCGGCAAAGGCGAAGACGAAGCCGTCGTTCATTTCGGCACGCAAGGCACAGGGCGCACCGCGTGCGGCAAACTTCGCGAGTTCGGCGTCCACGTCATCGACGAAGATCGCCACGTGGTGCATGCCCCAGCGGCCGGAGCCTTCAGGGTAAAGGTCGCGGAAGGGCGAGGGGCCGGGATTGTTCTGGGCGATGAACTCCACCATCACCTCGCCCCATTGGCCGTAGGCGGAAGTATGATCCAGTTCGCGCTCGACGCCGCGATGGACGGCGCGGGCGAGCGGGATGTTGTCTGCAACGAAGAACGGCCCCGATCCGAAGGCTTCATGGTGGGCGCGCGCAGCCGCGCGAACGTCCTCGACGAAGAAGGCGACCTGACGGATCGGCAGCCCGCCGCTCATATCGAAGCGCCGCCATCGACGCGGAATTCGGCACCGGTGGCAAAGGCGCTGGCATCGCTGGCAAGGAACACTGCCATGGCGGCGATTTCTTCGGGCTTGCCCAGGCGCTTGACCGGGTGGACGTCGACGAAGCTCTGATAGAGCGCTTCCGGGTTGTCGCTCTGCGCCAGAACCTTGTCGATGATCGGGGTGTGGATTGCGCCGGGGTGGATCGAGTTGCAGCGGATGCCATAGCCCTTTTCGGCAAAGTGCAGCGCGCAGGACTTGGTCATCAGCGTCACCGCCGCCTTGGCCGCGTTGTAGGCAACGAGGTTGGACGAGGCCTTCACGCCCGACAGCGAAGACATGTTGATGATCGAGCCACCGTGGGCCTTCATCTTCGGCAGCACTGCCTGCGTGCCCATGAACACGCCGAGCACGTCGATATCGAGTTCGTGGCGGAACTGGTCGAGGGTGATCTCCTCGATCGAGCCGAGCGTGGTGATGCCAGCATTGTTGACCAGCACGTCGATCCGCTCGAACGGCGCGACGGCTTGCGCCCACGATGCCTCCTGCGTGACGTCGAGAGCCACGAACCGCGCTCCGATCTCGGCGGCCAGTGCTTCACCGGCCGCCGCGTCGATGTCGGCGACGATGACTGCGGCGCCTTCGGCCACGTAGGCGCGCGCAATCGCTTCGCCCAGACCCGATGCGCCGCCGGTGACGAAGGCAGTCTTTCCTGCAAGTGCGCCCATCAGATCAGCACCCCCATTAAATAAGAACCAGCGTCTTGCCGGTGGTCTTGCCGCTCATCAGGTCGATGAACGCCTCAGGCAGCTTTTCGAGTCCTTCGCGCACGTTTTCGAGCGGCTTGAGCTTGCCCTCGGCAAAGAGGCGGTCGAGCATGGCCTGAGCTTCGCCGAGAACCTCGGGATGATCGTAGGTGATGAAGCCGCGCATGGTCAGGCGGTTGACGACCAGTTGCCACAGGTTGCGGTTGCCGTGGGGATTGTCGGCATCGTTGTACTGCGCGATCATGCCGCAGACCGCGACGCGGCCATGCAGGCGCATCAGCGGCAGGATGGCATCGAGCGTCTCGGCACCCACGTTGTCGAAATAGACGTCGACGCCATCGGGTGCAGCTTCATGGATCGCCGCTGCGAGATCCGGCACGGCGCGGTAGTCTATCGCCACGTCAGCGCCCAGATCGCGGACGATCTGGGCCTTGGCCGGCCCACCGGCAAGGCCGATCACGCGGCAGCCCACAGCTTTTGCCAGCTGCACGACGGTGCTGCCGGTAGCGCCTGCCGCCGCGCTCACCACGACGGTCTCGCCTGCCTTGGCCTTGCCGATCTCGAACAGGCCAACCCAGGCGGTCAGGCCGACCGGGCCGAGCGCGCCCATGTAGTGCTGCAACGGCACGCCGGGTGCGGCTTCGACTTTCTCGATGCCCAGCGCATCGCCCTTGACCACATAGTACTCCGACCACACTGCAAAAGTGCGCAGCAGCGTGCCGACGGGGAAGGCGGGGTCGTTCGATTCGACGACTTCGCCAAGCGACATGCCGTTGATCGGCGCGCCGAGGGCTACCGGCGGGAGATAGCTCGGCCGGTCATCAAGGAAGCCCCGGATGGCCGGGTCGCACGAACAGACCCGCATCTTCACGAGGATCTCGCCGGGCCCGGGGACAGGGCGCGGCGCCTCGATCAGGGCGAAGTCGTCGGGGACGGGGATGCCGACGGGGCGGCGGGCCAGTGTGATCTGGCGCGTGATCTGGTTATCTCTCTCCATGTACCATCCTTAGCGCGGGCAACCGCAAGGCATCGCTAGCCATATCGCTAGGTTTCGGCTTGTGCCTGTATGAACGATCCTTGGGCAAACGTGAGAGGACAAATCCAATGACCATGACTGCACAAGAGATGATCCAGTTCGTCGATGACCTCTACGAGGCAACAGGCACGGGCAACTGGGAAAAGGCCGCCTCGATGCTCACCGACGATTTCATCGTGAGCGAAGCGCCGGGCTTGCCGATGGAAGGCATCTATCGCGGCAAGAACGCGCTGCAGGAGCTGTACGTCAAGGTCATGGGTCTGGTCGACGTTGTCGGCCTGAACCGGGTCGAGACCACCGCTGGCAAGGATCATGCCGTCACGATCCTGTCGTTCCAGTTCGCCGATCCCTCGCTGCCGCCCGCCGAGCTGTGCGAGCTGTTCCGATTCCGCGATGGCAAGTGCTGCGAGATCAAGCCGTTCTACTTCGACCACGCCGTGTTCCGCGCGGCCGCCGAGGCCAAGGTTCGCGCTACCGCCTGACGTTGCAGGATCGGCTGGCCAGTGTGTCAGCCGATCCGCCGCAGCAATTCGTGCAGGGCTGCATAGCCTTCAGGCCCTATCTTGGCGGCAATCGCGTCTTCGCCGGCCTGTGATGCCGCGCGAAGCAGATTCATGGCTTCGATCCCTGCGGGCGAAAGGGATATGCCGATCATTTTCCCCTTGCCCTGCTCGCGCTCGATCCAGCCACGTTCGGTCAGGCGGCCGATGATCGGCACCATGTTCGACCGCTGGATCTTGAGCATTCGCCCGATCGAGCTTTGCGTGATCCCCGGATTGGCGTCGATCACCATCATCACTGCCGCGTCGGGATGGCGAACGCCAAGATCGCCGTAGGCTTCATTGACCACGCGCAAGCCCATGTTGGCGGTGCGCACGAGATGAAAGCCGACAAAGTCTTCAAGAGGGTTCCGCATCACGCCCTTCTAACAGCAGCGTTGCAAACATGCATCACTGCCCGGCTGAAGATATTCTACCAAATTATGCTATTGACCATAACACAAGGTGATGCATACACTCGCAACTGCAAGGGCCGCAATAGATGGCCGCTCTCCGCGAAGGCGGAGCGTGCCGTCAGGTGAAACAGGTTCAGCAGAGCTGGGCCCTGGCGTTGGGAGGACAGGATGATGAAACTGCTTACTGCGGGCGCAAGCCTGCTTGCCCTCACGATTTCCGGCACGGCGATGGCACAGGATGCCGCGCAGCCACAGACGCCGACGACAGACGAGATCGTCGTGACCGCGCAGTTCCGCGCGCAGAACCTTCAGGACACCCCGCTCGCCATCACCGCCGTCAGCGGCGAACTGCTGGCTTCGCGCGGCCAGACCAACGTCTCGGAAATCGCCGCACAGGCGCCGAACGTCACGCTCAAGCCGCAGGGCCAGGAACTTGGGCCAGGCATCATCGCGTTCATTCGCGGCGTGGGCCAGACCGACCCGAACTTCGCGCTGGAACCGGGCGTCGGCATGTACATCGACGACGTCTATCTGCCGACGCTGACCGGCTCGCTGCTCGACCTGACCGACCTCGATCGCGTCGAAGTTCTGCGTGGGCCCCAGGGCACCCTGGCCGGGCGCAACTCGCTGGGCGGCTCGATCAAGCTCTATTCCAAGAAGCCGACCGGATCGAACACCGGTTCGATCGAGGCGACCTATGGCCGCTACAACCGACTCGACCTTCGCGGCCTGTTCGATCTGAAGCTCTCGGACAACCTGTTCGTGCGCGTGGCCGGCGTCACAAAGAACATCGACGGTTACGTCAAGCGGCTGGACTACAACCTGACGCACCCCGGCACCAACGTGCCGACCTTTGCCAAGGGCGCGGACCCTGTGCTCGGCAAGCTTGGCGGCCAGTCCTATGCGGCAGGCAAGGTCTCGCTGCGCTGGCAGCCGACCGAGACGGTCGATATCAACCTGTCGGGCGACTATACGCGTGAGCGCAACGAGCCCGGTGCGAACGTCCTGCTCTATGCCAACACGTCGGCGGTCTTCGATGGCCCCAACGCCACGTTCACCGGCGGGCGTCCGTTCCTGCAGGGCACCAATGGCGCCGGCATTCCGCTGAACTGCGCCTTCGTGCCCAACGGCGTGAACAGCTGCGACACGATCTCAGGATATGATCGCCGCTACATCTCCTATGCCACTTATGCCGATCCGGCCCGGCCCGACAGCCAGATGCCGTACAAGCCGACGTTCACCGATCCGCATTCGGATCTCGACAACTACGGCGCCGCCCTGACCATCGACGTGGACGTGTCCGACCAGCTCAAGCTCAAGTCGATCACCTCGTGGCGCAAGTACACCGCCGACTGGTCGTATGACTCGGACGGCTCGCCGATTGCCAACAACAACCTCAACCAGACCCAGAAGAACCGCCAGTGGAGCCAGGAGCTGCGCCTGTCGGGCAAGGTGCTGGATGACAAGCTCGATTTCACCGTTGGCGGCTTCTACTTCGATACGCGCGGTACCTTCACCGGGCGCATCAACCTGAACTACGCTGGGATCGATTTCCGCCACGGTCCTGATCCGACGCCTGCGAAGAACAAGGCGCTCTTCGCCAACTTCACCTATGCGCTGACCGATGCGGCCAACATCACCGGCGGCATCCGCCAGTCGTGGGACGAGAAGGACTACGGCTACGTCCGCAAGAATCCGGATGGCACCAACATCCAGGGTCCGTGCAACTTCTTCCTCGGCGCACCGACCGCAGGTCCGACCGGTATCGGCAACCAGCCCAACTGCCTGCTTTTCGGGCTTGACGGGCTGACCGCGAAGTTCCGCGACAACCGTCTCGACTGGCGCGTGGCAGCGGACTACCGCTTCAGCCCTGACTTCATGGCCTATGCCCAGGTCTCGACCGGGTATCGTGCCGGTGGCGTCAACCCGCGTCCGTTCTTCCCGAGCCAGGCAACCGCCTTCCGGCCCGAGACGATCACCGCCTACGAAGTGGGCTTCAAGTCGGACCTGTTTGACCGCAAGCTGCGCGTCAACGTTTCGGCGTTCTTCAACGACTACAAGAATATCATCCTGTCCAGCGTCAACTGCCTCGATCTCGCCACGGCGGGGCCGGGTGGCTCGTCGCAGGCAACGCCTTGCCTGCGTCCGTCGAACGTCGGTTCGGCCCACGTGAAGGGCTTCGAAGTCGAAACGCTGTTCCGCCCTGTCGAGAACTTCACCATCGATGGCTCGGTCAGCTATCTCGACTTCCAGTACCAGAATGTCGACTCGCTCTCGACCGGGGTGACGCTGAACGACGTGACGCCCTACACGCCTAAGTGGAAGGCCGCCGTGGGCGTGCAGTATGACATTCCCGATGTCCTGAAGGGCGTGGTCACGCTGCGGCTTGATGGTGCCTATCAGTCGGAAATCTTCACCGAAGCGGCCAACATCCGCAATCTGCCGGTCAGCAGCACGGTGGCGGCCAACAGCCCGGTCACGCCTTCGCCGTTCAGCAATGCCGGTGGCGGTGGTCCGATCTCGACCCTGCGCCTCACCAACCGCATCGACGGCTACTTCCTCGCCAATGCGCGGGTGGGCTGGCAGTCGGATGCGAAGGACTGGGGCGTGACGCTCGAAGTGCAGAACCTGACCAACAAGTACTACTTCCTCACCCTTCTGCAGGAAGCCTTCGGTGCTGGCACGGCTTCGGGTCAGCCCGGTCGTCCGCGCACCTGGTCGGTCTCGGTCAGCCGGACGTTCTAAGCGGGCAAACGGGCGAAGCGCACACACCCCTGAGTTTTGTCCATAACCGAACCGCCGTCTGCACCCCCGTGCAGGCGGCGGTTCTGCGTCAGTGGTCGAGTTCGATCTGCTTGATTGCGGTTCACCATGTAGCCGTCGATGGAACTGTAAACGAGGATCGGGTCCTCGTCGGCTGCGGCTCATATTTCGTCGATGAGGCAGAAGTGGCGGCAGGCGAAGGTGCATGCAGCGATCTTCGGGGATGGCCTGAACATGGGGACCGATCAGGCGTTCGGTTTTCAACTATGGCTTGCCTATGCGATCCGGAACTCCGATCAGGTCTGGCTCTATGAATTGGAGGGAAGCCACCAGATGATGAGCCTTGGACTGCACTTGCGGATTATCTGGGCGCTGGAGGAGTTCTTCCGCCACATGCGCAAGCACGATGGCATGTGGGTGGCAGCGCGCCACCAGATCCCGCAAACGTTGGCGGCGGTGGATCCGGCATGACATTGCGGCTGGAAAATGACGGACAGGTCACGCGCCTGCTGATCGACCGTGCGGACAAGCGCAATGCCTTCACCATCGATATGTGGCGGCATCTGCCGGAACTGCTGGCGCAGGTTTCGGCAGATGCGGACTGCCGGGTGCTGGTTGTGAAATCGGCGCAGGGCGGGGCATTCTGTGCCGGTGCGGATATTGCCGAATTGCTGGCGAACAAGGACGATGCTGTCTGGCGGGCAGAGAACCAGAAGGCGATCAACCGCGCGCAATACGAACTCACCCGCTTCCGCCTGCCGACCGTGGCGATGATCGAAGGCGATTGCGTGGGCGGCGGCTGCGGCATTGCGCTCGCCTGCGATATGCGCGTCGCCGGGCCGAACGCGCGGCTGGGCATCACGCCTGCCAAGCTCGGCCTCGTCTATCCGCTGCATGACGTGAAGCTGCTGGTCGATCTGGTAGGGCCGGGGCAGGCGCGGCGGATGCTCTATACCGGCATGCTGCTGGGGGCCGAGGAGGCCAAGGCGGTTGGTCTCGTCGAGGAGCTGGCCGACAGCGAGGACGCGCTGGTGGCGCAATTGCTCGCCGCGTCGCCATCCTCGACGCATGCGATCAAGGGCTTCGTCCGCAACGTGCTCGACGGACAAGTGGCGGACGATGCCGAATCCTTGCGCATCTTCGCCTCGGCCTTCGAGGGGGCCGACTTCCGTGAAGGAACTACTGCCTTCGTCGAGAAACGAAAGCCGGTCTTCGGGCAATGATCGGGAAGGGCACGATTCTGGGCTGTACGAATGCCGTGCCGGTGCTGGCCCGCCCTTCGTCATGCATCTCCCGACAAGTAGCGCGGCGTAAGATTTGACCGTGCAGGACTTACTCGGCTGGCCCGAGCGGCTGGCGGGTTCAGCGTTCGAGATTACCTGACCGCCAAAGACCATCGCCAACATGGAACCGGCCTTTATTCCGATGCAGGTGTTCGGGCCGGACCTTGATGCCCGCATGGTGGATTGGATCACGCGCAGGACGCTGATCGCAGTGTCGTTGTCTGTCAGTGCGTGGGCGACGATGCGGGGCAGGCCACCACGGACGGACTTCTCGCAGGTTCTGCTGATCCTGTCCGGACGTCCAGTGGAGAAGAGGGCCAGCGCATCGCCAATTTCGCGCAGGCGCAGCGCCACCTTGCCGGCCGCTGCGGGATCGCCCTTTGCGACTTAGACAAGTTCGGCTTCGAGGTCCGCAAGTGCGGCCTGCGACTACTGAACCCGACTCACACCACCAGCACGGTCGATCCTGTCGTCCGCCGCGCTTCCAGATCGCGGTGCGCCTGTGCTACGTCATCGAGCGCATAGGTCTGGCCGATGGTCACGTCGAGAGTGCCGTTGGCGATCAGCTCCCAAACCCGCGCGGCACCCGCAGCCCGCTCGGCCGAGTCTTCGTAGTAGTGATAGAGCATCGGCCTCGTGTTGAAGAGCGAGCCCTTCTGCGCGAGCAAGCCAAGGCTGATGCCGGTGACCGGGGCCGAGGCATTGCCATAGCTCACGATCAGCCCGCGCTTGCCGGTGGAATCAAGGCTGGCTTCCCAGGTATCCATGCCAACGCCATCGAAGGTGACGCGCACGCCCGCTCCAGCGGTCAACTCGCGCACGCGGTTCGCGACAGGATCGACGGCATAGTTGATGACATGGTCCGCCCCGGCAGCGCGCGCGGCGTCTGCCTTGGCTTCGGTCGAAACAGTGCCGATCACGGTGGCGCCCACATGCTTGAGCCACTGCACCAGCAACAGGCCCACGCCGCCTGCCGCCGCGTGCACGAGCACTGGTATCCCGGCCTGCACATGGGCGCAGCGCTCGACGAGGAATTCGACCGTGCAGGCCTTGAGAATGACGGCAGCGGCAATGTCATCGGAGATGGCGTCCGGTAGCGTGAACAGGCTGGCTGCCTTGTAGATGCGAGCCGTGGCATAGGCGCCAAGATCCGGGCCGAAACTGGCCACGCGATCGCCCACCGCAAGTTCGCTGACACCTTCGCCCACGGCCACGACACGGCCTGCCGCTTCGACGCCGAGCCCGCTGGGCAGCGCCATCGGATAGATCCCGCGGCGGTGGTAGGTGTCGATCATGTTGAGCCCGACCGCGGTGTGTTCGACCAGGACTTCACCGACAGCAGGGGCGGGAAGGTCGACCGTGGTCCATTCGATCACGTCCGGGCCTCCGGTGGCGTTGAGGCGTACGACCTTTGCTTGCATGGGATACTCCTGACATCGCGCAATTCGCCATGACCCTAGCCGCCGCACCCCGCGCTCGCAAACCGGGCCGGTCGGGCATGATCCGCCAGTCGCAAAGATTGCCAAGCAGCCATGAAAGCACCTGCGCTGTCCGAACAATCTGCGTTCGAGCAGGAGGCCTTGATTAGCCGATCTGAGCGTGCCGCGCTTGGTGGAGGAAGGGGAACAGGCACCACTGAGGAAAGCGCGTCGGACCGGCGGCGGAGGGCTCGCTCCACCACCCCCGGTCCGTCATTGGCCTCAATCGTAGATCGGGCGCAGTTCGTTATCGAGGTAGTACCGGGTCATCGCCATCGAGGCGAGCAGGTCGGGAGAACCGTCATACTCGATCGACATCCAGCCCTTGAATCCGTGCTCCTTGAGCGCGTGGTAGAGGCTCTTGAGATCGAGCGTACCCATGCCCGGCTCCCAGAACCAGCGCGTGCCGTCGTCTGTGATTTCCGGGTCCTGCGAATAGCGCAGGCTGTCGGGCTGGGCGGACGATGCGGTGTCCTTGAGGTGGAACGTGCTGATCCGGTCGTGGTAGTCGTTGTAGAACGTCAGCAGATTCTCGCCCATGATCGAGATCTGGGCGGTGTCGATGCAATAGTGCACAAGCTTGGGATCGGTCGATTCGATCAGTTCGCGGTGGTTGTGCAGGTTGATCGCGCAGAAGAACTCGTTGTGCAGGCCAATCTTTACGCCCTTGTCGGTGGCGTAGCGGCCGATCTCATTCATGACCTTGGCGCACTGCTGCACTTCCTCGCGGCTGAGCGGACCGCAGCCGAAGTAGTTCTGGGTGGGGCAGGTGTTCATGTAGGTGCCGCCGAAACGCACGATGGTATCGACCGCTTCGCAGCCTGACTTCACCGCTTCATCGAAATGGCTGACATCGTGCGAGGCATGGGCACCGTGGAACATGCCGATCACTTCGACGCCGCGATCCTTGGCAAAGGCGGTGAAGTTTTCGGGCGAGCCGAACAGCGGCAGGATGTCGGCCATGTCCCATGGCGCGATCTCGATGCCGTTGAAGCCCAGCGCCGACTGGTACTTGAGGATGTTGTCCCAGTCCGAATAGTAGGCGCTGTTGGTCTTGTCCTCGTAGTAGAAGTCGCGGAAGTTATCGATCTGCTTGTAGGGGATCGACTTCCAGTGGCTCATGTTGGCGTATTGGATGTTGGGCATGTCGGAGGTCTCCGGCCTTAATTCTGAAGCTGGTTGAGCAGGGCGCGCGTGCGCAGCAGGGCGCGGAACGGGTCGCGCGTCTGGCGGGCGCTGCAGACCACGGGGCCGCAGTAGCCGAGCTTGTCCAGCAGGGCGGCAATGCCGGGCAAGTCCACCGATCCGGTGCCGGGATCTCGGAAGACCTGCGTAGCGTTGCCGTGCGGGTGTTCGGGGTTTGGCGTTTTCCAGACTTCGCCCGTGTCGACGAAGCTGGTGTCGGTCAGGTGGACGCAGCCGACGCGGGCGATGTTGCCAGCGATGAACTGTGCAGGGTCGATGCCCGCAACGATAAGGCTTGCGGTATCGATATCGAGGCCAACGCTTTCCGGCAGGCCGGCGAGCAGCGGCAGGATGCGTTCACCGCCGAACAGGCTCCAGTATTCGTTGCGCAGGACGAGCTTGACGCCCAGTTCCTCGGCCTTGGTGGCAAGGCCGGTCAGAAGCTCGAAGGCGCGATCGGTGAACATTGCGATCTGTGCGTCGATGTCCGGGTGGTACTGCTTGATCCGCCCGTAATAGGGCGAGGGGCTGATGGCGAAACAGTCCGCGCCAAGGTCGGCCGCGTGGGCAAGAGCCTCGCCCGCAAAGTGGCCCGAGGCGCCGAAGTAGAAGTGGATGTTGTCGTTGCGCATGAACAGGTTGGGATCGAACGTCACCGCGGTGACGCGCTTGATCCCGCTGGCGGCCAGGACTTCGCTGTACCGGGCGGCGCTGGTGTACTTGGTGTTAATGTGTAGATTTCCGCTGAGAAGTGACCCGGTAAGGGCATAAATTTCCATTGAGAATTGACCCATGTTTGAACCCGCCCCTGGCTGACCAGTCAGGGGTATCGGGAGTGATCGACATGGATTTATTGAGTGTAATTCGCCGGTGGCGCCTTCGTGATAAGATCCCGCTTCGTGAGATTGAGCGGCGCACCGGTTTGTCGCGCAACACGATCCGCAAGTATCTGCGCGCGGATACGGTGGTGCCGCAGTTCAAGGTACCTGACCGGTCGAGCAAGCTGGACCCGTTTGCTGAGAAGCTGACGGGTTGGTTACAAATCGAGGCTGGCAAATCGCGCAAGCAGAAGCGCACGGCGAAGCAGATGCATGCTGATCTGGCCGTATTGGGCTACGAAGGGTCCTATAATCGTGTCGCTGCCTATGTGCGGGATTGGAAGGCAGGCCGTCTCTTGGCACAGCAGGCCAGTGGCCGCGGAACATACGTGCCTTTGGTTTTCCAGCCAGGTGAGGCGTTCCAGTTCGACTGGAGCGAAGATTGGGCAATTCTTGGTGGCGAGCGTGTCAAGCTGCAGGCGGCCCATACCAAACTATCACACAGCAAGGCGTTCATCGTGCGGGCCTATCCGTTACAGACGCATGAGATGCTGTTTGATGCACTGACGCAGGCATTCCGCGTGCTGGGTGGTGTGCCGCAGCGCGGGATCTTCGATAACATGCGAACTGCGGTCGATAAGATCGGCAAGGGCAAAGCCCGACAGGTCAACGCGCGCTTCACCGCAATGGCCAGCCACTACTTGTTCGAGCCTGCATTCTGCAATCCGGCCTCGGGGTGGGAGAAGGGCCAAGTCGAGAAGAACGTGCAAGATGCACGGCGGCGGCTGTGGCAGAAGTTGCCGAGCTTCCCGGATATCCATGCGCTCAATGCCTGGCTCGAGGAACAATGCATCGCGCAATGGGGTGAGATCCAACATGGCAACTTGCCCGGCACCGTAGCCGATGTACACGCCGCTGAGGTTGGTAGTCTGATGCCGCTGGGGCGGACCTTCGATGGTTTTGTCGAACACACCAAGCGGGTGTCCCCGATCTGCCTCATCAGCTTTGAACGCAATCGGTACAGCGTCCCGGCATCCTTTGCCAACCGCCCGGTCAGCATCAGGATCTACCCCGAGCGGATCGTGGTGGCGGCCGAGGGGCAGATCCTTTGCGAACATGCCAGAATCATTGACCGATCCCACCACACTGGCGGGCGGACAATTTATGACTGGCGGCATTATCTGGCAGTAGTCCAGCGCAAGCCGGGAGCACTGCGCAATGGCGCGCCATTCTTGCAGCTCCCAGAGGCCTTCAAGCAGCTGCAAAGCCAGCTCCTACGTCGTCCCGGCGGAGACAAGGAGATGGCGGAGATATTGGCGTTGGTGCTGCAACATGACGAACAGGCAGTGCTTTGCGCTGTCGAACTGGCGCTGGATGCGGGCGTCGCCACCAAGACCCACGTCCTCAATATCCTGCACCGCCTGATCGATGGTAAGGCTCCACCGGCAGCGCCGATTGACGCACCGCAGGCTTTGCGCCTTGCGCAAGAGCCGTTGGCCAATGTCGGACGTTATGATGCCCTGCGTGAGGGAGGGCTGCGTCATGCGTCATGACCCCGCCAGTGCCGCCGTTGTCGTCATGCTCAAGGCGCTGAAGTTGTATGGCATGGCCCAAGCAGTGGGGGACCTTATCGAGCAAGGCGCCCCAGCCTTCAGTGCCGCAGTGCCGATGGTCTCCCAGTTGCTCAAAGCCGAGATGGCCGAACGTGAGGTCCGCTCGATTGCTTATCAGATCAAGGCCGCCCGGTTCCCAGCTTACAAAGACCTGGCCGGGTTCGACTTCGCATCCAGCGAGGCCAACGAGGCCCTGGTTCGGCAACTCCATGGTGGCGAGTTCATCGACGGCGCTGACAACGTAGTACTGATTGGCGGGCCCGGAACCGGCAAATCGCACATCGCCACTGCGCTGGGAGTTCAAGCCGTCGAACATCACCGCAGAAAAGTGCGCTTCTTTGCCACGGTCGATCTGGTCAATGCGCTCGAACAGGAAAAAGCAGCCAACAAGGCGGGGCAGATTGCCGAACGTCTGCTCAAGCTCGATCTCATCATCCTTGATGAACTGGGCTATCTGCCGTTCAGCCCATCAGGCGGAGCTTTGCTGTTCCACCTGCTCAGCAAATTGTACGAACGCACCAGCGTCGTGATCACCACTAACCTCAGCTTCAGCGAATGGGCCGAGGTATTCAGCGATGCCAAGATGACCACAGCCCTGCTGGATCGGCTAACCCATCATTGCCACATCATCGAAACTGGCAATGACAGCTTCCGGTTCAGGGCCAGCTCTGCCTCACCAAAACCACGAAAGGAAAAATCACCAGCTTGACCCAAAACCCGCTCTGCGGGACATACCATCACCCGGGTCAATTCTCGATGGAAATACCGGGTCACTTCTCAGCGGAAATCTACAGGCTACGCGATCGACCACGAAAACCGTGGCGGTCAGCGTCATGCGGTATATGTGCTGCAAGGCATGGCTCGTTGCCTTCTGCCGCAGGCAAGACCGGTGCCTGCGCCGCGCCGCATCGCGCCAGTGCAGGGTGAGTTGCGCTTTACCTGACGGGAACCGCCACGCCGACTGAACATTGAAGCTGCAATGACACAGCCCCAATGGCTTTCGCTGGCCACTCTCGGCGGAATGATGGCGCTGTTCCTGTGGGGGCGCTTCCGATACGACGTGACTGCAGTGATTGCACTGTTGTTCGCCGTTGCCATTGGTGTGGTCAGCCCAAAGGCTGCATTTGCCGGTTTTTCTGATGACATCGTCGTGATTGTTGGTTCCGCGCTGGTGCTCTCCGCTGCGGTCCAGCGCTCCGGCATGATCGAAAGCGTGCTGCAATCGCTTGCCCAGCGCATCCGCAGTCCGCAAGGGCAGATGCTCGCGTTGTCGACGGCGGTGGGCGTATCATCAGGCTTCATCAAGAATGTCGGCGCGCTGGCGATGCTGATGCCCGGCGCCGTGCAGATGGCGCGGCGCAACAAGGCCTCGCCTTCGCTATACCTCATGCCGATGGCCTTTGCCTCGCTGCTCGGCGGTCTCACCACGCTGATCGGCACATCGCCCAACATTATCGTCAGCCGCGTCCGCGAGGAGATGACCGGCGAGCCGTTCCGCATGTTCGATTACCTCCCTACCGGGCTTGCGCTTCTGGCTGCGGGGCTGATCTTCCTCTCGATTGGCTGGCGATTGCTGCCGACCGACAGGCAGGCCGCCCAGGGCATGTCCGAGGCGATAAACATCTCCGCCTACGTGATCGAGGCGACTGTCAGCGAAGGCTCGCCCGTTGCCGGACTTTCCGTGGCCGACTTCGTTGCGCGACATGACGGCGAAATCGAGGTCGCCGGCCTCCTGCGGGGCGACATGCGCGGCGCGGTCGCCCCCGAAACGCATATCGGCGAAGGTGACGTGCTGATCCTTAGCGGAGAGCCCAACCGGCTTGAGCAGGTCGTTGGGGCGGACCGGCTCGTCCTTGCAGGCGGTTCGGGCGGGGGCGGTTCGGGACAGGCTGACGGAATCGGCGTGATCGAAGCGGTGATCCATGCCGATTCCGCCCTGATCGGCCGGACCGCAGGACGCCTGCAGATGCGCGATCGGCTCGGCGTCAACCTGCTCGCCATCTCGCGCGGCGGGGAGACGATCACCAACAAGCCCGGCAACACCGTACTGCAGGCTGGCGACGTCATCGTTCTGCAGGGACAGCTCAATGTCCTGCCTGCGCGGCTCGCGGAAATGGGCGCGCTTCCGCTTGCCGAACGCAAGATCGGCTTGGGTTCGACGCGAACGCGCTGGCTTCCGCTGATCATTCTGGCGGGTGCGATGATTGCCGCTGGCAGCGGTTACGTCCCAGCAGCGCTGGCCTTCTTCGCGGCGGCCGGGCTCACCGTGATCTCCGGTGGACTGCCTGCCGACGATGCGTACAAGGCAATCGAGTGGCCGATCCTGATCATGCTGGCGGCGCTGATCCCGGTGAGCGAATCGCTGCAGACGACAGGCGCATCCGACGTGATCGCAAAGATACTGGCCGATCTTGCCGTCACGCTTCCAGCGTGGGGCGCGGTCGCGCTAATCCTCGTTGCCGCGATGGCCGTTACGCCCTTCCTCAACAATGCCGCCACTGTGCTTGTCATGGCTCCGATCGCGGGTGTCTTCGCCGAGCAGTTGCACTATCGACCGGAGGCCTTCCTGATCGCCACGGCCATTGGCGCGGGCTGCGATTTTCTCACGCCCATCGGCCATCAGTGCAATACGCTGGTACTCGGTCCTGGAGGCTATCGCTTCGGTGATTACGCGCGGTTGGGCGCGCCGCTTTCCGTGCTGGTCGTGCTGATCGGGACGCCGTTGGTCCTGTGGTTCTGGCCGCTTTGAACGCGGCTCAACGCAAGCCGTCTCGCCAGCGCGCCAGTCGCCCAATAGCATCCTCCAGCATCGGCGCAGGCTTGCAGTGGCAAAGCCGTGCTATGTGCGTGGGCATGTGATCACCCTCCCACAGCGCGGACAGAGGGATCGAGGCAACTCGCGCTTCCCGAACCGCGCGCTCGCTGAAAGTCCGGTCGTCGAGTGCGATGCCCGAAGTCGGAAGGTCGATGCAGGCAAACCATGTCGCAACCGAAGGCAGGGTGACAAAGCCCTCCCGTTCAAGACCTTGCAGCAGGACCGCCCGCGTCTGCTCCCAGCTTGCTGTGCAAGCCTTGACGATTATCGACTGATCGAGAGCTTCGGCCACGGCAAATTGCAGCATCGGCGGCGTGGTGAAGGTGAGGAACTGGTGCGCCCGTGCCACGACCGAAGCCACCTGCGGCGCAGCGACGATCCAGCCCACTTTCCAACCCGTCGCGCCAAAGATCTTGCCCGCAGATCCGATCTTGACCGCCCGCTCCGCCATTCCCGGCTGGGTCAGCAGCGAGGCATGGGCAAGGCCGTCGAAGCGGACATTCTCCCAGACCTCGTCGCAGATGGCGAAGAGGTCGTGCCTCCTGCACACATCTGCAAGCATCGCGAGATCATCAGGAGAGGCAACCGTGCCGGTCGGGTTCAGCGGATCATTCAAGACCAGCGCACGCGTGCGCGGTGTGATCGCAGCCTCGATCACAATCCGATCATAGCGCCATTCCGGGGCCTGCAGCGCCACGAATACCGGCACGCCACCTGCGCGCCGGACAAGCGGGGCATAGGCATCGTAGGCCGGCGCAAACAGTAGGACCTCGTCGCCGGGGGAGACGACCCCGAGGATTGCGGAGGCGACCGCTTCGGTCGCCCCAGATGTTACGACTACGCTCTCAGCCGACAGTTCAAGCTCTTGCGTCCGTCCGTAGAATTCGGCCACAGCTTTGCGAAGTTCAGGGACGCCTGCCATCGGCGGATACTGGTGTGACCGTTCCGCCGAAGCCTTCGCCAGCGCTTCGAGCAGGGGCTGTGGCGGTGCGCCGTCAGGAAACCCCTGCCCGAGGTTGATCGCACCAAGTTCACGGGCGAGGCCGGACATGTACTCGAAGATCGTGACCGGCATGCAGGCATAGATCGGGTGGAGGCGCAAGTTTGCAGTTGTCATCAAAGTGACCCTAACCGGGCCACACCTCTACTTGCAATGGCAAGCGCTGCGGCTACGGTCGCGCCCGAAGCAGCAATGAGCGAAATGATGAGCGAACCACTTGTTCTTCACGGCTATTGGCGATCCACTGCATCGTGGCGTGTCCGGATCGCGCTGGGGCTTAAGGGTCTCGCATGGGAGGGCAGGGCACATGATCTGCGCACTGGCGATCAACGCGCGAGCGACTATCTGGCCCTGAATCCTCAGGGCTTCGTCCCCGCACTCGAAGTTGATGGTGCCGTTCTCACGCAAAGCCTTGCAATTATTGAATATCTCGACGAACTTTATCCAGATCCTCCGTTTCTCCCGGCAGAGCCTGTGGAACGGGCAAAGGTACGGGCCCTGGCGCAAGTGATCGCCTGCGATACTCACCCGGTGCAGAACCTCAAGGTTCTGAAGATGTTGAAGAAACAGGGGTTGGATCAGGCGGCTGTAGATACCTGGGCAATCGAGATCATCGAGCAGGGTCTTGCGGCCTGTGCCGATCTCATCGCCAATCGATCAGGTCCTTATTGCTTTGGCGACACTGTCACGCTGGCCGATATCCTTCTGGTGCCCCAACTCGGCAATGCCAGGCGGTTCGGCGCACGGTTCGATTTCGGGCGCATTCCGGATATCGAAGCGGCCTGTGCAAAGCTTCCAGCGTTCGTTGCGGCAAGACCGGAATGTCAGTTAGATGCCGATATCGCCTGATTGCGGGCGGGATATGTTGCGATGCCGTTGATGCTGGACGATGGCCAATCGGTCGAAACCGGCCCTTACACAAGTGCTGAACCCAATCCGACGCGAATATCTGCTCCAGACATCGCCTGCTATGATAATGGTTTCAGTCATTTTTTCGTTCCGGGCCATAAATGATACAACGACGTGCGTACCGAGCGCTTTGCAATGGTCACAAGGCAGAGGCTGAGCCTGGAGCGGGTCTTCCAAATGAGACCATCCATGACGGTTTCGCCCTGATCTGATCTGCATGAAATCAGGGGCAAGCGCTGCGGTTCGGCCTGAAGGGACCAGGTTCGCGCTGAAGGGGTGTGCAGTCGTCCGGCTTTGGTCGTTTGGCGCAGGAAGAATGTATGCCTGCTGAGCGTTGAGGATCCCAACACTTGCGATGCTGCTCCACGGTCACGCAAGTTGTGCCGATCGCAAGGTCATCGCCCCTTTTGTCACGCCGAGGGAGTGCGTGCCGCAAAAGACCCATGGGAATGCACTCTCCGCCTCGTGGCTCTCAGTAGGTAAAACCCGCTCGTTCCCGACCAGCGAGTCCTTTGTGCGCCTGCTCGAGGTTGACGCAGGCATGGGTCCACAAGCATCGTGGGTCGGACATCATGTGAAGAAAGTTTGGTCGAGATGGCGCCTCGCGCGCGGTGCCTGGATGGCTGAAAAACAGAACCGACACAAAAGGTTGCACGGCACGAAGGCGCGGCGAACGGACGCTCGCATACGGCAGAGGATTGCGATAACGCCAACGCTCCGTCGGCACTTTGCTTGCGTCAGAACTTTCCAGGGATTTGACCATGGATTTCCTTGACCAACTGACCCGGTTCCTGTTCCTGACCGGACTGCCGCCGCACGGCTTCTGACTGCTCTGGGAACCCGGACTGGTCTGGACACACGTGGCCGCCGACGCCGTGATCGCGCTCGCCTACTACTCCATCCCTGTGGTCTTGTGGTTGTTTCTCAAGCGCCGTCCCGATCTTGAGTTCGGGTGGGTGCTGGTCTTGTTTGCGGTGTTCATTCTTGCCTGTGGTACGACGCATCTGATCAGCATTCTTGTGCTCTGGGTTCCCGCCTACGGCATCGAAGCATTCGTGAAGGCGATCACAGCTGGCGCGTCGATCGTGACGGCAATTGCCCTATGGCCGCTTTTGCCAAAACTGGTCGCCGTGCCTTCTCCGGCCCAGTTGCAGGTTGCGCTCGATCGCCTGCACGCCGAAATGGCCGTGCGAGAGCGGGCCGAGGAAATGCTGCGTCAATCGCAGAAGCTTCAGGCAGTGGGGCAATTGACCGCGGGAATCGCCCATGACTTCAACAATCTGCTCACGGTGGTGACCGGCAACCTTGAGCGCCTGCAGCGCTACTCGGGCGATGAACAGCAGGCGGCGCGCAGCATCGACAACGCGCTTGTTGCAATCGAGCGCGCGGCGAAGCTGACAAGCCAGTTGCTGGCTTTTGCGAGGAAACAGCCCTTGTTGGTCGAGCCAGTGGACGTCAATCAGACCGTCCGTGAGCTTTGCCCCATGATCGAGCGGACGGCAGGTGGCAACGTCGTGGTTGACGCCAAGCTTTGGCCTGAAGATCTGGTGATCGAGATCGATCAGAACCAGCTTGAAAGCGCCTTGCTGAACCTTGCGCTCAATGCGTGTGATGCGATGCCGTCGGGCGGTTGCCTCGAGATCGTTACGGCACGCAAAGGTGATCAGGTGACGGTCACCGTTGGTGACACTGGTACTGGCATGGATAGCGACACCCTCACTCGCGCGACAGAGCCATTCTTTACGACGAAACCCGTGGGCGCAGGAACAGGTCTGGGATTGAGCCAGGTCTATGGTTTTGTCACACAAAGTGGTGGACAGGTCGAAATCCAGTCGAGCGTCGGAACCGGAACGAGCGTCACGCTTTCTTTTCCCCGAAGTAAGGGAGGGGCCGATGACTCGCATTCTGGCGGTTGATGACGAACCACTGTTGCTGGAACTTGTTGTCGACGAACTCGAGATGCATGGTTTCGTCGTCCAAGCTGCCGCTGACGGCGAGGCGGCAAAGGCGTTGCTAGCCTCAAATTCCGATTACGATGTGCTTGTGACCGATCTTCGGATGCCCGGCAAAGTCGACGGGCTGGCGCTTGCGCGATACTTCCTCGATCATAATGGAGTTGGTCGGGTAATCTACGTGACTGGCTTTGCCGAAATCCCGCAGACCTTTTCTGCCAGGGAGACGCTGCTGCGCAAACCGTTCCGGATGGGGCAGCTGGTCTCGCTCATTGAAGCGACCTTGTGATCAAAGCAGGCGGACAAGGAAGCGAGCCTGCCGATCACTACAATGCCGGACTGATGTTCGAACCTTGCAAGACCCTGAGCACGCACTCGCCCTCAGGCCCGCAGACGCCAGCCGGTCTTGAAGATCCAGGCGATGACCGCGACGCACAGCACCATGAAGGCCACTATCATAAAGAGACTGAAACCGACACTGACGTCGGACTGGCCATAAAACGCCCAGCGAAACCCGTTCACCAGATAGACAATGGGATTGAACATGGTCACCGTCTGCCACGCCGGCGGGAGCATCTTGATGGAATAGAAGGTACCACCAAGAAATGTAAGTGGCGTGATGATCATGATCGGCACGACCTGAAGCTTCTCGAAACCGTCAGCCCATAGCCCAAGTATGAATCCAAACAGGCTGAAGCTGATTGAAATCAGGATCAGGAATGCAGCAGCCCAGAATGGGTGAACGATCACTATGGGCACAAACAACCGGGCTGTAGCCAGAATTATCAGGCCCAGAATAACCGATTTGGTCGCAGCAGCGCCGACGTAGCCCATCAGTGCTTCGAATGCCGAAACCGGCGCCGACAGAAGTTCATAGATCGTGCCCGTGAAGCGGGGCAGGTAGATACCGAAAGACGCGTTTGAGACGCTCTCGGTCAACAGCGCGAGCATGATCAGACCAGGGACGATGAAGGCTCCGTAGCTGACGTTGTCGATCATCTGCATCTGTGATCCAATCGCTGATCCGAACACGATGAAGTATAATGATGTCGATATGACCGGTGCTGCGAGGCTTTGGAACAATGTTCGAAGCGTACGACCCAGTTCGAATCTGTAGATGGCGCGCACCGCATGGACGTTCATGCCTGCTTCTCCACTAGGCCGACAAATATCTCTTCAAGCGATGACCGCGAAGTGTCGATAGACCGAAAATCAATGCCTGCGACGAAGAGATGCTTGATCAGGGCTGCCGCCCCGGTTGCGCCATCTCCCTTTCCGCTCAGCGTAAGCACTAACGATGCGCCATCTTCCGCCAGAGCCAGCCCTTCAAGCGCAAGTTCCCGAGGCAATGTGTTGAGTGGCTTGGCTAGGCCAATGGTCACTCGCGTCCGACCGAGTCTTTCCATCAGCGCGTGCTTCTCGTCGATCAGGATGATCTGGCCATCATCGATCACGCCGATGCGATCAGCCATTTCTTCGGCTTCTTCGATGTAGTGCGTCGTCAGGATAATCGTGACGCCCTTGTCGCGCAGGCGGCGCACCATGTCCCACATATCGCGACGTAGTTCGACATCGACGCCGGCTGTCGGTTCATCAAGGAACAGGATCGTCGGCTCATGCGACAGTGCCTTGGCAATCAGGACGCGGCGCTTCATGCCACCAGATAGTCCGGCAATCTTGGTATTCCGCTTGTCCCAAAGCGAAAGATCACGCAAGATTCCCTCGACCAGCGCAGGATTGCGCGGCTTGCCAAACAGGCCCCGGCTGAAATTGACTGTGTGCCACACGGTCTCGAACATGTCGGTTGCCAATTCCTGCGGAACCAGCCCGATCTTGGCCCGCGCCGCACGATAATCCCGCGCGATATCGTGGCCATCTGCGATCACCGATCCGACCGTTGCCTGGACGAGCCCGCAGACGATGCCGATCAGTGTCGTCTTGCCTGCGCCATTGGGGCCAAGCAGCGCAAAAATCTCACCGCGAAAAATCTCAAGATCGACCGATTTTAAAGCCTTGAAGCCCCCTTGGTAGGTTTTGCCGAGGCCTTTGATGGAGACGATCGGTTCCGGAGTCTGAGATGCCATTCGCGTTAATTGGCAACGATATCGCGATAACGCCAGCGTGAATGTCGGCTATCACATGGATTTGGTTGGAGATGGATGCAGGCGCCTCGTCAAGCGTAAGGCCAAGGCGACCAGCGAACAAGGCGCAACTATTGATCAGGTCTGCAGGGTCGCTTTTGTCCGCTCACAAAGCTGGCTTGCGAAGATTCATTATCGACCTGACTGCGACGTTCTGCAGCAAATGTGGACTCCCAGCCGTTGTACCACATGCGTGCATCATTGCGGGCCACCGAGAAACGAGTTGCAGAAAGCTGCTTTTCGAACCTCGAAGCCTAAGGTCGTTGGGGTATCTGCGGGACGTGGCTTGTCATGGAAGACATGCTAGACATCGCTTCATGACATGCATCCACAAGCTTTCCGGTATCGTCGACGTCGGCGTGTTTAGATACGCGTGGGAGCTGCGGAGCGAGCCGCAGTGGAGCGAGACCGAAGGTTGGAAAGGTATGACGATCGCCTTGCAGCGCCAGCACACAAAGCGCGGAGCTTTGCTGGAATTCCCTCCGCCCAAGCGCTTGCTGAAAGGTATGCAACGTGGCCGCCTCCAGATTAGCGACGCGCTCGTAATCAGGGGCATTCAGGCAGCTTTGCACGCAGGCTGGGAGCCCGCGTCGAGGGGAAGGCCGATTGTTTTCGTGGTCGATGCTGAAGGCAACTAGCGACAGACGTCGGTGCTGCGGCAAAAATGCCTTATGCTCGTTTCGTCAAATGCGTGGAAAGCTGAGCAGGTCTGCATCGCGCTGGAATCTGTTTTGGCTGAGCAGCCCCTGGTTTTCCAGACGCCTTTCGCCTTCAAAATCTGCAGCCGTTCGGGTTCGACGGTTGACAGCACCCGTTCCTGACCAAGCTTGCGCACCGGGTAATAGGCCATCTCGACGTAGTCGAACACGTCCTGCCAGGGCTTCCTCGCGAGATTTATTGGTGCGGCAGCGGATGCACTCACGCTTGAGTGGCGAGAAGAAGCACTCGGCAACCGCGCTGTCATGGCAATTGCTGCGTCGGCTCATCGAGTGCTCAAGATCGTGAAATGGATGAACGCAGCCCAGTCGACGCTGGTGAGCTGCGGGTCCTGGACCGAGTGGATGAGCACCTGGCGCTTCGGCTTGCACCGCCATACCGCCATGTGCGGCGCCTGCATCGACCAACCCATCGCGCGGTGTGATAGCAGATCAATCACAAAAGCGAGATAGGCAAAGCCATCCAGGGTGCGAATGTAGGGAATGTCTGTCACTCAGGCCGGGTCTTGCGAGGCAACATCGAAGTGGCGATCCAGCGTATTGTTGACCGCCATGGTGGACATGCTTGCGTAGCTGCCAGGTCGGCAAATGTAGCTTATCTGTGCTCTGATGCCTGCCAGCCTGGTCAACCGGGCAACGCAGTTTGGGCAGCAGGTCTCATCATGATTTAGAAGGACATCGCGGAGCTTGCGGAAGCCATAGACTTTGCCCGCTGGCTCTTCTGGCAGGCATGGAAACCACCGGGCTGGATGCGCAGGCCCCGACACATCGTTCGGACCCTGCACCGGTGACGATGCTCGGCAATGAACACGGATTTCACTTTCTATCGCTGGCGAGATACGCGCTTGCATTTCTAAGATGTCGGGCTCCTCGGTCACCCGGGCCCACTCGCGCTTCAGCTGACGGATCTCAGCATCCTTGCCGGTATCGCCGGATACAACATTCCCAAGCTGACGCTTCAAGGTATACAGCGCGTGCAGACTGACGCCGAGCCGAGACCTCCGTTACCGGATGGCCGCGCTCGGTGATCTGGGCCATCGCCTTACGCTTGAATTCATGGCTCAATTTGGCATCCCCCATCTTTGCCTCCTATCCTAAAATCAGGGCCGACGGCGTCCGGAAATCGAGGGGCTGATCAGTCATTCGTCATGACCCTGGGTCACAGGTGAGCTGCTGTGAATCCAGCTTTTGGGATTGGGTCTTCTCTACGTCTATTCTACCGATTGCTGTTCCAGCACCGAAAAATCCCCTTTGGGCGGTTGAATAAACTGATTGCAGATGCAATCACCCCCACCAAAGGAGACAGCGACAATGGCAGGCATGATACCGTTCGATTGGGAAGACGCGCTCGGGCTCGACAGCCTGCTGAGCGATGACGAACGGATGATCCGCGATGCCGCGCGCGCCTTTGCGCAGGACCGGCTTGCGCCGCGCGTGATCGATGCCTTTGCCAACGAACATACCGATCCTGCGATCTTCCGCGAAATGGGCGAGCAGGGCCTGCTCGGCGTGACGCTGCCCGAAGACTATGGCTGCGCGGGCGCGGGCTATGTGTCCTACGGCCTTGTCGCGCGCGAGGTCGAGCGCATCGATTCCGGCTACCGCTCGATGATGAGTGTGCAGTCGAGCCTCGTGATGTTTCCGATCTACGAATATGGATCGGAAGAGCAGCGCCGCAAGTATCTGCCCAAGCTTGCCACCGGAGAATGGATCGGCTGCTTTGGCCTGACCGAGCCCGATGCCGGGTCCGACCCCGGCGGGATGCGCACCAATGCGCGCAAGGTCGACGGCGGATACGTCATCAACGGCGCCAAGACGTGGATTTCCAACGCGCCGATTGCCGATGTCTTCGTCGTCTGGGCCAAGAGCGATGCGCACGATGGCAGCATTCGCGGCTTCGTGCTGGAAAAGGGCATGAAGGGCCTTTCGGCGCCCAAGATCGAGAACAAGGTCTCTTTGCGCGCCTCGATCACCGGAATGATTGTGATGGATGAGGTGTTCGTGCCCGACGATGCGCTGCTGCCCAACGTGCAGGGCCTCAAGGGACCGTTCGGCTGCCTCAATCGTGCGCGCTATGGCATCTCGTGGGGGGCGCTGGGTGCGGCGGAGTTCTGCTATTCCGCAGCGCGCCAGTATGGCCTTGATCGTCACCAGTTCGGCCGGCCGCTTGCCGCAACGCAGCTTTACCAGAAGAAGCTGGCCGACATGCTGACCGAGATCACGCTGGGCCTTCACGCCTCGCTGCAGGTCGGCCGGTTGATGGACGCAGGGCGTTTTGCGCCCGAGATGATTTCCATCGTCAAGCGCAACAATGTCGGCAAGGCGCTCGATATTGCGCGGATGGCGCGCGACATGCACGGCGGCAATGGCATTTCCGGCGAGTACCAGGTGATCCGTCACATGGTGAACCTCGAGACGGTCAACACCTACGAGGGCACGCATGACGTCCACGCGCTGATCCTCGGCCGCGCCATCACCGGGATCGCCGCTTTCTGACCTTATTACTCTGCACGGTAGCGATTCCAGCGCGTCTGGACTAAGGGCGCGCCATGGAATCGCCCGTCACCGTTGCCGCGCTCTACCGCTTCGCCCCGATAGCCGATGGCGCAGCCCTGCGCGATGCGCTGGAGACGGTGTGCAAGACGCAAGGCATCAAGGGCACGTTGCTGATCGCCCGCGAGGGGATCAACGGCACGATCGCGGGTAGCGCCGATGGCATCGCGCGGGTGGTGGACTTCATCCGGGCCCAACCAGATTGTGCCGAGACGGACGTGAAGTATTCCGGTGCGTCGGAAATGCCGTTCTATCGCATGAAAGTGCGGATCAAGCGCGAGATCGTGACGATGGGAGAGCCGGACGTCGATCCGCGCGCCAGCGTCGGCGCTTATGTCGCGCCGCAGGACTGGAACGCCCTGATTTCACACCCCGATACGATCGTGATCGACACCCGCAACGACTACGAGGTCGCGGCGGGCACCTTCGAGCGGGCAATCGACCCGCAGACCGCGAGCTTCCGCGAGTTCCCCGAATGGTTCCGGCGCGAGCGCGAGCGTCTGCTGGGCGAGGGCAGGGCACCCAAGGTCGCCATGTTCTGCACTGGCGGCATCCGCTGTGAGAAGTCGACCGCGTTCCTCAAGGCCGAAGGCGTCGAGGAGGTCTATCACCTCAAGGGCGGCATCCTGAAGTATCTCGAGGAAGTGCCCGAGCAGGAAAGCCTGTGGCACGGCGAATGCTTCGTCTTCGACGAGCGCGTGACCGTAGGCCATGGCCTTGTGCAGGGGAGCCACGTGCTCTGCCGCGCCTGCCGCCGCCCGGTGAACATCGAGGGGCAGAGCCACCCGCTTTACGAGGAAGGGGTGTCCTGCGCCGCCTGTTACGATGAACGCACCGACGAACAGCGCGCCTCGGCGCGCGAGCGGGACCGGCAGGAGAAACTGGCCCGCGCGCGCGGGCGCAGTCACATTGGCGCAGTGCTCAGCACGAACTGACGAAGGCGACGATCTCGTCGGCGAGGCGGCGGTCGGACGTGCCGACGTGCATCGCCAACGAATAGTGGTTGTGGCCGGGGATGATCATGCCAGTGGGCATGGTGCCGTGCCGTTCAAGGCGCTCCTCCATCAATCCGAGAAATTCGGCCTGAAAGCGCGGTGGATCGTATTGCGCACTGGCAACGAACAGCGGGATCGTGGTCGATGCGACAGCCTCACGCGGCATCCGCTCAGGATATTCCGCATTCGGGCCGTAGTAGGGCTCGTCCCGCTCATCGAGCGGCGTGTAGCCATAGAGGCCTGACAGCAGCACGGCTCCCGCGACTGGCAGATCGGGCCGCAGCTTCAGCGCAGAAGCGATATGCACCGCACCTGCCGAAGTGCCTGCGACCACGATCCGCGCCGGATCGCCGCCATGCGCGCCAGCATTGGCCCGCAGCCATTCGACCGCCAGCACCACGTCCTCGCCACCGTCGGGCCAGCGGGCTTCGGGCAGGAGGCGGTAGTTCATCGCCGCACCGAGGAATCCGGCCTCGGCCATGGTCCGGGCGAAGGCGGCGTTCTGCCACGACGCCCCCTCAGACCCAGCTCCACCCTTGTCGCCGATACGAAAGCCGCCGCCGTGGACGAAGAGAACGACGGGAAGGCCCGCAGCCTTGCTCGTCCGATAGAGATCGAGCAGATGCCGCTCATGCGGACCGTAAGCGCAATCGCCAGCCAGCACCGGCACCCGAGCGGCAAGCTCCTGCTGTCCGGCAGCAAGCAGCACACGGACCTGCTCAACCACTTGCGGGCTGAGCGTGGTGCCCATGGCAGCGATTGCGTCCCTGATCATTTCTCGTCGATCACCGGGTTGGTCAGAGTGCCTACCTTGCCGATGGAGACTTCGGCGACGTCACCGGCCTTCATGTAGAGCGGCGGATTGCGCTTGTCGCCGACGCCGCCCGGCGTGCCGGTGGCGATCACGTCACCCGGCTCCAGCGTGGTGAAGGTCGAGCAGTATTCGATGATGAAAGCGATATCCCAGATCATGTCCGACACGGGCTGGTCCTGCACAAGCTGGCCGTTGATGCGGGTCTGCACCCGCTGGCTGGCGATGTCGGGCAGTTCGTCCGGCGTGACCAGCGCAGGGCCGAAGCCACCGGTGCCGGGGAAGTTCTTGCCCGGGGTGAACTGGATGTTGTGACGCTGCCAATCGCGCACAGAACCGTCGTTGAACACCGAATAGCCCGCGACGTGCTCCATCGCCTTGGCGCGGGGGATGCGGCGGCCGCCCTTGCCGATGACGACGGCGAGTTCGCCCTCATAGTCGAAGCGGGTCGTCTCGGGCGGGCGCACCAGCGGCTCGCCATCGGCGATCAGGCTGTCGGCCCAGCGGGTGAAGATCGCAGGGAACTCCTTCTGGTCGCGCCCGGTCTCGGCGACGTGGGTCGCGTAGTTCAGGCCGACGCAAAGGATCTTTTCCGGATTCGGGATCAACGGCAGCAGGCGCACGTCGGCGCGGGCGTAGCTGGCCGTGGTCGCCAGCGCGGCAAGGTTCCCCGCCACGGCATCCTTGAGCCAGGCGGCAGTCCCTTGGCTCCCAAGGTCGTGCACGGTCTCACCATCGAGGCGGCCGAAGCTGGGCGTGCCGTCCGGACGGCGGAAGCTGATGTAACGGGCCATGGTCTTTTCTCCCCCTGAGCGGGCTTGTGCGCGAATGTGTCGTGCGTGGCCTTTCGAACCGGCCAGTGCAAGTGCGGCCGCGCCGCCGACAAATCCGCGCCGGTTGAGTTTCAAAGCGGTGCGGCTTCCCAATCGCGGCGGCAGCGGAAGCGCTCTTCCGCGACGCGAAGCCCGGCGAAATCCTTGTCCGATATGCCCCACTGGTCGATGCGATTCTCGGGCCAGGTCCACTCGTCCGGCTCGCCGGTGCGATAGTCCGCCGGAACCTTCTCGACGGCGGTGGAATACTCGATCACCGGGCCGAACGGCGCGATGTAATAGGCATAGACGTTGTCACCCGGTCCATGACGCCCGGGCCCCCACGCGGGCGCAAAGCCGTTGTCGCGCATCCAGCCGATGCCGCGCATCACCGCGTCGAGATCGTCCATCTCGAAGGCCACGTGGTTCAGGCTGGCAAAGCCTGCACGGGCAAAGGCCGTGGAATGGTGGCTGTCGTTGCAACGCACGAAGACCATGCCCTTAGTGCGGTCCGAGACGCGGAAGTCGAGTACGTCCTCGACCGCGTGGCCCAGCAGCTCGGCATCGGCCGAGTTGAACACCACGTGGGTGAGCTTGACCGGCGAAACGCGCTTGCTGGCCTTGGAGAAGCCTTCGATGGGGGCAACTTCGCCGGCGCCTGCAAGGAAGCGCAGGATCGTGCCTTCGGGCAGCTCAACGAGCAGCCCTGCGCCGTCGCCCGGATCGGCCGACGTCACTGGGCACGCGGCCCAGCCCTTTGCACTGACGCGGGCCTTGATGGCGGCCAGTTCCTCGTCGCTGCACACGAATGTGGTCGAGCGAACGAACTCGTCTTCCGACGGTTCGAAGGCGACAAGGTAGGGGAAGGTGCCGGTGCCGCGCAGGTAATGCGTGTCGCCTCGCACCTCGGCGGGCGAGAGGCCCCAGATGTCGACCATCCAGGCCGCCGCTCCTGCGGGATCGGGCAGGGCCAGTTCGATGCTGCGCAGCTTCACTTCTGTGTCTCCAGATTGAACCCGGCGGCATGGAGGCCTGCCAGCGCGCAGAGTTCGTCACAATCGCCGGTATCGCCGCTGATGCCGACGGTGCCGATAACTTCGTCCTGATGCCGGATCAGCACGCCGCCGGGCGAGAAAGCGATATTGCCGCCGACCGCCACGCTGACGCTCTGGAAGAACGCCGGGTTGCCCTTGGCGCGTTCGGCCAGCACGCGGGTATCATCCCCCATGCCGAGCGCGCCCATCGCCTTGGCGCGGGCGATGTCGTGGCGGAACAGGCTCGCGCCATCCTCGCGGGCGAAGGCGACCGGGTGGCCACCGGCATCAAGCACGATCACGGCGAGCGGCTTGGCATTGCGCGCGCGCGCTTCGGCCAGCGCAGTGGTGACGATGGTCTGGGCTGCAGCGAGTGTCAGGCTCATGCCTCGATCTCCTGCCTGAAGCCGAGCAGCGCATCGCGCGCGGCCAACAGGTCGGCGGCCTTGCCGGTGCCGAACACGCAGTGATCGGGGCGCACCAGCACCGCATCGGCGCCCTTGGCATCGAGCCACGCCAGCACCGCGCCATTGTCGGGCAAGTCGGCGGCGGCAATCGCGCCGTCAGTGCCGCTGCCCCGCACGAACAGCCGCCAGCCCTGACCGACCAGATCGTCGAGCTTGCGTCCGTCGGTCAGGATGGGCTGGATGAAGCGCTCGCCCGCAGCCGGTGTGCCCGCCGCGATGAAGCCGGTACTGATCGCCGGGATCAGATCCGCCGCAGTCTCGCCGGCTTTCTGCGCAGCCTGTGCGCGGATATTCGCATCACGCGCAGCGGCCTTAGCGGGATCGAGTTCGCAGATATAGCGGCCCGCAGCCACCGCTGCGCCGATCACGCCGCGCACGTGCGGGTCGCGCTCTGGCTGGTAGGTCGCAAGAATCGCCTCGTCCGCAGCGTCATTGACGATGGCGGCCATCTTCCACGCAAGGTTGGCCACATCGCGCAGGCCGTGGCACATGCCCTGGCCGAAGAACGGCGGGGTCTGGTGCGCGGCATCGCCTGCGAGGAACACGCGGCCGACCTGCCAATGCTCGGCCACCAGTCCATGAAAGCGATAGGTCGCGGCGCGCACGATCTTGTGCGGCACTTGCCTCATCCATGCCCCGACGAGCGCGGCGACATTCTCCTCGCGCATCATCTCGGCATCGTCCTCGTGCGGCAGGAGCATGAACTCCCAGCGGCGATGGTTGCGACGGCCCGGCACCACCGTGGCGGGGCGGGCGGGATCGCACATCATCACCGAGAGGCGCTGCAGATCCGCGCCTTCCGGCACGCCGGTCAGCGACGGGAAGGTCACCGGCCCTTCGACCTCGGCGTCGACGACCAGCCAAGGCTCCTCGAAATCGAGGTCGTCGAGCTTCACTCCCAGCGCCTTGCGCACCGGACTGCGTGAGCCATCGGCGGCGATCACCCAACGCGCGGTCAGGCTGCGCTGCACGCTATCCTGCGTGTAAGACACCGTCACGCCGTTATCATCCTGCGAAAGCGAAGTGAACTCCGCCCCCGTCAGAAAACCGATCCGGCCATTGTCGGCAAAGGCCGCGCGCAAGTGCGCCTCGAACTCGGGCTGGTAGAAAAAGTAGTCGTTCGACCACCCGAAGGGCTTGGGCTTGCCCACCGTGCCCATGTAGCGGATCACCCCATGGTCCGCACCCACGTGCAGATGCCCGTCCGTCGCCACCATGTCTGGAAGCACGCGGTCGATCAAGCCCGCCGTCTGGAACAGGCGCATCATCTCATGATCCAGATGTACCGCGCGCGGCAAGGGATAGTGTTCGGTCTCCTTCTCGAGCACCACCACAGACAAACCTTGCCTTCCCAGAAGGTTGGCAGCCATAGCTCCGACAGGGCCGCAACCAATGATCGCTACGTCGAACATCGTTGTCATCACGCGGCAGCCCCTTCGGCCGCCTGGGGAGTCTTGTAGAGAATACCGCCCTTCATGATCATCACGAGCTTGCTCTTGTCCTGAAGGACGCGCACGTCCTGCGTCGGGTCCCCGTCGACGAGGAGGAGGTCGGCGAGCCAGCCTTCCTTGATGCGTCCGACTTCAAACCCCATCAGTTCGCCACCTAGCGCAGTGGCGGCCTTGAGGGCTTCGGGGGGCGTATAGCCGAAGTGGTCGACGAAGATCTCGAGGTCGCGCGCGTTACGGCCAATGGGATTGAACGGAAAACCATAGTCCCCGCCAATCAGGATGCGCATGCCGCGCGCCTTGAGCGCCGGGACGAGCTTCGATTCCAGCTCCATCCGCTCTGCCGCGCTCTTCTTCATGTGGCTCATGTCGATGTG
The DNA here is from genome assembly GCF_055521735.1 of Novosphingobium sp. BL-A-41-Hi4A-0G. Taxonomy (NCBI): domain Bacteria; kingdom Pseudomonadati; phylum Pseudomonadota; class Alphaproteobacteria; order Sphingomonadales; family Sphingomonadaceae; genus Novosphingobium; species Novosphingobium sp. BL-A-41-Hi4A-0G. Next base: position 316,245 of record NZ_JBVFVU010000002.1, read on the forward strand.
TGGAGGCGGGGTGGCTTCTAGCGCGGCGATCGAAACGCCGGGTGAGGGGGCGTAGAACGTGGTGTCCCGGGCTGCGATCATCGCGTCGGCAGCGGCCTCGTCGGCATAGGAGGCGTGATAGATAATCCGCGCGCCTGCCTTGAGGGCAAGCTCGATGGCCTTGGGGTAGTATGCGTGCGTTGCGATCCAGAGCCCGGCCTCGCGCGCTGCCACACCCGCTGCTTCCATTTCCTCGTCGGTATAGAGCACGTCCTGCGCTGAGCCCGGCTTCAGGGCATCCTCGCCCGAGACGACAAGCTTGAGCGACCCGATGCCCTGGTCCTTGCAGTAGGCCACGAACTTGCGGATGGCTTCGGGCCCGCGCCCGTTGAACACATCGCCGGTCTCCACGCCCTCGGCACCTTCCGGGCTGCGCTCGAGCGTCGAGGGGATCAGGCGGGGGCCGGGCGTTTCCCCGGCGTTGATCGCCCTTGCCAGTTCCACCTCGATGCCATCGCCCAGCGCGCCTGCCGAATAGGCGCTGGTAAAGCCATGATCGAGCAGCACGCGGGCATTGCGCCACGCGGCGATCTTCAATTCCTCGGGAGGGAGGATAAACTGGTGATAGATCTTCTCGACCGAGGAGCCCCAGGTGAGATGGGCATGGGCCTCGACCATACCGGGCATCAGCGTGCGCTCAGCCCCTTCGATGACCGTTGCGGCATCGGCGTCGTCCAGTCCGTCTGCCGATTCGGCGATGGCCTTGATCCGGCCATCCTCGACAAGAACTGAGCCAAGGCTCGCAAGACTCTGTTCGCCATCGAAAATCCGCACGTTGCGGATGAGCGTCGTCATCGGCAGTTCTCCCACTTTCCGTCAACCCGCGTAGCGGTCTCTATCTCTCACGAAAAGTATTGTTCTGCGATGATAGTATAGGACGACGCTATGGAACTTCGACTTTAGAACCGATAATATATCTTATGTAAAATATGTTCGCTACGAAGGCTTCCCCAAATGGCAGGTCTCGCTTGGACGATGCCGGGGCCATACCGCAACCATGCCAACTGCTTCTCCACCCGAACAGGTAACCGTCTGGTACGACGGCGCCTGTCCGCTCTGCTCGCGCGAGATCGCGATGATACAGCGGTTGGACCGTGAGGGTGCGATCGATTTTGTCGATATTGCCGACCCTTACGCGCCATGCCCGGTCGATCGAGAGCTGGCGCTTGCGCGCTTTCACGTGTCCGAAGGTGACCGCGTTCATTCGGGCGCGGCGGCCTTTGCGGCGATGTGGCGGGCGGTTCCGGCCTTGCGCTGGCTGGGCCTGTTGGCGCGCTGGCGTCCGGTCGAGATGGTGCTGGAAGGTGCCTATCGCGCGTTCCTGAAGATTCGCCCGGCATTGCAAAGGCTTATGAAATGAGCGGATCGCGTTATCGCAAGGTGCCGACGGCGCGGCTGTCGCGATTTGCTGCGTTTGGTCAGCTGGCGGGAGGCGTTGCCGCCAATATGCTGGGCGAAGGGGCGCGGCGACTGGCGCGGGGAGAAGCGCCAAAGCTGTCCGAGCTTCTGCTAACCCCTGGAAATGCCACGAGAGTTGCAGACCAGCTCTCGCGCCTGCGCGGCGCTGCGATGAAGCTTGGGCAGATGATTTCGCTCGACGCCGGAGACGTCCTGCCGCGCGAACTGACCGAGATTCTCGCGCGTTTGCGGGACTCTGCGCACTACATCCCGCCTACCCAGCTCGAGAAAGTGCTGAATGCGCAGTGGGGCGCGGGCTGGCGGACGAAGTTCCGCAGTTTCGGCGCGCAGCCCATCGCGGCCGCCTCGATCGGACAGGTCCACAAGGCCGTGCTGCCTGATGGCCAAGTGCTTGCAATCAAGGTGCAATATCCCGGAATCGCGGCCAGCATCGACGCTGATGTCGACAACGTGGCAACGCTCCTGCGGGTGTCCGGACTGCTGCCGCCCGGCCTTGATGTAAATCTCCTACTCTCCGAGGCAAAGCGGCAACTCCACGAGGAGTCCGACTATCTCCGCGAGGCAGAGATGATGCAACGCTATGGCAGGATGCTGGCGGGCGAGGACGCCTTCCTGATCCCCCGCCCCTACGCGCCCCTCTGTGGCAAGAACGTTCTGGCGATGGATTTCATTGAGACGCGTCCCATCGAATCCCTCCTCGCCGCCCCTCTCGAGGTGCGCAACAAGGCCATGGCGGCGCTGCTCGACCTGACCTTGCGCGAGCTTTTTTCATTCGGCTTCATGCAGACCGATCCAAACTTCGCCAATTTCCGGTGGCAGCCCGAGACCGGCAAGCTGGTGCTGCTAGACTTCGGTGCGGCGCGCGAGGTTCCGGCGGGGACGGCCAAGGCTTACCGGCGGATGTTGCGGGCGGGCCTGGCGGAGGATCGCGCGGCCTTGCGGTCAGCGCTGGTCAACGTGGGTTTCGTTTCGGACCAACAGGTTGCGCGCCATGGGGCGGCGTTCGACCGGATGCTTGACGTGCTGATTGGGCACCTGGGAAAGCCGGGCCTGTTCGACTTTTCCGACCGCTCGTTCGTCGAACGGGTACGCGCCGAGGCCGAAGCGGTGGCGGCCGACCGCGCCTCCTGGCACATTCCGCCGGTCGACACGCTGTTCGTGCAGCGCAAGGTCAGCGGCACCGCGCTGCTGGCGATCCGCATGAGAGCGCAGCTGCCATTGCGTGAAATGGTGGCGCAGGCCATCGGAGAGTCACTTTCCACGGGCGAAATGACATTATGATGTGATTTGGATTGACCTTTGCCACAGCGATGTGCGACATCGCGACTCATGGCACAGGACATTGTGGCGCGTGCGCGCAAGCTCATCGAGGATCGGGTCATTTCGCGGGCGGCGCTTGCCCGTGCGGCAGGTCTTCATCCCAACACCTTGCGCGATGCGCTCTCGCCGGACTGGAACCCGACCGCCGACACGCTGACCAAGCTCGAACGCGCGATGGACGATAGCGACGACGACGATTTCAGCCTCGCCACGGTCGAGGAAATCATCGCGGACGTGCGCAACGGGCGCATGGTCATCCTGGTGGACGACGAGGATCGCGAAAACGAGGGCGATCTGGTGATCCCCGCGCAGATGGCAACGCCGGAATCGATCAACTTCATGGCCACCCATGGCCGTGGCCTGATCTGCCTTTGCCTGACCAGCGAACGTGCCAACAAGCTCGGGCTCGAACTGATGAGCCGCAACAACGGCACGCGTCATGGTACGGCCTTCACTGTCTCGATCGAGGCGCGCGAGGGCGTGGATACCGGGATTTCGGCAGCAGACCGCGCCCGTACCGTTGCCGTGGCGGTGGATGCCAACAAGGGTCGGGACGATATCGTCACGCCCGGCCACGTCTTCCCGCTGATCGCGCGTGATGGCGGCGTGCTGGTGCGCGCGGGGCACACCGAGGCCGCTGTCGACCTGCCGCGTCTTGCCGGCCTCAATCCTTCGGGCGTGATCTGCGAGATCATGAACGACGACGGCACGATGGCGCGCATGGACGACCTGATTCCGTTCGCACGCAAGCATGGGTTGAAGATCGGCACGATCCGCGACCTGATCGCCTATCGCCGCAAGCATGACCACCTCGTCGAGTGCCTCGATCAGGCGCCGTTCCACACCGACTACGGCGGCGACTGGACGATCAAGACCTATCGCAACAAGGTCGACGGCTCGGTGCACCTGGTGCTGCAAAAGGGCCCGATCGTGGCAGGCAAGCCGACGCTGGTGCGCATGCACTCGATCTCGGTCCTGTCCGACGTGCTTGGCCAGCCCGGCCCGCGCAAACGCATCCTTCAGCGCGCGATGACGGAAATCGGCGAAGCCGGTTCGGGCGTGATCGTGCTGCTGATGCCGACCGATCCCGAGCAGCTGCAGCGCGAAGTGAGCGGCACCGCCGGCCACGACATGGAGCTGCGCAGCTATGGTATCGGTGCGCAGATCCTTGCCGACCTTGGCATTCACGACATGGTGCTGCTGACCAATTCGCACCACAACCTTGTGGCGCTGGAAGGTTATGGCCTGAACATCGTGGGCGAGCGGGCAATTCCTTCGGCTTGAGCCGGGTGACCGGTACTGGTCGTCTTCAAGCACTTCGTCATTGCGAGCCCGCAAAGCGGAAGAAGCAATCCAGAGCGGCTTGGAGCAACCTCTGAATTGCTTCGCTCCGCTCGCAATGACGTCGGGAGGCGTTCAGCCGGTTGCGCTTGCTGTCATGACCTGACGCCCGTCCGAGGCGAAGGCGGCAAGGTCTATGGCTTCCCCTGCCCCGCGCATGACGAGATGGAGTGGTTCGCCGCAGATTGCAGGTGACAGGCCACGGAAGGCGAAGCTTTTCAGCGCATTGTCGCCCCGCTCGCGCTGAGCGAGATCGAGCAGCAGCGTGGCGGTCAGCGGGCCGTGGACGACGAGGCCGCGATAGCCCTCTTGCTGCGTGGCATAGGGCTGATCGTAGTGGATGCGGTGGCTATTGAAGGTCAGCGCCGAGTAGCGGAACAGCAGGCGTTCATCAGGCACGATGGTGCGGTGGGCAGACCACGGTGCCGGATCGAAGGTGGCAGCGGCAGGCGGTGGCGGGACCGGCGGGCTTCCCGCTGGCGCGGCATCACGATAGACAACGGTCTGCACTTCCCGGACGGCAAGTTCACCGTCGCACAGCGTTTCATGCGCGATGTCGACGAAAACGAGATTGCCGCTTCCGCCCTCCTTCTCGCTGACCGCCACGACAGTCGACAGGCGTTCGACAGGGGCCGACAGCGTAAGCGGCGCAAGAAACTCGACCTTGCTTGAGGCCCACATGCGGCGCGGGAGCTGCACCGGGGGCAGGAAGCTGTCGGGGCTGTCATCGCGCCGGGGGTGACCGTCGGAGCCAAGCCGGGAGGTCGGCGCATCGGGCGTGCACAGGCACCAGTGGAAGCCTTGCGGCATGGTGTTGCTGGCCGGTGCTTCACGATCAAGCGTCGCGAGCCAGCGAATGGCGAGGCTGGCGTCCGCCCGCTCGGCGCGGCGCTCGGTTCGGCCGATCCATGCGTCCCACATGCCCGTCAATTGCGCCCCTCCAGCAGGCCCCGAGCGATCACTTGCGCCTGTATCTCGGCGGCGCCCTCGAAGATGTTGAGAATGCGCGCGTCGCACAGAACGCGGCTGATCTCGTATTCGAGCGCATAGCCGTTGCCGCCGTGGATCTGCAATGCGGCATCGGCGTTGGACCACGCAGCGCGGGCGGCGAGAAGCTTGGCCATGCCGGCCTCGATATCGCAGCGCTTGCCCGAATCCTTGGCGCGGGCTGCGGCATACGTGAGCTCGCGGGCCATGACGATATCGACGAGGCTCATTGCCAGCTTGTCGGCCACGCGGGGGAAATGGACGATGGCCTTGCCGAACTGCTTGCGGCTGCGCGCATAGTCGAGCCCGAGTTCCAATGCGCGGCGGGCAACGCCGACGGCGCGGGCGGCGGTCTGGATGCGGGCGCCTTCGAAGGTGCGCATCAGCTGCTTGAAGCCTTGCCCTTCCTCGCCGCCGAGCAAGGCATCGGCAGGCGCGGTCATGCCATCAAACTGCAGCGCGTATTCGCGCATGCCACGATAGCCGAGCACTTCGATCTCGCTGCCGGTCATCCCGTGGGCAGGAAAGGAATCGTCTTGAGTGCCGCGCGGCTTGGGAACGAGCAGCATCGAGAGGCCGGCATAGCCCTTCGCTTCCGGCAACGTGCGGGCGAGCAGAGTCATCATGTCCGACCGGGCGGCGTGGGTGATCCAGGTCTTGGCACCGTCGACCACCCATTCGCCAGACGCAGAACGACGCGCGCGGGTCTGGAGCGAGCCAAGGTCGGAGCCGGTATCGGGTTCGGTGAACACGGCGGTGGGCAGGACGTCTCCGCTGGCAATGGCGGGGAGCCACTTTGCTTTCTGGTCAGGCGTGCCGCCGAGTACGATCAGTTCGCCTGCAATCTCGGAGCGCGTACCCAGCGAGCCTGCGCCGATCCATCCGCGCGAAAGCTCCTCGGTGACGACGCACATGACCAGCTTCCCGAGGCCGAGGCCACCGAACTCTTCCGGAATGCAGACGCCGAAGGTGCCGAGATCGGCCATGGCGCGCACGGTCTCGTCCGGGATCAGCGCGTTGGCGAGGTGCCAATGATGCGCGTGGGGCAGGATCTGCGCGTCGGTGAAGCGGCGGAACTGGTCGCGGATGGTGTCGAGGTCGTCATCGCCGAAACTGTCAGACGGCCATAGGCCCGAGGCGAGCGCGGCGGCTATTTCGGCGCGGGTTTCCGCATGGTCGGCATCGATCAGGTGGACGCAGGCTTCGGCCAATATGCGTGCGGCCAGGCCGAGGTCGAGGTCTGCGGGGCGGACGATCTCGTTCTGGCCCATCGGCAATCCGCCGACGACCTGGGCCAGCGTCTCGGAAAAGGCGAGCCGGGCAACGGCGTGGTCGAGTGCTGAATCGCTGCGTGCGGCCCATGCCGATGTGGCCTCCAGCGCGGCGACGCTGGTAGCGATCCAGGCAAATCCGTGGGCGCCTCGCTGGTGCTCGTCGATGCGCGAGCCTTCCAGACGGGCAGCCAGCGCGGCCCTGGCCGCTGCCTGATAGTCTCGCGCCGCGGCCAGTTCGTTATTGAACATCCTGTTCTTTTTCCGGATTGAAGAATATAAGCATTGCTATTATCGCCACGGCATGAAAGTCAACGTGGCCTTCTTGTCATCTGACGTCGGACGTCTGTTCCGCAAGCGTTTTGCCGCGAGCGCGCAGCACTTTGGCGTGACAGGTCCGCAATGGCGGATGCTGGCAGCGATCCAGCGTGATCCCGGCACGAACCAGGGCGCCCTGGCAAGCTGGCTCGAAGTCGAGCCGATCACGGCGGGCCGCATGATCGACCGGCTGGAGAAGATGGACCTTGTCGAGCGGCGGCACGATCCCTCGGATCGCAGGTGCTGGTGCCTGCACCTGACGCCCAAGGGCGAGGATCTCGTCAGACACATGGCACCGTTCGCGCAGCAGGCAATCAGCGAGGCGGTCTCGGGACTTTCCGAAGAGGACCATGCCGTGCTGCTGGCTCTGCTCGAGCGGGTCCGATCCAACCTTTCCAACGATGCAACTCCTGAAGCGAACCTGATCCATGGCTGAGGCTGACCCCTTCCCTCCCGAGAATACGCCCGCCGCAGTATCTCCTGCAGCATTGGCTGCCAGCGAGCATGCCGGAGCGACGCGCTCCAGGCGGATGCGCACGGTACTGATGATCCTCGGGCCGGTTGCTGCCGTGGCAGGCGGCCTGTGGTACTGGTTCGGCAATCCCGGCGTGGTCGAGACCGACAACGCCTATATCAAGCAGGACATCGTTGCCGTGGCGGGCGAGGTCAGCGGGCTCATCACGCAGGTCAAGGTGCGCGACAACCAGCACGTCAAGGCGGGCGACGTGCTGTTCACGATCGATCCTTCGACCTTCACCGCAACCGTCCAGCAGGCCGACGCCCAGATCGCGACTGCGCAGGCCAGAGTGACCGCGCTCAACGCCGACGTTGCCGCCAAGGCTGCAGACCTTGCCGCGGCGGGCGACGATCTGGCACTGGCCCAGGCCAACTTCGCGCGCGAGAAGGCGCTGATGGAAAAGGGCTTCAACACTCGCGCGCGGATGGATGCGGCAGAGCATGCCGTGGCGGTGGCGCGCGACAAGATCGTCTCGATCCGCGCCGAAGTGGAGCAGGCGCGGGCCGAACTGGCCAACGGGGCGCAAGTGCCTGGCGTCAATCCCGCCATCGCAGCAGCGCAGGCTAACCGGGCCAAGGCAACGCTCGACATCGAGCGCACGGTGGTACGCGCGCCCGCTGACGGGATCGTCACCCAGGTCTCGCGGCTGCAGGTGGGGCAGATGGTGTTCCCCGGCGTACCGATGCTGTCGATCGTGCGCGACGGCAGTGCGCGGGTGGAGGCGAACTTCAAGGAGACAGACCTGGGCCGCATGCGCCCGGGCCAGCCTGCCGAGATCGAGATCGACGCCTATCCGGGGCTGAAACTGAAAGGCCATGTCGATTCCATCGGTGCGGGCACGGGGTCGGAGTTCTCGGTGCTGCCGGCGCAAAACGCCACGGGCAACTGGGTCAAGGTGATCCAGCGCGTACCGGTGCGCATCGCCATCGACAGCAAGTCCGAGCGGCCGCTGATCGCGGGGCTGAGTTCCGACGTCACGGTTCATGTCGGCAAGTAGCGCGGAAAATCCGCCGCTCGTCTCGCGCAACCGACCGCTGATGCTGGTCGGCGCGATGGCGGCGATGGTCATGTACACCCTCGACACGACGATCGCGAACGTTGCCCTGCCGCACATGACCGCATCGCTCAGTGCCACGCAGGACACGATCACCTGGGTGCTCACAAGCTACGTGCTGGCATCGGCTGTTGCGCTGCCGCTGGCCGGATGGCTGGTCGACAAGTTCGGCATCCGCACAATGATGCTGGCCTCGGTCCTACTGTTTACCGTTGCATCGATGCTGTGCGGCGCGGCGCACAGCCTAGAGCAGATGGTGCTCTTCCGCATCCTGCAGGGGCTTGGCGGCGCATTCCTGTCACCACTGGCGCAGACGATAACGCTGGATTCCAGCACGGCGGAGGAGAGGCCCAGAATGATGGGCCTCTATACGCAGGGCGTGATGCTCGGACCGATCACCGGGCCGATCATCGGCGGATTCCTGACCGACAACTACAGCTGGCGCTGGGTGTTCTACGTGAACTTGCCAGTGGGCCTCATATGCTTCGTGCTGCTGCTGCTCTATCTGCCCAAGACACCGACGAAGCGGCGACGCGTGGACATTACCGGTTGGGTGCTGGTGGCGCTCACCGTTTCGGCCCTGCAGCTGATTCTCGACCGTGGGCTGACGCTCGACTGGTTTGCTTCGGCCGAGATCGTGACTTATGCCGTGGTGGCCGTGGCCTGTGCGTGGCTGGCCGTGTTCCACTTGTCGGGCACGGCACATCCGCTTTTTCCCGCCGGGCTGTTCCACGACCGCAATTTCACGGTGGGCCTTGCCTTCATGTTCCTGATTGGGCTCGTCATGATGTCGGTAATGGCGCTGCTGCCGGGGCTGCTCCAGCAGATCTACGGCTATACGCCGCTGCAATCGGGCATGTTGCTGGCGCCACGCGGAATCGGCATGCTGGCGTCGATCACGCTGTTCGGGCGCTTCATGACCAAAGTGGACGCGCGCGCGCTGCTGGCGCTGGGGCTGCTGCTGATGGGCGCATCCATGTGGATGATGACCGGGTGGTCGCTGGAAATGCCGCGCGGGCCGATCATCATGGCGGGGCTGCTCCAGGGGCTCGGCCTCAGCTTCACGTTCATGCCGATGAACCTGATCTCGTTTGCGACCCTGCCTCCGCAGTACCGCACCGATGCCTCGAGCCTTGGAAACCTGATGCGCAACCTTGGTTCCTCGATCGGGATTTCGGCGGCCTCGGTCGAGCTGGCGCGGAACATCCAGGTCAACCATGCCGAACTTGGCGCCCACGTGACGCGCACGCTTGTGCCCTTCGATCTGGACAGGATCACGGCCTATGGCGGGGTGGGCGACACGATGCTGCGGGTGATGGATGGGATGGTCAACCAGCAGGCGGCGATGATCGCCTATATCAATGACTTCTATGTCATGGCCCTGGCTTGCATCTGCGCGATCCCGCTGCTGTTGCTGGTACGCCCGGCCAAGCCGCAGCCCAAGCCCCAAGACTGAGAATCGCGAAGGCAAAAAAGGGGGCTGACTTGCGCCAGCCCCTTGGAAAGTTTGGGAGAGGATGCCTGAAAGGCACCCCCTCTATCCACGTTGGCGCCTAATGCTGCAAGTGCGAACGGCGCTAAGTGAGTTGCAAATCATGCATACGATGCCTGTTTGGCTGCAAGCACCGTGTTGCTGAGCAGGCAGGCTATCGTCATTGGCCCCACGCCGCCGGGCACGGGCGTCACCGCCTTGGCGTGATCGAGTTCATGCGTGGCGCAATCACCAACGATCCTGGTGTTGCCATCGTGATCGACCACCCGGGTAATGCCGACATCGATGACCACCGCGCCGGGCTTGACCCAGTAACCGCGCACGAGGTGAGGCGCACCGGCGGCGGCGACGATGACATCGGCCTTGCGCGCGACATCGGGCAGGTCCTTGGTCTCGATGTGCGTGACGGTGACAGTCGCCTCGCGCTCGAGCAGGAGCATCGAGACGGGCTTGCCGACGATGTTCGACTTGCCGATGACCACGACGTTGAGGCCGCGATAATCGTCGATCACGCTGTCGAGCAGGAGCATGACGCCAAGCGGAGTGCAGGGAACGAGGCCTCCGGTGCCGGTGGACAGGCGGCCGACGTTGACCGGGTGGAAGCCGTCGACGTCCTTCCCGGGATCAATCCGGTCGAGCACAAGCGCGGCGTCGATGTGCTTGGGCAGCGGCAGCTGGACAAGGATGCCGTGGATCGCGGGATCGGCATTCAACTCGTCGATCAGGTCAAGCACGGTATCCTGCGGCGTATCGGCTGGCAGCCGGTGCTCGATCGAGCGGATGCCGGCCTTGCGGCACTGGCTGATCTTGCGACCGACATAGACTTCGCTTGCCGGATCGTTGCCGACGAGAATCACGGCAAGGCCGGGTGCCGTGCCGCCGCTGGCGACGATATCCGCCACCTCCTTTGCCGTGCGCGCCAGCACTTGCGCGGCGAGCGCCTTGCCATCGATAATCTGGGCCATTGCCTGTTCCTAAACCGCTAATATTGTATGTGTTGCATACAATATTAGCGGTGAGTGTCGCGGAAGGCAACCGCCTCCGGCACGACATCGGCCAGCACATGCGCCAAGGCGCGCGCATTGAGGTCGCGCGCCTTCTCCTCGCTTTCCGCCTCGCTGTAGCAGCGCAGTTCAGGGGCGTTGCCCGAGGGTCGGAAATGGATGATCGCGCCATCGGCAAAGGTCATGCGATAGCCATCGGTCGTGTCGATGCCGGTGGGGAAGCCAGCAATATCGCCAAACAGGCGCGCGATCCGCGCGAGCTGTTCGTCTTCCGGACCGTGCGACAGGAAGGCAATGAGCGCAGCGCTGTTGTCCTGCGGGAAATCGGCGACACGGTCCGAAAAGGTGAAGCGCGGGGGCAGGTCGGCCACGGCATCGGCAAGCGGGCGGTCCTTGGCGTTCAGCACCACGGCGATGATCGGCAGCAGGGCATCGCGCGTCGGCAAGGCGGCCAGATCGCCAACCTTGCTGCCAAGGAGGAAGCCGCCATTGGCTTCATAGCCGCAGACGCGGGCGGCAGGGTCTGCCTCGGCAGCGTCCATCATCGCCCGGATCACATAGGGCGAGCCGATCCGGGTACGCACCACGGACGGAACCGTGCCGCTGAGTTCCAGCACCGTGTTGGAGCTGACCGGCGTGACCACCACGTCCGCAGCCACGGCGCGGGCGCAGAGCAGGCCGACGATGTCGCCGCGCAGCCAGGTGCCTGCGGCATCGGCGACCAGCGGACGATCGGAATCGCCATCGGTGGAAATGATCGCGTCGACTTTGTTCTGCGCGGCCCACTGCGCGGCAAGATCGATGTCCTCCTGGCGAATGGCTTCGGTATCGACCGGCACGAAGACCGTCTCACGCCCGAAGGGGACGGCCTTGGCACCCAGAGCCTCGACCGCACGGACGAGGACGTCCCGGCCGACTGCAGTGTGCTGATAGACGCCGATCGTCAGCCCGGCGAGCGCATCGGCACCGAAGTGGCGCACGTAGCGCGCGATGTATTCGTCAACCACATCGGTGACGGGGGGCATTTCGACCGGGGCGAGCAGGCTGTCATCATTGCCGAAGCGGGCCGGGTCCTGCGCCACGCGCTGGGAGACGATGCCGCCTTCGTCGCTCTTGAGCACTTCGCCATGGGGGCGATAGAACTTGATGCCGTTGCGGTCTGCCGGGATGTGGCTGCCGGTGACCATGATCGAAGGCATGCCTATACCCATGGCGTGGAAGGCCAGCGCGGGCGTCGGCGTGAGGCCGCAGAACACCACCTCGCCGCCGCAATCGCGCACGGCCGTGGCGCAAGCGGCGAGAATCCGGGGCGTGCTGGTGCGCAAGTCTCCCGCAAGGGCGACGCGGTCGCCGGAAGAGAACTCCCCGATCTGGCGAAGATATTGAAGAAACGCCGTTACATAGGCATGGCAGAGCTTGTCGGTCATGGCCACGGCGAGTCCGCGCACGCCGCTGGTGCCGAACGGGACTCCGCTGTTTGCCATCAACTCGGCTACGGTAGCGCCGCTTTCGATCGACATATCATTCATAAGCAACTGTTTTCCACTTCAAAGTCGATCCGTACCGAGCACCTGCAGCACGAAACCACGATCTTGCTGACAACATCACGTCATAGCCGCTTCGGGACAGCCTTGGCAAAGAGGCGCTGCCCTGCGGACCGAACCGGATGCACCCTTGTCAGTTCCCCAAGTCACGATTTTGCCACTCTATTTCGGTTGTGTGGCACATCCGTGTCCGGGTGGGCCTCTTGCGGTTCAGCAAAAAAAGTTCACACATCATTGCCACAAAGACATCGAAGCGCCCCCACTTGTGCTGCACTTGCGAAGATTGGACTAAACCAAGATCATGGCCGTTGCCCACTCCGAAACGTCAACCGGGGCGAACCATCACCACGTACCGACGTTCCGCGACTTCTTTCGCTGGGCAATTCAGGTACTTGGCCCAGATGCGGCATTTATCCGGCTGGCGCTGCTGTTTGGCGCGGCGATATCGCTGCTGTCGCTGGCGACGCCGATTTCGGTCCAGTTGCTGATCAACTCGGTCGCCAACACTGCCCTGCCCGCTCCACTTCTCACGCTTGCGGCGATTCTCTTTTCTCTGCTCTTGCTGTCGGGCATCCTGAGTGCCTTCCGTGTCCATTTGCTCGCCAAGTTCGAGCGGCGCTTCTTCGCTCGGCTCGTTGCGGAGATCACTTTGCGCGCAGTTCATGCGCAGAACCCGTTCTTCGTCGATTCCCGGCGCGGAGACCTGTTCAACCGGTTCTTTGACATTGGCGTGGTGCAGAAGGCGCTGACAAGCCTGCTGATTGCCGGCTTTACCATTGTTCTGCAGAGCTTTGTCGGTCTGCTGGTGACGAGCTTCTACCACCCGTTCTTCCTGGCCTTCAATCTGGTGCTGGTCCTGCTGGTCCTGGTCATCTGGCGCATATGGGCCAACTCGTCGATCGCGAGCGCCGTGTCGAAGAGCCATGCCAAGCACGCCACTGCGCACTGGCTCGGTACGGTGGGCGGCTCCAACGGCGTCTACAAGTCGAGCCGGCACATGGCCTATGCCATCCGCCGGTCCGAGGACATGACCGCGAACTACGTCGCGGCTCATCGCCGCCACTTCCGCTACACCTTTGGCCAGACGCTGGCGCTGCTGCTGCTTTATGCGCTGGCCAGCGCGGGCCTGCTGGCACTGGGCGGGTGGCTGATCCTCGAAGGCGAGTTGTCGATTGGCCAGTTGGTGGCCGCCGAGCTGATCCTGTCGGGCGTGTTCTACGGCATTGCCCAGCTGGGCACCTATCTCGAGGTTTTCTATGAGCTGGCAGCGAGCCTCGAGGAGTTGAACCTGTTCTGGGAAGTGCCGCAGGAAGGTGCCCCTCTTGCCGGGACAGAAGGCGACGCTGCTCGACTTGTCGACGGATCGATCCGCCTGCGTCAGGTTGAGCATGGCCCGCATCGCTTTGACTTTGCCGTGCCCGGTGGAGCGCAAGTTGGCGTGCTCGCCGCACCCGGCGTGGAACGTACGCTGGCGACGCTTCTCAAGCGCCTGGAAGTGCCGCGCAGCGGTTTCGTCTCGGTAGGCGGCGCGGACCTTGCAACGTTCGACATGTATCGCCTGCGTTCGGACGTGATCGTGCTGGATCGTCCGACCATCGTCGAGATGTCGGTGCGGGAGTATCTTGGCCTCAGTGCGCCTGACCGGCCCGACGCGATGATTCAGGCGCTGGAGCTGGTCGGTCTCGACCGCCGCGTAGGGGCGCTGGATGGTGGGCTCGACGCTCTGCTCTCAAGCACGGGCTTTCCGCTGACAGTGGGCGAGACGATGACGCTTAAACTGGCAGGCGCCGTGCTGGCGCATCCGCGTGTGCTTATGCTTTCGCCAATCTACGACATGCTGCCGCCCGAACGGCTCGATGGCGTATTCGCAGCGCTGCGCGAGCATGGCACGACGATCCTGCAGTTCACCGCACGACCCGAAGGACTGGTGCGCGACCGGTGGCTGTGGCTTGGCCCGAAGGAACAGCGCGAGGGTACTTGCCTTGAAGATATCGAGCCATTCGCCCGGGGCGATGTCACCGCCCAAGGGGAGCGCTGAGCCATGGCCATGACTCCTGGTAATTCCGTGCGGCACGACCTTTCCGCCTTCCCGACGCTGGCCAGCCTCAAAGTGCCGCGCACCACCCGCACGCTGGGGCGGATGATCGCGGCGACGATTCCACTGTTGCTGATCCTGCTCTTCGCGGTGAAGTGGGTGCAGACAGCGCCGGGCCGGGGCGAGGTGATTGCGCTCAATCCCGAGGACCGCGTCCAGCAGGTTACTGCGCTGGTACCCGGACGCGTCGAGCGCTGGTTCGTGGTCGATGGCCAGCAGGTCAAGAAGGGCGATCCGATCGCGCGGATCATCGACAACGACCCCGATCTGCTCGCCAGCCTCGGAGCCGAGCGGGCGCAGGTCGTTGCGCAGATTGCGGCTGCCGAACAGGCGCTGGCCACAGCGCGGCTGGACGTGACGCGTACCTCCCAGCTCTATGCCGACGGCCTAGCCGCTCGCCGCGACTACGAAAACACGCAGATCAAGGTGGCCGAAATGGAAGCCAAGCTCGCCGAGGCGCGGGCCAAGCTCAACAAGGCCAATATCGGTCTGAACCGCCAGTCGGCGCAGCTGGTTCGTGCGCCGCACGACGGGCGAATACAGCAGCTGAACACCGCAGCCGGTGCAACTCTGGTCAGCGCGGGCGACTGGCTGGCGACAATTGCGCCCGAGCGCCAGCAGCGCGTGGTCGAACTCCTGGTCGACGGCCGCGACGTGGCGCTCGTCCGACGTGGGCAGGCAGTGCGCCTGAATTTCGAGGGCTGGCCTGCAATCCAGTTCAGCGGCTGGCCGTCGGTGGCGATGGGCATGTTCGACGGACGCGTACTGGCGATTGACCCTTCGGCCCAGAACAGCGGGTTGTTCCGCGTGCTGGTCGAGCCGATGCCGGGGAAGCCCGCCTGGCCAGACGACAATTACGTTCGCCTGGGATCGAAGGTGCGTGGCTGGATCCAGATGGAGACGGTGACCATCGCCTACGAACTGTGGCGCCAGCTCAATGACTTCCCGCTGGAATTCCCGGTTCCGGTCGACACCGGCCCGCGTAAGGGAACCGCGCTCAAGGCCCTGACCGACAAGGAATCGACCAAGAGCAAGAGCGGCGGCAAGTCGGACGAGTATGACGGCGCAGGCTACGGCGGGGCTGGATACAGTGAGGGCGGGGAAGAGAAATGATCTTCCGGATCGTGGCCGCGATCCTCGCCTTCCTGTCGCTTGCGACCCCGGCAGCGGCGCAGGTGGCAAAGGCGCGCGAGCTGACCTTGCGCGAGGTATTGCAATCCTCGGCCACGCATGCCCCGCAGATCCTCGAGGCAATGGCGCGACAGCGGCAGGCCGATGCCCGCGCGCTCAGCGTGGAAGGACAGTTCGACCTCGTGTTCAACGCGGAGGCAACCACGCGGCCCCTCGGCTACTACAATGGTTCCACGGCCGAGGTTTCAGCATATCGCCCGCTCCAGAACAACGGTGGGCAGGTCTATGGCGGCTACCGCAAGTCGTTCGGTGACTTCGCTTCTTACGAAGGCAAGTCGATCACCAACGAATTCGGCGAGATCAAGGCGGGGATGCTGTTCTCGCTGCTGCGTGACCGCGTGATCGACGAACGTCGCGGGCGGCGCGAGCTGGCAGGCGCCGACATCGAGCTGGCCGAGCTGGACCGCGATCTGGTGGCCATCGGCGTGCAACGTCGTGCCATCGAGGCCTATCAGCTGTGGGTGGCAGCTGGCATGCGCGTGCGCATCTATCGCGAGATCTACGATCTTGCCAAGGAACGGCAGGCCTCGATCGAGCGGCAGATCGAGCTGGGTGCCCGTCCCTCAATCCTCGGCACCGAGAACCAGCAGAACATCGTGCGGCGCCAGGCGCTGCTGGTGCGCGCCGAGCAGGATCTGGAGTTGCAGGCCAATGCGCTATCCCTGTTTCTGCGCGATGGCCTGGGTCAGCCGGTGGTGCCATCGGCCGAGCGGCTGCCTCCAAGACTGAGCGACGGTGTTGCCCCTCGCCTTGTAGATCAGAGCGCAGCCATCGCGGCCCGGCCCGATCTTCAGGCGCTGCTCACGCGGATCGAGCAGGCGGGCATCCGCACGCGCCTTGCCGAGAACGATCTGAAGCCGCGCCTCGATGTGCGGGTGGAAGCATCGAAGGATATCGGCGCGGGATCTCCCGTCCGCACGCCGACCGAGGGCATGGTGGGCCTGCGTTTCTCGGTGCCGCTCGAACAGCGCGCGGCCAAGGGCCGCATTGCAGAGGTTGCGGCCGAGCAGGATGCCCTGTCTCTGCGGCTGCGCCTGCTGGAGGAGCAGATCGGCGTTGAGATCACCAACTTGCGCACGCAAGTGAAGGGTGCCGAGAAGCTCGCCGGCCTTGCCACTGCCGAAGCCGCCCTCGCCCGCAAGATGGCCGAAGCCGAGCGCCGCCGCTTCTCGTTGGGCGCGAGCGACTTCCTTGTGGTGAACCTGCGCGAGGAAGCGCTGGCCGATGCCACTGTGCGCGAAATCGACGCGAACTATCGCCACGCCGCCTCGCAAGCCGAACTCGTCGCCGCGCTGGCCGATCGCGAACAGCTCGGGCTCTGAGGTTGAGCGCTATCATGATCTGCAAGTGTGGATTTTGTGACGGCGGGTCTCCCCTTCCAGTACACGCCCTCGTATAGCCGCCCCAGCCTGGACCGGAGCCTACATGTCATTGCTTGCAGCAGGCCTTGTGGCCATGCTTCCATCGCCTACCGAGGCAGCGGCTCAGCCGCCCGTTGCCGACGTGGGCGCAGAAATCGTCGTGACCGCACAGAAGCGGGCCGAACGGGCTGGCGATGTGCCCCTGTCGCTTTCCGTTCTGGGCAGCGATGCCCTCGAGGCCGCGCGGCTCACGCAGGCAGACGATCTTGCCGCGCGCATCCCGAACCTGCGTTTCAGCGCGACAGTTGGAGAGAACACCCCGATCTTTGCCCTGCGCGGCGTTTCCATGTCGGATTTCAGCTTGAATCAGGCCGGACCGGTGGCGGCCTATTACGACGAGGTCTACAAGGGCAACTTCGCCTTCCTCGGGCTGCAACTCTATGATCTTGCCCGGATCGAAGTGCTGCGCGGGCCGCAGGGCACGCTCTACGGCAAGAATGCGACCGGCGGTGCGATCAACTACGTCTCGGCACGGCCGGTCTTTGCGAATGAGGGCTACCTCAAGGCGGGCTTTGGCAACTTCGGCCGCATCGAAACGCAAGGCGCGGTCAATCTGGCCCTTACCCCGACCCTGGCAGCCCGCGTCGCCTTCACCGCCGCGCGAGCCGATGGCTGGTTCCGAAACAGACTGGCGGGCCAGCCTGATCTGTCCTCGACGCGCGAATATGGCGTGCGCGGAAGCGTGCTCTGGCAGCCGTCTGACAGTGTCGAGCTGATCCTGCGCCTCTCAACCAGTCTGCAGATGCCGCAGAACTACGGGAATTTCTCATCGCCCCGCTCCGATGGCATCGGATCGGGTGTCTATGAGGCTTACGGCCAGGGCAGCAGCTATTTCCGGACCGGTCTTGGCGTGCGGGAGATCGAGGCGAATTTCACGCCGCGCCGTCATGCCCGGACGTGGTCTGCGTCGCTCACGGGCACCTTCCGGCTTAGCGACACGCTTTCGCTTATCTCGGTCACCGGATGGGACAAGGGCAGCCTTTACGTGCCTGAGGATACCGATGGCAGCCCCTTGCGCACGCTGGAAATACCCTACACCGATCGCGGCACGCAGTTCGGGCAGGAACTGCGCCTCGTCTGGGAAGGCGATGGTCCGCTCAGCCTGATCGTTGGCGCGCATCACCACCGCGAAGACCTGTTCAACGCGACTGACCTCAATTTCTGGACTGATCTCGACGTCGATGGCAATGGCCGCGTCGATGTGAACGACTGCACCGCGAACGACAGCCTCTATGCCTGCGTCGTTTCGAACCGCTTTGATCAGGACAAGCGCAGCTGGGCGATCTTCGGTGACGCGAAACTGGCTCTTGGTGCGAGAACGACCTTGCGCGGAGGCCTGCGCTTTACCCGCGACACCGGGCTGCAGGACGAGCTCACATCCCAGTTGCGCGGCGTCGATGGCGTGCTCGTTGCAACCCTGATCGAACCGCTTGACCGGCATTTTGCCAACAGCAACCTTTCCGGCAAGATCGCCATCGATCATCGGCTGCCTGACGGCACCTTGCTATTCGCAAGCCTTGCACATGGCTATCGCGCAAGCGGGTTCAATGCCCAGGCGTTCTTCAACGCCTCAGAGGCCGGTGTCGCGCGGCCAGAGACCATCGACGCCCTGGAAGCTGGAGCAAAGCTGAAACTGGCAGGGGGCGCTGTTTCCGCATCGCTGACCGGCTTTCATTACCTCTATCGCAACCAGCAGTTCCTTTCCGTGAACCCGGCGGACGCGACGCAGACCCTCGTCAACCTTGATCGATCGCGTATCTACGGTGCAGAACTCGAACTGGACGCCCGGCCGTTGCCCGACCTGTCGGTGCAGTTCGGGCTTGGCCTGCTGCATGCACGGGCAACGCGTGGGCTTGTCAGCGGCCTCGACGTGCGCGGGCATATCCTGTCAAACGCGCCTTCGCTGACAGCCAACGCAGGGTTTGACTGGACGGCCTGGAGCAACAGCACTGCCAGCGTCACGCTGCGCGGGGATGCAAACTACGTCTCGTCGCAGTTCTTCGAGATCGTCAACATTCCTCGCCTTCGCCAAGGCGGATACGCACTGTTCGGGGGCGGAATCGACTATAGGCGGGGCCCGTGGACGTTGTCGCTGTGGGGGCGCAACCTGACCGACAAGGTCTACTTCACCTCACGCATCGACCTTTCGGGCTTCGGGTTCGATTACAACCATGTCGGCACCCCGCGCACTTACGGCGCCTCGCTACGGCGCGAGTTCTGAGGCGGCGGCGATTACGCTCCTGATGGCCTGCGTTCAGCCGAATACGCTGGCTCTTACCCAGTCGACAGTGGAAACCGGATCGGCAAGGCGCGCTTCGCCAAGCACTTTGGCCCAGTAACCTTCCGATCCATCCGCCAATCTCCATTCATGCAGGCGGCGGCTGAGCAATTGTAGATCGTATTCCTCGGCAATGCCAATGGCGCCGTGGACCGCGTGGACGGATGAAGCGATGCGGACGGCGGCGGTCGAGGTCGTGATCTTGGCGGTTGCGGCGGCTGCGAGCGCCACACCGATCCCTCCCGCACAGCCCAATTGCGCAGCGAGGCGGCAAGCGATCAGGTCTTCGGCGACAACGCTGAGCATCTGCTGAAGCGCCTGCTGGCGACCGATAGGCTTGCCGAACTGGACGCGCTCGGACGCGTGGGTGGTTGCCATCTGGCCAAGCCGCGCGGCAGCGCCTGCGATGAGGGCCGCGCGAAGCACGGCAGATATGGGCCGCAAGCCGTTCGCCGGTCGTGGCAATGCGGGACCCTGCGGTGGAAGCGTCGCCCTTGCGCCAAGCGCGCCGTGCACGCCGGTCTGCTCCAGCCCAAGCGCTGCGGCGGATGCGAGGATCAGCGCTTCGCCATTGTCGACCAGCACGTGCGAGGCCAGAAGCGCGCCAGGTATCGGCATGGCGACAGCCGTTGCCAGCGCGATCGGTCCATCAGGTGCGGCAAGGCCTGCTTCGGCAAGCAGCGCGCGGGCCACCATGGTTTCGGCGACCGGCAGCGGCAAGGCGTGGGCACCGATGGCTTCGACCAGCGGCTCGATGTCGCCGAGCGTCAACCCTGCGCCGCCATGTGCTTCACCCACCAGGGCGTCAAGGAAGCCCGAGGCAGCAAGTTCTGCCCAGATGGCCTCGACCGACCCACCGCCTTCAAGCGCACGGATGGCCGCAGGGGTGGCGATTTCGTCGAGCATGCGGACGAAGGGTTCAAGCAGTTCATTCATAATGGTTCATCCCTTCTCAACGCAGGCCCATTCCGCGCGCGATGATCCCGCGCAGAATCTCGCGCGTGCCGCCGCGCAGGCTGAAGCTGGGGGCGATGTGGGTCACGTATTGCAGGGTGCGGTAGAGTTCGGCGCTGACGGGTTCATCCGGGTGCGCGGCAAGATCGTCGCCGATCACTTGCGGCAGTTCCTGTTCGAACCCGGTGCCGCGATCCTTGACAATGCTGGCCTCGACCACCGGGCTTTCGCCCGCTTCGAGCAGGGCGGTGCAGGCAATCGACATGGCGCGCAAGGTTGCCAGTTCGGCGGTCAGCCTGCCGACCAGCGTATTGGCATCGCTGCGTCCGACAGCCTGCAGATGCCGCACCCAGGCATCGAGCAGGACAACGCTGGAATAGATGCGCTCAGGGCCGGAGCGCTCAAACGCGAGTTCGGCGGTGCACTGCTTCCACCCGTCACCCTCATTGCCGACAAGCGCGTGTTCGTCGAGCATGACGTCTTCGAAGAACACTTCGGCAAAGTGCGCATCGCCGGTGAGGTCGACGATGGGACGGACGGTGACGCCGGGCGCCTTGAGATCGACGATCAGCTGCGACAGGCCGACATGACGGTCCTCGGTCGTGCCGGAGGTACGGACAAGCGCGATCATGTAGTCGGCGTGCATCGCGTTGGTGGTCCAGATCTTCTGGCCATTGAGCTTCCAGCCAGCGCCCACGCGTTCGGCACGGGTGCGAACGCCAGCGAGGTCCGAGCCTGCACCGGGCTCGCTCATGCCGATGCAGAACACCTGATCTCCGCGGCAGATCGCCGGGATATGGCGGGCGCGCTGGACGTCGCTGCCGTAGTTCAGCAGGAGCGGCGCGCTCTGCCGGTCGGCGATCCAGTGTGCGGCGACCGGGGCCCCGGCCTGAAGCAGTTCCTCGACCACGACGAAGCGGGCGAAAGGCCCCCTGCCCTGCCCGCCATGTTCCTTCGGCAGGTTGAGACCGACGAACCCGGCGGCACCCAGCCTGCGGCTGAACCCGGCGTCGAAGCCTTGCCATGAACGCGCTCGACGATCGGAAGGCACGCCGTCCAGCTCCTTGGCGAGGAAGGCGCGGATTGCGGGGCGCAGCGCTTCGTCATCAGGCGGAAGGGTGGCTAGCGTCATGCTGTCGAACACGGATGGAGTCCTCTCTTGCGTTGCCCGTTCGCGCCGGACACGTTAGGGCTTAACCAAACAATTAAGCGATTGCCAAGAGGACCCGAAAGGCCATGTCAGACGAAACCGCCCCCTTCCTGCAGATCGAGCGCGATGGCCCTGTGGCAATCGTCACGCTCAACCGGCCGGACACGCGCAATGCGATCTCGGAAACCAGCCACAGCGAAGAGATTGCGGCGTTCTGCGCCGCTGCCACGCGTAACCCGTCCATCCGCGCGGTTGTGCTGACCGGCGCGGGCAAGGCGTTCTGTGCGGGCGGCAATGTCAAGCACATGGCCGAGAAGACCGGCATGTTCGGCGGCTCGGCATGGTCGATCCGCAACCAGTACCGCACCGGCATCCAGCTGATTCCTGCCGCGCTCTACGATCTGGAAGTGCCGGTTGTTGCTGCGGTCAACGGTCCTGCCATCGGTGCCGGGCTCGATCTTGCCTGCATGGCCGACATCCGCATCGCATCGGACAAGGCGCTGTTCGCCGAGAGCTTCGTGAAGCTCGGCATCGTGCCCGGCGATGGCGGCGCATGGCTTCTGCCGCGCGTGATCGGCATGGCCCGCGCCAGCCTGATGACCCTTACCGGCGACACCATCGATGCTGCCAAGGCGTTGGAATACGGCCTCGTCAGCGAAGTCGTCAGCCCTGAGCGGGTGCTCCCGCGCGCGCTCGAAGTCGCCCATTCCATTGCTGCCAACCCCGGCCACGCTACGCGCATGGCCAAGCGCCTGATGCGCGAAGGACAGGACATGAAGCTCGCGCCCCTGCTCGAGCTTTCCGCCGCCTATCAGGCGCTGGCCCACCACACTCAGGATCACCACAAGGCGGTCAGCGCCTTCCTCGAAAAGCGCAGGCCGGAGTTCACGAACAACTGAGCGATAAACACGGAAAGGCGGACGAGGCATTTGCCCCGCCCGCCCACTGTTTGCCGACCTGAACTCTATCTCGTTCAGGTTGGCGAGGGAGCCTGGATCAGAACTTGATGCCAGCGCGCACGCCGTAGGTACGCGGATCGGCGAGCTGGACAGTGCCGTTCGCACCCGAAGCGATGGATGAGACAGTCACGTTGTCTTCAAGGTTCTTCACGAAGAGCTGGAAGTAATAGTTCTTGTCAGGCGCGTTGTAGGTCAGGTTCGCGTCGGTCTTCGAGAAGCCCGGCTGCTTGAGCTGCTGGACGTTGGCAAGACCCGCCAGCTGGTAGCTGGTGCTGATACGAGTGCGGATCTGCGCATCGATGGTGCCAGCGCTGCCGATGTCGAAAGTGTGGACGTAGTTGAGGTTGACCGTCCAGCGCGGCGAACGGTCGAGGTCGAGGCCCTTCCAGTCCCGCTCGACGGTGGCACCGCTGATGATCAGGTTCGGCTTGAAATTGCCATAGCGGGCATTGAGCCAAGCCACGGCAACGTCAAAGTGATCGTTGTCGCCAGCCTGGATGTTGCTTTCGAGTTCGATGCCATCGACCTTGGCAGTCGCCGCGTTGGTCGTGACCTGGCACTGGCCGCCTGCCGGGGTACACGTGGCGACCTGGCTGACCTGCAGGTTCTTGTAATCGTAGTGGAAGCCCGAGAGGTTTAGGCGGACGCCGCCGCCGAGGCGGGTCTTCAAGCCCGCTTCGTAAGAGGTCAGGGTCTCCGGCTCGTAGTACAGCGCGCCAAGCGTGCGGTTCTGGTTGCAGGAGGCGTTTTCAGCGGTGTTGCAGCCGTCATTGAAGCCGCCGGCCTTATAACCCGTCGAGACGGTGGCGTAGAGCAGCGTCGTGGCGTTCACGTCATAATCGAGTCCGAGACGCCACGTGGTCTTGCTGAACGAGCGCGCAGCGTTGTTGTTGGCCTTGCTATCCGTCGGCAGGTTGCAGGCCACGGTCGAGCAGGTGACGGTGTTGCCGATGCGCGACTTGTCGTCGTGCGAATAGCGTATGCCGGCGGTGAAACGCAGCGAGTCCTGCAGGCTGTAGGTGGCTTGCGCGAAACCGGCGTAGGATTTGGCCTTGGTCGGATCCTGCGGGAAACCGAACACATAGCCCGGCGCGTTGGGAGTCGGGTTGAGCAGGCCGAGCAGGTAGAAGCCGATGCCCGACTTTTCCTCGAAGTAGTATCCGCCGATTTGTGCCTTGAGCGGGCCATCGCCGTTGGTGGCAAGGCGCAGTTCGTGGCTCTGCTGCCAGTATTCGCCGTCGAAGCGGGTGGCGATGGCACGTGCGCCCAGGCCACGGATGTTGATGCCGTCTTCGTGACGTTCGAATTCGCGGTAGGAGCCGAGGTAGTTCACCGTGACCGGGCCCAGGTCGTAGCTGAAGTCAGCCATCACGCCCCAAGTGCTGTTGTTTCGGTCGGTGCCGAAGTTGGACGGCACGTTGAGCGTGCGAAGCTGGCTCGAGGACCGGTCACCGCCGATGTAGGTCGGATTGACGAAGTTGGTGGTGGCGTTCGAGTAGACGTTGCTCAGTGGCAGGGCATTGACGTTCTGGCCATCGATGCTGGAATAGTCGGCCCGGACGACAAGTTCTCCGCCGCCCAGATCAAAAAGGGCCGAACCGCGGAGCGACAGGTTCTCTTTGAACGGGCTGAGCTTGGAAGTGAAGCCGGTACCGCCTTTAGGTAACTGTCGCGACGGTCGTAGTTCACCGCACCGCGCAGGGCGATCTTTTCGCTGACGGGGACGTTGATGACGCCGGTCGCCTGGAAGGTGTTGTAGTTGCCGTAGTTGAGGTCGACCGAACCTTCGAACTTGTCGAGCTTGGGCTTGGCCGAGATGACGTTGACGACGCCGGCCGTGGTATTGCGACCATAGAGTGTGCCTTGCGGGCCACGAAGCACTTCGACGCGGCCGATATCGAAGAACGACACTTCCTGGACCTGCGGACGGGCGATGTAGATGCCGTCGAGCATGAACGCGGCGGAAGGGTCGCCCTTTTCGGTGCCGTCCGTGCTGGTCACGCCGCGGATCGTGATCTGCAGGCCGTTTGCACGGTCGATCGAAAGGTTAGGGACGGTCTCGGCAAGGGCAGTCGGGTTAGTGATCCCCTGGCTGACGAGGGCCGTACCGGCAACGGCCGTGAGCGCCACCGGCGTCTTGGAAGCAAGCGACTCGGTGCGGTTGGCGGTGACGACAATGTCG
The DNA here is from genome assembly GCF_055521735.1 of Novosphingobium sp. BL-A-41-Hi4A-0G. Taxonomy (NCBI): domain Bacteria; kingdom Pseudomonadati; phylum Pseudomonadota; class Alphaproteobacteria; order Sphingomonadales; family Sphingomonadaceae; genus Novosphingobium; species Novosphingobium sp. BL-A-41-Hi4A-0G. The sequence goes on from NZ_JBVFVU010000002.1 coordinate 340,781, forward strand.
CCATTGTCCACGGGTTGATCGGCTGCTTCCTGCGCGGAGGCCGATGTAGCACATAGCACCAATACCGAGGCCAGGCCGGTTAGTTGCAGTCTTTTCATTAACTTCCTCCCTTGAGACAAAAGCCGTCTTGAGACAACGCTGTCATACGAGGGGGTGTTCGAACTCTTTTCTGTCCGAACGATCTGCTTCAGGCCTCCCCTCGCGTTACAGTGTGTCTGCACGCGATGTTATGACCCCTGCCTTGCACAGCAGATTTGACAGCGCAAGGCAAAAATGCATGTTCTCGAGGATATCGATATTGTGCATGCCAATGTACCATAAAAACAGCCTTGTGCATGCAAGGAGGGTTACTCGACTTTCTTGTCCAACTGCCGAGCAAAGCCCTCAAGCGCACTTGATGCATTGAACATGTGCGCACGCATGAGTTTGGCGGCTTCCTCACCATCACCGCGCATCACGGATTCGACAAGTTCACCATGCTCGTGCCGGGACCGTTCAGGGCGCCCGCTTTTGCGGAGCTGTGCGCGACGGAAAGCAGCCATGCGCTCGCGCAGCGCCTTGGCCTGCTCGACCATGAAGGCATTGTGCGTTCCTTCGTAGATCGCGTCGTGAAAGCGCCAGTTGAGCCGATCGTATTCATCGACATCCCCGCGTGCGACGGCGAATGCTGAATCCTCGTGAATACTGCGCAATGCACTACGTTCGGCCGGCGTCATCCGCCATGCTGCAAGCCGTACGCACATCGCCTCGATCTCGGCGGAAAGCTCGAACATCTCGAATATGCGTTCCGTGGTCATTGCTGCGACGACCGCACCGCGGCGCGGCCGCATTTCAACGAGGCCCGCTGCTGCCAACTGGCGCAGCGCTTCGCGAACCGGGGTGCGCGAAGCGCCGAAGCGATCACCGAGCAGCTGTTCGTCCAACTGGGCCCCAGAGGGAAGCGCGCCGGTCGTGATCTCATCCGCCAAGGCCAGGCGGATGCGATCGGATAAGAGCATACCGGCTGCTGAGTCAGGATCGAATTTCATATTGCTGCATGCTCATGAATGTGATTATTGGAATCTTGCATACACATATGCCGGAAATAACAGCATCTGGCAAAATGTCACAAGGACCCTACTTTTGGCCCAATCAGCCGAGCAGAGCATTCTGTCCCTTTTCCTTGCCAGTTCTGATGCGACGCCAGACGCTCCGTTCCTGATCTCGCCTGACGGAGCCGTCCTCAGTTATGCTGCCGCACGTGCGCGGTCAGCCCAACTGGCGCATGCGTTTCGCCAAGCCGGCGTCGAGCCCGGTGACCGGGTGGCGATACAGGTGGAGAAATCTCAAACTGCCTTGCTGACGTGGTTGGCGGCACTGCAGGCGGGCGCGGTCTATTTGCCGCTGAACACGGGCTATACCGTCGGCGAGTTGCGCTACTTCCTTGGCGATGCCAGCCCGGCACTGGTCCTCTGCCGGACCAAGGACGAGGCGGCAATGGCGGCGCTGTGCAAGGAACTGGGCGTTCCTGAACTGCTGACGCTTGATGACGCAGGCACCGCCGGTTCGCTGGTCGATGCTGCTGCAGACCGACCGGAGCACTTTGATGCCGTGACGCGCGGACCTGACGATCTGGCCGCAATTCTCTACACCTCGGGCACGACCGGACGCTCGAAGGGGGCGATGCTCAGCCACGCCAACCTGGCCTCCAACGCGCTGACGCTGCTGGATTACTGGCGCTTCACCAGCGCGGACCGGCTGCTCCATGCATTGCCGATCTTCCACACGCATGGCCTGTTCGTCGCCACCAACCTGACCATTGCAGCAGGCTCTGCGATGATTTTCGTCGAGCGATTCGATGCCGGGGAACTGGTCCGCCTGATGCCGCAAGCCTCGGTGCTGATGGGCGTGCCGACGTTCTATTCGCGCCTGCTCGCCCAACCCGGATTCACCCGCGAACTTGCGCAGGCGATGCGCCTGTTCATCTCGGGCTCGGCCCCGCTTTCGGCCGAAGTGCACACGGAATTCAGCGCCCTGACCGGCCATGCCATTCTTGAACGCTATGGCATGACCGAAACCAACATGAACACCTCGAACCCGTATGAGGGCACGCGCAAGCCGGGCAGCGTCGGGTTCCCGTTGCCGGGGGTGGACTTGCGCATTGCCGATCCTGAAAGCGGGACGGCGCTGGCGCAGGGCGAGATCGGGGTGATCGAGGTGAAAGGCCCCAACGTGTTCGGCGGCTATTGGCAGATGCCGGAGAAGACCGCCGAGGAGTTCCGCGCAGACGGATACTTCATCACCGGGGACCTCGGGTTCATCGATGCAGAGGGCTATGTCCATATCGTCGGGCGGGCCAAGGACCTGATCATTGCAGGCGGCTTCAACATCTACCCTGCCGAAGTCGAAGCCGCGCTCGACGAGATTCCCGGCGTTGCCGAAAGCGCGGTGATCGGCGTGCCCCATGCGGATCTGGGCGAAGCGGTCGTTGCCGTGGTCAAGGCGACCGATCCTGCACTGGATCAAACGGCGGTTACCACTGCTCTGGCTGACCGACTGGCCCGCTTCAAGCAACCGCGTGCGGTGGTGTTCGTTGACGAATTGCCGCGCAACACGATGGGCAAGGTGCAGAAAGCACTGCTGCGCGAGGCCCACGCGGGCCTGTTCGCGGGTTGAGCGTAACGCGATGATTCTTCTGTCCATCGCGATCCTTGTCGCCATCTTTGCGGCGGCAGTGTGGCTACCGGTCAACATGGGCCTCATCGGCCTTGCCGCGGCGCTGGGCCTTGGGGTGTTCGGCGCAGGCCTTCCGGTCAAGGATGTGCTGGCGGGCTTTCCCGCCGACCTGTTCCTGACCCTGCTGGGCATCACTTACCTGTTCGGTATCGCCAGTCGGAATGGCGCGATTGACTGGCTGGTCGCGCGGGCCGCAGTATTGCTCGGACGCCATACGGCCCTGGTGCCGCTGCTGGTGTTCATGGTGGCGGGTATCCTGACCGGCCTTGGCGCGATGGGGCCTGCTGCCGTTGCCATTGTCGCCCCTGTGGCGATGCGGCTTGCCCGAAGTCACGGCTTTTCGCCACTGATGATGGGCCTGCTCGTGGTGCATGGCGCGCAGGCGGGCAGCTTTTCGCCCATCTCGATCTATGGCGGGATCACCGCCAAGGTGCTCGGGCAGAGCGGCATTGCCGCAGATGCACAATACCTGTTCCTTGCCAGCGCCGCGTTCAACGCCGCGATTGCCCTGCTCGTCTGGGCATTCTTCATCCGGCGTGAATCGGTCGCCGGTGTCGGTCATGAAGCGCGGCTCGAACCTGTCGTGCTTGACCGCAATGGCGCCTGGACGCTCGCCGGTCTTGCCGCGCTGGCAACTGGCGCGCTGCTGTTCAAGATCGACATCGGCTTCATGGCGCTGCTGGTGATCCTCGCCCTCGCCGTGGTTGCACCACGCACGCAGGACGGCGCACTCAAGCAGGTCGATTGGTCGACGATCCTGCTGATTTCGGGGATCGTGATCTACGTCAGCCTGCTCGACCGGATCGGCACGCTCGACGCGATCAGCGCGATGATCGGGCGCGTCGGCTCACCGATGCTGGCAGTGCTTCTGCTGTGCTATCTGGCGGGCGTGGTCTCGGCCTTTGCGTCCTCGACAGCCCTTCTCGGCGTAATCGTTCCGCTCAGCCTTCCGATCCTTGCCGCAGGACAGTTGCCTGTCATGCCCGTCGTGGCCGCGATCTGCATCGCGAATACCATCGTCGATACCTCACCCTTCTCGACCAACGGCGCGCTGATCGTCGGCAATGCGCCGGAGGACGAGCGGCCTGCGATGCTGCGCAAATTGCTGGGCTATGCGGCAATCATCGTCGGCGTGGGGCCGTTGCTGGGCTGGGCGGCATTCGTGGGCTTGCCGATCCTCTAGAGCTTCACAACGCGCATCGTGGGCACGATGTTTTCCGCCGCATTGATCCAGCGCCACAGGCCTGTGCCGGAACGATGGCCGGCAAGATCGACCCAGTTGCCGAAACCGGGGTCCGCATCGGCGCAGACCACGACCACGCTCCCGTCCGCCTCGTACTTTGCCATCGAGTTGTTGAGCCAGACCTTCTGGTGCACATGGTCGAGCGACTCCATCCACCAGTTGTCGATCTGCAGGTTCCACATGCGGCAATCGGGCACAGGAGACTCGATCACGAGAGCCTCGCCGGGCTTCAGATCGTAGTAGAAGTGCCCGTACCAGATGTTGGGATCACCGCCTGCCTTCCAGAATATCTCCTGCGGGGCATCGTAGAACTGGTTGGGGTGCGCCTTGAACCATTCGGACCAGTTGGCGAAAGTATTGGCCGTTCCCTTGGCCCATGCGGCCGACGCCATGAGTTGCTGTTCGATCAGCTCTGGCGTGAGCAATGCGGGGACTGCGGGCCCGGCGCTGATCCGCTCGACCGTGATGTCGGCAGGGACTTGGGTCTTCTTGTCGTCGAAGGTCTGGCGGACGATCAGCAGGGTGGTGTCGTCGGCCATCGGCAGCCAGTTGCCCGGTTGCGGATCGCGGCTGACCACGATCTCGAACGTGCCATCGGGACCGAACTCCATCTGCGCGAACTCGATCTCGCCGGTCGAGGCCATGGTGCCGTCGATGGCATAGCGGTTCGCCTTGCTGCCGATCGAGAAGTAGGGGACCGAGTTGCGCTTGCCGGTGATGCGATAGGTGCGGTCACCGCGCACGACGCATTGCTGGTAGAGGTTGTCCGGATTGTCCGCGCCGATCTTGATCTTGTCGTCGCACAGCAGGAACAGGCGCGGGAAATCGGGATCGGCGCTGTCGACCAGCATGTTGAGCGCAGTGCGTGCCAGGCGGCTGAGGTAGCGCAGGCCCTCGGCCTGATCGAGCGCAGTCGTCGGCGTGGACGGCCGGGCGAGAACGTCACCCGCTTCGGCCAATTGTGCGCAGAACTTGCGCCAGACATGGTCTAGGGTGCCGACATCGGACTGGGGATCGGTCATCGGGGCTGGCCTTTCGCAGGAGGAGTGAGTCTATGTCGCTGGATATCGCAACGCTCGCCGCGCGGCTTCAGGCGCTTGAAGACCGCGAGGCGATCCGTTCGCTGATCGCAGGCTATGGTCCACTGGCCGATTGCGGCGATGCGCAGGCTCTTGCCGCGCTGTGGTGCGATGATGGGAGTTATGAGGTCGTCGGGTTCGCCACGGCGCGCGGCCACGAGGAGATCGCGGCCATGATCGACGGCGCGGTGCACCGGCAACTGATGGCCGACGGCTGCGCGCACGTGCTTGGGCCGGTTGCAGTGGACCTTGACGGCGACACGGCTACCGCGCGCGGGCACTCCGTGGTGTTCCGCCACGCCGATGGTGATTTCGAAGCCGTGCGGGTTTCTGCCAACCGGTGGACGTTGGTGCGCACCGAACAAGGCTGGCGCGTATCTCACCGCGCCAATGCCCTGCTGGACGGGGAAGAGGCGGCTCGCATCCTGCTTTCCCCGAACAGGCCTCAGCCGGCCAGCTGACCGCCGTCGACTGTAAACAGCGAGCCGGTGATCTTGCGCGCCTTGTCGCTGGCAAGGAACGCGAACATCTCGGCGATGTCCTCGGGCGCGCAGGAGCCGTCGAGCAGCTTGGGCGCATTGCGCATCATCAGCGCCCAGTCGACGCCTTCGGGCGGCGGCGTGTTCTCGGTCATCGGCGTGATGACGTGGCCGGGACAGATCGCGTTGATGCGCACGCCTGCGGCCGCATACTCGATGGCGAGGCCCTTGGTGATCGCTGCCACTGCGTGCTTCGAGGCCGAGTATGCTGCGTTGTAGGGCTGGCCCTGCAGCGCGGCGGTCGAGGCGGTGTTGACGATGTTGCCCTTGCTCTTGAGCAGGTGCGGCATCGCGGCTTGGCAGATCACGAAGACGCTGGTGGCGTTGACGTGCATCAGCAGGTCGAAGTCTTCGGCAGCGAAGGTTTCGGAACGACCCCACTTCAGCAGGCCGGCGATATTGCAGACGATGTCGAGCCCGTCGCGCGCGGCGGTGTCGACCAGCGCGCGGCACGAGGCATAATCGGTTGCATCATACGCTTGGACGGCCGGGGCGTTGTGGCCAGCGGCGGCAATCATCGCCGCCGTTTCCTCAAGCCCTGCAAGGTTGCGATCGCCGATGGTCAGCGTCGCCCCCTCGGCGGCAAAGCGGATGGCGGTGGCGCGGCCTATTCCCGAGGCCGCGCCGGTCACCAATGCTCTCTTGCCTGCGAACAGCATCAGAACTTCACGCCCAGCGTGAGGCCGTAGGTGCGTGGATCGGGGAAGTACCCGACCGTCAGGCCACCGAAGCCCGGGCCAAAGTCGATGAAGTTCGAAGGATCGCGCTCCTTGGTGAGGTTCTTGACCCAAAATGCAAGCTCGGCCGTGGCACCGCCCAGCGGCACTTCCGACACCGCAGCGCGCAGGTTCACGATCGTGCGACCCTTCGACTTGGTGTTGTTTGCGTTCTGCGCCGAAGCGTTCGGCGTCACCAGCGCATAGGGGAAGGTGTAGTAGCTTGAGACGTAGTTGATATCGCCGTTGACGTTCAGGCGACCCCAATTGCCCTGCGCCACGCGAAGATCGACGCCTGCCGCAGCCGTGGTCTTGGGCGTATGCGGGAAGGCGCGGTTCTTGGCGACGTTGGTATCGACGCCGTTCACCGCCTCGATGTAGTTCTTGTACTGCGGATCGAGGAAGGCCAGCGAGCCGTTGATCGTCAGCGCGTCGACCGGACGTATCACCGTCTCGATTTCAAGACCGCGAATGCGAGCCGAGGCGGCGTTCCTGACGATCGAGGAGGCAGCGCCATTGGCGGTGAACACCGAGAGCTGGATGTCCTTGTGCTCGTCCCAGAAGCCCGCGACGTTCAGGATCACCTTGCCATCGGCAAGGCGCGTCTTCACGCCAACTTCATAGCTGTCGACCGTTTCCGGACGGTAGGGGTTGCACAACTCGAACGCACCCGAAGGGCAGTCTGCAGTCGGCGCACGGAAGTCGTTGGTCTCACCGTTGAACCCGCCCGACTTGAAGCCCTGCGCGAAGCGGGCGTAGAGATTGATGTTCTGGTTCGCCTGATACGCAAGGGTAATGGCCGGGTTGAAGCGGTTGTACTTGGCATCCGGAACGCCGCCGTAAGGAATGTTGGCGACGACCAGCGGAGACGTGATGCCATTGGCGGCATCATAATTGATCCGCAGGAAGCGGCGCACGTCCTTCTTCTCGTGCGTATAACGCCCACCGAGCGTCAGCTTGAGCGCATCGGTGAAGTTGTAGTCAAGCTGGGCGAACACCGCGAAAGCTTCAGTGTTGGAGCCATAGTCGGACTGATACGAGGCACCGCCACCGAAGAAGCTTTGCGGCCCGAGCGTCTCGGCCTTTTCCTTGTAGTAGAACACACCCGCGACATACTTGAGCTTGTCGCTCATGGTCTGGCCGGAAACCTGCAGTTCCTGGCTCCAGCTGTGGAAGCTGGTGTCGCGACCGGTGAAGGCCACCGGCAGCGGCGAGCCGTCGAGGTCGAGCGAGTCCGCCCACTTCAGGTTGCGATAGGCCGTGATCGACTTGACGGTTGCGCCGCCCAGATCGAGCGCGAGCGTGAGCGCGTGGCCATAAGTGCGCGAACGTTCGTAGAGCGGGTTGGCATCAAGCGATGCGGTCGACTGGCGGTCTGCCCGGTCATAGAGGTTGAGCGGGAAGAACGCGCCTGCGAACGGATAGCTGGGCGAGTTGGGATCGAAGATGTCTTCCGGGCGGCCATTGCGGTTCACGCGGATGAGCTGGGCATAGTCTGGACGCTGGTCGAACTTCGAATAGTCGAACATGTAGTCGGCTGTGAAGTTGCTGCCTTCAGGCTTGAAACGCAGCTGGACCATGCCGCTCTTGCCATCGAGGTCGTTGGTGCGACCTGTGCGTGCAGGTCCGGCCAGGAACGCCTGCGGATAGGGATTCGGCGTCAGCTTGATGAAGCCATCGCGCTTCTGGATCTGGCCGGAAAGCTTCAGCGAGAACGGGCCCATTGCCGGAAGGTCGAGCACGGCGCGGCCCTTCCAGTAGTTGAAGTTGCCATGGGTCAGCTCGCCCCTGAAACCGAGTTCGCCGGTCGGCATCTTGGGCACGAGGTTGACCGCGCCCGCCAGCGCGTTGCGGCCATAGAGCGTGCCCTGAGGCCCGCGCAGGATTTCGACGCGCTCCAGATCGGCAACGTCGAAGATCGAGCCCTGTGCCTTGGCGATATAGACGCCGTTCAGGTACAGGCCGACCGCCGGTTCCCAGGTTACCGCCGGGTTGATCGTGACCGAGCCGCGGATGGCGATCTGGGAGATCGTCTTGTTCGACGGCGCGCGTTCGAACTTCACGTTCGGAGCGACCGAGCCAAGACTGTCGATCGAGGTGATGCCGCGCGTCTCGAGGAACTGGCTGCTAACTGCCGAGATGGCGATCGGCACGTTCTGGATGTTCTCCGAACGCTTCTGCGCAGTGACGACGATTTCGCCAATTCCGGAGTCGTTCTGGGCAGCACTATCCTGCGCAGCTTCCTGCGCGAAGGCCGGGCCTGCAACAAAGGCAAGCGAGCTCAATGCCGTGGCGGCAAGTAGATTCCTCACGATGTCCTCTCCCTCTCGTGGATTCGTTCAGATACGCTCTTGCGTATTCCAATTCGGTCCAAAGTCTATGATTTTGAAACGAGATTGACAAGCATTTCTTGCAAAATGTAGCTGAATGCGTTTTTTGAGTAGCAGTTGGCTGCGCACAATGGTCATCGCGGCGAGGAGAGAGACCCATGGAGCAGGCACACGGCAAGGCGGGGCCGCTTCATCCGGAAAGCGTCTGGCGCACAGGCACTTGCGCAGCATTGCCGCCACCCGGCTCTGCCATACGGGATTGGGGCCTTGCCATCGACGCGCCGCTGCGTCTCGCCGATGCCGATGCGCACAACTGGGCTGGCGAGGCCGACATGGTTGTCGTCGGTCTGGGCGGCGCCGGGGTTTCCGCAGCGCTTGAGGGACTCGAGCAGGGCCTCTCGGTCATCGCGCTCGATCACTACGACGGCGGCGGCTCCTCGGCGGCGAATGGCGGGGTCTATTACGCAGGCGGCGGCACCTCGATCCAGCGCGAGGCCGGGGTCGAGGATGATGCCGGGAGGATGGAAGCCTACTTGCGCACTGAAGTGGGCGACGTGGTGCCCGAACATGCGCTCAAGGATTTCTGCGCACGCAGCGTCGAGACGTTCGAGTGGCTGCGCGGACATGGCGCACCGTTCAGCGCCACGCTTTACAGCAAGAAGACGTCCTATCCGCCGCTCGACCGGTTCCTCTATCACCCCGACAGCAGCCTTGCCGAACCGTTCCGCAGCCATACCCCGCCCGCCGCGCGCGGCCATCGCACGGTGCGGCGCAATGGCAAGAAGCCGTGGGGCCTGGGCGCCGGGATATGGGAGCCGCTACGCGATTCAGCGCTTCGGCGCGGTTTGCAGCTCCACACCCAGGCCGAAGCACGTCAGCTTGCACTGGACGAGGCCGAACGGGTCATTGGCGTGCGCGTGGAAATGTTCCGCGATCCTGAAGTCCGGGCGAAGCATTCGCGGCTCGTGGCAAAGGCAAACGCCTGGATGGCGATGTTGCCGCCGACCTTCCCCGGCGCGCGCTTCACTTACGCGCGCGGTTTCAAGTTCCTCGCCAGGGCGCGCGCACTCGAGGCGACGAGCCGCAGCAGTGCGTGGTTCCGGGCGCGACGCGGCGTTGTGCTGAGCGCGGGCGGGTTCATCTGCAATTCCGACATGGTCCGCCATTTCGCGGCGCCCTATGCCGCAGGTCTTCCCAACGGCACGCTGGGAGACAACGGCAGCGGCATCATGCTCGGCGTCACGGCCGGGGCGGCAACCGGTCTGATGGAGCGCGTTTCGGCATGGCGATTTCTCTCGCCCCCCGCCTCGTGGGGACGCGGCATGCTGGTCGATGGAACCGGCGCACGCTACGTCAACGAGACATGGTATGGCGCAAGGATCGGTGACGCGATGGTCGAGCGCCACGGCGGCCGGGGCTGGATCGTGCTGGACCGCAAGCTCTATCGCCAGTCGCTGCGCGATGCCTTCGCACCCGAGACGCTCGCCTTCCAGCGCGACATCACGCTGGTCAACGCGCTGTTCGCGGCCGTGAAGGCCCCTTCCCCCGCCGCGCTTGCCGCAAAGCTCGGCTTCGACCAGGCGGTATTTGCGCAGACGCTGGAGACCTACAACCGTGCCGCGCTGGGCGAAATGACCGATCCCCTGTTCAAAATCGGGGCAGACCTCGCCGTGCTGGACGAGGGTCCGTTCTATGCCATCGACGCCTCGGTCGATGCCCGCATGTTCCCCATCGCCTGCATGACAGTCGGTGGATTGCTGGTGGACGCGCGGACCGGCGCGGTCAAAGCGCTCGATGGGGGGCGCGTCGAAGGGCTTTACGCGGCGGGGCGAAATGCGGTCGGCATCTGTTCCAACCTCTATGTCAGCGGCCTGTCCTACGCCGATTGCGTGTGGTCAGGCAGGCGTGCGGCCCGGGCGATGGCGAGCCTGGCCGATATGTGATGCTCAGCCGTCGTCGCCAAAGTCCGGCACCCACGGAACGCCGTTGATGTGGCCGCCGCCGTCCACGAAAAGCGTGTTGCCGGTCAGATAGCGGGCGTCTTCGCTGGCAAGGAACAGTGCCACGCCACCGATGTCCGCTTCCGGATCACCCATGCGGCCCATCGGGTTGGAAGCCGCGCTTGCAGCCGCCACGTCGGGCGCCATTTCGGCAAAGCGGCGGTATGCTGCCGAGACCGCTGCCGGACAAATCACGTTGACGCAGATGCCCCAGGGCGCCCATTCGCGTGCGGCAGTCCGCGAATAGGCGCGCACCGCCTCCTTGGCTGCGTTGTAATCGGCCGTTCCCATGTGGGCATTCACGCCATTGAGCGAGGCCATGTTGACGACCCTGCCCCACCTACGCGCCTTCATGTGCGGCAAGGCCCGCTCCATCGCCCACTTGGTTGCGTAGAGGCACATCCTGAGAGCATCTTCGAAACGTTCGTCGGACTTGCGCTCGATGCGGATCGGGCCTTCACCGCGATAGGCATTGTTGACCAGGATATCGACCGAACCGAAACGGTCGGCGCATAGATCGACCGCTGCAAAGACGTCATCGCGGCACGACACGTCGCAACGGATGAATTCGGCACTTGCACCAAGCCCGCGCAGTTCTTTGGCCACCGATGGGCCTCGCTCGGCGTCAAAGTCGGCAACGATGACACTCGCGCCTTCGCGGGCAAAACGCCGCGCGATGCCATGCCCGATCCCGTCCGCAGCCCCGGTGATGACTGCGGCGCGTCCTTCAAGCCTGGTACCCATCGATTGTCCCCTTGGGCAAGAAACCGAAAGAGGCCGGGCAATCATGCCCGGCCTCCTTCAATGATCCGCTTCGATCAGTTGCCGAAGCTGTAGCGCAGGCGAACGCCGAACATGCGCGGTTCGCCGTAGATCACGCTCTGCGCACCGATGGTCTGGAAGATGCCGGTGTTCGAGATGATGTAGTTCTTCTTGGTGATGTTGGTGGCAAACAGGCTGAGGTCGACCGGTGCGCCCATCACGCCCTTCCAGTCGAGCGTCGCATTGAGCAGGCCATAGCTCGGCAGCAGCACGCCTGGCTCGTTGATCGTGCCGTCCGGGAAGCGTTCGGTCGAGAACGGCGCGGTCGGCTGCTTGTCGGTCCAGTTGTAGCTGAGGAACAGGCTCAGGTTGCCGACATCCTCCGAAACCGGCAGCGTGAACCGCCCATAGACCGACACAATGTTTGGCGAGAGATACTGCAGCGGACGGCAGGTCATGTCTGCGCCGGCAAAGACCTTGGGCGAGGTGATCGACTGCGCGGTGCAATCCCACACACCCGAGCTCGAATCGAACTTGAACGACTTGTACTTGGCGTTGAGGTGGCTGTAGTTGCCGCCCAGTTCGATGTTCTGCGTCGGTTGGATCATCGCCTCGACTTCGACGCCCTTGATCTCTGCCGAAGCGTTGTTCAGCGTGATCGCGCCATTGCCGCCGGTTGCACGGTTGAAGTCACCGGCAGCGCGCTGGATGTTCTTGTAGTCCAGCCAGAAGCCGTTGACGTTGAACCGGCCGCGCATGCCTCCGGCATTGAAGTCGGTCTTGAAGCCGGCTTCGTAATCGGTGACGGTTTCCGGCCCGAAGGTTCGTGTGTTTTCGAACACGGCGTAGCTGTTGAAGCCGCCGGCCTTGTAGCCGCGGGTCACCTTGCCATAGACCATGATGTTGTCGTTCGGACGGTAGTCGAGCCCGATGGTCCAGTTGGGCGAGGAGCTCTTGAGCTTGGCGCCGAACAGGCAGGTGTTCAGCGGATCGGCAATGGGCTGCCCGGGATTGGGATTGGATTTCCACGAGCAGGCCGTGACAAACTTCGCGCCGCCCGGCAGCGGGACATAGCTGAACGACGTGGTTGAACCCTCCACGGTGTCCCACGTGTAGCGATAGCCCGCAGTCAACCGCAGACGGTCGAGCGCCGATGAGAAAGCGCCGAAGTCCAGCGAGCCCTGTGCATAGAGCGCCTTGGATTCATTAGTTACGCGGATCCGGCTTTCGCCGATGGAGCATCCGGTGGTCGTCTGCAGCGCGCAAACGTTGATCGAATAGGACTCCATCGTCCCGCGCGGGCTCTGCTTGTAGTAGAAGCCCCCGACGGTGTAGGTCAGCTTGTCGTCCAGACCCGTGCCCTGCAGCTGCAGTTCCTCCGTCACCTGCTTGTACCAGTCGCGCGGCGCAGTGCGGCTTTCGACCGTGGTGCCGGTGTCATAGACGGGAGCGATCGTGCCGTCCTGATCGTTGGCGTAATAGGACTTCAGTTCCGAGTAGCTGAGGATGTTGCGCAGTTTGAGCGAATCGGTCAGCTCGACGTCGGTAGTGTTGCTGATGCTCCATGATTCCAGCTTGGCAAAGCTGTCCATGCCGTGCGCGGTCTGACGGATGCCGCGTGCGTTCTGCTGGTTCAGCAGGTTGGTGTAGAAGCTGCAGTTCGCAGGGCCGGTGCCAGCGCCGCAGAAGTTGAAGGTGGGCGCGATGGCGCCGAGCGGGAACGATACCCCGGGTGCCACCGGAATCGGGCGCGTGGCGAGGCCGACGAAATAGTTGGTGTTGAAGTTCTTGGCGATCGAACCGGTGCCGTTGCTGTGCGACTTGCCGTAGTAGGCCAAGGTGTAGTTGGTGACGCCTTCGAATGGCTCGAGCCACAGACCGACGCGGCCCATGCGCCAGTGCTGGTCGTCGCGATCCTTGTTCCAGTTCACGTCGTGGGTGAAGCCGTCGCGATCGCGCGAGGCGCCAACGAGGCGCAGGCGGACCTTGTCCGAGATCGGCAGGTTCAGCACGGCCTCGGTCTCGATCATGCTGTAGTTGCCGGCGCCGACCTGGACATAGCCTTCAAGCTTGTCGGTGGGCTTGGCAGGAGTCAGCAGGATCGCGCCGCCCGTCGTGTTGCGGCCGAACAGGGTACCCTGCGCACCGGCCAGCACCTGCACGTTCTGGAGATCCACGAAACTGCCCGGGCCGCCCTGGCCCGACAGCGTGATCGCCGAAACGAGCGGCACTTCGTTCATGTACACGACGACGGCCGGAGAACCCTGAAACGAGGCGCTCTGCCCACGGATCGAGGGTGACATGACATCGCGCGAGGCCTGGCCGTTCGGGCCGACCACGAGCGATGGCACCGAAGCCTGAAGGTCCTGAAGCTGCGTCAGACCGCGTTCGCGGATGCTCTCGGCGCTGATCGCGGTGATCGAGATCGGCACGTCCTGCGCGCGTTCCTCGCGACGGTTGGCCGTGACGATGATTTCCGTGTTGCTGGGCTGGTTGCCTTCGCTGGCCTGTTCTTCTGCAGCGGCCTCTGCAGCATAAGCAAGCTGCGGCAGCGCGATGCAGGACATGGCAACGCCGGCCATCAGACCCGCGCCACAGCGGCGAAGCGTTACCGACTTAAGATATCGTTCCTCAGGCATAACTCTCTCCCTCCAAGCGCAAACGGCGTCACGACCCGCAATGATTCGCGGGTCACGGAACGAGAGAAGTGCACCAAGCTGTCATAGCCAGGTCGCCCCAAGCCGACCCGCCACAGGCGGGCGTACACCCTTCATCCCGGATTCTGTTCTGTTGTTGAGTCGAAACTAACAACTACGCAAAAAGACTGCAACACCCAATTTTCATTCGTGCTTTGCGTAGTGAATTCGGAGTTAAGCTGCCGATTTCCCGAACAGCGCCCAGCTCAGGCGGCGCAACAACCGACCTTGCCAACATCCAGGCGATCATCTACGAAATGTAAGCAAATACACACTTTTCTGGTTCGGCGACCATGTTCGGACCGTGCCGAGGGAGTCCCCATGTCAACTGCTTCGATCTTCCGCCCCGTCGCGCCACCCCGCGTCATCGAGGACGCATACACGTCGGACCAGCACGCCCGCATGCTCGATCTGGTGCGTCGCAATGGTCCGTGGTCACTGATTCTTGCGCAGCATTTCAAATCGCCGGAGGAAGTCATCGCGACGACCTCCGGTTCCATCCCGCCGGGCTTCACGCCAACCTGGGACATGTTCCTTTCTCCGGTCTTCCGGGGCTACTTCGGCACCGGCGCCACGCCGTTCTATCCGGAGATCGAAGACTGCTTCTACAACAGCAAGTTCCTCGCTCTGGTGCGCGACTACTGGGGCGCAAAGTACGCCACTGCCGAGAACATGCTGTTCAACATCCAGGGACCCTGCTCGGGCGGTGGCAGTCCGCATGTCGACGCCACTCGCTTCCGAGGCGCATCGATGGGCAACACTCCGATCTGGCTCATGAACACCATGGTCAAGACCGGCCTGTTCGAGCGCTGGCGCGCCAAGAAGGCCCAGGTCATCGCCTGGTATTACAAGGGGCGCACCGGAGGCGGATTCACTTATTGGCCTGATGGTCCGCGCGAAGCCCCGCAGCAGATCGAAGCGCCGATGTGGGGCCGGGCCGTGGTCGTCGAGAATGAGAAGATGTTTCACACCGCGCAAACCAACGGCCCCGCCGCGCTGCGCCGTCCTAAAGGCCTTGCGATCAATTCGTTGATGGAGGCCGACCCCGAAGACCCCAACGGCTGGCAGATCACCACCGACGGCAAGGTCATCCAGAATATCCCGGAAGAGGAATTCCGCTTCCTCGTCCACTGGGGCGCCGACATCTACTTGGACATGGCCGAATTGAAGCGTGCGCTCGACCATACCGACGATCTGACGCACGATATGATCTTCGACATCATCATCTCCGACCTGCGCAAGCGCGGCGAATCGTTCCAGGTGCCCAACGATCCGCTGACCGATACCGCATTCATCGGCATGCTCACGCGGGTCTTTGACCCCGGCCAGCCTTCGATCTTTCCGCCGGAGCCCGAAGTTCGGCAAGCAGCCTGATGGGGCAAGTCGCCGCCCTTCTCAGCCGCCAAGTCCGTTGAGAAACAGCTTGGCGACGCGCAAAGCGTGGCGCGAAAGCGCGTCGCCTGTCGGACCCTGTCCGGCTGCAAAGGCTCGGTTGCCCTGCATGGCAAGGACCAGGCCCTGCCACGCAAGCCAGTCGGCATCGGGATGTCCGGAAATGCGCGCAATCCAATCGGACAGCGGAGCCACCCACGGCGCGCGCACCGCATCATGTACGGCGCGGGCAAGCGCCGGGCTGCGGCGCGATGCCGAAATTGCCACGCGGTGCAGCGCGACCGAAGCGGGGCCGGTCAGATGCACTGTCGCTCTTGCAAGGTAATCGGCCAGATTTGCCGCTGCCGCACTATCAGCCAGCCTGGAAGGCTGCGCCGTCACTGCGACCTGCGCCGCAAGATTGCGCAGCACGGCCTCGAACAGGCCAGCCTTGCTCTCGAAATGGCGATAGAGCGTGCCCCGCCCGACTTTGGCCTCCGCGCCGATTTCGCCCAGACTTGCCGCCTCGAAGCCTGCGTGCAGAAAGTGTTCGGCCGCCACGTCGAGCAGGCGACGCAAGTGGGGCGGATACTCGTCCATGCCAGCGGGAATGCTTGCCGCCTGGTCCGGCCGTTCCGGCATTGGCGTTCCGGCAGGCATGCCCAGCACGCCATGCTCGAACAGCGCGGCGACTTTTGCCGCAAGGACCCTGCGCCTGGTGTCGGATGGCGGAGCAAAGCCCATCAGCAGCGCAGAGCCTTCCACCGAGAGCGATCCGAAATCCAGCGCATCCTCGATGGAGATTGCCCGGCTCAGTCCCTTGGCTCGGGCGATTTCCGCAATCGCCTCGCGCACCGGCTCCATCCGTGCCGCCTGCGCCGCCTGAAGTTCGGCGGCGAAGGCAGGCATGCGGTTGCCCAGGCCCGCAGCGAGCCACGCAGGGCTGAGCAGCCCGCCACCGGAAGCTGCGTCGAGAATGGCCTCGGCAAGACCGCCCAGTTCCTCGGCGATCGGCATGGCCGAATCCCGCGCTATGGCCTGGGCTTTCGCCACGAAGCGGTCGGCCATTTCCTCGAGCGCGGCAGTGAACAGAGCCTGCTTGTCCGGAAAGTGGCGGTAGATCGTTTCCTTGCTGACACCGGCCTTGCGGGCGATGGCGTCGATGCTCACCCCGTCGAAGCCTTCGGCGACGAATTCAGCGCGCGCAACCTCCAGCAGATGCAGCACACGCGGCGGCACCCGTTGCTCGGTCCGGTTCTGCAGGGCGGTGTCCATGGCCTGCCTATAGCATCAAGCCGATCGCATGCATCCTCTCCGAAGATGTCGCATACACAACTTGCCACAAGGCGAACGGTCCGATACCGTTCGGAGTCAAAGGACTAATGTCGTGCGGCTTGAATAGCCTGCAACATTCACGGGAAGGACAGCACCGATGGCCGATATGCCTTACCTCGCGCGTGGCGTGATGCCTGTAGAAACGCCCTCGAGCGTGCTCGTCTCGTCCTCGAAGTACCTTAACAACCCTCGCCTGCGCGAATGGCTGGCCATGATCCTGCTCCGCCGCAACGGGCCGGACCTGCCACCGCCGGCCGAGATGTACGAGTTCCTGCCGATTCTCGAGGAATTGCGCGACCACGCCGCCATCGAGGACATGTTCACCGCCGAGCGCCGGATCAATCCGGAACTCGACGCCTGGCTTTCGGAAGGGTTCTACTCGACCTACACCATCGAGGATTTCGCGCAGTACGCCCCCGGATCGCTCGGCGGAATCTTCTACCAGTGGATCACCGAAGGAAACTACGAGATCCAGATCACGCCCTGGCGCGAACCGAAGAGCCAGCTGGAGTTCTACAACCTGCGCTCCGGCCAGACCCACGATTTCGAGCACATCCTGTGCGGTGGCGGCTTCAACTTCATGGGCGAGCTCGTCCCCTACTGGTATCGCCTGACCAACGTGTTCAAGCACATCCGCAACCCAGAGCTTGCCGCTGAACTGAGCGTCATCCAGATATTCGGGTCCCTGCGCTACACCGTCCGCACCATCCTCCACTACCCGCAAGTATGGGACACCTGCACCGATGCGATCCAGCGCGGGATGACGGTGGGCAAGGCAAGCGACGCGCTGTTCATGAAGAAGCTTGAACCCTGTTTCCACCTGCCACTGGACGAGGCCCGCGCTGCGCTAGGTGTGCGCGGGGCCGTCGATGTCGACACCGAACTGGAGGGTGCATATTGGGCCGGGCGCATCCCGCTCTCCGATCTGGAACAGCGGATAGCGGCAGAGTAGAGGAGCGCGCTTCATGGCTGACGAACCGACGCAGACAGCCATGAAGCGCACGCTTCAGGCCTATGTCGACCTGATCAACGCAGGCGATGCAGCCGGCGTTACCGCCCTTTTCGCGCCACACGCCGTGATCGAAGACCCCATCGGATCGAAACCGCGATCAGGCGCTGCCATTGCTGCATGGTTTGCCGACACCGTCGCCTTCAAGACCAGGATAACGCCGGTCGCGCCACATCGCGGTTCGCACGGGCGCGAGGCTCTGCTCATTTTCGATGTAGAGTTCACGCCGCCGGGTGGTGAACGTATGCGCATCCGGTCTGCAGATGCCTGCACGTTCGACGCCTCAGGCAAGATCACGAGCTTGCGCGCGTTCTGGGGTCCGGACGACATCGGACCGGAGACCTTACAGCCGACCGCATGAACAGGGAAACGTCGATCATGATTTCAAGACTGCTGGACCGTGCCGTGATCGTCGTCGGGGCAGGCACCGGGATCGGCGCGGCAACGGTTGAACGCCTTTGCGCCGAGGGCGCACGGGTCTGCATTGCAGATGTGAACCTTGCCGCCGCGCAAGCCGTTGCGAACCGGATGAACGAGGCAGGGTACGAAGCGCACGCCCTTGAAGTCGACATCACCGACGAGGACGCCGTCAAATGCTGCTTTGCCGATGCCGTTCGAAAACTTGGACGCCTCGATGGGGCGCACATCAACGCGGCGGACTTGCGCACGATCTTCCTCGATTCCGATGCGCTGTCGCTGGATCTCGCAACGTTCGACCGCACTTTGGCGGTGAACCTTCGCGGCCATCTGCTCTGCACGCGCGCCGCACTTCCGCACCTGCTGAAGAGCGAGCATGGCGCGATCGTCTATACGAGTTCGGATGCCTCGATCTCGGGCGAGCCGGAGCGACCCTCATATGCCGCTTCGAAAAGCGGGCTCAACGCGCTCATGCGGCACGTGGCGAGCAAGTGGGGCAAGCATGGGCTCACCGCCAACTGTGTCGCCCCGGGATTCGTCATGACGCCCGAGATGATCGCAGGCGGAACGGTGCCGCCGGACTGGATCGACCACTGCATTGCCCAGACCCGCAGCACGCGCCTCGGCAAGGTGGAGGACATCGCGGCGATGGTGGCTTTGCTGTTGTCGGAGGACGGGCGCTGGATCAACGGACAGGTCATCCACGTCAACGGCGGCGCACTGCTGACCTGACCTCGCCAGGCTCAGCCCAGCCCGGCAAAGTACTCCGCGATCTTGGCGTCGGGCATGCCAATGCCGCGCAGGCAGAACCATGTTGCCTGGCGCACGAGTTCCTCCGCCTCAATGCCATAGGGTCGGGCGGCCGGGGGCAGCCCGCCAATCGCCGCAATCATCGTGCCGACGTGTTCGATGAACATTGCGGCTGCCGGAACGTGCAGCGCTTCGCCGGTCAACCCGCCCTCGGCCCGCGCCGAGGCATAGGCTGCATCCATGCTGGCGGCGTTGCGGCGCTGCGAACGGCGATAGATCAGGCTGGCATAGGACCCATCGCCCGCCAGACTGGCCAATGTCATCCGATGCGTATCGTAGCGCTCGGGATCGCCCGCATCGGTAACGCTTGCGGCGACGAAGCTGTGGATCGCTTCGGCCAAGCCGAGCGACCCTTCGGCATGGATGCCCTGCTCGCGCCAGCGCTCGTCCTGTTCGAGAAACACCTGCCGCAGGACTGCGCGATAGAGCGCCAGCTTGCTGGGGAAATGCCGATAGACCAGCGCTTCGGAAATCTTGGCTTCCCGCGCGATCTGCAGCGTCTTGGCGCCGTCGTAACCATACTGCGAAAAGACCCGCCGCGCCGCCGAAACGATCTGGCTGCGACGCTCGGCGCCGGGAATGCGTGTTCTAGCCATGAACACTCACTTACTTCCGGGATGCCTCGTGTCAACCGCACCAATGCGCGCATATGCGCAGCGCATAGCGCACCGCGCGCACTCACCACGTTTCGACGGGTTCAGGGACCGACGGGCAGCATCACCGGAGCGAAGGTCGAAAGCAGCGCCGCGTCGAGCACCTGCGCCTGCCCGGTGATGAACCCGGCAGCCGGGCTCGACAGCCACAGCGCGACTTCGGCCACGTGCTGGGCACTGCCCATGCCGCGCAACGGCACGCGCGGTAGTGCCAGCGGATCGACCATGGCAACATCGGCCGCGCCGATCAGCGGGGTTTCGACGCCACCCGGGCAGATCGCGTTGATCCGCGCCCCACGCGCGGCAAATGCATCGACGCAGGACTTCACCAGCCCGACGATGCCGTGCTTGGCCGCACTGTAGGCCGGATTGGCTGGATGGCCGACCACGCCTGCCGCCGATGCCGTGACGACAACCGCCCCGCCTTGCGCGATCACCGGCTGCACCGCCTTGATCCCGCCAAAAGTGCCCTTCAGGTTGATCGCAACGACCTTGTCGAAGAACGCCTCGTCAACGGTGTCGAGCCCTTCGGCCGCGCCATAGAAGCCTGCGTTGAGGAACGCGATGTCAAGCTGCCCTGCCTGCGCCATGACCGTATCAACCATCGCTTGGTTGCTGGCATAGCTCGCAACGTCGACCTGCACCGCACTGGCATTGCCTCCGATCTCGGCCGCAACCGCTTCGGCACCTGCAAGGTTCAGGTCCGCGCAGAACACCCGCGCACCCTCCTGCGCAAAACGGATCGCCGCCGCACGGCCGATGCCCGATGCGGCACCGGTTACCAGCGCCACCTTGCCTGCGAATGTTCCGGCCATCCTCGTCTTCTCCCTATTGGCTGCGCAGTTCGGTCTTGAGCACCTTGCCCGCAGCATTGCGCGGCAGGTCCTCGACCAGCACGAAGCTGCGCGGCACCTTGTAGTTCGCCATGTTCTCGCGCGACCAGGCGATCAGCTCCGCCTCGGTCGCAACCGCGCCAGGACGTGGCACCACGTAAGCGCGGCCCACTTCGCCAAGCCTTTCGTCCGGCACGCCCACCACGGCAGCCATGCCGACGGCAGGATGCTCGGCCAGCAGCTTCTCGACCTCGGCCGGATAGACGTTGAAACCGCCCGAGATGTAGAGGTCCTTCATCCGGTCGGTGATCCGCACATAGCCGCGCTCGTCCATCGTCCCGACATCGCCGGTATGGAGCCAGCCATCGGCGTCGATCGTCTCTGCCGTCGCTTCCGGGTTGTCGAGGTAACCGAGCATCACGCCCTGACCGCGCACCTGCACTTCGCCGGTCTCGCCGCGCGGAACCTCGTTGCCGTCGGCGTCGGCTATGCGCACCTCGTTTCCGGGAAAGGCCTTGCCGCAGGTGCGGGCGATGGTTTCGGCATCGTCACCCGGCACGCAAGTGGTGATATTGACGCACTCGGTCATGCCATAGGCGGTGATCAGGTCCACCATGCCAAGGTCGTTGCGGATGCGTTCGACCAGCGCGGGCGGCACGCTGGCCGCTCCAGTCGTCCCGCCGCGCAAGGACGAGCAGTCCCACTGCCGCTTGTCGAGTTCGGCCAGCAGCATCTGGAAGATCGTCGGCGGCCCGGGCATGAAGGTGATCCGCTCGCGCTCGATAAGGTCTATGGCCTGCGCCACATCGAACTGCGGCATCGGCACGGCGACGGCGCCCGACAGGATGCACGCCACCCAGCCCACCTTCATTCCAAACGAATGGAAGAACGGGTTGGCGATCAGGTAACGGTCACTCTCGCGCAGGCCCGTATTGGCACACCACACGGCCGCCTGCGGCAGAACCCGGCCATAAGTCATCAGCACGCCCTTGGGGCTGCCGGTGGTGCCGCTGGTGAAGAGGATGTCCGAGACGGTATCGGCATCGATGCCCGCCAGGGCGACATCCACGGCGGGATCGCCTGCGCCCTTCCCGCCTTCCGCCAGATCACCTTCCAGCAGCAGCGTGGCCTCGAGCGCAGGCAGGTCCTCGTCCGCGATCAGCGCGCGATAGTCGATGCCGAGGAAGCCCTCGACCGTGAACAGCAGCTTCGCATTCGTGCGCCGCAGGATGTCGCCCGCCTCACGCCCTTTCAGCCGCGTGTTAAGCGTGACCACGGCCGCACCGCAGGTCATCACCGCAATCGCAGCAACGATCCACTCGCGCGAATTGGGCGCCCAGATCGCCACCCGATCCCCTGCCCCCACACCACGCGCCAGCAAGGCCGAAGCCGCAGCCCGGCTGCGCTGCCACAGCTCGGCAAAAGTCCAGACCTGCCCGTTCTCCAGCACCGCCGGAGCATCGGGCCAGGTCTGCGCCGCTGCCTGTGCAGCGTGGGGTATCGTCAGCGGAAGCGGATCGAGCACGGCGCGTCAGGCCACTTCGAACAGACCGGCGGCACCCATGCCGCCCGCCACGCACATCGAGACGACGACGTACTTCACACCCCGCCGCTTGCCCTCGATCAGCGCGTGCCCGACAAGGCGCGATCCGGTCATGCCGAAGGGATGCCCGATAGCAATGCCGCCGCCGTTGACGTTGAGCTTGTCGGGATCGATCTCCAGCTTCTTCTGGCAATAGACCGCCTGTGAAGCGAACGCCTCGTTGATCTCGAACAGGCCGATGTCGTCGATCTTGAGGCCCGCCCGGTCGAGCAGCTTGGGGATCGCGAAGACCGGCCCGATGCCCATTTCCTCGGCGCCGCAACCCGCCACCTGGAACCCGCGATAGATGCCCAGAACGGGCCGCCCTTCGGCCTTCGCGGTATCGAGGTCCATCAGCACCTGCGCCGAAGCGCCGTCCGAAAGCTGGCTGGCGTTGCCTGCGGTAACGTGCTTGCCCTCGGCAATCACCTGTCCGTTCTTGAACACCGGCTTGAGCCCCGCCAGCGCTTCGTAAGTCGTGCCTGCACGCACGCCTTCGTCCTTAGCGAGCGTGACCTCTTCCTTTCCGGTCTCGTTGCCTTCCTTGTCGAACAGGGCCTTGGTGACGGTAATCGGCACGATCTCGTCATCGAACTTGCCCGCGGCCTGCGCGGCGGAAGCGCGCTGCTGCGAGATGGCAGCGAACCGATCCTGCTCCTCGCGGGTCACGCCATAGCGTTCGGCCACGATCTCGGCGGTCTCGATCATCGCCATGTAGGCATGCGGGTCCGCCGCCTTGATGAATTCCGAACGGTTGCGGAAGGCAGGCGTGTGCTTGTTGAGCGTCAGCGAGATGCTCTCCATGCCGCCCGCAACGGCCACGTCGATCTCGTTGCACATGATCCCGCGCGCAGCCAGCGCGATGGCATTGAGGCCGGAAGAGCACTTGCGATCCAGCGTGAAACCGCCGGTCGTATCGGGCAGGACCGATCCGTGTACGGTCAGCCGGCCAAGGTTGTAGCTCTGCGTGTTCCAGTGGTTGCCGACGCCGAGGTAGACGTCGTCCACCCGCGCAGGGTCGATGCCTGCCCGTGCGATGGCGGCATTGACCACGTGCGACGACAGGACCGGAGCTTCGGTGTCGTTGAAGGCCCCGCGATAGGCCTTGCCCACGCCGGTGCGGGCGGTCGAAACGATGGCGGCTTCACGCATCTCAAATCCTCTCAGGCAAAACCGTGCATGTTGGTCGGCCCGAAATAGGCCCGCATCTCGACGACCTTGCCGTCGTCATTGAACTTGAACGTATCGATCACGTCGACGTGCATGTCCTTGCCGCCAAGGTTCAGCAGGACCGAGAACGCGAAGGCAGCATAGGGTCCGCACACGCGGATCGGCCCCTCCAGCTTCAGCTTCGCTCCGGTCTGCATCGAGGCAGTGTAGAATTCGAGGATCGCCGCCTGCCCCACCTTGGGCTCGGTCCCGACCGGGTCTTCCACGCTGGCGTCGTCGGAAAAAAGCGCGGCCACGCGCTCGGGAGAACCGGCGTCGAACGCCGCGACATATTCGTGGACGGCGGCTTCCATGGTCTTGGCATCGGTCATCGCACTTACTCCGGAAAATAGCGGCTGATGGTATCGAGCACGCAGGCGGGCTTGTCCTGCCCCTCGATCTCGACGGTCACGCGCACGACCGACTGGATCGCGCCCTTCACTTCCTCGACCGAGACGATTTCCCCCACACCGCGAATGCGGCTGCCGACCTTTACCGGCGACAGGAACCGCAAGCGGTCAGCCCCGACGTTCACCGCATGGGCAAAGCCGCGCA
The DNA here is from genome assembly GCF_055521735.1 of Novosphingobium sp. BL-A-41-Hi4A-0G. Classification (NCBI taxonomy): domain Bacteria; kingdom Pseudomonadati; phylum Pseudomonadota; class Alphaproteobacteria; order Sphingomonadales; family Sphingomonadaceae; genus Novosphingobium; species Novosphingobium sp. BL-A-41-Hi4A-0G. Next base: position 364,635 of record NZ_JBVFVU010000002.1, read on the forward strand.
CCTCGATAAGCTGCGGCAGGAAGAAGTTGACGAGGCTCATCGTCAGGTAGCCATGCACGATGGTCCCGCCGAACGGCCCGGCCTTGGCGCGCTCGACATCGACGTGGATCCACTGGTGATCGCCGGTCACATCGGCAAAGCCGTTGACGCGCTCCTGATCGACCAGCAGCCAGTCGGTCGGCCCCAGCCTGGTCCCTTCGCTGCCGATCAGGTCGGCGGGCTTGTCGAACACCTTGGCCATTGCCTCAGGCCCTCTGGCTGGAAACCGGGACGATCTCGCCGGTCATGTAGGAGGACAGGTCAGAGGCGAGGAACAGCATGACGTTGGCCACTTCCCACACCTCGGCAGGGCGGCCGTAAGCCTCGGTCTTGACCAGTTGCGCCAGCATTTCCTCGGTAGTCACCTTGGCAAGGAACGGGTGCATCGCAAGGCTGGGCGCGACCGCATTGATGCGCACGCCATGTTCGGCAGCTTCCAGCGCGGAACAGCGGGTGAAGGCCATCACGCCCGCCTTGGCCGCCGCATAATGCGCCTGTCCCTTCTGCGCGCGCCAGCCCAGCACCGAAGCGTTATTGACCATCACGCCCTTCTTCGCCGCATACATCGAGGGCAGGAAGGCGCGTGTCATGCGGAACAGGCTTGTCAACGTGACATCGAGCACGCGGCCCCACTGCTCGTCGGTCATGTCCACGACCGGCACTTCGCCGCCCAACCCTGCATTGTTGATGAGGACGTCGACGGTGCCGAACGCCTCGAGCGATGCATCGCGCAAGTCCTGTACCTGCGCTTCGCTGGTCACGTCGCAGACCTGCGTCAGCGGGCGCTCGCAGCCCACTTCTGCCGCGATGCGGTCCGCCGCCTCGCCCAGGCGGCGTTCGTGGAAATCGCTGATGAGAACGCGCGCGCCCTCTTCGGCGGCACGCTTGGCAACTGCGAAGCCGATGCCGGTCCCGGCGGCGGCGGTGACGACCACCGACTTGCCCTTCAGCATGCCCAAGGGCGTCGGATAAGAAGGAACAGGAACGCTCATGCTTGGCCTCTCGGTTCGCGCGGCAGTCGCAGACCGCGCTCGGCGATCAGGTTGCGCTGGATCTGGTTGGTGCCGCCGTAAATCGTGTCGGCACGGGCATAGAGGAACAGGTTGGGCAGTTGTGGCCACTCGTAGTGCGCGCTTGGCGAGACTTCTCCAGCCTGACCCAGAACCTCCATGCCCAGCTCGCCAATACTGCGCCGCCACGTCGCCCACTGAATCTTGTAGGTCAGCGCCGCGCCGTCGATGGCGGCAAGGTCAGTGCCCGAAAGCATTCGCAGCGCGCCATAGCGCATCAGGCGCAGCCCAATCTCGGCTTGCGCGATCTTCTGCCGCAGGACCGGATCGGAAGCCTTGCCATTGGCCTTGGCCGCATCGATCACCGCGTCGAGCTCGTTGCGGAACTGCATCTGCTGGCCCAGCGTGGAAACCCCGCGCTCGAACGCCAGCAGCGCCATCGCCACTTTCCAGCCCTCGCCTGCTGCGCCCAGCATGGCATCGGCGGCACAGCGTGCGTCGGTGAGAAACGTCTCGTTGAACTCGGCCTCGCCATTGATCTGGCGGATCGGACGCACCTCGATGCCGGGCTGGTCCATGTCCATCAGCAGGAAAGACAGGCCCTTCGGCCCCGCCGACCCTTCTTCGCTGCGCGCCACGACGAAGATCATGTCCGAATAATGCGCAAGGCTGGTCCAGACCTTCTGGCCATTGACCACCCATTCGCCACCATCGATCCGCGCCTTGGTCTTCACATTGGCAAGGTCCGATCCGGCATTGGGCTCCGAATAGCCCTGGCACCAGATCTGCCGCCCCGCCGCGATCTCGGGCAGATACTTCGCCTTCTGCTCCTCGGACCCGAAGGCAAGGATCGTCGGCCCGGCCAGCTCCACGCCGATGTGGTTGATCCGATTGGGAGCACCCGCACGCGCGTATTCCTCGGCGAAGATCACCTGCTGTGCGATGGTCGCGTCCTTGCCGCCCCAAGCGCGAGGCCAACCGATGCAGCCCCAGCCCGCCTCGCCGAGCCGCTGCTCCCATTCCTTGCGACGCGGGATCGCATCGCACAGGTTGGTGATGCCGCGAATGTCAGCGAAATCCCCTGCCATTTCCGCCTGCAACCAAGCCGCGCACTCGGCGCGGAAGGCTTCTTCTTCAGGCGAGAAGCCAAGCTTCATGCAGCCGCTCCCAGAACTGCCGAGGCAACCTGCTCACGGTGCCACTGCCCATCGCCCAACAGCGTCTGGATCGAGCGAGCGCGCTTGAAGAACAGGTGCGCGTCATGCTCCCAGGTGAAGCCGATCCCGCCATGCAGCTGGATCATGTTGCCCGCGCACATGAAGTAGGTGTCCGCGCAGAACGCCTTGGCCGAATGCAGCGCCACCTGCGCCTCGTCCGATCCTTCATCCACCGCACAGGCCGCCCAATAGACCGCCGAACGCGCCTGTTCGATCTCGATCATCATGTCGGCAAGGCGATGCTTGTAGGCCTGGAACGATCCGATCTGCCGCCCGAACTGCACACGTTCCTTGGAATAGGCCACGGTCCGATCCAGCGTTGCCTGCGCCCCGCCCAGAGCTTCGGCGGAAAGGCAGATCCACCCGGCCGCCAGCGCGCCCGCAATCGCGGCATCGCCATCGGCCAACTGCTCGCCCTGCGCGCCGTCGAGTGTCGCGGTGGCAAACGGACGTGTCTGGTCCATCGTGACATGCGCCTGCACGCTCACGCCCGCCCCCTTGAGGTCGACGATCCACGCCTCGCTGCCCGAATGCACCAGCAACAGGTCAGCCGAAGCGCCATGCGGCAGGAACGGGAAGGTGCCCGAGATACGGCCATCCTTCACGCTCAGCTGCGGCGCCCACGCCGCCGTCGCGATCAACTCGCCTGCCGCCAGACGCGGCAACCACTCGGCCTTCTGCGCCTCGGACCCACCGCGCGCGATGGCCTGCCCGATCATCACATGACCCAGCAACGGCAGTGCCGCAACCTGTGCGCCTGCCGCCTCGGCCACCTGTGCCATCTCGACCATGCCGAGCCCAGCGCCGCCATGCTCGTCAGGCAGGCCGATCCCGGCAAGGCCGAGTTCCGTCGCGAATGAAGTCCAAAGCTCCCGGTCGATCCCGTCCGCCGCCATGGCCTTTCGCGTGCGCTCGCTCGTCGCGTTTTCAGCGAAGAAGCCGCGCACGGTCTCGGCGATCATCGCCTGTTCGTCGGTGAAGGCAAATTCCATCGTCTCTACTCCGTCCGGGCTCTCAGGCCGTGCCCCATACCTTGCGCGGCGGCACGCGCGCCTCGATCAGCTTCGCCACCGCATCGCCCACTTCGGCAGGCTCCCACTTCGCGCCCTTGTCCACCACCGGACCCTCGCGCCAGCCATCCTCGAGCATGATCTTGCCGCCTTCGAGTTCGAAGACGCACCCCGTCACGTCGCGGCTCGCGCTGCTGCCCAGCCACACCACCGTGGGAGCAACATTGGCAGGGTCCATCACGTCGAACGCCTGGCCTTCGGTTGCCATCTTCTCGGCAAAGGCCTGTTCGGTCATCCGCGTGCGGGCCGACGGGGCGAGCGCATTGGCGGTGATCCCATACCGGCCAAGCTCGGCCGCCTGCACCAGCGTCAGCGAGGCAATGCCGCCCTTCGCAGTGGAGTATGCAGCCTGTGCGATCGAACCCTGCAGCCCCGCACCGCTCGAGGTGTTGATAATCCGCGCATCGGGATCGCGCCCGTCCTTCTGCTTGGCCCGCCAGTAGTTCACCGCATGGCGCGCAAGGCAGAAGTGGCCGCGCAGATGAACGTGCATCGTCGCATCCCACTCTTCCAGCGTGGCCGAAACGAACATGCGGTCGCGCACGATGCCGGCGTTGTTCACTACTACGTGCAGATCACCGAACGCATCGAGCGCGGTCTGCACGATGCGGCCTGCAGCATCCCAGTCGGTGATATCCTCATAGTTGGCCACGGCCTTGCCGCCCGCCGCCACGATCTCGGCCACCACGCCATCGGCGGCGCTGGTATCGCGGCCCTCGCCGCCAAGCGACGTGCCGATATCGTTGACCACCACGTTCGCGCCTTCAGCAGCAAATGCCAGCGCATAGGCCCGGCCCAACCCGCGTGCGGCTCCGGTAATGATGACGGTGCGGTTCTCGCAAATGCCCAAGGCAATTCTCCCGTAAGGTTCTTCAGCCGACCGGCAGCAGCAGGTGCTGCGAGAGGTCGCCGATGTAATCGAGCATCGAATAGTCGCGCGTGGCGAAGCGCCAGGTGCTTCCCACGCGTTCGAACGTGTCGTGATAGCGCCCCGAAGCGATCGCCTGCAGCGGCAGCTCCGGCGCCTGCTGGAACACGGTATAGACCGAGCGGCAGCTCGCCGTTCCCGCCGCTTCGTCGATTTCGAGGATCGGATTGGTGATGACGTGCCGCGTGCGCGGCGTGCCGCAAGGGTGAATGCGCACGAACGCACGCCACTGCTCCAGCATCGCTGCACTGCCTTCCACCACGCGCCCCCCGCCAAGAGTGACGCGCGCATGGCTGAACATCGCCGCGACCTCCTCGAGCTGGCCTGCGTCCATCAGTTCCGCATAGCGGTAGAGCAGGTTGGTGATGGCGGTGGCGGCGTGCATCGTCAGAGCCGCTCGATGATCGTGACGTTGGCCTGGCCACCACCTTCGCACATCGTCTGCAGGCCATAGCGGCCGCCAGTGCGCTCCAGCGCGTTGAGCAGCGTCGTCATCAACCGCGCGCCCGAGGCGCCCAGCGGATGGCCCAGCGCAATCGCACCGCCGTGGATGTTCACCTTGTCATGCGGGATGCCCAGTTCCTGCATCCACGCCATCGGAACAGAGGCGAATGCCTCGTTGCATTCGAACAGGTCGATGTCGTCAACCGTCATCCCCGCCTTGGCGAGCGCATATTGCGTCGCCGGGATCGGCGCGGTCAACATCCACACGGGATCATCGGCGCGAACCGAAATGTGGTGGATGCGGGCGCGGGGCTTCAGGCAATGTTCCTTCACAGCGCGTTCGCTGGCCACCAGCAGGGCTGCAGCGCTGTCGCAGTTCTGGCTGGCCACGCCTGCGGTGATGACCCCGCCTTCCTGCACGGTCCGCAAGGCGGCAAGGCCTTCCAGCGTGGTGCCGGGGCGGATGGTCTCGTCATGGGCAAGATCGCCCAGCGGTGCGATTTCGTTCGCAAACCAGCCTGCGTCGGTGGCGGCCTGAGCGCGCTGGTGGCTGGCGACGGCAAACTCTTCCATGGCGGCGCGGGTGATGCCCCACTTGGCGGCAATCATCTCGGCTGAATTGATCTGGTTGAGCAGCCCATCGCCATAGCGTTCGCGCCAACCGGCCGAGCCGGTGAACGGATCGCCAAAGCCATAGGCCTCTCCGGCATACATCGCGGCGGAAATGGGAATGGCATTCATGGCCTGACTGCCACCTGCCACCACCAGATCCTGCGTCCCGCTCATCACGCCTTGCGCGGCAAAGTGCAGCGCTTGCTGGGAGGAACCGCACTGCCGGTCAATCGTGGTGCCCGGCACATGCTGTGGCAGGCCCGCCACCAGCCACGCGGTGCGGCCGATATCGCCCGCCTGTGGCCCGATGGTATCGCAGCAGCCCCACACCACATCGTCCACCAGATTGGCATCAATCCCGGTCCGGGTGATCAACGCCTTGATGGGATGCGCGGCAAGGTCGGCCGGGTGGATATGGGCAAGGCTGCCCTTCTTGCGCCCGACAGGCGCGCGCACGGCATCGACGATATAGGCTTCAGGCATGTTCGGTCTCGCGTGCAAAGGTCTGGTCGGCGCCAAGCGGCTGGGTGAAGATGCGCGTGGCGATGCGGCTGCGATGGAACGCGGGCGTGCCCCACGCCGCCTTCAGCGCCAGCGCGCGCTTGAGGAAAAGGTGGACGTCCACTTCCCACGAATACCCCATCGCGCCATGCACCTGGATCGAAGCCCGCGCGGCCTTCTCGGCCGCTTCAAGCGCCACGATCTTGGCCTCGGACACCCGCGCCCGCGAATGGACATCGCAATGTCCAATCTCCGCCGCAGCGGCCAGCACCACCGGCCGCGCAAATTCGATGGCGGTCTGCGCGCTGGCAAGGTGATGCTTGACCGCCTGGTACGATCCGATCGGCTTGCCGAACTGCATGCGGTCCTTGGCATAGGCAACCGCCAGATCGACCGCCCGCTGCCCCAGCCCCAACCCTTGCGCCGCCGCAAACAGTGAAGCGCGGTCAAGCGCCAGCGTCCAGTCGGCGGCGCCAAGGTCTTCGGCCTTGCTTTCGTCCCATTCGATGCGGAACAGGCGGCGGAAGGGATCAATGGTTTCGGCAGGCGTCAGCTTCACCTGATCCGGCTTGGCGAGGAAAGCCCGCCCATCCTTCTCGATCAGGATCGCCGCAGCAATATCGGCATTGGCGACGACCGGATTGATCGCCGGAGCCACTGCGATGATCGCCACAGGATCTGCCAGCGCAGGATGATCCGGGGCAAGGCTCGCCAGCAGCGGTGCGCCAATGCCGGCGCTCTCGGCCAGCGGTTCGGGCAGCGCGACATAGCCTGCCTCGATGGCGATCAGGGCGAGGTCCAGCTCGGTCAGCCCCATGCCGCCCGCCGCTTCGGGCAGGAGCAGCAGGCTAAAGCCGTTCTCGACGATCTGCGCCCAGCGCGCGGCGTCGAACGCCACGCCCTGTTCCATCATCTTGTGCCAGTGATCCGGCGTGCAGGTATCGCCCAGCAGCGTGCGCGCCGTCTCGGCAAACATCAGCTGTTCGTCGTTGAGGGTGAAGTCCATGTGCCCGTCCCTCCTCAGCGCGGCAGGCCGAGCATGCGCTCGGCAATGATGTTGCGCTGGATCTCGTTCGACCCGGCATAGATCGGCCCGGCTAGCGAGAAGATGTAGTCGTCGAGCCACTCGTGCTCCCCAGTGGGCGGCAGCAGCTCTGCCTCCGCGCCCAGGATCGCCAGCGCTGTTTCGTGGAGGTGGATGTCCATCTCCGACCAGAAGATCTTGTTGGTCGAAGCCTCCGGCCCGATCTTCGCACCCGCCATCAGCCGCGATGCGGTCTGGTAGATGTTGAGCGCATAGGCCTCGGCATTCATGTGCGCGCGCACCACATCGGCCTCGAGCGCCGGATCGCAGCTGTCCTTGCGGCTCTGCCACAGAGCGGCAAGAGCGGCGGCGGCTTCCTGGAACCGCGCCGGGCTGCGCAGCATCAGACCGCGCTCGAACCCTGCCGTCGCCATGCAGATGTGCCAGCCCTGCCCCTCGTCGCCCAACCGGTTGAAGGCAGGCACGCGCACGTTGTCGAGGAAGATCTCGGCAAAGCCGACATGGCCATTGATCTTGCGGATCGGATTGCGGGTGACGCCTTCCTGGTCGAGCCGGAAGAAGATCAGGCTCATGCCCTTGTGGCGTTCGCTGCCCGGTTCACGGAACAGGCCGAAGGCCCAGTCGGCAAAGGCGGCGCGGCTCGACCAGATCTTGTGGCCGTTGAGCACGTATTCGTCGCCCTCAAGCACGGCAGTGGCACGCACCCCGGCAAGGTCCGATCCCGCCTGCGGTTCGGACCATGCCTGCGCCCAGATTTCCTCGCCGCTTGCCATCGGTGGCAGGAAGCGCTGCTTCTGTTCGTGCGTGCCGAATTCCATCAGCGTCGGGCCGAGCAGGAAGATGCCGTTCTGGTTGACGCGGCCCGGCGCGCCGGCACGATAGTACTCTTCCTCGAAGATCAGCCACTGGATCAGGTCGAGCCCGCGCCCGCCATATTCCTTGGGCCATGTCACCATGCCCCAGTCGCCGCTCTTGAGCGTCGCTTCCCACTGGCGATGCGCTTCGAAGCCCTCACGCGTCGCGTCGTAATGTTCGAGCGGCGCCTTGGGCACATGCGCTTCCAGCCATGCGCGAACTTCTGCGCGGAAAGCCTGCTGTTCGGGAGTGTACGTCAGGTTCATCAGAACTTCGCCGCCTTGCCGGTTTCGACAAAGGCATCGCGCGCCTTCTGGCTGTCTTCGTGCATGTACATTTCCAGCGTGAAGCCCTGCTCCCAGCGGTAGCCGCGATCGACGTCGCGCGGTTCAAGGCCGTTTAGCGCTTCCTTGGCGATGACCAGCGCCTTGCGGCTCTTGGACGCGATCACGGCGCAGAACGATCGCGCTTCCTCGACCAGCGTGTCTCGCGGCACGACCTTTTCCACCGCGCCAAGCCGGTACGCTTCTGCCGCCGGAATGTTGCCACCGGTAAAGAACGCCGCACGCACCTTGTGCAGCGGCAGCATGCGCGAAAGATGGCTGGCCCCGCCCATCGCGCCGCGATCGACTTCCGGCAGCGAGAAGAACGCGTCGTCCGCCGCAATGATCGTGTCGCTCGCCCCGCAGATGCCGATGCCTCCGCCGATCACGAACTTGTGCGCAGCCACTACCACCGGCACTTCGGCGTCACGGATCGCCTTGAAGGTCAGATAGTTGCCGCGATTGAGCACGGTGATGCGCTCGGGATGCGCCTGCATCTCCTTGATGTCGACCCCGCCGCAGAAGCCGCGTGACGTCTCTGCCGCACGGATCAGCACGACGTTGACCTCAGGATTGCTCGCCGCGGCCGTGATGATCGCCGGGAGCGACATCCAGGTCTCGCTGTCGAAGGCATTGACCGGGGGCACGTCGAAGACAATCTCGGCTATCCGGTCACGGATTTCGGTGGTAATGGGCATGGGTCAGTTCCCGTTACAGAGCGCGGAAATGCGCGCGCGCGCTTCGGTTTCGATCTCGTTCATCAGGTCGGCGCACGTCGGCAGGTCTTTCAGCCGCCCGGCCACGACGCCGGTCGCCATAAGCCCGTTCTCGGCATCGCCCGACACCACGGCGCGCATGATCATCATCGGTGCAGCCGCCGCCATGATGGCCTGTGCCAGAGGCATCTCGCCATGCGCGGTCATGGCGCGGGCAGTTGAAATCACCTGCCCCCAGCTCATGCCGTTCTGGCGCTTCATCTCAAGCCCCGCTTCCATCGCGCGAGCCCACATCGCCAGCTTGCCCGATCCTTCGATCCGCCGCAGCAAGGGGTTCAGGATCATGCGCTGCGGAATGCCATCGACCTTGGTCGAGACCGCAATATCGCCGGTCCCAGCCTTGACATAGGCTGCCTTCGGACCTTGCGGCACCGGGCTTTCCGCCGTCATCAGGAACCGCGTGCCCATGGCAATGCCAACCGCGCCATAGGCAAGCGCCGCCGCCAGCCCGCGCCCGTCGCCAAAGCCACCAGCGGCCACCACCGGTACGCCAACGGCATCCAGCACTTGCGGCAAAAGCACTGTCGTCGGCACCGCGCCGGTATGCCCGCCACCCTCGCCGCCCTGCACGGTCACCATCTCGCAGCCGAGCTGGACCATCTTCTCGGCATGCTTCACCGCGCCCACGGTGGGGATGCACAGGATGTCGGCATCGCGGAACGCGCCGATCATCTTCGCATCCGGCCCGCGCCCGAAGCTCACCGCACGCACCCGATCCTTGTTGGCAAGGATCAGCTGGACGATCTCGGCGGCGCCGGGCTGGAAGCTGTGGAAGTTCACCCCGAAATTGTGCGGCGTCAGGTCTCGCAACCGGGCGATTTCCTCGGCGGCTTCCTTGGGCGTCATCACCGCCGCTGCCAGAAACCCGAAGGCCCCGGCGTTGCTCGATGCCGCAACCAGCTCCGGCTTGGCGACCCAGCCCATTGCGGTCTGGATCACCGGCAGCCGGCAGCCAAGCCGCTCGGTCAGGACAGTGGCAAGCGGATCGGCCATCAGGACTTGTCGGCCTTGTTCGCCGCCGCCGCCGATTTGCCGCTCACCCCGGCAATCGAATTGCCGGTGACGAGATCGTTCTGCGCATGGGCGAAGTGATGCATGTGATAGACCGCATCCATCGCCGCACGCTTGCCGCGCAATTCTTCCACGTGGTTAACGGACTGCTTGGTCAGCCAGTTGCCCAGCCGCCCCTGCTTGGCGAGCTTGTTCGCCCACGCCGCAGTCGCCTCGCGCAGTTCCTCGCGCGGGACCACCTTGTTGACCATGCCAAAGCTGTAGGCCCGCGCTGCCGGCATGCGCTCGCCCAGCAGCAGGAATTCCTTGGCCACACGGGGCGGCAGTTCATAGGCATGGGCGAAGTATTCAACACCCGGAATGCCCATCAGCGGGTTCACCGGGTCCTGAAAAAACGCATCTTCCGAAGCCACGATGAGGTCGCACACCCAGGCCAGCATCAGCCCGCCCGCAACGCAGGCGCCCTGCACCATGGCGATGGTCGGCTTGGAAATGTCGCGCCAGCGGCGGCACATGCCGAGGTACTGTTCCTGCTCGCGGGTATAGAGCAATTCGGCGCCCGGCTTGTTGGTGTGCGGCGGGAACATCAGCCGCTTGTCGAACTCGTGGTGCAAGTCGCGCCCCGGCGTGCCGATGTCGTGCCCTGCCGAGAAGTGCTTGCCCTCGCCCGCCAGCACGATCGCGCGGACATTGTCGTCCTGCACCGCGCGGTTGAATGCATCGTCGAGCGCGTAAGTCATCTGCCCGTTCTGGGCATTGTTGAACTGCGGCCGGTTCATCGTGATCCAGGCCACGGCGTCGATCACCTCGTAACGGACGGGCTCTTCCGTCTCGTAGACGATGTCGACTTTCTTCGGCTCGACGAGGTCGGTCATGCTGTCATCTCCCTCAGGCAGCGGCGCGAACGGCGGGCGGGTTGTCCTTGAGAACGCTGGCGCGGACATTGTGCGGGTCGAGGCTGGCAATCACCGCCAGTTCTTCCGCCGTCGGCAGCCGCGTCACTTCGACGTTGTCGGCTTGGCAAAGCTCGAATCCCGTCGCGGCCTGCACTTCCTCGAACGTCACGCCGGGGTGCAGCGAGATCACTCGGATGGCGTTTTCCGGCCCGCCGAAGTCCATCACGCACAGGTTGGTCACGATCCGGCGCAGGTTCACGCCCGAGAAGTTGCCGCCCGCAACGCGCTTGGCCGGATTGTACCCCACGCCCGAGATCATATCGACCTGAGGCACAAAGACGCGCGGCCCATGCGCGGGGAAGAAGAACGAATTGGGGTGGTAGATCGTGTTCCCCGGAAACCCGCGCACGCCCAGCATCTGGGTCTTGGGCTTGTCGTAAGTGCCGCCCATGTACGAGAGGTTGATCTGGCCGAAACGGTCAAGCTGCGTCGGCGTGACCATGGCATGACGCCGCCCGGACCACACCGCACTGTCGAAGAAACGCGAGAACGGCAGGTATCCCGCCGGCTTGCGATCGTCGTACTTGCGCGGCCCCAGCGGCACCGGCTGCTCGACCAGGTAAGCCTCGCCATCGGTCATCATCAGTTCGGGCGTGTGGGTCAGCTTGGCAAGGCCAGCCGCAAGGCGCGGCACAGGGCCGACGCCGGTTGCGACGATTTCGCCATTGCCCCGGAAAGCTTCCGCACAGGCGACGATGCACAGGTCTACAAGAGTGATGTCGCTCATCAGAAAATCGGCAGCGAGAGAGCCGCTACCGCCTCCTTTCCGCCAATGGATTCAAGATAGACGGCTTCCGAAGCGCCGACGAAACGGTCTGCTACTGCCGACCATTCGCCCGGGTCTTTCGCACTGTCAGCGTAAGCCTTGAACGCCTTCATGTCCCAGCCATAGTGCGGCGGCATCGAGCTCGGATGTGCGCCACAGGGCATTTCGACCACGCCCGAAACGAAGCAGCGCTCGAAGATGTTGTCCTGCGCACCTTCCGGATAATGGTCCTCCATGCGGTCGACCAGTTCCTCGCACGAAACGTAAGTCTTCGCGGCGGCCTTGGCGAACCACTCGTCATAATAGACGTCCGGCCCGAACACCTGCACGTTGCCGCGCCAGTCGCTCCGGTTCACGTGGATCAGCGCCGCATCGAGCTTGAGCGCAGGCATCGCGATCAGCGTTTCGCCATCGTCATAGGGCGACTGCACGGTCTTCAGCCCGCCCAGCTCGGCCAGATCAGTGCCCAGACCGACCCGCGTCGGCAGGAACGGCAGACCGAAGGCCGCTGCCTTGAGGCCCCACTGGAACATGCCTTCGTCCAGCTCCAGCACTTGTAGCACGCCACTCTCGCGGGCCTTGCGGAACCACGGCTCCAGCGGAATGGCATCGAGGCTGACAAAGGCGAAGACCAGCTTGCGCACTTTGCCCGCCGCACAGAGCATGCCGACATCCGCACCGCCATAGGCGACCACGGTCAGGTCCTTGAGGTCCGAGCGCATGATCTCGCGCACCAGCGCCATCGGCTTGCGCCGCGGGCCCCAGCCGCCGATGCCGATGGTCATGCCATCGGAAAGCTGCGCGACGATCTCCGCCGCAGTCATGCGTTTATCAAGGCTCACGCCCGTTCCCCCTGCTGTTCTTTCATGGCTTTCTGCCAGGCCCATTCATGCCCCCACACGCTGATTGCTTCGTGGCGGGTCGTCTCCCAGCTGGCCGGATCGATCACCAGGCTGTCCCAGCCGATCTCGAGATCGAAGCCCGAGGGCGTCTGCACGTAAAAGCCGGTGGTCTCGTCATTGACATGCCGCCCCAGCGTCGCGCTTTCCGGATATCCGAAGCGCTTCATCCGGTCATGCGCCTTGCCCACCTCGATCAGCGTCGGCAGCTCCAGCATGATGTGTACCGCGCCCGAAGGCGGGATCGGCCCTTCGCCGAACGCGATCGAATGGTGCCGCCCGTTGTCGGCATGAAGGAAGGCAAAGCCCATCGACGGGCCTTCCGGGCCGAACAGCTGGAAGCGAGGCATGTCGGTCTGGCCAAAGCCCAGCACGTCGCAATGGAAGGCGATGGTCTCGTCGAAGTTGGGCGCGGAAAACACCGCATGGCCCATGCCCATCGCACCGGTCACGAACTCGGGCACGCCGATGGGCGAAACGAACGGCGCATCGGTGCGCGCATCGCCACAGTAAAGCTCAAGCCCGTTGCCCGCAGGATCGCTGGTGCGGAACATGGCCTCGGCGCCACGCCCCCTCGCCTCGGCTTCACTTGCCCATTCCACCGGACGGCCCGCCGCTGCAACCTTCGCCGCCAGCGCATCAAGCGTCGCGCGGTCGTCCACTTCATAGCCCGCCGCCACGAACCACTCGCGCGAACCGCTCTCGATGCGGAAGCGGAACACCCGGTCGTCCACGCGATAGAGCGCCGCCCCATCGCTGGCATCGGCAACCCGCATGACTCCGACGAATTCCGTCAGGAAGCGGTCCCATTCATCCGGCTTTGCGGTTTCCACCACGACATAGCCCAGCGCCTTGATCGACATGGCCCGGTTATCCTTTCACGAGGTCGAGGAAGTAGGGCCGCTCGCCCCCGCCATCGACATTGATGCGCGCGCCGCTCACCCACGAGGCGAGGCTCGAACTCAGCCACAGGACAGCGCCTGCGATGTCCGCCCCGGTGCCCATGCGCTGCAGCGGCAACGACTTGGCGACCGCATCTTGCGCCGCGGCATCGCCATAGGTTTCTTCTGAAGTCTCGGTCTGCATCAGCCCCACGATGATCGCATTCACGCGCACGCCGTCCGGGCCCCACTCCTGCGCCAGGCTCTGCGTAAGGCTGAGCAGCCCCGCCTTGGCCGCGCCATAAGCCGCCGTCATGGGTGAGGGACGAATCCCCGATACGCTGGCGATGTTGACGATGCTCCCCGCACCCAGCTTCGCCATGTGGGCATAGGCATATTGCGACATGTACATCGCCGAATGCAGGTTCAGCTTCACGATCGCGTCAAAGAAGCGCGGGCTCGACGTCGCCGGTGCCTGCGGCGATCCTCCGGCATTGTTGACGAGGATGTCGATGCGCCCATGCTGCGCCGCCACTGCCTCGACCAGCGCTTCGGCCTGTTCGGGATCGCGGATATCTGCGGCACGAAATGCGATGCCCTCAGGCAGGTCCGCAGGTTCGCTGCGGCCGCACACCGTCACCGCTGCACCGGCCTTGGCTAGGACCTCGGCAATTTGCCGCCCCAGCCCGCGCGTACCGCCCGTGACGATCGCGACCTTGCCCGACAGATCGATGTGATCAGTGCCCTGCACGGGGCGGCTCTCCCTTTGCTTTTTGATACGGGCAAAGCTCGCATCAACAGATTCGAAATCGCCAATATCGAAAGGCGATTGGGTTTTCAATTGACGATTTGCGTATCCAATGCAATTGAAAATTACGAATGCGGTGCAGAAATGCGCAAATGAGTCGGCAAGGCCCTTCACCGGGCCTGCCTCTGAACGGCGGACGAAAACGATCCGCGAAGGCTTGGGAGCGGAAGACCGGAATGACAGCATATTCACAGTATCGGCCCCTGCCCCTCGAACAGGTCCCGCAGTGGGATTTCGAGACGGACGTCGCCATCGTCGGCTTCGGCGCAACCGGTGCCTGCGCCGCGATCGAGGCGCGCACCGCGGGTGCACGCGTCATGCTGTTCGAACGCAGTTCGGGAAGCGGCGGCGCATCGGCCCTGTCGGGCGGTGAAATCTACATCGGCGGCGGCACCGATGCCCAGAAGGCCGCTGGCTTTGACGATACGGTCGAGGACTTCACCGCCTACCTCAAGCTTGCCGGCGGTCCCTGCGTCGATGACGCCAAGTGCGAACGCTATGGCCGCGAGGCCCTTTCGCACTATCAGTGGCTCAAGGATCAGGGCGTGCCCTATCGCGGCAACTTCCTGCCGGGCAAGATCATCGAACCGACCGACGATTCAACCCTGATCTGGTCGGGCAGCGAAGCCGCCGCGCCCTTCTACCGTCAGGCCAGGCCCGCGCCGCGCGGCCACGTGATCCAGCACATGGGCTGGGGTGGCGGGCGTCCGCTGGTCGATATCCTCGAGGCCCGCGCACGCGATCTCGGCACCGAGATCCACGTCGATGCCCGCGCCGTTGCCCTGATCACCGAAGGCACCCGCGTTGCAGGCGTGGTCGTACGGATCGACAACAAGGACCGCTTCGTCCGCGCGCACAAGGGCGTCGTCCTTGCCACCGGCGGCTTCGTGTTCAACGATGCGATGCGCCGCAAGTACTGCCCCGAGAGCTTCCGGGTAAACAGCCCCATCGGCGACAAGGACGACGGCATCGGCATCGAGCTCGGCGCTTCGGTCGGTGGCGATCCCATCCACATGGACCAGTTCTTCACCACCTGCCCGTGGACCATCCCTGAAGAGCAGGCCTATGGCGTCTTCGTCAACGTCGCCGGACAGCGCTTCATCAATGAGGACTGCTACCACGGTCGCGTCAGTCGCTGCGCCGTCGACCAGCCGGGCGGCAAGGTCTACCTCCTGCTCGACAGCGCGCACTTCACCCAGCCGCTCGACCTTGCCGGCATCACCATCGCCGGCACGGGCGAGACCTGGGAAGAGGTCGAAGCCGAACTGGAAATGCCCGCCGGTACGCTTTCGACCACCATGCACCTCTACAACACCCACGCCCGCGAAGGCCGCGATCCGCTGTTCGACAAGCAGGCGCCGATCCTCAAGCCCCTCGACCAGTCGCCCTTCGTGGCTCTCGAGTGCAATTTCGAAACGAGCTACTTCAGCTTCTTCACGCTGGGAGGCCTGAAGACCTCTGCCGACGCCGAAGTGCTCGACCGGTCAGGCCAGCCAATCCCCGGCCTCTTCGCCGCTGGACGTTGCACCTCGGGCCTGCCCGCGTGGGGGCATGGCTACTCCTCCGGCATGAGCCTTGCCGATTGCACCTTCTTCGGGCGCTACGCAGGCCGCAACGCGGCTGCCTGAACGGACCCGTGCAAGCATCTCGCGCCAAGCCCCGCGAGATGCTTGCACGCCCCGGCTTTTCGGATAAGTCAGCACTTACATGTCTAGAAGGATTCCCGGAATGCTCCAGAAGGTCACGCTGAACAACACCGACCTCACCGTCAGCCGCCTGTGCTATGGCACCAACATGCTCGGCTGGATGCTCGACCAGGGCAAGTCCAACGCCATTCTCGACACTTACGCAGGCCTCGGCGGCAATTTCATCGACACGGCTCGCAGCTATGGCGACTGGATGCCCGACGCGCCCATCGGTGCCAGTGAACGCGCGGTCGGTGCATGGCTCAAGACGCAGCAGCGCGAGGACTTCGTGATCGCCACCAAGGGCGGCTTCTTCGACATGCGCGTGGGCGACTGGCGCAACCGCGTCACCCCGGATGACGTCGCGGCAGACCTTGCGCAAAGCCTCGATCACCTCGGCGTCGACACCATCGACCTCTACTTCCTCCACATGGACAACCCGGAAAGCCCGGTCGAACCGATCATCGACGCGCTCGTCGCCCATCGCGAAGCCGGCCGCATCCGCCACTTCGCCGCGTCAAACTGGTCGGCAGACCGCATCCGCGCCGCCAACGCCTATGCCGCCTCCATCGGCAAGCAGGGCTTCGTCGCCTCGGAAACCTTCTGGGGCCTGGCCGTGCCCGATGCCGCCGCCGCCGCGCAGCAGGGCTACCAGCACTACTATGAAGGCGAATACGAGGCCCTGCACGCAGAAGGCCTGCCCATCGTCGCCTACGCCGCGCAGTCGGGCGGGTACTTTACCAAGCTTGCCGCTGGACAAGTGGGCGAACAGCTCGCCACGCGCTATGCCAACCCCGTCAACGAACGCCGCCTTGCCGTCGCCCAATCGCTGGCCGCAAAGCACGGCGTCTCGATCAACGAGATCGCCCTGTCCTACCTGCTCAGCCAGCCCGATCAGACAATCGCCATCTTCGGCGGTTCATCGCCCGAACAGGTCATCGACAGCGCCAAGGCCGATGCCCTGACGCTCAGTGCAGAGGAACTGGCGTTCCTGCGCAACGCTTGACCCTACGCGATAGCGGCGCGCGCGCTATCCACGGCGCGTCGCGCGCGCATCGCGGTGGTCTCGCAACCCACCGCGTGGTTGCGCGGAATCTCCACGCTAACCGGGCAACTCTGTGGCAACGCGCGCACGAAGCCCGCAACGTCAAACGTACCCTCCCCGCACAGCTGCCGTTCCGACGAAGCCTCGACTTCGGCATTGTCCGGTGCCTCGGCGGCACCGTCGGCAACCTGCCCGTAGAGCACATACCCTGCCGGCGCCGCCGCCAGCTCGGCAATCGACCCGCCCGAGCGCATCAGGTGCAGCAGATCGACATTGATCCCGACCATCCCCGGCCGTCCCACATGCCCCACCAGATCGAGCGCCGCCGCCAGCGAGGGAATCTGGCTCGGCGGATAGAACTCCACCGCAACCTTCAAGCCAAAACCCTGCGCCATGTCGCAAAAGCGCCCGAAGGTATCGAGCCGCCGCGCCGGATCGCGATCATAGAGCAGCGCATTGAGCAGCCCCGCGCCAAGCTCTGCTGCACAGTCCATGGCGGTGGCAAAGGCAGACACATCGGTGCGTCCCGCCAGCGTGAAGGGATAGGCAAGGTCCAGCACAACGCCGAGGTCGTCCATCGCCGCCCGCACCTCGGCCCGCGCCGCAAGGTCGCCGTAGATATCGAACTTCGGCATCAGCGGCAGGACGTCCATCGGTTCCATGAACAGGCACATGCCATCGCAACCGGCCGCCCGCGCTGTCTGCGCAAGCTGGACCGGCGTCGTGTCGATGGCTGTGATGTGATCAAGGGCCAGTCGCTTCATCACTCGATTCCTACCCCCTCGCCACCCTGCGAGTCACCAGTTAAAGATACGCAAGCTCACAACACCCTTGCCCTTGCATCATAAATTTCGAACATGGAGAGGTCTTGAGATACGCGATTATTCATTAGTGCGCACTTACAAATGTTGCGGTCGGGAAACCGCGCTGTTAGGCTGCTCTCGAAAAGCGGCTCAGAGAGGACAGGCTGGACATGGCAACGACTGCACCCGAAATCGCAACTTCCCCGATTGCCGATGGGGGCCTGTCGATGGGCCACCTCGCCCTCCACTATGGCAAGCCCGAAGACGGTCCGCTCGCTTCGCGCCTGCTGCAGATCGCAGGCCTCAAGGAAACACAGGTCCTGCCCCTGCCCAATGGCAACTTCTATCGCTTCGTCGTCTCGGGCAACCACTTCGCGCGCGGCGATGGCATCGTCTACCTCTCCTGCCTGCCAGAGCCGCAGCAGAAGCTGATCGCCGCCATCCACGCCGCCTTGCGCGTCGGCTCCGATGACGAGCACGAAGCGGTCAAGGGTTATCGCGCGATGATGGCGCAGGACTTCGAAGCCAGCTTCCACTTCGGCTTCCTCGTCGATTCGCTCGAGGAACTCGAAGCCATGGTCCTGAACCTGCAGGACCTCAACGAGAACGACCCCGCCTTCAAGGGCCGCCTCAACATCGGCATGAACCGCGCGCGCCGGGGCGATGAAGCAGTCGACGCCCGCCTCGATGCCTCTCCGGTCTTCGGCAAGTCCACCCGCTACGCTTATGGCAGCGCGGGCGTGCAGGTCTTCGTCGAGACCGACCTGATGTGCGCAGGCCAGCTCGGCGAAACCATGGTCCTCGAATTCGACTACGTCTTCCCCGACAAGAACAGCCACATCCTCTCGGTGGTCGAACTCTGATCCGGATTGTGCTTGGCACATGGAAAGCCTTGAATTCGATTATGTGATCGTCGGCGGCGGCGTGGCAGGTTGCATCCTCGCCAACCGTCTTTCCGCCGATCCCCAATGCCGTGTCCTGCTGCTCGAGGCGGGCGGCAAGGACACCAGCCCGCTGATCGCCGCGCCCGGCGGCCTGCTGCCGATCATGATGTCGGGCGCCTTCGCCTGGCCCTATGCCTCCGCACCGCAGCGTCATCTCGACAACCGCGTGCTCTACCTTCCGCGCGGCAAGGTGCTCGGCGGCGGCTCGTCGATCAACGGCATGACCTATGATCGCGGCTTCCATTCCGACTATGACCGCTGGGCTCAGGCGGGCAATCGCGGCTGGTCTTTCGCAGATGTCCTGCCCTACTTCCGCAAGCTCGAAAGCTTCGGCCCTGCATCGAACGAATGGCACGGAACCGACGGCCCGATACAGGTAACCCGTGCCGCGCAAGACCACCCCTTCGCCCAGGCCTTCCTCAAGGCCGGAGCGCAGGCAGGCTATCCCCTGACCGAAGACCTCAATGGCAAGACCCGCGACGGCTTCGGCGTGGTCGACCTCACCGTTGGCAAGGGCCGCCGCTCCAGCGCGTCCTCAGCCTATCTCCGCCCGGCGCGCAAGCGTTCCAACCTCACTGTCCTGACCGAAGCCCAGACCCGCCGCATCACCTTCGACGGCACCCGCGCCACCGGCGTCGTGTTCCGCCGCGCAGGCATCGACACGCTTGCGACGGCAAGCCGCGAAGTGATCCTCTCCGCAGGCGCGATCAACACCCCGCAACTTCTGATGCTTTCCGGCGTCGGCCCCGCCGCCCACCTTGCCGAACATGGCATCGCGCTGGTCCACAACCTCCCCGGCGTCGGCCAGGGCCTGCAGGATCACCTCGCCGCGCATGTGAAGTATCGCTCGACCAAACCGTGGTCGATGCTGCGCTTCCTCAACCCCTTGCGCGGCGCGCTGGCCATGGCGCAGTACCTTGCCCTCCGTAGCGGTCCGCTTGCCGATCCCGGCATGTCGGTCGCCTGCATGGTCCGCTCGGACCCTGCGCTGGACGAGCCTGACATCAAGATGCTGCTGGTCTCTGCGCTGTTCGGACAGAACGGGCGCAAGATGGTGCCGATGCATGGCTTCTATGCGCACATCAACGTCGCACGGCCGGAATCGCGAGGGCGCGTCACTCTCGCCAGCGCCGATCCCGAGGTGCCCCCGGTGATCGACCAGAACTACAACGCCAGCGAAAACGACCGCCGCGTCATGCGCGAAGGTGTGCGCATCGCCCGCCGCATCTTCAACCAGCGCGCCTTCGACGAGATGCGGGGCGAGGAACTCGCCCCCGGCCCACAGGTCCAGTCCGACGACGAAATCGACGCCTATATCCGTGCCCACGCCGAGGCCGACTACCACTCGACCAGCACCGCGCGCATGGGCTCCGATCCGCTTGCCGTGGTGGACGACACCTTGCGCGTCCACGGCCTGCAATCGCTGCGCGTGGTCGATGCCTCGATCATGCCGCACCTGCCCGGCGGCAACACCGCCATCCCGGTCGCCATGATTGCCGAGAAGGCCGCCGACCTGATCCTTGGGAAAGACCCCAACGCATGAAAACGAGAGCAATGGTATGCTACGCCCCCGGCGCTCCCCTGGTCGAGGAACTGCTCGATCTCGCCCCACCGGGACCCGGCGACGTGCTGATCGAGATCATGGCGAGCGGGCTGTGCCACACCGATCTCAGCCAGATCGAAGGCAAGGCCGCGCCCTATCCCTTCCCGGTCGTGGTCGGGCATGAAGGCGCAGGCATTGTCCGCGAAGTCGGCGCCGCGGTCACTTCGGTAAAGGTCGGCGATCACGTGATCCCGGTGGGCATCGGCGAATGCGGCATGTGCGGCAACTGCCGATCGGGCAAGACCAACTTGTGCGAAATGTTCCTGGGCGACATCGCCCTCCAGCCGAGCCCGTTCTCGCTGAACGGCAAACCGGTCTCCGCCTATTCGGGCGTCGGCAGCCTTGCCCAGTTCATCGTCACGGCAGAGCGCAACGTGGCGGTGATCCGCGATGACGTGCCTTTCCACCTCGCCTGCACCGCCGGCTGCTGCGTGGCGACTGGCGTCGGCGCGGTCATGGACACCGCCCATGTCGAAAGCGGCGCGACGGTTGCGGTCTTCGGCCTCGGCGGCATCGGCCTCAATGTCGTGCAGGGCGCACGTCTTGCCGGAGCCGCGCGAATCATCGGCGTCGACATCAACCCGCTGCGCCACGAACAGGGCAAGCGCTTCGGCCTGACCGACTTCATCGACGCGCGCGAAGCCGATCCTGTCTCTGCGATTCAGGCCATGACCCAAGGCGGCGTCGACTATGCTTTCGAGTGCGCCGGGAACGTCAAGCTTATGGGCCAAGCCTTCGAATCCACCCGCATCGGCTGGGGCTGCACCGTCGTCCTCGGCGTGCCGCCAGATGGGCAGGCGATGGAACTGATCCCCTTCCAGCTGCAGCTCGGGCGGCGGGTGCAAGGCTCGTTCATGGGCAACGTCAAGGGCCGCAGCCAGCTTCCCGGCCTGCTCGACCATTTCGCACAAGGCCGCCTCAACCTCGCCGACCTCGTCACCCATCGCCTGCCAATGAGCGAGGTAAATCAAGGGTTTGACCTTATGCGCCGGGGAGAATCGCTGCGCACCGTCGTCGCCTTCTGAAGCAGCAGCAGCTTTGTTCCCGTAATGTTTCCCCGGGGAAACACCGCGAGGATATCAAGCCACCTGCATCACCTCGCCCTCGCCGCGCAGGGTCACGTGCGATCCATTGACGCGGCTCTGGAACTCGTCGGCGCGTTCGCGCGGGTGGAAGAACTGGCGATACCAGATGCGGCCCTTGTGGAACGGCCCATCGTCGGGGATCTGCAGCACGCTGATCGCCGGTTCCTTGTGCTGCCACAGCTCGAAATCCTGCGCGAAGGCGGCGAGCCCGGATTCATGATAGGCGCGGGCGATGGCGGCTTCCTCCCGCGTAGGCTGGTGGTTGTCGGCGGTCTTTGCCATGACTGCGAACCACACCCGTACCTCGCCATCCTTGACCGGGGTGTTGCAGATCATCATCAGCGAGGGATGCTTGCCCTCCATGCGGCACAGAAGGATGCCGGGGCCGGTGTACCAAGTGTCGGTTTCGAGCAGCGCCTCGCTGTCGACCAGCGTGCGGTGGCCCGAGCCGAAGCGCTGGCGCATGATCGGCCCGTCATAGACGTTCTCGAAATAGACCGTGCCCGTGCTGCCGTGGACCGGCGCGAAGTGGGCAATGTCCGACATGTTGTCGAGGATTTCCTGCGGGTGGATCGGCAGGGTGCCGAGGTGATCAGGCGTCCAGCGCACCCAGCCCTCTTCCGTGCGGTCCCATTCGGAAAGCGCAGGCAGATCGAAATCGGGCGCGCCGCCTTCCATGTCGTGCCACATGAAGATGCAGCCCGCGCGTTCCTCCACGGTGTATGACTTCAGGCAGGCGGACTTGGGGATGCCGTGGGTCGAATAGGGGATGTCGTCGCATTGCCCTTGCGAATTGTAGCGCCAGCCATGCGCGGGGCAGCGGATCGAATCCCCTTCCACCTGCATGCCATCGCGCACGATGTACGACGTGGTGTTCTTCGCGATGTGAACGCGCATGTGCGGGCAGAATGCGTCGAGCAGGATCGGCCGTCCGCTGCCCTTGCCGCGATAGAGCACCATCTCCTTGCCGAAGAAGTGCACCGCCTGCGGGGTGGGCGTGACGTCCGCCGCAACGGCGATCATGAACCAGCCGCGAGGGTATGCATTGGGGCCGAGCCCGTAGTCTGCCGTGGTTGCCATGGGATCGATCCTTCTCAGATGAAGCTGTCGGCGTTGGGAGCACCGAGCAGGACGTTGCCGAAGTTGCGGCCGACCTTGCCGGGGTTGTTGGCAACATGGGTGCGCCCGGCGTGAATGTCGCAGAAGATCCGCGCGATTGGCCGCCCACGGAAGATCCCCTCCGCGCCCGAGGCATGGAAGATGCGGCTGATCAGGTCCGCGCAACGGCCCGATACTTGCGCCGACTGGTAACGGAAGGTCAGCCGCGTTTCGACGTCAGCAGCCTGACCGGCGCGGGCCTTAGCGTTGAGGTGGTCGAAGTTGCGATTGAGCACCGCCTTCATCTCGTCGATGGCGGCGGCGGTCTCGGCGATCAGTTCCTGCGTCGCCGGGTCCTGTGCGGCGCTGGAGGCATCGTTGTGCGAAACGCGCTTGGCCCCCGCTTCGCGATAGACGTCGAGCGCGCCCTGCAGCGCCCCGATCGAGGAGGACGAGACCGCCCGCACGAAGACCTGGCCGAACGGCAGGCGAAACAGCGGCGCGTCGTTGACCTTGAGGCCGGGACTGGTCACCGCGAAGCCGTCCTTCGAGCGGTGGACGCGATAGGCGGGGACATAGACGTCCTCCACGGTCACGTCATGGCTCCCGGTCGCGCCGAGGCCGACGGTGTCCCATATCGGCAGGATGGTGAAGTCCTTGCGCGGGATCAGGAAGGTGACGAAATCAGGCTTGCCGGTTTCGGGATCGAGCAGCTGCCCGCCAAGGAACGCCCATTCGCAGTGGTCGACACCGCTGGAAAAGCCCCAGTGCCCGGTCACGCGATAGCCGCCCTCGACCGGCGTCGCCACGCCCTTGGGCATGTAGGAAGACGAGATCAGCGTGGTCGGGTCCTTGCCCCAGACGTCCTCCTGCGCGCGGGCATCGAACAGCGCGAGCTGCCAGTTGTGGACGGCGACAACGCCGAGCACCCAGGCCGAGGACATGCAGCCTTCGGCCACCTTCATCTGCACCGCATAGAACGTCTGCGGGTCCATCTCGTAACCGCCGTAACGGCGCGGCTGGAGGATCTTGAAGAAGCCCGCCTCCTGAAAATCACGGATCGTCTCGTCGGGCAGGCGGCAGAGGCGGTCAGCCTCGTCGGCGCGGGCGCGCAGGGCCGGGATCAATGCCTCGGCGCGGGCGACAAGCTCGGCTTCGGTGGGCATTGTGCTAACGGCTTGGGCAAGAGTCATGGTCCGTCTCCTCATGTTCTGTTGTTCAGGCCGCTGCTGCCAGCTGCGCCTGTTCGTCCGCGCCGAAGCCGACGCTGAAATCGTGGCCCCACAGGCTCACCTGGGTGAATTCGAACTCGCTGTGCGTTTCCCAATCGAGCTGCAGCCCGCCGAACCCGTATTCGAGCGCGAAGCCGCCGGGCGTTGCGACGTAGAAGCTGGTCATGTGGTCGTTGGTATGCTTGCCGAGCGTTGCCATCAGGCGCGCACCGGACTTGAGCATGCGATCGTGGGCGCGGCCCACCTCGTCGAGATCAGGCACTTCGACCATCATATGCACGCAGCCCGCAGGCACCTCGCCCTCGAACAGGGCAAGGCTGTGGTGGCGGGCGTTGGCGCAGTGCATGAAGTCTATGCGCATGGCTGGGCCATCGTCACCCAGCGGGCGGTGGACCATGAAGTCCGACATGCCGAAGCCGAGCACGTCGATCAGGAAATCGCGCGTCGCATCGATCTGCGGCGCGGGCAGGACGATGTGCCCATAACCCAGCTCGCCGGTAACGAAGCCGCGCACCGCCTGCGGAGAAACGAAGCGGGTGAAGTCCGAGATCGGGCCGTAGCACAGCTCGTGGCGGTTGCCGGCGGGGTCGCGGAACCACACCATCTTGGCAACGTGGCGCAGCGCGCGCTCCGCCGGAGTGGAAGTGTTGAAGACAATGCCCTTGGCGGCAAGCTCGGCCAGGGCGGCATCGAACTGGCGGCGGGTGCGCAGTTCCCAGCCGCTGGCGGCATAGCGGTCGATGCCAGCCTGCTCCACAAAGATCCGGCCCGCACGTTCGTCCAAGCGCAGGGCGAGGCCGCCGGGCAGGCGATGTGCGGAGAAGCCGGCGAAGTCCTCGCCGAAGCGCACCCATGCGTCGGGGTCCGTTGCGCTGACCACGCTGTAGGCCAGGCCTGCGATTTCCATGGCTCCGCTCTCCTTCGCCCCTTGATTCGATGGATGCAGAGTGACCTCAGGCCGCGCCAATGAAATTGACGGATATCAATCATGCGTAACTTGAAGGCATAATTGTTACGCATATCGTTGTATCGCATCCCAACCGGCAGTTCATGGCCTTGAAGGTACCCATACTTCCTCACGCAGCGAGGCTTGCCACATGCCGAACGGCCGAGTACCGTTTGCCAAAGACCATGGGAGAACGAGGATGACCACCAAGGCGGACATGCTGATTCGCGGCGGGCTGATCGTTGACGGCACCGGCGCCGAGCCGCACGTCGGCGACGTGGCGCTTCAGGGTGACCGCATCGTGCAGGTGGGCGGGACCTTCACCGGCTCGGCCACGGAAGTGATCGAGGCGAGCGGGCTGGTGGTGACACCGGGCTTTGTCGACATCCACACCCATTACGACGGGCAGGCCATCTGGTCCGACACCTTGTCACCCAGTTCCTCGCACGGGGTAACCACCGCCGTCCTCGGCAATTGCGGCGTCGGCTTCGCGCCCTGCCGCACCGCTGATCACGAGGCGCTGATCCGCCTGATGGAGGGCGTGGAGGACATTCCCGGCGTGGTCATGGCCGAAGGCCTGCCGTGGGACTGGGAGACCTTCCCGCAATACCTTGACGCCCTTTCCGCCCGCCAGCGCGACATCGACGTTGCCTGCCTGCTGCCGCACAGCCCCTTGCGCGTGTGGGTCATGGGCGAGCGGGCCCTGGCGCGCGAAGAGGCGACCGACGAGGATCTTGCCGCGATGCGCGCAATTGCCCGCGAGGCGCTGGATGCAGGCGCCGTGGGCTTTGCCACGTCGCGCCTCAACATCCACCGCACCAAGGCGGGCGAGCTGATCCCCACCTTCAACGCCGAAACGCGCGAGCTGGTGGCGATCACCGAAGCGCTGGCCGAGGCCGGGACCGGCGTGTTCCAGGCGGTGCTCGACGCGCCATTCCAGAGCTGGGAAGAGGAAATGGCGCGGCTCGTTGCCGTGACCAAGGCCTGCGGCCGTCCGTCGACCTTCACGCTCGGGCTGGTCAACAGCGGACCGCGCAACTGGGAAGAGGCGCTGGCCAAGGTAGACGAGGCGCGGGCGCAGGGGATGGAGATCTGGCCGCAGGTGCTGCCGCGCCCGATCGGGCTGATCTCGGGCTGGGCACTTTCGACCCACCCGTTCTGCCTGTGCCCGTCCTATCAGCCCATCGCTGCCCTGCCGCTGGAGGAACAGCTGCCGCACCTCGCTGATCCTGCATTTCGCGCAAGGCTCCTGTCAGAGATGCCGCAGCCCGGCCATCCGCTTGCCATGCTCACGCGCATCTGGGACTGGATGTTCCCGTTCGGTGATCCCCCGCAGTACGAGCCTTCGGCCGACCAGAGCATCGCCGCGCTGGCCCGCGCGCAAGGCCGCTCGTGCGAGGAGGTCGCCTACGACGTGCTGATGGAGCGTGGCGGCAACGGCATGATCCTCAGCACGCTTGGCAATTTCCACGATGGCAAGCTCGATGCGCTGCTCGAACTGGTGCGCCGTCCGGACACGGTGATCGGCCTTGGCGATGGCGGCGCGCACTATGCGGCGATCTGCGATGCCAGCTATCCCACCTTCATGCTGACCTACTGGGTTCGTGACCGGGCAGGCGAGCGCTTGTCGCTGGCCGAGACGGTAGAGATGCTCGCCGCCCGTCCGGCGCGGGTGATGGGGCTGGAGGATCGCGGCGTGCTGCGCGCGGGGCTGAAGGCAGACGTCAACGTGATCGACATGGCCACGCTCGAACTGCATGCGCCGGTAGTGCGCCACGATCTGCCGGGCGGCGGGCGCAGGCTTGACCAGACGGCGCGGGGCTACGTGGCGACGGTGGTCAGCGGCAAAGTGATCCGGCGCGACGACCGGCCCACCGGCACGCTGCCGGGCAAGGTCGTGCGCGGCGGGCGCAAGGCATCGGCACTGGAGGCCGAAGTCGCCACGCTGGCCTGAACCATTGCGCCCTTACGCGCCGCGCTCGCCCATTTGCGGCAGCGCGGCGATAAGCGTGCGCAGCAGACTCTTCTGAAGCGCCATCGCATGCCGATCGGTCGCGGGCTTGCCGGTCAGGCTTTCGAGCAGGGGCGAGGCCCAGAAGAAGCCGAACAGCATGTTGAAGATCGCGACGATCTGCACCGCCAACAGGTCGCCCGAGGCCGCCTCGCCCGCCTTCTCGCTGAGCTTGCGGCCATAGCCGACAACGCGGCCCAGCCAGTCGAGCGCGACAAGATCGGGTTGGGTGTCGGACGAGACGACGGCCCGTACCAGCAAGCGGGCGATGGTCGGATGATCGGCGAGCAGGTCGGTCATGCGGTCGGCCAGTTCGTCGAAGTCGTCGTCCGGGCCGGCCAGGAGCTGGTCCATCAGATCGGTCATCGGGCGCAGCGCGCGTTCGTAGACCTGACGGTAGAGATCCTCCTTGCTGGCGAAGTGCTTGTAGAGCCCCGGCTGCTGGATCCCCGCTTCGGCCGCAATGTCGCGCAGCGCAGTCGCCTCGTAGCCGTTGCGGGCGAACAGGTCCTCGGCGGCATCGAGAATGCGATTGGCCGTGCGGCGGCCTTTGTTGATCGCGCTGCCCGATCCTTGCGGAATCTGATTGCCTGTCCCGTCCATGTCCCCCGCCATAGCCAGATTTGCGGAAAATCGCTTGCGGAAAAAGTTATCACTCTATAACTTTTATGATGAAGAGCCGGTCGGGCCCGGTCACGGCCCAAGTCACCACGGCCAGAGGAGACAGCGATGCTTGACGAATCCCGCAGGCAATATCTTTCAAACCTTCTCCGCCCAGTCTCGCCCCCGCGCGAGATCAGCAATCCGTTCACCGAAGCGCAGAAGCGCGTAATGCTCGACGTGGTGCACGACGAGGGTCCATGGAAGCTGATCCTCGCACAGCACTTTCCCTCGGCGGAAGCTCTGCTGGCGACTTTTGCCGGCGGCTTTCCGGAAGGCTTCAAGCCCACGCTCGACATGTTCATGACGCCGACGTTCCGGGGCTACTTCGGCAACTATTCGACCGCGATCTACCCAGAGCTGCACGAGATGTTCTACAATCAGGCCTTCCTCGAGCACGCCAAGTCTTACTGGGGGGCGCAGTACGCCAAGCCGCAGATGATGCTGTTCAACGTCAACGGTCCCTGCGCCAACACCGATCCGGGACACCTCGATTCCCCGAGCTTCCGCGGTATCCGCTACGAGAATTCGCCAACCTGGCTCTGCTCGATCATGGGGCGTTCCGGACTGTTCCAGGACTACCTGATAAAGATGGCACAGGTGATCACCTGGTTCAGCCACGATCCGGACAGCGGCTTCACCTATTGGCCCGAAGGTCCGCTGAACAAGCCCGCGCGCGTCAAGTCGCCGATCTACAACCGCGCGGTGGTGGTGCAGAACGAGATGCTGGTGCATCGCGGCGAGGCCAACGGTGCGCCGGAGCGTCGCCGTCCTGCCGGCCTGGCTTTCGACAGCGTATTCACCGGCGATCCCGGCGATCGCGACGGCTGGCTGGTCAAGACTGGCGACGAAGTGATCGAGCGCTATCACACCGACGACCTGCGCTTCCTCGTCCACTGGTCGGCAGAAGTGCTCATGGACTTCGACGAACTGAAGAAGAACATGGACGGCACCGACAACCTCACGCACGAACAGGCCATCGACATGCTGATCAAGGACGTGCGTTCGCGCGGGATTCACATCGAGACGCCGAGCGACCCGCTGAACGATCCGGCGTTCATAAGTGCGCTCAATGCGGCCTACAACTTCGGCGGTCCTGCCGAGTATCCGGCCGAAGCTCCTGTGGACGCGCCGTTCGGCATGGCGGCCTGATCCTCTCGCGCAGACGACGGGAAAAGGGCAGTGCGGATCACGGGCATCCTCTCAGAATAGGACACGCGACGCGTTCATCAGGGAATTTATGAACACGCGTGTTCTAATATCAAGGCCTACCAGGCGCTGGTGCCCCACAGGATGACTTCAACCGCCCGTTGCGCAAAACCTTGCAGATCCTCGTCGTTGGCGCCGGAAAAGCCGCCTTGCAGATGCGCCCCGGTAATCCCGGCCACCAGGAGACGCGCAACGGCACGGGCATCGCGCAGGTTGCGCCGGTCGCGCGCGGCAGCGTCCTCGATATCCTTGGCGATAAGACCGATGATGTAATCGTTGCCCCGGCGCCGCATCACCTCCGACAGTTCGGGAAACCGGTCCTGCACCGACAGCAGCAGGCGCTGCAGGGCAAGCACGTCCGGTCTGCCGAGCCACGTCGCAATGATCGTGACGTGGTGGCGCAGGCGCTGCTCGATATTGTCGGTAAGCAAGGCATCCTGCTGCGAGGCCTCGGCCGACCAGTCCTCGATCGACTGTTCGATCACCGCCTTGAACAGCGCTTCCTTCGAGGGATAGCGGGCATAGAGCGTGCCCTTCGATACCCGCGCGGTCTCGGCCACCTGTTTCATGCCGACCGCATCGAAACCATCGGTCAGGAACATGGTGCGCGCCGTGCTGAGAATGGCCCGATCGATCGAGGTGACCTGTTCAGCCGTTGGCCGTCCGCGCACCGGCCGGTGCGGCGCAGTTTGCGTCTTCCTTGCTTCCGAAATGCGGGATTTCCGGGTGCTGGCGTCCATCACGCCGCCTTGTTCCACAGCGGCAGAGCACGTGCAAGCGACGCAACTTAATCGAACGGGTATGGTCTATTACTTGGCTCGAACATTGGGTTCGTGAGCCTTGGAGGCCAGATACCCGGCGAACGAGACGGCCTGCTTCGGCGAAAGCCGGGCCGTATCCCTGGCTTCAGTATCGAAGGCCGATCGCGCCATCGTGGTAGATCGACGCGCCGGTGACGAAGCGGGCATCGTCGCTGGCGAGATAGACGAAGGCGTGGGCGGTATCCTCAGGCTCGCTCGCCACGCCAAGCGGGTTCATCGCGGCTAGTGCCGCTTCAGCCGCCTCGGTGCTTTCCCACATGCCCCGCGCAACGTAATCTTCCAGCCCTTCGCGCAGGATCGGCGTCATCGTCACGCCGGGGTGAATCGAATTCACGCGGATTTTCTGGACCCCGTATTCCAGCGCAGCGCAGATCGTCAGCATCCGACCTGCCGCTTTCGACACGTGATAGCCGATGTTGGTCGCGTTGGGCATGTACGAGGCCATCGACAGGTTGTTGATGATCGACCCGCCGCCGCCGAAGCGCTCAATAGCGCTGGCAAGATGCGGCACGCAGGCCTTGATGCCGAGGAACAGCGCGTCGTGGTTGACGGCCATGACCTTGCGCAGATCGTCGAGCGAGGTCTGCGCGATGCCGCCATGGATCGAGATCCCGGCATTGTTCACCAGCACGTCGATCTGGCCGAAGTCGGCGACGGTAGCGTCCGCAACGCGCGCCCAATCAGCCTCGCTGGTAACGTCCTGCTCCATCAGCACGAAGCTGCCGGCAGAGCCATCGGCACGCACCAGCGCCGCGATTTCCGGGGCCTCTTCGCGGCGGAAATCGGTGCCGACAACGGCCTTCGCACCCTCCCGCAGGAAAGCGCGTGCGATTGCAACGCCAATATTGCCCACGCGCCCTGCGCCGGTGACGATGGCGACCTTGCCGTCAAGCTTGCCCATGGCCTCAGTCCACCGCGATCTGGCGGGCGAGATCGGGCATGATCGGCGGGATCTGCTCCTGCATGAAGCGGATGCGGCCACCGATGATCTGCTCGCTCATCTCGGGCTGGCTGTGCACCCAGAACTTGTTCTGCGCCATCTGCTCGAGGAACAGGCGGCAGCCTTCGTCGAGGTCCATGCCGTAGTCGCGCATCATCTCGAACATCGCGCGGCGATGCTTCGCCGCATTGTCAGGCTCGCCTGCGCCTGCTTCGGCGTTGAAGATGTTGGTGCGCAGCATGCCAGGGATGATGGCCGAGACATGGATCGGCAGGTTCTTCAGCTCCATCTCGAGGTAGAGGCATTCGCTGAACGCCTGCACTGCGTGCTTGGTCACGGTATAGGCGGTCTGTCCCGGCATCTGGCCGAAAGCGCCGACCGACGAGAGATTGCCGATCCATGCTTCCTTGCCGCTGGCAATGATGCGCGGCACGAAGGCGCGGACGCCATGGATCACGCCATGAAGGTTGATGTTGAGCGTGGCTTCCCAGCGCGCCGTCGGCACTTCCCAGGTGTTGCCCACCGTCTCGATCCCGGCATTGTTGATCAGCAGGCGCACTTCGCCGTGCCGGTCGAACACCAGTCCGGCAAGGCGGTCGAGTTCTTCGGGGATCGAGACGTCGACCTTTTCGGCCTCGGCCTTGCCGCCCGCTGCCTCGATCGCGGCGACGGTTTCAGCGGCTGCCGCCTCGTTGATGTCGGTCACCACCACGGTCATGCCGAGCGCGCCTGCGCGCCGCGCCAGACCTGCGCCAATGCCCGAGCCCGCCCCGGTGACGACGGCCACGCCGCCTGCGAATACGTCCTTGTCGAGTGCCATCTGGTTTACTCCTGCTGCTCGATCAGTGGGACAGCATCTGCACGTTTTCGCACAGCGCGCCTTCCGGGTCGGTGGAGAATACTACGCGCACGCCGTGCTCGGCCTCCTCACGGACCGGTCCGACCAGCTTGCCGCCATTGGCAGTGATCTTTTCCACGAGCGCATCGACATCCTCGACCACGAAGCCGAGAATGACCTGCTGGTCGCGCGGGGCATGGCGCTCGGTGAAGTTGAACATCACCAGCGAGCCCTTGGTCCAGTCACCCCCAGGGGCAAGGATCACTTCGCGGAACGGCTCGCCATCACTGTTGCCCGCCACGCGCTGGACGATGCCGTAGCCATAGACCGAGGTGTAATAGGCGGCCATCGCCTCCTCGTCGCGGCAGATCAGCTTGGTGAAGCCCGACAGTGCAGTCATTTCCGGTTATCTCCCATTTTGCCCCGATAGCGTGACCTGAAGCCGCCTCGCAGGCCTGTCGCACGCACTCGCTCGGGCAATGTGACTCAGTGCCCACTTACTCTTGATTATCGTAGCTCATTCGCGCATTGATTACGCAATGACAAGATGAAAGACGCATCGGGAGAAGTGATGCAGGCGTTTTCTGACGAGCTGATCCACGAAGTCCATCACGGACGCGTGGTTCGCTGCTTTGCCAGTCGGCCGCGCTCGCTCGCCGACTGCCTCGCGCAGGCCGTCTCGCGCGCGCCGGAAGCGGAAGCGGTGGTGGATGGGTCACGTCGGCTGACCTACCGGCAGCTCGACGAGGCGGTGCAATCGCTCGCCTCGGCCCTTGCAAATGCCGGTCTTGGCAAGGGCGAGCGCGTCGCCATCCTGCTGGGCAACCGGCTGGAATATCAGGTCATCGTCCTTGCCTGCGCGCTGGGCGGGTGGATCGCGGTCCCGCTCAACCTGCGGCTGAGCAAGCCTGAGATCGCGCAGGCGCTCGATGCCAGCGGCGCGGCGGCCCTGTTCCACGAAGCCGGGGCGGCGCTGCCCGATATTCCCGAAGCGCTTGTTCACCGCTTTGCCGTTGCCGACGACGCCGCCCTCCCCGCCGCCGCGCCGCGCCAGTTCGATCCGGTGAACGAAGACGAAGCGGCGGTGATCCTGTTCACATCGGGCACGACGGGCAAGCCCAAGGGAGCAGTGCTGACCCACTGCAACCTGGTCCACTCGCTCCTCCATTTCCGCCGACACTACGATCTGCGGGAAGGCGAGCGCTGCCTGCTTGCCGTCCCGGCCAGCCACGTCACCGGGCTTGTAGCGCTGCTCGGGGTGAGCGTCGCGGTGGCAGGCTGCCTCGTGATCATGCGCGAGTTCAAGGCGGCCAGGTTCGTCGAAATCGCCCGCCGCGAGCGGATGACCTACACGCTCATCGTCCCGGCCATGATCGCCCTGATCCTGATGCAGCCCGACTGCGACCGGACGACCCTGCCCGACTGGCGGGTCTGCGGGTTCGGCGGCGCGCCCATGCCCGACGCGACGATCGCCGAGATCGCCGCGAGCCTGCCCGGCCTTGCCCTGCACAACACTTATGGCGCAACCGAGACGTCGTCGCCTGCGGTGATCATGCCCGCGCAGGAAGCGGCAGCACGCTCACGCCAGATCGGCCTGCCGGTGGCGTGCTGCGATCTGATCGTGATGGACGCGCAAGGCCGCGAAGTGCCGCGCGGCGAACAGGGCGAAATCTGGATGGCAGGACCGATGGTCAGCCCCGGCTACTGGAACGATCCTGCCGCTACCGAGACGGCCTATGCCCACGGCTTCTGGAAATCGG
Source organism: Novosphingobium sp. BL-A-41-Hi4A-0G (assembly GCF_055521735.1). Lineage (NCBI taxonomy): Bacteria > Pseudomonadati > Pseudomonadota > Alphaproteobacteria > Sphingomonadales > Sphingomonadaceae > Novosphingobium > Novosphingobium sp. BL-A-41-Hi4A-0G. Next base: position 397,456 of record NZ_JBVFVU010000002.1, read on the forward strand.
GCGATATCGGGGCAATGGACGAACAGGGCTATGTGTCGCTCCACGACCGGCTCAAGGACATGATCAACCGCGGCGGGTTCAAGGTCTGGTCGGTCGAGGTCGAGAACACCCTCTGCGCCCATCCCGCCGTGATCGAGGCGGCGGTAGTCGGCAAGCCCTGCCCGGTGCTGGGCGAGCGCGTCGTGGCCTTCGTCCATCTCAGCGAACCGGCAACCGCCTATGCTTTGCGCGCCCACGTCGCCGCGCTGGTGTCGGACTACAAGGTGCCCGAGGACATCCACATCGAGGCCGTGCCGCTTCCCCGCAATGCCAACGGCAAGCTGCTCAAGCGCGAACTGCGCGAGCGGCTCGCCGTGAACTGATCGCCGCGAACTGATCGCCCTGAACTGACCCGACATTCATCCGAAGGAACGAGCCGAATGCGCAGCTACAAAGTCGAAAATGGCGTGGTGGATCTTGGCCGGGTCAAACTCGACGTGCCCGATACGATCAGCGAGGAGGCCAAGGCCTACCTCCGTTTCGATCCCAACCAGCAGATGCCCGAAGACGCCCCGCCGGTGCCGATGTGGCTGATGCGCGAGCCACTGGCCCCGATGTTCGAGTGGCTCAACCAGCAGGCGCTCGAAGCCTGGCCCTGCACGATCGAGGAAGCCGCGATAGCGGGCGTGCGCTGCCACCGCATCAAGCCCAGAGACGGCGTGCGCCATGCCGACAAGCTGCTGATCAACCTGCACGGCGGCGGCTTCGTGATGGGTTCGGGCTCGTTGGTGGAAGCCATTCCGATCGCGGGCGAGACCGGTTGCGAGGTCATCGCCGTCGACTATCGCCTTGCGCCCGAACACCCCTTCCCGGCCGCTGTCGACGACATCGTCGCGGTCTATCGCGATGCCCTGAAGAGCCATGCCGCCGGGGACGTGATCCTGTTCGGTACCTCGGCGGGCGGCTTCCTCACGGCGATGGCGATCATGCGCTTCAAGCAGGAAGGCCTGCCCCTGCCCGCCGCGTGCGGCGTGTTCACCGCGGGTGGTGACGTGACGCAGCTTGGCGATACCTTCAACTACCTGACGCTCTCGGGCTTCTACGGCCACCTTGGGGCGAAGCTCGACGATCCGCAATGCGAGCGCGGCGTCTTCGTCGGTACGGCCGACCGCAACGATCCGCTGCTCGCCCCGATCAAGGGCGATCTTTCCGACTTCCCGCCGACCCTGCTGGTGACCGGCACGCGCGATGCCGTGCTTAGTTCCGCCGCGATGTTCCACCGCGCCTTGCGCAAGGCCGGGCGGGATGCCGATCTGCATGTGTTCGAAGCGATGCCTCATGGCTTCTGGTTCAGCGTAGCCATGCCGGAATCGCGTGAGGCGATCGACCTCATGGCCCGCTTCTTCGAACGCCATCTCGGCATTGCTGCTGCGTGAAGCGGAACAGGGAGAGTAACCGCGCAGCCCGGAAGGCTTCGGGCCATCGCGGCAGCGGCAGCAGCGGCACGGGCAACCAGCCCGCGTCGCCCGACGCCACCGACCTTGCCATCATCCGCGCACTGCGTGCCGATGGGCGGGCAAACAACCAGCAACTGGCGGCACGGCTCGGCCTCACGGCGACGACCGTCTCGGCCCGCATCCGCCGCATGGAAGAGGCCAACCAGTTGCGGGTTGTCGCGGTGTCAGACTTTTCGGCGCATGGCTTCAACGTGCTGCTGCGCATTTCGGTATCGGTAAATGGCCGACCCGCGTCGGACGTTGCGGCCGAGCTCATCACCCTGCCGGAGGTCGTGGCTGCGCACATCGTCACCGGCGCCCATGACATCGACATGCTCGTCGCACTGCTCGATTTCGACGACCTGTCGGAATTCCTGCTCGACAAGCTGCCCGCAGTCCAGGGCATCCGCACGCTGACACCGGCAGTGGTGGTGGACATCGTCAAGTACAAGTTCGACGTCGCACCGATCGACTGAATCAGCTGGCCACGGGGTTCGAGATCACCAAGGTTGTCGGCGATCTCTTCCAATCCCTGGCTTCAATCCACATCCGGCCAGACTTGCGCGAAGAACGGGTTTGCCGCCTTGTTCGCATCGTAGCTGTCCTGATCGACCATGCAGGTCGGGCACCAGTGCCCGCCCTTCAGGTAAAGCCGCGGCGTCATCGCGAAGTCGTGGCCTAGCGCGCAGCGGAACTGCGTCGGTTCATCGGCATTGCCCACGGCGCCAAGATGCTTGCCGCCACGGAATTCTGCAGCAGCCTTGAGATCGTCACCGGTCCAGTCATGCTCGGACTTGTCGGTGTCATAACCGTGACTAAGCAGCGAGACCTGGCGGGACGGCTGACGGAATTCGAAATCGGCCCAGTCGCGCGGCAGCTTCTCCCACGCCTCGCGCGATCCGAAATAGGCGTCGATGTGTTCGCGGTCGTCATTGGCGATCCAGTTGAGCGTGCCGCCCGGGCCCTTGGCCAGCTTCTCCATCCGGCTGCGCCCAGCCCCCGGAAACCACCGTGCGATCAGGCGAACCAATGCCGGCATGGTTGCCACCATGCCTCGCGCCCAGTCCTCAAGCGTCTCCGAGCGGAACGGTACCAGTTCCTCGAGCCGGTCGGAATCGGCGTACCACTGGCCGTGGAAATTGCGCGTGGCCGACCAGTGCGGCAAGTAGCTGGCAAAGGCCTCCTTCTGCCCCAGCGCCCGCGCCGTGATCCGGGCGAACTCGTGGTTCACCACCCGCAGCTTCTCGCCGCCGCCGATGTTGTAGAACTGCTTCCAGAACGCTTCGGGCACCGCATCCTCGCAGGTATTTGCCGCAAGACGGGCCGAGTCCCCCACCGTCACCCATTCGAACACGCCGTTGAACGGGTTGTGGAAGATGATCGGATCGAAGATCTTCCACATGTTCGGGTGGGCGATGCCCGTTTGGCGCAGCGAGACCCAGTGCCTGATCCCGCTCTGCGCGACGATCGCCTCGGCCTCGGTCTTGCTCACGGCATACTGGTCGAACCGGCTGATCTTGATCGGATCGCCAGTGCGGCCCCAGTGCACCGGGGCATTGCGATGCCCGGTCTGCGCGACCGTGCCGATATAGACCAGCGCTGTCGTCTCGGCCTGCCCCGCCGCCTTGATCGCCTCGACAATGTTGCGCGCCCCGCCGACATTGACCTTCATTGTCAGTTCGGGGAACTTGTCGGCAAAGGGTGAAACCATGCCGCCAATGTGCAGCACCTGATCGACGCCCTCTACGGCTTGGCGCATATCCTGCGCACTGGTGAGATCGCCCCAGACCCACTCCACCGCGGGATGGCGCTCGAAGCGCTTGACCACCGGATGATTGCGCTCCTCCGGCCGCACCAGCGCGCGGACCCGGAACCGGTCCGACCGGGCGAGCAGTTCCGCCAGGGTAGCGCTGCCCATGTTGCCGGTCGCGCCGGTCAGGAACACGGTCTTCTTCGTGTTGATTGCCACTGCGGCGCTCCCTCAAAAATCGATCCCGAAAGTTCGATAAATTTCGCGATCCGTCAACCGCATGATTCGCGGCTTTACTTGGCATCGCAAATTAATGTAAGCGCCCACTTATAACGTATGGGAGATTGCCGAGATGGCCTCGATTCTTGCCGCAGAGCAAACCAGTTTCACGCCTCTGGCCGACAACGCGGAACTGGCAGGTGCGCTCGACGAGGCCAACGTGCCCACCCTGCTCGCGGCTTACGTCTCTCTTTCGCACGACCAAGCCATGCTCGAGGCTTTTGCGCCCCACATCCGCCCCGCCTTCTCCTACCCGCCGACCGATATCCCCGAGGATCTGGCCGACGAGCTGCGCCTGAAGCTGCGCCACCTCCTCACCACCGGCGAAGGCATTGCCGCGACCGAGCCGACCGACGCCCTCGTGCAGCGGATCATGTCGGTCACTGTGGGCGAGCCGGTCGAGGACGAATTCATCGAGCTGGTCTATGACCAGTGCGGCTTCCGCCCGTGGATCGACCGCAGCAAGCTGCCCGACCGCCCTGTCCCCAAGGCGGGGTTCAAGGTGCTGGTCATCGGCGCGGGCATGACCGGCATGGCCGCCGCCACCAAGCTGCGCGAGGCGGGCTACGAGTTCGTGGTGATCGAGAAGAACGCCGAAGTCGGTGGCACTTGGTACGAGAACCGCTACCCCGGCGTCGGCGTCGATACGCCCAGCCACTTCTACAGCTTCAGCTGGGAAATCTGGCCCGACTGGCAGCACTACCATCCCCACGGCGCCGACATGCAGCGCTACATGACCGGCGTTGCCGACAAGTACGACCTGCGCCGCGACATCCGCTTCAACACCACGGTGGAAAAGCTGTTCTGGGACGAGACGTCCTGCACCTGGACCGTCACCGTCCGCAATGCCGATGGCACCAGCGATGATCTCGTCGTCAATGCGGTGATCAACGGCCATGGTCCGGTAAACCGTCTCAAGATGCCCGACATCCCGGGGCTCTCCGACTTTGCCGGTCCGGTGGTCCATACCGCCGCCTATCCGGCAGACCTCGACCTCAAGGGCAAGCGGGTTGCCGTCATCGGCACCGGTGCCAGTTCGGCCCAGCTCTGCGGTGCAATCGCGCCCGAGGTGGCCGAGCTGACCGTTTACCAGCGCACCAGGCACTGGGTCATCTACAATCCCGAGATCGCGCACGAAGTCAGCGAGGGGATGAAGTGGGCGCTGTCCAATATCCCCACCTTCAAGGAATGGTTCCGCTTCCGGGTCTATTGGGCAGCGGCTGACGGCCTGTTCTCGAACGTGCTCAAGGACCCGGCGTGGGAAGGCAACATGCTCGCCGTCTCCGAGGGCAACGAGATGACGCGCCAGTACGCGCTCGGTTACATGCAGCAGCGCTTTGCCGACCGGCCCGACCTGATCGAGAAACTGACTCCCGATTTCCCGATCTTTTCGAAGCGCATCATTCTGGACAACGGCTGGTTCGATGCGCTTGCCCGGCCCAACGTCCACCTCGAAACGCAGGGCATCGCCCGCATCCTGCCGAACGGCATCGAGGCCAGGGACGGCTCGGTCTTCGAATGCGACGTGATTATCTGCGCCACCGGCTTCAACGTCTCGCAGATGGTCGGCAACCTCGTGATCAAGGGCGAAGGCGGGCGCGAACTTGGTGAGGAATGGGGTGCCGAAGATCCGCGCAGCTATCTTGGCATGTGCGTGCCGGGCTATCCCAACTACTTCCACACCGTCGGCCCCAACAGCGCGCCTAACCACGCCGCCGGCCAGAACCTGATCTCCGAAGCGCAGGTCAACTGGATCATTGAGGCGCTGGACCGCATCAACGAAGCCGGCGCTCGCGGTTTCGAGGTGACGCGCGAAGCCTTCGACGCCTGGAATCGCAAGGTCGACGAGCGCATGCCGCAGATGATCTGGACCCACCCGCGCGCCAATTCGTACTACAACAACTCGAAGGGCCGCGTATTCCTGTCCTGGCCCTGGCGGCTGGTTGACTTCTTCAACGCGACGCGGCGGCCGGAGCCGGGAAGCTATCGCCTGATCGAGTGAGCGATCCTGCACGTCACCTTGCGCGGGATCGCGGTTTGGCCCTATTCGCTTGGCCGTGATCAAGCGCATCCGCCTGCCGGCACGAGAACGCCGAGCCATCATTCTCGCCGACGCCCGGGCCATCTTTGCCCAGTGCGGATACGAGGCCGCGCGCACGCAGGACATTGCCCGGCAATCGGGCGTTTCCGAAGCGCTGATGTACCGCCACTTTCCGTCAAAGGAGGTCCTTTACCGCGCCGTCCTGCGCGACGTGATCCGCGATCAGGACGCAAGCTACGAGAAGCTGTCGCTGCAGGAATTCAACGGTCGCGCACTGGTTCGCAATCTCCACGCCTACTTCAGCATCGTGGTCGACCCTGACGAAGTGCGCATCAGGGAGGGCTTTCGCCTGCTGCTGGCAAGCCTCGTCGGTGACACGGGCTTTGCCACGCTGGTCTATCGCCGTGCCAACCGGCTGATGAACCATCGCATCACGGCGGCCTTGCGGAATGCGCGCGAGGCTGGCGAGATCGTCGGCAGGGAAATCTCGGTCAGGAACACTTCGCTGTTCAGCGAACATGTCGGCACGGTGATCAACGTGCTGGCGGCAAATATCGAACGCTCGCCCTACGAAGGCAGTGCAGAGGATCTGGTCCGCGACGCAGTCTGGTTCTGCTGCCGCGCGGTCGGCTTCACCGACGAAGCGATCGAGCGCCACCTGCAGGACTGAATTTCCCCGGGGCCCCCTCGATCCCGCCTGCCATCCGCTACCCCAACCTTGGTGCGCCCACGCGTGCGCAACGCTGTGCGCCGACTAAATTCGCGAATATCGAAAGCACATTGGCTTTCGTATTGACGATTTGCGTATCTGATGACATCTTGAATTACGAATACACTGCACGTCAGCCGGAAAACGAGTCGCCGTGCGGTGAAAGGGATTTGGGAGAGTTGGGGAACATGGCCAGCGCTGTCGCAATTTCGCAGACGGATGCGATTCCAACGGGTGAAGAACTCGTCGCCCGCGCAAGGGCGATGATCCCGACCTTGCGCAAGCGCGCCAGGGCCTGCGTCGCCGGGCGCGACGTCCCCGCAGAGTCGATTGCCGAAATGCAGGAAGCAGGCTTCTTCCGCATCCTGCAGCCCAGGCGCTGGGGTGGGTACGAGATGCACCCCAACGTGTTCTACGACGTGCAGAAGGCTCTGGCCGAAGGCTGCATGTCCACCGGCTGGATGTACGGCGTCGTCGGTTGCCACCCTTACGAGATCGCCCTGTTCCATGAAGAGGCGCAGGCCGAAGTCTGGGGCAAGGACACTTCCACTCTCGTCTCCTCGTCCTACCAGCCCGTCGGCAAGGTTACCCCGGTCGAAGGCGGCTATCGCCTCTCGGGCCGTTGGGGTTTCTCGACCGGTTCGGTTCACTGCCAGTGGGTCGTGCTTGGCGCGATGGTCCCGCCGCGCGAGGCGGGCGGCGCGCCCGACATGCGCGCGTTCCTGCTGCCGCGCGCCGACTACACCATCGATACCGATAGCTGGCACGTCTTCGGCCTCCAGGGCACCGGCAGCCATGACGTGATCGTCGATGATGTCTTCGTGCCCGAGCACCGCACCCACCGTTCAATCGACGGGTTCCTGTGCACCAACCCCGGGCAGGAGACCAACACCGGCCCGCTCTATACCCTGCCATGGGCGCAGGTGTTCATGCGCTCTGTCTCGACCGCCGCTTTCGGCGGTGCGCGCGCGGCCATTTCCGCCGCGATGGACATCGCCCAGAGCCGCATCTCGACCAACACCGGCAAGGCATCCAAGAACGATCCCTTCCTCCTTGCCGCCATCGCCCGCGCGCAGGCCGAAGTGACCGAGATGGAGCAGACCCTGCGCCTGACCTTCGAGGAACTGATGGCCCTGGCCGAAGCGGGCAACCCGATCCCGATGGAGAAGCGCACGCTGTTCGCCTACAATTCGGCCACGGTCGTGCGCCGCATGGCCGATCTGGTTGACGACATGGTCAAGCTTTTGGGCGGCCGCGCGATTTACACCTCGAGCGCGATCATCCAGCCTTGGCTAGACCTCAACGCCGGCCGCGCCCATGTCGCCAACGATCCGGCCAATCGCACGCTCGATGTTGTTGGCGCAATGCTGGGCGAAGCGCCCACTTTCACCTTCCTTTGATCGGAGCGCTCCTTGGCTGACCTGACCCACGCAACCTACCGCGTCTCCGGCGGTTACGACATCGTCATTGCCGAAGCGGGCGACGCATCCGCGCCTGCCGTCGTGTTCCTCCACGGCAGCGGCCCCGGCGCTTCGGGCGCGTCCAACTTCCGCCAGAACATCGATGCCTTCGTTGATGCCGGATACCGCGTGATCCTGCCCGACCTGATCGGCTACGGCGGCTCTTCCAAGCCCGAGGGGCTGGACTACACCCTCCAGTTGTTCACCGACACAGTGTACGAAGCGCTCGTAGCCCACGGTGTGACCAGCGCGAGCCTCGTCGGCAATTCGCTAGGCGGCGGCATTGCCCTTCTGATGACGCTGGATCACCCCGGCTTCACCCGCAATCTCGTCCTGATGGCCCCTGGCTGCGTGGCCGAGCGCGAGGCCTATTTCGTCATGCCCGGCATCACCAAGATGGTCTCCAGCTTCGGCGGACCGGACTTCAACCTTGCCGAACAGAAGCGCCTCGTCTCCAACCTCGTCCACCCGGATTTCGCGAGCAAGATTCCCGACGCGCTGGTGGAAGAACGCTTCGCCGTCGCCCGCACCCAGCCCAAGGATGTGCTGGTCCGCATGCGCACGCCCGACCTGTCGCCGCGTCTGCCCGAGATCACCCAGCCGGTCTTCGTGCTCTGGGGCCTCAACGACGAGTTCTGCCCCGAGGCGCACTCGCGCCTGTTCCTCGACCATTGCCCTGACGTGCGTGCGATCACCTTCGGCCGCACCGGCCACTGGGTCCAGGTCGAACGCGCTGCAGAATTCAACGCCTATGCCATCGAGTTTCTCAATGCCCGCCGATAAGATCCAGCATTTCGGCGCGGCGCTTTACGAAGCGCTCCGCGCCCGCAAGACCATTGCCCCGCTGATCGAGCAGGACCCCTCGCTGACGCTCGACGATGCCTATGCGATCAACCTTGATTTCCTGTCGCGCCGCGTGGCCGATGGCGAGAAGGTCGTCGGCAAGAAGATCGGCGTGACCAGCAAGGCCGTGCAGGACATGCTCGGCGTCCACCAGCCCGACTTCGGCTTCCTGACCGACTGGATGCATGTTGAGGGCGACATCGATATCGACGCCAAGGCCCTGATTGCCCCGCGCGCCGAGGCCGAGATCGCCTTCATCCTCAAGAGCAGCCTTAACGGTCCCGGCGTCACCGCCGCCGACGTTCTCGCCGCCACGGAAAGCATCGCCCCCTGCTTCGAGATCGTCGACAGCCGCATCGACGACTGGAAGATCAAGATCGTCGATACCGTCTCGGACAACGCATCATGCGGCGTCTATGTGATCGGCAAGGAACGGCTCGATCCGGCAGGCCTTGATCTCCCCAACCTGCACGTCGCCGTCACCAGGAACGGCGAGCCGCTGTCCGAAGGCTATGGCCATGCGGTGCAGGGCGATCCGGCGCAGGCAGTGGCATGGCTTGCGAACACGCTCGGCGCCTATGGCGTGACGCTCGATGCGGGCGACGTGATCCTGTCGGGTTCGCTCGTCCCGCTCGCACCCGCCGTGAAGGGTGATCGCTTCGAAATGACTCTCAGCAACGCAGCAGGCCCCTTGGGCACCTGCGTTGCCAACTTCGTTTAAGGAACTCCGGATGGCACGCGTGAAGGCCGCGATCATTGGCTCGGGCAATATCGGCACCGACCTGATGATGAAGATGATCAAGTACCCGCAGAACATGGAGCTGGCCATCGTCGTCGGCATCGACGAGAAGTCCGAGGGCCTCGCCATGGCGCGCGAGCACGGCATCGCCACCACGCACGAAGGCCTCGAAGGCCTGCGCGCCCACCCGCTCTACAAGGACATCGGCATCGCCTTCGACGCGACCAGCGCCTATGCCCACAAGGTCCATGACGAGGCCCTGCGCGCCGATGGCATCCAGGTGGTCGACCTGACCCCTGCCGCGATCGGGCCGTTCATCGTGCCCCCGGTCAACATGGAAGCCAACCTTGGCGCATCCAACGTCAACATGGTGACCTGCGGCGGACAGGCGACGATCCCGATGGTCGCCGCCGTCAGCCGCGTCGCCAAGGTTCACTACGCCGAGATCGTCGCGTCCGTCTCCTCGCGCTCGGCCGGCCCCGGCACGCGCGCCAACATCGACGAGTTCACCCGCACCACCGCCCGCGCCATCGAGCAGGTCGGCGGCGCGACGCGCGGCAAGGCGATCATCATCCTCAACCCCGCCGAACCGCCGATGATCATGCGCGATACCGTGTTCACCCTGTCCGAAGGCGGCAACGAGGACGCCATCCGCCAGTCCGTCAAGGACATGGTGGCCGAAGTGCAGAAGTACGTCCCCGGCTACCGCCTCAAGCAGGAAGTCCAGTTCGAACGCTTCGGCGACAACAACAAGCTGAAGATCCCGGGCCAGGGCGAATTCAGCGGCATCAAGTCGATGATCATGCTCGAAGTCGAAGGCGCGGGCGATTACCTGCCGCCCTACTCCGGCAACCTCGACATCATGACCGCCGCCGCCAAGGCCACCGGCGAACTGCTCGCCGCGCGCCGCATGGCCGCTGCAGCCGCCTGAAGGAGAACGGACAATGACTTCCACCTTCAACGTCGAACGCGGCGACAAGCTCTACATCCAGGACGTGACCCTGCGTGACGGCATGCACGCCATCAAGCACATGTACGGGATCGACCACGTCCGCGCGATTGCCTCGGCCATCGAAAAGTCGGGCGTCGACGCCATCGAGGTCGCGCATGGCGACGGCCTCTCGGGCGCCAGCTTCAACTACGGCTTCGGCGCGCACACTGATTGGGAATGGCTCGAGGCCGTCGCCGACGTGCTCGACAAGTGCGTGCTGACCACGCTGATCCTGCCTGGCGTCGGCACGGTCGAGGAACTGCGCCGCGCCTATGATATCGGCGTGCGCTCGGTCCGCGTCGCCACGCATTGCACCGAGGCTGACGTTTCGAAGCAGCACATCGGCATCGCCCGCGATCTGGGCATGGATGTCTCGGGCTTCCTGATGATGAGCCACATGATCGAGCCTGACGCGCTCGCCCAGCAGGCGGTCCTGATGGAAAGCTACGGCGCGCAGTGCGTCTATGTCACCGACAGCGGCGGTGCGCTCGACATGGATGGCGTGCGCGCCCGCTTCGAAGCCTATGACCGCGTGTTGAAGCCCGAAACCCAGCGCGGCATGCACGCGCACCACAACCTCGCATTGGGCGTGGCCAACTCCATCGTTGCCGCGCAGTGCGGTGCGGTGCGCATCGACGCCAGCCTCACCGGCATGGGCGCAGGCGCAGGCAATGCCCCGCTCGAAGTCTTCATCGCAGCAGCTGATCGCAAGGGCTGGAACCATGGCTGCGACGTGATGATGCTGATGGACGCCGCCGAAGACCTCGTCCGCCCCCTGCAGGACCGCCCGGTCCGCGTCGACCGCGAAACGCTCGCACTGGGCTACGCCGGGGTCTATTCAAGCTTCCTGCGCCATGCCGAAAAGGCCGCCGAGACTTACGGCCTCGATACCCGCACGATCCTCGTCGAACTCGGCCGCCGCAAGATGGTCGGCGGACAGGAGGACATGATCGTCGACGTCGCGCTCGACATGCTCAAAGCACAAGCCTGACCTGAAAAGAACATCCGGCGAGAGGGCAAGAACGCCCCCGCCCAACTCGGGAGAGAAGCAATGATCCTCAAGGACAAGGTCGTCATCGTCACCGGCGCAGGGCCGGGCATGGGTCAGGCCGCTTGCCGGGGCGCGGCGAAGGAAGGCGCAAAGGTCGTCGTCACCGCCCGCTCCAAGCAGGCCATCGAGGACGTTGCACACGAGATCGTGGCGGCAGGCGGCGAGGCCATCGCCGTCCCGCTCGACGTGACGCAGATGGACGAGTGCCAGGCCGCAGCCAAGGCCGCGCTAGACAAGTGGGGCCGCATCGACGGTCTGGTCAATTCGGCCTATTACCACCCCGATTGGGCGCCCTTGATCGAGCACGACATCGAGCAGGTCCTGCGCGCCTATGACGTCAACGCCGCCGGAGCGCTGCGCATGTCGATGGCGGTCTATCCGGCGATGAAGGCGCAGGGTGCAGGTTCCATCGTCAACATCTCCACGCTCTGCACCCGCAAGCCGATGCCCGGCGAAGGCGGCTATGGCATGGCCAAGGGCGCGCTCAACCACATGACGCGCCACCTTGCGGTCGAGTTCGGCGGCACCGGCATCCGCGTGAACACCACGCTCATGGGCTGGATGATGGGTGCCCCGCTGCAGGGCTATGCCGACAGCCTCGGCAAGGAAGCAGGGGAGGCCTTCCTCCGCCAGCGTGGTTCGGAAATCCCGGTCGGCCACATTCCTCCCGACAAGGACTGCGCCAAGGCCGTGCTGTTCCTGCTTTCGGACTACGCGTCCGAAATCACCGGCGCGATGCTCGACGTCAACGGCGGCGACTGGGTCGCAGCCTGAGGAGAAAGTCGATGCAACTTGAATGGATGAAGACCGCCAAGTCGCTGGCCGACGACCCCATCGAGGGCTTCGATCCCGATGCGGTTACCGAAAGCGAAGTCTTCGAGATCGCCGCGCCTGCCCGCGTGGTCTGGTCGATCCTCACCGATCTTCCGAACTACAGCGCATGGAACCCCTTTTGCATCCGTGCCGAAGGCAAGATCGAACTCGGCCACGCGGTGGTGATGACGCTGATCAACTATGCGGTGCCGGGCACGCTGTTCCCCAACTGCGAATTCATCAGTTCCATCGTGCCGGAGCGCCAGATCTCTTGGGACTTGCCCAACGATCCGGCCTGGCCCTACCCCGCCCGGCGCGATCAGGTGATCGAGCCGACGGGCGATGCCTCCTGCCGCTATTTCTCCACCGATGCCTTCCTTGGTGTAAACGGCATCCACGTCTTCCGCTTTGCCGGCCCCTGGGTAAAGCGCGCATTCGACGATACCGGCCGCGCGCTCAAGGCCCGTGCCGAGATGCTCTACGCGCAAGAACAGAAAGCCTGATCCCGCAATGCCTTATACGCTTCAGCAGCTCTCCGACATGGAAGAGATCAAGGTGCTCAAGCACCGCTACTTCCGCGCCATCGACACCGGCGATTTCGCCGCCCTGCCCGCGCTGTTCACACAGGACATTGCCTGCACCTACAACGGCGGCACCTACAAGGTCTCGCTCTCGGGCCGCGATGCCATGGTCGAGTTCCTGTCGAACTCTTTCCATTCGGGCGCGCTTGCCATGCACATCGGCATCATGCCCGAGATCAACGTGACCGGCGACAACAGCGCCACCGGCCTGTGGTATCTGCAGGATGTGTTCATCGACCTTGAAAAGGACGCCCACACTTTCGGCACCGCGATCTACACCGATGCCTATCGCCGCGAAGGCGGGGTCTGGAAGATCGAGTCCACCTATTACGACCGCGTGATCGAAGTCCTGCGCAAGTTCAGCGAGATGAAGGGCAAGCCCACCGTCCAGCGCCTCGCCACCACCGGACGCAAGCCGCACGAACGGACCGACATCAGCCACCTCATCCACTGGGACGAGTGACGGCGAAGGCCGCGCGCTACTTCAATCCGTAGCGCGCATATTCCTCGACCAGCCCGGGCATGACCTTGCGGAAATAGGCAAGGTCAGCCTTGGCCTCGGGCTTGCCCAGACCATTGGCCACCCATGCCCGAACGTACTGGGTCGAGACCTGCCCAGGCGAAAGCTTCAGCGCGGCCTCGGCATCGACCAGTGCATTGGCCAGATTGCCCTTCGCGATCCATGCCATCGCCCGGCTGTCGAGCACGGCAGAAGCGTTGGAGGCGCGCTCCACCGCCTGGTTGCACACATCCATCATCCCCTCGATGCCCACGCGGAACCGCGCCCGGTACCAGCACGAGGCGTTGAGCAACGAGGTATCGCCCGGCTTCTCGTCGATCAGTCCGTCGATTTCCTTGAGGCCCTCGGCCACCTTGCCGCTACGCGCCAGCACATCGGCACGGATCTGGACGACCGAAGTATGCTCGTCGCCCATGTCGTCGTACTCGGTCAGCAGGTCCAGCGCCTCGTCGGTCTTTCCGGCAAAGCCCAGCAGGTCGGCCAGAGGCAGCGCGGTATCGATCGAAGGCGAAAGCTTCAACGCCTCGCGCAGGTCGGCAATCGCAGCCTCGGTCATCGCCAGCTGCTTCTTGAGATAGCCGCGCCGCACGTGGTTGCCGGCATCAGGGCCCAGCGTGATGGCCTTGTCGTAATCGGCAATGGCACCCTTCAGGTCATAGGTCCCGGCGCGGAAGCTGGCCCGCGCCACCAGCGCCGTACCCTGCTCCGCCGCCGGATCGCGGGCGATGGCAAGCGCATAAGCTTCCTCGACCGGCGCGATCCGCGCACAGTAGGCCGGGGCCTGATAGCGCCAAGCCCGCGCTGCAGTCACCGGAGCGATAAGGAACGGGACGGTATTGCGCAGCCGCAGCGCCTTGGCTTTCTCGGCCGGTATGTCCGCCGCAGCCAGTTCCCCGCCCAGTGCCGAATGCTCCTCGCTCACCACGAACCGCGCGCCGTCGAGCAGGCCCTTGCGGACGACCGTCGTCCCGGCAAAGCTCGCCTCATAATCCGCCTTGCCGCCGGGCTTGTATCCCGGCTCGTCCGCCGGAAGCAGCACTTCCACGTCTTCGCGCGTGCGTCGCGCTGCTCCGAGATCGACCGGCAGCGCCTTCCACGCCGCGCGGCTGCGGTCGTAATCGAGCGAGAGATTGGCACTCGAAAGCGCCCCCATATCCATCCGCTTGGTGCCATCGCGGGAGACGAACTGGGTCGTGACGATGCCTTTGACAACAGCAGTGGCCGTTCCCGTCTCCGGATCGAACGTCATGCTGCCGTCGGTCACCAGCCCGCCGTTCTTTGAAAGCGTGCCGAACATCGACCCGGCAAAGGCGTCGATCATCTGCTTCTTCTGCTCGGCACTGGCCTGCCCGAGCGCCGCACCCAGGTTGCTCCCCAGCATTCCCGAAAGCGTCGTCGTCGCCGTGACCAGCGCCGGAATGTCCACCCCGGCGCGCTGGTCGATCACCATCTTGACCACCACCATCGGCACTTCCGGCACGCGCGGCGCAATGGCGATCAGGCCAGACCCTTCCGCCCGAATCGGCAGGGCATGGCGGAACGGCGGCGTATCGCCGATGGTGGCAAGGCGTGTGCCCGTGGCCGTCCCGTCGAGCCAATAAGTCACGCCGCCGATCTCGGCCCGCACGATCACATGATCGAAGGCCGCGGGCATCGGCAGCGAATCCGGCACCGCATCCCCGGTCTGGCTATTGACCGCCACGACCTCCGCCTTGATCCCCAGCGCTTCGAGCAACGAAAGCAGCAGCAGCGACTTGGCCTTGCAATCGCCAAAGCGCGAAGTCCATGTCTCGGCAGGCGCCTGCGGCACGTAGTTTCCGCCCGACATGCCGTTCATCAGGTAGCTGACCTGATCCTGCACCAGCCGAGTGGCGAGCGCGGCGCGGGTCAGCGGGTCCGGGCTTACAGCGGCGATCTTCGCCACTTCCACCGCCAGCTGGCTGCCCGCCGGAATGGCATCCTTCGTGGCATAGAGCGGCGCGAATACGCGCGAGACTTCTTCCCAGCTGGCAAAGTTGGTCGCCTCGATCGTCGGCCCGCGCGTGAAGCGTGAAGGCACGCCCGCTGGCATGTCCTCGCGCTTGGGCAGTGGCAGCGCCACGCTCACCGTGTGCCACCCATTCTTCACCGTCTCGCTCACCGTGCCGACGGCAGGCCCCGCCTGCCACTTGACGCCTGCGCCCTCGGGCCAGGAAACCGTCGTCCGGGCAAAGCCTGCTTCCACAGGCAGCGTCAGCAGCGGCGTGTCGATCTGCACCTTGCCCTGCAGCGCCTTGTCGCGCGTGGTCTGGCTGTAGGCGATGCGCAGCACGTCGCCCACTTGCAGCCCCGGAATGGCCAGCGTCGCGGTCAGCTGCCCGTCGATCTGCCGACGTTCAAGCCCGGTCTCGCGCCGCAGCACCTGATAGCGCGCGCCGCCCTTGATCACGTCGATCACCTTGTCTGCGCGCAGGATCTCGACGCGGTGGACCGTAAGGTCGCCCTTGTCGGGCATCCACGCCGCCGTGCTGGTGCCGCCCTGCGTCAGCGATTCGGGGCTGGCAAGCTTGTAGGCCTGGTCGACATAGACCGTCAGCGTCTCGCCCTCGATCCGCTCCTGCACGTCATAGAGGGCAAGCGCCGTGTTCGATGCCGTGTCGATCCTTGCCGCGTCGCGCACCTCGGCCCACTTCGGCGCGGGACCATAGAGCACGGCTTCCCCGGCAAGCGCGGGTGCCGTTGTAGCAAGCAAACCCATGATGACCGAAGCGAATCTTCTGCCCACGCAAACCCCCTGAAAGCAAGGGACTTACCTGCCCGCGATCATGGCCGCTGGCAATCGGCGTTCAGGCCTAGGCAGGCAAAACAGCGATCCGGGAAAGCACCATTTCGGCATGTTCCTTCCGGCAGATCAGCAGGTCCGGCATGTAGGTATCAGCCTGATTATAGACCAGCGGACTGCCGTCGATGCGGCTGCAGTGCAGCCCGTGTGCCAGCGCCACGGCGACCGGCGCGCAGGAATCCCATTCGAATTGCCCGCCCGAATGGAGATAGATGTCGGCATCGCCAAGGATCACCGCCATGGCCTTGGCCCCGGCGCTGCCCATCGGGACCAGCTCTGCCCCGATCGCCTCGGCCACGGCCACTGCCTCGCGCGCCGGACGGGTGCGACTGATCACCATGCGCAGCGTTTCCGGCGCTGGCGGAACGACTCGCGGCTGATCGGTGCGCAGCACAACGCCAGCGCCCGGCAGCGCGACCGCGCCAACCGTAGCAACGCCATCGATCGCAAGGCCCACATGCACCGCCCAGTCGACCCGTGCCTCGCCATATTCGCGCGTCCCGTCGACCGGATCGACGATCCACGTACGCGAGAACTGGAGGCGGTCGAGATTGTCCTTTTCCTCTTCGGACAGCAGCCCGTCTTCGGGCCGCTGTTCCCGCAGGGCATGGACGAGGAACTGGTTCGCCGTCGCATCGCCCGCCTTGCCCAGCGCCTTAAGGCTCATCATCCCGCTGTCGCGCACCGTGATCAGCAGCTTGCCCGCAACGTCCGCCAGGTGGGCGGCAAGTTCTGCATCGGTCATAACGGCATCGGTCATTTTGGTCCCCTCAGGCTCGGCTTGCAATTCACCGCTCTGCCCCTAAACCAAAGCTCCCATATGGGAGGAAAAGGTGGCGTTCAATCACAGTGACCAGCAGGAGCTGTTCCTGCCGCTGGTCGAAGGCGTGCACGAAACGCCGCCGTGGGGCGCGTTCATGCGCAATCTCGTCGCGCGCACATATGCCCGCCGCGCCTTCCTGATCATCACTCTTGCCAGCGCCATGCCGACGCAGGAGCCGACCGTGATCCACGTCTCGGCCCCGCGCGCGGTCAACGAGCCCCCGCTCGATTTCCGTCGCCTCGACAGCCTCGGCCTCCACCCCTACGGCCAGCTCCGCCCGGGCCGGGTCTATGGCATCGACGAGATGCTCGATTTCGACAACCCGGAGCGCCTCGCCTTCCAGCGCGGGGCGCTGGCCGAAATGGGCATTCGCTATGGCCGCTGGCTGCGCGTCACCGCCGGCGGCGCGGCCGATGCCTGGCTCCTGCTGGTGCGCGAACGCGAGGACTTCTCCTCGGGTGCCGTGTCCACCCTCGCCGCCATCGGCCCGCACCTTGCCGCCGCCCTGCGCACGCTCGCCGCGCTCACCCAGCAGCGCCTGCAGACCGCCATGGCGCAATCGGCGCTGGCGCGGCTTGGCGTGGGCCAGATGGCGTTCGACGCTGCCGGACGAGTCATGGCGGCTGACCCGGTGGCCGAACAGCTCCTGTCCTTCACCACCACGCCCGAACCGCGCGCCGGTCGGCGTCTCCAGTTGCTGCCATCCGTCTCGTCCGCGCTCGAACAGGCTTGCGCCGCCATTGCCGAAGGCCGCTCCGACGGCGGCAACGTCCTCCTGCTTGACCCGTCACGCGACCTGCACCTGCTCCTGCGCAAGGCGGACCTCGCCCTGCCCGAGCCCCGCGCCTTGCCCACGGCAATCGGCACCCTGCGCACCGGCCACCGCGAGGACGAGCGGGCAGGCGCACAGGTCCTGCGCGGCATCCACGGCCTGTCCGACCGCGAGGCCGCGCTTGCCGAAAAGCTCAGCCGGGGCGAGACCATCATCGACGCCGGCCGCACCCTGCGCCTGACCGACGAGACTGCCCGCAACTACTCCAAGCGAATCTACGCCAAGACCGGCACGCAAGGCCAGGCAGACCTCGTCAGGGAGATCCTCAGCGGATTGGCGCCCCTTGCCTGACCTTGCGCGTACAATGGCCTTCGCACTATCTCGTTTGCATTCTGCGTAGCATTGCACTCTAATGGCTGCGCAAAGAATGGGAGAGTCCGCATGATCAAGGCCATCGCGCTGTTGCGCCGCAAGCCGGGGCTCACCCGCGAAGAGTTCATCGCCTACTACGAAACCCGCCACGCACCGCTGATCCGCTCGCTGCTGCCCGGCATTACCGACTACCGCCGCAACTATGTGGACCTTGCTGGCGCGTTCGAAAGCGCAGTGGCCGCCATCGATTTCGACAGCGTCACCGAAATGCGCTTCGCCGATCGCGCCACCTACGACGCGTTCCTCGCCCGCGCCGCTGATCCCGAAGTGGCCCGCCGCATCGCCGAGGACGAGGAAAACGTGTTCGATCGCGCCGCCACCCGCATGTTCGTGGTCGACGAGACACCGTCGGTACCACCTGCCCCCGCAATCGACGAACTGCTCGCTGAGCGCGCCATCCGCGAAGGCCTTGCCCGCTTCGCCCGCGTACTTGACCGCAAGGATTGGGCCGCGCTGCCCGATGTCTTCGCAACCGACGTGACGTTCGACTATGGCCTCGGCGAACAGGCAGGCCTCGAGGCGCTGACCGCCAACATGCGCCGTTTCCTCGATGTCTGCGGCCCCAGCCAGCATCTGATCGGCAGTATCACCGTCACCGTCGATCCCGGCCACGCAGCAGCCACCAGCTGCGCCTACGTCCAGGCCCGCCACCAGCGCCCCGCCGACAGCGGCGGAGCGGTGTTCGACAGCAATGGCGAATATGTCGACCGCTGGGAAAAGCGCGGCGAATGCTGGCGCATCGTCCGCCGCGACGCGCTCTGGCAGACCCAGAGCGGCGATGCGGCGATCATCTGGAGCGGATCAGCCCCCGCGTGAGACCGGGATCAGCGCGCCCGAGATCGCCCGCGCCGAAGGCCCGGCAAGGAACACGATGACCTTGGCCAGCGCTTCCGGGCTGACCCATTGCGAGAAGTCGGCATCTGGCATGTCGGCGCGATTCACCGGCGTGTCGATCACGCTTGGCAGCACCGCGTTCACCGTGCAATCGGTGCCCGCCAGTTCCACGGCAAGGCTCTCGGTCAGTTTGTGCACGGCCTGCTTGGACGCGGCATAGGCCCCCATCCCTGCGCCCGCGACCAGCGCCGAACCAGCGCCGATGTTGACGATCGCCGCACCCTTCGCCGCGCGCAAAAGCGGCAAGGCGGCAGACGTCATCGTCACGCAAGTCGTCGCGTTCATCGCGAACATCCGCGCCCAGGTGCCCGGCGCCTCGTTGCCAACCGTCTCCCAGGTAAACCCGCCTGCAACATTGACGAGCACGTCCACGCCGCCCAGCGCCGCCCTGACCTGCTCGACCGCCGCCGCAGCCTGCGCCGCATCGGTCAGGTCCACCCCGCCAAGATCGAGCCCGCCGGGATTGGCGTCTGCCGCCGAAGGCGCAAAGTCGATCCGCGCCACCCTGTCACCATTGTCGCGGAACGCTTGCGCCACCGCGCGGCCCAGCACGCCGAATCCGCCCGTCACGATTACCGAACGCATCTGTCTTGAAACTCCTTCAGGGCCGCTGCGAGTGGCGGATGCCGCCATCGACCACGATCTCGGTCGCAGTGATATAGCTGGCCTCGTCTGACAAGAGGAAGCGGATCGCCGTTGCGATCTCCTCCGGCTTTCCAAACCGGCCAAGAAAGATGCGCGGGCCGTAAAGCTGCGCCATCCCGTCACGCATCTCGCCAAGGATCGGCGTGTCGATCATGCCGGGACTCAGCGCATTGATGCGGATGCCGTCGAGCGACAGTTCGTCAGCCATCGCCCGCACCAGCGAGATCACCGCACCCTTGGCGGCAGTATAGATCGGGATCATCCCGTTGCCGAACCAGGCATTGATCGAGGAAATGGCGACGACTGACCCACCGGCATGGGCCTTCAGGTCCTCACGGAAGGCCTGAACCAGCTCGATCACCGCGCGCACGTGCAGCGCCATCCCGGCATCGAAGTTCTCGGGCGTCACACCGCCGATCCCGGTCTGCACCGCCGTGCCCGCGCCGTGGACGATGCCGCCCACGCTGCCGAGCGCGGCGCGCGTCTCATGCGCTGCCGGGGCAACGGCCTGCGGATTGCGCAAGTCCACCACCAGCCCGATTGCGGTCACGCCATGGCGCGCAGCGATCTCCGCCGCTGCCGCCGTCACGCCCTCGGCATTGATGTCCCACAAGGCCACAGGTCGGCCCACTTCGGCCAGCGCATGGGCGGCGGCAAGGCCGATGCCCGATGCGCCGCCGGTAATGACGACGCCGGTCCCCGGCGCGCCGAGCCGTTCATCGCTCACGCTCATGCAGCTTCCTTGCTAGGCCCAAGACCCGCAAGGCAAACGGTATCAAACCCGAGCACGTGCGCCACGCGGCCCAGCCCCGCCCATGCCGCCGTACAATGCGCCAGATCGACGATCTCGGCATCAGTGAAAGCAGCGTTCATCCGCGCCCAGAAGTCCTCGTCGCCCGCCAGCGCCTGCGGCTCCGTCCCGAACCGCTCGGCAAATTCGATCGCCAGCCGCTCGCGCTCGGAGAACACCGGCGAGGTCCGCCACTCGGCAATCGCTTCATAGAACACCTCGTCCGGCGCGGGGCCGTTGTCGGTCACCAGCTTCTGACCCGGATCGCCCGCCACGCTATAGAGCTGCGGCACGTCGCGCTTGGCGCGAAGGTCCTTGCACACCATGCAGCCGTTGATCTGCGCCGTGCGCATCCGCGCGCCTTCGAACACCCGCAAGGGCAACGCGCTATGGCGATAGACCGCCGCAGCGAAGTCGCTGCTCGCGCCGACGATGGGCACGGCATGCGTCTTTGCCGCATAGCCGAAAGGATTGGCCTGCTCTTCCTCGGGAATGTCGATCCGTGCCATCGCGATTGTCTCCTCTGCCCTTATGGTTGTTCTTGCAGCCTCACATGCCGGGCGAGCCGGGGAAGCCCATGTAGTATGTGCCCACTGTCATGCCGCCATCGACCACGATTTCCGCGCCATGCATGTAGGAGGAATCGTCGCTCGCCAGGAAAGCACTGGCCGCCGCCACTTCCTCAGGGCCGCCGATGCGCTGCAGCGGCACGTTGGCATAGCCCTTGTCCACTTCCTCGCGCGGGGCGGCATTGTGGTTGGACATCACCGTATCGACCCCGCCCGGATGGACAGAGTTCACCCGCACGCCCTTGTGGCCCAGTTCCATCGCCGCAACCTTGGTCAGCCCGCGCACGCCCCACTTGGACGAGGCATAGGCAACCAGACTGTTCGCGCCCTTCATCCCGTCCACTGACGAGACGTTGACGATAGAACCCTTGCCCCGCGCAATCATCCCCGGCGCCACCGCCTTGATGCCAAGGAACTCGCCGACAAGATTCACGCCCAGTACGCGCTCGTAATCGGCCTTGGTCGTCTCGAGCAGGCTCTTGAACATCAGGATGCCGGCATTGTTGACCAGCACGCTCACCGGCCCGAGATCGGCCTCGACCGCCGAGACGACCGCCGCCCAGTTCTCCTCGTTGGTCACGTCCAGCCGGTAGAACCGCGCCGCATCGCCCAGTTCTGCCGCCAGCGCCGAACCTTCGGCTTCGAGCACGTCGGCAATCGCCACTTTCGCACCCTCGGCCACGAAGCGCCGGACCGTCGCCGCCCCCATCCCGCGCCCGCCGCCGGTGATGATGGCAACCTTGCCTTCAAGCTTTCCCATGATCTCTCCCGTTTATCTCTTCGTTTTGATGCGCCGGTGCCCACCCCGCTGCGACATCCTTCGACAAGCTCAGGATGAGCGGAAGGTCTCACCCTCTTTACCCCCCTCCCGCAGGCGGGAGGGGTTGGGGGTGGGCATTGGCGCTCACGCCCCGATCTCCGGAACCGGCCCCATCGGCGGCACATTGTGCGTCCAGCCCACCTCCTCGTAGCGCTCGGCAATGCGCCAGCCATCGGCCGTTCGCACCAGCCGGTCGCGATACCAGAGCCCGATGAAGAACACCTGTTCCGTCCCGTCTTCCGCCTTGTGCGTCATCGGGTTGAACAGGATCGTCCGGCTGCGCGCCTCGTCGCCTGCCAGTTCCAGCTTGGTCGTCGCCACCATGTGCTGGAACATTGGAAAACGCTCGAGCGCCACCGGCAGCCACGCCTTGATCTCAGGCAAAGTGCCCTTGGCACCACCCGTCTCGGTGTAGTCGATCCGCGCATCGGGCGTGAACACCGTGTCGAGCGCGTCGAAATTGCGCTCGTCGATGGCAAAGCTGTAGCGCGCGAACAGGTCCTGTATTTCGATCCTGTCCGAAATCTCCTGCAGCGAGAGCACGTGCCGGACTCCCCCTCAGGCGACCTTCTGGCCCGGCCGCTTGTCGAGCGTCACATGCAGCCCGTTGACGCGGTCCTGAATCTCGGGCGCTTGCCCGCGCGGATTGTAGAACTGGCGGTACCACAGGCGCACCTTGGCATAGGGCCCGTCCTTGGGGATCGCCAGCGGGTTGATGCAGGCGCGCTTGTTCGCCCAGATCTCCACGTCCTGCGCAAAGGCAAGGCGGCTGCCCTCCTGATAGGCCAGCGCCATTTCGCGGTCTTCCTTGGTCGTCTCGCGGCTGCCGTCATGGACCTTGACCATCAGCGCGTGCCAGCAGCGCGAAACCCCGTCCTCGATCGGCGTGTTGGCGATCATGATGAAGCTGTCGAACGTGCCCGCCATTTCAGACTGGAGGAAGCCCGGACCTTCATACCAGGTGTCGAGCACCAGCGCGTCTTCCGGATTGGCGGTCAGCGTGCGGTGCCCTGCGCTGTAGTACTGGTGCAGGTGCGGCCCCATGAACTCGTTGGCGAAGTACTGCCAGTCGGTCGCCCCGTGGATCGGCACGAAGTGGCCGAAGTCGGCCATGTTGTCGACGATCTCGATGCCATGGCTGTTCAGATCGCCCATGTAGTCGATCTTCCATTCCACCCAGCCCGGCTCGCCATAGTGGCCGCCGAAGTTGGCCAGCTCGACATCGGGCTCAAGCCCTTCAGGGTCGTGCCACATCCACACGATCCCGGCGCGTTCGATCACAGGGTAAGTGCCAAGCTTCGCCGCCTTGGGAATGAAGTCCGAGTACGGAATGTGATTGCACGCGCCATCGGTGCCATAGCGCCAGCCGTGGAACGGGCAGCGGATCGATTCCCCTTCGACATGCTCGCCATCGCGCACGATGTAGGAGGTGCTGTTCTTCGCCAGATGCGCGCCCATGTGCGGGCAATAGGCATCAACGACATAGGCCTTGCCGCTCTCGCCGCGATAGATCACCAGATCCTTGCCGAAATAGCGGATCGGCGCGGGCGTGCGCGTGGCGTCGGCAGAGGTGCCGATCATGAACCAGCCACGCGGGAAATCGAACTCACCCAGGCCATACTCTTTCGAGGTTGCCATCTGCATCACTCCTGTAACCGGTGCGCCGCTTCTGATTGGCTGCGGCAGCGCATTTAGTGGTCGTTCACCCGAATCATACGCGATTTGCGAATTTCAAACGGGCTCACCGTGCCGTACGAAGATGGCACGCCTTTCGCCCGAGGGCAAGAGACCCGATAGCGCCGTGCTGCGTTGACAGGCGTCAGACAACTTACGCAAATCGATTGTTTGAATGAGAATTCACCAATGATTGCGTCTCGATTTTTGGTTTGCAGTTTGCACCATCTCATGGCAACAATCCGAAAAATGCGTATCGAAACGCTCGCGTTCCTACGCACCCCGGGAGAGACCGAATGACCGATACTGCCCTCCGGTTCGACCGCGAAACTCTGCTTGCCGCAGCGCGCGAACGCACCGGCCTGACCGACTTCGGCGACATCTGGTTCTTCGAACCGATGGACCGCTACATCGCCGCCGCCAATGCGCAAGGGCGGCTCACCGAGGCCGGCTTCGGCGGTCAGACCGAGGCCATCGTCAAGGGCCTCGCCTCCCGCTTGCGCATGATCGAGGACATCCGCCTCCACCCCGAAATCCTCGACGAGAAGGTCGAAGTCGCCGCGATCATCCTTGGCCTGCCGCGCACCGGCAGCACCATCTTCCACCGCCTGCTCGCCTCCGCCCCCGGCATGACCGCGATCCGCTGGTACGAAGCGCAGAACTACGCCCCGCTCCCCGGTGACGAGCCCGGCAACCCCAAGGCCCGCCGCGCCTATGCCGAAGCGATGATCGAAGGCTGGCTCAACCTCTCGCCCGAACTCGCCTCGATCCACCCGCTCGATCCCGATGCGCCGGACGAGGAGATCATCATCCTCGGCCAGCTGTTCATCACCACCATGGTCGAGGCGATGACTTTCGTCCCCGACTTCGCCGCATGGCTCAATGGATACGACCAGTCGCAGGGCTACGAGGATCTCAAGATCATCCTCAAGTACCTGCAATGGCAGGACCCTTCGCGCCGCGGCCGCAAGTGGGTGCTCAAGAGCCCGCAGAACCTGCCCTACACCGAAGTCATCGCCAAGGCCTTCCCCCAAGCCGTGCTGGTCATGACCCACCGCGATCCATTGGAAGTCGTGCCCAGCTACGTCTCGATGGAAGCCGCGCTCTACAAGCTCAATTCCACCCATTCCGACGAGGCGGTCGGCGCTTTCTGGTTCCCTCGCCTCGCCGAATGGATGCACCGCTTCGAAGAGGCCCGCGCCCGCATCGGCGAGGACCGCTTCATCGATATCGACTACCGCGAAGTCGCCCGCGAACCCCTCGCCCAGGCCACCCGCGTGCTCACCCACATCGGCATCCCGGTGGACGATCAGGTCGAAGCCGCGCTCGCCGAATTCATGGCCGGCAACAAGCGCGAACAGCGCCCGATGCACGACTACTCGCTGGCCCGCTTCGGCCTTGACGAAGCCACCGTGCGCGACGCCTTCACCAGCTACCGCCAGCGCTACATCACCAAGGACTAGACTTGCCCTCCCCGCCCTGCTTTTGTAAGTGTTACTAACAAAACAGGGTAGAGGAGCCGCAGCGTGCAAGACTTCGCAAACCAGATCGCGTTCATCACCGGCGGCGCCTCGGGGGCCGGCCTCGGCCAGGCGCAAGTCTTTGGCCGCGCTGGCGCAAAGGTCGTCATTGCCGACATCCGCGCCGATGCCATCGAGCAGGCCCTCGCCACCCTGCGCGCCGAGGGCATCACCGCCCACGGCCTCGTGCTCGACATCATGGACCGCGCCGCCTACGCCCGCGCCGCCGACGAGGTCGAAGCCGTGTTCGGCGCCCCGCCCACGCTCCTGTTCAACACTGCAGGCGTCAACAGCTTCGGCCCGGTCGAGAACACCAGCTACGACGATTTCGACTGGATCATCGGCGTCAATCTCGGCGGCGTGATCAACGGCATGGTCACTTTCGTGCCGCGCATGATCAAGAGCGGCAAGCCCGGCCACATCGTCACCACCTCTTCCCTGGGCGGCCTCATGGGCAGCGCGCTTGCGGCGCCCTATTCGGCGGCCAAGGCGGCGGTGATCAACCTGATGGAGAGCTACCGTCAGGGCCTCGAGAAGCACCAGATCGGCGTCTCGGTCCTGTGCCCCGCCAACATCAAGTCCAACATCGCCGAAGCCAGCCGCCTGCGCCCCGCCCAGTTCGGCCAGAGCGGCTATGTCGAAAACGAGGACTCGATCGCCTCGCTCCACTCGATCCACCAGCACGGCATGGACCCTGTGGAACTGGCCGAGCATGTCAAGCGCGGCATCAAGGCCAACCAACTCTACATCATCCCCTACCCCGAAGCGAAAGACGGCTTGCGCGCCCATTTCGACGCAATCGTCGATTCCGTCCTCCCCCTCGAAGCCGACCCCGAAGGCGCCCGCCTGCGCACCGAAGCCCTGCAGAACTGGGCGGCGGACCGGGCAAAGGTGTTCATGGAGAAGGGGGGCTGAGCGCCTCAAATCCTCCCCGTTTTCGCGAAGCGCAAATGGGGAGGTGGCAGTCCGCAGGACTGACGGAGGGGTAAAGGCCCCTCCAGCCCTGACTCTTCGTCAATTCCTAAAGCCAGAACCTCGTCATCCCCGCGCAGGCGGGGATCCAGTCCATTCAAGGACGCCGTCGCTAAGCGACGACCTAGTCGTTTGCTGGATTCCCGCCTGCGCGGGAATGACGATAAGATCTTTTCAAACGGGCCACGCTTCCCCCAATCGCCGTCATCCTGAACTTGTTTCAGGATCCATCTCTCAACATGACACTGTCGGCGCGTGGGGAGAAATGGACCCTGAGCCGAAGGCCAGCGCAGCTAAACAAGTTCAAGGTGATGGCTTTAGATCTGATGCGAGGGCGTCCAGAACGACTTGGCTCGAACAAAGATCGGCCTTGAAGTAGGTTCCGTCTGAATTGGTGCCCAACACAAGCCATTCCCAGTCTTCTCCAAAGACTGGTCCGCACATCGTTCCCGGAGTGGGTTCACAACCCCCAAACTCCAACGTCTGCTTATCAACCACTTTCAATTCACGATCGACCTTACCAGCTGCCACGCCTCGAACTTCAACAGCATGGGTCACTTGAACGTCATCAATCCAGATCATTGCAATCCAGCGAAGCGGAGGAATGCGACAAACAAATGGTGCATCAGTCGAGACGACGCGCCCCTCAACCACAACCGGATACCGACGCAGCTCACTTTGAAGGTCTTCGACCTGCAATTCTGACATACCGATGCACGAACAAGCAAAGGCCGAAGGTGACGTGAGGCTGAGAACAGCAGAGACCCACCGCTTCATGTTCTGCCTTCCGCTATCACAAGTTTGAACCCTCAGCGGACTTCCGGACAACCTTTCGGTCCGATGATGCAGGAGCGATCCAGCCCAAGATCACTGGTATCAGACCAAGTACCGCCCCGCCCGCATTGAACGTCACATTTTCGGAAAGATGCCACGCTGGCCCGATGCCAAACTGTAAGATCATCAAGAGCAACCATGCGCTTGAAAGGCCTGCATCCCGGAGCCGATGGGAAGTGATGATCGTCAGTACAATCGCTGCGGCCACGCCAAAGCTGAAAGCAAGCCACGCGGGAGTGCCAAGCAGGACCGACCAAATTGCCAGATATGACACAGAGCCTAAAACAATTGAGCCTGCCCTGTAACGTGAGCGATCCGAATAAAGTTTCAGGTCCATAGGCATGAGACAGAACTTAAATGATCGTTCGCCTAATGCACAGCCCAATTATTGGCCTCAACAAGCACACACCCACCGTATCGTGGATCAAGTCTGGGACGACGAGATATGGAGATGAACCAACCCCCTCAAACCGGCCCCTTCACCCCGCCCGCGCCCAGCGCCTCGGTCCACGCCGTGATCCCATCCACCCGCATCGGCTCCATATCCAGCCCCCGCATCACGCTGAGCATCCCGTACCACCCGCTGCCCGGCGCCGCGGGATGGGCGATGTGGTCGCGTTCGGCGAGGGTCTGCACTTCCACGTGATGCCGCTCGATCAGCTCGGCCAGTTGCGCCGCGCCTGCGGGGGATAGCTTGACCGTCTCGGCGCTGTAGATCGTCTCGGGCTGCGAATAGTCGAGTTCGAAGAACGTGCGCTTCATGTGCGCCTCGAACAGCGCGCGCAGCGGCTGCTTTCGGAACACCAGCGCGCGGTCGACCAGCGGGCGCACCCGGCCGCTGCGCAAGCGGTCGATCAGCGCCAGCCGCTCCAGCCGGTCAAGCGCAGCATCCATCGCGGGGGCGGGCACGTTGAAGTCCGCCGCCACTTCATCGGGCGGCACCCCGCCCAGCAGCGCCATGAACAGGAACGACAGGAAGATATTGGTTGAAAGCGCCTTTTCCTGCGCCAGCGTCAGTTCGTGCGCCAGATCGCCGGGGCTCTCCTCCGCCTCGCGCGCCAGATCGCCCAGCACCAGCCCGCATAGCTGCGCCATCCGCTCAAGCCGGTCGATGGTCAGGCCCTTCCCCGCGAGCCAGCGTTTCACGGTCGCCTCGCCCACGCCAAGCTCTTTGGAGATTCGCAGCACAGTCCAGCCTTCGCTGCGCAAATGGCGTCGCAGGGCTGCGATCATCGCGGATGCCGTTGGCTCGTATCGTGTCATGATCCGAATTAGATAACAGGATGATCCTTTTGGCAAGAGCCCCGCTTCGCAAGTCACGGCCTGCGCATATGCTGCACTCAACAAGCGAGATTCTGCACGGATGCTGCGCAGCACGCGTCGGTCCGGCGAACCAAACGGGAGAACACAATGTCCGACATCCTGATCAAGAACGGCACCGTCGTGGACGGCACCGGCGCACCCGCCTTCAAGGCCGATGTGCGCGTGAAGAACGGCGTGATCGCCGAAGTGGGCCAGAACTTGCAGGCCACTGGCGAGCGCGTGTTCGACGCGACCGATTGCCAGGTCACCCCCGGCTTCATCGAAAGCCACACCCATTATGACGGCACGATGTGGTGGCAGCCCGATCTCGATCCGCTGCCCGGCTACGGCGCGACGACGATGGTCATGGGCAACTGCGGCTTCTCGCCCGCCCCGCTGCACAAGTACATGCCCGCCCAGCGCGAGATGATCGGCATCTTCTCGTTCTTCGAGGACATCCCCGAAGGCCCGTTCATGCAGAACCTGCCATGGGACTGGAACACCTGGAGCGAATACCGCGCCTCGGTCGAACGCAACGTCAAGTCGCCGCTCAACTTCGCCGCCTACGTCGGCCACATCGCCATCCGCCTTGCTGCGATGGGCGTCGAGGCATGGGAGCGCGAAGCGACCCCGGAAGAAATCGCCAAGATGGCCGATCTGCTCGATGATGCACTGGCCGCAGGTGCATTGGGCCTTTCGGACAACATGCACGACCATGACGGCCAGAACCGCCCGGTCCCCTCGCTCAAGGCCTGCGACGCCGAGTTCGAAGCCCTGTTCGACGTGATGGAGCGCTACCCCGGATGCTGCTACCAGGTCATCGTCGACACCTTCATGCGCATGACCGGCCCTGCCAACCTCGAACGGCTTGCCAAGCTGCTCGGCGGCCGCAAGATCAAGGTGCAGATCGCAGGCGCCATCCCCACGCTCGAATTCCAGAAGCCGATCCTGCCCGCGATGCAGGAATCGGTGCGCAAGATGCGCGAAGCCGGTGTCGACGTATGGCCGGGCTACGCCCACGTCTCGCCCACCTCGACGCTCAGCCTCGTCAAGTCGCTGATCTTCGCGCAGTCGAACGATTACGTCTGGCATGAAGTCGTGCTCGAGGACGATCACCACAAGAAGGCCGCGCTCCTTGCCGATCCGGCATGGCGTGCCCGTGCCCGCGAAAGCTGGGACACGCAGGCCTGGGATCACTCCCCGCTCAAGAACCCGCAGGAACTGTTCCTGCTCGACAGCGAAAACGGCACCGGCCCCTTGAACATCACGCTCAAGGAATATGCCGACAGCCTCGGCCTGCATCGCTCGGATGCGATGGCAGACTGGATCCTCAAGAACGGCACCCGCTCCACCGTCCACATGGCCCCCTTCCCCAAGGACGAGGAGCTGACGCTCGAGCTGATGAAGGACCCCAGGACCGTCGGCAACATCTCGGACGCAGGCGCCCACCTGCAGATGCTGTGCGGTGGCGGCGAGAATGCGCTGCTGCTCACCCAGTATGTCCGCGAACAGAAGAAGCTGACCCTCGAGGAGGCCGTCCACGTGATGACCGGCAAGCTCGCCGGGCACTTCAACCTGCATGATCGCGGCGTGATCGCGGTGGGCAAGCGCGCCGATATCGCGGTGTTCAACATGGACGAGATCCAGCGCCGCGAAATGGTCAAGGCGCACGACGTGCCCGATGGCCGCGGCGGCACCACCTGGCGCTTTACCCGCGCCGCGATGCCCACCCGCCTCACCCTCGTGAACGGCGTGCCGACCTTCGAGAACGGCGCCTTCACCGGCGCGATGCCCGGCCAGTTCCTCTCGCCCGCCAACGACGATGCCGCGCTGGCAGAGGCTGCCGAGTAATGCCCTTGGCGAGGGCTACTCCCCCAAGATGATCCCTCGCACCTGGGGGCGTCCACTCCCTCCCGGACGCCCCCATACCTCTTTCAGAACAAGACTTTACGGAAAGCCAACGGAAAGGAAGTCCCCATGAGCGAAGCGAAGATAGGCGACGCCGACCGGGCCTACTTCAACGGCCGGATTCAGAAGATCGAGACGCAGAGCTCGGTGCTGGTCAGCTCGTCGAAGTACCTCAACCATTCGGGTCTGCGTGCCCTCATTTCGCAGGAAATGCTGCGCCGCAACGGGCCTGACCTGCCGAACACCGCCTACATCCCCGAAGTCGCGCAGATCCTCCACGATCTCGAGGACATGCCCCGCATCATCGAACTGTTCGAGATGGAAAAGGCGCGCTTGCCGCTGTTCAAGCGCTGGCTTGACCGCAAGAGCCTGTCGAACTTCACGATCGAGGAAACCAAGGGCTGCGCTCCGGGCACGCTGGGCGCAAAGATCCACGATTTCATGGTGAACTCGGGCTACCAGCTCGACCTGTTCTTCCAGGAAATCCAGGTCGTCAACGATTTCACCTACTACCTGCGCCAGACCGCGCTTTCGCACGATATCGAGCACATGATCACCGGCTTCGGCCCCAATCACGGCGGCGAGATCGCACTGCTCTCGGCCAACATGCACGCCAAGGCGCTCTACTTCCACCCGGAACTGTCGAACTTCTTCAGCCGCATCGCCTACTACCTCAAGGCCAAGACGACGATGAAGGACGCGCTGTTCTATCCCGAAGCGATGGTCGTGAACCTCGAGGCAGAGTTCATCGGCGCGCAGCAGGGCCGCAACTGGAAGTACCCGCTGATGCTGGTCGACTGGCGCGAATATGCCGACGTCCAGATCGAGGACATCCGCCGCGAGCTGAACATCACGCCGGTGATCGACAGCCGCTGGGACGACACCAACCGCCTCTGCAACGAGGACGATCCCAACTACGGCGTGCCGATGATGGAAGCTGCCGAATGAAGGCCAGTCCGATCATTTCCGGACCACCAGACTGAATACCGGGGCGGCGGGCGCGATGCGCTCTGCCGCCCCTTTGCATTGCCGCCACGGCAAAAGCCCGGGCGAGACGAAGAACGACAACACAACGGAGGGAGAGACATGATGAAAGCACGGCATTTCCGGACGCGTCTCCTGCGCGGTTCGATCCTCGGCCTGAGCGCCCTGTCGCTGGCGCCCATGGCGCACGCCGAAGAGGCTGCGGCAGATGAACCGCAGGCCACCGACCAGCCGGCGACTGGCCAATCGGCCTCGGTCCAGGAAATCATCGTCACCGCGCAGCGCCGCGAGGAAAGCCTGCAGAAGGTTCCCGTGGCCGTCACCGCCATCGGCAGCGAACAGCTCGCCGCCCTTCGCGTGACCAGTGTGCGCAACCTCGCAGGGCTTGCCCCCAGCCTCCAGTTCAACACGCAGGGGCAGCAGTCCAACCCCACGATCATCATTCGCGGCGTGGCCTCGGGCACCTCGTCCAACTCGGTCGACCCCAAGGTCGGCATGTATATCGACGGCGTCTACATCGGCCGCGCGGTCGGCTCGCTGCTCGATTTCTCCGACATCCAGCGCGTCGAAGTCCTGCGCGGGCCGCAGGGCACGCTGTTCGGCCGCAACGCCACCTCGGGCGCGATCAGCATCGTCACCGCCGCGCCGAAGGGCGAATGGGGCGTGCGCGCCACCGGCTCCTATGGCAACTACGATGCCTTCCGCGGCAAGATCTCGCTCGACCTGCCGCAGATCGGCCCGTTCTCGATCCGCCTGTCCTACCTGCACGACCAGATCGCCGGCGACGTCACCAACACCATGGGCGGCAAGGGCCTCAACATCGCCCTGCGCGCGCCCGAATTCGGCACGCAGCGCTTCGTCAACAAGCTCGGCTATCGCAACGTCGATGGCGGGCAGGTCGCCATTCGCGGCGAGTTCGGCGCACTGACCGCCGATTACCGCTTCGACTATACCGACACCCGCTCCTCGGGCCGCGCGATGCAGAGCCTCGGCGTGATCCCCGATGCCTCGGGCCAGCTGCTTGCTCCCATCGTCTCGCTGCAACCCTTCTTCGGCGGCACCACCAACGAAGGGCTCAACGGTCCGCTCTCCTCGGTCGCCGCTGCGACCAGCGAGGAGCATATCGTCACGCAGGGCCACAGCCTGACCCTGTCGCTCGAAGCCAGCGACAACTTCACCGTCAAGTCGATCAGCGCCTATCGCAAGTTCCGGCAGGACCCGGTGATCTTCGATCTCGGCTCGGCAGGCGGCATGCGCTTCACCTTCCAGCAGCTGGGCGCGTTCCTCACCCCCGGCCTCACCCCGCAGCAGATCCAGGGCATCCTGTTCAACCCGGCCAACGTGCCCGGTCCCAACGACTATTTCTTCCCGCTGCTCTCGGCCCGCGCCACCAACCAGGAACAGTTCAGCCAGGAACTGCAGTTCCAGCTCTCGGGCGACAACTACCAGCTCACTGCCGGTCTGTTCTACTTCAACGAACGCTCGCCTGGCACCGAAGTGCTCGGCATCCTTTCGCCCACGCCCAGCGCGACGATCGTGCCTAGCCCGTTCGACGCGATCTTCGGCAGCGGCATCACCCGCACCGTTGGCGTGAACGATTCGATGGCCGGCTATGCCCAGCTCACCTGGAAACTGTCCGACCAGTTCGAGCTGACCGGCGGCCTGCGCGGCACGATCGACGACCGCGAATTGCAGATCAAGGCCATTTCCGGCGCGCAGGGCGGCTCGCTTGGCGTCGGCACCTACAAGCAGACCTACAAGAAGCTCACCTACACCGGCATCGCCACCTGGCGTCCGAATGACCAGACCATGATCTTCGCCAAGATCGCCACCGGCTACGTCTCGGGCGGCATCCTCTCGGGCATCCCCTATCGCCCGGAAAACATGACCAGCTATGAAGTCGGTGCCAAGACCCAGTTCCTCGACAACAAGGTGCGCCTCAACGTCGCGGGGTACTACAACGACTACAAGGATCTGCAGACCCAGAACTTCATCAACGGGCGGCAGTTCTTCGACAACGCGGGCAAGGCCAAGATCAAGGGCTTCGAAGCCGAACTCGATGTCGTTCCGGTCGCTGGCCTCAACCTGTCGGGCAGCGTGTCCTACACCGATTTCGATTACGACACCTTCATCCTCAACGGGCAGGACGTCGCCGCCTTCGCCCGCCCGACCTACTTCTCGAAGTGGACCGGCCGCGCCGCCGCGACCTACAACTCGCCTGATTTCACCAGCAATGGCGGCCATGTCACGGCGCTGCTCGAAGGCCGTTACCGCAGCACCTACTTCCTCACCTCCACCCCGCTGCGCAACATCCTCACCGGCCAGCCCGCGCTCGAGGACCGCAACAAGCAGCCAGCCTTCTGGCTGGTCAACGGCCGCCTCGGCGTGGCCGACCTTCCCTTGGGCGGCGCGAAAGTCTCGCTCTCGGTGTTCGGGGACAACATCTTCGACAAGCGCTTCATCAGCTTCGGCGCGCCGGTGCTGCTGTTCACCGGCAGCTACGAACGCGGCCGCACTTATGGCCTGGAGCTTGGCGTAAACTTCTGATCGAGTTGCAACAGGGAGAGGGGCCGGGGCGAAAGCTCCGGCCCCTCAGTCATATCATGTCACCGCAACCCGAACGCTGCGGCCGAAAACTCGAACCTGTCATCGTGGGGAAAGGCGGCCAAGGCGATCAGGCGATCCCCCTCATAACGAAGGTGCCAGGTCTTCCCATGGTGCGGCCTCGCCTCGGCAAATGCCGCGGGATCAAGGATCACGACATTGAAGCCCGCCGGATCGCGGACCGACCGTGTCCTTATCGCTTGGGTTTTGGCAACACGCGCTTCCGCAGCAAGCGCCTGACACGCGCTGTAATCGTCAGGGTCTGTCCACGCCGCCTCATCGTCAGCAAATGGGGGAGAAGTGAGGTCCAGCGCGCTCTCGCTTGCCACGCGAACCCAGAAGCTGGTGCATTCGATGGTGGTGACAGGTGGCGCGAAACCCGGAGAGCGCGAGAAGAAGCGCAATCGCCAGTATGATGCTTCCGTCAAAGCCGTGCGCTCGGCCTCGCTCGAATAGAAGATGCCCGGTCGTTCGTCGGCACGGCGAAAGCGGCTGGCCTGGCGATGTCCATAGCGAAAGGGCGATGCCAGCAGAAAGTCCATATGCCGCGCCGCCAAAGGGACCTGCGGCTTCACCTCCTCCGCCAGTTCTTCGAGCGCTTCCTGCTCCGCTCTGGTCCTGGCGAGGCGGTTTGTCGAAATCCGGTGCTGGGCTTCGACCAGTCGCCAGACCTTCCCGCGGTATGGCCGGTGCTCAGACGCGAGCGCGGTAGAAGTCCACATAGTCGCAGACCTCCATCAGGCCCCGCATCGTATCAATCCGGTCGATCGGTTTGCCGTCGAGATCAAGATTGACGTTGTTGAGCCATGCCTTTGCGGCGTTGTCGTCACTGCCCAGCAAGGCGTCCAAGGACCGGAACAGGCGCAGAAGAAACTGGCCAGCTTCGAAAGACTTGGACGCAGGGTCTAGCGCCGTCGTGCCAGCACGCAGGCGCGATACCGTCGCCGGGGATAGCCCCAGAATGGACCCCAGTTTGGCATTGCTCAGGCTCCAGAGATCACCGATCCTGAGGACGGCACCGGACAGCGCACCGGCCTTTTCCTGCAGCGGCTTGGCAAGCGCAACCATGATCGGCGCTCCTTTCAAATGAAAGATATATAGTAAAATCGTTCATTTGGGCAAGAGCGACTGCATCCGGAACCGGCATTTCTGGTGCGGCAACCCAATCAGCTATACTCCGGCCACAGCAGCGAAGCCTCGCGGCTGTCGAGGTCGACCGCGCCGACGATGCCAAGCGCCGCCCGCGCCTCTTCCAGCGGCAGGTGGAACACGTCCTCGTACTTCGCCATCCAGTAGGGGCCAGACTGCTCGCCCACGTCCATGCCGCAGCGCACCGCTTTCAGCACGGTCGGGAACGCCGCCGGATAGTGCAGCCCGGTGCGCGACACGAGCCGCAGCGCGCCCAGCAACTGGCCTGCATTGATCAGCCCGACCAGTTCGGGGTCAAGGAAGCGCGGCAAGTTCGATAGCCGCGCGAAATAAGGCACCAGTTCGCCGATGATGTCGAACCCGCCGCCGCAGACGATATGCTCCAGATCATGCGTCTGCCCGCTGCGCAGCGAGAAATACTCGAACTGGTTGCGCGGGGTAAAGCGCGGCACGATGTCGATCTCGAACCCGTTGTCGCGCAAGTAGCGCCCGAACATGTGGCCGAGCGATCCTTCGGGATTGGCGAGCAGCTCATCCACCGTGAAGTTCGACGAAAAGCCCGCCTCGAACCACGCATCCAGCTCGGGCCAGCGCTTGCGCTCGGCGGTGAACAGCGCCTCGATCCGTGGCACATCGAAGATGTCGGCAAGGATGCCATAGAGCTTGTGCGCATCGAGCGTGGTGGGTGAATCCTTGCCGCTTTTGCGCAAGTACGCCGTCGCCAGCCAGTCGCGCAGGCGCGGCTCGTTCAGGTAGTCCGAATTGCTGACCAGCACGGTGCTGTCAGTCGCCACCGGCTTCGCGCCACGCGCAAGGTAGGGCAGGTCATCGGCCATCGTTCTATCCTTTTTCGAGTTGCGAGCGCGGCACCCGCACCGGCATTTCCAGCAGGTGCTGCGCCATGCTCTTGGCCGCCGCATCAAAGCGCGGCGAAAGATTGATCCCGCCCCCTTGCGCATCGTGGGCCAGCAGATTGATCGCGTGGGTGCCAGGCACCTCGAACCGCTCGACCCGCGCATGGGCAGGATCGTCGAACAGGTGGCGATACCATTCGGTCACGGCCTCCACGCTGAGGCTCGCCCTGATCCACGGCAGGAAGGCAGGCTCACGCGCGATGACGGCCACGTTGAACAGCCGCCCCTTGTCGCCACTGCGCGCCCAGGCCAGCCGGATCAGCGGCACTTCGACAAGATCGTCAGCGACTGGCGAGACCGGCGCTTCGATCTGCGGCAGCACGGCCGGATCGAACCCCGGCACAACCGGATCGGCAAAGTCCAGCGCCACCCCATCCAGCGCCACCGCCTGCGTCACCCGCGCCCGGTCGATCAGGCCGAAGAACATCCCCGTCAGCGGAAAGGCCCTCGGCGCGGCAATGATCGGCGCAATCGAAGTGCCGACGCTCATGTTCATGATCGCCGTGGTCTGCTCGCGCCCGAACAGCATGCAGGCTGCAGGCATGGCATGATCGACCACGATCTTGAGCAGAACTTCACGCGGAGCCAGTGCCGCAGCCCTCGGCCCCCACGCCGTCTCGGTCCCGATCACCTCGACATGGCTTTGCCGCCACGGTCCCCAGCCCCGCTCCTCCAGCATGGCCGAAACCCGTTCGAGCAGGGCATCCGCCGTCCGCCGCGCCTTGGCCACCGCATCGATCCCGCTCACCGGGATCAGCGCGACCGAGCGCCAGCCATCATCGAACGTGCCGCACAGCTTCAGCGTTTCAGGCGGCGCGTAACCCTTGGCCCCGCGCACCAGCACCCTGTCCGGCCCCACCTGCTCCACCGTGATCCCGGTAAAGTCGCAGACCACATCGGGCACGATGTAGGCGCGCGGATCGCCCACTTCGTAAAGCAGTTGCTCGGAAATCGTGCCGACCGAAACCAGCCCTCCGGTGCCCTCAGGCTTGGTCATCACCACGCTGCCATCGGCATGGCATTCGCCCACCGGGAAGCCGATCTGCGCCCAGTCCGGCACGTCCTGCCAGTCGGTGAACGTCCCGCCCGTCGCCTGCGCGCCGCATTCCAGCAGATGCCCGGCCACGGTGCCCGCCGCCAGCAGATCGAGGTCGTCCGCCCCCCAGCCGAATTCGTGGATCAACGGCCCCAGGATCAGCGCGGAATCGACCACGCGCCCGGTGATCACCACGTCCGCCCCGGCATCCAGCGCGCGGGCAATCCCGAACGCGCCGATATAGGCGTGCATCCCGATGCTGCCTTCGGGCAGAGGCGCACCGCTATACATGTCGCGCAAACCCTCGGCGCGAAGGTCGGGCACGAGGTGCTCGACATCGTCGCCAGTCACCGTCGCGACCCGCAAAGTCAGCCCCTGCTCGCGCCCGCGCTGGCGGATCAGCTCGGCAAGGCCTTCCGGGTTCATGCCCCCGGCATTGGCCGTCACCCGGATGCCGCGCGCTTTCAACTCCTTCAGGTACGGCCCGATGTGGATGTCGACGAAATCCGGCAGGAATCCCGAGGCGGGGTCCGCCTGCTTCATCCGCCGGAAGATCCCCATCGCCCCTTCGCCAAGGTAATCGAAGGCAAGGTAGTTCAGCCCCTCCACCTTGAGCAGCCCCGGCACCGCAATCGCGCTGTCGTTCAGCGCCCCGCTCGCCCCGCCGATGCGGACGACTTTTTGCGCGTCAGTCATTGGCGCCGGTCAGGTCTCGTGCCGCAACATAGCCGAAGGTCATCGCAGGGCCGATGGTCACGCCCGCACCCGGATAGCTTTCGCCCATGGCCGAAGCCGCGTTGTTGCCCACGGCATAGAGGCCGGGGATCGGCTTGCCGCCATCGTCCACCACTTGCGCCTTGGCATTGGTGCGCAGGCCGCCATTGGTGCCGATGTCGCCGGGGTAGATCGGCATGGCGTAGAACGGCCCCTCGGTCAGCGGGCGCAGGCAGGGGTTGGGTTGGTGGCGATAGTCTCCATACATCCGGTCATAGGCCGCATCGCCGCGATGGAACTCGGGGTCTTCGCCCTTGGCGGCCCCTGCATTGAAGCGCGCGATCTGCAGTTCGAGCGCGGCGGAATCGACGCCCATCGCCTTTGCCAGCTCGCCGATGGTCCGCCCCTTCTTGAGGATCGACTTGACCGCGCCCGATTGCAGCCAGTCGGGCACCAGCGGCAGCAGCGGGCCCATCGGGAACTGGTGGCGATACTTGTGGTCGAACACCATCCAGCTTGGGGACGCGTCGCCAAATTCCTTCTCCCGCCGCGCCATCTGCTGGCCGACGATGTGATAGGAGGCCGCCTCGTTGAGATAGCGCTGGCCCTTCTGGTTGACCATGATGCACCCCGGCAGCGCGCGCTCGATCGTGCACAACCGCCCGCGATCCTCGCCCGGCACGTAGAACACCGGCGCGGCCCACGCCGACTGCATGTTCATGGTGCCAGCGCCCACGGCCTGTCCCGCCCGGATCGCATCGCCGGTATTGCTCGTCACCCCGCCCGAAGCCCAGGCCTTGTTGTAAAGCGGCGCATTCGCATCGCGCATCTGCTGGTTCTTGTCGAACCCGCCCGCCGCCAGCACCACGCCCTTGCGCGTGCGGATGGCAAAGGGCTTGCCGTCCTTCTCCACCACGATGCCGACAACCCGGCCATTCTCGGTCACCAGCTCCTTCATCGGCGTGGCCAGCCAGAGCGGCACCCCAACCTCGTTGAGCGCCACCCGCAGGCCCCCGGTCAGCGCATTGCCCAGCGTCAGGCGCCGGTCCTTGCGCGAGGTGAAGCGCAGCGGCCAATCGAACCAGTACTTCGCCAAGTTCTTCGCCAGCCCCGTCAGCCAGCCGGGGCCGCGATAGAGCAGCTGGTAGGTCTCGGCGAAGGTCCAGTTGAGGTAGCCGAACAGGCTGGCGGCGGGGGAGGGAAGTCGCTGCGTTTTCAGATCGTTACCCAGCAGGGTGCCGTCGAACATTTCGGGCAGGTGGGTGCGGTATCCCGTTACCGATCCGCCGGGATTCTCCGCATGGTAATCGGGATAGGGTTGCGAGGTGTAGATCACCCCGGTGTTCGCGGTCACCCAGCGCAGCATCGGCGCGGCGTTCTCGACATAAGCGCGGATGTTCTCGTCGGGCACGTTGTCGGCCGAAAGCGCGCGGACATACTTGAAGGCGTCGTCGAGATTATCTTCGAATCCCAATGCCTTGGCCTGATCACTCCCCGGAATCCAGATGCCCCCGCCCGAAGTCGCGCTCGTCCCGCCCCAGAGCTTGTCCTTCTCGACCACCAGCACCTCGGCCCGGTTCTTCGCCGCCACCAGCGCGCTGAGCATCCCGCCCGCGCCTGATCCCACGACGACGACGTCGACTTCCTTTTGCCAGTTCACGGTCATATTGTCCTGCCAGCTGGGCGCATCGGCGCCCTCTCTCCCGAAATTTGACGCAAACGTCGGCCAGACTTGCGCTCGTGTCAACTCCATGCGTAGAATAGACCCAAGGATTCTACGAAAAATATGGGTTAGGAGAGGCTGAAGCGATGGAAAAGATCGTCGCCGCGCTTTGGGCGCCACCGGGCGAAAGTCGCGAGGCTTATGGCGCGCGCCTGCTCGAAACGCTGCCGCAGGCGCTGGTTTCTGCAGGTGCCAGCCGCGTGCGCCTCAACATCCGCGATGCCACGGTAGCGCCGGGCGACGCTTTGGTCCAGCAGTGGCAGGCCCCGCAACAGGCCGCCGTCGCGCAATTCTGGATGCCGTCCGCCAACGCCCGCTTCCGGGGCGAGGTCGACGCCGCGCTCAGCGAACACAGCGCATGGTTTGCCGCGTGGCTGGTCTGCGAATCGGAGATCATTCCGAACACTGCGTATCCGTGTTCTGCAAATGTTTCCCCGGGGAAACGAGCCGAAGGCGAGTTCAGCGAAGCTAAACATGTTGAGCGCACATGGGGGTGGAGCCAGGCGAGCTTCATTTCCTTCCGCCCGGACCTCTCGCGCGAAGCCGCCATCGCCCACTGGCATTCGCACCACACCCGCGTGGCGATCGAGACCCAGGCCAACTTCGAGTATGTCCAGAACCTGATCGTACGCCCATTGACCGAGAATGCGCCCGCTTACAGTGCATTTGTCGAAGAATGCTTTCCGATCAATGCCTTGAGTGAACCCGAAGCCTTCTTCGACGCGGTCGGCAATCCAGCCAAGTTCAAGGCCAACCTCGATGCGATGATGGACAGCTGCCACGCTTTCCTCGACTTCACCCGCAACGACATCATCCCCACCAGCCAGTTCGACTTCGCCCATCTGGGCTGACCTGAATCAAGAGGAACCGACATGTCCGACCAACCGAAAATCGCTCCAAAGGTCGCTCTCGTCACCGGGGCCAGCCGGGGCGCAGGCGCCGGGATCGCCCGGGGCTTTGGCGAGATGGGATACACCGTCTATGTCACCGGCCGCACCGTGACGCCGGGCGATGCCAAGGGCTGGGACGGCACCGTGCTGCCCGGCACCGTTTCCGAAACCGCGCAGAAAATCAATGACCTGGGCGGCAAGGGCATTCCCGTGGTCTGCGATCATGCCGACGATGCGAGCGTTGCGCGCGTGTTCGAGCAGATCATGGACGAGCAGGGCCGCCTCGACGTGCTGGTCAACAATGCCGCCTACATGCACCACCAGCTGATCGACAAGGCGCCGTTCTGGGAGAAGGAGCTGGACGCGCAGAAGATCATCGATGTCGGCCTGCGCAGCGCCTATGTGGCGAGCTGGCACGCGGCGAAGATCATGGTGCCGCAGAAGTCCGGCCTGATCGCGATGACCTCGTCGTTCGGCGCGACCTGCTACATGCACGGCCCCGCCTATGGCGCGCAGAAGGCCGGGCTCGACAAGCTGGCGCACGACATGGAGCATGATTTCCGCGGCACCGGGGTGATCGCGGTCTCGCTATGGCTCGGCCCGCAGCTGACCGAGCGCGCATTGATCGCGGCCAAGACCAATCCGGAGCAGTACGAAGGCTTCCTATCGATGGCCGAAAACCCCGAATTTTCCGCGCACGTGCTGGCCGCGATCGACAAGGCTCCGAACCGCGACGAGCTTTCGGGCCAGACGCTGATCGTGGCGGAGATCGCCAAGGAGCTGGGCGTTACGGACCGCGGGCATGACCGGCCTTCGCACCGCGACATGCTGGGCAGCCCGCGTCCGAAGAATCCGGCGGCGGTTTATTGAGGGGTAGCGCCTTTGCCCACCCCCGACCCCTCCCGCCTGCGGGAGGGGAGTAAGGGTTGGCGACCTCCCGCTTGCGGGAAGGGGACCCTGTTGCGCTTTCTTCCCCCCTCCCGCAAGCGGGAGGGGTTGGGGGTGGGCCTGCGAAGCCTGTCGGCCAAGTTCACCTGATGATCCCCCACGGATCATCGCACGATACCTCCCTACCCTGACCTCTTGCGCCCGATCCCGTGCGCCATAGGCTTCGCCGGTCAAGCCGGAGCAACCGGCCGATTGGGAGAAAATCGCATGGCAAGCGCAGCACCTTCTGCCGGTGGCCTTCCCTTGCTCGATGGGGGCGCGCCACTTCTTGGGCATCTCGCACAGTTTTTCCGCGATCCGGTTTCGGTCCTGAAACGCGGCTACCGTTCGAAGGGGCGGATGTTCGCGATGAACTTCATGGGCCAGCGCATGAACGTGATGCTGGGGCCCGAACACAACCGCTTCTTCTTCGAAGAGACCGACAAGCTGCTCTCGATCCGGGAGTCGATGCCGTTCTTCCTCAAGATGTTCTCGCCCGATTTCTATTCCTTCGCCGAGATGGACGAGTACCTGCGCCAGCGCGCGATCATCATGCCCCGGTTCAAGGCGGCATCGATGAAGCAGTACGTGCCGGTGATGGTCGAGGAATCGCTCAACCTGGTTGACCGGCTGGGCGAGGAAGGCGAGTTCGACCTGATCCCGACATTGGGCCCGGTGGTGATGGACATCGCCGCGCACAGCTTCATGGGGCGCGAGTTCCACGAGAAGCTGGGGCACGAGTTCTTCGACCTGTTCCGCGATTTTTCGGGCGGCATGGAATTCGTCCTGCCGCTGTGGCTGCCGACGCCCAAGATGTTGAAATCGCAACGCGCCAAGAAGAAGCTCCACGCGATCCTGCAATCGTGGATCGACAAGCGCCGCAGCCTCCCGCTCGATCCGCCCGACTTCTTCCAGACGATGATCGAGACGAAGTATCCCGATGGCCGCCCCGTGCCTGACGAGATCATCCGCCACCTGATCCTGCTGCTGGTGTGGGCAGGCCATGAAACCACGGCAGGACAGGTCAGCTGGGCACTCGCCGATCTGCTGCAGAACCCCGGCTATGCCAAAGTGCTGCGCGACGAGACGGCGGTACTGCTGGGCGGTGGCAATGGCGGAAACCTGAGCTGGGAACATGCCATCGCCATGGAGAAGATGGACCTTGCCCTGCGCGAGACCGAGCGGCTTCATCCGGTGGCCTACATGCTCAGCCGCAAGGCCAGCGCCGACATCGAGCGCGAAGGCTATACCATCCGCAAGGGCGAGTTCGTGCTGCTGGCGCCTTCTGTCAGCCACCGCATGGAAGAGACCTTCCCCAACGCCGATGCCTATGATCCCGAACGCTTCAACCCGGCCAATCCGGAAGCGCAGACGACAAGCAATTCGCTGATCGGCTTTGGCGGCGGGGTGCATCGCTGCGCGGGCGTGAACTTCGCGCGCATGGAAATGAAGGTGCTGGTGGCGATCCTGCTGCAGAACTTCGACATGGAACTGATCGACGAGGTCAAGCCTATCGCAGGCGCATCGACCTACTGGCCGGCCCAGCCCTGCCGCGTGCGCTACAAGCGGCGCAAGGTGGACGGGGCTGCGGCAAGCGCGGACGTTGCGGCACTGGCCAAGGCGGCCGGTTGCCCGGCGCATGCGTGAGGCGCACTGAATGGCCAAGGTGACTTTCGTCCAGCCGGACGGTTCGCAGCGCACGTGCGTCAATTTCGAGGGCATGACCCTGATGCAGCTCGCGGTCGGCAATCTTGTCGACGGGATCGACGCGCTGTGCGGGGGGATGATGCAGTGCGCAACCTGCCACTGCTACATCGACCCCGAATGGCTCGACCGCACGGGTGCGGCGCGGCCTGACGAACGCGAGATGCTCGAGGCCATCGAGGGGGTGGAGATCCGTGCCAACAGCCGCCTGTCCTGCCAGGTCCAGCTTGGCGAGGAGCTTGACGGGCTGGTGGTGCACATTCCGGCGGATCAGCCGGGGGTGTAAGTGGCGTATCCGCGCGGGCGTGGTGCACCCTCCCCGCTGCGACTAATTTCGCCTTTGGCTCAATAAGTCTCGCTCCCCTCCCTTTAGGGAGGGGCTGGGGGCGGGTGTACGACGCTCGGTATTTCGAGACCTCCGGCATCTGCAGGGTCGGCACTCTCATTCTACGCATCCGGTTGACATCTTCGATCACCGGAAACAGAATGCGTAGAAACAACAAGAATAATTGCCGAATCATCGGCGCGGAGAGGAACTGTATCCGATGACTGCGGGAACGAACGCCGGGCTTGCTGCGCAAGCGCTGGACTTCACCGGAAAGACCGTGCTCGTCACTGGCGGCGGCGTGGGCATCGGCCGGGCGATTGCCGAGGCCTTTGCGGGCGCGGGTGCACATGTCGTCATCGCCGAGATCGACCCGGCCAACGCCGATGCCGCCGAGGCCGCCATGCCCACCGCGCGCGTGATCCGCTGCGACGTGCGCCAGCGCGGCGTGGGCGCAATGCTGGCCGAGCGGATCGCTGCGGAGACCGGCAGGCTCGACGTGCTGGTCAACAATGTCGGGCACTTCGTCCACGCCCGGCCCTTTGCCATGCTGGAGGAGGAAGAGGCCGAGGAAATTCTCGACGTGAACCTTGGCCAGTTGCTGCGCATGACCAAGGCGATGATCCCGCTGCTGCGCAAGGGCGCGCCGGGATCGAGCATCATCAATGTCACCTCGATCGAGGCCCATCGCGGCATCCCCTATTGCTCGGTCTATGCGGCGGCGAAGTGGGCGGTGACGGGCTTTACCAAGAGCCTTGCGCTGGAGCTTGGGCCCGAAGGCATCCGCGTGAACACCATCGCGCCCGAGACGACGGATACGCCGCAAGTGGCGCTCGACTACATGATCCCGCCGGAGAACCGCGCCCACGAGGAGCGCTGGATACCGCTGGGCCGGTTCGGCCAGCCGAGCGACTGCGCGGGCGCGGCGCTCTACCTCGCCAGCCCGCTGGCGGCGTGGGTAACCGGCAGCACGATCAACATCGACGGCGGCGCGCTGGCGGCGGCAGGATGGTATCGCACGCCGCAGGGCGAATGGACCAACGTCCCGCTCATTTCCGGCAATGGGCTCGTGATTCCCGGAACAGTTTCGTGAGCGACCTTGCCGCCTTGCGGCGCACGGCGGAGCGCTATGCCCTTGGCGCGGACCGGCGCGACAAGGCGCTATGGCGCGAGGTGCTGGCCGACGACATCGAGATTTCGGGACCGGGTTTCAGCATCGCGGGGCTTGAGGCGAACCTTGGCTCAATCGACCATCTGACCCACGCCTTCGTCGCCACGCGCCATGTGGTGCACGACATGGACGTGACCGTGGAGGGCGACACTGCGCATGGCGAGACCCGCTCCACTGCCGAGCATCGCATTGCCGGTGAGCGTGGCGACACGCTGCTGGTCTGGGCGATCCGCTATCAGGACCAGTGGCGGCGCGAAGGTGATGCGTGGAAGTTCACCCGGCGCGCACTGATCGTCGATTGGGAGGAGTTGCGCCCAGTCTCGAACCCGGGTGGGGCTGCGTGAGCGGTCTTGCCGGGCGGACGGCGTTCGTCACCGGTGCGACCGGC
Source organism: Novosphingobium sp. BL-A-41-Hi4A-0G (assembly GCF_055521735.1). Classification (NCBI taxonomy): domain Bacteria; kingdom Pseudomonadati; phylum Pseudomonadota; class Alphaproteobacteria; order Sphingomonadales; family Sphingomonadaceae; genus Novosphingobium; species Novosphingobium sp. BL-A-41-Hi4A-0G. The sequence goes on from NZ_JBVFVU010000002.1 coordinate 442,013, forward strand.
GCGATTGCCGAGGCCTGCGCCCTGCAGCTTGCCCGCGACGGCGCACGGCTGGCGCTGATGGCGAGGCGACCGGATGGGCTGGCCGAGGTGGCCGCGCGCATCCGTGCGCGGGTGCCGGGGGCAGAGATCCACCAATTCGTCGGCGATGGCACCGACGAGCAGGCCGTGGCGGATGCGGTACGCGGCGCGCATGACCTTGCCGGACGGCTGGACGTGGCCTTTGCCACGGTCGGCGGGGGCGGGTTCAAACCCATAGTTCACAGCACGGCGGACGACTTCCGCGATGCCTTCGAGAGCAATGTCGTCTCCGCCTTTCACGTGATCCGCGCAAGCGCTCCGCTGATGCGTCCCGGAGGTTCGATCGTGTGCCTGTCCTCGGGCGCGGCGGTGCTGACGTTCCGCCACCTTGCGGCCTACCATGTGGCCAAGGCGGCGCTGGAGGGGCTGGTGCGGTCCGCTGCCGACGAGCTGGGGCCATCGGGCCTGCGCGTCAATGCGATCCGTCCCGGCCTGACCCGTTCAGGCGCGACGAAGGACATGTTCGATGGCGGCGCGGCGCAGGCTTTCCTGCCCGAATACCCGCTCGGCCGGCTGGGCGAGGCGCAGGACATGGCGGGCGCCGTGCGGTTCCTTGCAGGCGACGAAAGCGCCTGGGTGACCGGGCAGTGCATCGCCGTCGACGGCGGCAATCTGCTGCGCCGCAGCCCTGATCTTGCACCACTGCCGGTGGTGAACGCGAATTCCGAAGGGAGAGAATGATGAAAGTACTGGTCATCGGTGGCACGGGAGCGCTTGGCGGCCATGCCGCGCTGCATCTGGCAGCACAGGGGCATGACGTGACGATCACCGGGCGCTCTTCGGCTCCGGCGGGCACGCCGCTCACCGAACTGGGGTTCATGGCGGGCGATTATGTCGCGGGGGACTTTACCGCCGACAAGCTCGAGGGGTTCGACTGGATGGTCTTTGCCGCGGGCAACGATCCGCGCCACGTGCCGCAGGGCGAGGACTTCGGGGCCTGGCTGAAAAAGGCCAACCACGAGGCGCTGCCTGCCGTGTTTGCCGCTGCGCGTGAGGCGGGCGTGAAGCGTGCCGTGCAGCTCGGCAGCTTCTATCCGCAGGCCGCGCCAGACCTTATTGCGGGCAACGTCTACATCCAGTCGCGACTTGCCGCCTGCCAGCTGGCGCGCAACGAGGGTGCCCACGACTTCGACGTGGTCAGCGTCAACGCGCCGTTCATGGTGGGCGCGGTGCCGGGCCTGCCGAGCGCGATCTTCGAGCCCTATGTCGCCTGGGCCAAGGGGCAGATCCCGATCCCGTTCTTCGCGCCCAAGGGCGGCACCAACTTCATGTCGTTCCGGTCATTGTCCGAAGCCATCGAGGGTGCGCTGGAGCGCGGCGAGCCGGGCAAGGCCTATCTGGTGGGCGATGAAAACCTGACCTTCAGCGAATACTTCCAGCTGTTCTTTGACGCAGTTGGCAGCGATGTGGTGCTGGAGGAGCGTGACGAGGAATTGCCGCTGCTGCCCGACATCGCCATCCCGCAAGGGCGCGGCAACACGATCAGTTATGAACCCGATGCTGGCGAAACCGCGCTGCTCGGCTATCGTCGCGGCGACGTGGCGGCGGCTGTCGCTGAAATCGCTGCGCAATACGGCTAACGGAGAGGCCCCAAGATGACGCTCAATCCCCAGGTCGAGGCGCTGCTCGGCATTTTCGCGCAGATGCCGCCGGTCGATTACGAGACGGTGACGCCCGAGCAGCTGCGCGAGGCGAACAAGCCGATGCAGATGGGCCCGCCGCCTGCGGTGGCGCACGTGCGCGATGTGACGCTGGCGCTTACGGGGCGCACGATCACGGCGCGGCTCTACAAGCCCGAGGGCGCGGGCGAGAATGCGCCGCTGGTGTTGTTCTACCATGGCGGCGGCTGGGTGATCGGATCAATCGAGAGCCATGATGCCACGGCCCGCGCGCTGGCTGTGGCGAGCGGGGCGGCGGTGCTTTCGGTCGAGTACCGGCTGGCGCCCGAGACGCCCTTCCCCGGCCCGCTCGACGATTGTCACGATGCGCTGTTCTGGGCGCTGGAGCACGCGGGCGAGCTGGGCATTGATCCGGCGCGGCTGGCGGTGGCGGGTGACAGCGCGGGCGGCAATCTTGCCGCAGCCGTGGCGATCCGCGTGCGCGATGCGGGCGGGCCGAAGCTGGCGCACCAGCTGCTGATCTATCCGGTGACCGACACCGATTTCGAGAACGGCTCCTACACCGAGAATGCCGAAGGATATTTCCTGACCACGCGGATGATGCAGTGGTTCTGGGCACATTACGTGGGCGACCACGGCGACCCGCACCCGCACGCGGCGGTCCTGCGTCACGACAATCTGGAGGGCCTGCCGCCCGCGACGGTGCTGGTGGCGCAGTACGATCCCTTGCGCGACGAAGGGCTGGCCTATGCCGAGGCGCTGAAAGCCGCAGGGGTTCCGGTGGAGACCGAGCTGGCGCCGGGGATGATCCACGGCTTCTTCTCGATGTTCGAGGCGGTGCCCGATGCCATGCCCTATATCGAGCGGGCCGGTGCGCGATTGAAGGCGGCTTTCGCGGGCTGACCGCCGCCGCTCACCCCACCAGCCGCGCCGGAGCCTGCGTGCCGGCGCGGAAGCCATTTGCCAGACGGGCCGCGAAGGCATCGATCGGCATCGGACGGCCGAACAGGTAGCCCTGCAGCTCGTGGCAGCCCGCAGCGCGCAGGACCTGCGCCTGCGTCTCGTTTTCCACGCCCTCGGCGATGACCTGCATGTCGAGCCCGCAGGCCAGCGTGATCGCGCCGGTAACCAGCATGGTCGCCTTGCTGCCGGGAGCGAGGCCTTCGAGCAGCGACTTGTCGATCTTGATGTGGCTGAAGCCGTAGGATCGCAGGTAGTGGATGCTGGTGAAGCCGGTGCCGAAATCGTCGAGGGCGATGGACATGCCATTGGCCTTGAATGCTTCCACCGCGCGCAGGACGCGCTCGGGATTGGCCAGGAGGTAGCCTTCGGTGATCTCGAACTGCAGGCGGTGCGGCGGGAACTTCGTCTGCTCCAGCACATGCGCGACCTGCCGTTCGAAGGTGGAATCGCGGAACTGCGCGGGCGACACGTTGACGCTCAGTTTCAGATCGCCGAGCGGGCCGATGTCGCGGCAGGCACGTTCCAGCACGAACAACCCCAAGGGATGGATCTGGCCAGTGGCCTCGGCGATGTCGATGAACTCGTCCGGCGGCAATTCGCCTTCCGGACGCCGGGGCCAACGCACCAGCGCCTCGACCGAGACGACGGTACCCCGATCGGCATCGACGATGGGCTGGTAGAACACTTCGAATTCACCGCGGGCGAGGCCCCGGCCGATCTGGCTCTCGATGGCGAGGCGGCGCAGGCGACCCTCGTCGAACCCGGCATCGTAGATCGCGACCTGTCCCTTGCCCTGGGTCTTGGCGTGATACATCGCGGTATCGGCACGGCGCAGGAGTTCGCGCGGGCGGCCTGTGTCATCGCGGTTGGCAGCAAGGCCGATGCTGGCTCCAACCTGCAGGACATGGCGGTCGACCAGCACCGGCAGGGCGATTTCCTCGAGCAGGGTGGCTGCGAGCTTGCGCGCTTCCTCCTCGGCGCCTGCGCGACCGGCCGGCATTTCCAGCACGACGGCAAATTCGTCGCCCCCGACACGGGCCAGCGTGGCATGGCGCGGGCAGTGCTGGCCGAGCCTGATACAGACGCTGCGGATAAGCGCGTCACCTGCCTGATGCCCATGCTCGTCGTTGACCGCCTTGAAGCCGTCGAGATCGATGAAGATCAGCGCAAGGCTGTCGGGCATCAGGTCGACGCGGGCCTCCAGCCGGTCCAGCCGGGTCAGGAGTTCGCGGCGGTTCGGCAAGCCGCTGAGCGAATCGCTGAAGGCGATGCGGCGGTTTTCCTCGGAGAGCTTTTCAGTCTCGAGCTGTCGCATGTGCAGGGTGCGCTGCGAGAGGATCAGTGCCGCATAGGACTGGTTGTAGCGGTGGGTGACGACGACCATTCCCGTGCCGACCAGACACAGCACGATCGCCTGCGACAGCATGTGGCCGCCGTCTGCCCACGAGAAGTAGAACACGAACGAGAACGTGCTGGCGACGGCCACGCGCATGGCGGCGGCGCGCAGTGGCATAAGGCAGAACACGGTGCTGACCTCGGTCAGGCCAAGGAAGAAGGTCAGGTTGCCCTTGGTGTAGGGATCGCCATCCTGATAGACCCAGATGCACCAGACCTCGAACGCGATGGTCATCAGCACAGCCAGCGTGCAGGTACGCCGGAGGTAGTGGCCGATCTGGGCGTCAGTGAGCTTGGCCGGATCACCCTGACGCCACCACCAGACCGCACGCGAGATGGCGATGCTGCAGATCACGGCGGGCAGGACGACCGTCTTGACCATCATTTGCAGATTGAAGAACGAGACCGTGATCGCCACCGCGTTGCACACGAGGATCGCGTAGAGCAGCGGCATGTGAACCGAGAACGAGCGGAATTGCGCGCGGGCAAGCTCGGCATCGCTGGTGTCCAGCCGGAAGAAGTCCAGTAATGCCCGCATCGCGTCGCTTGTTGGCTGCCACCCGTTTCAGCTTGGTTAAGCTGCGGACAATGCAACCGATTTTCTAACAATCCGGACGTGGAGGTTGCGTAACTTCACCTAGGTGCGGCCAGCAGGAACAGCGCATAGCCGCGGAACCCGGGATGGCGTTCGAGGCCCGGCGGGGCCTGCCATTCTCCGCCTTCGACAAGGGCCACGCGGAACGGGATCGGGAAGTTGTCCATCCTTGCGAAATAGGCTTCGTAGCCGGGGATGGTCGTGCGGGCCTGGTAGGTCTGGATGACGACCTCGTCGACAGTTCCAGCCAGCTGGTGGAGCGCCTGCGGATCGCCGTGCGCGCTCCAGTCCATCAGCCCGGTGATCGACAGGCGCACGTCCGTGGGCAGACGGGCGCGCAGGTCTTTCAGGAACGCGGCATAGCCTGACAGGCCCTTGGTCGTGGCGTCGAAATCGACCTGCAGGCCTGCGACATCGTTGCCCGCCGCGCGCCACTTCGCCAGATCGGCAAGGATCGCGGCGCGTGTGGCGTCGGTCCAATCGAGCCGTTCGGCGCGCACCACCAGCCAGAGGGTGCGGCCAGGCAGGCGCGGGGTGCCCATGCGCAAGCGGTGAAGCCGCGCTGCGCCTTCGCGGCGGATCTCGCCGTCGAGCAGATAGATGGTGCGGGCCCTGATTCCGGGCGCGGGGTGGACGCCGGGCCAGACGAAGATGGCGTCGGCGGTTTCGGCAGACACGCGCGGGGCCTCAGCCTGCCGCTCGCAGCAGGCCAGAAGCAGCGACAGCAGCAGGATCGGGGCGCGCCAGTTCACCAGTAGAAGCGCAGCGCCCGGGCCCACTGGCTTTGCGGGTAGCGCTTCTTCAGCTCGTCGTACCAGCCCTTGCGCGTGGCCAGCGGCACTTGGGCGGCTTCGAGTTCTGTCGTTGTGCGCGCTGGCCCCGCACAGCCGTTGTAGCCCGCAGGCGCATAGCAGCGGACCGCGCGGTAGAGCGCATAGGCCCTGATATCGGCAGACGCGGCTTTGTCGGCAATGATCGCGGCGTAGATGGCGTCGCGGTAGCTGGCCTTGCCGGGAAACAGATCGGCTGCCTTGCCCAGCACGTTCGCGCCATCGCCGGGCGTGTGCAGGGCGAAGCCATCGAACCCGTTGAGGCGCCAGAAGTCGCCAAGGCACAGGCGGGCGCGCTGGTCGGCAGGGTTGCGGGCGAGCGTGGCGGCGGTCTGCGCGATGGAAGGACAGACAAAACCATCGGACCACCGGCCCTTGGTGAACAGGCCGACGGGCACGCGCTCCTGCTGGGCAAAGCCCCACAAGCCGCCGTCGACATTCGCATCGGCAGGCACCAGCGCCACGTCGCGGGTGAAATCGGCAAAGGCACCGCGCGTCAGGTCCTTGTGGAGCAAGGCGAAGCGGGCGACGTCGCGTTCATGGCCTGAACGCGAGGCGTCCGCCGCACTGGCGCGAAGGATCGCGGGGCTGGCCACGGTCTGCAGCAGCACTTCGCGGATCGATTGTTCCTGCACCGGCGATCCGGGGGCGAAGACCTGATCGACACGGCCATCGCGCTGCCAGCGCAGGGCAAGGCCCAGTTCGGCCAGCGGGCGCTGGTGGAACGGGCTGGCGGCACCGATCAGCTCGCGCCAGAACCCGGCCTCGTTGGGATCGCGCAGGGCGGAAAGCGCCTGTCCGCGCACGAACTGGCGGCTGAAGGCGAGCGGGGTCATGCCTTTTGCCCGCGCGGCATCGGGCAGGAGGGCGAGGATCGGCCTGGCGTTCTCGCCCGCATAAGTGATGCGGGTCGCTTCGAGCAGGCCGTAGAGATCGGGATGGGCGGCGAACTGCGGCTGGTGTGCGGCGAGGGTTGCGGCGGAGAGGCCCGGCTTGCTGCTCTCGCTCCCGTCCAGGACCGGGCGGATTTGCTTCATGTCGGCAAGGGCGAGCAGCAGCGGGGCCTTGCCTTGCCTCGCCACAACGGCGGCAGCGTCCTCGCGGTCGAGCAGCTTGCGGTCGATCTCCTCGGCGAGAGAGGCCGCCTCGACGCTGGTGGCCGGCGTTGCCCTGAGCAGCGCTTCATAGGTGGCGACCAGCGTATCGGTATCGCCGCCAAGCCATGCCACGCGGCGCTTCAGGCCTTGGGCGGATGCGGCGTAGCGGCCCTTGGGATAAGCGGCGAGGTAGGCGTCGATCGCCTTGGCCGCCGAGGTCAGTGCTGCCCGGTCAACCTTGTCCGGACCGGCAAAATCGCCCCATTCATCTAGCGACGTTGCCGCCGCGCCGCGCAGGCCGATGCGGATCGGCATGTAGCGCGCGGTTTCAGCGATCCATGCGTTTTCCGCCTTCTCCAGCGCGGCAAAGCCTGCTTCCGCCGCCGAATAGTCTGCCTTGTGGAATGCATCGGCGGCCTTGAGATAGGCGAGGAAGGCGCGGCCCTGTTTGCTGGTGATGGCGGCATCGTTCCATTCGCCCTCGTGGCATCCGGCGGCCTCACGCATGGTCTTGAGCAAGGCGCGTTCGCCTGCGGGAACAGACGCTTCAGCCGCCAGCGCGGCGAGGAAATCGGCGCTTCCGGGTTCGGCCTCGTAGCATTTCTTCTCGTCGTACTCCGCCGTCTCGTCCACGGCAGGTTCGGGCCAGAGCGACCCGCGCAGGCCTTCCCATGACAGGAACACCTTGCCGAACTGCGGATCATTGGGATCGACCCTCGCCTCGGCGGGCAGCGCCGCGCCCGGCTGAATGCTCTGCATCAGCATGACGAGATTGATGCGGGTATCGTTGCCGGGACTGATCAGCGCGCGGCCTGCGCAGTCATACTCCAACGCGCCCAATTGCCAGCCGGGATAGCAGGAACTGTCGGCACAGGCCCACACGGCCCCGCCAATGCCTGCGCTGCCCAGAACGAGCGCGCCGACCGTGCCGAGAACGGGATGCTTGCGGAAGAATGGCTTGATCATGGCCGCAATTCTTGCGCGCGCGACCGGCGCGGCGCAATGGCGTTCATCACATCGTCACTGGCATCACATCGGCACGCGCTTCGCCTTGCGTCAGACGAACTCCGCCGCCCTTGTCTCGGCGGGCGCCAGCGGAGGCAGGCCGCGCAGCTGGTCGGCGATCTTTTCCGCGATCATGATCGTGGGCGCGTTGGTGTTGCCGCCGATCAGCGTGGGCATGACCGAGGCATCGATCACGCGCAGGCCCTGAAGCCCGATCACGCGGCAGCCCTTGTCGACCACGGCCATGGGATCGTCGCTCGTGCCCATCTTCGCGGTGCCGACGGGGTGGTAGATCGTCTCGCCCTTGGCGCGGACCCAGGCGTCGATCTCCTCGTCGCTCTGCACGTGCGGGCCGGGCCAGATCTCCTCGCCGCGATAGGGGGCGAAGGCCTCCTGCGCAGCGACATGCCGCGCGATGCGGATGCCTTCGCGCACGGCGCGGCGGTCTTCCTCTGCGGCCATGAAGTTGGTGAGGATTGCAGGATCGGCGTACGGGTCTGCCGAGGTCAGGCCGACGTGCCCACGGCTCTCCGGGCGCAGCTGGCAGACATGGATGGTGAAGCCGTCGCGGTTGGCCTTGACCTTGGCGTGCTCCTGCATGATCGCGATGACGAAGTGGATCTGCAGGTCGGGCCGGTCGAGATCGGGGCGGGACTTGAGGAAGGCGCCTGCTTCCAGCCCGTTCTGGCGGCCGGTGCCCTTGCCGGTCAGCAGGTATTGCAGTCCGACCTTCAGCTGCCGCAAGCCCTTGATCTCGTTGTAGAGCGAGATCGGCTGGGTGCAGGCCCAGTTGAGCGTGACGTCGAGATGGTCCTGCAGGTTCTCGCCCACGCCCTTGAGCGCATGGACCGGGGCAATGCCGTGGGCCTTGAGCTTGTCCGGATCGCCGATTCCCGAAAGCTGGAGGATCTGCGGGGACTGGAACGCACCCGCGCTGAGCAGCACTTCGCGCCTGGCATCGGCGCGGGTCACGGGTTTGCCCAGCCCCAAGGAATACTCGACGCCCGTCGCACGCCCGTTCTCGACGACGATGCGGTGGACGCGGGCGCCCGTCACGACGGTGAGGTTGCTGCGCTTGTCCGCAATCGGGGCGAGGTAGCCGCGCGCCGCGCTCCAGCGCTGGCCGTCGTGGATGGTCAGCTGATAGCGGCCGAAGCCTTCCTGATCCGCGCCGTTGAAATCGGGCGTGACCTTGTGCCCGGCCTGCCGCCCCGCCTCGATCACGCCGCGATAGAGCGGATGATCCGAATTCTCGCCCCAGCTGACCTTGAGCGGGCCGCCTGCGCCGTGGAACTGGTCGGCGCCGCCCGCGTAATCCTCGGCCTTGCGGAAATAGGGCAGGACATCGGCATAGGACCAGCCTTCGAGGCCCAGCTGCCGCCACTGATCGTAATCGCGCGCGTGGCCGCGGATATAGACCATGCCGTTGATCGCCGACGATCCGCCAAGGCCCTTGCCGCGCGGGTGCCACATGCGGCGGTTGTCCATGTGCGGTTCTGGTTCAGACCAGAAGCCCCAGTTGTGCTTGCTCTTCTGCTTGATCAGCGTGCCCACGCCTGCGGGCATGCGCACCAGCACCGAGGTGTTGCGCCCGCCCGCTTCGAGCAGGAGGACGCGCACGTGGGGGTCTTCGGTCAGCCGTGCGGCCAGCACCGATCCGGCACTGCCCGCACCGATCACGATATAGTCGAACGCGCCATCAGCCATCTCGCCACCTGTCCCGAATCCGCTTGTCCTGCGGTTACTGCTTTGGGGTTATTGGCACAGGGGTAATTAAGCGGCCGATTAAAGGCAAGTGATCAGAAGGCTGTAGCGCCCCCGTCCACCACCATGGCATGGCCGGTGACAAAGCTTGCCGCAGGCGAGCAGAGCCAGACCACGGCTTCGGCAATTTCGCTAGCCGAGCCCATGCGCCCCATCGGCGTCATCGAGTCCATGAGGGACTTGATTTCCGGGTTCTGCAAGAGTGGCGCGGTCATCGGGGTTTCGATCACGCCGGGGCACACCGCGTTCACACGAATTCCAGCCTTCGCCCAGCGCAGCGCGCCGTGGCGGGCGAGCCCGACGACGCCGTGTTTAGCTGCGGTATAGGCAGGCTGTGCGCCATTGCCGACGAGGCCGTTGATCGAGGCGGTGTTGACGATGGCGCCGCCACCATTCTGCAGCATCACCGCGGCTTCTTCGCGCATGCAGCGCATCACGCCCGAGAGGTTGATCGCAATGTCGCGCTCCCAGATCGCGTCGTCATACTGGTCGTCGGTCACGCGGTTGATGCCGGCGTTGTTGAACGCGCAATCGAGCCTGCCGAACGTGGCAACAGTGGCGGCGACCATGGCCTTGACCTGCTCGGCATTGCTGACATCGCAGCGCACGAAGGCTGCCTTGCCGCCTGCCGCTTCGATCAGCGCGACAGTTTCGGCGCCGCCTGCCTCGTTGACGTCGCTGACCACGACGCTGGCGCCGGAACGCGCGAAGACTTCTGCCGCCGCACGGCCAATGCCGCCACCTGCGCCGGTGACGAGCGCGACTTTGCCTTCGAGGCCGTAATTGATTGCCATGTCAGGGGTTCCCTCTTGAAAGTTCAGGCTGCGGGCGGCTCGGCCAGCGCGATCACGGTGACGCTGCCGTCCTCGCCGACCTGTTCGGTCAGCATCGAGGTGACGTGGCTGACCGTCTCGACGATCCACCAGCGGCCATCGCGCTTCTCGTAAACGTCATCGTATTCCACCGCGAGACGGACCACCTGGCGGGGCCCTGTCAGGATCGTGCGGAAGTTGAGCGACCACTTGCCGGTGGCGCGTGCGTCGCTCTCGAGGTCGATCTGCCAGTTGGTGGCATGGTGGAGGTCATAGACGCCGCCGTTGCAGGCCATCTGTTCGTAGATCGCGACGAAGGCATCGCGGTCGTCGAACTCGGGGAAATTCTCGTAGGCGATGCGGATCTTGCCGGTGGCAAAGCAGTCGCGCACGTCCTCGACCTGCTTGAGATCGCAGGCGCGCAGATAGCGGGCCTTGAGCGCGCGGATGGCCTCCTTGTCCTCCAGCGCGGACAGGCGAGCGGCAAGGTCTTCAAGGCTGATCGTCATCTCGGCTCTCCCCGAATGTTTTTGCATGATTCGGCTTTACAATTGGCTATAGTGATACGCATTCATAAGCGAAAGAGCGAATCCAGCCAATGAACGCGTAATAAGCGGAGCCCGAAGCAATCGGCCCGCAGGAAACGGGAAAGGGAGCCTGATGCAGCTTGCCCGCGTGCATGGACCCGGAGACGTCCGGCTTGACGAGGTTCCCGTGCCCACTTGCGGTATGGGCGAAGCGTTGGTCCGCGTCCACGCCTGCGGCATCTGCGGCAGCGACCTGGGCTATATCGCGCAAGGCGGGCTTGGCGGGGTGGAGCCGCTCTTGCAGCCCTTGCCCATCGGCCATGAATTTGCCGGCACCGTCGAGGCCGTCGGTCCGGGCGTTGCCGGGGTTGCGCCGGGGATGCGCGTCGCGGTCAATCCCGACCGGGCCTATATCGGCGGTGGCGGACCCGATGGGGCGATGGCCCCGTTCATCCGCGTGGCCGGGGCCGAGATCGGCGAGACGCTGTTTGCCCTGCCCGATCACCTCTCCTTTGCCCATGCCGCACTGGCCGAGCCGCTGTCGGTGGGCCTGCACGGATTGCGGGTCGGCGGGGCCTGTGCCTCTGACAGGATCGCCATTCTCGGCGCTGGCCCCATCGGCCTGTGCACACTGGTCATGGCGCGGCATCTGGGCGCAACGGACATCGCGATTTTCGACCGGGTGCCCGAGCGGCTCGAGCGGGCGCGTGCTCTGGGCGCAGGCCTTGCGGTGAACGTCGGCGATGAGCCGCTGACCGAGGCGCTGGCACGGTTCCACGGGCGGGGCGAGCGGTTCGGCAGTGCCTTTGTCGGGACCGACCTGTTCGTCGATTGCGCAGGTTCGGCGGGCGCGCTGGCGGAAGTCGTTGCCGTGGCGAAGTACCGCGCGAGGATTGCGGTGATCGCGCTGCATCACAAGTCGCTGGCGCTCGACCTGTGGCGGATGATGGCCAACGAGATCACCGTGGCCGGCTCCATCGCCGACAACCGCGCCGCAGAGTTCGGCGAGGCCATCGCGATGCTGGCGCATGGGGGCCAGGACCTGTCCGCGCTGATCAGCCACAGCTTCGAGTTTTCCCGCTTTCACGAGGCGCTTGCCGTGGCCGCCGATGGTGCGCGCGCGGCCAAGGTCATGCTCACGTTCCCGGAGGCCGCATGACCAGACTTATCGAGATTGCCGATATGGCCGATCCAGTGGTGACGCCCGAGCTTACCGCATGGCGCGAGGGCCCTGCCGACTTCCCCTGCCCGATGAGCGCCGACGAAGTGCTGGCGCGGGCGATGGCCGAGACCGGCCTCTCCGATTTCGGCGAGGACACCGGATTCCGCACCCGCCTCGCCGTGATCCTCGAAGCGCTTTACGAGGACGAAGGGCTGACGCGCGGCGGACGGGTCTTCGTGCTGCAGCAGGCGGTGAGGGCCATGGCCAACCGGCTGCGGATCGAGGACCTGATCCGGCGCAACCCCGAGATCCTCGACGTGCCAGTGGAGCGCCCGATCTTCATCGCGGGCCTGCCGCGTTCGGGCACGACGCATCTGGTCAACTGGCTCTCGCGCGACGAGCGGCTGGATTCGCTGACGCTGTGGGAATCCGAAGAGCCAGTGGCGGGCGACCCCGTCCCGCCCGGCGAAGTCGATCCGCGCATTGCCCGGTCTGCGGCTTACTGGGGCGCGTTCGGCGCGCTCGTGCCGCACATGGCCGCGATGCACGAGATGGCCGCGAACGACATCCACGAGGACAACGAGCTGCTGTTCATGGACATGAACTGCTACAACTGGGAGTTCTCCGCCCGCCTTCCGCGCTGGACCCGCCATTATCTCGCGCATGACCGCACGGGGTCCTATGCCTACGAGAAGAAGGTGCTGCAGGCGATTGCGTGGCAGCGTGGCAAACCAATGGGCGTGCGCTGGCTGCTGAAATCGCCGCAGCACATGGAGAACCTGTCCGCGATCAGGGCGGTGTTCCCCGATGCGACGATGGTCATCACCCACCGCGATCCGGTGGACGTGCTGCGCTCGCTGACCACCATGCTCGGCTATTCCGACCGCACCCGCCGGTCGAAGATCGATCCGCCTGCCCTCGCCCGCCTCTGGACCGACCGGATCGAGAAGCTGCTGCGCGAATGCGTGGCCCAGCGCGAGGCGTTCGGGGCGGAACAGTCACTCGACGTGCTGTTCCACGAATACATGGCCGACCAGCCCGGCATGGCGCGGCGGATCTATGCGCTCGCGGGTCTCGACCTGCCGCCCGAAACCGAGGCGAAGCTGCTCGGCTACCTCGCCGAGAACCCGCGCCACGCCCACGGCAAGGTCGCCTACGATCTCGAAGGCGTGTTCGGCGTGGACGTTGCGGCGCTGCGCCAGCGCTTCGCCTTCTACTACGACCGCTTCCCGGTGAAGCAGGAGCATTGACCATGAGCCGCACCGACACTGCCCGCCAGCGCCTGCTTTCCGGTCAGGCCTGGGACGATTTCTGCGATACGCTCAAGCTTGCCGGACGACATATCGAGGCCTTCGACGGCCCGCTGTCCGATCTCGACCGCGCCGAATGGTATCGCTTCATGACCCGCCTTGCCCGGTCCAGCATGGAGCGCCTGATCGAGAACGCGGAACCTGCCCGCCCGCGCCTGCGCGACATGGTCTGGCGGCAGTCGATCAACGTCCAGACGGTGGACCAGGACCACCTGATGTGCCAGTTCGACGAGGCGCGCGACTATCGCATCACCGGCACGCGCGGCACGATCCCCTACTTCGTCATGGCGCTGTGCACCTGCCCCGCCCCCGATGCACCAGGGGCCGAGGACTGGGCGCCGCAGGGCTTCGCCGGGCTGGATCGCTTCGATCCATCGAACCTCAAGACCACCGGCTTCCTCCATTCACGCCAGATGGCCTTCGCCGACGACGGCAGCTTCGAGGTGATCCTGTCGCAGAACGATCCGGGCGAGGGGCGCAACTGGCTGCGGCTTTCGCCGGAAACCAACTGCATTCTGATCCGCCTCGTCTGGTCGGACCGGAGCCGCGAGATCGCACCCGCCATGACCATCGCGCGGATCGACAATGCCGCGCCCGAACCCGTCAGCCCTGCCCTGATCGCCGATGGCCTTGCCTGGACCGCGCAGGCGGTGGTCGGTTACGCCGAACTGGTGCGCAACTGGTGGCAGGGCAGCCAGGGCAACTTCGCCGCCCGCCTCAACCGGCTCGACTACAGCCGCGCGCAGTACCTTTCGAACGGCGGCGTGCCCGACCGGCACGTGGCGTTCGGCGGGTGGGAGAAGGGGCTGGACGAAGCGCTTGTCCTCGAGTTTACGCCGCCGGAATGCGAGTACTGGAACTTCCAGCTGTGCAACATCTGGCAGGAGAACCTCGACACCTTCGAGGACGGCAACGGCTGGATCAACAACTACCGCCACGTTGCCGAGGCCGATGGCCGGGTGCGCGTGGTGATTGCCGAGCGCGATCCGGGCCTCGGCGGCAACTGGATCAACTCATACGGCCACGAACGCGGAATCTGGGGGCTGCGGCTGGTGCTGACCGAGCAGACCGTACCGGTGCAGCTCTGGCGCTTGCCATTGGCGCGGCTGGAAGCCGGAGGCCTGGGCGCGCTCGACCCGGCTCAGGCGGTGCTCACCGGCCAGTTCGTGGACTGATGGCGATGACCCTGACGCCCGCAGACCTCGTCCTGTCCTCCGCGCCGGTCTCGCGCTTTGCGCTGCTCGAACGGCTGGTGCCCTTTGCCGAGGCCGGGTTCCGGGCGATCTCCATTCAGCCGGGCGATGTCTGGGCCCTCGAAGCGCAGGGCATGAGCGCCAGCGAGATCGCCGCGCGGGTTGCCGATGCCGGTCTTGTCATCACCGAGGTCGATTGCACCGCGTGCTGGATGGAGCACCAGACGCGGGTCGAGCACGTCGGCGGCCTCGCAGAGTTCCTGCGCCAGCTGACGCCCGAGCCGATCATCGCCACCGCCGCGCGGATCGGTGCGCAGTCGGTCTCGGCAATCGATCTTTCGGTGGTGCCTGCATCGCTTGACGAGCAGGCGGAAGGCTTTGCCCGGCTGTGCGCGATGGCAGCGGACCACGGGCTGAAAGCGCAGATCGAGTTCCTGCCGACGGGCGGCATCCGCTCGTTGGGCGAGGCCATGGCCGTGGTCGAGGCGGCGGGATGCAGCAATGGCGGCGTGACGCTGGACGCGTGGCACTTCTTCCGCAGCGGATCGACGCTCGAGGAACTGGCGAGAGTGCCCGGCCACCGCATCCATGCGGTGCAATTGTGCGATGCGCCTGCCGAGCCGATGGCCGATGCCTGGAGCGAACTGATGACCGCGCGCCTGCTGCCGGGGGAAGGTGCGCTCGATGTCGTCGGCCTCGTCCGCACGCTCGACGCCATCGGCTGTACTGCGCCTGCCGGGGTGGAGGTGTTCCACACGCGGCAGGACACGATGAGCCTTCCCGAAATCGCCCGCGACTGGGCGCAATCCACCAATGCCCTGCTGGCCAGAGCGAGGAATGCAACATGACTGATTCATCGATAGGCGCAGCCGTCGTCGGCACCGGCTTCGGCCTGTTCACCCACGTGCGCGCCTTGCGCGATGCCGGGTTCGAAGTGCGCGCGATTGTCGGGCGCGATCTCGAGAAGACCCGCGCGCGCGCCACGCCACTCGGCATTCCGCTGGCCGCCAACGATCTGGAGCAGGTGCTGGCCGATGATCCGGCGATCCGCCTCGTCACCGTCGCCACGCCGCCGCACGCGCACTGCACGCCGGTGATGCAGGCCATTGCGGCGGGCCGCGCGGTGATGTGCGAGAAGCCCTTTGCCCGCGACACCGCACAGGCGCGCGAGATGCTGGCGGCGGCGCAGGCGGCAGGCGTCGCCCATGCGCTGGGCGCGGAGTTCCGGTATGACAGTGCGCAGGCGCTGCTCTCGCGGCTGGTGCGCAAAGGCGCGATCGGCGAGCCGCTGATGTTCCACCGCATCTACCAGCAGCCGGGCGGTGACCCTACCGAGCCGCTCGCCGAATGGTGGACCGATGCCGCGCAGGGCGGCGGGTTCCTCGGCGCGTTCGGCACCCACATGATCGATCAGGCGCGGGCCACGGTGGGCGAGATCGTCGCGGTCAGCGCGATCCTGCGCAAGCTCTCGCCCGGCCGCCCGGCGATGACCTCGGACGATTACTACAACCTGCAATTCCGCACCGCGTCCGGCTGCACGGGCGTGCTCGAAGCCGCGATGTGCTTCCCCGGCCCCTTCGTGATGACCTGCAAGGTTGCGGGGACGAAGAGCGCGGCGTGGATCCAGTCGGGTGCTGTGTTCGGCGATCCCGAGCAGGTCTGGCTTTCCGACGAGAACGGGCAGGCCCGGCAGATCGAGATGCCCGCCGAACTGGTCAATCCGCCGCCTGCGCCCTTCCCCATTGGCGAACTGGTGCAGAGCGAGATGGACCGCTGGCACAGCCAGGGCTTCGATGTCGCGCCCTATGCCAAGCTGTTCGGGCAGCTGAAGGCGCGGATCGAGGGGCGCAGCCCGCCCCTGCCCGATCCGGCAGCGGACTTCCGCGATGCCGTGGCCAACCAGGCCATCCTCGATGCCGCGCGCCGCTCGGCCGCGGAAGGGCGCTGGGTTGAAGTGGAGCAGGCATGATGGGACCGAAACACGATTTTGCAGGCGCGCACGTTCTCGTCACCGGCGGCACCAGCGGCATCGGCGCTGCGACAGCGGCTGCGTTTCTCGAGGCGGGGGCGGAGGTCACGATCACCGGCACGCGCGGCGATGCCGCCGACTATGACGCCAACCTTTCGGGCTTTCGCTACCTGCAGCTCGATGTCGAGAACAGTGCGCAGATCGACGCGGTGGCCGCCGCGCTGCCCCGGCTCGACGTAATGGTGAACAACGCCGGTATCGCGCTGCCGTCGCTCGGGCTTGACGAGTGGGAACCTGACGTCTTCGACCGGGCCGTGCGGATGCTGCTGAACAGCGCCTTCCGCATGGCGCGGCGCACGGTCGACCTGCTGGCGCAGAGCACTGTTCCGGGCGGTGGCTCGGTGATCGGGATCGCCTCGATGTCGAGCTTCTTCGGCATTCCCATCGTGCCGGGCTATGGCGCGGCCAAGACCGGCCTCGTCGGGCTTACCCGGACAATGGCGGCGCATTGGGGTCCGCGCGGGGTGCGTGCGAATGCGGTGGCGGCAGGCCTTACCCGCAGCGGCATGACGGCAGGAACCTTTGCGCAGGACGCATGGACCGCCCCCACCCTTGCCCGCACGCCGCTTGGCCGGCTGGGCGAGGCGGAGGACATTGCCGGCGCGATCCTTTTCCTTGCCAGCCCCGCCGCGAGCTGGATCACCGGGCAGACGCTGGCCGTGGATGGCGGGTACACGATTTCGGGATAGGGGCACGCCTCGCGCCGTCATTGCGAGGAGGCGAAGCCGACGAAGCAAGCCAGAGGGTCACGCAATCCGCTCTGGATTGCTTCTCCCGCTTCGCGGGCTCGCAATGACGCAAGGGGTTTAGCACAAAGGAAAACCCCGCCCCTGCGCGAGCAGGAGCGGGGTTATCCGAAGACGGGTCCGGCAAGCCGGAACCCATCCTCCCCAATCGATCAGAACTTCACGCCGACGGTCACGCCGTAGGTGCGCGGATCGGCGTAGTAGCCGCCGCCGTAGCCCAGCGCGCCGAAGTCGATGGCGCGGACGAGGTTGTTCTCGTCGGTCAGGTTCTTGACCCAGAAGCGGACCATGGCCTCGCTGCCCGCAAGCGGGATGCGATCAATGGCGACCTGCGCGTCGACGATGTTGCGGTTCTCGCCCTTGAGCGCTTCGTTGAAGGGCGAGGCCAGCACGTTCGAGAAGCTGTACTTGCCGTCTTCGTAGGCATAGCTCACGCGGCCGGTCAGGCGCATGCCGTTGTCGCTCAGCGGGAACTGCGCATTCATCGCAAGATTGGCGGTGAACGGCGAGGTGTAGCCCGGCGTTGCGAACTGCGCGATATTGACCAGCGGCTGACCTGCGGCGACGGGGAGACCTGCGAGGAACTCCTTGTACTTGATGTCGACGTAACCGGCATTGGCTTCGAAGGTGAAGTTGTCGGTCAGCACGGCGGTCAGTTCGGCCTCGACGCCGGTGTAGGTCACCTTGCCCGCGTTGGTGATCTTCGTGGCGAAGGTTCCCGGCGCGAGGTTGGTGATCGGCACGGCCAGCGCCAGATCCTTGTATTCGTTGTAGTACCCGGCCAGGTTGAAGCGCACGCGGCGATCGAAGAGTTCGGACTTGAGGCCGACTTCGTACGAGGTCACGTTCTCAGACTTGAACGAAGGCAGCACGCCGCCGACCGACGGGTCCTGTGCGTTGAAACCGCCCGAGCGGTAGCCGGTGGCGATGCGGCCATAGACGTTGACGTTGTCGCTCACGTCATAGCCGACCATCAGGTTCCAGGTGAACTTGCTGAAGCTCGACTGGCCCTGTTCGGGCGTGGCAAGCGGCGTGGTGCCGTTCTGGCGGCGGACCATCGACTTGTTGTCCCAGGTATAGCGTCCGCCTGCGGTGAGGCGAAGGCCGCTGTCCTTGCCGCCGGGATAGAACGTCGCCTGGCCATAGATCGCGGTGCTTTCAGCCGACGCGGTATAGTCGAGCACCGAGAGGGTCTGGACGAGACGATAGCGGGCCGGGTTGGCCGCGACGAACGAGGGTCCGAGCGGACCGAAGTTGCCGAGGAAGATCGAGTTCGTGTCGAGCACGAAGCCGCTGTTCTGCGGGTTGTACTCCGAACCCTTTTCCCAGAAGTAGAAGCCACCGAGGACCCAGTCGAGATTGTCGGACTCGTTGCCGATTTCGACTTCCTGGCTGAACTGCTTGTGACGGCGCTTGTTGTTGGTGTCGAACAGGTTCTGCTGGACTGTCGGCACCGGCGCTGCGGCCACGAAGGGCGCAAAGGCAGGGTTCGGCAGCACGAACTGCAGCAAGCCGGCCGGCATCCCGTTCAGCAGCGAGGCCGATGTAAAGCGCGGCGCAGTGAACGCACCCATGCCGTCGAGGTCGGTGACGCTGTCGTTGTTCCAGAAGCGGTAGCCAGTGGTCGACTTGACGTGGAAGGCGCCGAAGTCGTTCTGGACCTGGAGGTTGTGGCCCCAGGCCTTGTCGGTCGAACGGCTGTTGATGTCGTTGCAGACTTCACGGCGCCATTCGCGGGTTGGCGTGGCAAGCGCGGCGCAGCGCGCGTCAAGGAAGTTCACCGTCTGCAGGAACGGTGCGACCGGAGCCTGCTGCGTAACGACGACGGGAACGCCACCCACCGTCACCGGAGGACGCACGCCGCCCGGTGCAACGTTGGTCAGCTGGAAGTTGATCGGCGAGGCATCGGTGCGGCTCCAGTCGAAGATGTACTGGATCGAACCGGTTCCGCCGATGTCCGCCTTGGCGGCAACGCGGAACGAATCCGTGTTCTGCGCACCCGGATCGCGGGAATCGTCGGGCTCGTTGAGGTTGTCGACGATGCCGTTGCGCTGGCGGTGCGAGTAGGTGAAGCTGGTCGAGATCCCGGCGATCTCGCCCGGATCGAGCGTGATGCGGCCGTTGAACGCCTTGTAGTTGCCATAGCCGCCCTGCGCGGTGAGGCGGAACTTCTTCGACGGTGCGCGCGAGATGAAGGCGATGCCGCCACCGGTGGTGTTGCGGCCGAACAGCGTGCCCTGCGGCCCGCGCAGCACTTCGACGCGTTCGATGTCGGTGACGTCCAGCGCGCTGCCACCCGAGCGGGCGATGAACACGCCATCGATATAAAGGCCGTTTGCCGTGTCGAGACCGAAGGTTTCGGTGGCGGGCGTGGGAATGCCGCGGATCGAGATCACGGCGGCATTGGCATTGGTCGTGCCCTGCACGATGGTCACGTTCGGGGCGAGGCCGGTCAGGTCCTTGGCATCGCGGATACCGAGCGAGGAAACCTTCTCGGCGCTGATCGCGCTGATCGCCAACGGCACGTCCTGAAGGTTCTGTTCGACCTTCTGCGCGGTGACGACGATCTGTTCGAGCTGGCCCTGATCATCAGTAGCCTGCTGCTCTGCCGCATCGGCCGGAGCTTCGTTCGCAAAAGCGGCTCCGCCAATCGCAGCGAGGCTGGCGCCAAGCATGAGGCGCACGGCGAAGTGTGCGCAGTTCCTGGTGTTCATCATAACTCCCCCAAAACCTTTTGTCGCCGCGGAACATAGCGAATGCGTAGATGATGACAAGTCAAAATGCGCAAACGTGTCTTTATGCGCAGATTTGTGCGCTTTGTCAGAGTTCTTGCATGGGCTTTCAGCGCAAACGACGTTGCAAAAACCGCTCCTGCAGGTGCCTCCGGAGCGGCGAGCCGCGAATCGAATGACCCACTCAATGCGGAATGATTGGCGCAAAATTACACCGATTGCGCACTCACAAATCTGGTGATATGCAGTTTTGCATAATTCCGGCGGCAATATGATCCGCAAATCTGCAATTACGGGAGAATCGGGATGAAGGGCCTCAAGGGCAAGGTCGGTATCGTTGCGGGCGGCGGGCGCGGCATTGGCGCAGCCACAGCGCGGCGCCTTGCCGAGGAAGGCGCCCATGTCGTCATCGGCGACCTGATGGGCGACTGGGCCGACGAGGTGGCCGAGAGCATCCGCGCCAGCGGCGGCAACGCCACCGGCATGCAGCTTGACGGCACGCAGGCGGACTCGCAAGCGGCAATCGTCGCCTGTGCGGTCGAGACCTACGGCGGGCTGGACTTCTACCACTCCAACCTGGCCGGCGGCACCGGGGGTGACAACGACATCCTCGATTGCCCCGAGGACGTTCTCGACCTCAGCTTCGCGATCAACACCAAGAGCCACTTCCTCGCCACGCAGGCCGCGCTGCCGAAGATCATCGAGCGCGGTGGCGGGGCAATGATCTACACTTCCTCTGGCGCGGCATCGGGCGGCGCGCCGTGGCAGGTCGCCTATCCGATGACCAAGAACGCGATCCACGCGCTGGCCCGCCATGTTGCCGCCAAATTCGGCAAGAAGGGCATTCGCGCGAACGTGATCTGCCCGGGCCTCGTCCTGACCGAAGCGGTCAAGCAGCACCTCACCGACGAGTATGTGACGCGCGGCCTTGCCGCCGTGCCGCACGTCCGCCTTGGCCAGCCTGAAGACATCGCCGCCGCCGTGACCTTCCTCGCCTCGGACGATGGCGCGTGGGTCAACGGGCAGGTCTGGCACGTCAATGGCGGCGCGCAGATGCGGGATTGAGCCGCGTGGCCGCGCCCATCCCGGCAACTGCCGCCGCAAGTTTCACGGCCAGCGGCAAGCCCCTCACCAACCGCTGGCTGGCGCTGACGCTGCTGGTCCTGGTGGCGGTCCTCAACTATGCCGACCGCTTCCTGATCCCGGGGCTCGCCCAGCCGATCAAGGCGCACTTCGGCATCAGTGACACCATGATGGGCGCGCTGATGGGACCGGCCTTCGCGCTGCTCTACAGCGTCTTCACCCTGCCGATCGCCCGCGCCGCCGACCGCCGCTCGCGCGTGATGATCATCGCGATGGGGTGCGGCTTCTGGAGCTTCTTCACCCTGCTGTCAGGCCTTGCGACCAGCCCGGCAATGCTGGCGCTCGCCCGCGTCGGCGTCGGCATCGGCGAGGCCGCGTACCAGGCCCCCGCCGCCGCCCTGATCGCCGCCTATTTCCCCGCGTCTGAGCGCGGCCGCGCATTCGCCCTGCTTGGCACCGCAATCTATGTCGGCCAGATGGCGGGCCTCGCCGGTGGCCCCGCCATCGCTGCGACGTCCACATGGCAGACCGCCTTCCACGTGCTTGGCATGGTCGGCATTGTCATCGCGCTGGCGACTTGGTTGATCGTGCGCGAACCGGCGCGCGACGCGGTCGATACCGCTGCGCCCAAGCTGGCGCTCAAGGACACGATGCGCCTGCTGATCGGCACGCCGTCGGTCATGCTGCTGGCGACGATCATGGCGCTGGGCTCGCTCTCGGGCGTGACCTTCGGGATGTGGGCCCCGGCCCTGTTCGAGCGCGCCTATGGCCTGTCGACGCAGGCTGCAGGCGCCACTTTCGCGCTGTCTTTCGGCCTGCCCGGCCTGCTTGGCGTGCTCGGCTTCGGCTATCTGGCCGATCGGCTCGGCAAGGGCGACGCCACGGTCCAGCTGCGCCTGACCGCGCTGGCGCTGGGCGGCGCAACAACCGCGATCCTGCTCGTCACATGGAGCGACAACCTGACCGTCGCCCGCCTGATCGCCATTCCCGCTGGCCTGATGGGTGGAGGCTGGTCGGTCGGCGTGCTGGCCGGGCTGCAGCACATCCTGCCCAACAACCACCGCGCCACCGGCACCGCGCTGGTCATGCTGATCTCCAGCATGTTCGCAAACGTGCTCGGCCCGGTCGTCGCGGGACAACTATCCGACTGGATCGCCGGAGCGGGGCCGCAGGGCCTGCGCATCGGCCTCTCGGTCGCCATCCCCACCGGTTACATCGGCGTCTGGGCCGCCCTGCGCGCCGTGCGCACGCTGGAGCGGGACAAGGCCGCGCTGGCGGGTTAGCGCTTCAGCGCGAGCAGGCGGCGTTGCAGGAGCGTGGAGAAATCCCGCCGTCCGTCCGCGACCAAGGCGACGGTGACCACGCCATCGTCCAGATGGTACACAACACGATATGGCGCATGGAGCACCTGCCTCCACCGCTTGTCGCCCAGATCGTCGAGTTCCGGGACTTGCGGCCCACGCTCGGGATAATTCGCCAGCCCATCAATCGTGGCCAGGATCTCGGCAATCAGCGCCCGCGCACCATCCCAACCATCAGCGCCACGCTGCGCCAGACGTTGCTCGAATATCTGCCTTAGATCGATCCGCGCCTGCTCGGTATAGCGAATGCTCGCTTCAGGCATCGGCAGGCCGCTCACCGGTGATACGGTCAAGCATGCCCTCGGCAGGATAGGTCCGGCCCTCGTCCATGTCTTCCTTCGCCAGCGCCAGCAGCTTGAGCAGCGCCATCGTCTCCTGCATCTGGTAGTAGCTCGCCGCGTCCTGCAGCACGGCCTTGGCCTCACCGTTCTGGGTGATGACGAGCGGCTCTGCGCCCTCGTTCAGCTCGCGCAGCACTTCGGCGGCGTTGGCCTTGAGGTAGCTGATCGGCTTGATGCGGCTTTCAAGGCCCATGACACGGCTCCATCCAAATTCGGACTAAATGTAGTCCGAATGACGACCGCCATCAATAGCCCATCAGGCTCAGCACTTCCTTGCGGCTGCGGTTGTCTTCAAGAAACGTGCCCATCAGCCGGCTCGTCACCATGCCCACACCCGGCGTGCGCACGCCGCGGCCGGTCATGCAGCCGTGGCTCGCCTCGATCACTACTGCTACGCCGTGGGGCCTGAGGTTGTCCCAGATGCACTGCGCCACTTGCGCGGTCAGTCGCTCCTGTATCTGCAACCGCCGCGCATAGGCGTGGAGCACGCGGGCGAGCTTGGAGATGCCCACCACCTTGTCGCGCGGCAGATAGGCGATGGCTGCCTTGCCGATGATCGGGGCCATGTGGTGCTCGCAATGGCTCTGGAACGGAATGTCCTTCAGCAGCACCAGCTCGTTGTACCCGCCCACTTCCTCGAACTGGCGTGAAAGGTGCGCTGCCGGGTCTTCGCCATAGCCCTGGCAATATTCCCTCCACGCCCGCGCCACGCGCCTTGGCGTATCGAGCAGACCCTCGCGGGCGGGGTCGTCCCCCGCCCAGCGGATCAGCGTGGCAATGGCCTGTTCGACTTCGGCAGGCACCTCCGGCTTGGTGGTCTCCATGGGATCAGGCCGCGAAGGCGAACTCTTCGGCTACCGGCTTGGCCATGGCATTGGCAAAATCGTGGTAGCCCCAGGGCCAGGTTGCGGGGATGCCGGTCTTGTCGAGATACCAGCTGGTGCAGCCCGATCCGAAGATCGTCTTCTTCGCCGCCTCGATGCGCCGCGCCTCGTAGGCCTGATAGGCGGGCTCCAACGGTTCCACCGTGCGCGCCTCGCCACGGCGGACGGGTTCGAGCAGCTGCTCGATGTATTCCCACTGCCGCTCGGCAATGTCGATCAGCGGGAAGTTGCCAACCGGCGCGCCGGGGCCGTTGAGCATGAACAGGTTCGGGAAATCGGGCATCGCGATCGCATAGTGTGCGGTCGGGCGGGTCGCCCAGAAGTCGTCGAGCGAGCGCCCGTCGCGCCCCGTGACCACGGCCGGGCGGATGAAGCTGTCGGCGCGGAATCCGGTGGCCAGCACCAGCACGTCCAGCTCATGCAGCGTGCCATCCTTCATCAGCACGCCTTCGGGAACGATCTTCTCGATCGCGCCCACTTCCACCGAGACGCCGGGGCGCTGCACGCACTCGTAGTATTCCCAGGAATAGATCAGGCGCTTGCACGCCGCGTGGTAGTCCGGGCGCAGCTTCTCGCGCAGTTCCGGATCGTGGACGTTCTGTTCGAGGTTCTGGCGGCAGTAGCCCTCGATTTCCTGCATCTGCGGGCTGGTGAAATCGGTCACGCCCTCGGTGAAGCGATAGACCGCTTCCCAGTACTGCGGATCGTTGCGGATCGCCTCTATCAGCGAGGGATCGGCGGCAAAGGCGGCGCGCTGTTCGGGGGTATATTCGAACTGCACCACCGGCATGATCCACTGCGGCGAACGCTGGAAGTGGACCAGCTTGGCCGCACGGCTGCTCAGCGCATTGACGATCTGGATGCCGGTGGAACCGCAGCCGATCACGCCGACCCGCGCACCGTCGAGCACCGCGCTGTCATCCCAGCGCGCCGAATGGAAGGCCTTTCCGGCAAATGTCTCCAGCCCCGGCAGGTCGGGCATCTTCGGATGGTGCAGCACGCCGGTGGCGACGATCACCACGTCCGCCTCGTAAGCAGAGCCATCGACAATGCCGACCTTCCACGTCCTGGTCGCATCATCGAAAGTGCACGAGGTCACTTCGCTGTTGAAGCGGATGTAGGGCATCACCCCGAAGCGCTCGGCCACGCCCTTGAAGTAGGCATGGATTTCCGGCCCGGTCGCGTAATAGGCGCTCCAGTCCGGGTTCAGGGCAAAGCTGTAGCTGTAGGCGTGCGAGGGCGTATCGCAGGTCAGCCCCGGATAGCGGTTGTCGCGCCAGGTGCCGCCCAGTTCCGCGCCCTTTTCGAACACCGCGAAATCGGCATCGCCGCGCTGCAGCAGCTTGATCGCCGCCATCACGCCCGACATGCCTGCCCCGATCACCGCATAGCGCAGTCTGCGCTGGCCGTTGGTCTCAGTCATTCTCTTCCCATCCCGATAATTCGCAACTTGTGGCCATACACTCTCCGCAAGCGCATCCGGGCTCATCACCCGAACGGGTTACGCGTAATGTTTATTTCCTGTTGCTACGCATTATCCGCCTCTATACGCCTTGGGGAAACGGAATCGAAAGGGAAAGCGATGGCAAATCTGGCAGGTAAGGTCGCACTGGTCACCGGCGGCGGGCAAGGCGTGGGCCAGGGCATCGCGCTGGCGCTGGCGAGCGAAGGCGTGGCCGTGACGATCACCGGGCGCACGCTGGCCAAGGTGGAAGAGACCGCGCGAATGATCGCCGAGCGCGGCGGCAAGGCGCTGCCGCTTGCTGGCAACGTCAAGGACGCCGCCGATCTTGCCGCGATGGTCGACCAGACCGTCGCCACGTTCGGCGGGCTCGACATTCTCGTCAACAATGCGCAGGAAGTGCCGCTCGGCAAGCTCGAGGACGTGACCGACGAGGCGTTCATCGCAGGGTTCGAATCCGGCCCGCTTGCCACCCACCGCCTGATGAAGCTCGCCCGCCCGCACATGGCAGCGCGCGGCGGCGGCACGATCTTCAACCTCTGCTCCTCGGCCGGCATCCGCTGGGACATGACCGGCTACGGCGCCTATGCTGCGGTCAAGCAGGCGATCCGCTCGCTCACCCGCGCCGCCGCCGCCGAATGGGGCCGCGAAGGCATCCGCGTCCTCACAATCGCGCCGCATGCGGAATCGCCGGGGCTGAAGTATTGGCTGGAAGCCAATCCCGAGGAAGCCCGCGCCTTCTTCAAGACCATTCCCCTGGGCCGCATCGGCAAGCTGGAAGAGGACATCGGCCGCGCCATCGTCGCGCTGTGCGGACAGGATCTGGGCTATCTTACGGGCGCGACGATCCCGTTGGATGGCGGACAGGCAAACTTCGACTGAGCTTCAACCACCGTCATCCCGGCGTAGGCCGGGACCCATTTGCTATCGCGCAGAGGTGACACGGCAACGGTGACGTGAGCTATCCGGCGAGGTTGCGCAGCCGTTCGGGCGGCGTGCGTGCCGTGAGGTCATGGGCCCCGGCCTGCGCCGGGGCGACGCCGGTTTCAAGGACCGAAAGCCCGTATATACCCCGAGTGAGTTATCGTCACCCCGGCGAAGGCCGGGGGCCATTCGCTATCGCGCAGGTGCAACACCGCGAGCCTGGCGCATGCTGCCCAGCAAGGTTGTGTGCAAACCCGGACGGAGCGCGGTGGCGTGAGGTCATGGGCCCCGGCCTGCGCCGGGGCGACGGTCATCTTGGTGGTCTGCGGCGCGCCTTCCGGTCTCTCCAATCGGCGTCACTCCGGCGCAGGCCGGGGTCCATGACGGTGGAGCGCAGACCTTACCGCCCGAACATCCCCAGCCGCGCATAGACCGGATCGTCCGCCCCCGCCCGCCCGGTGCCAACGCCCTCGCTACCGAAATCATCGCCCACGTTGGCGGGCAGGTCCTCGGCATGATCGAGAATGAACGAGCGGCGGGCGAAGCGCCACACGCCATCGCGCCGCTCGTAATGGTCGGCATAGCGGCCCCAGGCGACGAACTGGCGCGCGCCATCCAGCGTCAGGTGCCACGCCCGGGCGGTAACGTCACCCTCGGCGCGATCCCCGTCGATCACGAGCAACTGCGTGAACGCGGTGTGCATCGTCGCGCGCCAGTTGGCCATCATCTCCGGCAGCCAGTCGATGTAGCCGCTGGCAGGGCCGCAGTAGTACGGCGTGTGATCGTCCACCGCATCGTCGTGATAGAGCGTGCGCAGCAAGTCCCAGTCGCGGCGGTCGATGCCGTGGCCATAGGCGTCGACGAGGTGGCGCAAGGCCGCGCGCGTCGCCGCCTCATCGGGCGAAATCACGCGCGGGGAAAGCGGATGTGGCCCAAGCGGATGCTCAGACACCGAACCCGCCCGAGACCGAGATCGTCTGCCCGGTGACGTAACTCCCTCGCGCCGAAGCGAAGAACACGGCGGCCTGCCCGATATCCTCGGGCGCGCCCCAGCGGCCGAGCGGCAGCATGGCTTTCACCGCCGCTTCCCATTCGGGGGTGAAGGTGCCCACTTCCTTGTGGACCTTGAACTGCCCTGCGTCGATCACGCCCACCAGCACAGAATTGGCGCGGATGTTGAACTTGCCCTCTTCCTTGGCAATGCCCTTGATCAGCGCTTCGTTGCAGGCCTTTGGCGCGACCGAAAGCCCGTCCTGCG
>NZ_JBVFVU010000003.1:0-206367 GCF_055521735.1 Novosphingobium sp. BL-A-41-Hi4A-0G
GCAAGCTCTACGTCGATGGCGGCGAAGTCGAAGTAGTCGCGCATCTCGTCTATGATCTGGATTCTGACGGCAAGCGGCTGACCTGCCGCAAGCTCACCGACTGGACAGGCGAGAAGGTGCGGACCCTGTTTCCCACGCCTGCGGCCTTCCGCGCAGAATGGGCCATCCCGGACAAGCGCGGGGCAATCATCGATGCACTGGCCGAGCGCGGAATTGATCTTGTTGCGCTCCAGCTTGATGCTGAAAGACCCGATGACGATCCGTTCGATCTGCTTTGCCATCTTGCATGGAATGCGCCGCTCACCACACGCACAGAGCGCGCCCAGCGGCTGCAGGCCAAGGAGCCTGATCTGTTCCAGCGTTACGGCGATGAGGCGCGGCGCGTGATCGATGCTCTGCTGGAAAAATACGCCGCGACCGGCCCTGACCAGTTGTCCTTGCCTCAGGCGCTCAAAGTTCAGCCAATTTCCGACTTCGGCAACCCGAGCGAGATTGCGCGCTTGTTTGGCGGCCCGCAGGCCATGCGCGAGGCGGTGGCGGAATTGACCGAAGCACTCTATGCGGCCTGATAATCGATAAGGAATACCATGGCCCGCGCCCCGAAGACCACTGCTCCCCAAACAACGGCCCAGCGCCTTGATTCCATCGTCAAGTCTGCCCGCAAGATCATGCGGAAGGACAAGGGCCTGAATGGCGATCTTGATCGGCTGCCGGTGCTGACGTGGATCATGTTCCTCAAGTTTCTCGATGACCTTGAGCGGATGCATCAGGACGAAGCCGAATTGGCGGGCAGCGCCTTCGCGTCAGCCATCGAGCCGCCGTATCGCTGGCGGGATTGGGCGGCGGACAAGGACGGCATTACGGGGCCAGACCTGCTGACTTTCATCACCGCCGAAAAGGCCACGTTGCCGGATGGCAGCGAAGGTCCGGGTCTGTTCGCTTACCTTCGCGCGCTGCGCGGGACAAATGGCGGACGCGACCGGCGCGACGTGATTGCGACCGTGTTTCGCGGCGTCACCAACCGCATGGAAAGCGGCTATTTGCTGCGTGATGTGATCAACCTGATCAACGCCATCCACTTCGACAGTTCCGAGGAAATGCACACCCTGGGGCGGCTATATGAAACGCTGCTGCGCGAAATGCGCGATGCGGCGGGTGACAGCGGCGAATTCTACACGCCACGCGCCGTAGTTCGCTTCATGGTCGAGCGGATCAACCCAACCATCGGCGAGACTGTGCTTGATCCGGCCTGCGGCACCGGCGGCTTCCTGACCGAATCGTTCACGCACATGGCGCTTCAGGCGGACACCGTGGAACGGCGCGAGCAGCTGCAAACCGCCAGCATCAAAGGCATAGAAGCCAAGTCGCTACCGTTCCTGCTGGCGCAGATGAACCTGTTGCTGCACGGGCTGGAAGCGCCCGAAATTGATCCCGGTAACGCTCTGCGCTTTCGCCTGTCCGAAATTGGCGAGCGTGAACGAGTCAACGTGATCCTCACCAATCCCCCTTTTGGCGGTGAGGAAGAGGCAGGCATACTGTCCAACTTCCCCGATGATCGCCGCACGGCAGAAACCACGCAGCTTTTCCTGCAACTGATCATGCGGCGGCTGAAGCGCAAGGGACAGGGCCGCGCCGCCGTGGTCGTGCCGCACGGCACGCTGTTTGGCACAGGCGTGGCCGCCCGGATCAAGGCAGACCTGCTGGAGAAGTTCAACCTTCACACCATCGTGCGCCTGCCCGAGGGTGTCTTCGCGCCCTATACCGATATTGCGGCGAACCTACTGTTCTTCGACACCAGCGGCCCGACCGGGCAGATCGCGTACTGGGAGCAGCCCGCACCGGAAGGACGGCGCAAATATTCCAAGACCGCGCCGCTCCAGTCCGCCGATCTGGCCGATTTGAGCGCCTGGTGGGACCAGCGGGACGACGATCCACGCGCGTGGCTGGTTGACGGTCCTTCGTTGATCGAACGCGATGCCGGTGGGCAGATCGTGGCAGTAAATCTCGACATCAAGAATCCCAATGCCAAGGTGGCCGAGGATCACCGGACACCAGCTGAGATCGTCGAGGCGGCCTATGCCAAGGAAAGTGAAGTTCTAGCTCTGCTGGAAGAGCTCTGCGAACTTGTGTCGCAGCAGGCTTTTGCATGAGCCGTTGGCCCTCAGTCCCTTTGGGTGAATTGCTCTGGCCGAATACGGATCGGGTCCAACTGGACCCGGATCAAACCTATGCGCAGGTAACCGCTCGCCTATGGGGTAAGGGCCTCGCGCTTCGCGGGCACGTCAAGGGTTCAGAAATCGCCGCCGCGCAGCAGAACCGTGTTTCGACCAATCAGTTTGTGATTTCCAAGATCGACGCCCGCCACGGTGCATTCGGCATCGTTCCCGCCGAATTGGATGGCGCAGTCGTCTCGAACGACTTTCCAGCTTTCAATGTCGACCCCGACAAGGCCCTTCCCGAATTCGTCGCGTGGGTGGCACGGACTGGATGGTTTATTGCAATCTGCAAGAGCGCGAGTGAAGGCAGCACGAACAGGGTCAGGCTCAAAGAAAGCCGATTTCTGGCGCAGTCCATCCCTTTGCCGACGACCACGGAACAGCAAGCCATCGTGAAGAGGCTGGATCAAGCTGCTGCGGCGATCGCCGCTCGAGGAAACGCAGCGACGACAATGACATCGGAAGTCGAGGCCACCTTGCGCGCCGCCTTTGCCCGGATCATTGCTGACGCGCCGCGCGTGGCTATGGGCGAAATCGCGCCGCTGGTGCGCCGCCCGGTCGTGATCGATCCGGATGCATCCTATCCGGAACTCGGCGTTCGCTCCTTTGGCAAGGGGACCTTCCACAAGCCCGCGCTTCCCGGAATCGAGGTTGGGACAAAGAAGCTCTTCACTGTCGGGGCGGGTGATCTCGTGTTTAATATCGTGTTCGCGTGGGAAGGCGCGGTTGCAGTGGCAGCCGACAAAGACGCAGGCAGGGTCGGCTCACACCGGTTCTTGTCTTGCGTTCCTGACCCGAGCAGAGCGACCTCGGAATTCCTGCGCTTCTGGTTCCTTAGCGAAGAAGGTATGCTCGCCTTGGGGCAAGCGTCGCCCGGCGGTGCTGGCCGAAACAGGACGCTTGGCATCAAGGCCCTTGAAGCAATCAAGGTACCAGTCCCATCGCTCGATGCCCAACTCTGGTTTGACAGCCTCCAGTCCAAAGCCCGCGCCGCCAAGGCTGCTCAGGCCGAGGCGACAGCGCACCTTGATCAACTTCTACCGGCGATGCTCAACGAGGTGTTCGGCTGAGAGAGAACTCATGGCGCGTTGAGCTGCACCCTATGCATTTCACTCTGCGATAAGCAGAGTGTGTCTATTATTGATTTGTTGGGAAGTACGGCCTATCTGCAGATCAATCGCACCCGCCCGGCCTCTGTCCGCAAGGATATGCACACTGGGCGGGTCTTTTGTTTTCAGCCGCTTGACCATACAAGATACGCTGGATGACCCAAAGCTTTGCCAAACCTTCCCTGACCGTCGAGCAACAGATTGCCCATCTGCGCGGCAAGGGCATGGTCATCGCGGACGAGGCCCGGGCGCGGTACTGGCTCACCCATGTCAGCTATTACCGGCTCAGCGCCTATTGGCTCTATTTCGAACATCCGAAAGGGCAGAACGGCCCGCGTTTTCGCAATGGTACAAGCTTTGAAGCGGTCACCGCCCTCTACGATTTTGATCGGTTGTTGCGCCGCTTGGTAATGCGGGGAACAGAGCACGTGGAAGTGGCCCTACGCGGGAATTGGGCTTACCAGCTGGCCCTTCTCGGCAACGGGCACAGCTATCTCGATGCCAGCCTCTACACCGACCGCAAGGAGTTCCATTCAAACCTGGCGAAACTTGCAGGTGAAGTCGGTTGGTCCAGCGAGACTTACATCAAACATTATCGTGAAAACTATCACGACCCTGCCCTGCCGCCAGCCTGGATGGTCGCTGAAATGATGTCGTTTGGGCAGCTGTCCCGGTGGTATTCGAACCTTGCTGAGCGCGCTTTGCGCAATCGGATCGCGCAGCCACTTGGACTTCCCGAAACTGTCCTGGTCCCGTTAGTCCGACATATCGTCGACATCCGAAATATCTGCGCTCACCATGGCAGGCTGTGGAACCGCGGCTTCAGGATGCCGCCAAAGCTGGCGCAAAAGCCCAACTCATTGATGAAGACGTTGGATCAAAAGGCGACTCAAGCCCCGGCCCGACTATACAACGGGCTTTGCATGATTGCGCACGTGGTGCGCACGGTTGCCCCGGATTCGAGCTGGGCTACTGATCTCACTGCGCACCTGAAGACGCACCCGACGAATGACCTGACGGCCATGGGTTTCCCTGGCGATTGGTTACACCGACCGTTGTGGAACTGACTGGGCTTCTGTCTCATTGGCACAACCCAGTGCAACCAACCTTACGGTTAAAGCTGGCTCAATAAGCGTCGCTGAATTGATGGAGGGCTGTTGCCCATGAAACAGCAACAAGCTCATTCCGGAGTGAGAGCAAAGGGTCAAAACGTTGAAACGAATGCCCCATAGCCTCGTTACAGTAGTGGTGCAGTCTTGACACGTTACATGTCGCAGTGCGACCTGTAACCGGGTCGATACGAGCAGCGAATGGCACATTACGATGACCTCATCAAAGTAATGGAAGCGGTCGCAAAATACCGTGAGGACGAGAGTTTGCCTGACGACCCGCACGAAATCGACCGACTCTGCGAGCGGTTGTTCTCGGACGACGGGTTTGACGAAGTCGCCATCGCATGGAAACGTATTTCGAACTACGAGCGTGAGGTAAATGGCGGCGATTGGCCAAAGGCCGATTGATGAGAATTGCTGTCATGCTACTATTACCGCATGGCGAAACGGATCGAGCTCTACCAGGAAGCGGCCAAGCGCATGGCGATCAGCCCAGACGCTTACATGGAGCGCATTCGCCGCTGTTGCATCAATTCCAAATTCGGCGACGAGAGCGTTGACCCAGCTTCGCTCGCCACAATCGCAGAGATGAATGACGATTGGGGTGCCGCCGCATTTGTGGAACTGCGGAGCACCGGTTTCATCAAGACGGACTGGGCCCGTTTCAAATGGTACCAGCCCAGCGGCAAGGAACTCGATGATAAGATAGCCGAGCTAGCGGCAATCGAAGCTGCGGCAATCATCAGGCTGTCTTCCATGGACTGCGCGCCGGCCCTACCTGCTATCCGCGCCTTGGCTGATGACTTCCTCAAGCACGCGAATGGCGGAGACGCGGTTGCGACGAGCCTTGCGCATAACAGGATGATGCTGGCAATCGTCAGCGCCACCGGCGCGCTGCGCCTCATGGAGGATTACGTCAAACATGCCAGTGTGGCGGTCGCTTATGTTGTCGCAGCCCGACTTGAAACGGCAGACCTCGAGGGCATGAAACGTTCAGCTCATGTCATTGTGGACCTCATCGGGACGACCGAACCGCGGGACTGCGCAGCCGAAGCTGTCGCCATGCGGCTCCACCCGAGAGAGCCCGTGAAGGCGTAGGACGCCTCCCTCAGCAAAGCGGCAGGGTGACCTGACCGACCTCTTCCAGAGGCTCAATAATCGGCGTGAATGTGCGGGAACTGCCTGCATAGGTTGGATAGCCCGCGATGTTGTCCTCGATCGTCTGGAATCCATCCTGGCGGTCGTTGACAGGATAGATGCCCTCGACCCTCTTCTCGATGAGCGTCCGGAGCGAAGGGGCGACGCCGTCGAAAAAAAACCGGCTAGCCGCGCGAACGCCCGCAAGGTCGCCTGACCTGGCAAACCCAAGAAACCGGTCGCTCGCCTCCACCAGAAATCCTGTGCGGACAGCATATGAGTCTGCCATCCAGAGGAGGCGGAAAAACGCTTGGGGGATGAACTGTGAGACAAGGTTGGCAAGAGTGCTTTCCTTGCCACCCAAGACGATATGCGTGAGCCCCATTGCACCGAGAAAAAAGTCTTCGTGCTTTACAGGGACATTACGAATGCGCTCATCGATCAATGCTGCGAGGTGATCAAGAGTTGCTTCCCCGGACTGCGCCAACCGCAAAGCACCGATCTCGACAATCGCGCCCAACGAGAGGCGCCATTCCTCAACTTGGTTCTGCGAGAATGTTGAGATAACATAGGATGTGCCCGAGCGGGTAAGATAACCGCCGACCTTCAAGGCGACCTGCAGCCTGCGCGCCATATTGATATGAAGTCCGTAGTACGCTGCCATGTCCTGGGCGGAATACGGTGTGCCGGCCTTTAGCGCGCCGAACAATATCCGCTCGCGAAGATCGAGATATGTAGCGTCAGTCTTCGACAGCATGCTCTCAACGGCTCGCATCTATCAAGCGCAACTGCTCCCATTTTGGCGATATTCTCGATTAACGCAATCGCGCATATAAATCGAAACCGCAATCGCTGAACCGCCCCGGCTTTCCCGGAGGCATTTTCAATTGAGTCATGCGACCATATCGAGGGTCTCGTTGGCCGCATAGTAGTTGGCTTCGGCTTCGGCGGGTGGGATGTGCCCGATGGGTCCGAACAGGCGGTGATTGTTGAACCAGTCCACCCAGCGCAGCGTTGCCATTTCCACGGCCGATGCGCTCGGCCATGAGCGCTGCCGCCAGATGACCTCGGCCTTATAGAGACCGTTGATGGTCTCGGCCAAGGCGTTGTCATAGCTGTCGCCGACGCTGCCCACAGACGGCACGAGGTTGGCTTCGGCCAGACGCTGCGTGTAGTTCATCGCCAGGTATTGAACGCCCCTGTCGCTGTGGTGGATCAAGCCATCATCTGGACTTGGCCTGCGGGCATGGATCGCCTGCTCCAGGGCATCCAGTACGAAGCCCGCCGTGGCGCTGGTGCTGACCTTCCAGCCCACAATCCGGCGGGCGAAGGCATCGATCACGAACGCGACATAGACGAACCCGGCCCAGGTATGGACGTAGGTGAAGTCGACCACCCACAGCGCATTGGGCCGGCTGACGCGGAACTCGCGGTTGACCTTGTCCAGCGGGCACGGTGCCTTGGGGTTGCTGATGGTCGTCACCGTCGTCTTGCCCCGGCGCACGCCTGCCAGGCCCATGGTGCGCATCAGCCGCTCGACGGTGCACTTGGCCACCTTGATCCCCTCGCGGCGCATCTGGTGCCAGACCTTGCGGGCACCATAGAGGCCAAAGCTGTTCTCGTGGACGCGCTTGATCGCCTCGCGCATCTCGTCATCGCGCCGGACACGGGCGGGGCGCCTGCCGGGATCGGCAAGGCGGGCGGCATATTCGTGGTAGGAGGAAGGGGCGATTGCCAGTTCCCGGCAGATCGGCTCGATACCCAATTCCTTCCGGTGAGCGTCGATGAACGACATCACCATTTGCCGTGGCGGTCGAGCTCCGCCTGCGCAAAATATGCCGAGGCTTTGCGAAGGATCTCGTTGGCCCGGCGCAGTTCCTTGACCTCGCGCTCCAGGGCCTTGACCCGATCACGATCACTGACAGCCTGCGCCGCTGGCCCTGCTCGTCGGCTCGCCTCCTCACGGCACCAGCGGCGCAGTGTCTCGGTCGTGCAGCCAACCTTCCCGGCGATCGACGTCATCGCCGCCCACTCCGACGGGTAATCTCCCCGGTGCTCCTCCACCATCCGCACCGCACGGTCGCGAAACTCAGGCGAGAACTTGTTCCTTGTAGCGCTCATCGTGGCTCCTTCTCACAGATAGGAGCCTCCGGGAAAGCCGGGGCGGTTCACTCGTTCTGCTGTGCTATGAAAGCGCTAGCTCCTACGAAGATCCTTGCTGCGAGACGACCGCATTGGTCGCGGTCGCACTCGCGGCCCGGCTACCAAGCGAACTCGCAGCCTGCGAAGGGCAGTTCGAGACCATCCGTCAAAGCCTGTGTGACACGATCGCCCGCAAGACATCGTCAGCCATCGCCAAACACCACATGTCGCTTGAAAGCCGGCATAACGGCGGCGGTTTTGAACATGCCTACGCCTGAGCCTTGTACGGCGAAACGAGCCCGCGCTGCATGACGAACCGCGTGACTGGTCATGGGCAGACGTCCTGTACCGCACAGCGAAGCGCAAATATGGCGCAGCACCGGAAAGCGGAGCAAAGACGCAAACGCCGTCAGGATGGTTTGCGCCCCCTCGAAATCTGGCTGCCAGCAGCCATGATCGAGATGCTTGACCAGCTGAAAAGGGATGATCTCTCGTCCAGGGAAGCGGTCATCGCAGCGATTGTGGCGACAACGCTCAGCGTCAGATCACCTGAACCATCAGAAGGACAACCGATGATGCTCTAAAATTGAAAGGGGGCCCCGCGCCAACGGGACCCCCTTTAACGCATCCTGTTGCCAGAGCGCCAAGTTCACCTCGCTTTCTAGCAACAGACCGAATGGCAAACAAGCGCTTCTGCGCGCGATGAAACGCGCCCGAACGCTGCCAGGGATCGCCGCACCAGCTGGTGCATATGAAAGGGAGGTCAGCGACGCAGACATGAAAAACCCGGGCAGCGCCCGGGCCTTTCGAAGGAAGCTGTAATTTGCCGCGCCAAAGCGTGGCGAGAGACACCGGCAAGCTACCTGCTCCCTGACAACTTGCAAGCATTTTCCGCAGATTTTGCGGGCAATGTTCTTTGTCTGTGCCGCACCTCAGGACTGAGGGAGCGAAGGGATGACTATTGTCCAGAATCAGGCAGCCTGGGAGGTGAATAGCCGCCGCCGGGGAGCCGCAGCGATCGGTGCCTGTCTGCCAAAACTAGGGATGCTCGAGACCGAACGGCTGACCATGATCACTTTCATGGAAGACCCGGCAGATCGGGCGAGACATGCAGCGCGCGTCAGCAAGATGATGCGAGCGTTCGGACATACCGGGACCGAAAATACAGGCAGAGAGCGCCGGCGCAAACTACTCGATATCATCGAGACCTTCGCGAGAATGCCGCCCGTGACGATCGATGTTCCGAGGATCGTCTGGCGCGATCTTTACGATGCCGCCGCGAGCATCGCGGCCATGAATATCGACTGGGACAGCCGCTGCGGCCCGCTCATTGCCGCCTCGAACGACCATCTCAAATGCCGGATCGGATGGACCGCCGCGCGCAAGAACATCAGGCGCCTTGCCGAATACGGCCTGATCATCCCCCATTGCCTCGCCGGCAACGGCAAGCGATTTCTTGGGTCACGAGACAGCGAGGATCGCTCCGACGCATCTGGATGGTCGCTGGCGCCGCTACTCCTCCTTGAGGATTACCTCACACAACTGGCCGCCACCGAGAAGGCCCTGGCCGCGCAAAACCTGATCCTGCCCAACCAAATTCGAAGGGCAACAAGCAGCGCGTACCGGCTGCTGCGGCCGTTCGAGCAGGGCCGCCCCTGGGCTGACAAGGCCAGAAAGAAGCTCGATGCGATCGCTGCGGCGCGGCGCACATACCAGAGGCGGAAAGGATCCTTGGACGCGATCGCAGTGCTCGGCCGCCTCGCCGAGGTCGCGACCCGGCTGCTAGATCGGTTGTCAGAGCGCATATCGCTCGACGACAGTGCGTCGCTGACACCTTCCGGGGACACTAGGGTGCACCGGGATGGCCACCATCAATACAGCCCTGAAGAAGCTCTTGAATCTGTATACGGCTTGGCAGAGGGCGCCTGCCGCCAGGAACCTGATGACGTTCGAACCACGCCTGATGCCGACAGGGCGAAGCAAGAAACAGCCGATGCTTGTCAGAACGCGCAGGTCTCGGCCGACGCGAATGATGTCTACGGCATCCATCGATCGGGTTTCGTTTGGGCCGAAGCCCCTGCCCTATTCCCCTTTATCGACGGCATGGTCGAAATTGGAGCCCGACCGGGCCTGAACGAGCTCCACGAGGTCGCCCGCGTCTGCCAGATAGGCCAGGCTACGGCCGCGCGGGCAAGTGCGACACTGGGCACAGGGATCGCACTCCTGTGCGCGCTGATCACCGGGCATCACCTGGTCAACGGACAAATCCGCAAGACGCCCGATGCATACATGCAGGCGCTGGTGCGGCGCGCCCGCAGCGGTGAGCTCAATCTCGGCCACACGCTGCTCGGCCGCAGAAAGGCAGTATTCGGCCAGGGGGATACAAGAGCTTCGAAAATGCGTATCTCTCTTCGATCATCGATGCATTAGGTCCGACTCATGAAGCAGGAAGCCCTTATCGCTTGGACATCGCTCTACATCGGCGTGGGAATGATGGCGCTGATCTGCGCAGGGCTCTCGGTAGTAGTGACGGCCGACGACTGGCGGACTGGCAGGTGGCGACCCGCCCACCAAACGGGAATTCAGAAAGCTCTGGTCATCCCGAAGCTCTGGCTTCGCTGGCAACTCAACTACCTCAAGGGCGCGCCCGTCATCCTGGCGATCAGTGTGTACTATGCGTGGCACGTTGGGTTCTCAGTGTTCTGGGACGTCTGATCGTCCTTCGAACGAGGCAAGCAGCACCCGGCGAAACGGATTGGGCGCGGGAAGTGCTGCCGAGGCAAGCGACACGCCGCCGGTCGAATTCGGATTGCCGATCGAACCCATGATCGTGCGCACATAGTTGCGGGTCTCACGAAACGGCGGGATACCGCCAAACTGGTCCACGCGTCCCGGGCCTGCATTGTAGGCAGCCAGTGCAAGCTCCCATGTCCCGAAGCGATCCAGCTGCTCGCGCAGATACCGCGCGCCGCCGACAAGATTTTGCCGAACATCCCAAGGGTCGCTGACACGCAGATATTGGGCCGTGCCGGGCATCAACTGGGCCATGCCCATCGCACCGGCGCTGCTTCGGGCGAAGGGGCGGTATCTGCTTTCCTGCGCCAGTAAGGCGTCAAACAGAACAACGGGCACGCCGGCATCGCAAGCGACGTCGACGATCAGGTTGAAATAGGCTGTCCGGCGAGCCTGGGCATCCCTGCTGATACCATATCGCGGGAAGAAGCTGCGGTACTGGCAGAGTGGGTCATCCTGCGAAGGGCGGAAGGGTGAAGAAGCGGGGCCCATGAATGATGCACCTGCCCGCATCCACGAAGGAACAGCGGGACGCGCGGGATAGGGATTGATCGTGAAGCTGTGAGGGATCAACTCAAAGTCGCCGTTCAACTCTGGTGAAAACGCGTCCACTGGAGCCGGAGGCGGTTCCACTGATTGCTCAAGATCGACTGCCCCGCGCAACTGTGGGGCGAGCACAGCGAAGTCCGGTTTTGCCTCTGGCGAAAACACGTCGAGAATGGCTTCGCGCGCCGATGATGGCGTCGGCGTCAAAGCGACCAGCAAAAATAGAAGATTTTTCATGACCACACCTTTCGGCGTGGTTCGGATATCGCCCCTCGTTTCTAAATGAACAGGCGGCGCATGGCAATCGCCCACAATCTGGCATCGCAAAGACGAAAAGGGCGTTCGCCATCGCGAGCCGTGCCGGAGAAGGTCGGGCCGATCCAAAAGGAAAAGATGGTGAGGCTTAGCTGAGAGGAGCGAGTTTATGCTGATTGCGCTCAAACCCACCCAGGAGACCGTCGACATGGTTGCTGCACTGAAGGGCCGTTGGCACGGTTCCTATGCGATGTGCGTCTGCCCCGCGCACGCAGACAGAACCCCTTCCCTTTCTGTCCGGCAGGGCGAGCGGGGTATTCTGGTTCATTGTTTCGCGGGCTGCCGCAGCGAGGATGTCCTGCGCGAAATCGGTCGGACCAGGCCAATCCTGAACTCCCCTCCCCCGAGTTACCGTCCCGAAGGAACTGCGCCCAATGTCAAAAGGATATGGGATCAGGGCACAGAAATCAGCGGGACGCTCGGCGAAGTCTACCTTCGATCGCGGCGACTGCCAGTCGACCTCCCCGACTTACGCTTTCATCCAAGGTGCCCGTTCGGCCGCAAGCCCAAAACCACCTTCCGGCCCGCGTTACTGGTCGCTGTCAGAACTGGGCACAAATTGACGGCCATCCAGCGGATCAGGCTGACGGACGACGGAACATGGCATGATGGCAAATTCATGCTCGGCAAACCCGGACAGGGTGCTTGGGCTCCACGGTTCGAAGGCAACGTGCTCGCCATTGCTGAGGGCATGGAGGATGCGGCGAGCTATGCTCAGATCAGGGAAATCCCGTGCTGGGCAGCGCTAGGAAATGAGCGCCTCTCCCTGATCAAAGTGCCGTCGCGCGTGACAAAGTTGTACCTGGCTGAAGACAATGACGGACCCGGACGAACAGCAGCCATGGCAGCTGTTGATGCTCAAGGCCTGCCGGGGCGGCGCATCATTAGGGACGCGCCCCCGCACGAATACCGAGACTGGGCAGAGTTGGAGCCGAAGATGGAAAGTCCAAGGGATTGAAAGAGGCCCATAAAGAACGCCGCCTTCGTAGCGGTCGTTTCACGTCCCAGATGCGATCGTCTGAACCCCGATGACATGGTCTGGGACACGATCGGATCTGGCCCCTTCCGAAAGCCAAACTGGCGGAATTGCCGTTCCTCGCCCTGGCAATTGACTTAAATTATTAGATTTGCGTACTGATTCAATCAGCGGCTATGGTTGTTAAATTCGGGGGACGAGTTGGACGACACGCAACGATTTGCTTATGGCCTCAAGTTTGAGAATGCCTTTCTGCGCGAGCGCGGCAAGGCGTTCGAGACCCTGTTCGCCCGAATCATGGCGCACGCCTTTCCAGGCGATTTTCAGCCTGTTCGCCCTTATGGGCCAAAGGGCGACCTCAAATGCGATGGCTTCCGGGCCAGCGATGGCACAGTCTTCCAATGCTACGCACCGGACGCCATGAAGCTTGAGCCCCTCCTCGCCAAGGTCGAAGAGGATTTCGCAGGTGCCCTCCTCCACTGGACGACAAAAATGCTCCGGTGGGTCTTTGTGTAGATTTCCGCTGAGAAGTGACCCGGTATTTCCATCGAGAATTGACCCGGGTGATGGTATGTCCCGCAGAGCGGGTTTTGGGTCAAGCTGGTGATTTTTCCTTTCGTGGTTTTGGTGAGGCAGAGCTGGCCCTGAACCGGAAGCTGTCATTGCCAGTTTCGATGATGTGGCAATGATGGGTTAGCCGATCCAGCAGGGCTGTGGTCATCTTGGCATCGCTGAATACCTCGGCCCATTCGCTGAAGCTGAGGTTAGTGGTGATCACGACGCTGGTGCGTTCGTACAATTTGCTGAGCAGGTGGAACAGCAAAGCTCCGCCTGATGGGCTGAACGGCAGATAGCCCAGTTCATCAAGGATGATGAGATCGAGCTTGAGCAGACGTTCGGCAATCTGCCCCGCCTTGTTGGCTGCTTTTTCCTGTTCGAGCGCATTGACCAGATCGACCGTGGCAAAGAAGCGCACTTTTCTGCGGTGATGTTCGACGGCTTGAACTCCCAGCGCAGTGGCGATGTGCGATTTGCCGGTTCCGGGCCCGCCAATCAGTACTACGTTGTCAGCGCCGTCGATGAACTCGCCACCATGGAGTTGCCGAACCAGGGCCTCGTTGGCCTCGCTGGATGCGAAGTCGAACCCGGCCAGGTCTTTGTAAGCTGGGAACCGGGCGGCCTTGATCTGATAAGCAATCGAGCGGACCTCACGTTCGGCCATCTCGGCTTTGAGCAACTGGGAGACCATCGGCACTGCGGCACTGAAGGCTGGGGCGCCTTGCTCGATAAGGTCCCCCACTGCTTGGGCCATGCCATACAACTTCAGCGCCTTGAGCATGACGACAACGGCGGCACTGGCGGGGTCATGACGCATGACGCAGCCCTCCCTCACGCAGGGCATCATAACGTCCGACATTGGCCAACGGCTCTTGCGCAAGGCGCAAAGCCTGCGGTGCGTCAATCGGCGCTGCCGGTGGAGC
Organism: Novosphingobium sp. BL-A-41-Hi4A-0G; assembly: GCF_055521735.1. Classification (NCBI taxonomy): domain Bacteria; kingdom Pseudomonadati; phylum Pseudomonadota; class Alphaproteobacteria; order Sphingomonadales; family Sphingomonadaceae; genus Novosphingobium; species Novosphingobium sp. BL-A-41-Hi4A-0G. The sequence continues at coordinate 13,828 of NZ_JBVFVU010000003.1, forward strand.
CTTACCATCGATCAGGCGGTGCAGGATATTGAGGACGTGGGTCTTGGTGGCGACGCCCGCATCCAGCGCCAGTTCGACAGCGCAAAGCACTGCCTGTTCGTCATGTTGCAGCACCAACGCCAATATCTCCGCCATCTCCTTGTCTCCGCCGGGACGACGTAGGAGCTGGCTTTGCAGCTGCTTGAAGGCCTCTGGGAGCTGCAAGAATGGCGCGCCATTGCGCAGTGCTCCCGGCTTGCGCTGGACTACTGCCAGATAATGCCGCCAGTCATAAATTGTCCGCCCGCCAGTGTGGTGGGATCGGTCAATGATTCTGGCATGTTCGCAAAGGATCTGCCCCTCGGCCGCCACCACGATCCGCTCGGGGTAGATCCTGATGCTGACCGGGCGGTTGGCAAAGGATGCCGGGACGCTGTACCGATTGCGTTCAAAGCTGATGAGGCAGATCGGGGACACCCGCTTGGTGTGTTCGACAAAACCATCGAAGGTCCGCCCCAGCGGCATCAGACTACCAACCTCAGCGGCGTGTACATCGGCTACGGTGCCGGGCAAGTTGCCATGTTGGATCTCACCCCATTGCGCGATGCATTGTTCCTCGAGCCAGGCATTGAGCGCATGGATATCCGGGAAGCTCGGCAACTTCTGCCACAGCCGCCGCCGTGCATCTTGCACGTTCTTCTCGACTTGGCCCTTCTCCCACCCCGAGGCCGGATTGCAGAATGCAGGCTCGAACAAGTAGTGGCTGGCCATTGCGGTGAAGCGCGCGTTGACCTGTCGGGCTTTGCCCTTGCCGATCTTATCGACCGCAGTTCGCATGTTATCGAAGATCCCGCGCTGCGGCACACCACCCAGCACGCGGAATGCCTGCGTCAGTGCATCAAACAGCATCTCATGCGTCTGTAACGGATAGGCCCGCACGATGAACGCCTTGCTGTGTGATAGTTTGGTATGGGCCGCCTGCAGCTTGACACGCTCGCCACCAAGAATTGCCCAATCTTCGCTCCAGTCGAACTGGAACGCCTCACCTGGCTGGAAAACCAAAGGCACGTATGTTCCGCGGCCACTGGCCTGCTGTGCCAAGAGACGGCCTGCCTTCCAATCCCGCACATAGGCAGCGACACGATTATAGGACCCTTCGTAGCCCAATACGGCCAGATCAGCATGCATCTGCTTCGCCGTGCGCTTCTGCTTGCGCGATTTGCCAGCCTCGATTTGTAACCAACCCGTCAGCTTCTCAGCAAACGGGTCCAGCTTGCTCGACCGGTCAGGTACCTTGAACTGCGGCACCACCGTATCCGCGCGCAGATACTTGCGGATCGTGTTGCGCGACAAACCGGTGCGCCGCTCAATCTCACGAAGCGGGATCTTATCACGAAGGCGCCACCGGCGAATTACACTCAATAAATCCATGTCGATCACTCCCGATACCCCTGACTGGTCAGCCAGGGGCGGGTTCAAACATGGGTCAATTCTCAATGGAAATTTATGCCCTTACCGGGTCACTTCTCAGCGGAAATCTACAGTCTGTTTGTTCGACGAACTGCGCGGGCGGCTCCGTGCTGGTGACATCTGGGTCGAGGGATCACGCCAATATCGCGCGGTCGAAGACCAACTCCTGCCGAAAGCCCTGTTCACTGCGATGCGGGAAGCCGGACCTCTCCCCGTTGCCGTATCGAGCACGGCAGTTGACTATCTTGACGAGAGTCGCGCGCTGCTCGCGCGGCGCATGGAAGATGTCGCGAACAAGGCCGCGCAGGGCAAGCTCAAGGACGTGCGGATCGAGGGTGGCGTGCTCAGGATCACGCCGCTTGGTCCCGCCACGCCCGAAGCCGCGGCAGAAGCGCTCTATCGGGCTCTACCAGCGGTGCGCATCACCGACCTGATGGCCGATGTCGATCGCTGGACGGGCTTTTCGGACGCGTTCACTCACCTCCACACAGGCTTCCCCGCCGACGAACGCCGTATCGTCATGACGGCGGTGCTAGCCGATGCGACCAATCTCGGATTGACCCGCATGGCCGACGCATGCTCGGTCGCATCCTACCGTCAACTCGCCTGGACGACGGGTTGGCATCTTCGCGAGGAAACGTACCGACGTGCGCTCGCGCGCATCGTTGATGCGCAGCAGGTGCAACCCCTGGCGAAACTGTTCGGCGCAGGGACCTCTTCGAGTTCGGATGGACAGCATTTCCATGTCGGCGGTCCGGGCCTGGCGGTCGGTGCTGTCAACCGGCACCATGGTCGCGAACCGACCATCGGCTTCTACACCCATATCACCGACCGGTATGCGCCCTTCTATACCACCGTGCTCACCGACAGCGCCGGCGAAGCTGCGCACGTCATCGATGGTCTGCTCTATCATGAGGCTGACCTCGACCTGGCGGTTCACCACACCGATGGCGGCGGTGTCTCTGACCATGTTTTCGGGCTTGCCCGCATTCTCGGGTTCCGCTTCGCCCCACGTATTCCCAACATCGGCGATCGCAAATTGCATGTGATGGACAGGCCAGACCGATGGCCAGCGCTTGGAGGTCTGATCGGCGGTCGTATCGACGACGCGCTCATCGCGGCCCACTGGGACGATGTGCTCCGGCTCGGCGCCTCGGTCCGAACCGGAATCGTATCTGCGTCGCTCATGCTCAAGCGGCTTGGCGCCTATCCGCGCCAGAATGGATGCGAGAAATCGGCCGGATCGAGCGTACCCTCTTCACGCTCGACTGGCTTGAAGATCCACAACTGCGGCGCGATTCCACGATCGAACTCAACAAAGGCGAGAGCCGGAATGCGCTCGCCCGCGCGGTCTGCTTCCATCGCCTCGGGCGCCTTCGGGACCGAAGCCGGGACGGCCAGCAGCACCGGGCATCAGGAGTAGCGCTCCTCACCGCCGCAATCGTGTTGTGGAATACGGTCTATCTGGGGCGAGCCCTCAGCGCGATGGCCACGAAAGGCCGCACGGTTGACGAAGCTTTGCTGCCCCACATCGCGCCGCTGGGCTGGTAGCATGTTAATCTCACTGGCGAATATCTCTGGTCGGATGCGCTCCCGCTCGGTGAGGACGGATATCGCCAACTGCGCCGGTTCAATGCCCTTGAAACCGCGCCGGCGTGATCGCCCACGACCTTATCGTGCTATCCTGCCCGTTCTATGTCGTGACCCCCACTCTGGACATTAGAAGGCTGGCTCTATCTCGAAGTTGTCCTTAATCTGCATATCCGCCGCGTCGTTGGTTGGGCTGTCAGTGACAGGATGAAGAAACACCTGGCGATCAGGGCGTTGGATATGGCGGTGCGCCTGCGCCAGCCTCCCGAGGGCTGCCTTTTCCATTCGGATCGCGGCAGGCAATATTGCTCTTACGACTATCAGAAAAAGCTGCAGGCCTATGACCTGCGTCCATCGATGAGCGGTAAGGACAATTGCTACGATAATGCCTCCGTCGACACGCTCTTCAAATCCCTGAAGGCAGAACTCATCTGGAGGCAGACATGGCCACCCCGGCGTCAGGCAGAGGCCGCCATCTTCCAGTAAATGAACGGGTTTTGCAACATCCGGCGCCGACACTCATATCTGGGCGGCATCAGCCCGCTCGCGTTCGAAGCCAAGGTGGCTTAATGAGTTAGGTGACCGGCACGAAACCGTTACAAGTCGACAAGATTGCGCATCTCACAAAAAACTCAATACCGAAAAGTCTGATGCTCGCCGATCAACAGTTACGTTGATCTAGCGGCCAGCGGCCCCGTTCCAGCTTCTGTTTCAAAGATGATTGAACTGAAGTCAACATAGCCGTTGACTGAATCCCGCTTCGTTGATAGCCACTATGGCTAGCACCATGCCAGCCGAGGATATCAAGGATGCATCTTAAGCCGTTGATTTTTGGCGAACCTGGTTGCGCCGCAACAGATGCCTAGTACCGCTCGGACGGAAGCGAGTATTCCATGTTTCCGCAGGCTTGCGCAGACGATGTGTGCAACCAGTAGAAACGTGCTTGATCGCGTAGTCGGCCGCGCATAATGAAGAACGGCAAGCCGATGATGGCGCCCTCCGAAAGTGGCATTGGCAAGCGGCGCACCGCCGCACGCGAGGATTCAAGCGCCTCACACCAGCAACGCCGCAAGGAAATTGGCGAAGCGGCAATTCGGGTTTTCAACCGGATGGGGTTCCAACGGGCCAGCATGACTGCAGTCGCCGCTGAGTTGAATATCGATCGAGCCTCACTTTATTATTACATATCATCGAAGGAGGAATTGTTCGACGAAATTGTTCGCACGGTGGTGGAACGCAATGTGGCGCTTGCGCAAAAAATTCAGGCGAGCGACATCCGTCCGCGGCGCAAGCTCAGCGACCTGATCATCGCGCTGATGTCGTCCTACGGCGAACACTATCCGCTGATATATATCTACATTCGCGAGAATCTCAGCCACGTCAGCGACAAACGGTCAGAATGGTCGCACTACATGCGCGATCTTAACAGGCAGATGTCTGAAGCGGTTATCGCTATCATCGAGCAAGGCTATGCCGATAAGTCGTTCCGCAATGTTGGTTCATCCCGGGTCGTGGCCTACGGCGTTCTTGGCATCGTCGGGTGGACGCACCGCTGGTTCCGTCCGGCAGAAAGCGGTGTGAATGCCGAGGAAGTCGGCAAGATCTACGCCGAGATGGTGCTTGCCGGACTGGAGTCACCCTATTGACCTTTCAGGGAGTCATGTACGGCAAGACGGCCATTGTCACCGGTGCCGGGCAAGGGATCGGCAGGGCCAGTGCCGAACGCTTCGCGCGCGAGGGCGCCCGCGTTCTTGCAGTCGATGTAAACTCGGTTGCACTCGCTTCGCTCGAGAAAGCTTGCGCTTGCGAGTCTTTTGCGTTTGATCTGACCGACGCGCCTGCGGCTGAAGCGTTCGCGCGGGCAGCAGGGCCGGTCGATGTTGTGTTTCTTTGTGCGGGTACGGTGCCATATGGCACAGTGCTCGAGTGTAGCGATGCGGACTGGGACCAGGCGTTTGCCCTCAATGTCACGGCCATGTTCCGGATGATCCGTGCCCTGCTGCCAGGGATGATCGCGCGGGGCGGCGGGTCGATCATTACCATGTCGTCGGTCGCTAGTTCGGTTCGCGGCGTGCCCGACCGGTTTGCATATGCCACGACCAAGGCGGCGATAATCGGCATGACCAAGGCGCTAGCGGCAGATCACGCCGCACAGGGCATTCGCGCCAATGCAATCTGCCCGGGGACGATCGAGACGTCTGCGCTGGAAGCTCGAATGCAGGCAAGCGGCGATTACGCAAAAACCCGTGCAACCTTTGCTGCGCGGCAACCGCTCGGCCGGTTCGGGCAGGCAGACGAGATTGCCAGCCTTGTTCTCTATCTGGCCAGCGATGCGGCCCGTTTCACTACGGGGCAGTGCCATATAATCGACGGTGGATGGTCGAACTGAGCATATCTCGCTTGTCAAATACCGACTGGTATGTTTTTAATCTTACGAGAATCCTCTTGAGGGAGCGGGTGCTTGTCCCGCTAGGGTGAACGTGTTGGTTGAAGTTGGTTCCTTCCTGTCGGGCGTGAAAGTCGTCGATCTTTCGCACTATGTTTCAGGGCCGGTGGCGAGCCAGATTCTGGCAGACATGGGCGCAGCGGTGATGAAGATCGAACCGCCCTCCGGAGACGGCATGTGCGCACTGGGGCCTCGCAATGCCGGCGGCGATTCAGTGTTCTACGAAAGCCTCAATGCAGGCAAAACGGTGCGCCGGATCGATCTCAAATCCGCAGGCGGCCGTGAGATAATAGAAGGCCTGCTAGCCGATGCCGATGTCCTGATTGAAGGCTTCCGTCCCGGCGTCATGACGCGGCTCGGGCTGGACTATGCCGCGCTTGCCCCGCGAAATCCAGCGCTGATCTATTGCTCGATAAGCGGTTATGGCACCGATGGTCCACTTGCTGAAGCAGCGGGCCACGATGGTAACTATCTTGCTCAAAGCGGCATTCTTCATCGCAATGGAGGCGAAGCTCCGGTATTTTTTGACCCGCCGATTGCAGATATGACCGGCGCGCTCTATGCCGCGATCGCCATCCTCGGCGCGCTCAATGCCAGGCAGCGAACAGGCGAAGGGGTGCAGATCGAGCTTGGCCTTGCCGACACCCTAATGCCGTTGCAAGCAATGCAGGTGGCTGAATGGGGTGCAAACGGTACTGTGCCAACGCGCAGGTCGACCTATCTTAATGGGGCGGCGGCCTACTACAACGTCTACCAGACCCGCGATGCCCGGCATGTCATGCTGGGGCCGGTCGAGCCCCGGTTCTGGGAGAACTTCTGCGCGGCCGCAAATCGGCAAGACTGGTCTTCACGGCAGAATGATCCGATGCCCCAAACTGACCTTATCGCCGAGATTGCCACATTCTTTGCCGGGCGCACCCTGCCCCAAATCGAAGCGCAGTTTGCTCATGCTGATTGCTGCCTGTCACCCGTGCTAGATCTTGGCGAAGCTCTCTCCTCAGAGCAGGTGCGCGCACGGGGCTTTGTCCTGCGCGCCGATAGCGCCGTGCAAACCCTGTTTCCTGCCACCTTCAATGGCCAGCGTAGTGCGCCCCGTGTGCCGCTTCGCGTGGAAACCGAGGTATGTGATGCGCGAACTTGACGTAATCGTCGTGGGGGCTGGCTTCGCTGGGCTCTACGCGCTGCACAAGCTTAGGGGTAATGGCCTTGCTGTCCATGCCTTCGAGGCGGCGGACGACGTCGGGGGCGTATGGCACTGGAACCGCTACCCTGGTGCGCGCTGCGATGTCGAAAGCCTGCAATACAGCTATTCGTTCGATGACGCGCTCCAGCAGGAATGGGTCTGGTCCGAACGGTATGCGCAGCAGGGTGAAATTCTGGCCTATCTTCAACACGTGGCTGACCGGTTCTCACTGCGGCCGCTGATTTCTTTTGGCACAAGGGTCACGTCTGCACATTTCGACGCTGCAGTGGACCGCTGGCACGTGACAACGGATCTTGGCGAAGAAGCCACCGCGCGCTTCTGCGTTATGGCCAGCGGGTCGCTGTCGGCCTCCCGGCTCCCCGAGATCCCGGGTATCGAGACGTTTGCGGGCCAGATCCTGCACACCGGGACCTGGCCGCCAGGCGGCGTGGACTTTGCAGGTAAATCGGTTGCCGTCATCGGCACGGGATCGTCAGGCGTGCAAGCCATCCCGCAGATAGCCCGTTCAGCCGAGCAGCTGGTGGTTCTGCAGCGCACACCCAATTTCGTGGTGCCAGCGCGCAACCAGCCATTAAGCGAAGAAAAACAAAGCGCGTGGAAGGCTGCCTATGCCGAATATCGCGCACAGGCGCGGCAGGTTGGTACGCTCTACGACTTCAACCAGACCTCAGCCCATGCGGTAAGCGCACAAGCGCGCGAGGCGGAGTATCGTCGCCGGTGGAAATTGGGTGGTGTTAACTTCGTCCACGCTTTCAACGATATCATGACCGATCCCGTGGCTAATCAGACCGCCGCCGATTTCGTCCATGCCCGTATCCGCGAAGTGGTCAACGATCCTGTAACAGCGGAAAAGCTTTGCCCGCGGGGCTATCCGCTCGGCGCCAAGCGTATCTGCGTGGGCTCGGACTACTACGAGACGTTCAACCGGATCAACGTTGCCCTGATCGACTTGCAGGCAACACCAGTGACCGCGATCGAAGCAAAGACGATCCGCACTACAGAAGCGGTTTTTGCGGTTGACTTGATTGTATGCGCAACAGGTTACGACGCGCTGACCGGTGCGCTGGCACAGATCGATATCCGCGGGCGCAGCGGTACGGCGCTGAGCGCCAAATGGGCGGATGGGCCGCGCAACTACCTCGGGCTGATGACTGCGGACTTCCCCAATATGTTCATCGTCACCGGCCCAGGCAGCCCGTCGGTGCTGGTCAACATGGTTGTGGGTATCGAGCAGCATATCGACTGGATCGCCGCGTGCATCCAGCATTTGGGCGAAGCAGGTGCTACGCGGATAGAGCCTGAGCCCGAAGCGGAGCAGGCCTGGGTCCAGCAGGTCAACGATGCGGCGGCGGAGACCCTCTTCGTACAGGCGAACTCTTGGTATCTCGGAGCCAATATTCGAGGAAAACCACGTGTTTTCATGCCCTTTGTTGGCGGTATTGGCCGCTACCGGGCTATATGCGACGAAGTCGCAGCCAGCGGATACGCGGGCTTCCAGATAGCGAATGGAGACTGACATGGCCTTGCATCCCCAGCTTCAGGCGATCGTCGATGCTTCTACCGGCCTGCCGCCGATGGAGAGCGTCGAACCCACCGTGCTGCGCGCCAATTACGAGGCGCTTACCGCCAAGGCGCCGCGACCGGATGTGGCTCATGTGGAAGACCGCATGATCCCCGGCCCCCGCGGCGAGATCCGGGTGCGCATTTATCGGCCCAACCTGGAAAAAGGCCAAGCCGTGATCACCTACTTCCACGGTAGTGCTTTCGTGATCTGCAGCATCGACACGCATGATGTGCTGTGCCGGCATCTATGCCTGCAATCGGGAGCGGTCGTGGTCTCGGTCGATTATGGCCTGGCGCCCGAAGCTCCGTTCCCTGCAGGACCCGACGACAGCTTTGCGGCGACCAAGTGGGTGGCTGCCAATGCCGCCAGCTTCGGCGGCGATCCGGCGCGGCTCGTCGTGGCAGGCGACAGCGCGGGAGCTACGATGGCGATCGTGACGGCGCTGCGCGCCCGTGATGCGGGTAGGCCGGCAATTACCGCGCAGTTCCTGATCTACCCGGTCACCGACTATCCTGACACGCTGCCCGTTTCCTACATCGAGCGCGGTGAGGACTGCGGGCTTACCGCCAAGGCCATGCGCTGGGGCTGGGATCTCTACATTGCCAATCCTGCCGACCGGGCGCATCCGCATGCCTCGCCGCTGCGCGTACCCGACCTCAGCGGTCTGCCGGCCGCTTATGTCATTACCGCTGAATACGATCTCCTGCGCGATGAAGGCAAAGCCTTTGCGGATCGGCTGATAGCTGCTGGGGTGGACACTACGCTGGTGCACTATGACGACATGAACCATGGATTCATGGGCATGGCCGGCTCGCTGACCCGCGCGGATGAAGCCATGGCAGCGGCAGGCGAGTGGCTGAAAGCGAGGGCATGAGCCGCCATTTCGCCATTATCGGTGCGGGTGCGGGCGGGCTCTGTGCCGCGCGCTATCTGACCGGGCAGGGCATCGAGGTGACGCTGTACGAGGCCGGATCGCAAGTCGGCGGGCTGTGGGTCTACAACAACGACAGCGGGATGAGCCCGGCCTACAGGTCGCTGCACATCAATTCCGAAGCGAAAGTCAGCAACCTCGCCGATTTTCCGTTTCCGGATGATGCCCCGCTCTACCCCGATCATACGGAGATGAGCCGCTACTTCGCGCGCTATGCCGATCATTTCGATCTGACGCGCCGCATCCGCTTCAGGGCGCGCGTTAAGCAGATCACGCCGACCGGCGGCAGCTTCCGCATCGAACTGGAGGACGGAACCGCCGAGACTTTCGACGGTGTGGTAGTCGCCAGCGGGCACCAGAGCGTGCCGCGCCACCCTCCGCAGATCGATGGCTATACCGGGCACTATGTCCATGCCCACGCATACCGGGTGCCCGATCCCTATGCCGACAAGCGTGTGCTGGTGATCGGACCGGGCAACAGCGGTGTCGACATTGCGGCAGATATCTGCACCGTGACCGAGCATACTGTGCTGTCCGCGCGGTCGCCGGTGCTGATCATGCCGCGCATGATGTTCGGCGTGCCTAATTCGCGCACCCTCATGAAGCTGGAGCGGCCGTTCCTGCCGTGGCAGGTGCGGGTGTGGATCCGCACCACGCTGACACGGGTGTTCCATGGCCGTATGGAGCAGTGGGGTTTTCGCACACCAAAAACGCGCACGCACCCGATCAGCCATCCCACGCTGATCTCGCAGATTGCATGGGGCCGGATCACGGTGAAGCCGGGGATCAAGGCGGTGAACGGAACTATAGTCCAGTTTAGTGATGGCAGCGAAGACAGGTTCGACGCGATCATCGCTGCGACCGGCTACACCACGGCTATCCCGTTCCTACCTGCGGCGATCTCGCCGGTCGAGGAAGCGACGACCCAGTTATCGCTATACAATCGTGTTGCGCATCCCAGTTTGCCGGAGCTGTACTTCATCGGTTACTTCGATGTGACCGGCGGCAGCAATATCCGGATGATGGACGATCAGGCCGCTTACATTGCCGCCATGGCAACAGGCGCGATCCGGCGACCAAGAGAGCACGATATGCTGGCGGCGATCGAGACCGAGCGCGCCTGGGCGCAGAGCCAGTTCCCCGATAGCCCGCGCTATGGGCTGGAGCTCGATCCGCGCCGCTATCGGGGGCGACTGGCTCTGGACTATGCCGCCAATGGCGTTAAACGACCGGTCTGAGATGGCTGAATTCGCGACGATCCGGGATGAAGTGGCTGCGCTGAAGCGCGAGCGCACGGTCGAGGCGGCGGCGCAACTGTTTTACGACCGCGGTTACGAGAAGACGACTCTGGAAGCCGTCGCCGAGACCATGGGCGTGACCAAGCCGTTCATCTACAACCATTTCAAATCCAAGGCCGAACTGCTCGCCGATATCTGTACGCGCGGGGTTAGCGCTTCGCTGGTGGTGATGGAGGCCGCACTCGCGGCCGAAGTTTCTCCTACCGAGAAGCTCAGGATGCTCTCGCGCGGTTTCCTGACGGCCGTGCTCAGCAACCAGCGCTACATCGCCATCCTCACGCGTGAGGAAAAGAGCCTTGAGCCGACCGATTTCGAGCGGCTCAGTGTGCTCCGGCGCGATTTTGACCAGAAACTGGTCGCACTGCTGCAAGCAGGGGTGGATGCGGGCGAATTTCATCTGAACGATCCCTATGTCGCAGCGCTGTCGATCGGCGGGCTCGTAAGCTGGGCCTATGTCTGGTACCGCCCCGATGGCCGCCTCTCGCTGGAAGCCCTCGCGGATGAGGTTTCGAGCCTGATCCTGGCCATGGCGGGCGTCAGGCCGTAAAGGCTTGCGGATGAGGCCGCGTGCGCACGCCGAGCGTTGCCAACGCGGCAAGGGCAAGGCAGGCAATACTGCCCATCAGCGCGGCATCATAGCTGCCGAAACGATCATAGAGATTGCCGATCACGAACGGACTGAGGCCGAAACCCAGCGAATACATCGCGTAGAACCACCCATAGATTGCGCCAAAGGCTCTCTGCCCAAACTGGCGCGAGGCGAAATAGGCAAGCAGATCAAGCTCCGCGCCGAGCAGCAGGCCGATCAGGATCACAGCAGGCAGGCCAAGGCTGAGGCTGCCGATCAAGAGGATGGCGAGACCGGCAGCACCCATCACCAGCACCGTGGTCGTCACCCATGCGGCGGCAAAGCGATCAAGGCACAGGCCGATCAGCAACCGCCCCGCCGCGCTGGCAATGCCCAGTACCGATGCCAGCCGCGCGGCTGCCTTGGTATCGGCGCCCATGTCCTGAAACAGCGGTATCAGATGCACGATCATGCCGCCGACCCCCAGCGCCATCGCGAAGGCGAGCGCTGAGACGAACCAGAAGCTACTCGTTCCGCGCGCCTGCTGAAACGAAAGGCCGGTCTTGGGGGCATCGGCCAGCGCAGCCATTCCTGCTCGCCGTTCCGAAGGGCCGAAGCCAAACCAAGCAATCGGTGCAGCGCACATCGCGAGCGCGCCAATGGTCCAGTATCCCGCGCGCCAGCCATGGCTGGCGATGACTTCGGTGGCAAGATTGGGCACCCAGAACCCGGCAAGCCCAGCCCCAGTAAGCGCAATCCCCAGTGCAAGGCCGCGTCGCCGGTCAAAATTTGCCGCGATCGGCCGCACCAGCACGATTGGGGTGGAGCCGACCCCGAGCATCGCGACAATGAAGAACGCGGCCCACAAGCTGGCGAGGCTGTTGATCACAAAGGTCATCAGAATCACGGCGAGGCCGTAGCACAATAGGCTGGCCGCTCCGACCAGCGCTGCGCCAAACCGGTCGCACAGGCGGCCGGCCACCGGTCCAAACAGGAACACGGCAAACGTCAGCACCGAGACAGCAAAGGATATGTCGCCCCGGGCCCAGCCGAACTCGGCCTGAAGCGGCGCGATGAACGAGCCGAGGGCATAGATCATCATCGCGTTCATGCTGGTGGTGAGGCCCAGAAGGGCGCTCAGCACGAGCAGCTTGCGGCCCGAAAACTCGTCCCATCCGCTGCGCTCTTCCATAGACATGTTAGTTGCGGTGGCCATTTGGGTCATTCCTATGAGGTCAGCGCGCCGCGCTGGCGCGGATCGGCAATTGCTGCGATCCGGCGGCTACGCTCGTCGAAATCGGTGGCGCGGATATCGGCAGCGCCGTGTTCGGTGATGATCATATCCACATCGCTCTGTGCAGAGGTTACAAAGCCGCTGGCAATGCGGCGCACGATGCGGCTCTCGTCGCTGCGCTCGTTGGCTGATGGCAGGGCAAGGATCGCGAGGCCGCCGACCGAGCGCCGCGCCGCGCGAAAATAGTCCGTCTGACCGCTGGATGCCCCTACATAGCGGTCCCCTAGAAACTCGGCATTGACCTGACCGCGCAGATCGACCTCAATGCCGGAGTTGATTGCCATGAACGGTGAACCGGGGATGGGGGCGACGAGTTGCTCTGGCAATGCGAAACCAAGTCGATCGCTTCGGCCCAGCCAATCGTAAAGCGCGCCGCTACCCACAGCGAGCGAGGCGAGGCATGCATCGGGGGAGGCTGTATCGATCGCCCCTGCATCCACCAGCGCGGGGAACCAGTCACCGACCATGCCCGAGCGGATCTTGAGGCCGCGCCGGTCCTGCAGCGCATGAGCAACCGCATCGGAGAGCTTGCCGATGCCGATCTGAAGGGTCGCACCGTCGGGCACCAGCTTTGCCACTTCGCGAGCCACGCGGGTCTGCACCTCGCCAGGCGGCTCGGGCGGAGCTTCCGGGAGTGGCGTATTGCTCACGCGCGCGATGACAATCTGGCTGCGATGCAGGCGGCAGGGGCTGCGGGTGATCGGAACGCGCGCATTGACCTCTGCCACCACGACCCGCGCCACATGTGCCGCTTCCCAGACATAATCGGCGGCAAAGCCAAGGCTGTGATAGCCGTCGGCATCGGCAGGGGAGACCTGCAGCAGCACCACATCCGCCGGCAAGGTGCGCGCGGCGAGCGCGGAGCTCAATTGCGACATGGCAAAAGGGATGACCTTGGCGCGACCACGGCGGGTGAGCGCCCCAATCGAACCGAGCCCGCAATAGGTGGTGATCCCCAGCGCGTCCGGCACGGCCCCCTTCCACGCCGGATTGAGCGAAAAACCGCAGAACGCCGTTAGGCTATCAATATGCGCTGCCGCGGCAAACAAGTCTTGCACTAGCCCGACCGGCTCGCTTGTGGCCTGGCCCACGACCACGCGGTCGCCCGGGCGCAGCACGTCGGCAAGCACGGATTCGGACAATCGGGTCTCCTGCGTTCTAGGTGGCGGCGGACTGGACTTGCAGATGCGCGGGCAGCTGTCCGGCGATGGTCAGTGTCATGCTGCCCGTGCCCGTGCTGGCTTCCCCGTTCAGGCTTGCCTTGATGGAGACAGGCTGGATGCGGTGCCAGTGGACCTTTTCGGTGCCATCGGGGTAAATCACCTTGGCGGGGTGCGACACATCCCACACATCGGTTTCAAGCCAGGTCTCGCCACGCCATGCGCCGAGCCCGCGCCCGTCGTTGAAGCCACCGCTATAGCCAAGGCCCTGCATTGCGATTGAGGCGCCCTGCGCATCGAGCTCCAGCCGCAGTTCGCCAGCGCCCTCCAGCTGGGCGACCACCACGGCGCGGCGGAAGCGGCGGGTGCCGTCGTGCAGATCCACTTCGAGCGCAATATGGGTCACATCGTGCGCAGTTTCGGTTTCGCGCAATGTAATCACGCCGGTGGTGTAGGGCGTATCATCGCCGCGTCCGGAGAACAGCAGGCTGCCGCTCATCGCGGTGGTGGAGAAGAACAGGAAGGACATGACGTGGCCCTTCTCCGAGAGCGGAAGCTTAGGGCCAGTGACCGGCTCAGGCACGCCCATGCCGCGCCGTACGCCCCACGAGTGATCGCGGCACGACCACCAGTTGTCGATCTCGATGCGCTGGCCTTCGACCTCCAGATAACCGCTGGCTACGCCGATCTGATCGAAGCGGCGATAGTCCTCGACCGTGCGGCTTTGCAAGCGGGTATAGTGTGGATGCTCTTCGTGCGCTGGCTCCACACCGTCCCAGCGAATGCGGCCGTGGAGCAAGCCTTCGCTGGGTTCGATCACAATATCGAGCGTTTGCAGCGCCTCGATGGGCGTGATGCGAATCGGGCCACAAATGGTCTCCACGCTGCCATTGAGCGAGCGCGAGACACGCAAGTTGTGCTGCTTGCCATCGACGATCATCACCGCACCTGCATCGAGCACGTTCATGTTGCGATAGGCGCCCATCGTGATCTGGATTGCCACGCGCCCGTCGCCCGAATAGATCGCGAACCAGTAGCGGTCGAAGAACCGTGGGTCGCTGGTCCAGACGTGATCGAATGTGGTCGGCAACTGGTGCCACAGGGTATCGTCAAGCGCGGTCAGCATGGGTTTATGGTCTCGTTGAAGAAGAAGTGGCGGTTGGCACGTAGCGCATGGGTACGCGTGAGGCGCGGGCGATCATGTGATCCTGAATGGCGCAGTGCAGTTCGGGTGTGAGGTCAGGGCTGCAGGCGGCTTCGGCAAGCAGGGCGCGTAGCAGGTGGTTACGCGTGGTCTGTGCGGTGCTGTCGAGCATGTCAGGCTCAGCAGTTTTCAGCGCAGCATCGATGCGACTGTTGAGCTCAGTGGGCAGTGCGTTGCGCAGCATTTGTAACAAGCTTTGCGTCGCTGCGTTGTCCCAGCACAGGAAGCCCGGCACGGCGGGCAGCGCCTCGGTTACCATCCGCAGGTTTGCGATGAGGTTCTCGAGGATCGTGCGGGCGAAAGGTTCGGCCACTGCGGGCGCGACAACAGCTTCGAGAATGCGGCATGTGCCGAGCAGTTGTTCTTCAACCGAAGGCCTCACGCTGCGCGCTCCATCATCTGCAGCATTGGGCGGAAGAGCCAGGCTGGGGTCTGGAACACGCGGTTGTAGCGGCCTGAGACGAACTCGTTCACCGCGGTCAGTTGGATGACCGCGAGCTTCCAGCACGAAAACACGTTCCACCATGTGAGAGCGGTGTCGTCCACGGCTCGTCCGGTCATGCGGGTGTAGGCCTCGACGATGTGTGCGCGCTCCCAGTGACCGGCGATCTGGTGCTCGCGCCGACGCACAGGATTGGTGATCCAACCAAGGTCTTCCAGCGGATCGCCGAGATGGGCAGTTTCCCAATCGAGCTTGGCGGTGATCTGCGTGTCCTCGATCAGCGCATTGCCCGGTTTGAAATCGCCATGGACGAGAACGATTTCGTGCGATTGAGGTGCCGTGCGGCGCATCCACGCCAGCACATAGTCGAGTTCGGGATGGGGTTCGAGCTGCGCCCGGCGGTACTCGGCCTCCCACTCATCGAGCGCGCTTGTGGCCGGTGCGCTCTCGGGAACACCAAGGCTCGGCCCGATAGCGCGCGCTTGCCAGTCGATTGCCTGGATATCGGTCAGCAGCCTGATAAAAGCGTGAGCGAGCCTCAGCCGCTCTTCCAATGGCCGTGCGCCATTCAGCACCATGTAGTCGCAGCTGCCCGAGACGCGCTCCATGATCAGCGAAGGCGCGCCGAGGAACTGCCCGTCTGGGTCCAACCAGAATACCGCTGGTGCCGCAACCGCGCTGCCTTCGAGCGCCCTTAGCACATCAAACTCACGGCGGCGCTCGGTCTTTAGCAGGGTGCCGCTGGCATCACGCATCAGCATGAGGCGGTGCGCGTGGGGCCCTCGTTCATCGATCCATTCAGTGTCGAACGACCAGTTCTCTCGGCTGAGGCCGCCGGCGGAGCGGGTGAGTCCGGTAAAGGTGATATCGCGTGCCGAAGGGATGGCATGGCGCACAAGTTCTGCCATCCCTTCGGCAACTAGCCATGAGGTAGTGTCCGTCTCGTGTGTGTCCGTCGCCATAGGGATCAATAGATCGCCAGCGGGGTGATCGGGCTGCCGGTGCCGCCGACGATTGGCAGCGGCGCGGCCACGAACAGGAACTCCGGTACGCTAAGCGCGGCGAGGTCCCGCAGCACAAGCCCCTCGAGCAACGGGATGCCGTAGTCGCGGATCAGGCGCTGGTGAACAGGGAACGTCGTGCCTGCAGGAAAGGGCATTGCCTCAATCGCATAGTTGTCGGCGCCAACGAGCGCGACGCCGGCCTTGGCAAGCCAGAGCGCGGCCTCGACGTCGATGCCCGGTTCCTCGTTGAAATCGACGGTGCGCGCCGCTTTGCCTGCCTGGTTTTCCTGCCATCCGGTGCGGATGAGCACGGCATCACCGCTAGCAGGCTCCACGCCGACGCGGTTGGCAGCGATCTTCAACTCCTCCACTCCGATCGAATAACCAAACGGCAGCGGCGCATCATGCAGCGCGGCCACATCCAGCAGCAGCCCGCGCGTGACGATGGGCGGCAGCTTCTCCACGCCGCATTTCTTTGCGCCATGAGTGCTGTTCGTCCCTGAACCGGGGTGCCCGTTGTAGAGGTGGTCCTCGGTCCACACGTGGCACAGCGCATCAATGTGCGTGCCGATGTGGAGCGGCATGACCACGCTGTCGTCGGCAAACTGGAAGCCGTTGGAGACGCGCGCGCCGGCCGCATAGTCCCCGCCGTCGCGGTCCATGAAATGGAGGAGGCCCGTGCGGTTGCTGGGCACCGGAGTTTTCTTAGACAGTGGCTGAGCGAGGCTGACGACCCGGCCCTGCCGCACCAGCCCCGTGGCGGCCAGCACTTCGGCCGTGCCGACAAGATTGAGCGCGCCGACCTCGTCGTTTTCCCCCCAGCGGCCCCAAGCATCACGCGACATGGGCTGTTCCCTTTTCGGTGAGCGCTGCGGCTTCCGCCTTGAGTGGCTGGCGCTGCAGTTTGCCGGTGGCGGTGGCGGGCAGGTCCCTGCGAAACACGACCCGGTCGGGCACCTTGTAGGTCGAGGATAGCGTGCGGGCGTGTGCGATAAGCTCAGCTTCGGTTGTGGGTTGGGCCGCGACGACGAAAGCGACGATTATCTCACCGCGCGCAGGATCGGGCGCGCCGACCACGGCGACTTGCGCCACCGCCGGGTGCTGAAGCAGCACGTCCTCAACCTCGGCGGGGGAGACATTGATTCCGGCGCGCTTGATCATCTCGGTTGCGCGGCCAAGGAAGATCAGGTCTCCGGTATCGGTTAGATGGCCAAGGTCGCCAGTGCGATACCAGCCGTCCGCAGTGAAGGCGGCAGCGTTGTGCGCGATGCTTTGCCCGCCGTAGCCGGACATGAGGTAACCAGTCACTTCGATGAGCCCGGGCTGGCGGGGTGCGACCTCGTGGCCGGTTTCGGCATCGATGAGCCTGAGGCTGACCCCCGGGAGCGGCGGGCCCTGGCAAGCCGCGCGGCGTTCCAGCGGCCAATCCCACGGCGTGACGCAGCAATTGCCGCAGGTCTCGCTCGAACCATAGATGTTGCAGATATGCGGTGCGCCCAGCTGCGTTGCCGCCGAAATCACATCCTGCGGGCTGCCGATGGTGAGCCCTGTTCTGAGGCTGGCGGTGCGGGCTGGGGCAAAATCAGGGTGTGCAACGAGGGCGGAAGTCATGGTCGGCAGAGTGTAGATCGCGGTGCAACGGTGCCGCTCAATCAGCGCCAGAGCATTGCCCGGTTCGAACCGCTCCTGCAGGATGATCGCTGCGCTGTGGCTCATGACGGCCGGGAGCGCATTGGCCGAGCCATATGCCCAGAACAGCGGGACCGAGACCAACACCCGGTCATAGGGTCCGAGGCCCATCCGCTCGCCGATGTTGAAGCCGTTCTCGATCAGTGCGGCGTGGGCGAGGCGGACAGCCTTGGGCTTGCTGGTCGAGCCCGAAGTGTAGAGGATCAGAGCATCGTCTGCCGCATCCGGCCCTTGGCCAGCCGCCAGATCAGGCGCGGCGGCGCAGAAGGCATCATAGGTCTTCCAGCCCGGGCCCGGAGCCTCGGGCGCGAGCGCAATCAGTTCGCGGAGACGGGGCAGGTGTGCACTCGTCCATTCACTTCGCTCGAAAGCTTCGGGAACCAATGCCTGCAGCGCCGCAAAGAAGTCCTCCTTGCCCGAAGACGGCATCGCAAACAGCAGCGAGACGTCGCCGTCGCCCAGAATAAACTCGAGTTCAGCGGGCTTGGACCATGTGCTGATCGGCACGACGACTGCACCCACTGCGCTCGCGCCGAAGAGGATTTCAAGCCATTCGATCCGGTTAGACAGAAGCACCCCGATCCGGTCGCCGCGCCTCACACCGACTGCCCCGAGCGCGTTCGCTACCAAGCGGGCACGCTGTGCCAGATCGGCGTAAGTGACTGACAAGTCGCCATCGATGACTGCGCACCGTTCGGGTGCGGTTGTTGCCAGTTCGCTCAGCAGATCGGGAAAGGTGCGGTTCGTCGGCGGCTGCATGTCAGTCTGCCCGCCCAAGCACAAAGCCGCGGTAGCCATCGGCCGCGATTTCGTTGCAGATGCCGGTGTAGACGCCAAGCCCGCCGACATAGGGTAGCATCACGCGCGGCTTGCCGGGGATGTTGGCGCCCATGTACCAGCTGTTGGCCTGCACATGCAGTGTCGTCTCGGCCACCTCGCGCACGTGGCTCACCCAGTCCTCTTCGGCCTTGGGTTCGGCCTCGATCACGGTGACATCGCGGTTTGCCATATCGGCGAGGCAATCACCGACCCAATCAACATGCTGCTCGATCGCCATGACGACATTGGTCAAGATCGATGGGCTGCCCGGACCGGTGATCGTGAACAGGTTGGGAAAGCCGGCGACCATCAGTCCGAGATAGGTCTTCGGGCCGTCTTGCCATTTTTCGACTAGTGAGACGCCGCCGCGCCCGCGAATGTCGATGCGGGTGAGCGCGCCGGTCACCGCGTCATATCCAGTGGCAAAAACGATGCTGTCCACCGCGTAGTGGCCGCTGGAGGTTTCGATACCGGTCGGCGTGATGCGGGTGATCGGGGTCTCGCGCGCATCGACCAGCGTAACGTTCTCGCGGTTGAAGGTCGCGTAGTAGTCGGTGTCGACACAAATGCGCTTGGTGCCGATGGCGTGGTCGGTGGGCGTGAGCCTGGCCGCGACAGCGGGGTCTTTGACGATTTCCCGGATCTTGCCGCGTACATAGTCCGCCGCGAGATCGTTGGCTGCTTTGTCCTTGAACAGGTCGTTGAAGGCATGGGTGAAATTTGCGCCGCCGCGTGCCCAGCGCGCGTCGAACTCGCGCTGGCGCTCTTCGTCGTTCACCTCGAATGCGCCGCGCTGGCCATACTCATAGAGTGCGCCTGATTTCGTCGCCTTGGCCTTGGCTCGGAGCTGTGCGGCATCGCGCTTCCATGCGTCCTGCACATGATCCGGCAGCGGGTAGTTCCAGGCCGGGATGCTGAAGTTCGGGGTGCGCTGGAATACGAACAGGCGCTTCGCCGCTTCTGCGATCATCGGCGTGACCTGAATACCCGAGGAGCCGGTGCCGATCACCGCCACGGTCTGGCCTGAGAAATCCACGGGCTCGTGGGGCCAGTGGCCGGTGTGATACCAGATGCCGGCAAAGTCATCTAGGCCGGCAAAGTCAGGCTTGCGCGGCGCGGAGAGCGCGCCGGATGCCATGATGCAGAACCGCGCGGTAACTGCCTCGCCGGTTTCGGTCTCGATGCACCAGAGGTTCGCCGACCCATCGTAGTGCGCCGAAGCAACACGTGTGTTGAAGCGGATGTCGCGGCGCAGATCGAATCGGTCGGCCACATGCTCGATATAGCGCAGGATCTCGGCCTGTGCGGGGTAGCGCTCGGTCCAGACCCATTCGCGCTGGAGCGCTTCGTCGAACGAATAGGAGTATTCTAGGCTATACACATCGCAGCGCGCGCCGGGGTATCGGTTCCAGAACCACGTGCCGCCAACGCCGCTGCCTGCCTCAAATGCGAGCACCGACAGGCCGAGGCTGCGCAGCTTGTGGATCATGTAGAGCCCGGCAAAGCCCGCGCCTACGACGACAGCATCGCAGTCTGTCTTGATCGGGACGCAGACAGGCTCGGACATCGACGGAAATCTCCTCAATCATTTGGTCTGGCATTTGTCGGGCCGCATTTTTGCGCTCGACACAAGCTCGAATCAACACATATGTTGAAGCATAGAAAACCCGTTGGATTTAATCAATACCGACCGGTAAGGTTTCAGTTATGGATAATCTAACAAACAAGGTGGCGCTGGTGACCGGCGCGGGTGCGGGCATCGGCCGGGCCATTGCGCTGCGGCTTGCGATGGGTGGTGCCGATGTGGGTCTGTTCGATTTGAATGCTGCGGGAGCCAGCGCGACGGCGGAAGCGATCAACGCGCTTGGCCGAAGGGCAGTGGTGGCACCTGGCAATGTTGCGAGCCGCGCCGAGGTGGTTTGCGGAGTGGAGGCAATCACCAGTGAGTTGGGCCCGATCGATGTACTGGTGAACAACGCCGGAATCCTGCGTACGGCTGCGTTCCTCGATGTGACCGAGGCGGATTGGCGGCGCATGTTCGCGATCAATCTCGACGGCGTATTTCATTTTTCGCAAACGGTGCTGCCCGCCATGGTGGCGCGCAGGAGCGGAGCCATCGTCAACGTTTCGTCGTGGACCGGCAAGAAGGGCGTGCCCAACCACGCTGCCTATGGCGCCACCAAAGCTGCGATCATCAACCTGACGCAGAGCCTAGCAGGCGAATTCGGCAGTTCGGGCATTCGCGTCAACGCGGTGTGTCCGGGCATCATCGTTGATACCGAAATGCGCGCGGAGGCAGAGGAAATGAACCGCGCACAGGGCCTGCCAGATGTCGCGACGCGGGCTCAGGCGATCCCGCTACGCCGCGCCGGAACACCAAGTGAAATTGCCGAACTTGTCGCCTTTCTGGCATCGGACCGAGCCGCCTATATGACCGGACAGGCGATCAACGTCACCGGTGGACACTGGATGAACTGAGGAGCCCAAGATGATCCTGATAAGCGCCACACCCAGCCCGTTTGCGCGCAAGGTGCGCATCGCCCTCATGGAGAAGGGCGTGCCCTTCACCCTGCAGAACGAGATACCCTGGCACGCCGACTCCCAGACATCGCGCTACAACCCGCTCGAGCAGCTGCCTGTGCTGATCCCCGATGACGCTGACCCTGTCTTCGAATCCTCGCACATCATGGAGTGGATCGAGTGGCGCTATCCCACGCCGCCGATGTTCCCCGATGCGCCCAATGAGGCGCTGGAGGCCAAGCAGGTGCAGGTGATCGCCGAAGGGGTGCTCGATGCAACCGTGCTCCTGTTCTGGGAAATGCAGCGACCACAGCCGAGCGCTGAATGGGCGCAGCGGCAGCTGCGCAAGGTCAGGGGTGGGCTAACTGAACTCAACCGCCGTGTGGGGACACGTGAACACGTGGTCGGCGACCGGTTCGGGTTGGCGGACATTGCGGTAATCGCGCTGCTCGGCAATCAGGACATCGTGATCGAGACGGGCATGATCCCGCTTTGGCAGGCCTATGCGCCGGATATGGCGCCATGGCACGAACTCTATCCCAATCTCGCGCGGTTCGAGGCGTTCCACCGCGATCGGCCATCGGTGCGCGCGACGGCGCCGGTAATGTTCGCCTTCACGGAAAAGATTGTCTGACCTAATCCTCGAAGATCGCCACCGCGCGGGTCCACCCCGCTGAAGCCGCGCGGATCTTCATCGGGAAGCACGCGATGGTGAAGCCGGTGGCGGGCAGAACTTCGAGATTGTGCAGCTTTTCGAGGTGGCAATAGCCGATATCGCGGCCCGCCTTGTGGCCTTCCCAAATCAGAGCGGCATTGCCCGTTGCCTCATAGGCCTCACGCGTGTGGACGAACGGCGCGTCCCAGCTCCAGCCATCGGTGCCGGTCAGGCGCACGCCTCGCTCTAGCAGGTACATGGTGGCGTCGTATCCCATGCCGCAACCGGCGGTGACGTAATCGTCCTGCCCATAACGCTTGCCGGCTGCCGTGTTGACCACCACGATTTCGAGCGGCGAGAGTGTGTGACCGATGCGCGCCAGTTCTGCCTCGACATCGACTGCAGTGACGACATAGCCATCCGGCAAGGCGGTGAAATCGAGCTTCACGCCGGGCTGGAAGCACCAATCGAGCGGTACTTCGTCGATCGTGATCGCGCGCTCACCCCGATTCATCGTCGATGCGTAGTGGTACGGCGCATCGAGGTGCGTGCCATTGTGCGTGATCAGCTCGATCTTCTCGATTGCCCAAGCCTCGCCATCGGGCAGGTCTTCGGGCTTCAGTCCCGGGAAGAAGCCGACCAGATCGGGTATCGAGGTCTTGTGGTCGATGTAAGCGATTTTGGGCTGGTAGGGCGGCGGATCGGAGATCACATCGTTTTCGAGGTAGATCGAGAGGTCTATAATCGTGCGTGCCATACCCTAGAACTCCACCCTGTCGCCGCCCTTGAGGCCCAGCATCGCGCGGGCTTCGGTTGGGGTCGCCGGTTCATGGCCCATTTCGCGGATGATCCGCACGATCTTTTCCACCTGCTGCGCGTTCGAGGCGGCAAGCACGCCGCGTTCGATGAACAGGCTGTCCTCCAGCCCGACGCGGACATTGCCGCCCATCAGCGCGGCTTGTGTGAGGAACGGCATCTGGTGACGGCCCGCCGCGAGCACCGACCACTGGAAATTGTCGCGGCCAAACAGGCGGTCGGCAGTCGATTTCATGAACATCAGGTTTTCAAGATCGGGGCCGATGCCGCCCAGAATGCCGAAAATCATCTGGATGAAGAATGGCGGCGTCACCAGGCCCCGATCAACGAAATGCGCCAGGTTGTAGAGGTGGCTGACATCGTAGCACTCATGCTCGAACTTGGTGCCGGCCTCGCCCATCACCTCAAGGATCGTTGCGATCTCGCGGAAGGTGTTGCGGAAGATGAAGTCGTCCGAGCCCGTTACATAGGGCTCTTCCCAATCGTGCTTCCAAGTGTTGATACGCGCCGCTGCACCGAAGAACGCGAAGTTCATCGAGCCCATGTTGAGGGAGCACATCTCGGGCTTGAACTGCACCGCCGCCTTCAGCCGCTCGGCCAGCGGCATGGTCGCGGAACCGCCGGTGGTGATGTTCACCACGGCATCCGTCTGTTGCTTGATGACCGACAGGAACTGCGCGTAAATCGCGGGATCGCCAGTGGGCTGTCCGTTGGCGGGATTGCGCGCGTGAAGGTGCAGAATGGCTGCGCCCGCTTTGGCCGCCGCGATCGACTGCTCGGCAATCTCGGACGGCGTGCAGGGTAGGGCATCCGACATGGTCGGGGTGTGCGCGCCGCCGGTGACGGCGCAAGTGATGATGACCTTGCTCATCGCGGCGGCATCAGCGCGCGGTTGAGGCCGAGCCGGTCCGCAGTAACTTGCACATGCACAATCTGGTCTCCCTCGGAGTCGAAGATGCCAGCCAGCGCCAGCGTGACCGGCTGGCCGATCTGCGCCGGATCGATATCGTCGAGCCCGCCGCGATAGGTGCCGGCGCAAGTAAGGTGGAACGCCCCGCGCGTCCCTGCGGAAAACAGTTGGTCGACGGCGATGGCTTCGATGGCGACCAAATCGGCGAAGCGCGGCCCTTCGGCGCTGATCTCGTCGATCACGGTCCTGTCGGCCCAGTTGGCGGGGTCCGTCAGCCACGCTTCGGCAAGGGCTTCCACCACCGTATCCGGGGCTTCGCAAGGCGCGTCCCAAGGGGCAGGATGCGGGGCGCGAATCATGTCGCAGGTGCTCTCGGCGAGCTGGCGCTTGCGGGCGTAGTAATCCTCTTCAGCCCACCCGCGATGCAATCTGCCGTTCTTGATGCGGAACAGGGTGACCCCGCCCCAGGTGGAAAGCCGTCCGCCATGGCGGATCGACGCGCCGTGTTCGGTAAACCGCATCGCAATCGCATCGGGGCCGATCACGGTGTCGTGGACCGTCACGCAGAGCCCCGGAAACTGATCGAGCTGCGCGGCGGTTGCCGGTAAGTAGGTGTCGTCGCGGCCAGCGAGCAGGAATCCGCCGATGCTGAGCGCATAGTCGGGCTCCATGATCGTTTCGGCCGCCGCAACATTGTGGCAGGTGAGGAAATCGACGGCAAAGCCGCGCAGCAGGCGCGCGGAGGGACTGAGGGTCATGCTTGTTCTTCCAGCCAGCGCGGATCGCGCATCTCTTTCTTGAGGATTTTGCCCGAGGCGTTTTGCGGCAGCGCGGCCACGAAGGCCACGGCAGTCGGGCACTTGTAATGCGCGAGCCGCGCGCGGGTGAACGCGATCAGTTCTGCCTCGGTGGGCATGGCACCCGCCCGCGCGACGACAAAAGCCATGGGCGTTTCGCCCCAGCGTTTATGCGGCACGCCGATCACGGCGACGGCGGCGACCGCCGGGTGATCGTAAAGCACGTTCTCGATCTCGGTAGGGTAAATGTTCTCCCCGCCGGAGACAATCATGTCCTTGAAGCGGTCGTAAATGTACACGTAGCCGTCGGCGTCTTGATAGGCAGCATCGCCAGTGCACATCCAGCCATCAGGGGTGATCGTTTTCGCGGTTTCTGCGGGCTTGTTCCAGTAGCCGAGCATGATGGCTTCGGACCGGATGCGAATTTCGCCGACTTCGCCCACGGCAACCGGCTCACCCGTTGCCGGATCGACCAGTGCAAACTCGTTCCACGGCATGGGCCTCCCGCAAGCCCGCAGGCGATGTGCGAGGGGGCCGCCCGGATCGTGGTCCTCTGGCGGCATCATGATCACCGTTCCGGCGGTTTCGGTCATGCCATAAGTGCTCATGAAACCGCAGCCGAGCATGGTGATTGCCCGCTTGAGCACCGCCTCGCCAATCGGCGCGCCGCCATAGACGATGCGGTTGATGCTCGACATGTCCATCTCAGCCACGCCCGGCACTTCGAGCAGCATCTGGATCACGGTCGGCACGAAGAAACCGTGGGTGACGCGGTAGGTCTGGATCGCCGCGACGATCTCGGCCGGCACGACCTGCTGCATAAGCACGGTGTGGCCGCCCTGGCTTAGAGCCGTTAGGCCGTAGCCGATCCCGCCGATATGGAAGAGCGGACTGGCCACCAGATTGACGCTGCGGGCGGACATGTCCCACAATTCATGCGCCATCTGCGCCAGAAACGAGAGATTGCAGTGGCTCAGCACGACGCCTTTGGGCAGGCCAGTCGTGCCAGAGGTGTAAAGGATCAGCAGCGGGCTCTCAGGCGCAGGTAGGGTGCCCGGATCGTGCGGGCTTTCAGCATCGCGCCACGCGGGATATTCTGCGAGCAGGATCGTGGCGGGCGGTGTCAGTGTTTCGGCCAGCAGCCCTTGCAGGGCTTCTTCCACTATAAGGAGCGCAGGCGTGCTGTCGCCCAGAATGCCGGCGATTTCGCGCGGGGCCAGCCGCCAGTTGATCGGCAAGCAGATCGCGCCCGCCTTGGCGCAGCCGAAGAACAGCTCGAACTGCGCCGGCCCATTGCGTGCGATTATCGCGACCCGGTCTCCAGCCTGTAAGCCCTGCGCCGCCAGCGCGTGCGCCACCCGGCTGGCCCGCGCATCGAAGGCCGCAAAGCTCAGCGTCTCGTCGCCGAATGTCAGGCACGGGGCATCCGGGGTCAGCGCAGCATGTCGGCGCAGCAAGGTGAGCAGGTTGGTTTCCACAGGGATCAGTAGCTCTTCGGCAGGCCCAGACTGTGGGTTGAGACGTAGTTCAGGATCATCTCGCGGCTCACCGGCGCTGTGCGGTGCAGGCGCGCGATGAACCACAGGTCGGACAGACCATACTCATTCGACAGCCCGTTGCCACCGTGGACTTGGATCGCCTGATCAAGCGCCTTCAAGGAGGATTCGGCGGCAGCGAACTTGGCCATGTTGGCGGTTTCGGCGGCGTCTTCCCCGCCATCGCAGAGCTGCGCGGCGCGGGCATTGAGCAGGCGTGCGGCTTGCACGTTGATGTATGCTTCGGCCAGCGGGTGGGCGACGCCCTGATGCGCGCCAATCGGTTTGTTCCAAACCGAGCGGTCCTTGGCATATTGCGCGGCCTGTGTGATGGCGAAGCGCGAGATGCCGTTGTTGATCGCAGCTGCGGCGATGCGTTCGGGGTTGAGGCCCGAGAATACCTGCTTCAGGCCCGCGCCCGGTTCGCCGATCAGCGCCTCATCGGGCACTTCGACATTGTCGTAAAACACCGAGAACTGCTTTTCGGAGGTGCGCAGCGCTGAATCGATCTGCGTCATCGAGATGCCGGGCGTGTTGGTGGGCACCACGAACAGAGACAAGCCCTGCCGCGAGCCGTCGTTCACCGGCACGCCATCACGCGCCACGACCATGACCGCGTCCGACTGATCGATGTCAGACGTCCAGTATTTCGCACCGTTGATCACCCAGCCATTGCCCTTGCGCACCGCATGGGTGGTGACTTTGTGGGTGTTCGACCCGGCGTTCGGCTCGGTGATGCCGAAGCACATCTTGCGCTTGCCGCTGGCGATGCCGGGCAGCCACTCTTGCTTCATCGCCTCGCTGCCGCAAGCTGCAATGATCGGCGCGGTGATCGAGGAGATGACCATCGAGAGGATCGGGCAGCCGTGCGCTGCGGTTTCCTCGATGCAGATATTGAGTTCCGAAAGGCCGCCACCGCCGCCGCCGTATGCCTCGGACACGTGGACGCCCAGGAACCCGGCTTCGCCCAGCGCCGACCACAGGGCGGTCGGCTGCTCGCCCTTGTTGACGACATCCTGGAAGTATTTCCGGCCAAACTTGCCGACGAGTTTGCTGACGCTGTCACGCAGATCGCGATGATGGTCGGCGGTATCGCACAGGGTTGTTTGGAAAAGATCAGACGACATTCAAACTGCTCCAGATTTGAAACGGATTCATTACGGCCATGTGAAAAATCCCTGGCCCGATTTGGCGCCGAGTTTGCCTGCGGCGACCATGTCGATGAGGATTTGTGGCGGGGCGAAGCGCGGCCCGTGGGCGGCCTCCAGCGTGCGCGCGATATCGAGGCGCACGTCGATGCCGACGATGTCGCTGAGGCGCAGCGGCCCTACCGGGTGGCGATAGGCCACAACGGCTGCGCGATCGATGTCCTCAGCCGAAGCGACGCCCGATTCGAGCATGCGCATCGCCTCAAGGCTGGCGATCAGATCGAGCCGGCTCGTGGCAAAACCCGGGACATCGCGCACGGTGAGCGACTGCTTGCCGATCGCTGTCACATAGGCGCGAGCGGCCTCCAGCGTCTCAGGCAAGGTCTTTGCGCCTTCGACCAATTCAACCAGATGGATCGACCAGACCGGATTGAAGAAGTGCATGCCGAGGAAGATCCCGGGATCGGGCAGAGCCTGTGCCAGTCGGTCGATCGACATCGCGCTGGTGTTGCTGCCGATCAGCTTCGGCGCGTGGCGGGCAATCCGCGCCAGAATGTCGAGCTTGAGATCCAGCCGTTCGGGCACGGTCTCGATGATGAGATCGAGGCCCTCCGGCAACGCATCCACATCGGCAATCCGCGTTATCCGGCCTTCGAGCGCCGCGGCGCCTGCTGCATCCAGCTTGCCGCGCGTGATGGCGGCGGCAGCGGTCTTGCTGATCGTTTCGCGCAGGCCGACTGCCCGCGCATCATCGGGTTCGACGACCGTGACTTGCGCCCCCGCCATGGCACTGACATAGACGATGCCGACGCCCATCGTGCCGCCGCCGACCACGGCGATCTGCTGGTTTGCCAAAGCTGTGTTCATCGTCCGGTCCATTTTGCGGGGCGTTTCTCGGCAAAGGCGCGGGCGCCCTCGGTAGCGTCGTCAGAGGCGAGCACGCCATCCACAAGCGGCCGCTGGCGGTCCCAGATCTCGGCCTCGGGCCATTCGCGCGATTCGCGGATGATGCGCTTGGTCATGGCGGTGCTAAGCGGCGCGTTGGCGGTGATGGCTTCCGCGAGCGCCAGTGCGCCTTCCAGCGCGCCGCCTTCGGGCGTGATCCGGTTGACGAGGCCCCAGCGGTGCGCCGTGGCCGCGTCCATTCGCGCACCGGTCAGCGCGTATTCAAGCGCTATTGCCTCGGGAATGCGGCGCGGCAGGCGCACCAGCCCGCCCGAGCCTGCAACAAGGCCGCGCGCCACTTCGGGGAGGCCGAACCATGCGGTTTCGGCGGCCACGATCAGATCGCAGGCCAGTGCCAGTTCGCAGCCACCTGCCAGCGCAAAGCCTTCGACGGCAGCGATAACAGGCTTCTTCGGCGGTGCCTCAGTGATCCCGGCAAAGCCCCGGCCTTCGAGCTCGGGCCGTTCGCCATCGGCAAAGGCCTTGAGGTCCATCCCCGCGCAAAACGAGCTGCCACGCCCGGTGATGATCCCCACCCGCAAGTCCGGATCGGCATCTAGACGGTCCAGCGCGCCAGCTATGGCGAGAGACACCGCGTGCGTCACCGCATTACGCTGCTTCGGGCGGTTGATCGCGATCACCAGGACCGCGCCTAGCTGTTCGATCTGAACGGGGTTGTCTATCGTGCTGTCCATGATTCAGGCCACCCGTGTGGATACAGACTGAGGCGCGCCAGCCTTGCTCAAGCGGTATTCGCCAAGGTCTGCCGTCTCGGTCATGGTCCAGAAGTCGATGATCCGGAACGGGTTGTTGACCACGACCCGGCCCTTGGAATTCTTGTAGTAGGTTTCGACGCCCGGATAGGTCCACACCATGCCGGCGTGGGTCGCGTCGACCTTCACGTTGTAGGTATCGTGCACCTCTTGGCGCACTTCGACCTGGGTTGCGCCCTTGGCCAGCATCTGGCGAATGAGCGACATCACGTAGTGCATCTGCCGCTCGAGCACAGTGATCAGACTACCGCCGTGCCCGAACTGGGTATTTGGCCCGTAGAGGCAGAAGAAGTTGGGATAGCCGGGAACGACCGTGCCGAGATAGGCGCGGGAGTCGTCGCCGTTCCAGTCCGTGTGTAATTCACGCCCGCCGAGACCGACAACCTTCATCGGCGCGAGCAGATTGACCACATCGAAGCCGGTCGCCCAGATCAGCACGTCCGCCTTGTGGACCGTGCCGTCTTGCGTGCGGACCCCGTCCGGCATGGCCTCGACCACCGAGCCGGTGACGAGCGTGACATTGTCCTTCGCCAATGTGCGGAACCACCCGTTGTCCAGCAGCATGCGCTTGCCGAAGGGCGGGTAATCCGGGACGACTTGCGGCAACAGATGCGTCGCCCCGCCAAGTTCCGAGGTGATATAGGACTCAAGCCCCTTGCGGTGCGCATCGTTGATCGGATTGATCGAGCGGCCATGGCCTTCCCAGGCCGGGTCCTGCTGCAGCGCCTCGTAGAGCTTGTCGTTGAACGCCCAGCTCAGGCGGATGCGGTACCAGCGGCGGTAGAGCGGAACCGCATCGAGCAGGCGCCGCACCGGTTCGGGAATGCTCTTGCCGAACTTGGGGAAGGGCGCGGCCCATTGCGGTGTACGCTGCACGATCGTCAGCGAGGCGACCGTGTCCGCAATCGCGGGCGCGACCTGCATTGCGCTCGCCCCGTTGCCGATCAGAACCACGTTGCGCCCTTCGAGCGGCACGCCTTCATCGGGATAGGTCGCGGTGTGGAAGCTGGGGCCCTTGAAGGTGTCTAGCCCTGGAATATTCGGCAGCCGCGGCTTGTTGAACGCGCCGACACCGCTGATCAGGATCGACGCCCGCAAGGTTTCGGCATTGCCCGCCTCGTTGGTGACGAGAGCGGTCCATTCGCCTTCGGTCTCGTCGAAGCGCGCTTCGGTGACTTCCACGCCGAAGCGGATGTGACGGGTGATGTCGTGATCGCCCGCGACCTTCTCGAGATAGGCGTGGATTTCCCGGCTGCCGGCGAAGTAGCGCGACCAGTCGT
This sequence comes from Novosphingobium sp. BL-A-41-Hi4A-0G, assembly GCF_055521735.1. Classification (NCBI taxonomy): domain Bacteria; kingdom Pseudomonadati; phylum Pseudomonadota; class Alphaproteobacteria; order Sphingomonadales; family Sphingomonadaceae; genus Novosphingobium; species Novosphingobium sp. BL-A-41-Hi4A-0G. The sequence goes on from NZ_JBVFVU010000003.1 coordinate 43,869, forward strand.
AAGGCGCGAACGAGAACGAATATAGGTGGCTTGGTACGTCGCAGGCCGCGCCGGGGTAGCGGTTTTCCAGCCACACGCCGCCGGGCCGGTCGTGGCGCTCGACGATGGTAAAGGGAATGCCCGCTTCGGCCAGCTGGATCGCGGCGCAAAGGCCCGAAATACCCGCGCCGATGATGAGTGCGCGAAAGCCTTCCGGAACTGACGGCTTGGTGATTTCGCTGGCATCGGACGCAGGCAGTCCGAGATCCGCGCGGATCATGGCGGCATAGGAAGCCGGGATCGCCTCGCCGAGAGAGACGCCCATCATCTCGACCAGCAGTGCATCGGAGGGGTTGGCCAGTCGGGCCGGTTCACCCGTGAAATGCTGGGTCAGAGCCACGTGGGCGGCATCGCGGATTTCGCGCTGTACATCATCAGGCAGACCGCCGCTGTCGTTGTCGTCCATCCCGCGCGTGCGGGTGGGGATGAACTTGCCTTCGATCCAGCTCCTTTCGCCCGTCAGCTGCACCAGCAGACAAGCGAGAGTCGGCACATTTGCAGCCTTTAATGCCTCGGTCAGCCAATCGGGATGTTCGGTGTGTTGCACAGCTACCTGCCACTGCCTGATATTGCCCTGCACGCGCCATCAGCGGAGCGGCGTTGACATCCCTGTCGGCAACAACGAGACGAAAGTCAACATATATGTTGACTTGGTGACACTGGGGCTGACAGGCGCTTGATCCGGGTAGCTCAGTTCAGAGGCGAAGCCCGAGAATGTTATGACCACTGTCTGAAAAATAGGGATAATATCGGGCATCCACCGACAGTCTTGACTGTTGTAGCCAAATTTTTAACGCCACTGTTGACGCGTGTGGCTGGTGTGATCTACGAATGTGTTGATTAAAAGGTGGCGACTCGATGCAGGCAGAAAAGCTTTGCACACGCCAAAGGGAGAAGAGCTTATGTCGAGACCTACCATTCTTTGCGCTGCGCTCGTTTCGGCCAGTGTCCTGTCGCTGGCCGCGACTGCGCATGCGCAGGCTGCGCCTCAGGCTGAGCAGGCCGCTCCCACCGAAGGCCTTGGCGAAATCATCGTGACAGCAACGCGGCGCAGCGAGAACCTGCAAAATGTTCCGGTGGCGATCACCGCCGTGAATGCGGAGCAGCTGTCCAAGCAGGGCGTGTTCTCCACGACCGACCTCAACAATTCGATCCCGAACCTTCAGGTCGGTTCGGCCTATGGCGAAACCCAGCCGAATTTCACCGTGCGCGGGATCGGCGTGGGCACGGAATACAATTCGAACGCGGCCTCGCCAGTCGCCATCTATGTCGACGAAGTGTACCAGTCATTCCGCGCTAGCCACGGCCAGCAGCTGTTTGATCTGGAGCAGCTGGAAGTGGTGCGCGGCCCGCAAGGCACACTATACGGTCGTAATACGACCGGCGGCGCGATCAACTTCATCACCCGCAAGCCACGGCTAGAGGGTGCAAACGGCTTTGTCACTTTGGGTTACGCGTCGTTTAACCGCATAAGTGCGCAGGGGGCCATCGAGGTGACCCCGGTCGAAGACAAGATCGGCATCCGTATCGCAGGAAGCTATATTGATTCCGATCCATTTGTGCGCAACGTGCAACCGGTCGGCCTGATCAAGTCCAACCCGAATGTTCCCAACAATGTCGCGTTTGGGGACCAAAACACCGGCATCTCTCCAGGCGGGCACGAATCGTTCGGCATTCGCGGGCAGATCCGCTTCAAGCCGACCGATACGATTGATATCAACCTCAAGGCTTATGTTGCGCAGTCGGTTGGCGGGCAGGATTCACCGCAGAACCATGGCCCATCGCTCACCGATGATACGATCAGCTTGGCAGACTCCGCCTTCGGGTTCTTCTACACCCCACTCGCAAGCCAGTTGTTCGGCAATGGGCAAGATCTTACCAGGTTCCTACCGCCCGCCTACAGCGCGCGCGGCCGCGGCCTGACTGACCGCGAGATTGAAGGCAACTCGATCGGCACCGCCGAGACCAAGACCTTTGGCATTGTGCTCAACGCCAAGTTCGAACTGGGCGACAACGTCAACTTGACCTCGATTTCGGGCTTCGACCGCACGCGCAACGGGCTGCTACCCAAAATCGATTGCGATGGTACGCCCTATAACGTCTGCGCGATTGGTTATGCCTCGACCTCGCGCAGCTTCAATCAGGATTTGCGGCTCGATTACTCCAGCGGTCGGTTCAAGGCGATCGCTGGCGCCTATTTCGGTTGGGATGAGATCGTCACCAACAACACGCCCGACTTCTATGGCTTCCTCAGCGACGTAAATGCTGCGATCGGCAACCCCAAGACCTACTTCAACCCCGCAGGGCTTGGCCGCGAAGCTGGCATGGCGACCGCGCTGAAGGCCACGCAGAACTACACTCAGGAACGCAAGTCATACGCGATCTATGGCGAGGCCAGCTATGAGCTGACCGATACGGTCAAGATCACCGCAGGCCTGCGTTACACCAAGGACAAGTTTGCCTACCTCGATGCGCTGACCACATTCTTCGACGATACCGGCGCACCGCGTCTCTACACCGTCTCTGATTATGCGCCGGGAGGCGTGCTGTCGAATTACTTCATCGGTGACAGCGCGGCACTCGACGCGAGCATCAAGCCGCTCAACCGGCGCGATAGTTCTAACGCGCTCACGGGCCGCGCAATCATCGATTGGAAGCCGGTCGACAACATGCTGCTCTATGCCAGCTACAGCCGCGGCTATCGCGGCGGTACCTACAACGGTCTGGCGTTCCAGAATGCCAATCAGGTCTATTTCGTGGAGCCCGAGACCGTCGATGCGTTCGAAGTGGGTATCAAGAGCCGCTTCTTCGACAACCGCCTGCAGTTCAATCTCTCGGCGTTCCACTACAAGTACAAGGGTCAGCAGCAGCAGCTGCTCGATCCAAGCGCGGTCACCTTCCTGATCAATCTCGATGGCAAGCTAACTGGTCTGGATGCGGAACTCATCTTCGCGGTGACAGACAACATCCGCCTGAACGCGGGTCTCGGTGTGCTCGACAGCAAGTTCGACAACGGCTCCTGCCCGGCCGCACCGATCAGCGGAACGCCGCCTCAGGTCGGCAACTGTATCTCGACCAGCGGCGGCAAGATCGACGTCGGCGGAAATCCGTTCCCTTATGCTAGCAAGGTGTCAGGCAACATCGGGGCCGACTGGGATGTCGTGAAAACCAATGCCGGCACGCTCACGTTCCACGCCGATACCAGCTACGCGGGCCGGTTCTACTACGATGTGTTTGGCGGCTACAACTACACCGGGCCGCAAGGCAGTTCGGTCAATTCAGCAAGGGGTCCGCTTCGCAACGGACAACCTGCCTACTGGCTGATCAACGGAAGGATCTCCTACGCGACCCAGCACTTCAGCATTGCTGGCTACGTCAAGAACCTTACCGACAAGCTCTACTATCCGAACGCGATCAACGTGGAGGGCAGCTACGGCAGCGATTACCGGATCCGCGCAGCACCGCGCCAGTTCGGCATCGAAGTCGGCGCCAAGTTCTAATGAACAACGACGAGGGCACCTGCGACGCAGGTGCCCTCACTTTTTCAACCACTCTCATCCGCACATAGGCAGCATCCCATGCTCAAGTTTCATCCGGTCGTTCTTTCGCTTTTGCTTGCCGGCTGCGCGCAGGCCATTGCCGGTCCCATCACATCGGTTTCATCGGGCGATTGGCGGACCTACGGCGGGACGCCCGAGGAACAGCGTTTCAGCCAGCTGACCGCAATCGATGCCAGCACAGTCGGCAGTCTGGGGCTCGCCTGGAGCCACGAGTTCGATACCGCGCGCGGCCTTGAGGCTACGCCGCTGGTAGCTGACGGGGTAATCTACACGACGACCGCTTGGTCGAAGGTCCATGCGCTTGATGCGGTGAGCGGAAAGCTCCTCTGGGAATACGATCCCAAAGTTCCCGGCGAAACTGGTTTCAAGGCTTGCTGCGATGTCGTCAATCGCGGCGCTGCGCTCTATGACGGCAAAGTCTATGTCGGCACGCTCGATGGCCGGTTGATCGCACTTGATGCCAAGACCGGCAAGCTCGTCTGGTCGACACTGACGGTCGATCAGAGCAAGCCCTATACGATCACCGGCGCGCCGCGCGTGGTGAAGGGGAACGTGCTGATCGGCAATGGCGGCGCTGAATATGGCGTGCGCGGGTATGTCAGCGCCTATGATGCCCAAACCGGTAAGGTAGCCTGGCGCTTCTACACGGTGCCACCCGCCAAGGGTGCGGGCCCCGACGGCGCGGCCTCTGACAAGATCATCGCCAAGATGCAGGCCACCTGGGACGGCGACTGGTCCAAATTCGGCGGCGGCGGCACGGTCTGGGATTCGATCGTCTATGACAAGGAATTTAACCAGGTCCTGATCGGTGTCGGCAATGGATCGCCGTGGGATCACCGACTCCGTTCGAATGGCAAAGGCGACAACCTGTTCGTTTCCTCGGTTGTCGCGCTTGATGCCGATACCGGCGAATACAAGTGGCACTATCAGGGCGTCCCGGGCGAAAGCTGGGACTTCACGCAAACCCAGTCTATCATTCTCGCCACGCTCAAGATCGGCGGCGCAGACCGCAAGGTCATGATGCAGGCGCCGAAGAACGGCCTGTTTTACGTGATCGACCGCAGCAACGGTAAGCTGATTTCCGCCAAGAACTTCGTGCCCGTCAACTGGACAACCGGCGTGGACATGGCGACCGGCCGCCCCGTAGAGAATCCAGACGCACGGTATGAAAAGGGCGTGTTCGTAGCCACGCCTTCTGGCCACGGCGCCCATAACTGGCAACCGATGGCCTATAGTCCGCAAGCGGGGCTCGCCTATATCCCAGCACAGGAAGTGCCGCTTGCCTACGTCAGCGACAAGCCCTTCGTGGCGCGTCCCGGCGGATGGAACCTCGGCGTAAATTTGGCAATCAACTCCCTGCCTGATGATAAAGCCACGCTAAAGGCGATCCGCGCGACGCTACGCGGCTACCTCATCGCGTGGAACCCGGTGGAGCAGAAAGAGGCCTGGCGGGTCGATCTTGGCGGCCCCGGCAATGGCGGGGTGCTGACCAGCGCGGGCGGGCTCGTCTTTGCGGGCAATGCCAAGGGCAAGCTGGTCGCCTATGCAGCGACGAGCGGCAAGGAGCTGTGGTCCTACGATGCCGGCATCGGCATCATTGCTCCGCCGATCACCTATTCGGTCAAGGGCGTGCAGTATGTCGCCGTGATGGCGGGCTACGGTGGCGGCTATGGCCTGCCGGCAGCGTTCGCCGAACTGCAGGGGCCGCGCCCCAATGGCCGCCTTCTCGTTTTCGCGCTCGGCGGAAAGGCCTCCTACAAAATCGAACGCGCCCCGCAGGCACCGCCGGTCATCGTTCAAAACGAATGGACGCCAGAAACGGTGGCAAAGGGCGCCGAACTTTACGGCAACACCTGCTCGGTCTGCCACGGTGGCGGGGTGCGGTCCTCGGGCGTGCTGCCCGATCTGCGCCGGTCCGGCGTTATGGCCGACAAGGCGACGTGGCAGGCGGTTGTGCACGATGGCGCACTCAAGGAAAATGGCATGGTCGGCTTCGCCAAGTGGATGTCGGTTGAGGATGTCGAATCCGTGCGGGCGTACGTCGCCGACCGGGCCCGTTTGCTTGCGAAGGAGTCGGACCAGTGAGCTTGCAGATGTTGATTGGCGGCAACCTTGTTGCTGGCAGCCGCACGCTTGATGTCGTTGATCCCGCAACAGGCCAGGTGTTTGACACCTGCGCTTGCGGTTCGCGCGAGAACTTCGAGGACGCGGTCACAGCCGCCGCCGCTGCGTTTCCCGCATGGTCGCAGACCACTGCAGAAGCGCGCAGTACCTTGCTCATCCAGATGGCAGAGATAATCGAGTCCAATCTGGAAGCGCTTGCCCGCACGCTCACCCGCGAGCAGGGCAAGCCTATCCCCGATGCGCAGGCCGAAGTGGGCGGTGCGGCCTATTTCCTTCGGTACTATGCCGGGCAAACGATCCCGGTGGAACTGATCGAAGACAGCGAGGCCCGCCGGATCGAGTTGCACCGGCGCCCGCTCGGTGTAGTCGCGGCAATCGTGCCGTGGAATTTCCCTGTCCTCACCGCAGTCAACAAGGTTGGTGCGGCGCTGCTCACTGGGAACACCGTCGTCGTAAAACCCGCAGCCACAACCCCGCTGGCCACGCTGGAAATCGCCGCGCTGTGGAAGGATCTGGTGCCTGCCGGCGTGGTCAATGTGGTCACGGACAACAACGATCTGGGCGATGCGCTGACCGGCCATCCGCTGGTGCGCAAAGTCAGCTTCACCGGCTCGACCACCACGGGCAGCAAGGTCATGGCGGCAGGTTCTGCCTCCCTCAAACGCATGACGCTCGAACTGGGCGGCAACGATTCTGGCATTGTGCTCGAAGATTGCGATCCCGAAGTGGTTTCGCAGCAACTGTTCAATTCTGCCTTCGTCAACAACGGCCAAGTCTGCATCGCGCTCAAGCGGCTCTATGTGCACGAGAGCCAGTACGATGCAATCTGCGCCAAGCTGGCCGAAATCGCGAACGCCGCAGTCGTCGGCCCTGGATCGCAACAGGGCACCCAGCTCGGCCCAGTGCAGAACCGCGTGCAATTCGAAAAGCTCAAAGCCCTGATCGAGGAGACGCGCACCGAGGGCACGATCATCGCAGGCGGCGACAGTCCGGAGGGCGAGGGCTACTTCATCAACCCGACGATCGTGCGCGATATTGCGGACGACGCGCGACTTGTGACCGACGAGCAGTTCGGGCCGGTACTGCCGGTGCTGCGCTTTGCCGATATCGACGACGTTGTGGCCAGGGCCAACAATACCATTTTCGGCCTTGGCAACTCGGTATGGTCGGCGGATCCGGCCCGCGCAGGTGCCGTCGCCGCGCGGCTTGATTCCGGCTCAGTGTGGATCAACAAGCATGGCGATATCGGGCCTGATACGCCGTTCGCCGGTGCCAAGATGTCTGGCGTCGGGATCGAGATGGGCATGCACGGCCTGCTCGAGTTCACCCAGGCCAAAGTGCTGAATTACGCCAAAGGGGACATAGTGTAGTTCATTTATCAAGCAGCGTAGTTCCGATTAAACCGGTCCCAAACTGCTGGTACCTGAGCGCACGCTACAGGGGCGTAGCCTTGCCTAGGAAACCAGAGCCTTCGGATTCTTGTGCGATGCTCACCCACTTTAATACGGTGATTCGAGACCCGAAACAATCATTTCGGCAAACGTTGTTCCCGGGTCTTCCCCGGTTTCGGAATGACCCGGCTTGTACCACCGGTGCGTCCAGTTGAGCATCCCAAGTACGCCGTAGGCCACGACTTTCGGTGTGCCAACTTTGCGAAAGCTGCAATCCGCATACCCTTGCTCGACGATGTCGATGACCGATTGCTCGATGCTCTTGTTCAGGCCGCGCATATGCGCCGACCAGCTCGAGCGCTCGTCGCTGACGTTCTTCAGGTCCTCGCGGATGTAGATGTAAAGCAGCGGATAATTGGCCGCGTAAGAGGTCATCAGCGCCATGATCAGTTCACGCATCTTGCGGGTCGGACTCATGCTGCTTTGCGCGATGCGCCGGGCGAGTTCAACATTTTCCTCGAGTACGGACCGGATGATCTCATCGAACATCTGCTCCTTGGAAGAGAAGTAATAATACAGGGACGCACGATCGATGCCAAGCTCAGCCGCGACCGCACTGACGCTGGCAGCAGTATAGCCGAGCCGGTGGAACACCTTCACTGCGGCCTCGGAAATCTCCTGGCGACGGTTCTGGTATGATGTGCGCGGATCCTTGCCCGCAGCGGAGCGCCGCTCGCCTATTAACGATTTCGTCTTGATCATGCGCACTCTCTTTCAAATCCGACGCCAGTTAGCCAGATGCGCACCGGTTTACCAGTCGAGGCTCAGCCGCGCGGAGCACCCGCCACGTATAACACCTGGCCCGTAACAAATCCTGCACGCACGTCGGCAAAGTACGACACGGCATGGGCTATGTCGTCCGGTTCGCCAGGACGGCCCACCGCAATCGTCTGAAGCATCTGGCCAACCATCTCTTCAAACGGCATATTCATGCGCCGGGCAACCTCGCGAGTCATTTCAGTGACCACAAAGCCCGGCGCAACGGCATTAGCGGTAATACCGTAGCGGCCCAATTCGATAGCCAGCGTGCGGGTAAGCCCTTGAATACCAGCCTTTGCCGCAGAATAGTTCGCCTCGCCAATGGCTCCCAAAGCCGCTATGCTCGACAGGTTGACGATGCGTCCCCAGCCTGCAGCGCGCATATGTGCCTGCACTTCCCGGCACATTAAGAAAGCTGACTTCAGGTTGACGTTCTGGACGATGTCCCAATCCTCCAGGGTCATCTTTGCGATTGTCCGGTCACGCAGGACGCCGGCGTTGTTTACGAGAATCGTTGGATGCCCCAGCCCGTCTGCCACGGCGGCCACACCATCCCGCACGGAGTGCTCTTGCGAGACGTCAGCCGCCACGGCAATGGCCCTGCGCCCGAAGGCAGTGACAGCTTCAAGGGTTTCACCGCAGGCATCCCGGTCGAGATCAAGCACCGCAATGTCATGTCCATCGCTGGCGAGGCGCCGTGCTATCGCGGCGCCGATGCCGCGGGCGGCCCCGGTAACAATGGCGACGCGCGCCTCTGGAACTGAATAATCGGTCAGGGTCATGCGCCAGTCAGCATGGCAGCCGCCTTCTCGGACAGGAGGAACTTGCGCGCCCGGCCGGACGCGGTTGTCGGAACTTCGGCCTCGGTTATCAGGAGAACATGGCGCGGCACCTTGAACCGGGCAAGCCGATCAGCAACAAGCTGGCGCAGTGCGACAGGATCAAGTGATGCACCGGGGCGCGCCACTACGAACGCTACGCCGACCTCGCCCATCCTTTCATCGGGTATCGGCACGACATGGGCCTGCATCACGTCAGGATGCGTGGTCAGCAAGTCCTCGATCTCGGTCGGCAGCACTTGTTCCCCGCCGCAGCGAAACGATTCTTTTGTTCGGCCCACCAAGGTAATGTAGTCGTCATCGTCAATCCACCCCAGATCGCCGGTCTTGAACCAGCCTTCGCCGTCGAATGCACCAGCGGTCACTTCAGGTTTCTTGTAGTACCCGCTCGTTACGCCCGGACCTTTGGCGACCAATTCACCTACATCGCCCGGCGGCAACGATACACCGCTGACCGGATCTACCGTGCGGTACGCGACAAGTCGCCCCCCCAGATCCGGATCGCCAGCCGGGCCAACATCGCGCTGCCGCCCGTTGGAAGCCAGCAGCCGCTCGATGGGATCATCCGGGCGCGTCACCGTGGTGGATGCGGTTGTTTCGGTCATGCCGTAACCGGTCGTGATCTCGGCTACCCCCAGCACGTCGTGAATTGCCTGCCACACGCGTCGTGGAGCCCGCCCGCCCGACGCCAGCACCGACTGCCAACTTGACAGATCGCGGTGATCAGTCGCTGCGGCGTCAAGTACCGCCAACGACATGGCGGGCACGAGCAACGCGTCGGTAGCGCGATGACGTTCCACCGCGGCGAGCATTGCGGCAGCATCGAAACGCAATTGCGGGATGATGGCGCCGCCAACATACGGCACTGCAAGCAGCCCTTCGACATAGCCGAATACATGGTACAGCGGCAGCGAGAACAGTATGCGGCGGCCATCCTCGAACGCACGCGCATAGGTGCTGCCGAACGCCGTGCGCGTCAGCATGTCATGCGTCAGCACAACGCCCTTGGGTGGCCCTGTGGTTCCCGAGGTGTACAGGATGTCGCAAGGCGCCAACGGGTCAACCGGAAGGCCAATCGGCGGACCATCTAAGTCGAGTTCGTCGAACGTCATTGCGCCTGACCGCGCCGAGCCGCTGGCAGAAAACACCACAACCTGGCGCAACATCGGCAGGATTTCGCCGCCCCCGACGCGTTCCCAGTCTGGCACGATCTGGTCAAGCGAATCGAGATGATCGATATCCCGGAACCGATCGATCGTGACGAGCACGACCGTTTCCGACTGGGCGAGGACATAGGCAACTTCATCGCGGCGGTTCAGAATATTGATGGGTACAGCTACGGCTCCTAGTCGCGATATTGCATATTTGAGTGCGACGAATTCGGGGTGGTTTGCCATAATCACGGCAACATTCTGCCCAGCGCGCACACCGATTGCGGCAAGGCCCGCAGCAATGCGATGCGACCACGCCGCCAGTTGGGAATAGGTCCAGTTCCGGTCATCGGTGATCACGAACGGCCGGTCCGCAAAGGTGGCAGCGGCGGCATCGAGCACACCGTGCAGCGTTACCGGCGTCCAAGGCGAAAAATGCTCGGCCAATACCGCCTGGCGAACCGCAACGGCTTTCAACGTCGGCACGCTGCCTCCGACATCGCGGCGCGGCTCCAGCAGGTTGGCGTCCCAATCATAGCCTCTCTCCATCCTTGTTACGGCCGAAGTTTGCGACCGACGCCTCGAATAGTCAATACTATCGTTGATAAAGGCACGCCCCACAATATATGGCGCTTTGGCAGACTTCGCAGCGGCGATTAAAGAATTTATCAACATATGCGTTGACGAATATGCACCGTTGCGGCAGATCGGAGATGAATGGAGATGAAGCTATGAAGACCGTTGACGTTCTTGTCGTTGGCGCCGGTTTTGCCGGACTGCGGGCACTGCACACCTTTCGCGGAATGGGCCTCGAGACCGTCGTGTTGGAAGCAGACGACGCGATCGGGGGGGTCTGGAACTTCAACCGCTATCCCGGCGCACGCTGCGATGTGGAGAGCTTTGACTACTCCTATCGCTTTTCGCCCGAACTCGAACAGGAATGGCGGTGGAGCGAACGGTACGCCACGCAGCCTGAAATCCTGCGTTACATCAATCATGTGGCGGATCGCTTCGATCTGCGGCGCGACGTCGAACTGAATACCCGCGTCCAGACCGCTGCACTGGATGAGTGCAGCCTGCGCTGGCGAATAACGAGCACCGATGGCCGCGAATGGAATGCAGGACGGCTGATCCTCGCTGTCGGCCAGCTGTCTGCGCCGAAGGATACGACCTACCCAGATCAGGAGCAGTTCGCGGGCCGGATCATCCAGTCAGCCCGCTGGCCGCGCGACACGGTCGATTTTGCAGGAAAGCGCGTGGCAATCATCGGCACCGGTTCCTCCGGCGTGCAGATGACCCCGGTGATCGCCGAGCAGGCGGCCCATCTGGCGGTGTTTCAACGGACGGCCAACTACTCGATCCCGGCCGCCAACGCCCCTGTCAGCGATGAGGAAGACCGTACGGTCAAAGCGCGCTACCGTGAACGCCGCGAGGCGGCGCGCAATTCACCCAGCGGCCTTGGCTTCACGCCAGACAGCCGCTCGGCGATCGACGTGCCGGAGGCCGAACGCAATGCCGCTTTCGAAGCGGCGTGGAACCGACTGGGCTTCGGATTTGCGCTGACATTCAAGGACATCCTGCTCAACCAGGAGTCGAACGACACCGCGTCGGCATTCATTCGCAACAAGATTGCCGAGCAGATCGCTGATCCGACATTGCGCAAAAAATTGATCCCGCAGGATTTTCCGTTCGGCACCCGCCGACCGTCGGTGGACAGCGGCTACTTTAAGACCTTCAACCGGCCCAATGTTGAATTGGTCGATATCAGCGAAACGCCCATCGTGAGCTTCACGCGCGGCGGTCTTCGCACCACCGATGCCGAACGCAATTTCGATATCGTAATTTATGCGACCGGGTTTGATGCATTCACGGGTTCGCTGCTGAAACCAGTGATTACCGGGCGCGGCGGCATGACGTTGCAAGCAAAATGGGCAGCGGGGCCGGTCAGCTTCCTCGGTATAGCGGTCAACGATTTTCCCAATCTGTTTATTATCGTCGGTCCCGGCAGCCCATCGCTGCTGAGCAATGTCCTGTTGTCATCGGAAGAGCAGGTCGATTGGTTGGCTGACCTGTTCGCCTATTGCCGTGACAACGCGATCGACGCTGTCGAAGCAACTGCCGACGCCGAGCGCGACTGGGTCGCACATGTGAATGAACGTGCTCAGGAAACGCTATATCTGAAAACGCCGTCCTATTATCTTGGTGCGGAAATGCCGGGCAAGCCGCGTGTCTTCATGCCCTATTCCGGTGGGGTAAGGGGGTATCGCCGCATCCTCCAGGATACAGCGGCAAAAGGTTACGCCAGCATGTCTCTGCATCGGCTTGAGGCTGCTGCCGTTTGAACCGGGCGCTCTGCACATATCGGGTGGCCGTGATCCTGTCCAAGTAGTCGCGGCTATAGCGTAGGCTATTACGGCCCACCCGTTTAGCGGCTGCCCGGGTGAGGCAATGCAAAGCCTCACACGGGTGCCCTGACAATCCGGGCTCTGGTCGTGAACCAGGGAGGGACGGCACCGATCCACTTTTCCGCACACCGTCATCGACATTATCGGACCCATCCGCTGCGCGATGAGCCCAATGCGCAAGATCAGAGCCTGGCCGCAGCGCGACCCTTCCCGTACATATTCTTACAGCGATTTGCGGGCTTGCTTCGCGGCAATGGACAAGGCCGGGGTGGTCATGCCCCTGATGGCCACGCAAGCAGGCGTAGCTCCTTGCACCGGATGGGCGGCTCCGATGCTGCCGCGCGCGGCCAGTTCAGCGTTTAAGAATGACGGACCCGCCATTGGCGCCAAGGCCCAGCACCGCCGACATGCCGATCCGCGCGTCCGGAACCTGGTGCCCTGCGGCCTGCCCGCGCAACTGCCACGTCAGTTCGCACACCTGCAAGACAGCCTGTGCAGTCGTTGCCTCGCCAAACGACAAGAAGCCTCCGCTCGGGTTGATAGGCAACTGGCCGTCAATAGCCAGATGGCCATTCCGCAGCATCCAATCGCCTTTGCCGTGTTCATAGAACCCGAATTGTTCCGGCCATGCCAGTATGTGCCAGGCACTGTTGTCCGCCATTTCCAGCAGGTCGATATCTCTCGGCCCGACGCCCGCCATCTCGAACGCCCGGTTGACGGCGTTGGCAACCTCGCTGGTGTTGGTCACGCCTGCACGAACCGTCGATGAGACCGTCGGAATCCGGCGGCCCGGATCACCGAATGAACCCGTAGCAGCAGACACACCCGCGACCTCCACCATTGCGTTCCCTGCGCGCTTGGCGAAAGCTTCGCTGCCTAGAATCACTGCCGCAGCGCCGTCGCTGACGGGGCAGATTTGCAGCAGGTGCAGTGGATCGGTGACCATCGGCGAGGCCAGAACTTCCTCTACCGTAGTCGGCTTGCGAAAGCGCGCCAGCTGATTGCCGGCTGCATTTGAGCGCATGAGCACCGCGGCTTGCGCCAGCGTCTCATCAGTCGTGCCAACCTCATGCTTGCGACGGTTCGCCTCGATCGCCCAATAGGATGGATTGGTCGCACCCATCGTCACCCAGCGCAGGTAGTCGCTGTCCGTCACATCGTCCAGGCTGCCCGGCGGGCGAGGGATAAAGCCCTTTGGCATGCGTTCTGCACCCATCGCGCATACAACGTCGCACTGACCGCTAGCGATCATGGCATAGGCGGTCTGGATAGCGATGGCGCCAGCGGCGCAGGCCCCGCCCACGTTAACGCAGGCCATGCCTTGCTCGGCTACCGCCTGCGCCAGTTCGTTCGCGTGCAACCCCCAACCCATGCCTCCCTCGAAACGAGAGCTTGCGGCGACCAGCCCCTGAACATCGGACCAGCTAAGCGCTGCATCGGCAAGCGCCGCATTGGTTGCTTCGATCGCTAGCTGCAGTTGCGGCTTATCCGGCCATTTGCCCCATGGATGGGCACCTGCGCCCATCACATATACTGATCGGCTCATGTGGTAGGCTCCCCAAGGCACGGCGCAAACTTGTAGGTGACCACCGATCCACGTTCGGCATCGGTGAACAGAGTTTCGGTGGTAAGCCTCACCTGCATACCAATAGCGATCTGGTCGACCGCAACTCCTGTGAGCATGCCCATCACTTCCACCCCTTCGCCCAGTGCGACCAGCCCGATCGCATAGGGTGCCCATTCATCCATCCGGAACAATGGTGGAGGTTGATAATGCTGGACAGTATAGCTCACGAGTGTGCCTCGTTCCGGGAGATGCGCCGCTGCTAGCCGCTTGTCATGGCAGATCGGATTGCGGCAACTGAAGGCAACGGGAAAATAGAGCGTATTGCATCCGGCGCAGCGCGATCCAACCAGCCGCACTCCGTTTGGACCCTGTTCGAACAGTCCTGCAACCACAGGTACCTGTCCAGTCGTGGACATCGGCATAGCCTCAGGCTCGGCCGCAATCATAGCGACAGGATATCCCGAGTTTCGCGAAGATACAGTGTGTCCGTCACGATGTCTGTCACGATGACCTCGTGACGAACATAACGGCGCCCGCGCTTTTCGAATTTGTCTGCGGCACGGGTGGTGATCCTTACTGTCCTGCCGACCGGGATCGGCGCGAGGATCTCGGAATCATGATAGGTGTGGATCGAACCGATTGCGAACGGCCGCGTGTGGTCGAATTGCACCGACAGCACGAAATGCGAAACCAGCAGTGGTGGCACGATCGCACCACCGAATGGCGATTCCCCCGGAATCTGCCATGTGTTCATTTTCCACGCTTCGTACCATGGGTTGAAGTCTTCGACCCCATCGGCATAGAGGACTACCAGTTCGGGGGACAGATGGAGGTCGCGAATGAGTTCGTCGCCGATTTCCACCATGTCCCAGTAGGTCTGGGCACCTTGCTGAAGACCAGCGATGAAGCGCCGTGTTTGCGTTTCCTGAATTGGCGAAACCGGGCGCAGATCGCCGGTTCCTGGCGTTGATCTTGTCATTCGATCTGGCTCCGCTGAGTTACTCACTGACGTCGACTTCGACCCAGCCGACTGTCTTCTTTTCTCCAGCTTCGTTATCGGCCCAAACATCGACCACAAAGCGGAAGCCCTCGCCTTTCGGCTGCTTCTCACGGACCACGCCGTGGGTCGTGATCACCTCGTCGGCCAGCACTGAACCCACATATTTGCACACCACCCGCGCACCGGTGAACATCGCCGCGCCAAAATGATTCACGCACATTTCAGCAATGTAGGCCGACGACATTTCGCCCGTCTGGATCGGTGCGGACAATCCACTTTCAGCGGCATAGACCGGATCCCAGTGATTTGGATTGAACCGGCCCCATACCCGTGATCCCATCAACTGGATGACGGCCCTCTTCCGAATAGGCTGCAACTCATAGCCGACCGGAGTGTCGCGCGTGATCAAGATAGATTGTTCTGTCATCATGACTGTTCTCCGCAGAATGGTTCACTTGGCCCTGACAGCAGAACCGGCGCGAGAGAGTGCAGCACTCCAATGCAGACGTGTGCAACAAACCCGCGCCGCAAGCGGACTGCTCTGTGGCCAACGCCAAAAGCTACCTGCCGCGCGGCATCTGTTTGGGCAAAACCAGGCAACGAGAGCATAGCCAACGGGGGCGCCCCGCTTCCAGGCGGCATCCTCTGAAGTGCGCCAAACATAACTCTCTCCGATTCTGCCAACCAGCATGGCGGTCTCGTTCTAACGAAATGCCTGTTGCAGTGTATTTTCCGGTGGTGCAATTCCTGAACAGTTTTGTCAATGGCAGTGTTGATTAATCTGATGGAGATGGCACTGAGTGGCGAGCAGGCCCGCTCATCGCAGCCCGCTGAAATGCATGTTTACAAGGAAAACCGCCGGTATCTCGAGTGCTGGATCAAGCAGAAAACTTTTTATCAACGTATCTATTGACGACTTCTTAGGCCGAGTGCAACCAAAAGGCGCACATAGAAGCAGACCGGTAACTGGCGCCTTCCTGACGAGAAGGATGGACAAGGAAGGGTTGTACAGATTAGTCGCGCTCAGAGCCCCACGATGGTAGAACTGGCTTGGCATCTGGCTGCCGGTCCGCCGAATCCAAAGTACGCCTTCAACCGCGTACAGTGCCTGATCGACTGGCAAACGCCTGATATCGCGAACTTCATCTTTCGCGAAAGTAACGTCCACGCTGCGGTCATGTGTCCTCTCGCCTTGAACCGCCCCGGGACTGCCGAAAGCAATTTCGTTTAGTTCATGCGGCCATGGGTGCGTCGTCCAGCATGGCGTAATTGCGTTCCTCGGCTTCGGCCGGTGGCATATTGCCGATGGGCGCTAGTAGGCGGCTGTTGTTGAACCAGTCGACCCATTAGCTGCGCTGAACTTCGTTTCGAGCGTAGCATATTCAACGGCTTCAAAAGATCGCCCGGGCGCTCGCCGGTGGATCACCTCGTCCTTGGAGAGGCCGTTGATGGTCTCGGCTAAGGCGTTGTCGTAGCTGTCGTCAGCGCTCCCGTCCGATGGCGCGATCCCAGCCTCGGCAAGGCGCTCGGGATACATGATTGAGACGTATTGGGCGGATTCAAACGGTCGTCGCAACACCTGCTTCATACTAGGCGACCAGGAACTGGTCGTGGACTTCTGTGGGGTCTTCCAACCAAGCGCTTTCTGTGGGCGCGTGTTCAGCGCGTTAGCAACGCCATCGAGTTCGCCTATGGAGTGCCGACTAAGGTCGGTACCCTGGGGGAAATACTGCCGAAGCAAGCCGTTGGTATTCTCATTCGATCCGCGTTGCCATGTGCTTTGCCGGTCGCAGAAGTAGATTTCCAAGCCGCTGTCGATCTTGAGCTTTGCGTGCTGGGCCTTCTCGGCTCCTTGGTCCCAAGTTGTGGACCGGCGTGCAAAAGGGACCCCTCATTCTGATGGTGTAGCAGGCTACCTGGTTTTCCAGGTGGCGAGATCGGGATGTTGGTGGTGGAGACAGTTGACCCACGAGATCCTGACCGACCTGCTGCGTGCCGAAGCTGCGCATCGGCATGCTGCATCGATGCGCTACCGCATGGGCGCCCCGGAGAGCGCAACCACTCTCGGGTGCAGTATCGTGATGCTCGGCGACCTACCATCTTTACAACCTCCAATTTCTAGGTGTTGCGACGACCGGTTGAATCCGTCTTGGCTGCCGCGGTTGCTGTGCTGGAACTGGGTTCTGCACCAAGCTAGGGGGTTGAGTAGCAACGGAACAGAAAACCTACATAAGGCGCGGCTTCAGGCATCGTCGATGCCCGTGACGCTGGGATCACGGAGCGGCCGCAGCTCGCCGCGCGCGACCATGTCGGGGATGGTGAAGGCGTAGCGCCCGAGCATGTTGATGTGTTGGGAGCCGAGCGGCGAGAGGCGCGCGACGTCCTCGTCGAGGATCACATGACCTTCGGTGCGGAGCTGGTTGAGCGCGGCGTCGATGTAGATCGTGTTCCAGAGCACGACCAGATTGACGACGAGCCCAAGCGCGCCGAGTTGATCTTCTTGCCCTTCGCGGTAACGCTGACGAAGCTCACCGCGCTTGCCGTGGAATACGGTGCGGGCGAGCTGGTGACGGCTCTCGCCCCGGTTGAGCTGGACCAGGATGCGTCGCCGGTAGGTTTCGTCATTGTAGATTTCCGCTGAGAAGTGACCCGGTATTTCCATCGAGAATTGACCCGGGTGATGGTATGTCCCGCAGAGCGGGTTTTGGGTCAAGCTGGTGATTTTTCCTTTCGTGGTTTTGGTGAGGCAGAGCTGGCCCTGAACCGGAAGCTGTCATTGCCAGTTTCGATGATGTGGCAATGATGGGTTAGCCGATCCAGCAGGGCTGTGGTCATCTTGGCATCGCTGAATACCTCGGCCCATTCGCTGAAGCTGAGGTTAGTGGTGATCACGACGCTGGTGCGTTCGTACAATTTGCTGAGCAGGTGGAACAGCAAAGCTCCGCCTGATGGGCTGAACGGCAGATAGCCCAGTTCATCAAGGATGATGAGATCGAGCTTGAGCAGACGTTCGGCAATCTGCCCCGCCTTGTTGGCTGCTTTTTCCTGTTCGAGCGCATTGACCAGATCGACCGTGGCAAAGAAGCGCACTTTTCTGCGGTGATGTTCGACGGCTTGAACTCCCAGCGCAGTGGCGATGTGCGATTTGCCGGTTCCGGGCCCGCCAATCAGTACTACGTTGTCAGCGCCGTCGATGAACTCGCCACCATGGAGTTGCCGAACCAGGGCCTCGTTGGCCTCGCTGGATGCGAAGTCGAACCCGGCCAGGTCTTTGTAAGCTGGGAACCGGGCGGCCTTGATCTGATAAGCAATCGAGCGGACCTCACGTTCGGCCATCTCGGCTTTGAGCAACTGGGAGACCATCGGCACTGCGGCACTGAAGGCTGGGGCGCCTTGCTCGATAAGGTCCCCCACTGCTTGGGCCATGCCATACAACTTCAGCGCCTTGAGCATGACGACAACGGCGGCACTGGCGGGGTCATGACGCATGACGCAGCCCTCCCTCACGCAGGGCATCATAACGTCCGACATTGGCCAACGGCTCTTGCGCAAGGCGCAAAGCCTGCGGTGCGTCAATCGGCGCTGCCGGTGGAGCCTTACCATCGATCAGGCGGTGCAGGATATTGAGGACGTGGGTCTTGGTGGCGACGCCCGCATCCAGCGCCAGTTCGACAGCGCAAAGCACTGCCTGTTCGTCATGTTGCAGCACCAACGCCAATATCTCCGCCATCTCCTTGTCTCCGCCGGGACGACGTAGGAGCTGGCTTTGCAGCTGCTTGAAGGCCTCTGGGAGCTGCAAGAATGGCGCGCCATTGCGCAGTGCTCCCGGCTTGCGCTGGACTACTGCCAGATAATGCCGCCAGTCATAAATTGTCCGCCCGCCAGTGTGGTGGGATCGGTCAATGATTCTGGCATGTTCGCAAAGGATCTGCCCCTCGGCCGCCACCACGATCCGCTCGGGGTAGATCCTGATGCTGACCGGGCGGTTGGCAAAGGATGCCGGGACGCTGTACCGATTGCGTTCAAAGCTGATGAGGCAGATCGGGGACTGAACCGCCCCGGCTTTCCCGGAGGCATTTTCAATTGAGTCATGCGACCATATCGAGGGTCTCGTTGGCCGCATAGTAGTTGGCTTCGGCTTCGGCGGGTGGGATGTGCCCGATGGGTCCGAACAGGCGGTGATTGTTGAACCAGTCCACCCAGCGCAGCGTTGCCATTTCCACGGCCGATGCGCTCGGCCATGAGCGCTGCCGCCAGATGACCTCGGCCTTATAGAGACCGTTGATGGTCTCGGCCAAGGCGTTGTCATAGCTGTCGCCGACGCTGCCCACAGACGGCACGAGGTTGGCTTCGGCCAGACGCTGCGTGTAGTTCATCGCCAGGTATTGAACGCCCCTGTCGCTGTGGTGGATCAAGCCATCATCTGGACTTGGCCTGCGGGCATGGATCGCCTGCTCCAGGGCATCCAGTACGAAGCCCGCCGTGGCGCTGGTGCTGACCTTCCAGCCCACAATCCGGCGGGCGAAGGCATCGATCACGAACGCGACATAGACGAACCCGGCCCAGGTATGGACGTAGGTGAAGTCGACCACCCACAGCGCATTGGGCCGGCTGACGCGGAACTCGCGGTTGACCTTGTCCAGCGGGCACGGTGCCTTGGGGTTGCTGATGGTCGTCACCGTCGTCTTGCCCCGGCGCACGCCTGCCAGGCCCATGGTGCGCATCAGCCGCTCGACGGTGCACTTGGCCACCTTGATCCCCTCGCGGCGCATCTGGTGCCAGACCTTGCGGGCACCATAGAGGCCAAAGCTGTTCTCGTGGACGCGCTTGATCGCCTCGCGCATCTCGTCATCGCGCCGGACACGGGCGGGGCGCCTGCCGGGATCGGCAAGGCGGGCGGCATATTCGTGGTAGGAGGAAGGGGCGATTGCCAGTTCCCGGCAGATCGGCTCGATACCCAATTCCTTCCGGTGAGCGTCGATGAACGACATCACCATTTGCCGTGGCGGTCGAGCTCCGCCTGCGCAAAATATGCCGAGGCTTTGCGAAGGATCTCGTTGGCCCGGCGCAGTTCCTTGACCTCGCGCTCCAGGGCCTTGACCCGATCACGATCACTGACAGCCTGCGCCGCTGGCCCTGCTCGTCGGCTCGCCTCCTCACGGCACCAGCGGCGCAGTGTCTCGGTCGTGCAGCCAACCTTCCCGGCGATCGACGTCATCGCCGCCCACTCCGACGGGTAATCTCCCCGGTGCTCCTCCACCATCCGCACCGCACGGTCGCGAAACTCAGGCGAGAACTTGTTCCTTGTAGCGCTCATCGTGGCTCCTTCTCACAGATAGGAGCCTCCGGGAAAGCCGGGGCGGTTCAGACACCCGCTTGGTGTGTTCGACAAAACCATCGAAGGTCCGCCCCAGCGGCATCAGACTACCAACCTCAGCGGCGTGTACATCGGCTACGGTGCCGGGCAAGTTGCCATGTTGGATCTCACCCCATTGCGCGATGCATTGTTCCTCGAGCCAGGCATTGAGCGCATGGATATCCGGGAAGCTCGGCAACTTCTGCCACAGCCGCCGCCGTGCATCTTGCACGTTCTTCTCGACTTGGCCCTTCTCCCACCCCGAGGCCGGATTGCAGAATGCAGGCTCGAACAAGTAGTGGCTGGCCATTGCGGTGAAGCGCGCGTTGACCTGTCGGGCTTTGCCCTTGCCGATCTTATCGACCGCAGTTCGCATGTTATCGAAGATCCCGCGCTGCGGCACACCACCCAGCACGCGGAATGCCTGCGTCAGTGCATCAAACAGCATCTCATGCGTCTGTAACGGATAGGCCCGCACGATGAACGCCTTGCTGTGTGATAGTTTGGTATGGGCCGCCTGCAGCTTGACACGCTCGCCACCAAGAATTGCCCAATCTTCGCTCCAGTCGAACTGGAACGCCTCACCTGGCTGGAAAACCAAAGGCACGTATGTTCCGCGGCCACTGGCCTGCTGTGCCAAGAGACGGCCTGCCTTCCAATCCCGCACATAGGCAGCGACACGATTATAGGACCCTTCGTAGCCCAATACGGCCAGATCAGCATGCATCTGCTTCGCCGTGCGCTTCTGCTTGCGCGATTTGCCAGCCTCGATTTGTAACCAACCCGTCAGCTTCTCAGCAAACGGGTCCAGCTTGCTCGACCGGTCAGGTACCTTGAACTGCGGCACCACCGTATCCGCGCGCAGATACTTGCGGATCGTGTTGCGCGACAAACCGGTGCGCCGCTCAATCTCACGAAGCGGGATCTTATCACGAAGGCGCCACCGGCGAATTACACTCAATAAATCCATGTCGATCACTCCCGATACCCCTGACTGGTCAGCCAGGGGCGGGTTCAAACATGGGTCAATTCTCAATGGAAATTTATGCCCTTACCGGGTCACTTCTCAGCGGAAATCTACAACCAGTTCCTTGCTCAACAGATCAAGAGGGGTCGCGAAGGGCTTCAAGCGCCTCGCCCCCGACATTGACCAAGTCATCGCGGATGAGATCGAGCAGTTCCATTTGTCCCGCCCCAAGCCTAAACTTTCGCAACTTGTTCGACGGATCAAGTTCTCCTGCCTCGAGCGCGAATTGCCGCCACCTTCGCGCAAAACGATCGAGGCGCGCGTCGTTGCAATCGATCGCGAGCGATTGGTCGCTGCGCGAGACGGCCGGAAGGCCGCCGATGACCGATATCGACCGATCACTGGATCGTTCACCGCAGACTACCCGCTGCAAGTCGTTCAGATGGACCATACCCCTGCGGACATCATCGTGGTTGATGAGCACTTTCGCAGACCTTTGGGTCGACCCACACTGACGCTTCAGATCGACGTCGCGACGCGTTGTATCCCCGGCTTCTACATTTCGCTGGAAAGTCCCTCGAATACGTCCGTGGGCATGGCGATCCGCCATGCCGTCTTGCCGAAGGCCGATTGGCTGCAGGAACGGGAAGTTGAGATCGATTACCCGATTTATGGCATTCCCGACACTCTCCACCTCGATAATGCCAAGGAGTTCCACTCCCGCGCTCTCGAGCGCGGCTGCCAGCAACACGGGATTGAACTCAACTACCGCCCCATACGCACGCCGCATTATGGAGGCCACATCGAACGGCTTATCGGCACCACAATCGGCGAAGTGCATCTTTTGCCCGGCACGACGTTCTCGAACATCAAGGAAAAGGGCGACTACGACGCCGAAGGTCAGGCGTGCATGACCCTCCGGGACTTCGAGCGCTGGTTCGCCATTCAGATCGGGGTTTATCACGGCACCATCCATGGTGAGCTCGGCCTTCCCCCGCTGACTGCGTGGACCGACGCGCTTGGCACCCGCCCGCTACCACCGCGTCTGCCTGCCGATACCGGCGCTTTCCTCCTGGATTTCCTGCCCTTCGAAATGCGCAAGGCACGGCGCGAGGGCATCGAATTATTCCACCTGTTCTACTGGCACGGAGCACTCGCCCCTCTGGTCGCGAACTCCGACCGGAAGGTCCCGGTCAAATACAATCCGCTCAATCTCTCAGCGGTTTATGTCGAGCTGCCCGATGGCAAATATCTGACGGTGCCGCTCCGGGACCACCAGCGTCCGCCGATCACCAAGTTCGAACACGATCTTGCGCTAAAAACATTGCGCGATCGCGGGCGACAGTCAGTCGATGAGCAATCGCTCTTCTCGATGATTGCCGAGCAGCGTCGGATCGTCGTCGATGCTCTCGCCAAGACAAAATCTGCTCGCAAGACCGCCCAGCGTATCGCTTACGCTTTGCATGACGGGCAGCCCCTGACCAGCAGCCCCCCTCACCCGGCCCTGCCTGACATCGGCCCAGCGGGTAACGACCAACCCATCGTCCCCTTCCAGATCGAGGAGCGATTATGACCGGCCCTTACGATCATCTGTTCCCAGCCTATCGCGAACAGGCGAATTTGAGTGACGAAGCGCGGATTGACTGGTTGAGGCGCGACCGGTGGCTATCCTTGCCGCAAGCCGAGGCAGCTGTGTCCCGGCTTGGGGACCTTCTGACCTACCCGCCGCGTGGACGGATGCCGTGCCTTTTGTTGTTTGGCTCAACCGGTATGGGCAAAAGCGAGATACTGAACCGGTTCGCCGAGCTCCACGCCGGATCGTACGACGTGCGAGCTGGCATGGCGACCATGCCGGTGGTGGTCGTCCAGATGCCGCCGCAGCCGACCGAGGAAGAATTCTACACCGAGTTGATGCTGGCAATGAACTATGTCGAGTTCGAACGCCTACCCCTGCGCTCGCTACGCGGGCTCGCCCGCCGCATGCTCGCAGAATTCGGCACGAAAGTCCTGGTCCTCGACGAAATCGACAAGATGTTGGCCGGCACTCCGCGTCAGCAACGGATATTCCTCAATACCATTCGTTTCCTGACCAATGACCTGAAGATTCCGATTGTGTGCGCTGGCACCGAAGACGCGCGCATCGCGGTCCTCACCGATCCCAATCTCGCTGACCGTTTCGGCGTATTTGAACTGCTACCCTGGCGCAACGATCACGAACTTCGCCAACTCATGGCGAGTTTCTCTGGCTTGCTGCCTTTGCGCCGCGCTTCCCTGCTCGACGCGCCGGAGGTACGGCAACGTGTCATTGCGCTGACCCAAGGTGTAACGGGCCGCATTTTCAGGTTGATCGAAGCCATCGCCATAGCCGCAATACGCAGCGGCCGAGAGATGATCGATGCTGCGAGCTTTGACGACGAGAAGCTGTTGCTGCCCTTGGTATCGATGCAGGTTATAGCCAACACCAATCGCTCATTGCGCCGGCGCGCGGCATGAAAGCGTATCACGCGCCCTTTGCCGATGAGCTACTGGCATCGTGGCATGCTCGGCGCCGGGTAGAGGAATGCGGGCCGCAGCAAGTCGCGACGCACGCCGTCCTCAATCGCAACGCCGAGTGGTGCCACCCCGACATCAATCCGACCAAGGCTTGGCTCAAAGCCGCATCGGCACGGTTCAATGTGTCGACGTCAGAGTTGAATGCATGCGCGCTTGCACGCCGCTATCCCGCGTTGCCGCCTGATTTTGCGGCGTGGAATCTTGCATTCTTTCTTGGCCGTCCCGACGAAACCGGGCCAGCACCAAGGCTGCGAATTTCTTGGTGCACCCGGTGCCTGGCTGACGATTTTGCCGCCGGTCGACCAGCACATATCCGGCAAATTTGGGTTATGGCAGCCGCAGGCTTTTGCCATATGCACAGATGGCCGCTCGATGACCAATGCAGCGCGTGCGGTGCCGGCCAATGGCGATTTGCAGCGCCCCCGCGCGGCCCGCTTCGCATGATCTGTAGGAGTTGTTGGCGACCGCTGGAACGCGCCAATTCCGCTACACTTGAAAGCGCGCAAGACTCCCAAGAGTGCTGGGACTGCGTGATCGGGCTCGAGACCGAATTGCTGAACGCAGTAAGGGGTAAAATACCAGACCAGTTCCGCTTCAATTTCACTTCAGCGAGCCATTTGATCAACGCTGTCCGTGATATCTGCCGCCTCCTTACCCGAAGAAATCGCGTGCCCCCGCGATCTGACACCGCGCTCAACAGTTTCGAATGCCCAGCCCTGAGCCCGGCTCGGACAGCAGTCGACTTTCTTCCAATCGATACGACCTTCCCGCTTGCCACCGCCACTTTGGCGCAGCGCCGGGCCCTGCTTGGGGCGGTAGCGGCCATCATCCAACCACTGCGGCACATTGGCACAACCCTGTTCGGCCAGGGATCCGACCAAGCCATTGATATCTTTATCAGGTCGGTCGAAGGATCTGCACTCGATAACTGCATGGCCGAGCCGAAGAGATGGTCACCGTCGTTTCGTAGCCAAATTTCCGCAGCGTTGGACAGACGACGACACAAGGAGCTATCCCTGAGGCTCACCGATCAAATGCAGCGCCTCTGCTTGCGCAATGACCCGCCTGACGCCCTCTGGAGACCACGCCAAGCCGCCCCGCGGGGTCGGTTCGCGCAGGCCTCGCGACAGCCAAGTGGCAATGTCGCGCAAGGTTGAGTCCGGATGCGTGCGAAGTCTGTCGGCCACTAGCAGGGCCACGCGCGTGTCCGGCGGCAGGCGCTTCGCCGGCTCAAGCATCGAGGCGTCGGCATAGCCAGCCTTGACCAATGCCTTGCACGCCTTGATGAGCGTGCGCTCGGTGAATGAGCGTACCGGCGGCGTGATCGCGCGGATTTGCCTCAGGACGAGTGCCCACGGCAGGTCCGGCCTCAGCCGCTGGACGGTCGGAAGCCAACGCTGTCGGCCGTCCAGCAGGCTGTTGAGATAGCGTTCATTGAGGCTGTAGCGGATGTCGGCAATCGCCGCAGGATCACGCGCACGCATCTTCGGGTTGCCGGGCTTGGCGCCGCGGGCAATCGCAGCCTTCAACCCTGCCCGTGTGCGTTCCTTGATCAACGCGCGTTCGAACTCGGCAAAAGCACCGAGCATCTGCGTCATCAGCATGCCCTGAGGGCTCGATGTGTCGATGGGATCGTTGATGGATCGAAAGTAGGCACCCTTCGCGCGCAGGATCTCAACGATCTCGAGCAGATGCGACAGCGAACGTGCAAGGCGGTCAATCCGCACGACGAGCAGTGTGTCACCATGCCCCACCCGTTTGAGCGCTCGAGCCAGGTTGGGCCTTTCGCGGCTGCCACCACTTGCCTTGTCCTCGATGATCACGCTGCAGCCCTCCGCGCGCAACGTGTCGCGCTGACCGGAGGTGTCCTGTTCCTCGGTTGAAACGCGGGCGTAGCCGATCAGAGCCATTTGTCACATTCCGTATAACGCTAGCAACCGACCGGTTGCCCCCGTTAGATATAGCTTTTCGGTCAATTTGGCCAGTACCAGTCCGAGTGCCCTGCCCGCCTTTGCCAGGCACCGAAGGGAATGGATGGCGCCGAGATCCTCGAACCCGGCGCGGGCGGCGAAGGAATTGGAGGCGACGTGGCTCGCTACTGACGCGAATGGCGCAATTCTGCGGACCTAGGCTGCGGCAGCGGTCGTCAGTCCAGTGTTTTGCTACCAAGAATCCAGCGATCTGGGAAAATCTCGACAGCCTGCGCCGCAGAGAACCGTCGAGTCCGGCCAAACGGGGAAACCGACAGAAACCGACACGAATTTCGGCTCCTTCATATAGAATAGCGTGTCGTCCGTGAAGGGCTCTTATCGGACAGCAAACAAACCGTACAAGCAGAGTATACTTTTTGCAGGTTTAGTATACCATCTGTTTGTGCCCGCCTCCCCTGCCCCCTGGCAATTGACGCTTTCCCGCATCGCAGGCGCGCTGCCCTTCGTGTCGCCGCAACTCGGTCAAGCCCTTGCTTTGGCCTCGCTGCGGCGGCTTTGGCGACTCCATGTTCGCGACTTTGCCTTTGAAAATGCGGGACTTGAGCACAATCCAGGCCTCGACGCCGACGAACTGGTGCGCTCGTGGTATGCGGCCGAGCGACGCGACTTTTTGTCGTGGATCGTCCGGCGCGCATCCCCTGCCCTTGCTGCAGCTGCCCGAATGGCACTTGCCGCCAAAAACAGCACAGAGAGTTTCTCCAGCGCCTTTGCCCCCGCCGATGTCGCGCTGGACCGCCTTGATGCACTGCTTCCCAGCGATGACCCCGTGGCCACCCTGCTCGACTTGATCGCAGTGTTGCGGACCAAGGAGATCGATTTTCTGGAAGGCGGCAGCGAGATCGTCGAGTTCGAGGGGATCGCAATCACCCGCCCAGCGCCGCGTGGAGCTGCGTGGGCCGCATCGCTGGCCGTCGCCATGCGCCCACACCTGTTCGGGCTTGGTTCGCCCCCCATCGCGCTCGCAGGGGTTCTGCCGTGTGCGCTGTTTCGGGAGATACAGGAAGATCCCCTTCCCGCCCTACTGCAGTCGGCACTCGGGACTGCCTGCGATCATGCCGCGGATGATCTCTACACTTTGCATGGCGCATTGGCGCGGGGTGATGCAGTGCTCGCTGATCGAAATGCTTCGTCGACTGCGCCACAGGCCTGGCTTGTCATCAGGGGACTTGGTCCCCTCACCCGCGCAGAACTGGCGCGTGCGCTTGGTGTAACAAAACGCACTGCGTCGTTGGCAGTGTCAACTCTTGAGCAACTGGATCTCGTACGTTTGCGACCCGCCGACAACTCGATCTTTCCGGTACGCCACTGACGAGAATGGAGATACCAAGCCTTAGGTACGATGCACTTCGCGGTAGGGAACACCAATCCGTCGTGTTGCGCTTGCCCGGCGGCGCAGGAGGCCAGCGATAAAGTGTTCTGCGTCAGCAGCGTCAGCAGCGTCCGCAAACGACAACCGCTTGCCCTGCCCTCGCGTGCCTATCCTGCCCCAAGTCAGTTCGACGATCGAAACCCCGAACAGGTCCTGGCTTCGAGATATAACGTAGCGCCTTGCAACATTGAGAGCAGGATATTTGGCTTCTAGCCAAATCTAACATTCCCTTTGTTCATCCTCTAACATGCGGAGGAGTATGCGATAGCCACGGGGAGTTAGGCCAATCGGAATTTTGAATCACAGGTCCCTATCGTGATTCAGGGAATCGATCTTGAGGCTCTGACCAGCGCTAATCTGCGGAGCCGCTATCCCTGTGGAATGACCGCGTCGCACGCAAAGCGGTCATTCCACAGGGATATGTCGGCCTTCCTTAATCCTGAATCAAATCAATAACAAATCCGCCGCAGGCGAAACGTTAGGGGATTTAGATTCTAAGGTTAAGAGGTTACCTGCTCGCGATTAGCATGCAAACTCCTGATTTCTCGCGAGTCGGGGTGGCTATGCCGAATCTGAAAACACGACGTTCGGTTTCTGATAGCACGACAGCCAGATTCTAATAACACGTCATCTGATGCCCGATCACACGTTCGCCACCCTCCCGCCCTGTTGATAACTTTGAAAGCGCGGCTCAGAGCGTGAGGCCAGAGGATCAGTTAGCGTTCCGATTCATATATGATGCGCCGATCCCAAACTTTCTGATCGCCATTTGGCCTTAGGCTGAAACGAACGTGTTTTCGGAAATGCGGTATCTCCGGTCGAACGTGTTTTCGGGAATGGCTTTGGAGGGGTTATTTTCCCCCGGCTTGTCGGCTGACCCGTCGCGCTTCTTGGAAGCAGTGCCCGAAGTGGAGGCTTAGGCAATCTGCCAGTAGGTTCGACATTTGCACGTTAGATGGCTGATTTCGGTCAAAGATGACCAGCTGAAGCATGGTCGGAGTTTCAAAGCCGGTGCTCTTGGCCTTGTTAGCGATTCCTCAGCAGGTGCCGAACGCAGACATAGTTTGCTGATTGGATAGGCGAAGCGAAGTGATTCCCGAAAACACGTTCGTTAGCGGTGGCGCTTCACGGCGCTGTTCTTATCTTTACGATAAATCGCGATGCCCGCCGTAGACCGTCACCAGGTCTAGCAGAGCGGCAGCTGCACTAGCCCCGGGCGCTCATAACCGGTCCTGCAGAAGTGCGCGCCCTTTAAAAGCCGGGAAGCGTATGCTTATTGCGCTCATGGTGCTTCTTAATGAAGCCGTAGAACCGTTTCGAGTAGTTCCTTGGCAACTCATGCGGATTGCTGTTCAGAAAGGAATCGAATTGCCGCATCAGGGCATCGAGATCCCAACCAGGACATTCAGCACGGATGGCCTGATAGATTTCGGGATCGAGTGTGTCCTGAGCCCCCCCTCCCCTTCGTCGTGACTGAGATTGGCTTGCGTTGTTGGCCATTTCTGCTGAAGCATCGGCTTGTTGTTCGGGGCGCAGGCTCGCACTCGTTGTTGCAAGGAGTTTGCGCACGAGGGCAGGATCAACGAATTCCTGCGGAGGGCTGACCTTGGAGGCCTTTGGGAGAGATGCCTGCTGACTGCGCTGTGCTCTGCTCTCCGTGGTGACAGAGCCACTTTCGCCGGTTTTCCCGGAAGGCTTTTCGAGATGGCGACGCATCACCATCTTCAGCTTTGGACGCGGTGTCTCTGCCCCAATGACTTCCAGACTGATATCCGGGAGGTTATTGGCTCGCGCCAGTTCGAGAATTTTATTCTTGAACGAGGGCAGGGAGCTCTCGCTACCACTTTTCTGATGAAGAGTTTCGAAGCCAATCGTGAAACCTTCCGGACCATTGCCACCAGCGTGCTTGCGAGCTGCGCGGTAGAGCCATTTCCCGAGTCCACTCGTTATCTCGAAATACAAAGGCGAGATCGCAAGGACATTTCGCTTGTCCATGACGCCGTCGAAGAACCACTTGGAAAGCGTGATTTCCATTCCGAGCGAACGCTGGGTTCGTTCATCAACGAGATGAGTATAGCTATCGATCCACGAAAATGTGGTCTCGCGGGATTTAGAGTTCGCTCGGATGTTCGTCTTGATCGTCGTGGCCTGAAGACGATCAAGGGCTGCGATCAGACGCTCATAGGCGCGCCCACTTACACCCCAGCAGATTCGCTTGAGAAGATCGCCAGGTTGAACCCTAATGGTCGGCGACAGGTCGTTGTCTCCCCGCTCGCGCAGTTCGTTGAGGTGGGACGCCAGATAGATCATGATATCTGCATCCCAGATGGTCGCCATGCCATAGGCTGGGTTGGCTGACACATGCACGGTGACGGACTTATCCGGACTGAGGTACTCAATGGGTTTCAGGCGTTTCTTCTTCGAAAGACTGAAGAAAGGGCGCTGCATGGTCTCCTGATAGTCCCGCAGCGAGATATCGCTGAAATCAGGCAGCGTGAAGAACATCTCGAACTGCACTCGGCGGCCAGAGGAGGACTGCTCTGGCTCGCTCACGTTCTTCGCCCATTAAATCTGCCACTGTCCCACATGTGGGAGGGGTTAGTTAAGTATATGTAAAAAAACGATAAAAACCACATTTTTAGAGTGGTGAAGACATGGCCATAGGTGGGTTCGCAACCCTCCTTCATCGGGCAGGCCTTTTTAGAATCTTCGCCTTCTCAATCAGAGGGCGCAATGCATCGAGGATTTCGTCAGCGCTCAAATCAGTGGGGTTGATCGTTATCGTGAGTCCTCGTGCACGATCTTTTTCGATGACACCAATGGACGATCCTGCGGCTTCAATTACGGCTTTCTGGACACGGCCAGGCCTGCCTGAAACTGCCTTGAGCAGACGGATAACAACCTGAGGGCCGGAAATTGGCTCTTCGTCTCCCGATTGCCGGAAACTTTGTTCCGCAGCGATTTGCTTTGCTGCTTCCTCCATTCTGGGGCGCAGCGATGGGTTGCGTATGGCTGGAAGAAGCTTGTCACCGTACCGGACCTGAAGTTCCATTGGCGAGGCAAATGCGCTTACGATTGTTTGCGGAATCTCTGTTAGGCCAATGTACCGAGCGAGAGTGGATTTCGAAATCTTCACGCGTTCGGCAAGCCGGGCCTGAAGGCCATCGTAATAAGTATCGACTGCCGCCTTGTAGTTCAAACCGCGCTCCAGGTCTGAGATGTCTTCCCTTTCGCGGTTCTCGATGTCAGCAAGGCGGAACGCAGCTTCGTCATCGAGATCTTCGATGATCGCGACGAGTTCGATGTCCGGATAGTGATTCGCGTTGAGCCACGCGACAGCCCAGTGGCGCCTGGTGCCGATGATCAGCTCATATTGCTGCTCACCTTGCTGCTTTCGACGCACGACTACTGGGATGCGGTTCCCATTCTCTGCCTGGATCGATTCAATCAGAGAACGCAAACGGGGCTCGGTGAGCCGTTCGTAGTCACGGGCGTTCCCCGGCCAGATCAAACATTCTGCTGGCTTGAGCCGGATGGTAGGGCGCTTGACCATCCGCGCTGCTTCCGTGAAGCCTTCAAGCCGACGTGTTGTGAAATTGCGCGATGCAGCTGCCCCTGTAGCTTCTTTTGCTTCGGGGGCAGAGGGTTGGTCTGGGGCAGGGGAGGCGAGGGCCTCGCCAATCAATGAACGACGGCTCATGCTGCAACACTCCCCGCCGTGTTAGATGACCGTCGCGAAATGCTTTTGGACGGCCACTGTTCGTGTATCTCGTTCAGAATTTCGCCAAAGACTGCATTGAGATTGTCCCTGCAGCGCTGATAAGTTGCGTGAGCTGCCGATGGCTTGCTTTCGTAGATTGATCGGAAGGCTTGAGTCGCATTCTTGATTTCTTCCGAGGCAAGGATGGGCTGATTCAGAAGATAATTGGCATAGGTGGCCTTCATCATCTTCCACATGTCGGCCTCACCGGGCTTGCTCGGGGTGTAAGCTGAGCAGACAACACGAATGAACCCATAATCAACGGGTGTTCCGTGCGCCTCAAGGATCTCGATGTTCTCGGCGATCGTGTCCATGAAGTGGATGGTCGAGAGGTAGTCGAGCTGCCGGGCAGGAACAGGAATGAGCATGCCTGTTGCGGCCGCCATTACATTGAGACCCAAAAACCCCATCGCCGGCGGCGGATCGAGCAAAACGACATCGAAGTCCTTGATAATACTGTCGATGCCAATCCGCAGACGCTGAAGTCCCTCGCGCACCGCTTGCCCGCCCTCCGTGAGCGTCGCCGTGAGGTCCCACTCTGCATCCTGCAGGCCAAGGCTTGATGGCACTATTTTGATTGTGGGCCATGCCGTGTCCCGGATAGCCTTGCTGAAATCATCGAAAGTGCTGCGGGGCGACAAAAAGTTGCCCAATGATTCTTGGTCATCAATTAACGTTTCGGGCTGAATGTCGAACATCGTGGTCGTTGAGGCCTGCGGATCACAATCGATCACGAGCACGCTGTACCCATTGAGGGCAAGAAAATCGGCAAAATGCTTGGTAATAGTACTCTTGCCAACGCCACCCTTGAAATTCTGCACTGCAACTACGACCGCGTTTTCATGGGCGAGCTTGCCCGGATGAATGTTCAGCGCCTTGCGAATATGAGTAAGGTCTTCAAGTGTGTAATAGCGGCGGCCATTGGTGAGCTGCTTGGGAGGCGCGAGACGTCCTTCCTTCTCTGCCTTGGCAAGCGCTTCAGGCGTTCTTCCGACCAATTCCGCCGCCGCCGTTGGCCCAAAGGTGATGTCGAGCACCTTCCGATCATCCGGTTTGAACACTACGGCCTTGACCCGATCACGCATCATCTCGCACGATCTAGTCATGTTTCGCAGTGTGTTCACGGTATAGGTCATGCGCCAGCCTTTCGATGAATCACAATTCCGCGACCCAGTTAGCGTTTTATGACCATTTCCATCCGTAAAAGTCAAACCGATATCACAAAGCTGGTACCATTCCCTAATTCCGAAAACTGAGAGGCGCATCTTGTCGTAGGTCGTGGAGATGCGGCTTCCTATTCTGCAATCCAACTCGGTACAGCCTGCGCACGGAAAGTGGTTGGCGCTGTCCTTGCAGAGCTTGGGAACGATCATGAACCCGTCCCGCCCAAACGAAAGGGGAGGGGGAAGGCCTGATGCGGTTCAGCATCAGGAGCAGACCGTGACCGACCTTTTTGAGCAATCCAGCCAGAAGCTGGACGCAGCAATCACTGAAATCCAGCACGCCATCGCCACCGGACTAGCGAACAAGCAACGCCTGTTTGAGACAATGCGCCAGCTCTACGGGGAGGGCTCCGCAAACGGCACCTGGAGCCAGAGGGACGCTTTTGACCTGCTCGAGGCAGCCTTGACGCGCCACATGGCCGGACTGCTGAACAAACCTCAGATGCTGACCCAGATTTCGGAGATCAGTGCGCTTATCGATGCACTGCCGACGCATACGGTCAGAAGTGAAGACCAGATCAAGTACCAGCAATTCTCGACGCCCGCAGACCTCGCAAGCCTGGCCGTGATTTTGGCGCAACCGCTCGCAACCGATATCGTTCTTGAACCGAGCGCCGGACATGGCGCTCTTGTGGCAACTTTACCCGATATCAGCGCATTGCACCTCAACGAAATCGATCCGCGCAGGCGTGAGAAGCTGGTTCTGCTGTTCCCCCAGGCCACCACAACAGGGATCGATGGAGCCATGCTGGCTTCGCATCTCGACGCGGCTGTGCAGCCAAGCCTGATCCTGATGAACCCACCGTTCTCTAGGTCAATGGGGCGAGGGGCAGACGAGTTCGCAGCGGTGCGTCACCTGCGCGCTGCCATAACGCGCCTCAGGCAAGGAGGACGGATCGTCGCGATCATGCCGGACTGGTTCACGACGAGCGCAAAGCTTGCGAAAATCTACGAAGACACCTTTGCCTCTTGCACGGTCCGCACATCCATCCGGCTCGATAAATGCTATCACAAGCAGGGCACCAGCGTGGCCGTGCGCATGTACGTGATCGACAAGATCCCGGGGCAGATCAGACCTCCAGTTTTGGCGCGGGAGACAGTTGCAGACGTCGCGTCTGCGGTTCCAATCATCAAACGCGTGACAATCCAGCCCGACTGCGAACCGCGCGCGGTGCCGCCGAACGCAAAGCCGGGTGCGCTCTTCAAAGCCATGCGGGCAACGCCGATCACAAAGCCCGTCAAAGCAAGGGCCGCCCAAGCCCCCAAAATCGCAGCGCTGGCGTTCAGTACCTTGGACAAGCCGCGCGTGCTCGGTGAGCAAAGCGGGGTCTACATCCCCTACCGGCCAAGCCGGGTCGACATTGTTGGTGCACGCGAGCATCCGACGCCGCTCGTCGAAAGCGTGGCCATGGGATCAATCCCGGCACCTGTCCCGGATTATGTCCCGGCGCTGCAGGATCGGGTCTTGCAGGAAAGCCTGCTCTCCGAGGCCCAGATCGAAACTGTCATCTATGCCGGGAACGCGTGGCAGCAGCATTTGCCTGGCCTGTTCGTTCCGGCTGAAGAGGGTGTAGGCCTGCAGCTGGGCGAGCATGGACGCGCCTACCGCAAGGGCTATTTCCTCGGTGATGGCACGGGGGCAGGGAAGGGCAGACAGATCGCCGCCTGCATCCTTGATGGCTGGCTTGCCGGACGCCGCAAGGCCATCTGGGTCTCGAAGAACGAAAGCCTGCTCGAAGACGCGCGCCGCGACTGGAGCGCCATCGGGGGCCTTGCGGCCGACATTCAGCCGCTTTCCAACTGGAAGATCGATCAGGCCGTTCCGTTTCGCGAAGGGATCCTGTTCGTCACTTACCCGACCCTTCGTAGCCAGCGTCAGGACGCCACGCGCCTGAAGCAGCTGCTCGATTGGGCCGGCGAGGATTTCGACGGTGTCATCGCCTTCGATGAGAGCCACGAGATGGGCGGTGTTGCAGGGGGCGAGGGCGCCCGCGGCACGAAAAGCGGATCGCTGCAGGGCATCGCCGGCGTGCTGCTGCAAAACAATCTGCCCGATGCCCGGGTTCTCTACGCCTCTGCGACTGGGGCCTCGGAGGTCAACAACCTTGCCTATGCCGTACGCCTCGGTCTGTGGGGGCCCGGTACTGCGTTTGCCAACAGGGAAGATTTCATCAGCCAGATCAGGGCAGGGGGCATCGCTGCGATGGAACTCGTGTCGCGGGACCTCAAGGCACTGGGCCTCTATCAGGCGCGCGCGCTTAGCTTTGCAGGCGTCGAATACGAGATCCTGAAACATGATCTGACCGCCGAACAGATCGCCGTCTACGACACTTATGCCGACGCTTGGGCTATCATCCATCAGAACCTTGAGGAGGCGCTGGAGTTGACCGGCGTCGTCGACGAAATCGACGGCACAACGCTCAACAGCGGTGCGAAAGCCGCAGCGCGAAGCCGGTTTGAAAGCACCAAGCAGCGGTTCTTCAACCAGCTGCTGCTGTCGATGAAGCTGCCCACGCTGATTGCTGCCATCAATCTCCATCTGGATCGCGACGAGGTGGTTGTGGTCCAACTGGTTTCGACCGCCGAAAGCATCCTCGATCGCCGTCTCGACAGCCTCTCGCCAGAAGAGCGCGCGGAACTCGACCTCGATCTCAGCCCGCTCGACGCGGTGATTGAGTACCTTGAGCGCGCCTTCCCCACGCAACAGATGCAGGTATTCGTTGATGATACCGGCACCCAGCGCTCGACACCTATGTTCGATGAGGAAGGCCGTCCAGTCCACAACCAGACTGCGATCGCCCGCCGCGGCGAGATGATCGAGCACTTGTGTGCCATGCCGCCGATCAAGCCAGCGCTGGACGGGATCATCGAGCACTACGGACCGGAGAAGGTCGCCGAGGTGACCGGGCGCAGCAAGCGGCTCATAACCCAAAGCGACGGCCAGCAGCGTCTCGAGACCCGCTCGCCGCGGACAAACCAGTCCGAGACCGACCATTTCATGGATGGCAGGAAGCCGATCCTTGTCTTCAGCGATGCGGGCGGCACCGGACGGTCCTACCACGCCAGCCTTGATGCAGCTTGCCAGAAGCGGCGCATCCACTTCCTGCTTGAGCCGGGATGGCGAGCCGACCGCGCCATCCAGGGGCTGGGTCGAACGCACCGGACCCATCAAGCCAACACACCGCTGTTCCGGCCTGTGACCACGAACTGCAAGGGGGAACTGCGGTTCACAAGCACCATTGCGCGCAGGCTCGACAGCTTGGGGGCGCTGACGCGAGGCCAACGCCAGACTGGCGGCCAGAACCTGTTTGACCCTGCCGACAATCTCGAAAGCGAATATGCCAAGGCGGCTCTCTCGACCTGGTTTGCCTTGCTGGCACACGGCAAGCTCAAGAGCGCAACGCTGATCGATTTCCAGCGCCGGAGCGGGCTCAAGATTGTCTCCGAAGATGGTGTTCTCGAAGAGGACCTTCCGCCAATCCAGCGTTGGCTCAACCGCATCCTTGCGCTGCCGATCGGAATGCAGAATGCGATCTTCGAAGAATTTCTGGGGTTGGTCGAAGCGCGGGTGTCGGCTGCGCGCGAGGCCGGTTCGCTCGATGTTGGCGTCGAGACCCTGCGGGTCGAACAGGCCGAGGTTGTCGAAGACATAGTCTTGCGGACCGACGAGCGAACCGGTGCCACGTCGCATTTGCTGCAGCTGGCTCTCAAGACGAGAGCACGGCCGATCTCCCTTGAGCGTGTCCTTGATCGCCGCGACTACGCTGACGGCTGCATTCTGCTCCAAAACACCAAGAGCGGGAAAGCAGCCCTGGCCGAACCTTCGCGGCACTTCATGACCGAACAGGGCGAATTAATCAGGCGGGTTATCCTCCACCGTCCGCTCCGGCGCGAATACCACCACTTCGATGACCTTGCGGAATCGGCCTGGGAAGAAGCTCCGCGCCGGACTTTCGAGAAGCTGTGGCAAAGCGAGGTTGCGGAGCTTGCCGAACGGCTAACGACAGAGACCGTGTACCTTGCGACCGGACTTCTCCTGCCGATCTGGTCGAGCCTGCCTATCGACTATCTGGAGGTTCGGCGGATCGTCGACGAGGAGGGCAGAAGCTGGCTCGGCCGCATGGTCCACGAACTCGATGTGGCGAAGCTGCTCGAGAAGTTCGACATTGCCTCCACCGTTGAACTAACCCCGGATACGATCATCAAGGCGCTCGGCGAAGGCCGGACAGTCCCTATCAAGCAGCCGTTCGAGGCGACCATCAGATGGTCGCGCGTGGCAGGCGAGCAGCGCTACGAAATCGTCAGGGCGCCTGTCGATCAGCTGCCTTGGCTCAAGAGCATCGGCTGTTTCACGGAAATCATCTCGTTTCGTACCCGGGCGTTTATTCCGATAGAGGCAGCGCCGTCTGTCATCAGAGCACTGTTTCGAGCATGTGGAGCAGCTATGCCGGAGCCATCGATGCCGACTTTCCCGGTTGAGCCCTAACGCCCCACGGTTTTCCTCTTGGTATGATCCATCTGTGCAGCATGGAATGGCGAGGAGTGGGACAATGCTGCCGTTCGACGTGCGCCGCTCAAACGGCAGGCTTCGCCGCAACCCGCCTTAGCTAGCGTGAGATGGGGCGGATGGGGGTCTGGGGCAAAAGGTTTCCGGCTCAGGTGTCAACACCGGGACAAAAAACGGGCCAGGCTGTCAAAACCGGTCGACAGTCGAGCACTGGCGCACTTCGGTGATTACCTCTGCGGTCGGGGATCCCCGCGTCCGAAGGCGTAGTCGCTAATCAGCGAGCCGCAGACACCGTTATTCCCGCTACATCATCTAGTGGCAGCTGTGCACCACAATGATGGCCGGCGGCCTCACCGACACGCTGGATCTGGCTTTGCTCCATACCACCTGCCCCCACGAGTTGCACAGTGGCAAGTGGTATGGCTAGCCGCTCATCCTTTAGGTTTCAGCGTCAAGGGAAGGCCGGCGAACATTATGACTGCCTCTTCAACCAATGCCGCTATTTCCTGATTGATGCGGCCCGCAACATCGCGAAACCTTCT
Source organism: Novosphingobium sp. BL-A-41-Hi4A-0G (assembly GCF_055521735.1). NCBI lineage: Bacteria > Pseudomonadati > Pseudomonadota > Alphaproteobacteria > Sphingomonadales > Sphingomonadaceae > Novosphingobium > Novosphingobium sp. BL-A-41-Hi4A-0G. The sequence goes on from NZ_JBVFVU010000003.1 coordinate 81,032, forward strand.
GGCAAGGGCGTTGTCGGGTACAATGCCCAGACCCACTTCGTTGGCGACCAGAATGACCGGCCCCCGTGCGGCTGAAAGCGAGCGCGTCAGTCCTTCCGTAGCGGCAGCCGTATCGCGTTCCGCCAGCATCAGGTTCGAAGCCCACAGCGTCAGGCAATCGACCAGCACCACCGTCTCGGGCGTGCTATATACCGTGATCGCCTCCGCCAGTTCCAGGGGGGCCTCGACGGTTGACCAGCGCGGCCCACGATCGGCACGGTGCAGGGCAATCCGCTCGCGCATCTCGTCATCGAAGGCCTGGGCTGAGGCCAGATAGATCAGTTCACCCGCCAGGGCCTCTGCCCTGCCTTGCGCATAGCGGCTCTTGCCCGAACGCGCGCCGCCCAGCACCAGCAAGTGGGACAAGGCGCTGCTCATGCGCTGTCTCCCGCCGGGACGGAAGCGGGTCTCTCCGCCATGGCCAGCGCCACCAGCGCGTCAATATCGAGATGCTCCTCAAGCGCGGCTGCGATCTCGTCCAGCGCCGCCTCGACAGAGGCGCCATAGTCCACGCCCCCGGCTTCTACATCCATGCGCGACAGCAGCGCCCGGCGCAGCTCCGCATCAGCCAGCAGGCCGTGGACATAGGAACCAAACACCGTGCCGCCCGCATTTATCGCGCCATCGCGGCGGCCATCGGCGAAAACGGCGAAGGGCTGTTCCGTATCCGGCCCGTTGGTTTGCCCCATGTGCATTTCATATCCCTGGAATGGCGCGCCCATCGCCAGCCCGCTGACCGGACGCAACGCCTTGTGCGCGTGCAAGGTCGTTTCAACATCAAGCAGGCCAAGGCCGCTGGCAGCGCTGGCCGAACCTTCAAACCCATCGGGATCGGCGATGCTTTTGCCGAGCATCTGGTAACCACCGCAAAGCCCAAGGATCAGCCCGCCGCGCCGGTGATGCGCAAAAATATCGATGTCCCAGCCCTCTGCACGCAGAGCGGCCAGATCGGCGATTGTCGACTTTGACCCGGGCAGGATGATGAGTGCGGCCTCTGCCGGGATCGGCTGGCCGGGCGGAACCATGTGCAGGTCCACACCATGTTCGAGCTTCAGCGGATCGAGGTCATCGAAATTAGATATGCGCGGCAGGATCGGACAGGCGATCAGCTTGCGGCTTTCAGCCCGCGCCTTGCCGCTCTCCAGCACCACGGCATCCTCGCTGGGGAGCCGCGCCGCCGCGCTCAACCATGGGACAACGCCGAAGCCGCGCCAGCCTGAGAGGCTTTCGATCTGGGCGTAGCCATCGGCGAACAGGGCGGGATCCCCCCGAAACTTGTTGATGATGAAACCCTGGATCATCGCCGTGTCGGCGGGGTCGATGATCGTTCTCGTGCCAACGATGGCGGCAATGACTCCGCCGCGATCAATATCGCCGACCAGCACGACGGGCACGCCTGCCGCTCGCGCAAAGCCCATATTGGCGATGTCGCCAGCGCGCAGGTTGATTTCCGCAGGAGAGCCGGCACCCTCGACAACGACGATGTCGCACGCCCGGCGGAGCCGGTTATAGCTGGCCAGAACTTCGCCGAGCAGCGCGCCCCGTGCCTGCCGAAAATTGCCCGCGCCCAATGTGCCGCGCACCCGACCATGCACGATCAGTTGCGATGTGCGGTCGGCCTGCGGTTTCAGCAGCACCGGATTCATGTCGGTATGCGGCTCCACCTTGCAGGCGATTGCCTGCAAGGCCTGCGCCCGGCCGATCTCGCCGCCATCGCTGGTGACGGCAGCATTGTTCGACATGTTCTGCGGCTTGAACGGCAAGACCCGCAAACCCCGCTGCACCAGGGCGCGGCACAGCCCCGCCACCAGCACGGATTTGCCCACATCAGAGCCGGTGCCCTGAAGCATTATAGCGCCCATGCTGCACCTCCTGCAATACCGGCCGCCATGAACCACAGGCACAGACATGCACGGGCGTAGATGCCCAATCCGCGCCAAATATCCTCTGTCCGGGCCGGGCGGTCTCCCTCCCCAATCCAGAGCTTGTCCGAAAGAATCCCGTCATAAGCGATTGGCCCAGCCAGGCGCAGCCCCAGCGCCCCAGCCATCGCGGCCTCGGGCCAGCCCGCATTGGGCGAGGCGTGCCTGGACGCATCGCGCCACAATATCCGCCAGCCACCCCCGCCGCACAGGCAGATCAGCAATCCCGACAGGCGCGCTGGAATGAGGTTCATCGCATCGTCGGTGCGGGCCGCAGCCCAACCATAGGCGCGCCATCGCTCCTCGCGGTGCCCAATCATGCTGTCGGCGGTGTTGATCGCTTTATAGGCCCAGATACCGGGCAGCCCCAGCACCAGCAGCCAGAACAACGGCGCGACCACCCCGTCGCAGAAACTTTCCGCCAGACTCTCGATCGCCGCGCGGGCAACACCCGCGTCATCAAGCGCGGCTGTATCGCGGCCAACGATCATGCCGACTGTGGCGCGCGCGGCTGGCAGATCCTGCCGCTCCAGCGCATCGGCAACGAGGCGGACGTGGTCGTACAGGCTGCGCTGCGCCAGACCCGGCCAGGCCAGCACAGCGATCAGGGGCCAGGCCCAAGGCCCGGCGATTGCCACGAGCAGACTTTGCAGCACCCAGCCCGCACCGCCCGCCATACCCAGCAGGATCAGGACGGTGACCGCCCCGGCCATGCGCCGCTGTCCATCGGAACGCGAGGGGACATTCCAGCGCCGTTCCAGCGCGGCGATAATCCGCGCAAAGATGCCCACAGGATGGCCGATCCGGCGATACAGCGGCTGAGGCCAGCCCACTGCCGCGTCGAGCACCAAGGCCAGGAAAGCAGTCAGATCAATCATCAGCCAGCGCCGCATCAAGGCGATCCAGCGCCTGTCGGTCGGCGGGCAGGCCCAGGCGCAGCCAGCGCGGATCGTAATCGAACGGCCGCGTCAGGATGGAATGGCGCGCAAGGCGTTCGAACAGCGCGGCGGCATCGTCCGTTTCGATCAGCCGGAACAGCGGGCAAGCACCTATCGCGCTGTAGCCCCGCCGCGCCAGCACCGCGTCCAGCGCATCCGCCTGTTCACGCAAGGCCATCCGCATGGCGGCTGTCCAGTCCACATCCTGATATGCCGCTGTGCCGATGGCCAGCGCCGCTGCCGATAGCGGCCAACTGCCCAGCCGCTGCCGATATTGCGCGATCAGCGCGCGCGGTCCCAGCACAAAGCCGAGCCGCACCCCGGCCAGCCCGAAGAATTTGCCGAACGAGCGGAAGATAATCAGCCGCTGTCCGTCCTGCACATGGGCGGCAAGGCTGCTGTGCGGGGCGGCATCGGCAAAGGCTTCGTCCACGACCAGCCACGCTGCGCTGTCGCGCCGCGCCGCCAGCCAGCCAAGCAGGGTGGCAGGCGACATGATCCGGCCATCGGGGTTATTGGGATTGGCAAGGATGATGGTCGCCTCCTCCGTTCCGGTCAGCTCGGTCAGGGCTACGGGGCGGCTGCGGGGAATCATTTCGCCATGGGTGCGATAGCTGGGCTGGGCGTGGATGGCAGCGCCGGGCAGGATGTCACCCAGCATCCGCAGGCCGATCTCCGTGCCTGGTACGGCACAGACATGGGCTGGGTCAGTGCCGAAACAGGCGGCGGCAGCGGCCTCCAGATCGTTCAGCGCGCCGGTGTCGGGCAGCGCCTGCCAGTCCACTGCCAGATTGTCCGCGCCGGGCCAGCCATGCGGATTGATGCCGGTGGACAGGTCGATCCACGGCGCCTTGCCCATGCCGAACTGCGCCATGGCATCGGCCAACCTGCCGCCGTGAAAACTGAAGCTGTTCATGTCGTGTGTATCCATAGGCCCGTGATTGCCACGCTCAGCAGCAAGCCGGTTTCGATCAACTCGATGCCTGCACCATGGCCATCGCCGGAAATCCCGCCCAACGCGCGGCGCACGTGCCACCCCCACCACAGAACGAGCAATGGTGTGACAAGCAGCGCCGGAGTGAACCACGCCGCCGCTGCCAGCGCGGCCGCCCAGCCCGCAAGATCGATCGGGCCGATGGCGGAACGGAATCGAGCCGCCAGCCCCTGATGCAGCGGCATCAGCCACCATGTCCACACCAGCGGGCCGATGCGCGCGGCAAACGGCACCAGTACCAGCGCGCCAAACGCCCGTGCATCCACCAGCATATCCAGCAGCACCAACTTGCTCAGCAGTTGGAGCACAATCGCGACAACGCCGAAGCTGCCGACATGGGGATCGGCCAGAACGGCCAGCAGCCGCTCGCGATCTTTATGCGCCGCGCCGCTGGCATCGGCGAGGTCGGCCAGGCCATCAAGGTGCAGCGCGCCGGTCACGCCCACCCAGACGATCAGTGCGGCTAATGCGCCCAGCCGGTGATCGACCAGCGCGCCTGCCCATGCGGCTCCCGCAACCGCTGCACCAATAACCAGGCCTACAGCGGGAAACCAGCGCATCGACCGGGCAAACGCGGCATCATCCACGACGATTGTCCGCAGTGGAGCTGGCATAGGCAGCCGCGTCAGGAATTGCAGGGCGATGATGAAGCCCCTCACGGATAAAGCCCCGCGATCTGTGCCGTGGGGGTTGCTCCGGGCCAGACGCGCAACGTCAGCAGGCAATTGTAGGGCAGGTCAACGGCCCACGTCTGGTGCATGTCAAACCCGCACAACACCGCCAGCGCCGCCCGCATCGCGCCTCCATGCGTGACGATCAGCGTCGGCCGCGCGGCCAGATCGCCAAGGGCGCTGGATACTCGTTCCACCAGCGCCGACCAGCGTTCTCCACCGGGCGGCGCATGGCCATCGGGATCGTCCCAGAACCGCGCCAGTGCCGCGCCTTCTACATCGCCGGGAGCCATCCCGTCCCATGCGCCAAAGTCCAGTTCGCGCCAGCGCGGATCGATTGACAGCGGCACACCGGTCGCAAGGGCAATGGCCTCGCCCGCCAAACGCGCCCGCGACAGGTCGGAAGCGATCAGCACTTCAGCCGCCAGATTCCGCGCCTGATCGGCGCAGGCCGCGATACCGGCGGCAATAGGCGGCGCATCGGTAAGACCAATCAGCCGCCCCGCGCCTTCCGGTTCACCGTGGCGCAGGAGATAAAGGGGAAAGCTGCTCACAGGCCGTCTGCCACCCCGGCCTGCGCAAAAGTGGCCATGCCGTTGTGCGTGGCCAGCGCTGCCCGGATTACCGACACGGCCAGCGCCGCGCCGCTGCCTTCGCCCAATCGCATCCCCAGCGACAGCAGGGGATCAAGGCCCAGATGCTCCAGCAAGCGGATATGCCCCGGTTCAGCCGAACAATGGCCCGCCAGACAATGATCGGTGATCGCCGGAACGGCGGCGGCCAGCGGCGCCAGTGCGGCGCAACTGATGAACCCGTCCAGCACCACCGGGATGCGCAGACGGCGCGCCTCCAGCACGGCCCCGGCAACGCCTGCGATTTCGCGCCCGCCCAACCGGCGCAGGATTTCAAACGGGGTGTCCGGCGCATCGGCATGAAAGGCCAGCGCCCGCTCTACCACGGCTACCTTGCGCGCAATTCCGCCCGCATCAACGCCCGTTCCCGGCCCGGCCCATTGCGCGGGACTGCCGCCATAACTGCGCGCGCAAAGCGCGGCGGCGGCGGTTGAATTGCCAATGCCCATTTCGCCAACGACCAGCAGGTGCAGCCCCGGCTCCACCACCGCCGCTCCGGCAGCAAGTGCAGCAAGGCACTCCGTCTCGTCCATTGCCGCAGCGATGGTGAAGTCCGCCGTGGGCCGGTCCAGATCGAGTGCGATGACCCGCAGATCAAGTCCGGCGGCCCCGGCCAGTGCGTTGATGGCGGCACCTCCGGCAGCGAAATTGCCGACCATCGCGGCAGTCACGCTGGCGGGAAAGGCGCTGACCCCGTGGACAACGAAGCCATGATTCCCGGCAAAGATCGCCGCGCGGCCCTGTTCGATCACCGGCTGCGCCGTGCCCTGCCATCCGGCCATAAACACCGCGATGTCTTCCAGTCGCCCCAGCGATCCGGCGGGCTTGGTCAGGCTGGCCTGCCGCGCCCGCGCAGCGGTGATGGCGTCCGCATCGGCCACAGGCAAACGCTCAAGCGCCGCTTCAAAGGCGGCAAGGGACGCAAACCGGCTCATTCCGCAACGAAGCCCTGCGGCGGGGTGCGGGTTATGAAATGCCCCTTCACGCCTTGCGGCCATTGCTTGAACGGCACCCGGCCATGTTCGCTGGCGGCATAGTGGACCGCATAGTCCAGAATGGCGGTGGCGGCGTCCTCGTCCGGCGTGAACCGGCCCAGAACATAGCCGACCTTGCCGGGCGCGCGCAGGTGGATTGTGCAGAAATCGGTGCAGGCGAACAGGCACGGCATCTCCTGCACCGCCACCCCGGCATAGCGCGCGTCGCTCTCCTGTACCTGTCGCAGCGCCGCCACCAGTTGCGCGCCGCCGCGCGTCCCGGCGGAGTCCTCACGCGCATCGGCGCTATGGCGGCAAGTGTTGCAGGCCACGATAGCGGGGCCGTCCTCCACGGGTATCAGCATGGTTTTCTGGTCCTTTGATTGAAAATCATCGTTCGAACACCCGGTCGCTCCACGGTTCACGCGGTTGCCAACCGTGCCGTTCCAGTTCGGGTGTGTCGGATGTGTCTGCCGGATAGCCAATGCACAGCAGCGCGATCAGCGACCAATGCGCGGGTACATCCAGCATGGCCTGAACCAAAGGCGGATCAACGATCGACACCCAGCCAAGGCCAATGCCGCGCAGCCGTGCCGCGAGCCAGAGATTGTGGATCGCCAGCACACAGGAATATCGCAGCATTTCAGGCATGGTGGCAATGCCAAGGCCGTGCCCCGCCTCGGGCAGTTCATCGCAGAACACCGCCATCAGTTCGGGCGCTTCACGCAAGCCGTGCAGCTTTAGCGACAGGTAGTGATCGTGCCGCGCCTGCCCGGCATAACGCTCCGCCGCTTGTGCACTTTGCCCATCGGCATGGGCGGCCAGCGCCTCGCGGATGTCAGGCGTCCGCACCCGCACAAATCGCCACGGCTGCGCATTGCCGACCGACGGCGCAAGCGAGGCACAGGCCAGCAGCGCGCGCATGTCCGCTTCGCCCACGGCGCGGCGGTCGAAATGCCGGACATCGCGCCGCCAGCGCAGCAATTGCATGAATTGCTCCGCAAATTCCGCGCCGAACACAGGCGGGACCGCGCTCAGAACTCGATCCCCGGTCAAAATTCAATGCCGGCCTGGGCCTTCACGCCGGAGCGGAATGGATGCTTGACCATGGTCATTTCGGTAACAAGGTCGGCCGCCTCGATCAGCGCCTCGGGGGCGTTGCGGCCTGTGACGATAACGTGCTTCATCATGTCGCGCGCGGTCAGCACCGCCACCACTTCATCGACCGGCAGATAATCATACCGCAGCACGATGTTCAGTTCGTCGGCCAGCACCATGTGATAGCTGGGATCGGCGATCATGCGCTTGACCTCGTCCCAGCCGGCGCGGGCGGCCGCGATATCGCGTGTGCGGTCCTGCGTGTCCCAGGTAAAACCCTCGCCCATCGGCTTGAATTCGACATTGTCGGGAAAGGCATCGAACACGGCCTTTTCACCCGTTTTCATCGCCCCTTTGACAAACTGGACCACCCCCACTTTCATGCCGTGGCCAATGGCGCGAACCACCATGCCCAGCGCCGCGCTGGTTTTGCCCTTGCCCTTGCCGGTGTGGACGATCAGCAGGCCCTGTTCGCGGGTCTTGCTGGCCATGATCTTGGCCTGCGCGGTCTGCTTCTTGCGCATCTTTTCGGCGTGGCGGGCATCGCCGCCTGCAACTTCTACTTGGTTTTCAGGTTCCATCGGCCAATTCCCTTCGCATGAGATAGACATCCATGATCCAGCCATGGCGCGCGCGCAGTTCCGCCCGGCGCAACGCGATCCGGGGACCGGCTTGCGCCAGGGGGCCCTGTTCCAGCGCCTCGTGCGCCATGCCCAGATAAGCGCCCCACCAGATGGTGATGCCTTGCGGTTGCAGCCCCTCGAACGCGCAACCGCTGTCAAGCATCACGACAATCGTGTCGGCTCCGGCAGGCCAGCCATGGGCGCGCAGCAGCCGCCCGGTGGTGATCGTCACCGGGCCGGCCAGCGGGTTCAACGGCATGGCATGGGCAGCGGTCAGCGCCTGAATACTGGTGATGCCCGGCACCACCCGCACGGCGATTTCCACCCCCGCGCTGCGCAGCCGGTCAGCAATGCGCAAGGTGCTGTCATACAGCGAGGGATCACCCCAGACGAGCAGCGCCAGCTTGCCACCGCCGGGCAAATGTTCGGCGATCTGCACCCGCCACGCATCGGCAATGGCATCATGCCAAGCGTTGACGTCATCCAGATAAGTGGCCCCATTGCCGCGCACTGGCAAGTCAAATTCCACAATCCGCGTTGGCCCCGTCAGCACCTGCGCGCAGATCTCCCGGCGCAGGTCGATCAGATCGGACTTGGCCTGCCCCTTGCGCGGCAACAGGATCAGGTCGGCACGGTTCATCGCCGCGACAGCCTGCGCTGTCAGGTGATCGGGGTTGCCAGTGCCGATACCGATCAGGTGGAGGTCGATCATTGGGCATCTCGGCACGAAGCGGGCGCGATCATGTGGAAATAGCTGCCGGTGACATGGCCGCGATGCGATCCGCTTTCGGCCACCGCCGCGCCTTCGGCATCGGTCACAAGCGCCAGCGGCGCGTCGCTCTGTTCGGCAATGGTTGAATAGTGGAACTCGTGCCCGCGCAGCCTGGTCCCGGCGGCAAGGCGCGATACCGGCACCAGCAGTTCGGCATGGCGATAGCCAAGGTGCATCTTGCGCTGGGCATGGCTGGTGACAAGCCCCAGCAGCCCGGCCATCCGGTGCCGTTCTCCGCTCTTGTCGATCAACCCCTGCCCCAGCACCATATAGCCGCCGCATTCGCCGTGCACGGGCCGCGTTTGCGCATGGCAGCGCAGGCCGGACAGGAATGTTGCAGCCGCCGCAATGGTCCCGGCGTGCAGTTCGGGATAGCCGCCGGGCAACCACACCAGATCGGCATGGGCGGCAGGCGCTTCATCGGCCAGCGGCGAGAATGGCAGGATCTCCGCCCCGGCGCGCCGCCAGCCTTCGATCAGATGCGGGTAGACGAACGAAAAGGCCGCATCGCGCGCCATGGCGATCCGCTGGGCCGGAGGGGCAGGCAGGTTGCCGCCGTCGGCTTGTGGTGCGGCACCAGCGGCAAGGCGAATAACGTCAAGATCGACATGGGCGCGCAGGAACGCTGCAAACTCGGCAATCGCGCGATCAAGGTCGGGATGCTCCACCGCCTGAACCAGCCCCAGATGGCGTTCGGGCAGGGTCAGGTCGCCGCGCCTTGGCAGGGCGCCCAGCACCGGAATGCCCACCGCCTCCATGCCCTTGCGCACCAGCCGTTCATGACGCGGACTGGCCACGCGGTTCAGGATCACCCCGGCAAATGGCAGCCCCGGATCAAGGCTGCTGAACCCCAGCGCGGTGGCGGCGGCGGACTGCGCCTGCCCCGACACATCCAGCACCAGCACGATCGGCCAGCCCATCCGGCGGGCCATGTCGGCGCTGGCACCATTGCCCGACGCACCCTTGCTGGCCACGCCATCGAACAACCCCATCGACCCTTCGGCCAGCACCATGTCCGCGCCCCCGGCCTGCGCCGCAATGGCAGCGATCAGATCGTCCTCCATCGCCCAGCTATCGAGATTGAACGACGGCCTGCCACTCGCCGCGCGGTGAAACGCCGGGTCGATATAGTCCGGCCCGCTCTTGAACGGCTGCACCGCCAGCCCGTCTTCGGTCAGGGCGCGCAGCAGGCCCAGCATCACCGTGGTCTTGCCTGTGCCCGATGCGGGGGCGGCGATCATCAATCCCGGAGTCTGGTGGCGCGCGCTCATTCGGCCGCACCGCCAAAACGTGACGTGGCATCCTGCGGCCTGAACCGGCGATCATAACCGGGCGCATAGAGGCTGCTTTCGGCAAAATCCTGCGCCGCCAGCACCCGCCCGACCAGGATCAGGGCGGTGCGCTCCATGCTCCCGGCGATGGCCTGTTCAATAGTGTCGAGCGTGGCGCGCACGATCCGCTGATCGGGCCAACTGGCGCGCCAGACCACCGCGACGGGGCAATCCGCGCCATAGGCCGGCGTCAGGTCCGCCACCACTTGCGCCAGATTGTGAACCGAAAGGTGAATGGCCAGCGTCGCGCCGGTCACGGCAAAGTTGGCCAGGCTTTCGGCGGGCGGCATCGTGCTGGCGCGGCCCGGTGTGCGGGTCAGCACCAGCGATTGCGCCAGCGCGGGCAGGGTCAGCTCTGCCTCCAGCGCAGCGGCGGCGGCGGCGAAAGCCGGGACGCCGGGTGTGATCGTAAAGGGAATGTCCAGCGCGCGCAGGCGGCGCAACTGCTCGCCCATGGCAGACCACACCGAAAGATCGCCCGAATGCAGCCGCGCCACATCGTGCCCGGCGGCATGGGCGGCGGCGATTTCGGCCATGATCTGGTCCAGTTCCAGCGGCGCGGTGTTCACGATCCGGGCGCCCGGCGGGCAATGATCCAGCACGGCGACCGGGATCAGCGACCCGGCATAAAGGCACACCGGGCTGCCCGCGATCAGATCGCGTCCGCGCAAAGTGAGAAGATCGGGCGCGCCGGGACCGGCGCCAATGAAGTGGACGGTCATGTCGGGGTTCCCTGAAGGTTGACACTGGCAGCAATGGCGCACGTCGCCATGCGATCGGGGGAGATGTGGCGCGGCGACAGCAGGCGCGCACCCGCGCCAGCAGCGGCAAGCGCGGACGCTTCGGCCACGCTGCCGACGTGACGAGCGTTCAGGCTGGCGATGGAGCGCGTGGGGGTGGAAACGGCAGCCAGTGCATCGGACGCCACGCCCATCAGCGGCAGGCCCAGCGCTTCGGCCAGAGGGAGCAGCGCTGCGAGCTTGTCTTGCGCCGTGGCCAGATGCGTCACCGGCGGTTGCCCCTGCTCCGCCAGCGCGAACGCCGCGCGCAGCGAAGGCAGGCCGACGCCTGACCGAAAGCCGAACCCGGCGATGATCACAGCGTCACGCTCCATTGCACCACCGGATAGCGCGCGCGCCAGCCGTGCCGGTTGCCCAGCGGTGCGGCGTCGGCCAGTTCGATGCGCAGGAGGCTCCCGCCCTTCTGGCCATGCCACCGGGCTAGCAGCGCTTCTGATTCCAGCGTCACCGCATTGGTCACCAGCCGCGTTCCGGCGGGCAAACGTGCCCATAGCGTGTCCAGCAAGGCTTCCGATAAACCACCGCCGATGAACACCGCATCGGGCAATGGTCCCGGTGGCAGGGCATCCGGCGCAATCCCGACGACAACTTTCAGCCGATCAACGCCCAGCGCAGCGGCGTTGGCCCGCACACGGTCCGCGCGCACCGGATCCGCCTCTATCGCACAGGCCCGGTTGGCCAGGTGGGCCAGCAGCCATTCGATCCCGATCGATCCCGATCCCGCGCCAATATCCCACAGCAGCTCACCCGCACACGGGGCCAGCGCCGATAGCGTCAGCGCGCGTACCGGACGCTTGGTCAACTGCCCGTCGGACGCAAACCAGTGGTCCGGTCGGCCCGCCGTCAGCGGCAAGGACGGGCCATGCCCGGCACACTCGATCCCGGCCGCTACCGGATGGGCGATGTCGGTGAAAGACAGCCCCTCGGCGCGCGCGGTGCGAACCCGTTCGCGCGGCCCGCCCAGCGCTTCCATCACATGCAACGCTGACGCGCCAAAGCCTTGGCCGGTCAGATAGTCCGCCAGCGCGGCCACCGCCGCGCCATCGCGCAACAGTGCAATGACGCGCCGCCCTGGTGCCAGGTGGGGCTTGAGCCGATCTAACGGCGCGGCATGGAGACCAAGACAGGCCACATCCTGAACCGGCCAGCCCAGCCGCGCAACCGCCAGCGTGAAAGTGGAAGGCGCGGGGATCGCCACCCATTCGCCCGGATCAAGCAGGCGCGCCACACTGCTTCCCGCCCCGAACCAGAACGGATCGCCCGATGCCAGCATCACCACCCGCTGCCCGCGATGTTGCATCAGCAGGGCAATGCCATCGGCAAAGGGTACTGGCCATTCGATCATGGTACAGGTAATCGCGGGCAGCAGCGACAGGTGCCGTGCCGGTCCCATGACCAGTCCGGCCTGCGCCAGCGCCGTGCGGGCGGCGGCGGAAAGGCCGTCCGGCCCGTCCTCGCCAATGCCGATGATCGTCAACCACGCTTCAGGAGCCATATCAGCCATGCCCAACGTCCTCCTGCTGGGCGGCACGACAGAGGCCAGCGCGCTTGCCCGCCTGCTTGGCGCGCGGGGCATTGCGACGACGCTCAGCTATGCCGGACGGACCGAAAACCCCCGCGCTCAACCGGTGCCGGTGCGTGTCGGCGGGTTCGGCGGTGTGGCGGGGCTGGCCGATTATCTGCGCCACCACCGCGTGACTCATCTGGTGGACGCGACCCACCCCTTTGCCGCAACGATGAGCAGCCATGCCGTGGAGGCGGCCCGCCTGGCCGGAGTGCCTCATGTAGCGCTGACCCGCCGGGCGTGGCAACCGGTCGCCGGAGACCGCTGGACCCGCGTTGCCAGCATCGACGGTGCGGTGGCAGCGCTGGCCGGGCACTCCCGCCGCGTAATGCTGGCGCTGGGCCGGATGCATGTGGCAGCCTTCGCTGCCCAGCCGCAGCATCATTATCTGTTGCGCTTTGTCGATGCGCCAGACCAGCCGCCGGGCTTGCCCCATCACACCCTGATCGTCGATCGCGGGCCGTTCACCGCCACAGGCGACAGCGCATTGATGGAGGCGCACGCCATCGATCTGGTGGTGTGCAAGAACGCTGGCGGGCAAGGCGCAGAGGCCAAGCTGATCGCCGCACGGGATCTGGGCCTGCCGGTCCTGATGATTGATCGCCCTGCCGTTCCGGGCCGGGCCGAATGCTATCGCCCGGAAGATGTACTGGTCTGGCTGGGTCATGACGCCGAACCCAAGGCCGAACGCGACGTGTAGAGGATCGGACCGAGCTTTCGCCCACTTGTCCGTTCGATGATCCGCGTCAGGCTTGATCCGACGATCACCATGGTCCGCATGTCGGCCATGTCTGCACGGGCCTGACCCAGCGGTACGATCCGCAATTGCTCGTCGGGCGTCGATACGGCGCGGGCGAACAAGATCGGGCGATCCGGGCCGCACACTTCGCGCAGCAATTCCAGCACACGTTCGAAACCTTCGGGCCGGGCTTTTGACCTCGGGTTGTAGAAGGCCATGGCAAAGTCCGCCTCTGCCGCCAGCCGCAACCGTTTTTCGATCAAATTCCACGGCTTGAGATTGTCCGACAGATTGATCGCGCAAAAATCATGACCCAGCGGCGCCCCCGCCCGCGCGCTGGCGGCCAGCATCGCGGTGATGCCGGGCAGCACCCGGATGTCGAGATCGCGCCAGTGGGCCGGGCCTGCCTCCAGCGCCTCGAACACGGCGGCGGCCATCGCGAAAACGCCCGGATCGCCCGATGATACCACCACCACGCGCCGCCCCTGCGCCGCGAGTTCCAGCGCATGGGCGGCCCGGTCCAGCTCCACCCGGTTATCGGACGGATGCAGTGTCAGCCCGGCGCGCGGGGCGATCCGGGCGACATAGGGAATATAGCCGATGACATCGCTTGCCCCGGCCAGAGCGGCGGTGACTTCGGGCGTAATCAGCGCCTCGTCGCCCGGCCCCAGACCGGCGATGGCCAGCCAGCCGCTCATGGCCCCGGCACTCATGGCCGGCGCCCCTGGCCGTGAATCAGCAGGATCGAGAAATAGGGCGTGACCGTTTCGGCCTCGATCAGCCGCGTGACCCGCTGACCTGGCATGGCGGCATGTTCGACCAGCCATGCCGCATCCTCGCGCCCGGCAGCGGCCACCGCGCGGCGCAGTTTGGGCAGGTTGCGCCCGATCTTCATCACCACCAGCGCATCTGTATCGCGGATGCGTCGCACCAGTTCATCCTCGGGCAGGGTCGCCATCGCGATGGTCAGCACATCGTCGCCCCAGGTGATCGGGATGCCGGTTGCGTTCCACGCCCCGGCCATGCCGGTGATACCCGGAACCACTGCCACCGGAACCGTGCCCGCCAGCCGGGTGTGCAAATGCATGAATGAACCGTAGAAAAACGGATCGCCCTCACACAGCACGACCACGTCTTCGCCTGCCTGCGCCAGCATGACCAATCGCTGCGTGCATTCGGCATAGAAAGCGGAAAGACAGTCGTTGTAGCGCGGGTCGGATAACGGAATCTCGGTCGTCACCGGATATTCCATCGGGATTTCGATCACGTCGGGGCGCAGCATTCCTTCGACAATCCGCCGCGCCTGTCCTGGTCGCCCGGCCTTGCGGAAATAGGCCACGTGGCGGGCGCCACGCACCAGCCGGTCAGAGCGAACGCTCAACAGATCGGGCGCACCCGGACCCAAACCCACGCCGTGGATCGTCCCGCAGGAAAGGGCCGCGCTCATTCGGTGCCGCTCGCCAAAGCGTTGATCGCAGCAACCGTGATCGCGCTGCCGCCCAGCCGCCCTTCAACGATGCAGCACGGCACCGGCGGCGCGGCCCATAACGCGGCCTTGGATTCGGCCGCGCCGACAAAGCCCACCGGACAGCCGATGACCGCCGCAGGGCGCGGGCAATCGGGATCTTCCAGCATATTCAGCAGATGGAACAGCGCGGTTGGCGCGTTGCCGATGGCCACCACCGCGCCTGCCAGATGCGGCCGCCACAGTTCCAGTGCGGCGGCAGAGCGGGTGTTACCCATTGCCCGCGCCATGTCGGGCACTTGCGGCGCATTCAGGGTGCAGATGATCTGATTATCAGCAGGCAGCCGCGCACGGGTGATCCCTTCGGACACCATCCGCGCATCGCACAGCACCGGCGCGCCAGCGGCCAGCGCCGCCCGCGCCGCACTGGCAAAGCCGGGTGAGAAGCGGATATGCGCGGCAAGGTCCACCATCCCGGCGGCGTGGATCATGCGCACCGCCACCGGTTCCTCATCAGCGAAAAAGGGCGCCAGATCGGCTTCGGCGCGGATCATGGCGAAAGACTGGCGATAGATGGCCGCGCCATCGGTTTCATAGATATGGGGCATCAAGCGGCTCCGAAATGGGCGAGAAGCTCGGCTGGGCTGAGCGCAGAGCGAACTGGCAACGCACCGGCGGGTGCGTTCAGGGAAAGATCGAACAGGCCATCGCGGCCGGTCAGCGTGACATCGGCGGCGCGCTGGCGGGCGCAGCCCTTGGCACAGCCCGAAACATGCAGCCGCCCGGCGACATGCGGTGCAAGGCGGCGGGCAAGATCGCGGGTTTCAACCGAGGCCTGCGGGCAGCAGGGCGCGCCGGGGCAAGCATCGACATGCAGCAGCGGGTCGGCAGGATTATCGATCAGCCCACCGGCGCAAACGGCAGGCGCGCCTTCCACCAGCAGCACACGCCACGGCGTGATCCGCACCGCTGCGGCGGGCGATGCTTCCACCATCCCGGCCAGTATCCGCGCCTCTATCCGGCCAAACGGCAAGCCATAGGCCCAACTCCCATCACGGAGGCCCAGATCATGAAGGCCCGGCACGATGCAAGCAGCCGACGGCGCGGGCAGAATGTCGCCACAGGCCCATTCGGGCAGGACCAGCCGGTGTCGCGCCATGCGCCCCGCTTTCGCGCCGCCGCTGGCCGCAAACCAGTGGGCGAGCGCGATCAGCGCGTCCACTTCCCTGCCAGCAGCAACCGCCATACCGGTGGCGCGGCCATCGGCGCGCAGGATCAGACCGCCATCGCCGCCGCGCTCAATGCGGAAATCGCCCGCCTCGCCACCCAGAATGCAGGTCTGACCGGCATCGATGGCAAAGCCCACTTTACCGAGCAGATCGGGCAACTCATCCAGCCGGGTCAGCAACGCGCCCGCAATGCGATGGCTGTCATCACCGACCCGCCAATCCGGCGCGACCAGAATGTTGCGCCGCTGTTCGATGACAGGGTCAGGGTCCACCAGATCCAGCACCAGCAACCGGTCGAGCAGCGCCTGCCAGCCAGTTTCAGGCACCCCGCGAAGCTGGAGATTGGCGCGGGCGGTCATGTCGATCAGGCCATTGCCGTGCACCACGGCGGCATCGCACAGGCCCAGCACTTGCGCCCGCGTCAGGCGGCCAAGCCGAGGCTTTACCCGCACCAGCAGCCCGTCGCCCGCCATCATCGGGTGCCAGGCATCGGGGCACCAGCCCTTCACCGCAAAACTGCTCATGCCCTGTCCTCAAGCCTTGGCAGGCTGGCGAGGATGGAATTGCGCCGGGTCTGCCACAGCCCGGCGGCATGGAGCGCGGCAAAGCGGGCTTCCATCGCCGCCAGCGCAGCCGGATTCTCGCGTTCAAGAAATGCGCGAACATCGGTCTGGCCCAGTGTCGCGTCGTGATAAAGGTCGAACAGATGCGGCGGTACGCTGCCTGAAAGGTGCGCAAAGGCACCCATATGGTCCAGCGTCGCGGCCAGTTCTGCCCCCCCGCGAAAGCCGTGCCGCATCATGCCCGCCACCCAGCCTGGGTGCGCCGCGCGGGCGCGGACCACGCGGGCGATCTCTTCGGTCAGGGTGCGCGCAACGGTGCGCCCCGGATCGCGATTGTCGAGGTGGTAGAGCGCCGCCGAACCACCGATCAGCGCCTTGGCAGCGGCAAAGCCCGCCTCGTGCGCGGCATAATCGGCGGCCAGCAGCAGATCGGTTTCGGGCAAGTCCTGAAGATGGACAAAGGCGTCCGCTCCTTCAACACGCTGGCGCAGGCCGGCAGGATCGGCAAAGGTTCCGATCGCATCGGAGGCTGCGTCAAACGCATGGTCCGATGCCGCCAGCCATGCCTCACCAGCAGCGCGCCGGGCCGCTTCAGTATAGACCTCGGCTGCATCGCCAAGACCCAGTCCATAGCTGCCGGGGGCCGGGCCATAGACGCGCGGTGCCGCAGCCTGCCCTGCAAACGGGTTCCAGTCCGCCGGTTCATCGCGCAAACACAGCGCGCGCACCGCTTGGCCAAACAGTATCGGCAGCGCAGGAAAGGCATCGCGGAACAGGCCGGAAATCCGCAACGTCACATCGATACGCGGCCGGTCCAGCAGCGCCAGCGGCAGGATTTCGATGCCTGTTACCCGTTCGGACGCGGTGTCCCACAGCGGCTTTGCGCCCAGCAGGTGCAGCGCCATGGCGAATTCCTCGCCCGCCGTGCGCATCGTGGCCGATCCCCACAGATCGACCACCAGCCCGCGCGGATAATCGCCGTGATCCTGCAGATGCCGCCGGATCAGCTCCTCTGCCAGTGTCACCCCTTGGGCATGGGCCGCGCGTGAAGGCACGGCGCGCGGGTCTATCGCATAAAGGTTTCGCCCGGTTGGCAGCACATCGCTGCGCCCGCGAAAGGGGGAGCCGGAGGGACCGGGCGGAACGCGGCGTCCGTCGAGTGCCGCCAGCAATCCGGCCCGCTCGGCTGCGCCCTGATCTCCCCGCCCGAACACATGCAGCCCGTCACCGAACTGGCTGTCCTTTACATCGCAAACGAAGCGGTCGATCCGGGTGATCGCCTCGACCAGCGTGGCCGCGTCATCAAGGCCCAGTTCCGCCTCAAGTCCCAGCACGCGCGCTTCGTCGCGGATGTTCACTTGCAGACGGTCGCGGCGGGCCGGGTCCAGCCCGCCAGCGTTGGAGAATTCATCCAGCAGCGCCTCGATCCGGGCCAGCCCCGCACCGCTTTGCGTTTGCACCAGTGGCGGGGGAACGTGCCCGATCGTAACCGCGCTGATCCGGCGCTTGGCCTGCGCCGCTTCGCCGGGATCGTTGACGATGAACGGATAGATCACCGGCATCGCGCCGGTCAGCGCCTCGGGCCAGCAAGCATCGGACAGCGCGACTGATTTGCCCGGCAGCCATTCCAGTGTGCCATGTGCGCCGATATGCACCAGCGCGTCCACGCTTCGCTGGCGCAGCCACAGGTAGAACGCCACATAGCCATGGCGCGGGCAGCGGGACAGGTCGTGATAGTCGCCGTCGCGATGGGCGCGTTCGCCGCGTTCGGGCTGCAAGGCTACCAGCGCGTTGCCGATGGGCAGCGCGGCAAAACGGAACGCGCCATCGGCGGCGGCAGCATCGGCTTCCGGCTCGCCCCATGCGGCGAAAAGTTCAGCGCGCAGGGTATCGGGCAGTGCTGCCAAAGCCTTGCGGTACTCTGCCATCGGCCAGTGCTGATGTGTGCATTGAAGGAGCGCTGCCAGTCCGGCCTGCGCGTCAGTGGCATATCCCGCCTCGGCCAGATCGGCCAGGATCGCCTCGGCAGAAGCCAGCGCATCCAGCCCCACGGCGTGGGCCATCTGGTATGTCTTGCCGGGATAAGTAGACAGGACCAGCGCAACCCGCCGTTCTGCAACCGGCGTTTGGGCAAGTGCGATCCAGCCCGCCACCCGCGCGGTGATCGCCCCAACCCGGCCTGCATCGGCGCGATGGATGGTGCGGGCAAAGCCAAGCGCGGGATCGCGCGTCCCCGCCTCCTTGAAGCTGGCGACGCCTGCAAACACCCGCCCGTCAATTTCGGGCAAGACCACGTGCATGGCAAGGTCTGCCGGGGAAAGCCCGCGCGAAGCCGCTGCCCATCCCGCGCGCCCGGACGTGGCCAGCGCCAGCTGAAACACGGGAACGCCCGCGCCATCAAGCGGGGTGGCGCCGTCATCGCCCCGCGCGGAAAAAGCGGTAGCGTTGATGATCGCTGCCGGGCCAAGCCCGCGCACCCAGCGGTCCACCTGTTCGCGCACCTGCGGGGCTTTCAGCGAGGGGACGAAGATCGACAATGCATCGAAACCGCGCTGCTCGAACGCGGTATGCAGGGCGGCAAACGGGTCCAGATCGTGGGCGGTCAGGTAAGAACGATAGAACACGATCAGGACCAGCGGCCTTGCGGGATCGCGCGCAAAGGCTTCAAGATCGATCACGCCCCGGCCGGGATGCCAGCCTCCCGCCATCAGCAGCGGATCGAATGTCCGGGCGGGGGCATCAATCAGCCCCGCCAGCTGCGACAGCGCGGCAAGCGCCGCCTGCGCCGCCCTTGCACCGCCAGCATCGCACCACTGCGCAAGTTCGCGCAACGCGGTCACCGGCACGGTCGAGGCCGCATCCAGCCGCGCATCCTCAAAGCCGTCGCCGGGCAGCACGGCCAGCACGATCCCGCGCGACCGGGCCAGCGCCTCGACCTGTTGCAGCCCGTAGCTCCAATAGGGCGTGCCGCCGATCAGCCGGATCAGGATCGCCTTTGCGCCCGACAGCGTCCGCTCGGCATACGTGTCGACCGACAGCGGATGCATCAGCGCCGCCAGATTGGCGAGCCGCAGCGAAGGAAATGTCGCATCGTCTGCACGGGCCTGATGCCATGCCGCCGCGAACGCCCCCAGATCGCTGTCCGAAAAGGACAGGACCACAAGATCCGCGGGCTCTTGCCCCAGATCCTGCGGGACGGCGGTTTCCTCCATCCCGTGCGTTTCGCGGAAAATGACGTGCATGGCCCGCGCCTTACGCCAGCAGCACCGCGCGAATGGCATCGGCGTCGACGTGATCGTGCTCGGCAATGGCGACCAGCGTGGTGCGGCGCGGCTCGTCAGGGCGCCACGGGCGATCGTACTGGTGCCGCACCCGCGCGCCCACCGCCTGCACCAGCAGCCGCATCGGCTTTCCCGCAACGGCGGCATAGCCCTTTACGCGCAGGATATGGTGATCGCGGGCCAGCGTCTCGATCCGCGCGACCAGCGCCGCCGGATCGGCGATCTCGCCCCATTCGATAACGGTGCTGTCAAAGTCGTCGTGTTCGTGATCATCCTCACCATCATGGTGCGATGGGCGCGCGGCGATGTCGTCCTCGGCTGCGGCATCAAGCCCCAGGATCACACGCGGATCGACCACGCCTTCGGTCAGTTCTATCACCGGAACCGGGCGACTAAGCTCTGCCGCAATGATCGCGCGCGCGGCGGCTACGCCTTGGGGTCCGGCCAGATCGACCTTGGTCAGCAGGATCATGTCGGCGCAGGCCAGCTGATCCTCGAACACTTCCGACAGCGGCGTCTCGTGATCGATGCTCGGATCGGCGGCGCGCTGGGCGTCAAGCGCTGCCACATCGGGCGCGAACCGGCCTGCCGCGACCGCTTCGGCATCGGCCAGCGCCAGCACGCCGTCCACGGTGATCCGGCTGCGGATCGCAGGCCAGTCGAACGCCTTGAGCAGCGGCTTTGGCAACGCCAGACCCGATGTCTCGATCAGGATGTGATCGGGGCGCGGATCAAGCGCCAGCAGCTTTTCCACCGTCGGGATGAAATCGTCCGCCACGGTGCAGCAGATGCAGCCATTGGCCAGCTCTACGATGTTTTCCGCCGGGCAATCAGGAATGGCGCAGGACTGCAGAATCTCGCCATCCACACCCAGAGAACCGAATTCGTTGACCACCACGGCCAGCCTGCGGCCACCGGCATTGTGGATCAGGTGGCTGATGAGCGTGGTTTTCCCCGCGCCCAGAAAGCCCGTGATGATGGTGACCGGCACCTTGGACAGGGACGCCTTGGACAGGTCTGGCATAGTAACTTCCCCGCGCGCCAGAGCGAGACACGGCGGGGCTTGCCGGACAAGTCCGGTCGGCGCGCGACGACGGGCGGGCGCGACAAAGCACCCGTAACCACGCAACCCGTGCAGCCCCAGCCACACAGCTTCGTCGCTCAGACGGAGAGTTACCGTGCCGTGACCATCCCCTGGATCAGGCAAGAGCGACCGGTGCGCCGGCAGGTCTCCTGGCTCGCGGGTCACAGCTTGATGCACGCCTTCCCAGACTTGGCGCTTGCGCGCTGCCCAGTGGCTGCTCCTGAATTCAGGAGCATGTGCATCGCGCTATCCGCTTACAGTTGCAGGGACAGCCACGGATTTGGGAGCACGCTCCCGCACCGCATTCCCGATTAAGCCCCTTGCGGGGCACCGGCGCGATCATTGAAGGGCGGGTTACCCCGATCCTTCACCGCGCGCTCTAGACGAAAATGCCAGCCAAGCCAATTGATGATGTTGCTTCACGCAACGTGGACGGTCAGGCACCGACCGAAACCTCGATTTCATCGAACCGCTTCCATCGATAGATCGCGTAACTCGCCAGCCAGCAGAACACGAAAAGACCGATGATGGCGAAGCCCAGACCATTGAAATTTTCACCCAGTTCAATGGCGATCCGCCATGGCGCACCCGTAAGGGCCAGCTTGTCGCCAATCAGGGCCAGCGTTTCGATTCCACCAATGACAATCGCCACGATGGCCGAGATCAGGGTGATGGTGATGTTGTAGTAGAGCTTGCGGATCGGCTTCACGAAGGCCCATTCATAAGCGCCCAGCATCACCACGCCGTCCGCCGTATCGATGAGGGCCATACCGACCGCGAACAGGGCGGGCAGGACCAGGATTGTCCCGATCGACAGGCCATCGGCGGCCTGGCTGGCCGACATGCCCAGAATGGCAACTTCGGTTGCTGTATCGAACCCAAGCCCGAACAGAAACCCCAGCGGGGCCATATGCCAGCTTTTGTTCACGAGGCGGAACATCGGCCTGAACAGTCTGGAAAGCAGACCGCGCCCACCCAATAGCAGATCAAGATCGTCCTCGGCATAGCTGCCGCCTGCACGAACATGGGCAAAAGTCCGCCAGACAGAGCGCAGGATGACCAGGTTCATGCCGGCGATCGTGAACAGGAAAAGCGCGGAAATCACGGTTGCAATCACGCCACCGATTTCCTTGAAGGCGCCGAACTGCGACAGCGCGCTGGCCGTCACCGCAATGATGATCGATGCTATGGCAATGATTCCGGAATGCCCGATCGCGAACCAGAATCCGACCGAAACCGGGCGCTGCCCGTCCTGCATCAGCTTGCGGGTCACATTGTCAATCGCCGCAATATGATCGGCATCAACCGCGTGACGCAGGCCCAGCCCCCAGGCAAGCACAGCGGTGCCGAGCATTAACGGCTGTGCATGAAACAGGCTGAATGCCCAGACCCAGACCCCAATGTTGGCGGCGATCAATCCGGCAAACAAGGCACCAATTCGTCGGCGCAGAGACAGGGATGGCAGTGACTTCGTGAGGTGCATGATTGGCTCGGCGATTGAGGAATATACAAACGAAGGATGGCGCCGCAGACGTGCTGCAGCGCCGCCCATCAAGGGATTTCGCTAGAAATTGACCTTTGCGCCAATCCTCACAGTTCGAGGCTCGACCACGCGGCTCAACCGGCCTTCCACCGGAGCACCTGCATCGAAGGCGGGGATGTAGGACTCGTAATAATAGGCGATGTCCTTGTCCCGGCTGTCGAAGATGTTCAGCACTTCTCCAAATATCTCGACCTTCTTGCCCTTCCACGCGGCCCGGGCATTCATGACGGTGCTGCCTCGATCCCGGACACTGTTGTCCTCGACAAGCGGAGAAGGTCCAAGGTGGCGCACCCGAATGCTGGCTTCCCAGGGATCAAGAATGATGGCGGCACCGGCTGAAGCCGCGTTCTCAAATGCATTGGGGATGTGATCGCCATTGTCGAAGCGCGCATGGCTGGCGGTATAGTTTCCATCAAGCGCAAGCCAAGGGAACGGCCGCCAGAAGGCGACGATTTCATAGCCATGACGCCCACTGGCACCCGACGGTTCAACAGCATTGGAATCGCCAATGAAACGAAGTTCGCTGCCGACATGCAGCCACCAGTAAGTCGCGGTTAACGTGACCCCGGAGAATTGAATGCGTCCTCCCAGTTCCTTGCCGATGCCGCGAACCAGAACGGGAACAGGCGTGTCCCTGTTGACCGCACCCCGAACATCGTTGGAATGGAATCCACGGCCCCAGTTGGCGTAGAGTTCAAGATGCGGCGTAACCTGATAGGCGATTGACGCCTTGGGAGAGAGAATCGACGCTGAGCCACTGCCTTCGCCCAGCGACGCCGCAACAGAATCTCGTGCACGCACGGAATAGTGATAATAGTCCCCGCGAAGACCACCTGTCACACGCAGTCCCGCCAAGGGTTTCCAAGCGACTTCGCCGTAGAGCGCGGAAGACAATTCCCCGACCCGAAAGTGCCCGAGAGATTCAAGAAATGCGCGGGCAGCCGTTCGATCGACACCAACATTCCCGACGGCGTCGTATCTGTTTTCGGTGCCAAGGCTCACAGCCAGACTGTCAGCGATTTCCCAATGTTTTTGTGCGGACAGCCCGAGGACCCAACGCCGGTCGAACTGCTTGATCTGCGCGCTTGTGCCATCCGGATCGGTGTAAGTGGGGTTCGAGAACATCGACCAGTCGTAAAACTGGGCATAGACATTGGCGCGCCATGTCGGTTGCTTGACCGCGATGTTAGCCACCAGGCGCGTCGTCTCACCCCGCGCGGAAGGATCTGGAGAGCAGAACACATCCGCACACAACGCCGTGCCGATAATGCGCTCGGGGATTTGCTCGGTTGGGTGCCATGTCGCCCGGTAGGCATGGAGAGATGCCTCCAATGTGCCCGCACCGGTCGGCATGCTATATTTCGCGAACCCCGAGTAATGGCGCAGACGTTCAGGTTCCTGCCACGGTCCGTCATAGGCCTTGGCCTGGGCGACAAGCGTGAGGTCTCCGCCGCCCAGGTCGTGCAATGTTCCACCCGCAGCGACGCGGCGCCAACCATATGAACCAGTCTCGGCCGATGCCCATGGCCGGTCATAACCCTTGATGGTCGTCATATAGGCTGCTCCCGCCAGAGCGAAATCACCGCCATCGGCGCGGTAGGGCCCTTTACGAAAATCCTCCCGGCCCACGATCTCCGGAATGAGGCCGTTGAGGTCGAGATAGCCATGACCATGTCCGTGGGTACGAAAGTTCATCTGCACATCATCGATATAGGTACTGAAGTCAGACCCATGGTCGAGGTTGAAACCGCGCAGGAAATACTGGTTGGCTTTGCCGCTCCCAGAATGCTGGGCTGCAACCAGCCCGGGCACCGCTTCCAGCAGTTCGGCCACGCGGAGAAGAGGCCGCACGAGGAGATCGGCCCCTCCGACGCTTCCTTCGCTCGCTGATTTGGCAGTGCCGATCATGGCCTCACCGCGACCGAAAACCACAATGTCGTTACCCGCCACGACTGCATCCGCGCTTGTTTGCGATGCCTTTTCAGAGGTTTCGGCAAATGCCGGTTTTCCGATACAGATCAGCGCAAGGGCGCTGCTGGTAGTAATGGTCTTGATCACTAAATAGTCCCCCGGCGTCTTGCGACGTGGCCGGGGCAAACCCGCGCGAACGGGCGACACGCGCGGCGGCCGGACGCCATGGGCGGCCGACGCACGTCTCCGATGCGGCCCCAGCCGCTCGTTCGTCGCTCAGACGGAGTTCACCGTGCCGCAGCCATCCTCTGGACCAAGGCAAGAGCGACCAGACGCCGGCAGGTCTCCTGGCTCACGGGTCACAGCTTGATGCACGCCTTCCCAGACCTCGCATGATTTAGCGTCCGGCCCAGTGGCTGCCCCTTCCAAGAGGAGCGATGTACATCGCGCTATCCGCTTACAGTTGCAGAGACAGCCGCGGATTTGGAAGCAAGCTTCCGCACCGCATTCCCGATTAAGCCCCTTTCGGGGGCACCGGCGCGATCAATGAAAGGCGGACTAGTCTGCCCGTCGATACCTCACCTAACTGAAGTGATCGGAAAAGCCAATAACGCTTGGAGCAGGGATTGAATCAACGATTACTGCATCCCGCGCCACCATTGCCATTGGCACGGCCAGAGCGCACCAACCGCGCGCACTCGATTTGAATGGCGGGTTTTCACTGAACCTATCGTTGGCCATCGGACTCCTGTACGACCGGAAGTGGTCGCCTGCTGCCCCTGCAATCGCCGCCTACAAGGTGGCAAATGCAGCCCTATATTCGGTCATTCCGAGGTCATTTCAATCGCATCAAAACCCGCTGGTCAGTGGATTGCCGTCTAAGAATTTGATGGCAGGCACTGACCAGATTGTTGCCTAGCCCCTTTTGCTCTGCTGATCTCGATTGCCGATGTTCGCTAAATGTTCCAGAATGGTTGCGTCTGATTCCCTCGCAAAAGGCCCTTACGGCTGTGACAAAGCTTTACCTCGATTTCGACAGCTTCTTCGCATCGGCCGAGCAACATTTTAATCCAGTCCTGCGTGGGAAGCCGGTTGGTGTAGTACCGCTAGATGTCCGGCACACTGGTTGCATTGCAATCAGCCGCGAAGCGAAGCGGGCGGGGGTCCCCTCTGGTGCTTCGGTAAGCGAAGCCAGAGCGATCGTGCCAGAGATGATTTTCATCGTAGCACGGCCTGATGCGTACGTTCGGCTCCATCACCGTATCCTCGCTGTAATCGAGGGCTGCCTGCCGATCGAAAAAGAGCGCTCGATCGACGAACTGGTATGCAACTTGGTTGCATCAGAAGTAAGCGCCGACGGAAGGCGGCGTTGACGTAAGTCTATTTGGCCTTCCGCGGGCGCGGCGCCCATTTCTTTGCCAGCGCTGCTAAGCGGTTATGGATCATGTCGATGTCGGGCTGAGCATCGGTATCATGGTCGTCCCCCAGGGCTTCCAACGCCTCTTCATGGTATTCATGTGTCGGATCGGCCAGGGCTTCCAGCTTCTCGGCATAGCCCCAAGGTCCGCCTGAGTCCTCTGGCGGTCGCATGCCGGTGGCTGCGAGCAGGCGAGGATAGCTGCCTTGGGGCTCGGCCGGAGCGATGCCCTGGATTTTGACGCTGTGCTCCCAGGCATCACCGAAGTCGTATAGGTATCGGAAGGACTTGCCCCGCATTCCCTCTAGAGCCTGACCCAGGGTCGCCTTGCGGGCATCGAGCGGACCGCCAAAGCCATATTCGGGATCTGGGATGCCGAAGCCCGTGCGACCGAACGTCAGTTCCCACAGATGACTGTCCGTCCACGCCAATGCCGCCTGGAAGACGCTGTGCAGACGATCGAGCCGGATACCCAGCGGCACTTCGATTACGCGGCTGACGGCCGGCGTCACGTCGTCTAGGGTGATTGTCATCCGCACGATGAAGGCGTTGCTCAAGCAGCATACTCCAGGTTCTGGACCTCTCTCGCCGCATGCCAGTTCCATGGCAGCAATTCGTCGATCCGGTTGATCGGGTGGTTGCCGATACGCGCGATGACGTCGGTAAACCAAGCCTCGGGTTCCACGCCGTTCAGGCGGCATGTCTCGACAAGCGAGTAAAACAGGGCCGAAGCATCTCCGCCCTTGGTCGAACCGACGAACATCCAGTTGCGCCGACCAAGAGCAACGCCGCGCAGGGCATTTTCGACCAGGTTGTTGCTGATCTCGAGCAGGCCATCGTCGCAATAGCGGATCATCGCCGCCCACCGGTTGAGCGGATAACGGCAGGCCTTCGCCAGTGCGCTGTCTGAGGACAGCCCGCGCATCTGTGCTTCGAGCCAGGGCCGTAAGGCAGCCAGTTTAGGGGAGGCCTGCTGCTGGCGGACCTGTCGTCGTGCATCGGGTGGTGCGCCCTTGATGTCGCGCTCGATCGCGAACAGCTCACCAATCCTCACAACGGCTTCAGCCGCGACTGGCGACGGGTTCTTTTCCAGGATGTCAGTAAACTTGCGCCGCGCATGTGCCCAGCAACCCACCTCGGTCACGCCGCGCGGGGCCTTCGTCTTGGGGTCACGATACAGCGCGTTGTAGCCGGCATAGCCATCCGCCTGGAGGTATCCCTGATATCCGGCGAGATGGGCTGCGGGATGCTCGCCGCCGCGGCCGGTGGTGAAGCGGAACACCACAGCGGGCGGGCTCATGTCGCCGCTCGAACGACCATCGCGCAGATAGACCCAGAAGTAGGCAGTGTGGCTGCCGTCCTCACCCATGAGCAATGTGACCGGCGTCTCGTCACCATGGATCTTGGGAGCTTGGAGGACGTAGGCGAGCAAGCGTTCGCCGAGCGGGGCCATCAACCAAGCCAGCTTGCGGGACCAACGCCCCATTACATCGCGATCGATGTCCACGCCCTGGCGACGCAAGATCACCGACTGGCGGTGCCAGGGTTGATGATCCACGAAGCGGCTGACGACCAGATGCGCAAGCAGCGCGCTGCTCGCCATGACCTTGGGCAACGGCAGCTCAATGGCCGGAGCCTGGCGGATTGTCTCGCAAGACCGGCAAGCGATACGAGGGCGAACATGGCGCAGGACGCGGAAGCGGGCCGGCACATAATCCAGCACTTCGGTGACGTCTTCGCAGATGACGGTTTCCACGCCCCCGCAGCCACAGGGCTCTGGGCGATGCTCCGTCGTCAGGCGCGGGACGTGCGCCGGGATCGGCGTCCGGGCTCCAGCCTTGCGTGCCGATTTCAGCTTTGACGATGTGGCTACGTCGTCATTGGCCGGCTCCGGGGTCTCGACCTCTTCGAACATCAGGCGCAGTTGCGCGATATCCATCTTTTCGGAGCTGCGACCGAACTGGACGCGCAGCAGCCGGGCAAGGCGATGCTCCAGCTTTTCGATCGTCAGGCTTTGGGTCTTGACGGTATGCTTTACCGCCTTCAGCTCGGCCCGCTCTACCTCCATGGCTTCGGCCATCTCCCGCAGCATTTTCTGCAGGAGAACCGGGTCTGTGGGAAGGCGATCAAGGTCGAACCGCATGCCCGGAACTATAGCGGAAATGCCTTCCCGATCCTACCTAAAACCGCAGTTTTTCGTGACTTTTCCGCTCATGCGAGTGTCGGTACGAGCACCTCGTTGTGAATGATCGCCTGCCTCCAATCGAGGCCTTCAATCAACATCGCCAACTGTGCGCCCGAGAGCCGAGCTGCCGCCCCCTCCTGGGTTCGGGGCCACACGAACTTTCCACGCTCGAGACGTTTCGCGTACAGGCAAAGCCCTGACCCGTCCCAGACCAGCGCCTTCAGCCTGTCACCTCTTTTCCCGCGGAACAGGAATACTGCACCAGAGAATGGATCAAGCTGCAGGATATTACGAACCTGGGCCGACAGCCCGTCGAAGCCTTTGCGCATGTCGCACGGTGCCAGCGACAGATAGATCTTGGCCGACGGCGGCAAGGTCAGGCTCACCGTTCAAGCTCCCCGACAATCTCGAGAACCAGTCGCAGCGCCTGTGGGTCAACCAGCCTGTCCACCGAGACCGTGAAGCCGTCGCCTCGCCGGATGTCGATCCGGCCAGCTTCAGGCGGTTTGCCTGCCGGCTCGGGCTTCACCAGTTCAACTGGAACAAAACCCGCCATCGCCCCGCGCAGCAATTGCTTGCGCCATGTGTAGAGCTGGCCTGTTCCGATCCCATGCCGCCGCGCCACCGCCGCAACTATGACGCCGGGCTGCGTCGTCTCCTTCAGGATCGCGAGCTTCTCCTCGTCGCTCCAATGCCGCCGCCGCTCGACACGTACGACCGCTCCTCCATCCCGACGAGCGCCCATACGAGGCTCGTTTGACTGCTCGATATCCACTCGCAAGGCCTCCATTTGCCCCGCGAAATCTACGCCATCCCAATCCTGCGCAAGGCCGGGTTCCGGCGGCGCTTACCATCAGAAGCCGAGCAAGGCAGAGAGCTTGCCCACCGCATAAAGGCTGCCCTGCTAAATGCTTTTGGACCAACCCTCACCTGTTCAATCGGGATCGGGCCGTCCGAACTGCTCGCAAAAATCGGGGCAGAAATGCACAAGCCCGATGGACTGGTTATTCTGCGTGAGTCCGAATTGCCTGACTCTATCGCTCACCTTAAGCTTTCGGACATTCCAGGTATCTCTAAGGGCATGAGCGCGCGTCTGGAAAAGGCGGGTATCACCGACGTGCCGGCGCTTTGGAAGTTGGGCGCCAAGGAGGCGCGTGGTCTGTGGGGCAGCATCGAGGGTGAGCGGTTTTGGAATGCGCTTCATGGCTTGCCCTATGAGCGGCCGGTAAGCGAGAAACGCATGTTTGGCCACAGCCGGATGCTGTCCTTCGACTGGCGCACGCCCGAGCGGGTCCACGATTGCGCGCGCCAACTGTCGCTTAGTGCGGTGCGCCGGTTGCGCCGCACCAAGTTAAAGGCAACGCAACTAACCCTGAGTGTGCGGGGTGGTGGCTCCCGCACTGATACCGCGCGTCGCTCGGATCACCAGCGCTGGAGCACCGAGATGCAGTTTGAAGCGATGCGTGACGATGCGTCTACGCTAGAACAGCTTGCGGCAGCCATTGCCCACTATCGGCGCGAGGTTCGCTTCAAGCCTCGTTCGGTCACCGTGCTGCTGCATGGTTTGGTTGACGCAGCGCCAGCGCAAGCGGACCTGTTTAGCCAGCCCGGCTTGAACGACCAGCGCGCAGCGATTCTTGTGCGCCAGGAAAAGCGGGAAAGGCTGAGCGGCGCAATGGACGCCATCCGTGCAAAACATGGCCCTGCATCGGCATCGTGGGGCGTCTGTGATGAAATACCCGGCGGTTTTGTCGGCAGCAAGATCGCGTTCGGGCGCATCCCTGATCTGGGGGATTTCAACGAAGCGCCAAGCAAGGATGAGGCGACGCATTTTTGCGTGGTGGCTTAAGCTGGGTTTTTGACTGCGCGCTTGGCTTTACTCTTTGAGCGGTTCTTTCCAGAGCCCAACATTCATATTGCCAGATATGAACAGCCTGATCTGGTCGGCAGCCGGATGCGGTCTGCTCGCGTTGCGAATGGTGGCGATCCCAGAATCGCAGCCTCCAACTGTTGCGGCATTTTGAACTCTGACGAGCCGCGCGCTCCAAATCCGAAGCATGCCCCGCTTTCCATTCGCAGGGCGACAACGACTAGCCCTTAGGCCTGCGTGGAACGCAGATCAGAAGGGGAGGGGGAGGGGATGTGTGCCCGGGTGATTGCCGGGTGCACATCAGGAGTGACGACCATGCTTATTCCCTTTTCCCGACTCTATCTGAGCGATGCCAATGTGCGCAAAACGCGCAGCGAAGAAGACGATATCCAGCTTTCCGCCGACATCGAAGCGCGCGGCCTTTTGCAGAACCTGCTGGTCACCAAGAGCAAGAAGCGCGGCAAGTTTGCCGTGATCGCCGGTGGTCGCCGCCTGCGGGCCATCGAGATGATCGTCACGCGCGGTGCCTGGCCCCCTGATACCGAGATCGAATGCAAGCTGCTCGAAGGCAGCGAAGAGGAAGCAGGCGAGGCCTCGCTTGCCGAGAACTTCCAGCGCGTCGGGATGTCGCCCGCTGAAGAATGCCGCGCCTTTCAGCACTTCATCAAGGAAGGCAGCGATGTTGCCGCGGTCGCCAAACGCTTTGGCCTCACCCAGCGCTTTGTGGAAGGCCGTCTGCGGCTTGCAAACCTCGCCGAGCCGATCTTCGAAGCACTTGCCAAGGGCGATGTAACCCTCGACATCGCGAAAGCCTATGCTGCTACCGATCAGCACGAGGTGCAGCTGCGGGTCTTTGAGCAGACGCGCTATGCCTATAACCCAAGCGCCGATGCCATCCGGCGTATGGTGGCGAGCGGTTCCATGCGCGGCAATGACCCAATCGCGCTGCTGATCGGCGAAGATGCCTATGTGGCCGCCGGCGGCAAGATCGAGCGCGACCTCTTCAGCGAAGCGGCAGATGATCGCTGGATCGACATCGAGATCGCCCACAGGCTTGCGGCGGAGAAAATGGAAGCCGAAGCCCAGCGTATCACTGCCGAGACGGGCCTTGCCTGGATCAGCCCGGTGGCGTCGACCAATTCATGGCAGGCGCGCAGCGAAATGGGCGTCAATGCGGTTCGCCTCCCGCCCGCGCCGCTCTCCGAAGAAGCACGTGCCCGAATTGACGCGATCGATGCCCGAATGGAAGAAATCAGCGAGATCATCGACGAAGGCAATGAAGGCGACGAGACCGATTTTGGGCAGCTCGAAGCCGAGTATGAAGATCTCGATGCTGAGCGCAGCGACCTCAATAACCCGGTGCGCGAACTGCCCGAAGAATGGCGCAGTGAGGCCGGACGGTTTCTGGTTCTCACCACCCGCGGCGAGATGGTGCTCGAGGCCGATTATTACAGCGAAAAGCGCCTGTCGTTCGAGACCGATGAGAATGGCAAGGTGACAGCGACGGCCGAAGAGCCGGTGCCAGGTTCTACCAAGAAAGGCAGCGCTGCGCCTTCCAGGCCCGAGGCAGTTGCGCCGGGCACGGAAAAGCCGATCAGCGCCCGCCTGTTCGACGAGCTTGCCGTGCAGCGCCGCAATATCCTCTCGGCATCCCTCCTCACCGATGCGGGCCTCGCGCTCGACTTCGCCATCTTCGCGCTGGCCGACAGCCGCAGCTATGAAAGCCGGGGAACCTCGATCAAGGGCGGACGACCCAGCGATCCGGCGACCGGAGAACTTTCGCAGTCCACAGCCGAAGGGATTCTCGCCGAGGCTGAAAACGCGCTCGACACGGCATGGCAGGAACATGGCTGTGCAGCCCAACGCTTCATTGCCTTCCGCGAACTTGCCGACGAAGCCAAGGCGGCGTGGCTCGCCTATGCGGTAGCCATCTCGCTCGAAGCCAAGAAGGGCTATGGTTCGGAATACCATCCGATCCATGCTGTCATCGGCAGCATGCTCGACATCGACGTTGCAGCGATGTGGCGGCCGACAGCCGAGAATTTCTTCGACCGGGTGAGCAAGACCTCGTGTCTTGCGGCACTGACCGAAGTCGGCGGCAGCGATCTTGCGGCGCGTTATGCCGCATCGAAGAAGGCTGACCTTGCCAAGACCTGCGAGACGATCTTCGCCGGCAAGGCGATCATTGAACAGGACGTCAAGGAAGCAGCGCTGGCCTGGCTCCCCGAAGGTATGAAGTTCACGATCGCTGCCAATCCCGCTGATCCGGTCATCCCGGACACCGACGAAAGCGAACCTGTCGCCGACGTCTGCGATGGCGATGACGGTGAAGCCGACAGCGAGGCCGACGAGCTGATCGATGACCATGAACCTCAACACGCCTGTGAAGAAGCGGCGGTAGCCGCCTGAAGCGGTCAATCACCCCTCCTGATGACCTGACCCGGCCACTCGCCTGAGTGAGCCGGGCCTCTTTTTTGTTGAGGAGCAGGCCAATGCGCCAACGACCCAAGCGCGACGTCGCGCAGGAAATCACCAATCTGATCATCGCGACAATCGAGGCCGGAACGCTGCCCTGGCGCCGGCCCTGGAAGAAGACCGGGATGGGCGGAGCGCCGCTGCGCGCGGCAGGCGTCCCTTACACTGGGATCAATCGCCTCTATCTTTGGGCGGTCGCCGACCATTATGGCTTTGGATCCCGCTATTGGATGACCTGGCGCCAGGCCATCGAGCTTGGCGGACAGGTCCGCAAGGGCGAGACCGCTGAGCCGAGCATCTACTTCAACAGCACGAAGAAGACTGCGATTGACCATGCAACCGGCGAGGAATCGTCGAAAACAATCCGCTTCATGCGCGCTTATAGCGTGTTCAACGGTGCGCCGTAACGGCGGAAATTAAGGAGTGCTATCATGGATAGTTGATCTTGCTGGCTATAGATCATGCCCACTGGACTAACCTCGGCCAGAAATGGCTGCGATCCCGAAAGGGACGGGGAACAATAGCATGTTCAGAAAAGGTCCCGAAACGCCAAAGCCATTTGAGGCGCGAGGGATCAGGGCAAGACGTGTATGGTGAAAGCTATACTGCCTGAACCCCAGTTTGCAGCGGCTGATAACGTGGCGATGTCGCAGAATGGTTGACGCGGCATATCGGAGAGACGGAGGAAAGGGCGTTGAGTTCCTCCACAGCGAGCGGGACTTCCGCGAGCGCGCCAGCCTCTCTGACGCACCCTCTATAGGGAGGGGTAAGTGAACGAACGGGGCACCTAACCACGTCGTATCTCCAATTTCCGTAATTACGGGATGCCCTGAAGCAGGCGCTGGGAAGACCAGCGACCTGTATGGGCACGGAGCCGCCATATTACTCAAATGCCCGGTGTAATGGCCGGGACAGCCGCCGAGCAATCGGCGGACGGTCGGCAGTATAAGCTCGGGGTGACCCGGGCGAAAGCCTAACCGACCGGGGGAAGGGCGGCAGCGACTGCGATCAGACGACCTCAAAAGGAGGTGTGCTAATGCTGCCAGATACCATTGAGAGGGCCGTCAGATCACTCCCGACCGTCATCAGGTCGGGTCGGAAGGTCAATGGCCTCTATCGCCTGCTGAAAAGCCCGCTCCTCTGGGAGCATGCCTACCAGCGGATCGCCCCGAATAAAGGGGCGATGACGCCCGGAGTTGATGGTCAGACATTCGACGGCTTCTCGCCCGACAAGGTCAGGTCCATCATCGAACGGCTTGCGAACGGGACCTATCGACCTCAACCGGCAAGACGGGTGTATATCCCGAAAGCCAATGGCCAGAAACGGCCACTTGGCGTGCCGACCACGGAAGACAAGTTGGTCCAGGAAGTGGTGCGGACGATCCTCGAGCAAATCTATGAGCCGCTGTTTTCCAGACACTCTCATGGGTTCCGCCCGAAACGTTCATGCCACACGGCGTTGGAATCGATCCGCGCCATCTGGACCGGGGTGAAATGGCTGATCGACGTCGATGTTGTCGGGTTCTTCGACAACATCGATCATGATGTCCTCGTATCCCTGCTCGAAAAACGGATTGCGGATCGTCGCTTCGTGCGGCTCATCCGGGGTCTACTCAAGGCCGGGTATGTCGAAGACTGGGTCTTTCACAAGACCTACAGCGGAACGCCCCAAGGCGGGGTCGTCTCCCCGATGCTGGCGAACATCTACCTGCATGAACTGGATATGTTCATGCAGGCCAAGATGGCTGGCTTCGACAAAGGGAAGCAGCGATCACCATCCCCTGATGCCCGGCGCATCAGGAACCGCCTGTCCTATGTCCGCCGCACAGTGGATCAACTTCGCGCCAAAGGGCGCGGCGACGATCCCAGAGTCACTTCCTTCTTGGAAGAGATCGGTCGGCTCAAGGCGGAACGGCTTGCCGTTCCGGCCAGCGACGCCTTTGATCCGAACTACAGGAGACTGCGCTACTGCCGATACGCCGACGACTTCATCATCGGCGTCACTGGTAGCAAATCGGAAGCACGACAAATCATGGAGGAGGTCAGGACCTACCTGTCCGATCACCTGAAGTTGGCCGTGTCCGCCGAGAAAAGCGGAATCCACAAGGCTTCGGATGGGGCACGGTTCCTCGGATACGAAGTCCGGACCATGACCAATCCCAATCCGCACAAGGCGATCTTCGATGGTCGTCCGGCAGTGCGGCGAGGCTTGGCCGACCGGATGAAACTTCTGGTGCCAAGGGACCGCGTCGTGCGGTTCGTCAACTCAAAGGAATGGGGCGACTACGACAGCTTCAGACCTGTTGGGAGGGCGGCCTTGCGCTTCGCAAGCGATGTGGAAATCGTCCTAGCCTATAACGCCGAATGGCGCGGCTTTGCGAACTATTATGCCATTGCTGACGACGTGAAACGCAAGCTGAACAAGGCAGGTTACTTCGCCTTGCTCTCATGCGTGAAAACCATCGCCGGAAAGCACAGGACATCGGCTCGCAGAGTCTTCGCCAAACTGCGTCGCGGTACGGACTTCTATATCAGCTACGAGGTGGGAGACACCACCCGGACAATAAAACTGTGGCAGTTGAAGGACCTCCAGCGACACACGCGCACCTGGGGCGGGATCGATATCCCTTCCTCAGCAAAGTTCGTGTTCAGCAGGACAGAGCTGGTCGAGCGGCTCAACGCCCGCGAATGCGAGCGTTGCGGTAGCAATGACCAACCTTGTGAGGTTCATCACGTCCGCAGGATCGGCGAATTGCAGCATGCCGGGTTCAGTCGCCATATGGCGGCCGCCCGTCAGCGTAAACGCATGGTCTTGTGCTCCCGCTGCCACAACGATGTCCATGCCGGACAGCCGACCGACCGCCAACGGCGGACAGCACGCAGTCGTGGAGAGCCGAATGCGCTGAAAGGTGCACGTTCGGTTCGGAGGGGGGCCTAGCGATGTTCTCTCCGAGACATTGCGGGCCTACCCTACCCTCGCAGATCGATGGCCTGCCGCCGCATTTCTATCCGAGCCCGGTGCCTGAAGCGCCGCCGACGCCCTCGCAGAAGGCCGCTGCCATCGAGCGCTTCTTCGCACCCGTCCCGGCTGATATACGCCTCGGCGGAGACCGCGCGTTCTACTCGCCAGGCGCTGATTATATTCAGCTTCCGCACCCCAATGTCTTCAACACCGAAGACGGGTTCGTGGCCACGAAAGCGCACGAACTCGGCCATTGGTCAGGCCATGCCTCGCGGCTTGCCCGCGAATTTGGCAAGCGTTTCGGCGACAAGGCATACTCCTTCGAGGAGCTGGTAGCAGAGCAGGTGAGTGCCCGGATCTGCTACGAACTGGGCCTTCCGGCAGACCTCCACGAAAGCCATGCAAGTTATGTCTCGCACTGGCTGGAGATCCTCAAGGCGGACAAGACGGCGATCATCACCGCGGCCGCGAAGGCCGATCAGGCATTCAACCATCTTGCGGCCTATTCGGGCTACCAGAGCGAACCTGCAGAGGATGAAGGGGAGGAAGCCGATGAAACGGCGCCAGTTCCGGCTTGTGCTTGAGCCAGCCCCCGAGGAGGTCGTTCGCCTCGCCCAGCTTCACCGTTATGCCGGCGATGTCGCAGGCCAGGGGAGGGCGCCCATTGGCGGTGTGCTGGCTGAGTATATCGCAGGCCTGTTCCCCCAGAGGGATCCACGCCAGGTGCTGGACGGTCTTCTCGGCAAGGGGGACGCCGGTTGGTCGCTTGGCACAGCTCCGGGTCAAGGCCGATCGCTAATCATCCAGACAACCGAGGCGGGCGTGGCGGTCTCGGCAATAGCGAGGATCCTCGAACAGATTGCGCCAGGGGCGCTCCTGCGACCGATGATCTACGAGCCGTTGCCGCTGGAGAACCCGAGCGAGCACCGCGGCAGCCTGCATTGAGGGAAGGGGGATGGGGCCATTGCATCTTGCAATGGAAAGGAAGCCTCATGTCCTGCGACATCGATTACCGTTACCGCCGCGCACTCCAGCCCGACGGGCTGACGACCTTCGAGAATGCGCTGCGGGCATTGAACGAGGCCGTCGATGATGTCCGCCTTGCAGGCCGGCAGGTTGGAAGCTGCCCGGCAGTGCTGCTCCTCACCCGCCACCTTCAGCGCATTGCCGACGGAAGGCCGACCGAATGTGAGGCAGACGACCAGGCGCTGCGGTCCCAGTGCATCGAACGCCTTGCCGAGCTCAAGCACAGACCGGCGATCATTGCGCTGGTCAAGCGCGGGATCGACTATCGTCCCGAAGAGCTGCGCCACTACCGGCGCGAGGGCACGCGCACACTCCGTCAGATCGCAGCAGGGATCGGGCTCGATCACGCCGATTACCGCATCAGCTATTACACCTCACAGGAACAACTCGCGGGCGAGCATGTGCTGGAAGCCGAAGGTATCTATGTCCGGATCAGCCCGGAAAGGTTCGGCGAGCCGGGTCTCGCTTGGCGCAACCCGTTCTGGAAACCGCCTGGCGCGGTGATGCGCAAAGCGCCGATCACCGCCCTTGCAGATATTCCCGCACTCACGGCGCGGATCGCGCGCGAATTGAAGATCGCACCTCCGGCGCAGCCGGGGCTCATCTGAAGGAGAATACGCATGGGCTGGCTTTACATGCACCGGGCCGGAATGGGGGGCTTCGACACTCCCAAGGCCTATCTCGACAATCAGCTCACATGGGAGCGCGAAAATGAAGAAACCGGCACCTTTGAAGGATGCCGGGTCATCAGAAGCGTGTCCACAACCGGGGCCAATTACGCAGCTGTCCAGCGCTATGGATCGAACAACCAGACCCACGCCATCTCCGCGGTGATCTGTCTGGTGCGCTGGAACCCCAAGGCCGCAGACGGCCTCCTGTTCGGTTACAAGGACATGGATGAAAACTCCGGGCCGGTGGAGGCCGGATGTCCCAGAAGTATCCTCGAGGAACTGGGACCAACCCGTCACCCTTATGCCCTCGACTGGCGCAACCGGTGCTACCGCCATCTGCGCCTCAAGGAACGCAAGATCGCCGATGGAGACATGATCCGGCTGCATGAACCCATGAAGTTCACCGACGGGAGCGAACACGCCGAATTCAGGGTGACAAAGCGCGACGCGAAGATTGAACTTAGCACGCCCGATGGCCGAGGCCGGTTCCGCATCAGCAGATTGATGGAGCGCCGGTTCGAAGTCGTGCCGCCCAAGCGTGCGCCGCGCACATTCTTCCCGGCAACGCCGTAACGCTCGGGAGGTGATCATGCTGCTTCAGAGCCTCGATCCCAGAAGGGCGATCCTGTGCGGACGCGCCAATGCCGAGCGCCTCGCCATCCGGATGACAGCAAATTCCGGGCAGAGCCATGCCGTGGTGAGGACGGACAGCAAGCTCCAGCCCTTCTGCGTTTTGCCTGCAGAAGAGGGCCTTCCCGGTGCGATCGAATTGCAGGTCGTGGTTTTGTAAGAGCGGGAAACCTCTGCGGCAGAACCGGAACACCTGCTGGGTCTGGGCACAGCAAACCTTGATTACCGCAAAAATTGACGCTATATCGCGTCAGAATTCATGGGAAAGTGCAATGGCGATTCAAAACTACGCTGACAACGGAGCGTTTGCTCCGCGCAAGATCGTCGACGCGCTGCGGACCACCAGCGACGAACTCGCACGCTCGCTGGGCCTCGGCAAGGACGCGATCCAGCGCAAAGACCGGATCGCGTCCGATCGTACCCAGCGCCGCCTTCGCCAGATGGTCGAGGTGCTCAACAAGGTCGAACCGCGCTTTGGCTCGGCGTTGCTGGCCTATGCCTGGTACCGCTCGGAACCGCTGCCCGGCTTCTTGGGCCAGACCGCCATGCAGCTGGTGCAGAGCAACCGGGCCGACGACGTTCTGACCTATATCGACGCGGTCGACGCCGGCGTCCACGCCTAGTCCAATGCACTTTACCGGGCTGCTCTACCGCGCCCACAATCCGGTTTGGTCCCGCGAACCCCTCTCAGGGGAGGGGGCGGCCCGGTTTGGCGGACGGTTCAATCGCATCGGGCGCATCGCGCTCTATACTTCCCTCGCCCCTGAGACCGCGCTGCGCGAGGCCAATCAGGTTGGCACCCTCCAGCCCACCACGCTCGTCGCCTATCAGGCCGACATCGGACCGTTGGTCGATGGCCGCGATGTGGCTGCATTGCGGCCTTTCGGTATCGCACCGGCTGAACTCGCCGACCCGGCGTGGCGCGATCGGATGCTCTCAGGCAAGCCGGTTCCGACGCAGGATCTGGCGGAGGCCGCGATCGCGCAAGGCTATGCCGGCATCGTTGTCCCGAGCTACGCCCGCGGTGCCCCTGCGGACGCGCTCAATCTGGTCCTGTGGGACTGGGACGGGCGCATCGCGCTTGTTGATGACGACGACCGGCTTGGCCTTCGCAATAACTGATGGCCGCTTATTCCTCGATCATCCCTCCAAGACCGGGATCGAGATACCACGATGGGCCTTCGGTAAAGTCGGCATTGCGGGCAGGAACCGGGCCATCAGGCTCTGACGAGACGTAAGGGTTGACCATCGGCGCAGGGTGCTGCCCCGATCGCAGAATGTGCCCCGACATCTGGCAGCGCGGCCCGAGGAGCCCGAAAAGCCATTCGAGATCGTCGAGCATCTGGACGACTCCGCGCCCTGCTAGCGCATAGTAGAGGCAGCGCTGATAGTCATCGCAATGGCAGGACAGGATTTGCGTCAGCCGAGCCTTGGCATTGGGCAGGCCCTGAAACACGCCTTGCAAGGTCTCATAGAGCTCGCGCGCCGAGTAATAGGCATCGAACGGCTCCACTCCGATTGAGGCATTGGCGAGCATGCGCTTGGTTGGACGGCAATTCGGATCAAGTGCCGCGTCGCGCAGCGTGACATCGAGGTCGAACTTGCCGATATCAAAGACCTTGTTCATTATTCATGGGCTCCTGCTGATTATGAACATATCGTGAACAAAGGACAGGGTCAAGGCGTCATCATGCATGTGGCTGGTAGGTAAGGACACCACAGGAAGGACCGGCAGGGTCGCCATCAGCGACGAGCTGAAGGCTGCGCTGGTGCGCTGGTATACAGGCCGGGGCAGGGAGGCCGACCACCGCGCTTGCGTCTCACTGGTCTCCACCGCGCGAGAGAACCACAAGTGGATCGCCTGCGATTGCCTTGGGGCAGAGCGTCCGCCGCCGCTGATGAGCGCGGCATATCTCAGTTTTCAGGAGACCTATTACCTCCGGCGCCTTACTTCACGGCCTGGCCACGATTCAGGTTGCCCGTTTCATCTGCCGCAGGCGCCACCGCGCATCCGCGAGACCGTGAAGGACTCGCTCTATGCCATCGGCATTCCGAAAGGCCTGTTCAGCGCACACCAGAAGGCACCGGAGAAGCTTGCGCAGAGGCCAGAGGACATAGAGCCTGACGATCGCTCACGCGGTGTCGCCATCCCGCGCCTTGGCAAGCTGCTCTGGCTGCTGATCGAACGCGCAGGCTCGAATATCCTGCGCGAATTACCGCCCAGTGGCAGGCGCGCAGGCTCGATCAGCGAAGAAATGCGCCACCTCAAACGCGCGGCTGAGGGCCTCGAAATCGCGCCGGGCATCCGGCTGTCGGATCATCTCTACACCAACGCGATCGATTACGAGAAACGGCGGGTCCATGCCCGATTGCGGGCTGCGGCCGAGACCTGGCCGCCCGAGTTTGCACCGCAAGCCTTTCTGCTTCTCGAAGCGAGCGAGGTCACATCGAGCGAGGTGGTGACGGGGCTCGGAACTGTCGAAATACGCAATCGCATCCAGCACACTGGGATCATCCGGGCCGAGGTCGAGCCACCCTTTCTCGTGCTGGCCGTCGTCGGCGAGCATAGTCGGCGCGAAGGATACCTGGCGCTGCGCGCCTATGCCCAGCCTGTCTTCAGCGGGAACCAGTTCGTGCCCGCCGAGCGTGAACACGATCGCGACGTGCTGCGCGCGCTCCAACAGGCCCAGTATGAATTGCGCCGCCTCGGTGTCAGGATGGCGGTCAAGAAGGTCCTCTTTGACATAACGCTGGCTGCGGGCTCAGCGAGGCCGGATTTCCTGGAGGCGCTGCTCGATGAGCATAGCGGGGTGGAGTGCAAGTTCGCGCTCCAGATCCTGCAGTCGGATGATGCTGACTATCTTGAACTGCGCAGCATCGAGCGCGAGCGTCTCGGTCAGGCCGGGCTTGTCGTATCCATGGCCGTCAGCAGCGTGACGCCTGAGGCAATTATCAGCGAAGCCCGCCGCATTCTCGAGTGAAGGGGAGGGGGAGGATGTGAGCGAACCTGAAGAAGGAGAGTTCGCACATGACATGCTTTGCTCCGTCGCCGCGCCCATCGACATCGATCTGGGGTGCGGTCCAACAGACCGATCAGCTTGGCCCCGGGATTTGGTCGGTGATGACCGCCAGCCACGGCGGCATCATTCTGTCCGATCAGAGACAGGCCGCCATGCCGCCGGCGCTACTGATCGAGGGCGGCTCCTACGAGGAAGACTGCGACTGGGCGCTCCCGATCCTTGCCTTTTCCAGCGAGCTTGATGGGCAGGGCTTCTGCTCCGCAGGCTTCCTGCAGCTTGCCCGCGATACCGCCAAATGTTGGCATCCGGACCGCTTCAGCGCCTTTACCGGCGAGGCCGTCGAGGAGAATGCCTCCACGATCCTGCGGACGCGTAAGGCCTACATCGCCGCGATCGGCGAGTTTTGCGTCACCAGCGCCTGGGGCGATTGGGCCGAATGGGTGCCGGATGGCAAAGTCGGCGTGATTGCCCGGCAAGTCGAGCGCGTCGATCACCTTGGCCGGCCAACCTATGGCGAGGCTGAGGTCTGCGCGCTGGTCGCGAAGGACCTCTACGCTGCGCGCGGCGAGGTCACAGCGCTGCGGGATAGGGCGCACGAGATCATTCCGATGCCCGAGGCCCTGCGGCCTAAGCGCGTGGGCTGAAGAGCAGGCCCAAGCCGTCCGGCTCCGACCAGGCGTCAAGCCGCCGATCTGGAGGGAAGGGGGAGGGGAAGGGCGAACCAGTGCGATGAAGGACCCTTTGCCATGAACCCGACAGTCATCCGACCCAGCGTCAGCCCGAAGACGATCACCAAAGTCACACGCCTCTTTAACGGCACCATCGGCGATATCCTCGGCGAGCTCCTCCAGAACAGTCGCCGTGCTGGCGCTTCCCGGATCGATATCGCCTGCTGCGCGGATCAGGACGGAGCGCGCCTGACCCTTGTCGATGATGGGTCCGGGGTCGCCGATCCCCAGACCATGATTGCGCTGGGGGATTCGGGCTGGAGCCAGCACATCCATGAGGCCGAAGACCCCGCAGGCATGGGTGTCTTCAGCCTCGCGGGCAAGGATACCCGGATCAGCACGCGTCATGCCGATGCCGACACCGGATGGTCGGTCCATGTCCCAGCGGATGGCTGGACCGGCGCGAAGGACATTGCCGTGGTGCCCCTTGCTCGCCCGGTTGGGACGACCATCACCTTCCTGATGCCCGGGTTGAGCGAGCAGACGACCGAGCGGATTCTGCGCGAGGTCGCGAAGTTCTACCCGCTGCCGGTGTTCTTCAATGGCGCGCAAGTGCCGCGCGAGGACTTTCTCGCAAAGGCGATCTACATCGCCGAGTGGAACGGCAGCCAGATCGGCGTGTTCGAGGGGCGCGAATACCACCAGGACCCCACGACGAACTTCCATGGCATGGTGCTCACCCGCAAGCTTGCCAGCGTCTCGGAGAGCCTTGGCGGCAAGACCTACCATGCCCGGCTCGATATCGGGGCCACCCCGGGTCTTGCCCTTGTGCTCCCGGCGCGCAAGGAATTCGTCGAGAACGCCGCATTTGCGGCGCTGCAGGCAGCGTGCAAGCGAACGATCTATGCCGCGCTGGCGCACAGAGGCCAGCACCGGCTTTCCTTCGAGAACTGGAAGGAAGCCCGCGATCTGGGGGTTGCCCTGCCGGAGGCCGACCCCTGCCTGCCCCGCTGGCATGCGGCCATCGCGGAGAGCGACAACGTCAATGTCGAGTATGAGGAGGTCGCGGCAGGTGCGGACACGATCCTTGTCGCGGATCTTGAGCCCGATATTGCACAGGGACTGGAGCGCGCGCTGCGCGAGCACCCTTTGCGCCCGCACCTCGTCGAGAACCATCCCGCATACGCTGGCTATGGCTGGTATGACGCGCTGCATCAGCTCGGCAACGTGCGCTTCTATGTTTCAGCCGGGGAGCAGGGCCACGTCATCGCCGAGAACGGCAGCTTCCCGCCGCTCGATGACCATGTTCGAGCCGAGACGATCGAACTGAGGTTCTGTGTCTTTCACCGCGCCAGCGAAACGCAGCGCGAGGAACGGATCCCGGCAGACGTCGCCTTCGTCATGGGCGAGGATGGCTGGTACAGCGGTGTCGACCAGATC
The DNA here is from genome assembly GCF_055521735.1 of Novosphingobium sp. BL-A-41-Hi4A-0G. Taxonomy (NCBI): domain Bacteria; kingdom Pseudomonadati; phylum Pseudomonadota; class Alphaproteobacteria; order Sphingomonadales; family Sphingomonadaceae; genus Novosphingobium; species Novosphingobium sp. BL-A-41-Hi4A-0G. Next base: position 123,569 of record NZ_JBVFVU010000003.1, read on the forward strand.
CGTATCGCTTTTGTGCCGGGTCCGGCGCTGACCCCCGAAACGCTGGTCGATCTGATCGAGAATGTCTGTTTCTGCGCGAGCGACGACAGCGAGGCTGACTCCTGGGACACCCAGCACGAGCACTTCTTGCGCAATGCACGCGAGCTCGCAGCCCGGGTGCTGCTCGGCGAAGACGAGGCCATAGCGGCGCGTATCCGCGACACGCTCGCCGGCATCCTATGGGTCATTCCCAAGGATCGGCAGGTTGCCATTACCGTCGCCCCCGGGACCGCGATCGATGTTCAGCTTTCCGCTTGTCAGCCTGCGGGCTGAGGCTCGCGAGGCCGTCCGGTTGCCCGCTCGTCGTCTCTTGGATCAGGAGGAGACCTCCAATTCATGACACATCTGACCTCACTTGCGCGCGGCAACGCACCGAGCGCATTGCGCTGCTCAATGATGCCGCGCGCCAGGGCCGTGACCGAACGGCCCGCATTGTCATGACCTCCGGGCTGCTTGCAGAATTCGGCGGCGACACCGTGGCAGACAGCATGATGGCCCAGGCACGGTTGATGGCCGCTCTGCGCCATTGCACCTTCGCACCAGATTCGCCCGAGCGAGACTTTGCAAGCCTGGATGTCGATGGCATCAAGGTGCTGATGAAAGTCGATTATTACGACACCGAACTGGCGTTCGGGTCAGAGGATCCGGCCAATCCAGCGATGACACGGCGCGTCATCACGCTGATGCGGCCAGCGGACTACTGATCATTGTGAAGGGCAGGCATTTCGCTGCGTGACCGGGCAGCCGCCCAAGCCCGATGCGGAGGTAAACGGCGCATGAGCAGAGACAAAGTACCGCTTCATAACGGGATCGCGGCGGCAAGTGCCTATGTTGGCTGGGATCGCCCGATTCAGACCTATTTCGCACAGGTTCTAAGCGCCCCTGACGAAGACGGAGAGGAGATCGAACTCGTATGGGTCGGAACCGCCTTCGGCGAGCTGCCCCGCGCGGTTGACGCAATCCGCGTGCTCGAACCCTATTGCCATATCGAAGCAAGTCTTGCCGCACAGCTCGAGATCGACAGGATGGCATGCCTCGCCACGCGCGATGGACCCAATCAGCTCGAAGCCAAGGCCTTCATGGCGCGCCTCAGCCAGATCAAGGACAGGTCCGAGCCCGAAGCTTAGGTCGGTGCAGACCGCGCATGGCTCGAAGCAGGGCCGGTTCAGCTCCAAACCTCGCATCGAGACTCCTCAGCCCTCTGGGCTGGATAGAATTACGCGCGCCTGCGGTGGCTGGCGCACGGGCCGGGCCATGGGCCCGGAGGAGAGGGGGATGGGAGAAGGTGTTCCGGACAAGGGGTTCGGACAGCATCAGGAGAATTTGACATGAACATCGGCACCCTCAAGGCCAACGCAGAAGGCGTTCACATCGGCCGCATCACCACCCTCACCTTCAGCGCGACGGTCGCTCTGCGGGCCTTCGAATCCACCAACGAGCGAGCACCCAAGTTCGACCTCATGGCGCTCTCGGCGGATCGCCGCAGCTGGGTCAAGATCGGCGCGCTCTGGGAATACTCGTCGAACGAGACCGGCGAGTGCTTCCTGTCGGGCCAGATTGACGATCCCAGCCTCTCGGCGCCGATCCCGGTCGCCATGTTCCAGCAGAACGACGGCAGCTTCAACGTCGCCTGGCGGCGTTCGAAGCCCAAGGCCTCGCTCGACGGCTTCGGCAGCGAGAGCGAAGGCGCCCTGCCGCCGCTCACCGCGACCGGTGACGAACCGGCCAGCGACCGCGGCGTTGACACCGGCGCGAGCAGCGGCGACGGTCTGGGCGAGAGCACCGCGCCCAAGCCTGCAGCCAGGACCAAGGCGCGCGAAAGCGTTGATGCCTGATTGTCATCAGCCTACGTGACCGGTGCCGCGACCCGCGCCGGTCACACGAGGAAGGCCCGTCCGCGCATGTGTCGCGGGCGGGCCTTTTCTTTTGCAGCCTGCAGTCGGGCTCCACAGATCTGCCGGGTGAAGACGGCCTGCGAGAGGGAAGGGGGAGGTGCCGTTCAAGCAAAAGGAGGCTTGAATGGCACAGACAAACTGGACTCTCGATCTTGGCGGGGCTCCGTGGAACGAAGACTGCGCGCAGATCGGCCACACCCCGAACTTCGACCTCGTGAATACCGCGGAAGCCACGCTCTATAGGGCTGCGCTGATCGCGGTGGCTGGGCCTCCGCCCGCCGGGATCAGCCTGCGGATCAAGGCTAATGCTCATGATTTCGGGACCTACCGGACAGTCGAGGCGAGCATCGACAATGAGCAGGACGATGGCAGCCATGCCAGTTATCTCGAGACCCTCGAGACCGGCATCGCCTTCTGGCATCAGGCCGGGTTTGCACCGCCTGAATTCGGCAAACTAACGGCGAGCGATCAGCTTGCGGGTTTCGTCGTGGATGCCGTCGCAAGCGCGCTGCGGATAACACGGCCGAGCAGCACCGGCGCCTTCTTTCCGGCGTCCTCCGGGCCGCTCCACCGGAACCTCACCGCAGCCTTTCCGGAAGCGGCGCAGCGCGCCTTTTCTGAAGGGGGCCTGCCATGCTGACGGATAGCGAGCGCTTCGCCTTCAGCGCCTGGCGGATCCATGCGTTCGCTTCGACGGGCAATGCCTACGACGCCGTGCAGACCGACGAGACTATCGCTGCTGGCGATACTCTGCTCATTCTCGATGAAGGGGTTGTCGGTGTCGCGATGACCTGGCCCTTTGCTATCACGGCAGAACCGGGCAAGCTTCACGCGGTCTGTGAGCCCGGCGCTGGCGAAACCCTTGGGCACATTGAAAAGGCGCTCGATGCTCCAGATGGGTCAATCGCTCGAGCCTGCCGCCTCGCAAGGACTCTGGGCTTTGCGATTGATGCGGGCCTTGTCCCAGTGTTGCCGGAGCTGCCGACGATAGAGGTGGACGGCTAGTGCGGCAATCGCCGTCACAGAAATCTTGCTATTTTGGCAATAATTGCTATTTTGAGACCAAGAGGAGATACCACCATGCCAGCGGCGGCAAATGAGCACCCCAGGATTCCCCTGACCCGGTTTCACAACAACACTGGCGAGTTCCTCGACCTTGCGACCAAGCAGCCGGTCGTCCTCACCAGCCATGGCCGCGAGCGGCATGTGATCGCAGATAGCGAATATTTCCGCCATCTTGAACAGGCGGCGCGCGGTATGATCACAGATCACATGAATATCGAAGCTGTCGCTTCGTCCGACATGACCGACGCCGACCGCCAAGCTTTCGCCAATGCACGGCCCTCGGACAGCGAACTCGCCAATGACCGCTGGGAAGACTGACCGCCCCGCCGCAGGCCATATCCTCCGATACGTCTACCTCTTCGAGGAAGAGCAGCGCCAAGGCCGCGATGAGGGCGTCAAGGAACGCTTTGTCGTCGTCGTGGGTGTCGAGGGGTCACGCTATCTTGTCGCCGCGATCACGACCAAGGGCGAGGGGCGCAAGAACGCTATCGTGATCCCCGATGAGATTGCGCGCACAGCCGGGCTCGCTCCCGGTAGCGCCATCGTCATTTCGGAATTCAACCGGTTCACCTGGCCCGGGTTCGACATCAGACCCCTGATGAAGCAGCCCGGGTACATTGCCGGACGACTCCCACCGCGGTTCACGGCAAAGATCATCGATGCCATAGCAGCCTGGAGAGCAGCTCCCGTCGACCGGGATTGATTGGCGCAACGTGCAAACAGGCAGCCCCCTTGGATCCTTGTCCGATTGTGCGTGAACGCCGGGCCAGTGGCGCCAACCCTGCGGATCGGCATCCCAGATGGCCAAGGTCAGGTGTTCCGGACGACTGCCGCAAAGGGACTATTCGCTCACCGAAATCGGCGAAAACAGACAATCAATCCTGCGATCATCCTTGATAACAGCAAGCCGAGACGCGGCGAGGTTGATATTCAGGCACGCAATCAGCCCCTGTGCCACCCGCACGTCCGCCGCCCAGTGCCCCTGCCTCTCTGGTCGAGCTTAGGGCCAACCTGCAGAAATGCGAGCCGTGTTGCCCGGCAAGCCGGGCTGCCCGCACCACCTCGATTTCCGAGGTTTCCCGCGCGCGAAGGCGCGCGGTGTCCCAGCTCTCCCGCCGAGGCTCGATAAGGGCACCGGCGGACGAGCCGTCGGCACCAAGGAGGCTCTTGCAATGAACATCGTCAACCTCGTCGGCCGTCTCGCCAAGGATCCAGTTGCCCGTGATCGCAGCGACACCCGCATCACCGAACTCATCCTCGTGACCGAACGTCCCGTCATCCGCGATGGGAAGGTCCAGAAGGACCCCGAGACGGGCTACCCGGTCAAGGACGCCGAATTCCACAAAATCACCGTCTTCAACGGCCTCGGGCTTCCGCTGCGCCAGCACAAGGCCAAGGGCGACCAGCTCGCCGTGACGGGCCGCATCCACTACTCGCGCTGGCAGGACGCCGAAGGCAATGACCGCTACGGCTGCGAGATCATCGCCGAGAACGTCGAGTTCCTGTGATCATCAGGAGGGCGGCGCTTCGGTGCCGCCCTTCGCCGCGTTATTGATGGTGCGCATCCGAGTGCGGCGCGCAGGCCGGTTAGTTGCCGGTGGGATTTATCCTGGCACCACGATGACCACAGCTGCAGCGCAAGTGCCGGGCTACCATGTCCAGTTTGAGGGGGATCGACCTGGTGAAGCACTGATCGCGCAGCCGGGCCGCCGGCATGATGACTACACGCCTGCAGCGGCCGCACTCGATCTGCGCATTGAGGCCATGACGAACAAGATCGGCGACAGAATCGAGGCGTTTGGTTCCCATACGCCATCGAGAACATATAAAGAACTTTATAGTCAAGGGATGCCGAAGGGGAGGTTGGCGCCTGCCGGCCTATGGCCGGCATCGCGCTCTATTCCGCCGGGCTGCCGGCAGCACACAAGCCTTGCCGGTGTGCTGCGTCTGCGACCGGCGTCACCGAGTCCCTGCCGGGTCTCGGCCCGTTCGGGTGACGATCGCTGGCGCGGCCTTTGCCTAGGCCTTGGGCTGCTCTCGGTACCGCAGAGTATATTCTTATGTCCGGTTTAGGGAAACAGGTTGATCGCGCCGGATGACCGGGGTTGGGTGGGAAGCTGCCCTTCCCGGCTAATGAACCAACGGCGGATATCAGGTCCTCTCACAACAGCTCGGCACGATGGTCATTGGGTGGCTTGCCGACTGTATAGACCAACTGAACCTATGAGAACTTGCCGTGAACCCACTATCTTCGAGCGCTGATGGCTCGCGGCATGTGTGAGAGCATCCTTAATTATCTGCTCCGTCGGTCGTTATCTTTTGGAAGCCTTTTTTCCGGGAGCTAAGTTATGACGTCAATCGGATCAGCGGGCGGATCAGCCCCCTATGTCGATCGCGCTACTTACTTGGCCCGTCATGTCAGTGCCCACAACAGACAGGAAGGCGTCAAACCGATAACTCTGGAGGAGGCAACCTCAGAATTGGAAGCTATGGAGCGTTCTGATCTGAAAACTGCCCAAAATCTCGAGACTTTTTATCGAGGAGAAGGGACGATTGTAGGCGGCGACCCTAGCAAGGTAAAAGATAATTTAGCACATGCACGGGCGGCCCGCAGCAAATCCTATTCGCAAATGACCGGTCCCGTTTCGATCACGGCCCTCGATGTCAATGCCGTGGTTAAGGCACAAGGGCAACTTATTGGCAGTGACCTCAAAAACTTGTCAGCTTATGGCGACCACCTTCGCAACGAATTGTCTGCTGCTTCGTCCGTTAGGAGTGATGTGACCTTTACCGGCGCATGGGGCAAGGATCGCATCACACACGATGTGAACGAATACATAGGTTGGATCACTCAGGCGATGCAGCAGTCGTCTCAAAACGCTAGCAATTCAAACACTGATTAAGACAAGAAAGGCGTCGGTTTGCGACTTTCCAGTTTCGGCGGAAAAGTGATCGGAAGCTGCCAGTCAGGTTCAAGCGCTGACTTAATCTGCGGCGAACGAAGGGCCGAGGATGCCAGATGGCCTTATCGGCCCTCCCGATCCAGACGGATGGCTTCATCGAGAAAGCGCTGGGGGTCTCGCACGTACTGCGCTGCTTGTGATTGCATGATTGTTCTCATGACAGCCTCACGGCTTGGCTGAATGATTGCGCCCTCTGGCGTCGCGAGGACGCTATCAAAATGGCGCGCGAAGTCGCAGATCCCGCCGACCAATGGCAAAGACAGGTCCGCTACATTGAGGCGGAACTGGATCGCCTCCATGGCCTGCCCGTCGATGCTGACCTGAATGTCGTCCGCTTTCTCGTCGCCCCAAATCCGCATGCCGTCAGACCAAGACGGTTTCTCTGGAAGGAGCCTGCCGAGTTTCGAGAACACCACCTCCTCATCAGCCGCCGAAAAACCGAGAACGGTCTCATCGAGTTGCGCGCGGCTCATCCGCACTGCGGCAACCCCTGCGACGCGCGCCGCAGATGCAGGAATGAGATCGATGACGAACTGCCACACTGCCATCATTAAAACATAGCGCATAGCTCAGCTGCAGCAACAGGTTGAATTGCCGCGTTGTCCGTGGCTGCCCTCCCTCTGCCGACGAGCCGCGCCGAACCGCCTAAATGACTGGGAGTGTTCCCGCTGTAACCCCTTCGCAGGGCCGAAGGGGCGGCCCGGCGTGGCGCTGAAGCGCCTGACCAGCCCTGCCTTCGTCACACCTGCTCGGGGGCGGGAACGTCTCTTCCACACACACAGGAACACCTGCCGAAACCTATCGGCGGCCGCCCCTTAGTCAAGGATCGCGGTCCCCCCAATTTTCAGCGGGGAGGCTGTGTCGCTGCGCGCCAGCCACCACGCTGAAAATCGGTTCCCCCACGCCCGCCATGGCGGCGGCGAGACGAGCTCGCCGTCCCTGACACGGTTCGTCCGGCCCGATGGGTTTTTGGCTGTTCCCAATGTGGGGACAATTTCAAAAATCGGAGGCTGTTATGACTGTTTTCAACTCGTTCGCAGATCTGGCTCAGGCACGGATCAATCTCGCCGATGCACGTGAAGGGATCACGGAATCCTACGCCGGGGCGTTTCTTGAACATAGCGATCTGGCCAAGCTTAACATCATCGAGGCTCCAATCGCTGCAGAGATGCCGGACCCCGACATGGCGCGCCGCGCCGTGGAGATGGCAATCGGAACGATCTTCGATGTCCTCAAGGACACGCGCATGGAGGAATTTGCGCAGCAACTCGCCTGGGGCATGGTCAACTCCTTTCACATGACCGCACGCCTGGCTGAAGGACGCGAGGACGATGCTGCAAAGAAGCTCGGCGAAATGGCACGCCACTTCGACCCTTCGGAAATCTACGCTGTCGAGCTCGAGGAAACACAGCAGCTCTGCCAGACACTGCAAGGATGCCGAGAAGCGCTCGAGGCGATGCGCGATCATGCAGCAGACGTCTACCGGGTCGAAACCGGTCGCCCCTTCACGGCCGCACGGGGGTCGCAGGTCAGCAAGAACGGGGTGACCGCAAGCCAGGTGCAGGCACGCGATTTTCTCGCAGCACGCGCCAAGGATCGCAGAGCGCAATTCCAGCCCGATGGCCCGCTGGTGATCGTGTCAGGTGGTCAGAAGGATTGGCACGATTTCGCGATGATCTGGGCTATCCTCGACGACATCAAGTCCCGGATCCCGAACATGGTCCTGGGCACGACCGGCATGCGCAAGGGCGTCGACGCCATGGCGGGTGCATGGGCGCAGCAGAACGGGGTCAACACAATCCTGTTCGTTCCCGACCAGCGCCACGGCAACCGCGCTCCGTTCCTGCGGAACGAGAGCATCGTCAAACTGAACCCGGTTGAAGCGATCATTGGGGAAGGATCGGGCATCCAGTCGAACCTTGCACAGCGCCTCCGTCAGGCAGGCGTGCCGCTGCACATCCGCCGCATCAGTGATCAGGCGCAGGTACGGTCGCGCAACCTTGGGTGAGCGCTTTTCGGAAGGCTCCGGCTTATGCCGGGGCCTTCCGCTCTTCTTTTGCGTAAAGGGCGGGCTCTGGGGGCATCGAACCCCCTTCGCCCGCTGCCGCGAGCAACGCGATCCCTGAGTTTATCAGCTGCGCTTGTACCTTGGCTCCGCGCGCCTTGCCCATGCTCGATGCTTTGCATCTTGCGGGCATCGCTGCCGCGCCAACTGCTACACCCCGACAATGGGTCGACCGGCCATCCTTGGGGTGAACCAGAACCATCTGCCGACATTCATCCACAAGCTCGGGGAGTGAGAAAGGAAAGGGGGATGGAGGGGACGAGCAGCGACAGGAGGCAAAGATGCTCGTCACATTCCGCGTCAAGGATATCGAGACAAGGCTCCATTCGAAACCGGCTCAGATACGCCCGCCAGAGCTCGCCGCGCTGATGCGCAGACTACACACCGCCAACAGTACAATCGATGCAGATCCAGGCGAATTCCTGGCCGCGCCCCTGAACTTCGAGATCAATGCCAACGCGCTTGCCATCGCCGAGTTCGCATCATGCTTCGACCATCGTCCGGAGATGATCGCGATCGTCGAGGAAGCGCAGTTTCTTGGGCGAATGCTGCGGATTGAGCACCCGCAATGCGATGCGCCGATCACGATGCGCGTTAGTGAACACATCGCTCTGGTAGGTGACATCACAATGAGCAACGACCTTGCGGCTAAGGTGCTCACCTCTCTTGGCCGCCATGCAAATGAATCTGGCCAATTGTCCCTGCAGAAGCTTGGGACAGCGCTCGAGGATCACCGGACTTACGCGGCTTTCGTCAAGGCAGGAATCACTCCGCTCTTCGAAAGCCTCGCGTTCATCGCCGCCACCGATTGTGGAGAGCAACATCCACTGCTCGAATGGACCTTATGACTATCCGGACAGCAGTTCACGAGCAGTCACGAACCGGCTGAACTCGTCGCCATGTTTAACGCTCGATCTGCAACCAGCCTCCTGCAGGATCGAGGTGGAAAAGGGTGCCCGGCACGTTGCCGCGGCGCCCTTTTTTCATGCCGCCTGGGTCACGCCAATGCCGAACAACCACGCTCCAGGACATAGCTTTCGCGAAGTCGCTGGGAACGCATGCATCCCGCCGCAGGCACGTCCACCACCATCGCCATGAGCACCCCGCCAGCATACTGGTCAACCACTAATTTCCCGACCGAGAAGCCGTGCTGCGCCGGCTTCCGCACCATCGAAAAATTAGCGGTCAAGCCTCCGCTTCGCTCCGGTGACCAGCACACTGACGGGGCGCTGTTTCATGGCATGGCGGACGAGCCGCCAAGCGCCAGGAGGCAAGGTCATGTGCTACACAACGGAAAGCTACGAAGACGACGTTTCAGTGCTTCGTCAGATCAACCCCAACATCATCGCCCTTGATGAAAAAACGCTGGAAGCTGAGCGGCGCTCATACCACACCTTCTTCGACGTCCATGTCGTCGAGACCCGGGACGGATACATCCTCATCGAGGAAGGAGACTATGGCGAGCTGCCGATGCATCTGATCGACCAGATCGTCTACACCGCAACCGGCAAGATGGCCGATGAATTCTGACGAGACAGGGCGGTGGTCATCGCCGCCCAACTCGACAAAAACCAGACGTCACCCGCCAAGCTTCTCGAGGGCAGAAATCGCCACCTTTGGCTTCACTTTGACGGCCAGCTCCAGAAGGACAATCGCCGTATCCTGACCGACCTTCTTGATCAGGCGATTAAGCTCTCGCTCTGCTTCCTCACGCTCAAGCTCTGCAAGCTTCTGCCTGCGCTCTTCCAGCTCCTTTTCCGCTGCTGCCAGCGCGGACCGTTCGCGTTCAAGTTTCGACACCATTGCGCATTCCTCCCAGCCTTGAAAGACCATGCGAAGATGCACCAATCGCAGGGTCTGTTCGAGGCATTTTTTTGCTTGCTGCTCTCGCTCCGCTTCGTCGCAGAGCACGGCCTGCTTGAGCCAACGCCATGGCCAAACCAAGAGCCATTGTCGTCCCACAGCTCCCGCTGTAGGCGGAAATAACGCATGCGGTGAGTTCGCGATTCAGGCTCGCTCGCGCAATCCCACTGGAGAACCACCTGGGCCAGTGATCCCCCTACGGCAATGGACCTAGCACAGGGCACAAGTTCCTGATTTTTGCACACCGTACACCGCTGCGCGGTAGGCTGATGCAGCGAAGTTCGGCATATTTCACAATTGGTTAGCTGAACTCTTGCTCAGAATTCGGGCGGTGCAGTCGCCTGCAGGATGCTCAGGTTTTCAATAAAGCATTGAAAAACCAATGCCATAGCGCTGCACCGGGCTGCATCGCCGAGACTCTTGGCAAGCGCGATGCAGCGCTATATACTCGAACCTGCGATAGACGAACCACGCCTGAAAAGGTGTGGTAGTGGAAAAGAAACAGTTCCAGAGCGTCGGTGTAACGCTCAGCCCGAGGATGATCGACATCGTCGATCAACTTGCGACAAGCCGCGGTGTCTCGCGGTCAGAAGCCATCCGCATTGCTCTTGAAGTGGGCATTCCCCTTCTGAAGGCGGGACTATCGCTCAATGCCGAGCGGGCTGTCACAATCCTCGAGCATACCCAGCTCGCGCTTTCGCTCATCGTTCAGGAGCAATATCCGGCTGATGCCGAACACCTGATCGCTCAGGCGCTCTCCAACGTGCGAGAGCATCATGGCTGAAGACATCCGGTTCAGCAAAAAAGCTGCCACTCTCACCCACGCTTCCGCGCGCGGAAAAGTGAAGCGGAACGCAGGCAACTTTACTCGCGGATCGCAGCTGTTCCACCATGAAATCCTGATGACCTGGGCGGGCATCAGAATGCCCCTCTACGTCTGGGTCGGAACCGCCGTTCTACTGCTGTGCGTCCTCGTCAGTTTGACCTTCAAGAACCACGAGGTTCAGCTCGTGCTGATGAAGCTCTACGCCGAGGCCTGGGGATGGGTGCAGCTCAATCCCAACAAGCCTGTGAACCTGACGCTTCCATCGGGTCAGATGGTGCAAGGTACCATGTCCATGGTGCCCTATCATCCTGCCGTGGAAAGGGCGTGGGCCAAGGCTGTGCAGGTCAGCATTTCTGCGGGTCTTGGTGCAGCCTTTATCTGCGTACCTTTGACCGTCTGGTTCGTCGACTTTTCGAAACGGCGCGGCACAGACATTCTGACCGAGCGCCATGAGCGCGGTGCCGTGCTTGTGACACACAGCGAACTGGCCCAAGCCATCACCAGCCATAACTGGAAAGAGCATGTCAGCGAGTGCCGCAAGCGCAAGCCAGCAGTGGACCCCGATCAGATCCTCGCAGAGCCTTTGAAAGATCGTGTCCGGGCGGGTCTGCATGCGCCTTACCGTCTGGCAGGTGTGCCGGTTCCCTGGCGCCTTGAGCAAAGCCATGCGATGTTCATCGGGACGACCGGGGCCGGCAAGACAACCGAGCTGAAGAAGATCGTAACGCAGGCGCGCGAGCGCGGGCATCGCTGCGTCATTTTCGATCTGACCGGCACTTTCGTCGAAAGCTTTTATGATGCCGAAACGGACATCATCCTCAATCCGATGGACCGCCGCTGCGTGCCATGGTCGATCTTCAATGACTGCGACAATTACGCCGAATTCATGAGCGCCGCGACCGCGCTGGTTCCGAGCGGTCACAGCGCGGAGGATGACTTCTGGCAGAAATCGGCGCGCACCCTGTTCGTCGAAATGTGCGTCAAGATGATCAAGATGGGCGTGAGCTCAAATGGCGCGCTTTCCTACTTCCTGATGCAGTCGGATCTGAAGACGATCCATGCTCAACTTGAAGGCACGATTGCAGGGCCGATGATGTCACCCGCCGCTGCCAAAATGGCAGAGTCGATCCGTACGACCTTCATCGCCAATGCGAATGTTTTCCGCTTCCTGCCAGAACCGCCTCCGGGCGAAACCGGCTTCTCGATCAAGAACTGGATGACGACTGAACCGCCCCGGCTTTCCCGGAGGCATTTTCAATTGAGTCATGCGACCATATCGAGGGTCTCGTTGGCCGCATAGTAGTTGGCTTCGGCTTCGGCGGGTGGGATGTGCCCGATGGGTCCGAACAGGCGGTGATTGTTGAACCAGTCCACCCAGCGCAGCGTTGCCATTTCCACGGCCGATGCGCTCGGCCATGAGCGCTGCCGCCAGATGACCTCGGCCTTATAGAGACCGTTGATGGTCTCGGCCAAGGCGTTGTCATAGCTGTCGCCGACGCTGCCCACAGACGGCACGAGGTTGGCTTCGGCCAGACGCTGCGTGTAGTTCATCGCCAGGTATTGAACGCCCCTGTCGCTGTGGTGGATCAAGCCATCATCTGGACTTGGCCTGCGGGCATGGATCGCCTGCTCCAGGGCATCCAGTACGAAGCCCGCCGTGGCGCTGGTGCTGACCTTCCAGCCCACAATCCGGCGGGCGAAGGCATCGATCACGAACGCGACATAGACGAACCCGGCCCAGGTATGGACGTAGGTGAAGTCGACCACCCACAGCGCATTGGGCCGGCTGACGCGGAACTCGCGGTTGACCTTGTCCAGCGGGCACGGTGCCTTGGGGTTGCTGATGGTCGTCACCGTCGTCTTGCCCCGGCGCACGCCTGCCAGGCCCATGGTGCGCATCAGCCGCTCGACGGTGCACTTGGCCACCTTGATCCCCTCGCGGCGCATCTGGTGCCAGACCTTGCGGGCACCATAGAGGCCAAAGCTGTTCTCGTGGACGCGCTTGATCGCCTCGCGCATCTCGTCATCGCGCCGGACACGGGCGGGGCGCCTGCCGGGATCGGCAAGGCGGGCGGCATATTCGTGGTAGGAGGAAGGGGCGATTGCCAGTTCCCGGCAGATCGGCTCGATACCCAATTCCTTCCGGTGAGCGTCGATGAACGACATCACCATTTGCCGTGGCGGTCGAGCTCCGCCTGCGCAAAATATGCCGAGGCTTTGCGAAGGATCTCGTTGGCCCGGCGCAGTTCCTTGACCTCGCGCTCCAGGGCCTTGACCCGATCACGATCACTGACAGCCTGCGCCGCTGGCCCTGCTCGTCGGCTCGCCTCCTCACGGCACCAGCGGCGCAGTGTCTCGGTCGTGCAGCCAACCTTCCCGGCGATCGACGTCATCGCCGCCCACTCCGACGGGTAATCTCCCCGGTGCTCCTCCACCATCCGCACCGCACGGTCGCGAAACTCAGGCGAGAACTTGTTCCTTGTAGCGCTCATCGTGGCTCCTTCTCACAGATAGGAGCCTCCGGGAAAGCCGGGGCGGTTCAGACCGAGGTCAAGGAAGGATCGATCCTTTTCATTACCTCCACTCACCCGGACCTCGTCCTCAATCGTCCGCTTTTGACCCTTTGGATGGACCTTGCCGTCAATGCGCTGTTCCACATGGGAAGGAGCCGCGATCTGCGCACGTGGTTTCTCATCGACGAGGTTCATGCGCTGCATCGCCTCCCGGCGATCGATCATGGCTTGCAAACCGCGCGCGCGTTTGGCGGTGCCTTCGTGCTTGGCATGCATTCCTTCGACAAGCTTGAAGAAACCTATGGTGAGAACGGGGCTACCAATCTGGCCTCGCTGGCGGGCACCAAACTGATCCTCAAGACGGCCGATCCCGAGACGTCGCGGCGATGCTCCGAGTTCATCGGCAACCGTCAGGTCCGGATCATGGATGAAGCCTATTCCTACGGCTATAATGACAACCGCGACGCCTCGACGATCACGCCCCGTACCAACGTCGAAGAACTCGTCATGCCGGTCGACATCAGCGACCTGCCCAGCATGCACGGGTTCGTGAAATTCCCGGACGGTTTCCCCGCTGCCCGGATCAGGCTGATGTGGAAAGATTACGAACCCCGCGCAAAGGGCTTCGAGCGTGTCACCGACATGCGCGCCGCCGAATACACACCACCGTCCGGGGATGGCGCGGAATTGGGGGGTGGGGATAGGGAAGGCGCACAACCTGACATCGCGCCTAAGGAGCGGAAGGATCGGGAAGAGGTCGCGCTGAGTGAGGCTGAGCGGGCGGCGCAGCAGCTGATGGAGGCGATCGAAGGGCCATTGAACCCTGAGCGCGAACTGACCGAGGAGGAGATGGCGCGCAAGATCGAGGATGAAGAGGAGCGGGCAGAGTTCGAGCGAAGGCCAGCGCAAGGGGAGCTGTATGGCTATAACCGCCCTGGCAAGAAGGACCAGCGCGAGCGGCAGAACCTGGCCATCCGCGACAGCGAAGAGCGCGGCGCGCAGTCTAAGATCGAAGGGCCAAAGGGGCGAGCGCAGAATAGCAGAGCAGACGCCCAGGAGAGCGAGCTTTCCAAAGAGAACATGCGCGGCATCGGAAACGAAAGGCAGAGTCGTCAGGACCCTTCCATTGACGATGATCAGGAGCTTGGGCGATGAGCGCGGCAGGACAGACCTGCCATGTGTGCCCCCTATTCTGCGCGCAATGTGCCGGGCCGATGCTCCGGCGCGAACAGGCAAGGGTAGCCTGAGATGCTGTCGGTCGCATCAGTCGCGTCAGCCGGCGGCGCGGCAAACTACTTCGCCAAGGACGACTACTATGTCGGCGATGGCCCTGCTGAGCTCAGCGAATGGGGCGGGAAGGGCGCCGAAGCACTCGGGCTTGCTGGTCCCGTTGCCAAGGATGACTTCGAAAAAGTCCTTGATGGCAAACTGCCCGATGACACGGTCGTAAATGGCAATGCAAACCGCCGTTCGGGGATAGACCTCACATTCTCCATGCCGAAGTCAGCCAGCCTGCTGGCGCAGTTGGGCGGCGACAAGCGGATCCTTGATGCACAGCTGGCCGCGGTCAAGGCGACCATGGCCTATCTCGAGAAGCACTATGCGCAGGCCCGCGATCGATCACGCAATGCCAACGGCGAGGGCGTGGTCACAGGCAAGCTCCTCTATGCCCTGTTCCAGCACGACACGAGCCGGGCGCTGGACCCGCAGAACCATACCCATGCCGTCATCGCCGCGATCACCCAGGACAAGGATGGCAACTGGAAGGCACTGTGGAACGGAGAGATCTGGAAGAACAACACAGTCCTTGGCTCCATCTACAACGCCGCGCTGCGGACGAACCTCGAGAAGCTTGGCTACGAAACCCAGATCACGGGCAAGCACGGCCAGTTCGAGATCAAGGGCGTGGCGCGCGATGTGATCGAAGCCTTCAGCCAGCGTCGCCTGACCATTCTGGCGACGGCCGAGAAACTCGGGAAGAGCGCAAACGACACAGAAGCCTTGCGTGAAATCACCAAGCGCACCCGCGATCCCAAGCTGAATCCGGATGACAAGCTGGCGCTCCGGCAAGAATGGGCCAAGCGCGCTGCCGGGCTGGGGTTCGATGCCAAGGCGCTGGTCGAACAGGCGCGGGAGCGCGGCTCCGAGGGGCGCGAAAGCCCTTTGGGATCGCCTCAGCGGGTGCAGGAGGTTCTGAGCGGGCTCCGCGACAGCGTGAAGCTCTACACTCGGCCAGCGGACACACTGACAACCAATGGCCTTCAACGGATCACCCTGACGCCCACGCAGCTGCGCACTGAGATGGCAACCGCTTCTGCGATCAGGATCATCGGCGAACGCGAAACCTCCTGGAGCCGGGGCGACCTGGTCAAGACCGCGCTCGACCTTGGCGTAGAAGGCGTGACCGCTGACGGGGTGGAAGCACGGATCGGGGTGTTGGTGGCCGACGGGAGGATGCTGGAGGGCAAGAGAGACAGGCTCGATGACAGGCCCGAGAAATACACCACACCTGAACATGTCGAGATCGAACGGGCAACGCTGGCCAATGTCGCCGCGGGAAAGGGTGCAGGCCACTCCATCATCGAAGCTGCCGAGGCCCCCGGGCGCTTGCGGCAAGTCGCGGGCACTCATGACCTCAACGCCGAGCAGATTGCCGCTGGAACACTGGCGCTCGCCAGCAAAGACCGGACGATCGTGATCCAGGGTGTCGCAGGTGCCGGAAAGACGACGATCATCTCGGCAATTGCGAGCGTGGCGCATCAGGAGGGAAGGGAAGTGATCGGCCTCGCCTTTGCCAACAAGATGGTCAGCGTTCTTCGGACCGGGACGGAGATCCGCGGGCCAGACGGGGAGATCGTCAGGCAGGAAATCGCAGCAAGAACCGTCTCATCCTTTGTGAATGAGCATCTGCGGCCCGCGCTTGCGGGCTCGGGTCCGAAGTTCGAGGCATCGCGCGAAGCCTTGCGCGGCAAAGTGCTGGTGTTGGACGAGGCGTCGCTGGTTGCGAACAAGCCGATGAATGACCTGCTCACGATCGCCAACCGCCTTGGTGTTGAAAAGCTGGTCATGATTGGAGACCGCGCCCAGTTACAGCCGATCGAGGCGGGCAAGAGCTTTTCGCTGATCCAGTCCGACAACCCCGCAATGGCACGCATCGACACCAGTCTACGGCAACGCACCGAGCACATGAAAGAAGCGGCGGGCCTGGTGCGCGCCGGCATGTTCAAGGAAAGCTTTGCCTCGCTTGGCGAGCGCGTCGTGGAAGCAGGCGCAGACCACCTCAAGATCACCGCCCAAAAGTGGCTGGAGCTGTCGCCGAACGATCGCGAGCGGACCGCGATTTACTCATCAGGACGTGCGGCGCGCGGCGAACTCAACCGGATGGTCCAGCAGGGCCTGAAGGCAGAAGGGGCGATCCAAGGGGAAGGGCTGAGGCTGACCACGCTCCTCCCGGCCCATGCGACGCGCGAGGAGCTGCGCTACGCCTCGACCTACAGCAAGGGCCAGCTGCTCGAAGTGACGCGCCAGAATGCACCCGGAGGGCTTGTTCGGGGCCGATACGATGTCGAAGGTATCGACGCGAAGGGCCGGATCATGCTGCGCGATGAAAGCGGCAAGCTGATCAAATTCGATCCGGCGGCGATCGACCCTTCGGACAAGCGCGATGCCTTGAGGCTCTCCGAAAAGCACAAGGAGACAATCTACGAGGGCGACAAGATCCGCTGGACCGAAAAGGATGATGCCAGAGGGCTGATGAAGTCCGAGGAGGCGAGGATCCTCGGGATCAGGGACGGGACCGTCACGCTCGAGAACAAAGCAGGCGAGACCGTGGAACTCAAGCAGAATGATCGCATGCTCGAGCGGATGGGTCTGGCCTATGCGATCAACATGCATCAGGCGCAGGGCGACACGCGCGACATGGCGATCGGTGAGATGCACTCATCAGCCCGGCACTTGTCGAACCAGCGTCTGGCGCTCGTCATGATGACCCGGGTGCGTGACGACATCACAATCGTCACCAACGACCGCAATCGGCTCCTGGCGCAGATTGCCCGAAATCCGGGCGACAAGACCAGCGCACTCGAAACCCTTGGTGAGAAGCGGGTCGAGGCGAAGCGTGGTGGGCGCGAGGCTGGCGAGTTTCGGCCCACAATTCCCGATCATTTGAGGGCACCCGAGGACAGGCAAGCATCTGCCTCGCGGATCGATCCGGCGAGCCTTCGGGAAACGCCGCAGCTCGACGTTCCCGAACGCAACATCGAACGCAGCCGATAGGAGGAAGATCGTGACACAGATGGGCCACGCCACAGCGGACACGCCGCCTTCAGACACCTTCCAGATTCACCTCACGCAGCAGCTGACCCTGACCAATCTGGTGAACGAGGCAGGGCTCTCGGAGATCGCGCGTGCCGCTGGCGGGGATAGCTTTGTGGTCTGCGACCTCAATACGCAAGGGGTTCAGGGATGCGCTGATCTGCGAGCCGCCCTCGATAACCAGAAAATGACCGCCGAGTTGGTGGCGATAGGTCTGATGATCCTTGTCGCCGTTTTGGTGGGCACGATCGCGGCCGCCTTTGCGAGGCTGGTGGCGAAGCGGACGGTTCCTCCTGGGGATCAGTGCGCCAATGCCTTCATCCCGCTGCGCAGGGCTCGGGCAAAGCCCCGGAAAGATGCGGTCAACATTATCATCAGGAAGGAGAGAAGGCATGGCATTTGACTACGAAGACGCAGGGACCTTCGGGAGCGAGCGCGAGGCGAAGGACTGGGCGCAGCGCAACAAGGTCGATCTGCGCGATCTCCACATCCGCAACGTCGGTGGCCAGCGGGTCGAGGTGGGAATCCGCAAGAGCGCCTACGACCAGCGCGAGGATTACGACAACCAGCACGGCCAAAGACAGGACCGGTTCTGGCGGTGAACCCGCCCCAACACTGAACGATCCGATGAAAATCTGCCTCGGAAGGAAGGGGCATGCCGTTTTGTAGAACCGAAGCTTGTCGAGCCCCGTTTTCTCAGAATATGGACATGTGATAATTGCAGTTATCATATATGCGGAATTGACGCCGTTCTATAAGGTGCGGTACAGCCAGCGCCGATGAATGACGCAGCGCACCTCGACGACAACGCCCGGATTGCGGGGGAAACGGCGCCAGCGCCACCAGCGGCTGCCGACGATCTCTCGTGGGCAGTTGTACAAATGCGCGCGGGCGCGCGTATCGTCGTCAACGAAGGCCTGCTCGCCGCCTATCAGGCCGCTTCGTCACCGCACAGCATCCGTGCGCTCAAATCCGACCTCGAGGCGTTCGACCGCTGGTGCCGACGCCACAGCCGCATCGCGCTGCCGGCAACGCCCGAGACGGTGGCGGACTATCTCGACGCGCGGGCAGGGCAGGGGGGCAAGCCGGCCTCGCTCGGCCGTTACAAGGCGTCGATCGCCAAGATCCACCAGCTGCTCGAGCTGAAGGATCCGACCCCGGCGTCGCTGGTGAAGCTGCGCCTGCAGGCGATCCGTCGGCGGCTCGGCACGGCGCAGACCCAGGCGCGGCCGCTGCGGTTCAAGGGACAGGTAGCCAACGTCGAGCGCGACGAGCCGCGCGGGCTGAATGTGCGGGCGTTACTCGAAAGCTGCGCGGAGGATCTGCCGGGCCTGCGTGATCGCGCTCTGCTCTCTGCCGGCTATGACACCGGGCTACGTGCCTCGGAGCTGGTTGCGATCGAGGTCGAGCACATTATCGAGGCGATCGATCCCGACGCGCGTTTGCTCAGCATCCCGCGCAGCAAGGGCGACCAGGAAGGGGAGGGGGCCACGGCCTACCTCAGTCCGCGGACGGTGCGGGCGATCGCGGCCTGGGTGGAGGCGGCCGGGATCGAGGCGGGGCCGGTGTTTCGGCGTGTGAACGTGCGGCGCTATAAAGCGCGAGCGGCTGTGCGTGGTCGGCGGATCGACAGCATCTCCGGGCGGGAGGCGTGGGATTTGCGCAAGACGCTGTCGAAACGGGCTGTGCCGGCGCGAGTGGAGTATGATGTGGGGGAGGGGGCTCTCCACCCCGCGTCGGTCGGGCCGATCTACCGATCGATGATCCAGCGGGCATTCGATGCTGCCGCGCTCACCGATTTGACGACGGATGATCTGGCGCGCCTGCTCAAAGGCGTTAGCGCGCATTCCACACGCGTGGGGCTCAATCAGGACCTGTTCGCGAGTGGCGAGGATCTTGCCGGCATCATGGACGCGCTGCGGTGGAAATCGCCTAGAATGCCGCTTGCCTATAATCGTAATCTTGCAGCGGAGCACGGGGCTGCTGGACGGCTCATGGCGAAGATTGGCTAGGTCTGGTCGTTTGTCTCAAGTATTCGGCCATACCCGCGCCAGACACGCGAGCTTGTCGGCCGCGGGGCTCAGCGGCGTTTTCAATCGGGTGTCAGCGCGAAGCCCCGAAGTTGGAGACTGGCCAACGTCGTGAGCGCGGAATCATTGATCGCCGCGCCGGATGTCACCTGATCCGGCCTTATCTTGTTGCCGACCATGGCTTGGCTGCACACACGGACCGACACACCGGCATTCTGGAGGTCCACAATAAGCGCGACGTTCGGATTGGCAGCCACGTTCATGCGCGCCGCATATGGCGCGCCACGCAGGACGAGCGGGGTTGCGAGGCCATGGATGATTACGACGATGTCGCCAGCGGCCGGGCGCACCTTTTCAGCGCCCAGCAGGTTCACGAAGCGTGCAACTTTCTCAAGGCTCAGGTTAATTGGTCGGGAGAGCTGGCGGCCCTGATGATATTGAACAAGACCCGATAGCGGAGTGTGGGATCGGGACGCTCGGCATCGCTGGGCACGGCCACTATACAGCCGAACTGCGGGATAACGGGTTAGATGCGATCTGTTGGTGCGGCCAGCGATGTCCCGCCCGTCAGCGTCGTGGCCGCGAGTAAAGCATGGTAAAAAGCTCTTTTCAACAATGTTGCTCTCCTCTTGAGCAACAGAGGCTGCATGAGCGCTGTGAAAACTAGGCGACACTGAACTGGCCCATCATCCCGTTATCCTCATGTTCAAGGATATGGCAGTGGTACATGAAGGGAGCGCTTTTGGCCGGATGATCGAAACGGATGAGAAGCTCTACGGGCTCCTTCACAAGCACAGTGTCGCGCGGCCCCTGATCAAGAACATCGGGCTTACCGCCGTCCCGACTAAGAACATCGAAGTGGACGCCGTGAATGTGAACCGGGTGGCGCATCAGTTCACCAGACACCTCCCATATCTCGGTGGAGCCAAGCTTCACGGTCTCATCGATGCGATTCATATCGAATGGTTTGCCGTTGATCGTTAGGCCTCCACCTCCGCCGCCTGACCCCATCATGCCGCCCATACCCATGTTCAGGACGAGGCGGCGGCGGCGCACCGCCTTGCCAGCGTCGGGCCGGGCTCGTGATGCCAGAAGGGTTGGCACCGCCCCGCTGGCACGAGCCTGTCCCAAGGGTCGTGGCTCAAACCGCAGCACGGTCGCGGGCGCGTCAGCATTAGCCCTGCCGGCGCTACGCCCCATCATACCCATCCCGCCCATCATCGAGCTGTTGGTGTCTGCCGCCGTCACAAGCGAAGCGGGTCTGCCGTCAGTAAAGTCGACGAGAAGCTCAGCACGCTGTCCCGGGGCCAGGGTTATGGCTTCAAGCGCCACTGCCCGTTCGAGCAGCCCCCCTTCGGTGCCGATCCAATGAAAGCTTCGTTGGTCACTGAACGAAAGTTCGTAGATCCGAGCGTTCGATGCGTTGACGAGCCGCAGGCGGACCAACCGGTTTGGGACCGCAGCCAAAGGGTTCACCGCGCCGTTCACCAGGATCGTGTCGCCGCGCCGCCCCTGCATTGCGACCATCATGCCACCCGGCATGACAAGGCGACCGCTTTCAAACTGGCGATCCTGGATGAGCAGCGGCAGATCATCCACGCCATATTCCGAGGGCAAGCCCAGACCCTGTTCTTCGTCGTCGGTTACCAGCAATGCCCCGGCCAAGCCTGAATAGACCTGCTCGGCCGTCAACCCATGGACGTGCGAGTGATAAAGGAGCGTCGCTGCTGGCTGCCGGATCGGGAGCGTAGGTCGCCAGGTCGCTTCTGGTGCGATGATCTGGTGAGGGCCTCCGTCCAGTTCTCCGGGAATCAGAAGCCCGTGCCAATGCACAGTCGTGTTCACCTTCAGTCCGTTGGTCACCGCAGCCGCCACGTCGTCGCTGCGACGCACCCTGATCGTCGGTCCGAGATAGCTGCCATTGTACCCGAGCGTGTCGCTCGGACGGCGGGGATAAAAGGAGGTCGTGCCCGACTGGACGCGTAGCGCGAACGAGCGATTGGACCGCGCGTCCAACAGCGGTGGCATCGGCAGCAGGTTTTGCCCGCCGTCGCCGAGAGCTGAAGTGGAGCGCGAGCACGCGGCGGTGGCAAACAACGCGGCTCCGCCAGCCAAAAGCGAACGTCGATCGAGCATCAAACCTGATCCAACGCGCGGGGCAGCTCGGCTGCGTCATTAGTTTTGGCACAATAGTAGCTCACGGCGGCTCCTAAACTTGATTCAACACCTATCCATCATATATGTTGCATATAAGATTCTTGGAGGGCCGGTGTCACTTTTTCTCGCACTGTCTCCGGAGCTTCTGGAGAAAAAGGCCGGCGAAGCGGAGGCGTTTCTCCGTTCGCTGGCGAGTCGGCACCGGCTGATGATCCTGTGCAGCCTGCTCGGGGGGGAGTTGTCGGTTACCGAACTGGGCGAACGCCTCGGACTGACGCAGTCCAATCTGTCCCGCCATCTGGCCACGCTGCGCGACGAGGGACTGGTAGGAACTCGGCGCGCGAGAACCACTATCTACTACCGGATCACGTCGGAGCGCGTGCTGCCGATCCTTACTGAGCTCTACAAGCTGTTCTGCGCCGATGGCGACGTCGAGGAAGGTGCATCCTGACGATGGAGGGTTTTACCCCATTTTCGGCCATCCTGGGCGGTGCGCTTATCGGCTTCTCGGCCTCGCTCCTGTGGATCGCCAATGGGCGCATCGCCGGCATCAGCGGCATCGTCGGCGGCGTGCTTGCGCCCGTTCACGGCGATGTGGCGTGGCGCGGGATGTTTCTGGTCGGCCTGATCGCTGCGCCCTTGCTCTACCGCGCGGCAGGGGGCGTGCTCCCAAACCTCGCCACGCCGGCGCCCCTCATCGCCGTGATCGCAGCCGGCCTCCTGGTCGGGTTTGGGACACGGCTCGGAAGTGGCTGCACCAGCGGCCACGGCGTCTGCGGGATCGCCAGGCTTTCGCCCCGGTCGCTTGCTGCGACCGCTATCTTCCTCATCACGGCGGCGGTGACTGTGTACGTCGCCCGACACATCATTGGGCTATGAGAAAATGAAGAAGCTGCTCGTTGCACTGGCCTCAGGGTCCATTTTCGGCTTGGGTCTGATCGTCTCGGCCATGGTCAGTCCAGGCAAGGTTCTGGCGTTCCTTGATGTCACCGCACCGGCCTGGGACCCAAGCCTGGCCCTGGTCCTCGTATCAGCGGTCATCGTTTCAGCGTTGGGATTTGCGCTCGGCCGAAGGCGCGAGGCCCCGCTTTTCGCCGCTACGTTTAACGGTGCATCGAACCGCTCCCTGGACGGGAAGCTCCTCTCAGGCGCGGCTCTGTTTGGCATTGGATGGGGTCTCGTCGGATACTGCCCTGGCCCTGCCCTGGTAGCGTTGAGCCTTGGGGCACCGGCGGCGCTGGTGTTCGTCATCGCAATGCTCGTCGGCATGGGCCTCTTCGCTCTCCTCCAGCGCCACCAGGCGGCCGCGGTGGGAGCTAAGCCATGACGCCGGTCGATCTCCTCACCCTCCTATCCGGTGTGATCGTTGGCTTCACCTTGGGCGTGATCGGCGGCGGCGGCTCGATCCTTGCCCTGCCATTATTGCTGTACGTCGTCGGCATGAAGGACCCGCACGTGGCGATCGGCACGAGCGCGCTGGCGGTCGCCGCCAACGCCTTCGCCAACCTGGTCCAGCACGCCCGGGCGGGAACCGTGAAGTGGCCCTGCGCCTTGGTTTTCGGGGTATCGGGTGTCGCCGGAGCCCTGATTGGCTCGACCCTGGGCAAGATGGTGGCCGGTCAGCACCTGCTGGTGCTATTTGCGGGCGTCATGATCGTGGTCGGACTTTCCATGCTGCGCGGCAAGTCTGGCGGCGGGGACCCGGACGTGCGGATCACGCGGCCGATCGCTGTCCGGCTCGTCGTGATCGGGCTTCTCGCCGGCCTGCTGTCAGGATTCTTCGGCATCGGCGGGGGTTTTCTGATCGTTCCCGGCATCATGCTCGGCAGCGGCATGCCTATCCTCAACGCGGTCGGTTCGTCGCTGTTTTCCGTGGGGGCGTTCGGCTCGGCGACAGCCTTCAACTACGCCCTGTCAGGGCTCGTGGACTGGCGCGTGGCCGGCTTCTTCATCGCAGGCGGGGTCGGTGGCGGCATCGCTGGCATGAAAATAGCCATCCGGCTCGCCGACCATAAGGGCCTGCTCACCCGCATGTTCGCTTTCGTCCTGTTGGCCGTGGCCACCTACATGCTGTTCCGCAGCCTGGGCGGGATCGGCACCTAACCACCTTTGGAGACCGATCATGATTTTCCGTCAATTGTTCGAGCCGGAGTCCTCGACCTACACCTATCTCCTTGGCTGTCCTGAGACGCGCAAGGCCGTCCTGATCGATCCCGTCCTCGAGTCGATCGAACGCGACCTTGCCGCGCTTCAGGAGCTCCACCTTGAACTGGCCTATACGCTGGAGACGCATGTCCATGCGGACCACGTCACATCGGCCTGCTATCTGCGAAGCCTGACCGGCTCCAAAATCGCGTATCCCGCGATGGACGGCCTTCCTTGTGCTGACGTAGGGGTCGCTGAGGACCAGCCCCTGACTGTCGGCGCGCTCACGCTTCAACCGCTGTTTACGCCGGGGCATACCGACGCCCATCATACTTACCTGGTTGATCAGCCCGGTGTTCTCCGCGCTTTTACCGGCGACGCATTGCTGATTGACGGCTGTGGCCGCACCGACTTCCAGAACGGCGACGCCGCCACGCTCTATCAATCGGTCACGCAAAAGATTTTCACCCTGCCGGGGGACGGACAGATCTTCCCCGCTCACGATTACAATCATCGTCGCATCACGACGGTGGCGCAGGAGCGCGAGCGGAACCCCCGCCTCGCGGGCAAGACCGTTCAGGAGTTTGTGGCGATCATGGACGCTCTCGATCTGCCTTACCCCAAGAAGATCGACATCGCCGTGCCCGCGAACAAGCTTTGCGGTGATTGCCCGACAGATCTGCCCGAGCGGCTACGCCAGATTGGCGGCAAGTCCGAACAGGGTTGAGAGCCCATGCACAGGAGAAGATTTATGCCGCGACGTACCTCGAAACAACTGGTTTCTGAAGCCAATGCCCTTGTCGAAAGTCTCCCGCCTGAAGAAGCAGCCCGGCTCGTCGGCAATCCCGATATTCAGTTTGTTGACATTCGCGAGCCAGCGGAAGTCGCGAAATCGGGTCTGGTCGCTGGCGCGGTGAACGTCCCGCGTGGCCTGCTCGAATTCCAGATCGATCCGGAAAGTCCTACTCACAATGCCAAGCTCGCGGCAGGATCGCGGCTGGTGCTCTATTGTGGGTCCGGCGCCCGCTCAGCCCTTGCCGCAAAATCGCTCAAGGAAATGGGCGTCGAGAACGTCGTCCACGTGCCAGGCGGGTTTTCGGCGCTCAAGGAGGCGGGCGCCTTGATCGCATCGGAATAAGTTCATGGTGCGGTTATTCCTAGCTGTCACGGTGCTGATCTGACCTAACCTAGCTTTTTTGAACCTGCAAAAGATTTGGCCTGCCGCTGGTTCTTTAATTGGTTTCGATCGAGAGAGGGGGTAGCGACCAGCCGCAACTCTGAACATTCCTGGAACACCGAAAGCTGGTCGCGATGCACCATATTCAGTTTGCCGGTCTGGGCCTCCACCCGGTCGCGTTTTCCCTAGGCCCGCTCGATCTGCGCTGGTATTCACTCGCCTACATCGCGGGCATCGTCGCGGGCTGGTGGTATCTGCTTCGGCTGCTGGCCCAACCCGCGGCTCCAATGATTAGCGCGCAAGCTGATGATCTCGTGTTCTACGCGACCCTGGGTGTCATCCTGGGGGGTCGGCTCGGTTATGTGATCTTTTATGGACCCGAAATGATCCTCCATCCCCTGCAGATTTTGAAGCTGTGGGATGGCGGCATGTCATTTCACGGGGGCGCTACCGGTGTATCGCTCGCGCTGATCCTCTTCGCGCGTCGGCACGGCTTAGATTGGTTGCGTGTCCACGATTACGTCGCCTGCACGGTGCCGATCGGCCTGTTTTTCGGCCGCCTCGCCAACTTCGTGAACGGTGAGCTGTGGGGAAAGCCATCCGATCTGCCGTGGGCGATCGTGTTCCCGGGAAGCCATGACGGCCTCGCCCGGCATCCAAGCCAACTCTATGAGGCCGGACTTGAAGGGTTGGCACTGTTTGCCGTGCTCGCCTGCTTGTTCTGGTTCACCAATGCCCGTCGAAGGCCCGGTATGCTAGTCGGGGTGTTCCTCATCGGCTATGGCCTGGCCCGGTTCACGGTAGAGTTTTTCCGCGAACCTGATGCCCAGCTCGTCGGTTTCGCGGCGAGAACCGGCCTGCACATGGGTCAGTGGCTCACCTTGCCGATGCTCGTCGGCGGATTTTACCTGTTTGCCACATCTGCGGGCCGCATGCGTCGCTTGGGTTCAGCGACCACCGTGTCGCGAATATGACCGACCCCCGTCGCATCATAGCCGCGCAAATCATCACTCGCAGGCGCGCCCGCCTGCTAGCGCGAGATTTTCGGGGGTGGCTGCGCGCCAGCGAAGCATCGTTCATCGTGCTGGCGATCGGCATTGGCGGGGCTGCAGGCCTGCTGAGCGTGGTGCTGGGCGCGCTCGCGCGCACTCTGCAGCACTTGTTATTCGCGCTACCCCCGAACACGCGATTAAGCGGCGCCGCGGCTCTCGGACTACCGAGCCTAATCGTTCTGCCGCTAGGTGGTCTTGTCTTCACAGCGTTTGGATACGCGACCCGTGCCCGCAAGCGCCGCCTGGTGGACGCGGTCGAGGCTAATGCCCTGCACGGCGGGCGCATGTCGCTCCCGGATAGCCTTGTCATTTCAGGGCAAACGGTTCTCTCGAACGGCTTTGGAGCGTCGGTCGGCCTCGAAGCCGCCTATGCGCAAATGGGCGGGGCCGTAGCATCGGTGCTCGGCGGTTGGTTGAAGCTGCGTCGTGCCGATCAACGAACGCTGGTCGGGGCTGGGACGGGCGCGGCTATCGCCGCCGCGTTCGGCGCTCCTCTAGCGGGGGCGTTCTACGCATTCGAGATCGTTATCGGGGCTTACACGCCGTCGGCGATTGCACCCGTGGCCGCTGCAGCTCTGGCCGGTGCGCTAGTCGCGCAAACTTTCCTGCAGCAACCCTATCTGATCGACGCTGCCTCAAGCGTCTCAGTCGAGACGCACCATTACCTGATCTACGCAGGGCTCGGCGCTATCTCTGCGCTGGTTGGGATCGTACTGATGCGCGCCGTGGCGCTGGTCGAGCGTGGAACGCGACGAACGGGGATGCCGGAATGGGCGCGCCCCGCGCTAGGCGGCCTGTTGTTGATCCCGATCGCGATTGTGTCGCCACAGTCCCTCTCGGCCGGGCACGATGCGCTTCACGCTGATCTGGCGCTCGGCGCCTCGCTTGGTTTCATCCTGATCGTGCTGTTCGCCAAAAGCGCCGCGTCGATCGTATCGCTCGGATTTGGATTTCGGGGCGGGCTGTTCTTTGCGTCGCTGTTTCTCGGAACGCTGATCGGTCACCTCTTCGCCGAAAGTCTGACATTGATGGTCGGACATCCCGTGGTTGATCCGCGCAATGCCGCGCTAGTGGGGATGGCGGCGTTCGCCGTCGCGGTCGTGGGCGGGCCGATGACGATGGCAATGCTCGTCCTGCAAGCGACGCATGATTTTTCTCTGACGGGGGCGGTCATCGCTGCGTCATTGGTGTCGTCAACCATCGTGCGCGAGCTGTTCGGCTATTCGTTTTCGACGTGGCGACTTCATCTGCGCGGCGAAACGATAAAGAGCGCGCGCGACGTGGGATGGGTGAAGACCCTTACCGCAGGGCGGATGATGCGAAAGGAAACCAAGCCTACGCCCGCCTCCATGTCGATCGCGGAGTTTCGGCGTACCTTCCCGCTCGGATCGACCAGCAGGGTTGTCTTGGCCAACGCGCAAGATGTCTATGCCGGTATCGTAGTCGTACCGGCCGCCTATGCGGAAGGGCTCGATCCGAACGCCAGCGTCGCCACACTCTCCTCCGGGCACGACGTGGTGCTGACGCCGGATATGGACATAGCCGCAGTGATGACGAATTTCGATGAAGCACGCACCGATGAACTTGCCGTGTTGTCGGCCGATCGTCATGTGCTCGGCGTCGTCTCGGAAACCTATGTCCGGCGGCGCTATACTGAAGAGTTGGAAAAGGCACAGCGCGAGCTTTTCGGCGAGCGCTGAACTCCTTGAGCGCCGCCCGAGCCCGCCACCAAAGATTGTCATGCGGGTTTAGATAGGGTAGGGGGGTATGATATGGCTCACTTGTCCGAAACGAATGCTGATCTGGTGGCGCGCGTGCGCCGAATTGCGGGACAGGTCGGGGCGGTCGAGCGCGCACTACAATCGGATTCCTCTTGTTCCGACGTGCTGCACCTGGTCGCGGCGGTGCGTGGTGCGGTGAATGGCCTCATGTACGAAATCATTGCCGAGCATCTAGAAGCGCATGTGTCCCGCGCAGGGCTCGATGACGCCGAGCGGGCGGCCGGCGCCAAAGAATTGCTGGCGGTGATCCGTCGCTACTCCAAATAGGACTTCCTCATGGCGACATTGCCCGAAATCGAAGCCTTTGCGCACGATCATGTATTCCTGGGTGCGGCGCACGACGACAACGCGCGCCGAACCTTGTGGGTCGTGGCGCTCACCGCCGGGATGATGGTGGTCGAGATTGTCGCCGGATACCTGACCGGCTCGATGGCGCTGCTCGCCGATGGCTTTCACATGGCGACGCACGCGGGCGCGCTCGGGGTTGCCGCGGCTGCCTATGCCTATGCCAAGCGCCATGCCTCCAACCGGGCCTACAGCTTCGGCACGGGCAAGGTCGGCGATCTGGCCGGGTTCGCGTCGGCGATGGTGCTGGGGCTGATAGCGCTCGGGATCGGCGTCGAGTCCATCCTTCGTCTGTTTCAGCCGATCACGGTAGCGTTCGGGGAGGCGACGATCATCGCGGTGGTCGGCTTGGGCGTGAACATCGCCAGCGCCTTCCTGCTTTCGGGCGGGCACCATCACGGGCACGATCATCATGGACACGAACACGGCCATGCTCACGGCGCGCATGGCGGCGACAACAACATGCGCTCAGCCTACATCCACGTCCTCGCCGACGCGCTCACCTCCGTCCTTGCCATCGCGGCGTTATTGGCCGGACGCTATCTCGGCTGGGTATGGATGGACCCGGTGATGGGGATCGTCGGCGCGGTCGTGATCGCGCGCTGGTCATGGTCCCTGATGCGGGACACGGCATCGGTGCTGCTCGATGCGACCGATCATCATGTCGAGGATGAAGTGCGCGAGCTGGTCGAGACGCCGGGGGACGCGCGCATAACCGACCTTCATGTCTGGCGCGTTGGACCGGAAGCGCACGCTGCGATCGTCAGCGTCGTGAGCGGGCAGGGCGTCACCGGCGACGAGATTCGCGCCCGGCTCGCGCCGGTCCATGAACTCGCGCACCTCACGGTCGAGTGTCGTTAGAACCGCGCGGAAGCCGACGAAAGGAAGACGCCGTGGTGGAACCGACGGAGCGGGAACTGGCGAGCAAGGTGCCCGCGGTCACGCTGGGCTTCTGGCTCATCAAGATCCTCGCGACCACGCTCGGCGAAACGGGCGGCGATACCGTCTCGATGACGATGAACCTCGGCTATCTGGTCGGCACCGCGATCTTCCTGACGGTGCTGGTCGCCCTGGTGTGGTGGCAAGTGGCGGCGACGCGCTTTCACCCGTTCCTCTATTGGGCGACGATCATCGCCTCGACGACGGCGGGCACGACGATGGCAGACTTCGCCACCCGCTCGCTCGGTATCGGCTATACCGGAGGATCGGCACTGCTGCTCGGCTGCGTGCTGGCCTCGCTGATCGTCTGGCATCGATCGCTCGGATCGATCTCAGTCGAAACCGTGCGCGAGCCGAAGGCCGAGATCTTCTACTGGATCACGATTACATTCTCGCAAACGTTGGGCACTGCGCTCGGCGACTGGACGGCCGATACAGGCAACCTCGGCTATATCGGCGCCGCGATCATATTCGCGGGGCTGCTCGCCGTACTGGCGCTGCTATATTACACGACAAACGCCAGTCGCGTGCTACTGTTCTGGGCGGCGTTCATTATGACACGCCCCCTCGGGGCTGCAGTCGGCGATTTCCTTGACAAACCGCTGGATCACGGCGGGTTGTCATTTAGCCGGCCGTTGGCGTCCGCTGTTCTGACCGCTGCCATCGTGCTTCTTATCATTGTTCTGCCGCAACGCGCCGGGCAGCACCCCAAGCACGTGGTCCTCGACTGAGCGCGCATCGCTCTGGATCGAACGCTGTCGAGACTGGGGCAGTCTTCTTGCGATGCCGTGCTGTATGCCGGCATAGCGTGGCTAACGAATCTTGGTACGGCAGCGTGCAACTCTCATCGAGTTTACGGTCACCAAGGGCTGAACTTGCGATCTCTCGCCGTTAGCAGACCTGTAGGATCGGCTCAGGAGGCCAGACGCGCGAGTATCGGACATTCGGGCCGCTCATTGCCGTGGCAGCCTTTTGCCAAGTCGAGCAACGCTTCCCGCATGGCGTTGAGCGCATCCGCCTTCCGCCCGAGGTCGGCGGCGCGCGATTCCGCCAACATCTTGACCTCCGAACTGGCGCGATCGCGATCGGACCACAGACAAAGCAGCTGTCGGATTTCTTCGATCGGAAAGCCGAGATCGCGGGCATTTGCAATAAAACGAAGCCGATGGACGTCGGCTTCGCTGTAGTCGCGATAGCCACTATCCCGCCGTGCGGCCGACGGGATCAGGCCGATCTTCTCATAGTGGCGGATCATCCGCTGCGAGACCCCACTCGCGCCCGACGCGCCGCCTATGTTCACAATGTCACCCGATTGAGGCGGAGCGCGTTGGTGACCACGCTGGCCGAGGACAATGCCATCGCCGCCGCCGCGATGATCGGGGAGAGGAGGATGCCGAAGATCGGATAGAGCAGCCCCGCTGCGATCGGGATACCTGCGGCGTTGTAGATGAAAGCGAAGAACAGGTTCTGACGGATATTGGACATCGTCGCCTCGCTCAACCGGCGCGCACGGACAATGCCGTTCAGGTCACCCTTCAGCAGCGTCACGCCCGCGCTTTCAATCGCGACATCGGTGCCGGAGCCCATCGCGATGCCGACATCAGCCGCCGCGAGCGCAGGCGCGTCATTGACCCCGTCGCCGGCCATGGCGACGATACGGCCCTCAGCCTTCAGTCGCGCGACTACTGCGCTCTTTTGATCCGGCAGCACTTCGGCTTCGACATCGTCGATCCCGAGCTTCCGCCCAACCGCTTGCGCCGTAGTGCGATTGTCGCCCGTCAGCATCACAACCCTTATGCCCTCCTTGCGAAGCGCCGCGATGGCCTCGGCTGTCGTCGCCTTGATCGCATCGGCAATGGCAAGAATTCCGGCCGCCTGCCCGTCGATGCCGAGGAAGATGGCGGTCGCACCATCCTGGCGCAGTTCGTCCGCCTTCTGCTCGAGTGCGCCGACGTCGATCCCGCTTTCTGACAAGAAACGGGCGTTGCCGAGCGTGATGCGCTTGCCATCCACCGTGCCGATCGCGCCCTTGCCGGTCGGTGAATCAAAGTCGGTGACCTCGGGAAGCGCAATCCCCCTATCCTTGGCGGCGGCGACCACGGCCAGTGCCAGCGGATGTTCGGACGCCCGCTCCACGCCGGCGGCGAGCCGCAGCACCTCGGTCTCCTGATAGCCTGCCGCGGGAATGATGCGGGTGACCGATGGCCGTCCCTCGGTCAGCGTGCCTGTCTTGTCGACGACCAGCGTGTCGACTTTCTCCATCCGCTCCAGGGCTTCGGCATTCTTGATCAGCACGCCGAGCCCAGCGCCCCGGCCGATGCCGACTATGATCGACATCGGCGTCGCCAGCCCCAAGGCGCAGGGGCAGGCGATGATGAGGACGGCGACGGCGGCGATCAGGCCATGGGCCAGGCGCGGCTCCGGCCCCCAGATACCCCATACTCCAAAGGCAATGAGCGCGATCAGCAGAACGGCGGGCACGAACCATCCCGCGACCTGATCGGCCAGTCGCTGGATAGGTGCCCGCGAACGCTGCGCGTCAGCGACCATCTGGACGATGCGCGCGAGCATCGTGTCGCGGCCGACCTTCTCGGCGCGGATGACGAGCGCGCCGCTCTGATTGATCGTTCCGCCGATGACCACGTCGCCGAGCGCCTTCGTGACCGGCATCGATTCTCCCGTCACCATTGACTCATCGAGCGAGGATCGGCCCTCCTCGACCTTCCCATCGACCGGCACCTTTTCACCCGGTCGAACACGGAGACGATCGCCGACAGCGACCTGGTCGAGCGACACCTCCTCGTCATCCCCGTTCGCGCCAATGCGGCGCGCGGTCTTGGGCGAGAGGTTGAGCAGCGCCTTGATCGCGCCTGAGGTCCGTTCTCGGGCACGTAGCTCGAGCACCTGTCCCAGCAGCACGAGAACGGTGATGACGGCGGCGGCCTCAAAATAGATTGCGACTGTGCCGTCCATCATCCGAAACGCTGCGGGGAAGATCCTCGGAGCGAAGGTTGCGACCACGCTATAGGCCCAGGCCACGCCCGTCCCCATTGCGATGAGCGTGAACATGTTGAGGTTGCGCGTCCGGATGGACACCCAACCGCGTTCAAAGAATGGCCAGCCTGCCCAGAGTACGACCGGGGTTGCCAGCGCGAATTGCAACCATCCCGATAGACGGGCCGGCACAAGATTGTGCAGCGCCGGGAACAGGTGGCTGCCCATCTCCAGCACAAAGACCGGGATGGTGAGCAACAGCGCGATCCAGAAACGCCGGGACATATCCAGCAGTTCGCCGCTTGGCCCGGTGTCTGCCGTCACGAGGTCCGGCTCGAGTGCCATGCCGCAGATCGGGCATGGCCCGGGATGGTCTTGGCGGATCTCCGGGTGCATCGGGCAGGTCCAGATCGCGCCTGGTTGGGCGACCGCCGCCTCTGTGTCACCCGCGGACAAGTAGCGCACCGGGTCGTCGGCAAACTTCGTGCGGCAGCCGGCGCTGCAGAAATGATAGTCCTCGCCGTCATGCGAGGCATGATGTGGCGTTGCCGTGGGATCGACCATCATGCCGCAAACCGGATCCTTGGCCGTCTTCGCGTCGGCGTCGCCGCCGTGTTTGCCCGCGCAGCAGCCGTGCGCACCAGAATTGCTCGCTGGAAGAGGATCAGTCACAGACTCGTCTCCTTATCGACGAAGGTCAATCTGGGGTCTGACATCATGTCAGGGTCAAGCCCGGCCCACATTCATTTTTGCGCGCGTACCTTGGCGCGTTCCCACGTCAGCCGGACAATAGATTGTGGATGGCCGTCGCGGCCTTCGCCGCCTGGCCTGCCGCGACCGCAATTTGATCCAGCCCTTCAACCATGTCGCCGGCAGCAAACAGGCCGCCGACCGTCGTTTGCTGATGCTCGTCAACCACGATGCAACCTGCCGGGCTCAGTTCAGCGCCAGCCATTCGCGCCAGTTCCGAGCGAGGAGAGGTTCCAAGGGCAACATATAGGGTGTCGAACGGGAGCAATTGGCCATCAGTCAAATGGGCGAGCAAATTCTCACCATCGATCGACAAGTCCCGGATTGGCGCGCGTTCGACCGCAATACCGCCTCGAGCCAGATCTGCCTCTTCGGCGTCCGACAGTTGCGAGCCGTCTTGGGCGAGTAAGGTCACGGTGTCGCTGTAGTGGCGAACGAACAGAGCCTCGGCCGCACCATGGTCGGAGCAGCCCAGCACGGCTACTCGCTTGCCGCGGACCTCATAGCCGTCGCAGATCGGGCAATAGCGTATCAGCCCTTGGGCAACGGCTCGATCATGCGTTTCCTGCGCCATTCGCGGTCGATGATTTGTCACGCCTTGGGCAAGTAATATTGTTCGCGCACCGAAGATTTCCGCTTTCGTTTCGACGACGAAACCCTCCTCGGCTCGGTCGATGCGCTCGACCTCTCCGGTGACCAATTCGGCACCGTAGCGGGCGGCATGTTGATGCATGCGAACAAGCAGATTCTCGCCAGAGATACCGTCTGGAAAACCGAGGAGGTTATGTGTCGTCGGGATGGAGGACCCCCGGCCATCGCCAGCATCGATGACCAGCGTAGAACGCAGAAACCGGCCTAGATAGGTTGCGGCTGTCAGCCCTGCGGGACCGCCGCCTATGATTACGCAGTCGTACATGCCCGCCTTTCGCTTACCTCGGTCGTCACTTGTATTACGCGGTAGCCCGCTCCTTCCCTCGAATGCGCGCGCGTTCC
This sequence comes from Novosphingobium sp. BL-A-41-Hi4A-0G, assembly GCF_055521735.1. Taxonomy (NCBI): domain Bacteria; kingdom Pseudomonadati; phylum Pseudomonadota; class Alphaproteobacteria; order Sphingomonadales; family Sphingomonadaceae; genus Novosphingobium; species Novosphingobium sp. BL-A-41-Hi4A-0G. The sequence continues at coordinate 157,475 of NZ_JBVFVU010000003.1, forward strand.
TCGAAAAAAAGCAGTAGCTCGTGAGGGGTAAGCCCCGTCGCTGCGTAAATTCAGATGAAGCCCATCGCCAACTGGATGGACAGCTCAGGTGCCCACGGGTCGCAGCGTGGCGCGGGGGCGAGCGGACGTGGCGAAGACGGATTGGAATTACCGATCGCTCTCCATTGTCGCTCGCCCCGCAACAACCACAGGTCGCAACGTCAGGGGGCGACGACACCATCATCGACTGGGGAGAGATGGAGACCTACAGCCCTTTTTCGGTTTCGATGGGCCAGGCGCTTTGGGTGATCATGCTTGTCGCTGGACCCCCGCTGATAATCATGCTCGTGGTCGGGCTTATAATCTCGATGATCCAGGCTGCGACGTCGATCAATGAACAGACCGTGAGCTTCGTCCCCAAGCTCCTGGCGTTCATCTTGTTCCTCGCGCTGTACGGGGTAACCGTTGGCGATCTCCTGATCGACTACACCCGTGACCTGCTGGTGCATATTCCAGACGATATCCGATGACGACTGCCGGTTTTCGTCCGGTACGGCTGCGCAAAAACTGGTCGTATACGGGGCAGAGTGCTAGCCTCGGCGAGGATCGAAGCGAAGGGGGGACGGGGTTTGGCGGACTTTGAATTGCTGGCGCGGGAACTGATCCAACGATGGAAGGAAGACCCGAACGCGACCTATCAAAGCTGGTTTCTATGGGACGAGCGGATCAAGAATTTTCGCTCGATCAGGCGTGGTTTGGCTCAGGTGGTGGCCGAGATCGAAGCCGGTCGGTTTGGCGTGGCCTATCGCGGCTCTTCGCTGGAAACAGTCGTTCATTCGGTCGCCGAGCAAAGACAGATTTTCAAAGGCGCGGATCATGCGTTTCTCTGGAAGCCCAAATTGCGCATCCCCGACATCTATGAAAACCCGGCGAACCAACGCGCGTTCGGCCGATTGCTCGATCATTGCGCTTGCTGCGACACTGCGGAAGAAATCATTGCAGGCATTCACACGATCGATCGGCTGAACATCAAGGGGCTTGGGCCAGCGGTCGCCAATCTCCTCTATTTCCTGCATCCAACGCTCGTTCCGCCGTTCAACACGGCGATCGTCAACGGCTATAACAAGCTGACCGGCGGCAAGGTGAAGCTCGGAAGCTGGCACCATTTTCTTGCGATGCGCTCGGGCGTGCTCGACCTGAACGAGCGGTTTCGCGACCTGCTATCGAACGATCTCGGCGCCATTGGCGGCCTCCTGTTCGATATCGGCTCAGGCCGCTACCCGGCGCCGCCGCGCGACGAGGAAGACCAGACCGTGGGATCGTGGACCGCGCGGCTTGAGCAAGCCCGTGCGGAAGCACAGACGCTCAACAAAGCGATGCAGAAACAGGGGGAGAGTGATCGAACCCATTCGGAAATTCAGGCGTGGCTCCGCGATATCGGTCTGGCGCTGGGGTATGACATCTGGATCGCATCCAACGATCGGGGCCGACTGCATGACGGTGTGCGCCTGGGAGAGGGTTGCCTAGAGAGCTTGCCGGCTTCGATTTCGACATCGACCGGCGCGGACGCCATCCGCCTCATCGATGTTTTGTGGCTGGAGCAGGGCGGCGACCGTGTCGCGGCAGCCTTCGAAGTCGAACATTCGACCTCCATCTATTCGGGCATCGTCCGGATGCTCGATCTTGCCCTCAGCGGCAGCGATCTGCATGCCACCGCAGGATTGTTCCTTGTCGCTCCGGATGCTCGCGAAAGCGAAGTGCGAGCGCAAATCGCAAGGCCAGCATTCAGCCGGATCGCGGACCTGGAAATCGCCTATCTTCCTTATGACGAGCTCGAACGGCACAAGGAGTCGATTTCCCGCTTTGGCTCGGGCTTGAAAGCGATCAAGGCGATTTCGCGCGCCCTGCCGTAATGACCTACATCCCGGATGCAGGCGGGGCCAACAGGCCCAACCAGGCAACGAGGGCAAGAATAGCGATGGCGCATCCGGTCTCGATGGCGAGGCTGCGGCGGAGTGACCCTATCGCCGAGGATGTGTTGCCGGTTTCAATGGCCGCAGCAAGGGAGGGCGTCAGGAAGAAGCGATTGGTGGCGGCCAGCATCAGCATGACGCCGAACAGGATCAGCTTTCCTGCCAGCAGTAGACCGTAGAGACTGGTTAAAAGTGATCCGAGCCTGGACGGTCCGATCAGAATCCAACTGTTGACGAAGCCCGACAGGATAAGCAGCGCCACGACAGCCGAGCCGACCTTTGCAAAGCCATCCAGCGCGCGGTGGGAGAGGTGGATATGATCTATCGCCATGCGGGCGGCAGGGCGGAAAATGAGAAGGCACAAGGCGAATAGTGCTCCTACCCATATGCCTGCGGACCATAGATGGGTGATGTCGGCGCCAAGATGAATCCATCCCCGCAAGCCTTCATCGGCCGCGCCGTGACCGGTCCAGGCCAAGGTTGCGAGAGCGACTGCGGCGGTGACGGACAGCGACCACAGCGCGAAAGCGGGGCGACGCCATCCGACGATGGAAAAATACAGCACGAGCAGGAGGGCCGCGACCCGCACTTGCCAGACTGTGCCGATCGCCGTGCCCGATATCAAAAGATTGACCGTGGCGCGGTCCACCTGATCGAGCGGAACGCCTGCCATTGAGGACGCGAGCACCATCATGCCCAGGATCGATAGTCCGATGCCGGCCAGTGCTATTGTCGCCAAGACTGAGCGGAAGCGCAGGACCGAGCCGGATGCCCGCTCGGTCCCGCGCAACGTATAGAGGCCGAACATCGGCAACCCGAAGAGGAGCATGAGATCGAGGTAAAGGCCTAGCCTGACCGCGATCGCTATGATGTCCGGCACGTTCTTACTGGACCTTGAAGGTATAGCTGCCCTGAATGCGATGTGTGTCGGTAGAAACGACGTGATAGTCGACCTTGTAGGTTCCAACTGCCAACGGCTTGGCCAGCGTAGCGACAAGCGTCTTGCCGTCTGCACCCACGGTCGCCTTGACGCCGTTGATCTTCATTGGCCCCATCTTCATGCCGGGCATTTCGGTCATCGTCAGGTCGATCCCGGAAAATTGCGCGACCAATGCTTCCGAAAAGACGAGCTGGATCCTGGTCGGAGCGGCGACCACGGCATTTGCGGCAGGGGTTGCGCTATTGAGCTTGGGGTGGGCCTGGGCAGCAGTAGCGGTGAGGACAGACGCCGCCATGGCGACGGCAAAAACTGTTTTACGAAACATCGATTTCTCCATGGGCGGCGATACTGCCGACAAAGCGATTTACGCACCGCGTGGCGCGACCCCTCATTTAGCTTCCAAGATTTCTTCAATGTCGGGAGGCCTACGGGTTCGCACCAGAGATCTGCGCGGCCGATGAGGGATGAACGCGCGTCGTGCGTATGCTCAATTGGATGGGTGCGAGATCACCGAGGATCCAGGGACGCATTCTGCTCGGGAGGACGCGATGGAAAATTCGAGGACAGCATGGCTGCGGAGGCATTTTCCAAGCGTAGGCTTTATTGCCGCGACCGGCTTAGTTGGCGGAGCGCTTGCTGGGATCGTCGTGTATGTCGGTGCCTATGACATAGGGGCTGATGCGCCGCACACGAAGCCGGTTTATTGGCTCATAGAGCAGCTCCGTGATCGTTCGATCGCCGTCCGGTCACGCAACGTGAGCGTCCCAGCCAACCTAGCGGACGTGAAACGGCTGCAGAGCGGCGCAGGACTTTACACCGAGATGTGCAGCGGCTGCCATCTCGGGCCGGGTTTGGAAAAGTCGGAGATCAGCCAAGGTCTCTATCCCAGGGCTCCGGAGCTTTTCCGGGAACAGCAGCGATCGGTAAAGGCGCAATTCTGGATCATCAAGCATGGGGTCAAGCTGACCGCGATGCCGGCCTGGGGTAAAACGCATAGCGATGAACTGATTTGGGATATGGTCGCCTTTGTGCGGAAGCTACCGCAGATGACCCCGGCCCAATATCAAGCCGCAATTGCCAGCGCGCCCGAAGACCATGACGCGATGATGAGGGATATGCCCGGCATGAAGAAGACGATGCCATAACGATGTGGTGCTTACCCGGCAGGCGCTGGCAGTCGGGCTCCGCTCAGGACAGCGGTGCTTTGACGGACAGACCGATAGAGGGAACAATGGGCAAGGTGGGTCCGGCGCCAGCGCGCCCTACCAAATAAGAGATCGGATTTTGCGATGAATATGGATTTAGATGGGCTTTTGGCCCGCTTGCGAAACGAACCGGGACATCCGGCCCTTATCGGTCTGGAAGAGGCCGTGTTCAGGCGCATTGCCGCCCTGCCGCAGGTTTCGGCCGCTTCTCAACTCAGGCTCGGCGCGGTGGCCGCCTTTGGCGCGGTGTTGCTCGGTATCGCGAGCAACGGATTCACGCCACCTGCCGAGGCATCGGTAACACTCTCGCCTTTCGGGCCATCCAATCCGCTTGCTCCCTCAACCTTGCTGGCGGGCCCTCGATGAAGCCGAAGCTGCTCGTTCTGATCGCAATCGTCGCCTTCGTTGCGGCCGTTGCGGGGGTGTTCCTGGGTCGCTACTTCTTCCCGCAGCCCAAGGCAGCCGGGGTCGAACTCCACGACGTATTGCACAGCAAGCTGGATCTGGACGACCGTCAGAAGGCTCAAATCGAGCTTCTTGAGCAGCGCTTCGCCGTGCGCCGACGCGCACTGGAGCTCGAAATGAGAGCGGACAATGCGCGTCTCGCAGCCGCGATCGAAACCGAACATGGTAACGGACCGCGGGTGGCGGCGGCCGTCGATCAGTCACATCAGGCCATGGGTGCGCTGCAAAAGGAAACACTTGGTCATATCTTCGCCATGCGCCAGATCTTGCGCCCTGATCAGGCCAAGACCTTCGACCAGGCGGTGGTACATGCGCTCACCGACGATGTACGGTGAGTCTGGATCTTCAGGCGTGCTCCGACGGTGAACTTGCGGCGTTGACGCTCGCGGGTCGGCAGCCAGCCTTCGCGGAGATCATGCACCGACACCAGGCTGCGATATTTCGCTTGGTGCGCGGCCTCGTCGGAAATGCCGAGGACGCGCTTGACCTTACCCAGGACTGCTTTGTATCCGCATTCAGCCATCTGCGAAAATATGATGGTGCGCGGCCGCTACGGGCTTGGCTGTCCCGGATTGCGATCAACAAATGCCGCGATTGGCGGCGCCGACAGAAGGTGCGGCAGCTTTTCACCTTCGGTTCTGCCGCGTCCGACGACGAGATCGAACAAGTGCCGGATGAGGCACCTTCCGCACATGCCAATGCTGACGCGAAAATGCAGCTCAAGCGAATGGCGGCCGCTATCAACGCATTACCTGCTCCATTGCGAGAAGTTCTGTTGCTTCGCACCGTCGAAGGACTGAACCAGTCGGAAGCCGCAACCGCGCTCTCGATCAGCGGCAAGGCGGTAGAGACGCGTCTCTACCGGGCGCGGGCGCGCCTTGCAGAAATCTTGGCCGAGGCGTGAGGGGTGCGTCCCGCTCGCGCGTAAGGAAAGAGAGATACCGCGCTTGAGCGTCTTTGCGGACCCAGAGTGCTGCACGTTGAACAAGGAGACACTATGCCCCCGGTATTGAACCGCCGCGACCTTTTCCGCGGCGCCGCGCTTACGGGCGGTGGCCTGGCTTTGTCGGCCTGGATGCCGGCATGGGCTCAGCCTGTTGCAGCCGGGATCGTGAAGCCGCTCCCGACTGTGAACGGGAACGATATCACGCTCAAGATCGCGCATCAGATGATGATGATCGACGGCCGGGCCAGCCATGCGATCGGGATCAACGGCACTGTGCCTGCGCCCTTGATCCGTTTGCGTCAGGGCCAGACCGTGCGCCTGTCGGTGATCAACGATCTTGAGGAAGACAGCTCGATCCATTGGCATGGCCTGCTCGTGCCGTTCCAGTTCGATGGTGTGCCCGGGATCAGTTTTCCCGGCATCAAGGCTAAATCAACCTTCGTCTATGAGTTCCCCATCGTTCAGGCTGGCACCTATTGGTATCATAGTCATTCGGGGTTGCAGGAACAGATGGGCCATTATGGACCGATCGTCATCGACCCGGAAGGCGAGGATCCGATCAAGTCAGACCGCGAGCATGTCATCGTGCTTTCCGACCATAGCCAGATGCATCCGCACCAGATTTTCAAGAAGCTCAAGCAGGTCGGTGGCGGCTATTTCAACTATCAGCGCCAGACGCTTGCCGGTCTCCTGGCCGGGAAAGATCAACCGCTCAAGGAACGCCTGGACTGGGGCAAGATGCGGATGGACCCCACTGACGTCTCTGATGTCACCGGTTCAACCTACACCTACCTTGTAAATGGGCATGGTCCTCAGGACAACTGGACCGCGCTTTTCAGGCCGGGCGAGCGGGTTCGACTGCGTTTCGTCAACGCCTCTGCTATGACGACATTCAACGTCAGGATTCCCGGCCTCAAACTGACGGTCGTTCAGGCAGACGGCCTCAATGTCAGGCCCGTCGAGGTCGATGAATTCCAGATTGCGGTCGCCGAGACCTATGACGTTATCGTCACGCCAGCGGATGACCGCGCCTATACGCTGGTTGGCGAATCCGTCGATCGGTCGGGCATGGCGCGCGCCACCCTGGCCCCGCGCGAAGGCATGACAGCCGAAGTCCCTCCGCTTCGCAAACGGCCCCTCGCCAATATGAAGGACATGGGCATGGGGGACATGGACATGAGCGGCATGTCCGGCATGGACCACGCAGCGGTGGGACACGACATGGCAGCCGGCGGAGCCGCCGCGGGCGGTATGGCGGGCATGGACATGGGGTCCGGCGCCTCGCCCGGCACGGATAAGACCGCAGGTGGTGCCATGGCCAATATGCCCGGGATGGCAGCGCCTGCTGGTGACGCAATGGGCGGCATGGCGATGGGTGGAATGGGCGGCATGAACATGCGCGACGCCAGCAAAGCCCCGCAGGTCAAGATGGGGCCTGGTGTACAGACGATCTCGCCCGTGCCGATGGATCGCACGGGAGAGCCCGGACAGGGCCTTGAAGATGTCGGGCACCGCGTCCTTGTCTATCGCGATCTCATGGCCGTGGAGCGCAACCCGGATGTCCGGGCGCCCGATCGTGCGATGGAGATCCATCTAACCGGGAATATGGAACGCTATATGTGGTCGTTCGACGGGGTGAAGCTCAGCGACAAGCGCGAGCCCATTCCGTTTATCGAAAACGAAAGGGTCCGCGTCACGCTCGTGAACGACACGATGATGTCGCACCCGATCCATCTTCATGGACATTTTTTCGAGCTGGTGACCGGGCATGGCGAATATTCGCCGCGCAAGCACACGGTCAATGTCGCCCCTGGAGGCAAGGTAAGTTTCGACGTCACCGCAGATGCGGTCGGCGACTGGGCGTTCCATTGCCATATGCTCTACCACATGCATGCCGGGATGATGCGCGTCGTCTCTGTCAGGCCTCGGGGAGAAGCCGCATGAAGTCGCTTCTTCTCCTGATCGGCGCGGCGCCGCTCGCCCTCGCAGTACCGGCCAGCGCACAATCGATGCAAAACATGCCTGGCATGAACATGCCGATGGCTCAGCCGCCAGCAAAGAAGAAGCCTGCGGCCAAGCCGCCACGTCAGGCCAAACGAGCAACCGCCGCGAAGCCGGCTGCCAGACCCGCGCCCGCAAGGCGTAGGGCGCCCGCTGCGAAGCCCAAGCCCGCTATGCAAGGCGTGTCGGGAATGGGCGATATGCCCGGTATGACCATGCCAGCCAGCAAAGCGCCTGCGGCGGCCGATCCGCATGCCGGCCATGACATGTCGAGCATGCCGGGCATGGTGATGCCCGGGTCGACGGGCGGTGCGATGAACCACGATATGCCTGGCATGAATATGCCGGCAGACACGGGCGGTCAGCCGATGCAGCACGACATGTCGTCGATGCCCGGCATGGCGATGGACGGGCAAATGACGGGTCATGGGGCAGGGGGTACGAGCCTTGCGCCTGGCAACGCTCCTGCACCAACGCCTCCGAGCGATCACTATGCCGATCGGGTCTATAAAGACGGCGAGATGGCCGCTTCGCGCACCATGCTGCACAACGAACATGGCGGCAGCACCAGCTCGATGATCCTGTTCAATCTGGCAGAATATCAGGTCCGGAACGGCCGCGACGGCTATCGCTGGGATGGCGAGGCGTGGTTCGGCAAGGACCTCGACCGGCTCGTGGTCAAGACCGAAGGAGAGGGGGCTTTTCGCGAAGGGGTCGACAGTGCCGAAGTTCAGGGGCTCTACAGCCGTGCGCTCGATCCTTACTGGAACCTGCAGGCCGGCGTCCGATATGATTTCAAACCCAACCCGTCCCGAACGTATGCGACGATCGGAATCGAGGGGGTCGCGCCTTACTGGTTCGAAACGGAAGCAGCCTTGTTCTTGTCGAACAAGGGCGAGGTGCTGGGGCGGATCGAGGGCTATTATGATCAGCGCATCACGCAGCGTCTGATCCTGCAGCCCCGCGTCGAACTGAATCTTTCGGCTCAAAATGTGCCTGAGACAAGGATCGGATCGGGGCTGTCCAATGCCGAGCTGGGATTGCGCCTGCGCTACGAGGTCCGCCGCGAATTCGCGCCCTATATCGGTGTTTCCTACGACCGTAAGTTTGGGCGGACGGCGGACTATGCGCGGGCCGATGGGAAGGACGTCAAGGCGACGAGCTTCGTCATTGGCGTGCGGACCTGGTTCTGAGAAGTATCCGGCTCCGCTCTCACGTTGGGGCTAGCCGCGTCCATCGCTGGCTGGCCCTGACTATCGGCGTCCAACTACTGCTGTGGTTTGCCAGCGGTCTGATCATGAGCGTGTTGCCAATTGACCGTGTTCGCGGTGAACATCTCGTGGAGCGTATATCGCCCGCGACGCTGGGTCAGGCGCAATCGCGCGCGCCGCTGGACCTCGTCTTGCGCGCCGCAACCAAGCCCGTGCGCGAAGTCCGATATCGCCCACTTCTGGGACGCGAGGTTGCCGAAGTCGAACTCGTCGACGGCACGGTAATGCTCCACGATGCCGAGACCGCGAAGGTCATTTCCCCGCTGAATGCTGCCGTGGCTCGCGCGGTGGCGGTGCAAGCCTATCGCGGCACGGCGGCTCAGACGAGCGTGCGCCCGGTTTCGGCGGCCAGCACTGAATATAAGGGCATGCTTCCGGCGTGGCGAGTGGATTTCGCCGATAGCGACGCGACGCATGTCTACGTCGCCCAGAATAGTGGTCGGATCGTTGCCGTCAGAAATGGCACATGGCGCCTCTATGACTTCTTTTGGGGCCTCCACATCATGGATTGGAAGAACCATGAAAACTTCAACACGCCCTGGCTGATGGGCTTTGCCGCAGGGGGTCTCGCGCTGGCGATCGCGGGATCGGCGCTATTGTATTTCCGGTGGCCGCGAAAGCGGCGCCGCAAGGGCTGAATATCGCGGAGAAAATCGGGGCGGGGGCCAAAGGAGACGACCAATGATGAAAAATGCATATTCGAGCCTCGCCCTGCAGACCTTGGTCGGCGGCGTCATCATGTATTTGGTGATGTTCGTTATGATTGATAGCCTGGGGAGCTTCTACAATAACCTCAATATGCTCTACATGACGTTGATGATGGTTGCGCCGATGGTGGTGCTGATGATCCTCGCGATGGGCCATATGTTTCCGTCGAAGACCGCAAACATGGCCCTTCTGATTGGTTCGGTGGCGATATTTGCCGGATCATTCGCGCTCATTCGCACGCAAACTACGATCGGTGACACGGCTTTCCTCCGTTCGATGATCCCGCATCATTCGGGAGCGATCCTAATGTGTCGCGAGGCGTCCTTGAAAGACCCGGAAATCGTCCGTCTGTGCGGCGGCATCGAGGAATCTCAGCGCCGCGAGATTGATGAGATGAAGGCTATTCTAGCTCGCAAGTAGATTTCGCAATTCATTCTCGGAAATTTTTGCAGCCTGGCGAGGGCAATGGCGCGCTCGTGCGTATTAACAATGCGGGGCGCTGAGGAGAGAATTGTGAAGAAAATAGTCGCCGTCATGATCGTCGGATTGTTGACCACACCCGCGATCGCGCAAATGCAGGGCATGGATCATTCCAAGATGGACATGGGCCAGATGATGAACCCCACGGCAGCCAATCCGTACCCGCCGGCCGAGATGGAAATGCATCAGAAGATGATGTCTGCCATGGGCGGCGATGCGACGGAAACCTGGGTTCGCAAGATGATCGAGCATCATCGCGGCGCGATTGCGATGTCACGCATTGTTTTGCGCGACAGCAAGGATGCGCAGGTTCGAATGATGGCGAACAAAGCGATTACCGAGCAAACGCGCGGAGTGGGCGAGCTTCAGGGTTGGCTGAGAGCTCACCACAAGCGCGCACAGTAGAGCCTTCCCTCGCCCTTGGGCGGGGGAACCAACAAGGGATCCTATGACACTCAAATTTGCCCTCGCTGCGTTAATGGCAGCCCTCTCCGTCGCTAGCGCCGAAGCTGCGCCTATCGTCATGCATCGTGACCCCGGTTGCGGTTGCTGCGAACAGTGGGCGGCCCAGGTGCGCAGACAATTTGGACAAAGCATCAACATCGTCGACGACCAGCAACGCGGCCGCTTTCAGCACGCTCAAGGCGTGCCCTCTGCGCTGGCATCATGCCACACTGCAATTATCGATGGCATGGTTTTCGAGGGCCACGTTCCCATTGCCGACATGAAGCGCGCGCTCGCGAAGCGCCCGAAGGGTGTAAAGGGACTGGCCGTGGCTGGCATGCCGCTGGGTTCACCGGGGATGGAAATCGCTGGCCAGAAGCCCCAACCCTATAGCGTCATCGCATTCGGATCGGCCGGCCAGACGATATTTGCCCGGCATGGCGGGTGACCACCTTATTGCTCTTTCCTTCCGCGAAGCGTAAGAAATAACGGCTGTGAAACGTGCTCTGCAACTTCTTCTCCTGTTGGGAGCGATGGTTGGTCTGATCGGTCAGGCTGCGGCATATGCGTCTGCGCCGGTCGTAGTTTCCGCGCCGATGGCGATGGCGGGGATGAGTGCCGACTGCATGAAAGCTATGGCTCAAGAACAGCAGCCTGCCGGCAAGCCCTGCAAGGGGCTGACACTGGATTGTATCGCAGCAATGGGCTGCGTCGTTCCGATCGTTCTTCGGGATGCGCCTCCAGTCCCGTCGTCACCCGATTTGCATCAGGCGATGGCATTTTGGACCACGACGACGACGCTGCATGGCAGTGATCTAAAGCCTGAGCCCGAACCTCCCACTTTCCTTGGCTGATCGACTTCGGCCGTAAGGCTGGCAGTCTGCGTACCTCGGCTCGCAGCGCCAGACCTACGGCTAAACCACGATTATTTGCCAAAGGAATAGTATCATGAAGACGTTCAAGATTACGGCCGCCATCATTGCGGCTGCCGCCTCCGCGTTCACGATTGCCCCGGCGTTTGCTCAGGGCGATGCACCGTCTCACCAAGGCCATTATGAGTGGCGCAGCACACCGCAATATGGGCCTCGCGCACCCCTCGCGGCGCAGCGGCGGGTCTGGGTGCCGGATGCTCCGCAGATGGCCAACTGCAACTGTGACATGATGAAGATGAGTGCGGCAGACTGCATGAAGGAGATGCATGGCATGATGTCTCGTTCCGGCGCTGCAGCCAGCTAGGATCAGGTCCTGGCTGGATCAGTCCCCCCTGACGGTCAGGTCTGAGATGCCGGTGGAACGGTCTGTCCGCTACGCCGGCATCGCTGCGTCCTCATCGTTCGGAGCTCATTCAGCCTGATCTTTCGATCAGGAGAAATTGATGCGCTTTTTATTTTATGCGCCGCTTCTGGCGGTTGCCCCCGGCATGGCCTCTGCCGAGCCTCTAACTTTCCATGCTGCAATTGAGCGTGCGCAGCAACAGGCACCGTCGATCAAGGCCAAGGCGCTTGGGACCGACGCCGCGCGGGCTGCACGCCCTGGCGCTGGCGCGCTGCCCGATCCGACGCTCGGCGTGAGTGTCGAGAGCTTCCCGATCTCGGGGCCACTCGCGTTCGAGCCGCAGCGGGACGATTTCACAATGGCGCGGGTCGGCGTGTCTCAGGACATCCCCAATCTCGCCAAGCGGCACGCCCAGCAAGCGCGCGCTGATAGTGACATCAAGGTGGCCGAAGCCGACACCGCGGTCGAGGCCCGCACGGTCGAGGTCGGAGTGGCGCTCGCCTGGATCAATCTGGCCTATGCCGAACGCAGGCTTGCGGCTCTTGACGGTGTTCTGTCTCGCCTTGAGCGCGTGGTGGGAACGACGCCGGGCGCGGTCGCCTCGGGCACCGCGCGCCCAGCGCAGACCTTGGCGGGGCAGCAGGCTGTCGCGGCCATGCGGGACCGCCGCAGCGAACTGGTGTCGAATGTCGCGCGGGCACGGGCAATGTTGACCCGCTGGACCGGCGATCCAGCTCCTGAGGTTGCCGGGCCGATTCCGGACTTTGTCGTCGATGCGGTCGCTCTGCGGGCGGGACTCGACGGACATCCTTCCATCCGGATGTCCGTGGCCCAGGCTGGGCAGGCGGATGCGGATGTACGCCTGGCCGAGGCAGGCCGGCGCTCCGACTTCGGCGTCAATCTTGCTTATCAACGTCGTGATCCGCGCTTCGGCGATTATGTCTCGGCCGGCGTGACGATCAGCCTGCCGTTTTTCACCCGCAATCGTCAAAATGCCGGGATCGCGGCTGCTCAGGCGAATGCCGGGCGGGTTCTGGCTGAACGTGAAGCCTTCCGGCGGGCGCTCGCCGCGGACCTTGATGCCGAGCTTGCCGACCATGTCATGCATCACGAGCAATGGATGCGCGCGCGGGACACGCTGCAGCCTCTCGCCGAACAGCGCGTGAAATTGGAAACAGCCAGCTATGGTGCCGGACGCGCCAGTCTCGTCGATGTCGCGGACGCCTATGTCGCTCTCGCCGATGCGACTCTGACCACCCTTGATCGTGAAGCCAAGGTCGCCGCGGACGGAGCCGGCTTAATCTTCACCTATGGAAGCGAACTGCGATGAGTCAGGTAACAATAACTCGCGGTCGCCTCCTTGGTGTCGCTGCCCTTCTTGCGCTCGCCGCTGGCGGGATCGGTTTCACCGTGGCCGAATGGAGGGGAGGAGCACCCGAAGGGGCGAGCTTAAAACCGCCAGCACGCAAGATTCTTTACTGGTATGATCCAATGATCCCTGCCGAACATCATGATGGTCCGGGCCTGTCATCGATGGGAATGCAGACAATCCCGCGCTATGCGGATGAGGCAGGGGGAGGCGCATCTCCGCCGGGAATATCGATCGACCCTTCCGCGTCGCAGAGCCTTGGACTTCGCACCGTCGCGGTTCGCCGGGGCAGTTTGGCGAGCAGCCTCACCGCCACGGGTACGATCGACTTCAACCAGCGCGACGTCGCGATCGTACAGGCGCGCGCGGGAGGGTTCGTCCAGAGGGTCTATGGTCGCGCGCCAGGAGACGTGGTGGGCGCTGGCGCCCCGCTTGCCGACATTCTCGCTCCGGAATGGGGCGGTGCACAGGCGGAATTTCTTGCGGTCCGTCGCACCGGGAATGCGGCGCTCACCCAGGCAGCGCGCCAGCGGCTCGTGCTGCTTGGCATGCCCTCGGGCACGATCGCATCTGTCGAGCGTACGGGACGGCCGCACAATGTCGTCACCATCTCCACCCCGACCGGCGGGGTGATCAAGGCATTGGACGTCCGGACCGGCATGACGATGACGGCAGGGCAGACGCTTGCCGAGGTCAACGGCCTGGGAACGGTCTGGCTCAATGCCGCCGTGCCCGAAGCGATCGCCGGGCCACTTAAACCCGGACAAAGCGTACAGGCGACACTTGCCGCATTTCCCGGTGAGACGTTGTCGGGCCGTGTCTCGGCGATCCTGCCGCAGACCCAGGCGGACAGCAGGACGCTCACCGTCCGGATCGAGCTGCCCAATCGCGGCGGGCGTCTGCGTCCCGGCATGTTCGCCACAGTCTCGCTCGGCGGCAGTACGCAGCCTGCGCTGCTGGTGCCCTCCGAAGCGCTGATCCGTACCGGCAAGCGGACCTTGGTAATGCTTGCGCTCGACAAGGGGCGCTACCGGCCCGCTGAGGTGCAGACCGGCCGTGAAGCCGGCGATGACACCGAAATCCTGGCGGGTCTGAGCGAGGGCGAGAAGATCGTCGCTTCGGGCCAGTTCCTGATCGATTCTGAGGCGAGTCTCTCGGGTGTGGAGGCGAGGCCGATCGGCGGTGCTGCTGCGGCAAAATCCGCCTCAACCGCTGCTCTATATGAGACTGTCGGCAAGATCGAACAGATCACCGCCACTTCGGTGACACTCAGCCATGGGCCGGTGCCCGCCATCGGCTGGCCGGCGATGACGATGACCTTCCAGCTTCCCGACCCCAAGATCGCGCGGGGCCTGAAGACCGGCGACCGCGTGCGTTTCGGCTTTGATCGGCCGCCTACGGGACCGACTGTTCGGCGCATGACCAAGGTGGCGGGCCAGTGATCGCCCATCTTATCCGCTGGTCGGTCAGGAACCGCTTCTTCGTCCTGATCGGCGTACTGGCCCTCATCGGCGTGGGTGTCTGGGCGGTGCGATCGACCGCGATCGATGCGCTGCCGGACCTCTCCGACACGCAGGTCATCATCCGCACCTCCTATCCCGGACAGGCGCCGCAGATTGTCGAGAATCAGGTTACCTATCCGCTCACTACCACGATGCTCTCGGTGCCGGGCGCGAGGACCGTGCGCGGATATTCCTTCTTCGGCGACAGCTTCGTCTATGTGATCTTCGAGGACGGCACCGATCTCTATTGGGCGCGCAGCCGCGTGCTCGAATATCTCAACCAGGTGCAGGGACGGCTACCGGCCAGCGCCCGCAGCGCGCTTGGTCCCGATGCGACCGGCGTCGGTTGGGTCTATGAATATGCGCTTGTCGACCGGACCGGTCGCCACGATCTGTCGCAGCTTCGTGGATTGCAGGACTGGTTCCTGCGCTATGAGTTGAAGACCGTGACCGGCGTCGCCGAGGTCGCAAGCATCGGCGGGATGGTGAAGCAGTATCAGGTGCTACTCGATCCGGTGAAACTCGCTGCCTATGGCGTCACCCATCAGCAAGCCGTTCAGGCGATCAGCCAAGCCAATCAGGAATCGGGCGGCTCGGTGCTGGAGATGGCCGAGGCCGAATATATGGTCCGCGCCTCGGGTTATCTGAAGACGCTCGACGATTTCCGCGCGATCCCGCTGAAGACCGCGGCCGGCGGCGTGCCTGTACGATTGGGCGACGTCGCCACCATCCAGATCGGCCCGGAGATGCGGCGCGGCATCGCCGAGTTGAATGGCGAGGGCGAAGTCGCCGGCGGCGTTGTCATCCTGCGTTCGGGCAAGAATGCCCGCGAGACGATCGCGGCGGTCAAGGACAAGCTCACCGACCTGAAGAAAAGTCTGCCGCTCGGCGTCGAGGTGGTGACGGTCTATGATCGTTCGCAGCTCATCGACCGCGCTGTCGAGAATCTCACCCACAAGCTGATCGAGGAGTTCATCGTCGTCGCGATCGTCTGCGGCCTGTTCCTTTGGCACGTCAGATCGGCGCTGGTCGCGATCCTTACCTTGCCCTTGGGGGTGCTGGCCGCATTTGCCGTGATGCGGTTCCAGGGAGTGAATGCCAACATCATGTCGCTCGGCGGCATCGCCATCGCCATCGGCGCGATGGTCGATGCCGCCGTCGTCATGATCGAGAATGCCCATAAGAAGATTGAGCACTGGGAACAGGATCACCCGGACGCGCATCTTGATGGCGAGATGCGGTGGATCGTCATCACAGAGGCCGCCGCAGAGGTTGGCCCGGCGCTGTTCTTCAGCCTGCTGATCATCACGCTCTCCTTCATTCCCGTGTTCACACTCGAGGGACAGGAGGGGCGGCTGTTCGCACCTCTCGCCTTCACCAAGACCTACGCGATGGCGTCGGCGGCAATCCTGTCGGTGACATTGGTGCCGGTGCTGATGGGTTTGCTCATCCGGGGGAAGATCCCACCCGAGCAGTCCAATCCGGTCAATCGGTGGCTGACCAACCTCTACCGACCCGCGCTCGACTGGACGGTGCAGCGGCCGAAGACGGTACTGCTGATCGCGGCGCTCGCTTTTGCGACCACAGCGTGGCCGCTCACGCGCCTTGGCGGTGAGTTTATGCCGAACATGGACGAAGGCGACCTGCTCTACATGCCCTCGGCATTGCCTGGGCTGTCGGCGGCCAAAGCCTCGCAATTGCTTCAGCAGACCGACCGGCTGATCAAGACCGTGCCCGAGGTCGAGAGCGTATTCGGCAAAGCCGGCCGCGCCGAGACCGCGACCGATCCCGCGCCGCTCGAAATGTTCGAGACCACCATTCAGTTCAAGCCCCGTGACCAATGGCGACGAGGGATGACACCGGAGAAGTTGGTCGAGGAACTCGACCGAACGGTGAAGCTGCCTGGCCTCGCAAATGTCTGGGTGCCGCCGATCCGTAATCGCATCGACATGTTGGCGACCGGGATCAAGAGCCCGATAGGGGTCAAGGTATCGGGCGCCGATCTCGCCCAGCTCGATCGCATCGCCCACGACATTGAGACCGTCTCAAAGACCGTGCCCGGCGTCAGTTCTGCGCTGGCCGAACGGCTGACCGGTGGGCGCTATGTCGATGTCGATATTGACCGCGCCGCAGCGGCGCGGTTCGGGCTCAACATTACCGACGTGCAATCGATCGTCTCGGGCGCGATCGGCGGCGAGACGATCGGTGAGACTGTCGAGGGGCTGGCCCGCTATCCGATCAGTGTCCGTTATCCGCGCGAACTGCGCGACAGCCTCGAAGGGCTGCGAACACTGCCGGTCCTGACCCCGTCGGGGCAGCAGATCACGCTCGGTACGGTAGCGAAGGTTTCGGTCGCTGAAGGGCCGCCGATGCTCAAGACCGAAAATGCCCGGCCATCGACCTGGGTCTATGTCGATGTCCGCGGCCGCGATCTCGCCTCTGTGGTCGGCGACCTCCAGCGTGCGGTCGCGAAACAGGTGAAACTCACGCCCGGCGTCAGCATCGCTTATTCTGGCCAGTTCGAATATCTTGAGCGCGCCGTCGCCAAATTGAAGCTGGTCGTGCCGGCGACGCTGCTGATCATCTTCGTGCTGCTCTACATGATCTTCGGCCGGTTCGATGAAGCCGCCTTGATCATGGGTACGTTGCCGTTTGCGCTCACCGGCGGAATCTGGATCCTCTATCTGCTCGGCTTCAACCAGTCGGTCGCGACGGGTGTCGGGTTCATCGCGCTGGCCGGTGTCTCCGCCGAGTTCGGCGTGGTGATGCTGATCTACTTGAAAAATGCGCTTGAGGAGCGCGGTGACGATCCTGATGCCGATCAGGTCGAAGCGGCGGTGCGCGAAGGTGCGCTGTTGCGCGTCCGCCCCAAGGCAATGACGGTCGCGGTCATCCTCGCCGGCCTGCTGCCGATCTTGCTGGGATCAGGGGCTGGCTCAGAGGTGATGAGCCGGATCGCCGCGCCGATGATCGGCGGCATGCTGACCGCGCCGCTCCTCTCGATGTTCGTCCTGCCCGCCGCCTATCTGCTGCTCCGGCGGCGACGGGCAGAACCCCTCCACCAACCTGTTTAACCTGCAAGGAGAAGACCATGCACTATGCCCGACTGACCATCGCCCTCAGCCTCGCCGCGCTGACCGCCGCGTGCGGCAAGAAAGCGGAAACGCCGGTTGCGGCCGAGACCAGCCAGGCAGTGCCTGCCACCGCAGCCATGAGCGGCGACATGGGCAATATGGCGATGGCGCCTGCTGCCAGCACGGCAATCAAGGCTAAGGGCCATGGCACGGTCACCGCCATCGACAAAACCGCAGGCATGATCACTCTGGATCATGGCGCGATCCCCGAAGCCAAATGGCCAGCGATGACAATGGCGTTCAAGGCCGCGCCGGCGATCACGGATGCTGTGAAGGTCGGCGACAATGTCGATTTCGACCTTACGCTTGTTGGCAGTGCCGGTGAGGTGACGGCAATCCAAAAGAAGCCTTGAATGGCCAATTTTATGAGGGCCATTAAAGCGTAATTAACCTCGTTCCTTCACGCTTCAGCTATGAGAAAAAAGAGAGCTGGGCGCGAAACGCGGATCAAGTTCAGGAAAACTGCGCGGTGGCGGTTGTGATTGCCACAGCCTTTGGCTGCGTGGCGCTGTTGAGCGTCGTGAGTTGGCCATTTTTCAGTGACTATCGAACGGTGGTCAAGATCCAGAGCGCGGGTGCTGCCGCATTCGCGCTCTATTTCCTGATGCTGGGCTCGCCCACTGCTGCGATAGCCTGCCTCATTTCATGCTCACAGCTCGTCATTTCCGCGTCAGTGCGCGATCGCTATGTGGTTACGAGACTTTATGGAGCGTCTCTTATTCTGTTGGCCTGCCTCTCGGTCGTGACGTGGCACGGCATAGCGTCGGCCTTGGCATTTGCCGGCAGTGCATTGGGCAGTCTCGCACGACTGCAGACCTCAACCACGCGGATGAAAGGCCTTTTCCTCATCGGCGCACCATTTTGGTTTGCCCATAATTTGATGGTCGGAGCCTTGTTCGCATTGGGCACGGATCTTGTCTCGCTTACCTCGAACATGGCAAACTTACTGAAATTCATGGCCGGGCGACGGCGCAGCGCCGTTGAGGACAGGAGTTTTGGCCGATCACCCTGTCGAAATCTGCCTCTACGCAACCCGCGCGGACAAAATATTGACGTTCGTCAGATTCTGACGATCGCGCGACAAAGCTAAAGATATTTCGAAATCGTGCGGAACTCCTCGACCGCCGATCCGACACCATCGCTTACTTCGGCATGGGCGAGGCAGTGATCGATATGGTCGTTGATCAGCGCTCTCTTCGCGCTGGCGACCGCCTTTTCGACGGCATGGAGCTGCTGGGCAACATCGACACACGACCGCCCGGCTTCGATCATTTCGACGATGCTCCGCAGATGACCGCCCGCTCGGTTGAGCCGCTTAACGATCGCGGGGTGACTTTCGTGCCTGTGTTCCGTCATCCGCAAACTCCATGCAACGCGCTGCATGGCTTTACATATCCTCCCTAGGGGGATAGTTCAAGCGTTGCTGATATCCCCCATGGGGGATGTATCCGACTCGAACTGGATCAACGCAACGTGCTCTCCGTCCTAGCGAACCGTACATACCGTCACCTGTTCCTTGCCCAGGTCATCGCGCTCGTCGGCACGGGGCTGGCGACGGTGGCGCTCGGCCTGCTGGCCTATGACATTGCCGGGGGCAGCGCGGGCGCGGTGCTCGGCACGGCGCTTGCAATCAAGATGGTCGCCTATATCGGCGTCGCCCCGGTCGTGGGTGCCTTCGCCGACCGTCTGCCGCGTCGCGCCTTTCTTGTCAGCATGGATCTTGTGCGAATGGCTGTGGCAGTCTGCCTGCCGTTCGTTAGCCAGGTTTGGGAGGTCTATGTCCTAATCTTCGTGCTGCAATCGGCCTCCGCTGCGTTCACGCCGACCTTCCAGGCAACCATCCCCGATATTCTACCCGACGAGCGCGACTATACCCGTGCGCTGTCATTGTCGCGGCTCGCCTATGACATGGAGAGCCTGACCAGCCCGATCCTCGCTGCCGGGCTGCTGACGGTCATCAACTTCCACTGGCTATTTTCGGGAACGGCGATCGGGTTTCTGTGCTCGGCGCTGCTCGTCGTGACGACGGTCCTGCCGCGTGCGGCGAAATCAGAACCAAGAAGTGGGGGAATCTACGCCAAGACCACGCGGGGTACGCGCATCTATCTGAAGACGCCGCGCCTGCGGGGGTTGCTGGCGCTGACCCTTGCTTCAGCTGCGGCCAGTTCGATGGTCATCGTCAACACGGTGGTCATCGTGCGCGGCAATCTCGGCCTCACGCAGCGCGATGTTGCCTTCACCCTTGCGGCTTTTGGCGCAGGCTCGATCCTTGCCGCGCTGACCCTGCCACGCATCCTCGATCGGGTTGCCGATCGTACGATCATGATTGGGGCTGCGGCAGCAATGACGATCGGTCTCGCCCTTCTGGCGGTGCTCACGGCAAGCTTTGGGGCAGCGCCCGGTTATTGGCGCATGATCCTGATCGGCTGGTTCATACTCGGGATCGCCTATTCGATGAGCGTGACGCCATCGGGCCGATTGCTTCGACGGTCGGCTAATGCCGACGACCGTCCGGCCTTGTTCGCTGCTCAATTCGCGCTCAGCCACTGCGCCTGGCTGATCTGCTATCCCCTGGTGGGTCTGTTGGGCGCCAGCATCGGGCAGACAGCGGCCTTTGCGGCAATGGCGGTGATCGCGGCCGTCGGAACCCTGGCCGCATCGTGGCTTTGGCCCAGCGCAGATCCCGATACGGTGAACCATGATCATGCGGATCTCGTGCCCGATCATCCCCATCTACGTGGCGATCACGGCACGGTCCGGGAGCATGCGTTCGTCATCGACGATCTCCATCAGCGCTGGCCACGCCCATGACTTTCATCTCGACTGTCATGATCCCTGCCTTGCGGCGCGCTTGTGGACCGGCCGTGTTCGCGATACCCGTAACGACATGACAGCATCGTCGGTCAGATTGCGCGCTTCGGTGCGGGCCTGTGCCCGCATGCGCCTTTTTGCGCTCTCGGCGATTCTGGCGCTGTTCGGGATGCTGGCGCTTGCCACCTGGCATGACGCTATGCCGCACGTCCATGATGCCGAGCATGTCATCAGCGTCGATCGGGATCATCATGATCACGCCCCGGCCGAGCAGCCGGACACACCCGACCTGATGCATCTGGCGGCTCATGCGGTGCTCCAGACAATCGATGTGCCTGCGCAGGCTGTGGTTGTTGCGCTGTTGAAGCCTGTCACCGCAATCTGGGCGCGCGAACCCGCCGAGGCGGCGCGGTCCATCGCACCTTCGTCAATTCTGCGTCCCCCGCGAGGCTGAATTCACGCGCTTAGCGCGTGCCGTCATTGCAGCCTTTTTTGGGGATAAGAATATGAGAGCCTTTATAGGCCGGCTGTCGCGTCGCGTGGTGTCCGGCATGATGGTCGCGACCTGCGTCGCTGCGCTGTGCGCACCCGCACAGGCGCAAGTGGCGCCGCCGTTCGCTACACTGCTACGCCAGACCGCCGAGGCGCCTCGGCGCATCGAAAGCGAAGCTGAGGTCCGCCGGTCCGAAGGTCTTGCACGCCAGGCGCGCGCCCGACCCAATCCGACGATCGGCATTCTCACTGAGAATGTCGCGGGATCGTCTCCCTATCGCGGGGTCGATCGCGCCGAGACGACGCTGC
Organism: Novosphingobium sp. BL-A-41-Hi4A-0G; assembly: GCF_055521735.1. Classification (NCBI taxonomy): domain Bacteria; kingdom Pseudomonadati; phylum Pseudomonadota; class Alphaproteobacteria; order Sphingomonadales; family Sphingomonadaceae; genus Novosphingobium; species Novosphingobium sp. BL-A-41-Hi4A-0G. The sequence continues at coordinate 178,779 of NZ_JBVFVU010000003.1, forward strand.
AATATAGCCAGCCGCTGGAAATCGGCGGCAAGCGTTCGGCGAGGATCGCAGCCGGAAAGGCCGGCGTCGCCGCGTCCCGCGCCCGCGATCGTGATGCGAAGATCCGCTACGCTTATGATCTTGCACGCGCTTATGCAGCGGCGGACGTCGCAGACCAGAGGATAATGCTGGCCGAAGGCGAGGTCGAGCAAGCGCAGAATATCCTGCGCGCCGCTCGCGTGCTGGTCGATGCCGGCAAGGAAGCGCGGCTGCGCGCCCTGCAAGCAGAGGCCGCGCTGAACGCCGTCAGCGCCGATCTTGAGGGGGCGAAAGCGGATCGCATTGCGGCCTATGCCCGTCTCTCCGCACTCGCCGGCGTCGACGAGACCTTCACCGGCTTGTCGGAATCGCTCCTGACCGTGCCGGTCGCGGCACCGGCTTATGGCCCCGTCGATCCGATGACGAGTTCGTCCTTTCTTGCCGCGCAGGCAGAGCGGGAGGCTGCCGAGCGCCGCCTGACCGCCGAACAGAAGCGGGCAATCCCCGATGTGACGGCAATCGTCGGCGTGCGGCGTCTCGATTATGAGAATGCGACCGCTCTCACGGCGGGCGTCTCGATCCCGCTGAACATCTTCGATCGCAACCGCGGCAATATCGCCGCCTCGGAAGCAGAGGCACAGGCCGCCGCTGCAAGATTGGCCATGGCGCGTAACGATGCGATTGCCGAAGCCCGCGCGGCCGGGGCGCAGATTGCGGCCGCACAGTCGCGGGTTGCCGCAGCGGAGGCATCGCAACGCACCGCGGAAGAAACCTATCGTCTCGCTCGCATCGCCTATGAGGCTGGCAAATCCCCGCTCGTCGAATTGTTGAACGCCCGCCAAGGCCTTGGCGCGGCACGCGGGATCGTCCTCGACGCCAAAGTGGCCAGTTTCGAGGCGCGCGCGCAGCTCGCCCGCCTCCAGGGCCGCACCCTTTCCGGAGGTGAGATCCAATGAACCCCGAACGCAATAAGCTTTATGCCGGGGCCGCGATGGGTCTCCTCCTCGCCGCCCTTGCCGGTTTCGGTGTCGCCAGAATGACTGGCCCATCCGCACCGACAGCCGAGACGGAGGCGGCGGCCGATGCTGCTCAAACCGACACCGTCGTGATCACCCAGGACGGTATCAAGACCTCGAGGATCGGAGTCGCACCCGCAGCAGCCGGTGGCGTCGCCGGCATCATCCTCGCCAGTGCCACCGTTGAGGCAACGCCAGATGCCGAAGCGGTGCTCACTGCCCGGGCAGCGGGCACCGTTACCCGGATCTTCAAGCGGATCGGTGATCCGGTCAGCGCCGGCGAAACGATTGCCCTTGTCGAGAGCCGCGATGCGTCGGCGATCGCCGCCGATCGCAGTACGGCTGCCGCAAGGGTTACGCTTGCAAGCCGACAACTGGCGCGCGAGCGAATACTGCTCAATCAAGGGGTGTCGCCCCGGGCAGACTATGAGACCGCCGAAGCCAATCTGGCGGTCGCTCAGGCCGAAGCCCGGCAAGCCAGCGCTGCCGCCAGCGCGGCAATGGTCTCGCGCGACGGCAGGTCGGTTGCGGTGGTCAGTTCGATCTCCGGCCGTATAACATCCGCACCCGTCAATCTCGGCGCTTTCGTGCAGGCCGAGACCGAGCTGTTCCGTGTCGCCGATCCGCGCCGCCTTCAGATCGAGGCGAGCATGCCGGCAGCGGACGCATTGCGTGTGAAGGCGGGTGACAGGGTCGAGCTGACGACCAACAACGGCCAGAAAGTGGAAGGCCAGGTCCGCTCGGCGACCGGCGTGGTCGATCCGCAGACGCGGCAAGCGACGGTGGTCGTGACGCCAAGCGGAGGCGGCGGCCTGATCGCGCCCGGCCAACTCGTCCAGGCGCGTATCTTCGCCAGCGGCGGCGATGCGGCCTCCGGCGTGAATGTGCCGCAGGATGCGGTCCAGACGCTAGGGGATCGCTCGGTGGTGTTCGTGCGAACCCGCCAGGGGTTTAAGGCGCAGACCGTGCGGGTTGGAACGCGCAGCGGCGGCATGGTCGAGATTGCCTCGGGCCTCCCTGCAAACACGGTGATCGCCACCACCAATGCCTTCCTGCTCAAGGCCGAGCTTGGCAAGGAGTCGGCGGAATGATCGCGCGGATTTTAGGGCTCTCGGTCAGAGCGCGATGGGCCGTTGTGTTCATCACCTTCCTCGTCGTCCTGTTCGGTGCCTGGCAGATCACCCTGCTGCCGATCGACGCGGTCCCGGACGTCACCAACCGCCAGGTCCAGATCAACAGCTTCGTGCCGACCCTCGGACCGGTCGACATGGAGAAGCAGGTCACCTTTCCCGTCGAGACAGCGCTTGCCGGTATTCCCGGTCTGCAGACGACCCGCTCACTCACGCGTAACGGGTTCAGCCAGGTCACCGCGGTCTTCAGGGACAGCACCGACATCTATTTTGCTCGGCAGCAGGTTACCGAACGGGTCGCTCAGGCCAAGGACAGTCTGCCTGCCGGCGTTCAACCCCAACTCGCGCCGCTCACGACGGGTCTGGGCGAGATTTTCATGTTCAGCGTCGCGTTCGACCATCCCGACGGCAAGGGCGTTAAGGTGGTCGACGGTCAGCCCGGCTGGCAGTCCGATGGTTCCTATCTGACGCCCGAAGGCGAGAAACTGACCACGGTGGTTGCCAAGGCCGCTTATCTGCGAACGGTCCAGGATTGGATCATCAGGCCGCAGATGCGCACCGTGCAGGGTGTTGCCGGTGTCGATTCCAACGGCGGCTATGTGAAGCAATATGTCGTCGAGCCCAATCTGACCGCGCTTGCATCCTATGGCGTCTCGGTCACTGACCTCGCCGACGCGCTCGAACGATCGAACCTGTCGGCGGGCTCCAACTATGTCCGCCGTGCCGGCGAATCCTTTCTCGTTCGCGCCGACGCGCGGCTGCGCTCGGTCGCCGACATAGAAGAGGCGGTGATCGCCACGCGTGCCGGCGTCCCGGTGCGCGTGAAGGACGTCGGCCAGGTCGTCATCGGGGGCGCGGTGCGGACCGGATCTGGCAGCGTCGGCGGGTCAGAAGCAGTCATCTCGACTATCCTGATGCTCACTGGCGAGAACAGCCGCATCGTTGCCAATCGCGTCGCCGACAAGCTGGTCGAAATCAACAAGACGTTGCCGCCGGACGTTGTTGCAAGCCAAGCCTATAACCGCTCCAAGCTGGTCAATGCGACCATCGCCACGGTCGAGAAGAATCTGGTCGAAGGCGCACTGCTGGTCATCGTCGTGCTGTTCCTGCTGCTCGGCAACATCCGCGCCGCGCTCATCACGGCGGCGGTGATTCCGATCACCATGTTGATGACTGCGGCGGGCATGAATGAGCTCGGTGTCTCGGGCAATCTGATGAGTCTCGGCGCACTCGATTTCGGCCTGATTGTCGATGGCGCAGTCATCATCGTCGAAAACGCGCTCCGGCGCCTCGCCGAGCGGCAGCACAAGGAAGGAAGACTCCTAACCCGACTCGAACGCCTCACCGAAACCACTCACGCCGCGCAGGAGATGGTCCGGCCAACCGTCTATGGCCAGGCCATCATCTTCCTCGTGTTCATACCTTTGCTCACCTTCCAGGGCGTGGAGGGCAAGACGTTCGCACCGATGGCGATCACGCTGATGCTGGCTCTGGCCAGCGCGTTCATCCTGTCGATCACGTTCGTGCCGGCGATGGTCGCGTTGCTGGTGACCGACAAGGTCAGCGAGACCGAGGTCAGATCGATCCGCTGGTTCAAGGAGAAATATCAACCGGCGCTCACCCGCGCCGTGGCGCGGCCAATGCCGTTCATTCTCGGCGGCGCAGGCGTGTTTGCGGCAGCGGTGCTGCTGTTCGGTACGCTTGGACAGGAGTTCATGCCGCAGCTCGACGAGAAGGACATCACGGTCACCAACTTTCGTATTCCATCCGCCTCGATCGACCAGTCGACCGCGATGCAGCTCGACATCGAAAATGCACTCAAGACATTGCCCGAGGTGGCATTGGTCTTTTCCAAGAACGGCAATGCCGATCTGGGTACCGATCCGATGCCGCCTAATGCGTCCGATACCTATGTCATCCCAAAGCCTGAAAAGGAGTGGCCAGCCGAGGTCAAATCCAAGGAGGATATCCTTCGGCGGATCGAGGAACGGATGAAGCCGCTGATCGGCAACCGTACCGAGATCCAGCAGCCGATCCAGATGCGGTTCAACGAGCTGATCGCGGGCGTTCGCTCTGATGTGGCGGTCAAGCTCTATGGCGACGACCTGGACGCGATGAGCGAGGCGGGAGGCCGAATCGCGACCGCGCTGCGGACCATTCCCGGCGCGGCGGACGTGCAGGCGGAGCAGACATCCGGCGCGCCGACCTTCGACATCAAGGTCGACCGCCAGGCGGCGGGCCGTTACGGCCTGTCGGTCGAGGAGGTCGCCAGTACGGTCGCGGCCGCCCTGGGTGGACGCGAAGCGGGCTTGTTGTTCGAAGGCGATCGACGCTTCGCTGTGGTGGTGCGACTGCCCGACGCACAGCGCGACGATATCGACACCTTGGGATCGATCCCGGTCATGCTACCATCCAACGGTGCCGGGAACGCGCGTTCCATCCCGCTCAGCGAAGTGGCGCGCTTCACTTACACCGAGGGGCTCAACCAGATCAGCCGCGAGAACGGTAAGCGGATGGTCGTCATCCAGGCCAATGTGCGCGGCCGCGATCTTGGCGGATTCGTCGCGGAAGCCCAGACGAAGATCGCCGATGTGAAGCTGCCCGCCGGAACCTTCACCGAATGGGGCGGCCAGTTTGAGAGCCTTCAGTCCGCTTCCGAGCGGTTGGCGATCGTCGTGCCGCTTTGCTTCGTCCTGATCTTCGCGCTGCTCTACATGGCACTGGGCGGCGCTTGGCCGGCGCTGGTCGTGTTTACGGCCGTTCCCATGGCGCTGGCCGGAGGTGTGTTCGCTCTGGCCCTGCGCGGGATACCTTTCTCCATTACGGCGTCGGTCGGGTTTATCGCGCTTTCCGGCGTGGCGGTTCTCAACGGCCTTGTCATGATGAGCGCGATCCGCAAGCGGCTTGACGATGGCGAGGGGATCGACGGGGCGATCATTGGTGGCGCGATGGAACGAGTACGGCCTGTGTTGATGACCGCGCTCGTTGCGAGCCTGGGCTTCATCCCAATGGCGCTTGCCACCGGAACCGGAGCGGAGGTGCAACGACCGCTTGCGACTGTAGTGATCGGGGGGCTCATCACGTCGACGGCGCTGACGTTGCTCGTCCTACCGGCGATCTCGGCGCTAATGTTCCGGTTATTGGCGAAAAGGAAAGGTATCCAGGAGCCACCGATAAAGGTTGTGGCGGCGTGAGGGGGCGTCTCCAATAAATTTGGTGGATAGCTAGGCTGAAAGGCAGACTAACCGGCGACACTCTAATCGTGCCGGCCACGGTGTCCGGCCGAGCAATCGATGCGGTGCTCGACATCGGTTCGTCTGGTCCGCGATGTCGCGGTGACGCAGGGCGGTTATGCGCGCGTCCTGCCTTCGCGATAATCGCAGACTTGGGGGCGGCCTCGGCCGCCTTTGGCTGTCCGATATTATGCTCGGAGCAGATGTGCTGGCCGGGGCTGCGGCGTTCGCGTTTTCGACGCGACGGTTCGCATTGAGAAGCCACCCAGCTTTGTAGCGGGGTCGGAATGGACTGAATTTGCGCACGACAGGGTGCCAGACAGGAACTGTTTCCCCTCGCTTTCCGGCACCTCGGCACGCAGGGTCGGAAGCCGTGTCTCCCATCATCGCCGGCACGCTCAGCGCGCCCATTATGCCGACTTCACCACCGGCATGGGCACGCGCATTTAGCGATGGCTTCAGGCTGGAAGGCTGCGCGGCCCCAGCATGATGATGCCGGTACCTAAGAGGCAGACCGCAGCGCCGATGACATCCCAGCGATCTGGGCGGATTCCTTCGAAGGCCCAGAGCCAGAACAAGGATGTGGCGATATAAACCCCGCCATAGGCAGCATAAGCACGACCGGCCGCATTGCTATCGACCAGAGTCAGCAGCCAGGCGAACAGCGCTAGAGCGGCTATGCCCGGCACCGTCCACAGCGGCGTTTTGCCAAGCCGCAACCATGCCCAGAAGGAGAAGCATCCAGCGATCTCCGCGAAGGCAGCGGCAATATAGGCGAAAGCTGTAGGCATTAGACGTCACTCTGCTTGATTTTATGCGCCATGAGCCGGAGGGGCCGGCGCAGATCCTCATCAAACGTCCGCATGAGTGTCTCCCACGACAGGAGCCAGCGCTTCCAGAATGCGGCATTCGGCTACGGTTCCGCCTTCGCATGAAGCGATGAGCGTGCTCAATTCGCGCCGCAACGCGCTGAGATCGTCGATCTTTCGGTCAACCTCACGCAGATGCTCTGTTGCGATCCGGTCGATCGTGGCGCAATCGCGACCGCGGTCGTCCGAAAGGTCCAACAACGCGCGGACGCGCTCGATCGGAAAGCCAAGATCGCGCGCGCGGCGAATGAACGACAATCGCGCAAGATGGTTCTCGCCATAGTGGCGATAATTCGCTTTTGTTCGCGCCGGCGGGGGCAGCAGGCCAGTTTGTTCATAATAGCGGATCGTTTCAACCTTCGTGGCCGTCGCCCGCCCCAATTCCCCGATCTGCATCACACAACCCTCTAGTTACTATAGAGCGGATATAGGATGACGAAACCTCCCGGTCGAGATCGCGATTTGCGAGTTGCACTTTCCGATCCGAACGATCTGAACATCGCGCCGGAGCGAGGGGCCGGAATGAGACGCGATACCGCACAGGGCATTGTTGCAACTAAGTCGCAAAACGCTTGACCCTCTAGCTGCTAGAGGGTGTATTTGATACGGATGTCACTCCCCGATCATCCCGAATCGCGCAGCACCATTTCTGCCGCCTGCCATAGCGCGGCGCCGTTGATCCGCCGCGCTATGGCCGTCCTGGCAGTATTTCTCTGTCTGGTTGGTGTCAGCACCATCGCCCACGCCGAAACTGCTGACGTGCAGACGGCTTGGCGGCTGCTCGACTATATGGCGGTCGACTATGGCGGTGCCGTCAGCGGCGGACGGGTGAAGAGCGCCTCGGAATATGCCGAGATGACCGAATTCGCGGCTTCGGTATCCGACCGCCTTATGGCCCTGCCACCCACGCCGGCGCGCGGACAGCTGATTACGGGAGCAACCCAGCTCCGGGGTGTGATTGCCGCCAAGGGCGAACCCAAGGAGGTCGCACGCATCGCCCATGGCCTCGCCGCCGATTTGCTCAAGGCCTATCCGGTGCCTCTCGCGCCGAGCAAGGCGCCTGACCTCGCTCGCGGCGCCTCGTTGTTCGCGCAGAACTGCGCGAGCTGCCACGGCATGACCGGGAATGGACATGGCCCCGACGCTGCAAAGCTGACGACGCCGCCGATCGCCTTTAGCGAGATCGTGCGCGCGCGGCAGCGCAGCCCCTTCGCGCTCTATCAAGTCATCGATCAGGGCATCGATGGCACCGCGATGCAAAGCTTTGCGACCTTACCGAGCGACGATCGCTGGGCGCTGGCCTTCTATGCCGGTCGCTTTGCTTTTCCGGACGCTCTCGCGCACGAAGGCGAGCGGCTGTGGAAATCCGATCCCGGCCTGCGGCAGATGATCCCCGACCTGACGACACTCGCGGGGCTGACGCCCGAGGTGCTGGCAAAGTCGATCGGGACTACCAAGGCCGACGCGGTGATCGCCTATCTACGCCGCCACCCGGACGTGGTGATCCAGCAAGCGCCCGGCTCGTTGGCCATTGCGCGCGATAAACTGGCGCAGAGCCTTGCCGCCTATCGCGGTGGCGACCGTCACGCCGCCCAGGAACTTGCGCTTTCGGCCTATCTCGATGGCTTCGAGCCCCTCGAACCGATGCTGACCGCGCGCGATGCTACGCTCATGGGGCACATTGAAAGCGCCATGGGCGAGTTCCGGGCATCGCTCCAGCAAGGTCGCCCCGCCGACGAGATCGCCACGCGAATCCAGGTGCTCGACGGTCTGTTCGACGACGCCGAGGCGGCCTTGTCCCCGGACGCGGCGAGCACTGCATCGACCTTCCTGGGCGCCTTCACCATCCTGCTGCGCGAGGGACTCGAAGCCCTGCTGATCGTCGTCGCGATGATCGCCTTCCTGCGCAAGGCCGAGCGGCCCGAGGTGCTGCGCTACGTCCATGGCGGATGGATCGGGGCGCTGGCGGCCGGAGCCTTGACCTGGGGAATCGCGACCTATGCGATCGGGATCAGCGGCGCGAGCCGGGAGCTTACCGAAGGGTTCGGATCGCTGTTCGCAGCCGTCGTCCTACTCTCCGTGGGAATCTGGATGCACGGCAAGGCGCAGGCGGACCAATGGCAACGCTACATCAGGGAGAAGATGTCGCGCGCACTGTCGCGGCAGTCGGCCTGGTTCCTGTTCGGCCTGTCCTTCATCGTCGTGTATCGCGAGGTCTTCGAGACGATCCTCTTCTACGCAGCGCTCTGGACCCAGGGCAATGGCGGCGCGATGCTGGCTGGCGCGGGCTTGGCCGTGCTGCTGCTCGGACTTATCGCCTGGGCCGTGCTGCGCTACAGTCGCGACCTGCCGATCGCGAAATTTTTCGCCTACAGCGCCTGGCTGATGGCGATCCTTACCATCGTCCTCGCCGGTAAGGGCGTGTCGGCGCTACAGGAGGCCGGCATCATCGATATCGCGCCGCTTGGCGGCGGCATCCGCGTCTCCATGCTCGGAATCTTCCCGACCTTGCAGTCGATGGGCGCGCAGCTCCTGATGCTCATCGCGGTGCTTGGTGGCTTCCTCCTCAACCGGCGCCGTGCCGCTGTGGCGGTCGGCTGATGCAGCCTGCGACACCGACGACGATTTGCCTTGACCCTCTAGTTGCTAGAGGGTGCATAGAGATTCCATGATGCTTGTTCGAGTAGATGATGATGGTCTGTAACAACTGCCAGTCCGACGCACCGCCGACGCCGGATCCGCGCTGGCGCCGCATGCTCTGGATGGCGCTCGCGATTAATCTGGCGATGTTTCTGGGCGAGATCGTCGCGGGTATCGCTTCGGGATCGCGATCGCTGCAGGCGGACGCACTCGATTTCCTGGGCGATTCCGCCAATTACGCGATCAGTCTCGGGGTCGCCGGCATGGCGCTGGGCTGGCGGTCCCGTGCCGCGCTGCTCAAGGGCGGCACGATCCTCGCCTTCGGCCTTTATGTCCTCGTCACGACGGTGCTTGCGGCGCTGGGCCGCGGGGTGCCGCACGCCGAGACGATGGGAATCGTCGGGGTGATCGCGCTGGTCGCGAACGGCAGCGTTGCCCTCATGCTCTATCGCTACCGCAGTGGCGACGCCAACATGCGCTCGGTCTGGATATGCTCGCGCAACGACGCAATCGGCAATCTTGCGGTCCTTCTGGCTGCCGCCGGTGTCGTCGGCACGGGCACCGCCTGGCCCGATCTCGCTGTCGCCTTGATCATGGCGGCCTTGGGCATCTGGGGCGGCCTGCAGATCATCAATCAGGCCCGTGCAGAGCTACGCCCGAAAAAACCGGCAAGTCTAGTCGAGGCACAACAGACGTTGGCCTCCACGAGCTTGTAGTTGCCAAAAGGAGCATAGATGTCCGCCCGCAGTCACGGCGACGCCGGTAAACTGAGCCGATATCGTTTGCGGTGTCATCGCGATCATCTCGCTGCGCCCGGGGAGTGGGCGCTGGCCGAGGCGATCTCGGCATGGCACGACGCGCGTCCTGTTTTATTGCAGACTCTCCGATGACGGCTTTATTTCTTCATGCGACGAGCGGGACTAGCCCGTTACCTGCGTTCCTGTTAGGGCGTGATCTGTGCGACGCCTGCTGAACATCCTTGCGTATTTGACGATCGCCCTCTCCTTGGGAACGACGGCGACTGCACATGTGCTGGAGCGACCGGATGTTAGCGCTTCATCCCATGAGGCGCGCGTGGACGAAGTTGCGTTAGGCCACGTGCCTGGCGACGCCGACCAAGTGCCCTCTGATAGCGATAAGGGCTATCCTCATCATCACGGTGGTTGCCATGGCGATCACGTCGCAGCGCCGGTCAAGGCTATCAACACAGCACTGACGCACGATCTTCGGCTCGCCCCCATCTTCGCGAGTCATTCCATGCGGCCGCTATCTACCGCCGATCCGGCGCTGAGGCCTCCCCAAGCCTGACAATCCGCTGACCTCGCTGGGCATTGCCGCGCGGGGCGAATCCGGTTCGTCAGGAGTTATCATCCATGTATCGTACAATCGCGGCCGTCATGGTCGCGGCGTCCATTGCCAGTGCGGCCGGGGCGCAAACAACAACGCCACCCGGCATTCCGGCGGCGACCACTTCGTCACAATCGACCGATGCGTTCTCGCTCGAGAACGCTCTCGCGGCGGGCGGCATGCCATCCATCCCATCGGCCGTCCTAGACAACGGCGCGGCCTCAGGGGGGGGCGGATCGGCTCAACTTCCGTCGGTCGCGGCGGCCACGGCCGGCGTCGATGCCGCGACCGCGGCGCGGCGTGTTGCAGGCTTGCGCCCCAACCCCGAAGTGCAGGCGCAGGTTGAGAATCTTGCGGGGACCGGTGTCTACAAGGGTTTGCGAAGCTCCGAGACGACGGTTGGCGTAGCGCTGCCGCTGGAGTTGGGCGGCAAGCGGCCGGCGCGTGTCGCGCTGGCGACCGCCCGCCTCACTCGGGCGCAGGTCCAGTCGGAAATTGCGCGAGCGGATCTCCGCTTGCGGATTACGCAGCTCTACATCGAAGCCGCAGCCGCCGAGCGCCGTGCCGAGGTGCTGAGCGAGCAGGCCGGGATCGCCAACAATGCGTTTCGGGTCTCAAGTGAGCGCGTCAAAGCCGGCGATGTCAGTCCGATCGAGCAACAGCGCGCCGATGTGCTGCGCATCAATGCGCAGGTCGCGGCCGATAGCGCGGCCCGGCAGGCACAGGCGGCGCGCGCGAACCTTGAGACGCTACTTGGGGCGCCAGTGACCGGGCCGCTCGATCGCGCATGGTTCGAGCGGATCGATGGCTACGGACCGCCCCGGCCCGTCGATGTTGATGGGACACTCGCCTTGGTTGCTGCGGAAGCGGACGTTCGCACCGCGGATGCGCAGGTTCGCGTGGCCCGGTCGTTGCGGGTTCCTGACCTAACGGTAAGCGCCTCCGCACGGCGACTGGCGGCGACCAACGACACCGCCGCGGTCGTCGGCATTTCGATCCCGATCCCGTTCTTTAACAACGGCAGCGCGTTCGTAGCGCAGTCACGCTCTGAACAGACGCAGGCGATCGCGCTGCGCAACCTGGCCGTGATCGATACCCGGCAACAGATCGCCAGCGCACAAACCGAAGTGGCGAACGCCGCTGCGACCGCGCGAGCGGCCGGCGGACCCGGACTGGCGGCGGCACAGGAGGCTGCCCGCATAGCGCGGATCGGTTGGACGCAGGGCAAGTTCGACCAGATCGCTCTCCTCGATGCCGAGCGCACGCTGTCACAGACGCGCCAGACCTACGTCGATGCGCTCGCCGCCTATCACGACGCACAGGCCCGGCTCGACCGGCTCACGACGCCGGCCCCCATGATTTCCGGAGATGATCGATGATGAACGATAAGCGCCTTCTTGGCGGTGCGGCAGCTGTCGCGATCGTCGCCGCACTTGGCGGCTTCGGGATCGCCCGCTGGACCGCGAGCGAACCTGCCGCGACCGAAGCGGCAAGCGGCAACGCCGCGGCCCCTGCAGAAGAGGAAAAGACGCCCGACACGGTGACGATGACCGCGCAGGCCATCCAGCAGGCCGGCATTTCCACCGAGACGATCAATCCCGGCGGGCTAGGCGCAGAAATCGTCGCGCAGGCGACGGTGAGCGCATCGCCACAAGGCGAAGCGATCGTGACCGCCCGCGCAGCCGGCGCAGTCACGCGGCTAATGAAGCGGCTTGGAGATCCAGTGCGCGCCGGTGAGACGCTGGCGATAGTCGAAAGCCGGGACGCGGCGCAATTTGCCGCCGATCGCACCGCTGCGGCGGCCAAGTCGACGCTGGCGCAAAAGGCGCTCGCCCGCGAGCAATATCTGTTCCGCCAAAAGGTTTCGGCGCGGGTCGAGCTGGAACAGGCGGAGGCGGAAGCCGCGTCTGCCGCGGCCGAAGCGCGCCGCGCCAGCGTGGCGGCAGGCGCCGCGCGCGTGACATCGGATGGCCGCGGCGTGGCAGTGTCGAGCCCGATTTCGGGTCGCGTCACTTCGGAGAATGTCAGTCTGGGCGCGTTCGTCCAGCCCGAGACCGAGCTGATGCGCGTCGCCGATGCCTCAAAGATTCAAATAGAGGCGGCGGTCGGCCCGACTGACGCACAGCGGCTAGCTCCCGGCGATCGGGCAATCATCGAGCTGCCCGACGGGCGGACGGTGGAGGGGCGCGTGCGCGCCGTCACACCCGGGCTCGCCAACGATACGCGTTCGGCGACAGCGGTCCTCGACGTTTCGGGTAGCCTTCAGCCGGGACTCGCAGTGCGGGTGCGGCTCCTACCGAGCGGGGGTGGCACGACCAGCAATGCGATCGTGGTGCCTGAGGACGCGGTGCAGACACTCGAAGGGCGTGACATCGTGTTCGTGCGGACCGCGCAGGGCTTCAAGGCTCAGAGCATCACGATCGGACAACGCAGCAACGGGAGGGTCGAGATCCTGAAGGGTCTCGCGGCAGGCAGCCAAGTCGCAACCAAAAACGCATTTCTGCTCAAGGCCGAACTCGGCAAGGGCGCGGGCGAGGAAGAATAGACCATGATCGCAAATCTCATGGCGCTCTCCGTCCGCATGCGTTGGACGGTACTCGCCCTTTTCTTGGTCATCGGCGGCCTCGGCCTCTGGCAGCTTACGAAGCTGCCAATCGACGCAGTGCCAGATATCACCACTAATCAGGTTCAGATCAACACGATCGACCCGCGTTTGTCGCCAGTCGAAATCGAGAAACTCGTCACCTATCCCGTCGAAATCGCCCTAGCCGGCATTCCAGGCCTTGAAACCACACGTTCGATCTCGCGCAATGGTTTCAGCCAGGTCAGTGCGATCTTTACCGACAGCACCGACCTCTACTTCGCGCGCCAGCAGGTTGGGGAGCGCCTGCGACAGGCAACCGAAAATTTGCCTGACGGTGTACAGCCGCAGGTCGGACCAGTCTCGACCGGTCTCGGTGAGATCGTCATGTACACAGTGGGCTATGCCAATCCAGACGGAAAGGGCGCCAAAAAAATCGCAGGCCAACCAGGGTGGCAGCCTGACGGTAGCTATCTGACGCCCGAAGGCGAACGACTAACGGATGCGGTTGCCAAGGCGAGCTATCTGCGAACTGTCCAAGACTGGATTATCGGCCCGCAGCTTCGCTCGGTGAAAGGCGTTGCCGGCGTCGATTCCATTGGTGGCTATGCGAAGACGTTTGTGGTCGAACCAGACCCGACGAAACTCGCCAGTTTCGGCATCTCGTACAGCGAACTCGGCGAGGCTCTCGAAAACGCAAATCTCGCGGTGGGCGCCAATTACTACAACCGTGGTGGCGAAGCGTACCTTGTGCGCGTCGATTCCCGCGTGCGCACGGTCGATGAGATCAGCAATGCTGTCGCGGCGACGCGCGGGGGAACCCCAATCACGGTCGGCCAGATCGCCAACGTTCGCGTTGGTGGCGATCTGCGAACGGGTGCGGGTAGTATGAACGGCGAGGAAGCGGTCATCGGCACGGTGCTGATGTTGATCGGCCAGAACAGCCGGGTTGTCGCCACGGAGGCCTCGTCCAAGCTCGATCAGGTTGCGAAAACACTGCCGCCGGGCATCCAGGTCAACGTGGTGTTGAACCGCGCTGAATTGGTTGGCGCGACGGTGGCGACGGTCCAGCGCAATCTGACCGAAGGCGCGATTCTTGTTGCCGTGGCGCTGTTCCTGCTGCTTGGCAACTGGCGCGCCGCAGTGATCGCGGTGCTGGTCATCCCGTTTTCGTTCCTGATGATGGCCATGGGAATGAACGCGTTCAAAGTCCCCGGCAATCTAATGAGCCTGGGGGCGCTCGACTTCGGCCTAATCGTTGATGGCGCCGTTATCATCATCGAAAACTGCCTCGCCAGACTGGCGCACCGGCAGGAACATGAAGGCCGACTGCTCTCGCTCCGCGAACGACTGGAGGAGACGATGCGGGCGTCGCAGGAGATGATCAAGCCGACCGTCTTCGGCCAAGCGATCATCCTGCTCGCGTTCGCACCGCTGCTCACATTTACGGGCACCGAGGGCAAAACGTTCTCGCCGATGGCGATAACGATTATGCTCGCGCTGGTGGCCGCGTTCGCGCTCGCAATCACGCTGGTGCCAGCGCTGGTTGCAATCCTGATCCGCGGCAAGGTTGCGGAGAAGGACGTATGGCTGATCCGCAAGTCCAAAGAGCGCTATCTGCCGTTGCTGGATCAGGCGATTGCGCGTCCGTGGCCATTCATCCTCGGCGGATTGGCTTTCTTCGTGGCGGCCATACCAGCGTTTGGGCTGCTAGGCTCGGAATTCATTCCCCAGTTGGACGAGAAGAACCTCGCCTTTGCATCGACACGAGTGCCCTCGGTCAGCCTTGATCAGTCGCTGGCGATGGAACGCAAGGTCGAGGAGGCGGTAATCAAAATTCCGGAAGTCGCCTTAATGTTCTCGAAGACGGGCACTGCGGAAGTTGCAAGCGATCCGATGCCGCCGAACGTCTCGGATGGCTTCGTTATCTTGAAAGAGAAGGACCAGTGGGCGGAAGGTACAACCAAGGCCGATGTGGTCGCCAAGATTGAGAAGGCGACCGGCGGTCTTCTTGGCAATCTTTACGAGGTCAGTCAGCCGATCCAGCTACGATTTAACGAGCTGATCGCGGGTGTCCGTGGCGATGTTGCGATCAAGCTCTACGGCGACGATCTCGACAAGATGGCGCTGACGGCAAATGAGATGGTGCGAGTACTCCAGACCATACCCGGTGCGGCCAGCGTCAAGGCCGAACAGGTCGGTGGCGCGCCAGCGCTCGATGTGAAACTCGACCGCGCCGCGATCGCGCGCCTCGGTCTCACCGTCCGCGACGTTGCGGATACGGTTGCGGCAGGGCTCGGCGGGCGTGAATCGGGGCTTGTGTACGAGGGCGACCGGCGTTTTGACGTCACCGTGCGCGTCCCTGAGGCTACCCGCGCCAATCTCGACGACATCCGCTCGATGCCGGTGCTGCTCCCGGAGGTGGAAGGGAGGCCGCGCGCCCAGGTGCCGCTGGCACAGGTCGCGCAGATCCGGCTTACCGAAGGGCTAAATCAGATCAGTCGTGAGAACGGCAAGCGTCGCGTGGTCGTCCAGGTCAATCTCGGCGGACGCGATGCCGGTTCGTTCGTTCAGGAAGCGCAGGCGAAGATCGCACAGGTTAAGCTGCCGGCGGGCTATTACCTCGAATGGGGCGGTCAGTTCGAGAACCTTGCCGCGGCATCGAAACGGCTGTCGATCGTGGTGCCGTTGTGCTTTCTGGTCATCTTCGGGCTGCTTTACATGGCACTGGGTGGATTCGGCCGTGCGGCGGCGGTGTTCCTGGCGGTTCCCCTAGGGCTCGCGGGCGGCGTCTTCACGCTCGTCCTCACCGGCATCAACTTCTCGGTGTCGGCGGCGGTGGGGTTCATCTGCCTCGCCGGCGTGGCAGTACTAAACGGGCTTGTCGTCATGACGGCGATCCGGGACCGGAGTGAAGCTGGACTGCCCATCGCGCAGGCCATTCGTGAAGGCATGGCCGAGAAGATGCGGGCGGTCATCATGACGGGTTTCGTGCCGGCGATCGGCTTCGTGCCGATGGCGCTCGCGCACGGCACCGGCGCTGAGGTCCAGAAGCCGCTTGCGACGGTCGTGATCGGCGGCCTGATTGCGGCAACTATCCTTACCTTGCTCGTGCTGCCGGCGCTCGCGAAAGTGATCCTTGGGCGTACCGAGGACCAAAAAGATCAAGAAGGTAGCACGCCGCACGGCGAGGATACTGCCCCTTTGAGAGGAGAAGCGTAATGGGACAACCCGCTCGAAAATTGCTGCGGATCTACACAGACGAAGCGGCCTATATCGGCGATCGCAAGGTTTTCGAATATGTCGCCTCGCTGGCGCGCGATCGGAAGATGGCGGGTCTCACGGTGCTTGAGGCGCTGATCGGGTTTGGGGCGTCGTCGCACATCCACCGCCGCCATGTGCTCGAAAGTGATCGAGCCGTGGTGATCGAGATCGTCGATTTTGAGGATGCGTTGCGCGCGTTCGTTGCCAGTCTGGAAGATGTACCTGACATCGGCCTCATCACTCTCGAAGCCGTAGAGGTCATCGGGGGCAAGGCCAGTAAAACGCTGGAGAGCTCTAGCCAATGAGGATCGGCCCCGCACGCGCCGAGGCTTGGTCGGTACCAGCCCCTGGCGTCCACGCAGCTCCCATAAATTTCCCGCTTAATCGGGGAGGCCGCTTTTGCGCGGAATCCGGTTCGGCTGTGTCGGGGCCCGGCAGGACAGGCAGTCATGAAGGAAGAGACGATTTTCGATTTCAATATGTCAGCACTGCGAGTGTGGTCGCTGATCTCCGATCTGAGGGGCTTTGCACGATGGCACCCGATCTATCGCATCGCGGGCGAGGCCGAACGTGGTGCCGAAATCGATGTGACGTGGCTCCTGTTCGGCGGCGATCGGAAAATGACGACGCAAATGATCATCACTCGGCTGACGAAACCCCAGCTCATCGGATGGCAGATGGGTGTGCGAGGTTTTCTCACCTTGGACGAACGCTACGAGATCGAGCCTATCGCGAACGGCGTCTCAATTCACCATTCGGTGGAATGCCGGGGCATCTTTGGCGGCCTGGTCGGCCGCATGATGCGCAAGGGTCTGCGGCGGACAATGCGGCTGCAGGATGCGGCGTTTCTCGCTCTCCTGCGGCGGCAATCGCGACTGCCGGGGCAGTCCACGCGGCATCATCGGCGCCCCATCAAACCACCGCCTCCTCCTCGCGGCGCCGCCAACGACTGACGGGGCGATATTCGGAAGAAGAAACCCATCATGGTAGATAGCCGTGCGCCCCAAGGGCTGCTGTGCCCGACATGCCGCGTCGATCTCGTCATGAGCGAGCGGCAGGGCATCGAGATCGACTATTGCCCCCAATGTCGTGGGGTCTGGCTCGATCGCGGCGAACTCGACAAGATCATCGAGCGCAGCGTCGGAGACGACAGCGCGCGGCCGTTGAGCGGCGTTCGTCTTGGAATATCCGAAGATCGCGGTCATGGCAGGAAGCACGGCTACGAGCGGGAACATAAGGGCCGCCGCAAGGGCTTTCTGAGCGAATTGTTCGACTGACTGCGATGGATCGGCCGCCACACAACGAGTCCTTCGGGTGTCCGTGTGAGAACGGCCCGCGCCATGGGCGTGCCCCCTGTAGCGCCCATGGCGATAGATCGTGGAATGACGGGGAAATAGCGGCTCGGCGCCTCCGGAGCGGCCCGGTTCGGGGGATCATCCTCGCGACCGGGCTTGCTCTGGCGCCGGGCCTGCTCGGCTGCTCGCCAGTCACCAACAAGAGCGAGGCCGAAGCATCTCGTGATCGCGAGATGCCCGACTTCATCGGTGAGCATTTCTACGCCCGCCCTGATGGTTCACGCCTCGATGTGGATTTCCTCGGCGATGGCCTGACCCTCGACATAAAGACCCGCCCCAACGCCGCTCCGGAACGGGTAATATCGCCGGCAAACGGGCGGGCCTATGTCGGCCGCAACCTCAACGTGTCGATCTCAGGCGGCGACCGGATCACGCTCAAGCGCCCCGGCGCGCGCGCTTTGGCCTGCAACAGGGTGCTGGCCTATCGGGATTCAGCGGACGAGATCGCGAGCGGCCAGGCCGGAGGATCGGCCGCATGATGACGATCTCGTCCTGGGAGGAGTCGTTTTCCCATATCGTCAGCCTCGCCCTGGCCTATGCGCTGGCGCTTCCGGTTGGCTGGAACCGGGAAAAGGACGAACGCAGCGCCGGCATCCGGACCTTTCCGCTGGTCGCCATCGCCAGTTGCGGTTTCGTGCTCGTCGGTATCGCCATTCTCGGACGCACATCGCCTGCCCAAGCGCGCCTGCTCGAAGGATTGATTACCGGCGTCGGCTTCATCGGCGGCGGCGCCATATTGAAGCACGCTGGCAAAGCATCCGGGACCGCGACCGCTGCGAGCCTTTGGGCGACCGGAGCGCTGGGCGCTGCGGTCGGCTATGGTCTTTACGACATCGCGGTGACCCTCAGCCTGACCACCTTTCTGACGTTGCACCTCTCTCATCCGCTGAAGCGCGCCTCTCAGGATCGCACCGAGCCGGCTGATCGACAATGAGGCACAATCGTCCCTCCGAAACTCGCACGACGCGGCGAGTGCCCAAGACTGGCGGGCAATGCGGGCCGGTGTCGTCGCCTCCAAGCGACGACCGTCGTTCGCGCTTGGAGCGGTGGGCGTCTCTGCTCGAACGCGATCCGCACCGGCTTGTCGCGCTGCTGCGTCCGTCATGGGCAGCGGGCGACGACATCGCCCCGATGACGGCGAGCCCAAGTGCCATCGATCTGGCCTGGGCCGATCCGGTGTTTCGCGTGACGGGTCTCGCGGGACGCTCTCGGGGCGACGTGAGAGCGTTTTTCCAGCTTTCGGATGCCGAGCTGGACCGGATCGCAGCGGGGTCCTGGCGCGTCCCGCTGCGGCCTGCCTGGCAGGTCGCGGCGCGCATACGCAACGTGGCAGATCCGCGCCCTGAAAAACTGATCCTGGTCGGCGTCATGGTCATGATCGCCAGTGTCGTGGGAGCTGCCCAATGGCTTGGATGAACAGGCTCTTCCCGGGAGGTAATATGACGCCGGTTCGGTTTGGGTTCGCCGGCATAGCCCTTGTGCTGGCGTCGGGCTGTTCGGAACAGCCTCGCAAGGCGAAACCCACGGAACAGGAAATCCACGCTGGCGACA
Source organism: Novosphingobium sp. BL-A-41-Hi4A-0G (assembly GCF_055521735.1). Taxonomy (NCBI): domain Bacteria; kingdom Pseudomonadati; phylum Pseudomonadota; class Alphaproteobacteria; order Sphingomonadales; family Sphingomonadaceae; genus Novosphingobium; species Novosphingobium sp. BL-A-41-Hi4A-0G. The sequence goes on from NZ_JBVFVU010000003.1 coordinate 197,783, forward strand.
GCGGCGATGCCAGCGGCATCCCCGGTCGCCACCCCTATCGTTGCGACGACGATCGCCCGCTCCTGGTCGACTTCAAAAATGAGGGCCTGACGCTTGAACTGCGCCGCGACGGGAACGTTGCACCGGTTGTGCTGACCGCGCCCGCGGCCGGGCTTCAATATGTCGGCGACACGATGAGCGCGATGTTCTCGGGCAACGAACTCAAGATCGAGGAAGGGGACAAGCCCCCTGTCTTGTGCAGGAAGGATACGAGCTTGTGACCAACCCACCTGGCACAGAGGGGCGCTGACGATGGCGGCGCTCAAATTCTCCCTGATCCCCATGATCGCGATCGTGATCGGCGCGCTGATCGCCGGATGGCGCACCCCCGGCGAGAAGCTGGTAGCGGCCATGCAGCATCTAGCGGCCGGCGTGGTATTCGCCGCTGCTGCGACGGAGATTCTGCCGCTGGTGATGCATGCCGGTTCCCCGACCGCGACGCTGATCGGCGGGGCGCTAGGCGTCGCGGTGATGCTCGGCCTCAAGGCGGCGGAAAGCCGTTTTGAAGGGCCGGTGGCGCTGCTTGCCGCGATCGGGCTCGATCTGGCGATAGACGGCTTGGTCCTCGGCCTCGCCTTCATCGCCGGCGAGAAAGCGGGCACGCTGCTGGCCGTCGCACTGACCCTCGAAGTGCTGTTCCTGGCCCTGACCCTCACCAACGATCTGGCGGGGCGGTATCGCAAGGCGAAGGCGATCGGCCTGACCTGCGCGCTGGGGGTGCTGGTGCCGATCGGCGCGCTGGTCGCGCAGCCGGTGGCGTTGCTGTCGCCGATATGGATCACCGGATTCCTGAGCTTCGGCTTGATGGCGCTGCTTTATCTCGTCACCGAAGAGCTGCTGGTCGAGGCCCACGAGAAACCGGATTCGCCGCTGATCAGCGCGATGTTCTTCGTCGGCTTCCTCATCCTCCTGCTGATCGAGGAAATCATGGCATGACGGCTTCACCCGACGCAAAGGTCGCGGCCGAGCGCCGCACGCTCTGGATCGTGCTGCTGCTCAACGCGGCGATCGCCGTTGGTTTCTTCGTGACGGGCCTGATCGGCGATTCCAGCGCGCTCATCGCCAACGGCGTCGACAACCTGTCGGACACCGCGGTCTATGCGCTGAGCCTTATTGCGCTCAGCCACGGGCGGATGTGGAAGACGCGGGCGGCAACCGCGTCGGGCGTCATGCTGCTGATCTTCGCGGTTGGCATCCTGATCGACGTCGGCCGCCGCTATGTCCAAGGCAGCGATCCGATCGGCCCGACGATGATGGTGATGTCGGCCATCGCAGGCGTCGTGAACTATGTCTGCCTGCGCCTGCTCCAGAAGCTCAAGCAGCCCGATGTGAACCTGCGTGCCGCGACCACGTTCAGTTTTAACGATTTCATCTCCAATGGCGGCATCCTGATCGCGGGCGCCCTGGTGCTTTGGCTGGGGACGAATTGGCCCGATCTGCTGGTGGGCCTGGCTACCGCTCTTATTGCGATCAAGGGCGGCATCGAAATCCTGCGCGACGCGCGGGCAGAAACCAAGACCAACGCGGAGACGGCGTGATGACCGAAAAGCTCGAACTCGATATTCCCGTCCTGCTGCCGGAGGTTCCCGACGCGGCCGATGCCTGTGTCGGGCGTCTCGTCTCCACACTGAGCGCCAAGCCCGGCGTCGAGCGCGCGCACGTCCTGCCTGCCGATGGCGATACGCCGGCGAAGCTCTGCATCCATTTCGACGGGGCGGCGCTGCCGCTGCCGCGTGTGCGCGAGATGGTGCGGGCGGCGGGCGCCGATATCAGCGGGCGATACGGCCATGCGACATGGCAGGTCGAAGGAATCGGGCACGAGCGCCGCGCCCGCACTGTGGGCGAGACCCTGTGCCAGGTGCCCGGCGTGCTGCAGGCCGACGCCAGCGCCTCGGGCAGCGTCCGCGTCGAATATGACAAGGAGCGCGTCGACGAGGCGGCGATCGTCGCGGCGCTCGGCAAGCTGAAGGTCAAGCCGGGCAAGCGCACGGGCTCCGATCATGCCGGCTCTCATGCGGGACACGATCACGGCGCCGGCGACCATGCCGGGCACGATCACGGGCCTGGCGGCCATGCCGAAGGCGCAGAAAAGCACGGACCGGGCGATGGCCACGATCACGCCCATGCCAATTTTCTCGGCCCCAATACCGAGCTGATCTTCGCGCTCGCCTGCGGCGCGCTGCTGGCGATCGGCTTCGCGATCGAAAAGCTGGTGGCGGGCGCCCCCGACTGGCTGCCGACCGCCTTCTATGTCGGCGCCTATGTGTTCGGCGGCTTCTTCACGCTGCGCGAGGCAATCGACAATCTAAAGCTCAAGAAATTCGAGATCGATACGCTGATGCTCGTCGCGGCCGCCGGCGCCGCGGCGCTCGGCGCCTGGGCGGAAGGCGCGCTGCTGCTGTTCCTGTTCAGCCTCGGCCATGCGCTCGAGCATTATGCGATGGGTCGCGCCAAGCGCGCGATCGAGGCGCTGGCGGAACTCGCGCCTGAAAAGGCGACGGTTCGCCGTGACGGACAGACGACGGAGCTTCCGGTCGAGGAACTCGTGGTCGGCGACGTCGTGGTCGTGCGCCCGAACGAGCGCCTACCCGCCGACGGCTTCGTCATCAAGGGGTCGAGCGCGATCAACCAGGCCCCTGTTACCGGCGAGAGCATCCCGGTGGACAAGGAACCCGTCGCCGATGTTGAGGCAGCGCGCGCGAAGCCCGACGCGGTCGAGGCGACGTCGCGGGTGTTCGCCGGCACGATCAACGGCGGCGCCGCGATTGAGATCGAGGTGACGCGGCGTTCCAACGAAAGCGCGCTTGCCAAGGTCGTGAAGATGGTGAGCGAAGCGGAAACGCAGAAATCGCCGACGCAGCGGTTCACCGATCGGTTCGAGCGCGTCTTCGTGCCGGCCGTCTTGGCCCTTTCGTTCATCCTGCTGTTCGCGTGGGTCGTGGTCGACGAGCCGTTCCGAGACAGCTTCTATCGCGCTATGGCGGTGCTGGTTGCCGCCAGCCCCTGCGCGCTAGCGATCGCTACCCCGAGCGCGGTGCTGTCCGGCGTCGCGCGCGCCGCGCGCGGCGGCGTGCTGGTGAAGGGCGGTGCGCCGCTCGAAAACCTCGGCTCGCTGAAAGCGATCGCGTTCGACAAGACGGGGACGCTGACGGAAGGCCGTCCTCGCATCACCGATGTCGTCCCCGTCGACGGCGCGAGCGAAGAGGATCTGTTGGCGCTCGCCATCGCGGTCGAAGGGTTGAGCGATCACCCGCTGGCACAGGCGATCGTGAAGGATGGACGCGAGCGCTTGGGCGGGCGCGAGCTGCCGACCGCGACCGATCTCAAGAGCCTGACCGGACGCGGCGTCACCGCGATCGTCGACGGCGAAACGGTATGGATCGGCAAGGCCGAGATGTTCGGCGTGGAGGGTATCCCCACGCTGAATGCCGCTGCGACCGACGCCATCGCCATCCTGCGCGAGGGCGGGCGCACGACGATGGTGGTGCGCAAGGGCGATAAGGACATCGGCGCGATCGGGCTGATGGATACGCCGCGTGAAGCAGCCAAGGTTGCGCTCAAGCGGCTGCGCGAGATGGGCATCACCCGAATGATCATGATCTCGGGCGACCATCAGAAGGTCGCCGACGCCATCGCCAAGGATGTTGGGCTCGACGAGGCATGGGGCGACCTTATGCCGGAGGACAAGGTTGCCTCGATCAAGAAGCTCGCCGGCGAGGATAAGGTCGCGATGGTCGGCGATGGCGTCAACGACGCCCCGGCAATGGCGTCGGCGACGGTCGGCATCGCGATGGGCGCAGCCGGCTCTGACGTGGCCCTGGAGACGGCCGACGTTGCGCTCATGGCTGACGATCTAGCGCATCTGCCATTCGCGGTGGGCCTGAGCCGCCACACCCGCGGCATTATTCGGCAGAATGTGTTCGTCAGCCTCGGAGTGGTCGCGTTTCTCGTGCCCGCGACGATCCTCGGCCTTGGCATCGGCCCAGCAGTGGCGATGCACGAAGGCTCGACGTTGCTGGTTGTATTTAATGCGCTGCGGTTGCTCGCCTACCGCGATCCGGCAAAGCAAGTAGCGTGACGGCAGATCGCTATGACGCCTTGATCGTCGGCGGCGGACCGGGGGGCCTAACTGCAGCGATCTATCTTGCGCGTTATCACCGCCGTGTCGTCGTAGTCGATGAAGGGCATAGCCGAGCGAAATGGATACCGCTCTCCCACAACCACGCCGGCTTTCCAGACGGAATTGCTGGCGAGGAGCTGCTACGGCGGATGCGCGAACAGGCGGAACGCTACGGCGCCACGATACTGGCGGACCGCATTGAGACGATCGACGGCAAGGCCGATGCCTTTGAAGCGCAAGGGTCCACAGTGACGATCGCCGCGCGCGCCGTCCTGATCGCAACCGGGGTCGAGAATCGCCGCCCTGCGCTCGATGCCGATACGCACCGCGACGCGTTGCAGCGGGGGATGCTGCGCTACTGTCCGGTCTGCGACGGCTACGAGGCGAGCGGGCAGGCGATTGGGGTGATCGGCGCGAACACGCACGGCGTTGCCGAAGCGCTGTTCCTGCGCACCTTCTCGGAACGGATCACGCTTGTTGCGCAGGAGACGATCGACCTTGGTCCCGACGATCGCGCGGCGCTCGCGGCGGCCGGGATCGCAATTGCACCGAAGCCGCTGGCCCGGATGGACTTTTCGGACGACCGTGTTGCGCTCCACTTGACCAACGGCACCGAGCTGCACTTCGATACCGTTTATCCGGCACTCGGGTCGGACAGCAACAATGCGCTCGCGCGCCAGCTCGGCATCGATCTGAGCGACGATCGTTGCATCGTCGTCGATACCAAGCAGCGCGCGAGCGTCGCCGGCGTCTATGCGGCGGGCGATATCGTTATGTCGCTCGATCAGATCAGCGTCGCGATGGGCCACGCGGCGATCGCCGCGACCGCCCTCCACAATGATCTGCGCAACCGGGAAGGGGGGGGCACCGAGTCATGAAATGGCTGATCGTGTTCGACCTCGACGGGACGCTTGCGGAGAGCAAGCGCCCCTTGTCAGCCGAGATGGCGATGACGCTTGCGCGCTTGCTGGCGGTCGTCGACGTCGCGGTAATTTCGGGCGGCGACTGGCCGCAGTTCGACCGGCAAGTCGCCTCGCGCTTGCCGGTCGAGGCCGAGCGCGAGCGGCTGTGGTTGATGCCGACCACTGGCACGAAGCTTTACCGCTTTGTCGATGGTGCGTGGCGCGCGATCTATGCCGAGCTATTCGATGACGCGGAGAAGGCGAGCATCCGTGCAGCGTTCGACCGTGCGCTGTCGGAAGCGGGGCTTGCCGACGAACGCATTTGGGGAGAACGGATTGAGGATCGGGGAAGCCAGATTACCTTTTCCGGACTCGGCCAGGACGCGCCGCTGGAAGCGAAGGAGGGCTGGGACCCCGATCGTGCCAAGCGGACTGCGCTCCAGAAGACGCTACAAGCAGCGCTGCCCGGCCTTTCGATCAACCTGGGCGGCACTACCTCGATCGACGTCACCCGCGCAGGCGTCGACAAGGGCTATGGGCTGAAGCGGTTGAGCAAGGAAAGCGGCGTGCCGCTGGCCGGGATGCTTTTTGTCGGTGACGCGATTTATCCCGGTGGTAATGACTATCCCGCCGCCGAACTCGGGATCGACACGATAAGGGTCCGCGATGTTGCCGAAACTGCGGCTGTCGTGTCAGCGATCATCGCCTGTTTGAAGCATTGAAAGGCCAGTTGCTCAGCTGATCTTTGAACGCGACGAGGATTGAGCACGAAACGCATCATAATCAAGCACGTACCCCTACAAAATTCTTAGTTTGATAATAATGGTTATGTTAATTGAAGTTTCGTGACTGGTTGGTGGAACAGGGTCGAGCAGCAAAAAGTTCGCCTTGCAACACAGTGCTCCGGTCTGGCCTTTGCGGTATCACGGCTGTCGAGCCCATATCGGGCGCTAAGTTCGAAGTTTGAATAGCCCGGCCAAGCAAGCAACGAATGGCATAAGGCACAACGTAAACAGCATTTCGTCCACCACCGCGGTTGCTGTGGTTGGTAGCAAAGCCTGCATAATGACGCGTTACCAACTCAGCACGGACCAAATCTGAAATTGCTCTGCTGACGTTTGTGCGTCCAGCTGAGCGCACATGCTCATCTACGGCCTCATCTACGGTAATGGCGTCCAGTTGCGGATCTCCTGTAAGTCTATCGGCCAGTGACTCTGCAACGCGTGCTCTTAATGCTGCCCGGCGCAAATTCTGCTCGCTTAGCGGTAAGAGTTGGCTACACAGCCAGTCTCGCAACAAAACTACCGTATTCCCGCGTCTGACGAATGGGCCTGAATGCCCTTGATCGTCTGCAATTTCGGCGACCAACTGCAGAACCAGAAACGCGTAACGGGGCCTGCGCGAAATCTTGGCAAGAACCGACAAGATGCTGCCGACGCTTTGAATGTGTGCGATGCGCTCCATCTGCGAGTATTGAGCACAAAACGTGAATCTTGTGAATCCCCCTTTCGAGTGCGACTGCGGTCTGTCCCAGATGACACTTCGCCCTTGGGCAAAGTGTCACATGTGGCTCGCCCCTTAAAATTTGACGTAATTGGACAGTGCCATTTCCGAAGCCTCTGAGATGATTTCTTCGGTTGTCCTGACTTACGAGTCGAACGAACAAGCGGCAGATTTTTGCAACTAGTTGCCAATCCCATGTTGTTCAGCGAATGTGTCAGGCGAGATGAATACCGAAGCTGACACCTGCCGAAAATACATTGTCCCCAAGCTGCAGTCTGCAGGTTGGGATGATGCGCCGTGCGCTATTCAGGAACAGCGGACTTTCACGGATGGGCGCGTTCTCTTCGTGGGCGGAGTAGCACGCCGGGGGACGCGAAAACGAGCCGACTACATCCTGCGCTATCGGCCCGATTATCCGATCGCAGTTATTGAGGCCAAGGCAGGGTATCGCTCGGCCCAGGACGGTGTTCAACAAGCGAAGGACTACGCCGAAGTGCTGGGCGTTCGGTTCGCCTATGCCAGCAATGGCAGGGACATCATCGAAATCGATCTCGCGCTGGGAACCGAGATTCCGCGTGGCGATTTCCCGACACCGGGCGAACTTTGGTCCCGTCTCGAAACCCAGTTGGAAATTTCGGGTGCCGCTTCCGCCAAGCTGTTGTCGCCGGGATTTTCCGATCCTGAAAGGCCGCCAAGGTACTACCAAGAGATTGCCGTCAATCGGGCAATGGAAGCAATCTTGGGCGGGCAACGCCGCGCCCTGCTCAACCTCTGTACCGGGGCCGGGAAGACCGCCGTCGCATTCCAACTCTGCTGGCGGCTATGGTCGGCCGGTTGGAACAAGCGAGGCGATCACCGCAAGCCCAAAGTCCTGTTCCTGGCTGACCGGAACATCCTTGTCGACGACCCCAAGGACAAGACCTTCGCGCCGTTTGGCGATGCGCGCTGGAAGCTGGGCGCGAACGCGATCAGCCATGGCCGCGACATCTACTTTTCGACCTATCAGGCTATCGCACGCGACGAGAACCGCCCTGGTCTATACAAGGAATTCGCACAGGACTTCTTCGACCTCATCATCATCGACGAGTGCCACCGGGGCAGCGCGCGTTCGGACAGTTCGTGGCGCGAAATCCTCGAATGGTTTGAACCCGCCTATCAGCTGGGAATGACAGCCACGCCCTTGCGGGAAGAAAGCCGCGACACATACGCCTATTTCCAGAAGCCCCTATACACGTACTCGCTCGCGCAGGGGATCGAAGATGGCTTCCTTGCTCCCTACCGCGTGCATCGCATAGTCACCGATCTCGACGCCGTTGGCTGGCGTCCCTCTGCCGGGGAACTAGACCGCTATGGGCGGGAAATTCCGGACGAGGAATATCAGACCAAGGACTTCGAACGCATCGTCGCGTTGCGGTCGCGGACCGAGGCCATCGCCCGGCATCTGACCGACTTCCTCAAGAACACAGATCGGTTCGCCAAGACCATCGTATTCTGTGTCGATCAGGATCACGCCAGCGAGATGCGGCAGGCGCTCATCAATCTGAATTCGGATATGGTAGCGAAGTATCCCGACTACGTCACCCGCGTGACCTCAGACGAAGGCGACATCGGAAAGGGTAAGCTCAGCACCTTCCAGGACGTAGAGTCTGAAACGCCGGTCATCCTCACCACCTCGCAGCTTCTGACCACGGGGGTTGATGCCCCCACCTGCAAGAATGTCGCGCTGGCGCGAGTGGTTGGTTCGATGGCGGAGTTCAAACAGATCATAGGGCGCGGCACGCGGCTGCGCGAGGACTACGGGAAGCTGTGGTTCAACATTCTTGATTACACCGGCACAGCTACCGAGAAGTTCGCCGATCCTGCCTTCGATGGTGAACCCGCCGATGAAATCACGACCGAGATCGACGCTGAAGGCGAAGTCGTCTCAACCGACGAGAGCGAGCCGGAAAGCATTGTGAATTCCTCGGATGGTGGAGATGGAACGACAACGCTGCAGCCCGATGAACCCGAAGCCCTTCCGC
>NZ_JBVFVU010000004.1:0-185983 GCF_055521735.1 Novosphingobium sp. BL-A-41-Hi4A-0G
CACCATTCCGGTAATCCGATCCCGGCCGCAAGTCGGGTCGGCAGCCTCGTCGCCACCGGAGGCGTTTATGGGCTGGATCCCGAAGCAGGGATCGTCGCGGAGACCGCGGAGGACCAGGTACGGCTTACATTCTGGCAATTGGGCCGCATTCTGGAAAAGGCGGGCGGCAGCTTCGACGATGTCGCGAAGATGACCTTCTATGTTGCCTCGGCCGATCTCAAGCCCCTGATCAACAAGTACTGGCTGATGGAATTCACGGACGAGCAATCAAGGCCAGCCAGACACACACTGATGTACAATTCATTGCCTGGAGATATCGTGATCCAGTGCGATGCACTGGCGTTTGTTTCCAGCCATGAGTGAAGACGATGCACCAACCGACGATCAGTCGATTGCGGATCGCCTCGGTTCGTTCGACACTTGCACGATATCCGATGCACTCGATACTCTTGGGCTAACGGGCGCCGTAATCGGTCTGGCTCCGCTCACCATCCCTGGTCGTCGGATTGCCGGAGAGGCCGTAACCGTCAAGCTCGGGCCGCCGCTTGCCGGATTGCCCAAACGCCACCTGTGCGCGGCCGCCGTGATGTCGGCCCGCAATGGCGAAGTCATCGTGATAGAACACCGTGGCCGGGCCGATGTTTCCGGATGGGGCGGACTGCTCAGCAGAGGCGCGATCAAGTACGGCCTGGCCGGGGTGATAATCGATGGTGCCTGCCGCGACGTCGACGAGAGCAGGGAACTGGGGCTGCCCATTTTCGGGCGCAATGCGGTTCCGGTAACTGCACGAGGCCGGATTGCGGAGCACGCCTGGGATTGCCCGGTCACGATCGGGACCGTGGTCGTCAAACCGGGTGACTGGGTTGTCGCGGATGGCAGCGGAGTGGTTTTCGTCGATCCGAACCGTCTGAATGACGTCCTGCGGGAAGCTGAGAGGATCAGCGCACGCGAAGCGGCGATGGCGCTGGCGATCGAAGCGGGTTCGCCACTCGATCAAGTCCTTGGGGCTAATTACGAAGACTTGCTGAACGGTGCGGAGAGCAATCATGGATGAAGCGAAGGTTGTGGAACGTCTGAACACCGTCGGGGTCACGGCGCTCTCCGACGCGCTGGACAGGCTGGAAATTGCAGGCCAGTTGATCGGCCTTGCTCCGGTTGCTCGCGGCATGAAATTTTCCGGACGGGCTTTTACGATCCGGATGTTGCCGGTCGGCCTTACCGGTGGGAGCGTCGGCGACTATATCGACGAAGTGCCACCTGGCGCGGTGGTCGCCATCGACAATGGCGGCATCTTGAACCAGACCGTCTGGGGCGACATTCTGACCTATGTGGCTCATACCAAAGGTATTGCGGCGACCGTGATCGACGGCGCATGCCGCGACAGCGACCGCTGCGTCGCGCTTAACTATCCCGTTTTCTCGCGCTGCGTGACAATGCGCACCGCCAAGGATCGCGCCACCGCGGTTGCCAACAACGATCCAATCCAGCTGGCAGGAGTGCGTGTCGAACCCGGTGACTGGCTGGTAGGAGATTCAGATGGCGTGGTTGCCATCCCTGCCCCCCATCTAGAGGAGGTTCTTGCAATCGCAGAGCAAATAGAGGTCGCCGAGAAAGCAATATTGGCTGCCGTGGATAGCGGAAAGCGCCTGGAAGAGGCACGTAAGGCATTTGGCTATCATAGTTTGCAAACCGGTATGGGTAGGACCTGCGCATGAACCGTTCTCGAAAACGGCATCTGGCCTATGGAATGCGATAAGGCACCCATTAGCGCGAATGACACCAGGTTATAGGCAACGGGGGCGCTTCCAGATCATCAATTGACAAGAATGCAGCGATTAGGTTGAATCCACGTGCGCATTCCCAACTAGACTGCACGCCACCCGGAAAGGCGTGTCGTGATTTTGACTTACGCAAAAATAGTCGCAGTCGCTGCGATGGTCTTCGTTGCCCCTGCGAAGGCAAGGGAAGTGGATTTGTCTCGCTTCGCTCCTTCTGCCATTGCGGCCAGTGGCGGAGATGGTCCTGTCGAGGTTGCGCTACGCGCTCATTTGCAAGGTATCAGCCAACCTGTCTATATAATTGATAAAATTGGCAAAGGAGCCAGCGCAAGCCAGAACCCGCTGTCTTGTCCTGGGAATGGTTACCTCCAGACATGGTGGTTGCCGGCCGAGGTGGAGAAACGCCGAGCAACGTACTTTGAAGCGATGTCGCAAATCGCCTGCGAGAATGGCCTGCCCGCCAGCTTGCTGGATGCAGTTGTTGCCCAAGAGTCAGGATACAAGGCTTGGGCAATCAGCAGGGCCGGCGCAATGGGAATGATGCAGGTTATGCCCGGAACCGCCAGGCATCTGGAGCTATGGAACCCTTGGGACGCCTTGGCGAACATGCGCGCGGGCGCGCGATATCTTCGCCAGCAACTTGATCGTTTTGAACGCGTCGATCTCGCCCTGGCCGCCTACAATGCCGGACCAGAGCGCCGCTCCCTCACGCTGGGCTATATCCCAGCGATCCCCGAAACCCGCAATTACGTGCGAACCATCACAACCAACTGGCTCCGCCTTACCCAGCTCAATCGTCCAGATTCCAGCTCTCTTGCGCGAGCGACAGCAGCCAGCACAGCCGTCTGGGCATCAGGCTACCGCGAGGTTTCATTGGTCACCTACGACGGGACGAATTCCGCAAACCCGATATAGTGCGCATAGAGGATCGCAATGGCCAGAATGCACGGAAATCCGCAGAGGTAGCTGAGCTGAAAATGCAGCCATACCTTCGGGAACCACAGCCACCACCGCAGCCCCGAACCGGACGGCGGCGCGATCGTGCCCGCGCGGATATCGAAGATCGTTTTCAGCAGAGCGCAGCCTGAGCAAATCCCGGCCAAGAGGCCGACGGCCGCATAGAGCTGGGTCCACGCGGCGATGGTGTCGGGCCGCATGGAGGGCCGATCAAGCCTGTAGCGTCTGGTTGTTCTGCATGACCCGCTCCTGATGCGAGAGCAGCAGATCGTAGGCTCGCCGCGCCGCTTCGTGGATCACGGCCGGGCGCAGATCGACCTCGATCGAGCCGCGCCGACAGGTCAGGACCTCGAGATAGAAGCTCTTGAGGCTCTCGGTCGCCAGAAAGACCGATTGCTCGATGTAGGCCCGCGGATCGTGAAGCAGTGCCACGCAGAATTTCGCGCGAACATGATCCATCCCAAGCTCGCTGAAGATGCGATCTCGCAAGTCGTCGGAGAGCGGGTTGGTTTGCTTGAGGATCTTGTGCAGCTTCGGCCGCGAAATCTGCATCCGGTCAGCAAGGTGAGCCGGCAGAATGCCTTGTCGTACCAGCTCGTCGTTTATGAGTTGCTTGTACTGTTCCTGCTCGCCCTCGCGCGGTCCAGGACTGGCAAAAGCGAAGACGGGTTCACTGCCCGGTGGACTGCTCGGCTTGAAGACCGTCTCGGGCGTCAAGTTCCTGTGAGGCATTATCCATCCCTCCCAAGGCAAAAGGTCTATGGGATGGCATAACCTGTCAAGAGTCTTAAGAAGCGCGCAACTTGCCGCGTGGAAAATACCTAGAGCAGATTGTATTTTACCGCGAGGTATACCGCGAACGGCACGAGGATCTTGTCCAATCCCGGCTTTTCGCTGATTTCCTTCACCTTGGCGCGGACCGCATCGTAATCTCCGGACCACTCCGGGCCGACCTCGAGAAAGATCCGGATGTCCCCGCCGATCGCGTAATCCGCGAGGAAATCTTCGAGTTCCTGCTTCGATATCCCGTGGGATTTGAGGCGCAAGCAGGCGGCTTGGACAGTCATCCGCATCGTCTGAAACCGGCGGGATTCCTTGGAATAGGCCGCCATCGCATCGACCAGCAGGTCGAAGCACTGCTCGCTTACGAAGATGCGGACGTTGCGCGTTCCTGCGGCCATGGGTGGATATTCCGGTGCATGTGTCGGCAGGCACAATGGCTCCAAATTGTAAATTTGGCGAATCCGGGCCGGTGGAAGTGATTCGGGAAGGCCAATTCCTTGTTCGGCAATCACAATTCCCGATGCAGCAAACCGGATTGCGGAAAACGGAAACTTCAGTTCCCGATCCGGCAATTCCCATTCCCAAATTCGGAAACATAAGGTGCCTCCAAGTCCGCCTTGAGGAAATCATCCGATTCGTTTCCGGGCCGTAACGGACCTTTAATTGCTCCAGGCAGCGCCCCTCTGTTCATTCTGAAGGCCGTGACAATCACGGCGTTTGGAAAGGACATGGCAACATGAAACTCACGATGAAAGGGAAGGGGGCAAGCCTCCTCCAGGGGGCCGCAGTGGTCGCGGTCGCTGGCCTCTTCGGCAGCGAAGTGGCGATGGCGGGCGCCGACACCACGTTCAACACCGCGCTCACCAGCTTCACCGGCTTCCTTGAAGGTTCGGGCGGCAAGATCATCACCGTGCTGAGCCTCGCCGGCGGCATCGTCGGTCTCGCCTCGGGCCGGTTCAGCCTCGGCCAGGTCGCCATTCCCGTGGGGGTCGGCGTCGGAGCCGGCACGGGCGTGCCCATCGTCACCGCCGCGGTCACCGCGACGATCTGATCCAACCAGTCGTCCGCGCATGGCCGCAGGGCTTTGCGTGGGCGGACAAGAGGGTGGTGTCGTTCATGAATCGCTACACGGTTCCCGCGCATCTCGATGATCCGGAGCTGATCGGGTTTTGGACACTCGATGAGTTTCTCGCGATGATCGTTCCCTTCGCCTGGGGCATCCTGTCTCAACATATTTTCATCGGTCTATGTTCAAGCGTGCTGGCCTGGTGGGGATTGCGCAAGTTGAAGGCGGGACGAGCCGTCTCGTGGATCATTCATTCGGCCTACTGGTACCTGCCGGGTGCCTTTATGGGGCTGAGAGCGACGCCGCCCTCCCATCTTCGCCTGATGGCGGGCTGAGGACGGCACCGACATGGACCTCTCGATTTCTCACGGCCAGGCGCAGCGGCTCTTAAAGCAGCGCAACCTCCTCGCGATCACCGCGACCGGGCTGTTTGCCCTGAGCGTGGTGTTGACGTTCACCGCCGCGCACCGCGACCGCGAAGTGGTGCTGCAGCCGGTGCTGGCGAAGCCGCTGACGCTGTCCTCGAGCCACATCGACAAGGATTACCTTGAGCTCGTCACGCGCGATGCCGCGCTGCTGACACTCAACCGCTCGCCGTCCAACCTGCAGTACTGGATGGATTCGATCCTGGCGATCACCGATCCCAGAACCCACGGCCGGATGAAGGCCGAACTGATGAAGATCTTCAACGAGCAGAACGGCTCGAATGTCTCGCAGTTCTTCACGATCGAGAACCTCTCTGTCGATCCCGAGGCACTGACCAGCGAGGTCAACGGCGTGCTGCACACGGTGGTCGGCTCCAAGGAGGTGACCTCCGAAGCCCGGACCTTCCGCTACGTGTGGAGCTACTCGGGCGTCAGCCTCAAGCTCGCCGGGTTCGGGCGCGTGACCAAGGATCCGTCGGGCAAGGTCATCGACGCCAAGGGCGCGGGCAGCGCGCAATCAGACAATAGCGACGGGGGAGAGGCGTGATGGCCGAACTGGGTTGGGGCGCGATCGGGGTGGGCAGCGTGCTCGCCGGACGGCCCTATGCAATCAATGGCCGCCCGGTTGGCGCCGCGCTCATCTGCTTCGGTGCGCTGTGCCTTGCCGCACCCGCCATGGCCGACCAGAGCATTCCCGCTGCTGACAATGGTACGGTCGCCTGTGTCGCCTCGGCGAAGGACCTCACCCGGATCAGCCTTGCGGGAGACCAGTTCGCCTCGGTCTCGAAGATCAGCACCGGCAACCCGGCCGAGGACTTCAAGATCGTCAACGAGCCCGTGCGCGGGGACATCTACATTTCGGTGCCCGATGGCTTCACCAAGCCCAACCTCTCGTTCTTCGGCACGACCCGAAAGGGCTACGTCTACAAGTTCCTCTGCCAGGTCCGCGGCAACGACGCCGAGCAGGTCTTCGTCACCAACACGGCGATCAAGACCGAGGCCGCGCGCGATTGGGAAGTGCGCTCTTCGCCCGAGGATGCCGCCGTGCGCCTCGCGCAAGCCATGTATCGCAGCGAGACCATCGAAGGCTTCGAGATCAGGCAAAGCGTGCTCGAGCCGGTCGCGGTCGGCAAGCTCGAGGTCCAGCAGGTCGGCGAATACCGCGGCGCTGACCTCAAGGGACTGATCCTCAAGGTCCGCAACACCGGCGCAAAGCCGCTCACTCTCGATGAGAACCTGCTCGCCGCGCGCGGCAGCGTCGCCTTCATGACCCCGGTGAGCGAGCTCGCGCCCGGCCAGGCGGCCGCTGTCTACCTCATCCAATCGAATGGAGGCCAGTGATGGACTGGAAGAACCCGTTCCGCAAAGGCCCCAAGGCGCTCGACGGTCCCGCAACCCACCCTGGAAGTGGTGACGCCTCGCCGCTCGGCGATGCAATCGTGGCCAATGAGGCGGTCAGGAAGAAGCAGATGCTGCTGCTCGGCGCTGGCGGTCTTGCCGCGCTTGTCATCGGCTCCTCGTGGATCTTCGCCGGCGATCACAAGAGCAGCGACGCCAGCGTCAAGCGGCAGGTCGCCGACGTCTCGGTCGACGAGATGGTCAACAAGAACATGGCCGAGAAGGAGTGGCGTGCCCAGTCCGAGGCGCAGATGATGTCGATGGACACCAACATGCGCGCGCTCGCTGCCCGTGCGCAGCGGGCCGACCAGTTGGAAGCGCAGCTGGCCCAGGGTCAGGCAGCGCAGAGCACGTCAGGCGGCGGGATATCTCCCGACACCGAGCGGGTGCTTTCCGCCTACCAGAACGAGAATGAGCAGTTGAAGGCAGCGCTCGCAGCCGCGCGCCAGTCGCCGGTCATGGGTGCCGGCGCGACACCGGTCGGACCCAACGCGCTTTACGGGCGGACCAGCCCACCGAGCTACCAGACCGCGCCCAGCACGCCTGCCGGGCAAGCCGCAATGGCCGCGGCGGGACTCCCGGCAGGGCGCGGGAGCGAGGTCAGCCTGGTCTCGTTCAACGAGGGCGCAAGCGGAACCGGAAGCCCGGTCCCCAAGGGCAACACTGTCTTCACCGACAGCGCCAATTACCTGCCGCCGAACTCGATCGCGGTCGCCAAGGTCATAGTCGGGGTCGATGCGGCCGCCGGCGTCCAGAGTCAGACCGATCCCCTGCCGGTCGTGCTGCGCATCACCGGCCCTGCGCGCTCGGTCTACGACAACGGGCGGCTGCTCACGACCAATATCGCCGGATGCCTGGTCAACGGCGCGGCGCGCGGCGACCTCTCGAGCGAGAAGGTCTACGTCAAGCTGCAGCGCATGACCTGCCCGCAGCCCAATGGCCGTTACGCGGTCTCGGACGTCAAGGGCTTCATCGCCTTCGGCGGCAAGACCGGGGTCAGGGGGAGGGTGGTCAGCCGGGAAGGTTCGCTGATCGGCCAGGCCTTCCTTGCCGGTCTCGCCGGCGGCTTTGGCCGCGGCTTTGCCGCCAACACCAATTCGACGCTCACCGGAACAAACGTCAACGTCAATGGGCAGCGCCAGAAGCTCGGCACCGGCGACATCCTCGAGGGCGGGCTCGGCGAAGGCATCGCCACCTCGGGCGACATGGTCAGCAAGTACCTGATCGAGCGGGCCGAACAGTACCAGCCCGTGATCGAGATGCCGACCGGGATCGATGTCGAAATCGTGTTTCTCGAAGGCGTGTTCATCAACGGGTGAGGAGGGTGCAATGAAGCTGAAGTCCTTGAAGTCATTCCATCTGGCGCGGCCCCGCCTTGGCCAGGTCCTGATGCCGCTCGCCGCGATCGCGCTCGGTAGTGGCGGCTCGCTGGTCTGGGCGAACGCCGGCACCGGTGATGCCGCAACTGCCCAACATGCCCCAAGCGAGGCGGACCAGGCGGTGACCGCGCTCCTGAAGCAGCGCCTGCCGCGCACCCAGGTCTCCCGCGTCAATTGCCAGGTGGTCGATGGGGTCTGCGAAGTGACCGCAGGCTCGCAGCTGTTCTACGTCGACAAGACCGCGCGATATCTCCTGATCGGGCGGGTCTACGACATGCAGACCCGCCAGGACCTGACTGCGGTCCGGCTGCTCGAGGTCAACCCCGATCTCCTCGTCGGCGGCGCTGCGGGGAGCAAGCAGGAAGCCCAGGAAGTCGAGACCCCACGCCGCGGCGTCAGCACGCCGGCGGCGAGCGGTGCCCCCCGGATGATGTCGCTCGCCGCACTGCCCGAGGCGGGCGGCATTGTCTGGGGAGCAAACTCGGGGCCGACCGTGACCGTGTTCAGCGATTTTCGCTGCGGCTACTGCCGGGCGCTCTCGGGCGTCCTCGAAAACATGAACGTGCGGGTGATCGAGCGGCCGATCTCGGTGCTCGGCAGCCGCGATCTTGCCAACCAGGTGTTCTGCGCGCGCGATCGCCGCAAGGCGGTCAAAGCCGCCTATGCCGGGGCGCCGATAACAGACACGCGCGCCTGCGACACCTCGCCGCTCGATGCCAACGAGGCCTTCGCGCGCCAGCAGGGCCTTGCCGGAACCCCGGTCATCGTCCGCTCGGACGGCGCGGTGATCGAAGGCTTCCGCCCGCGCGAAGTGCTCGAGCAGTGGCTGAAGGGCGCCAAGTCGTGACCGCGCTCAGCTCCAAGCATCTTGCGAGCCTCACGCGCGCAGTCGCGCGGCGCTCTTGTGGGCGAGTCTCGCTGCCGCGGGTGGAGCTCAGCCGCGCCGAAGCAATCCAGCTGTGGCAGGATCTCGTCCTTGCCACTGCGGTTCCGCGAGGCGTGCTGCTCACGCCTCGCGAACAGGCATTGCTGGGCAAGCGCGCGTGGGCGCGCTCGGCGGGCCATGTCGCGCTTGGTGAGGCTCCGCTGTCGCGCCAATCGGGCCTCGCCATCTGGCGGCTCGCGATCCGGCTTGGGGATCTTGCGGCGCGGCGATCGCCAAACCCCGTCACCCGGGCTGCAAGCATCGCGGCCATCGGACTCGCGGCTACCCAGCTCGCCGCCTGCACCTCGCTGTTCGGCGGCAACATCAAGGGCAGCTTTGCCTGCAGCGCACCAGGCGGGACCTGCGCGCCTTCGACGGTGATCGACGACCAGGCGCTGTCGGTGATCCAGAATGCCCGGCCGATGACCCCGGCAGGGCCGTACATCCGCCAGCCCGCCGCCGCCAAGCCGGTTACTGCGTCGTACACGCCGTCGGGTTCGGGCCGCATCACCTCGGCCGGCGGCGGCATGGTCCACCGCGAGCGCCGCGTGCTCAAGGTGGTGTTCCCCTCTTTCGTCGATGGTGGTGGCAATCTCCACGAACCGCGGATCATCCACG
Organism: Novosphingobium sp. BL-A-41-Hi4A-0G; assembly: GCF_055521735.1. Taxonomy (NCBI): domain Bacteria; kingdom Pseudomonadati; phylum Pseudomonadota; class Alphaproteobacteria; order Sphingomonadales; family Sphingomonadaceae; genus Novosphingobium; species Novosphingobium sp. BL-A-41-Hi4A-0G. Next base: position 9,330 of record NZ_JBVFVU010000004.1, read on the forward strand.
CAGTGGTCGACAACGGCGCCTGGATGGAGCTGTCCTCGGGCGAGCCCAATATCGGCGAGCAGGTCGAGGGCAGGGCAGTTAGCCTCGCGAGCGCGGCATTCGTGCCGGCACCGGTACCCGTCGCCCCGATCGCCCAGGACGCTGGGTCACCCACTCCCAAAGCAATAGATGCCGCGCCTTCCGGGCCGCCGCGCCCCGAGGCCGTTGCGGCGGCGCGCGCCAAGGGTGCCGCGCTCCAGTCGGGCAATGCGATCGAGGCGATTCAGGCTCAGGTGCAGGCGCGTCTCGCGCCCACTGCGAAAGCGCACGTCCCGGCAGCAGCGGTACGTGCGGCGCCCAGTAGTGCGGTGCCGACCCCAGCTCCGGCTTCCGCCTCGGCGGTCAGCGCCGCTCCGGCGGCGACCAAGCCCGCCAATGGCCCCGCCGCCTTTCCGGCCAAGGTCGAGGAGTAAGCGACGATGGCCTCGCACGGGTTCTGGGACCGGTTCCTCGATATGCTGTTCGGCGAAAGCGCGCATCCGGAGGCGGAGCGCCCGGTGCTCGGCGCGCCGATGCTGTCGAACTGGCTGCCCTATCGAAGCTACGACAAGAAGCACGGCCTGTTCATCAACACGGACTCGCTCGGGTTCATTCTCGAGCTGGCCCCGATGATGGGCGCAGACGAGCGCAGCGGCGAGCTGCTGACCCAGTTTCTGTCGGACGCCGTGCCCTCGGGCTGCGAGATCCAGCTGATCCACTGGCAGAGTCCCTCGGTTGGCGAACGCATCGCTGATTGGGTGATGCCGCGCGTGGTCGCCAAGGGGGTCTATGGCCGCGCGGCGATGCACCGGGCGCGCTGGCTGCGCCGCGCCGCCTGGATGTCGATCTCGCGCGACGCACCGTTTTACCTGCGCAACACCCGGGTGATCCTCTCGGTCGGTGCCCGGCTCAGTGGCCCGATCGGGGCCGACACGCTCGCCTCGGTGCGCGACAGTCTTCACGGGACGCTGCAGTCGCTCTCGATCCCGGCCCGCGACATGGGACCGGTCGAACTGATCGCCTTCCTCGACGATTTTCTCTGCCCGGCGGTCGATAACGCCGACAAGCCCGAACACTATTCCGAGCTCGATCCGATCAACGTCCAGTGCGTGCGGCGCGATCTCGAAACCCAGGTCACCCCTGACCGGATCGTGCTCCAGACCGAGCGCTTCCGCCCCACTGGCGAGCGCCAGGACGGCGCGCCGGTGATCGGCGAGGTCGTGCCCGACAAGTTCGACTGGCGCTTCTTCTCGGTGCGCAACCTCCCCAAACAATGGGCGCCGTGGGACGTCCAGAAAATCATCGGCGACGTCATCAACGACAAGCTGCGCTTCGGCTGCAACGTCATGACCGTGCTCGGGCTCGTCTACCAGGACGAGGAAGCGGTCGCCTCGCGCGCGGGCCTCAAGGTCATGCGCACCACCAGCCTTGCCGACAGCCGCTCGGCGCGCTTCCTGCCCCAGCTCTCCGAGCAGCGCGACGAATGGCAATACGTTCAGGCCGAGATCCGCCAGGGCCGCAAGCTCGCGCAGGTCTACTACGGCGTCGGCGCGCTCTCGCCCTTGGGCAAGGGCGACATCAACGAGCGCATGGTGAAGTCGGTCTACAAGGCCTGCGGGTGGGACCTCATCGACGAGCGCTACCTCCAGGTGATGGGGCTGCTCGCAGCGATGCCGCTGTCGCTCCCCAATGGGCTCTCGGCTGACCTGAAGCGCATGAAGCGCTTCAAGACCATGCTCACCACCACCGCGGCCTCGATCGCGCCGCTCCAGGGCGAGCACACCGGCGGGCACATCCCGCACGTTCTGCTCATCGGCCGGCGCGGGCAGCCGTTCTTCTGGTCGCCGTTCCAGAACGCGGCGGGCAATCACAACGTCGCCGTTTTCGGCAAGTCGGGCTCGGGCAAGTCGGTATTCCTGCAGGACGTCTGTGCCGCGATGTCCGGCGCGGGGGCCAAGGTCATCGTGATCGATGACGGCCGCTCGTTCGAGCACATGGTCAAAGCCTTCGGCGGCGCTTTCGTCGAGTTCAAGCTATCCTCTGGCTTCTCGCTCAATCCCTTCGACATGATCGACGGCGAGGCGCTAGCGAGCGACGAGGACGGCGAGGACTATGAGGTCGAATGCCTCGCGATGCTCAAATCGATCGTCGGCCAGATGGCGCGCCAGCAGGACCGCTTGTCCGACACCGAGCGCGGGCTGATCGATTCCGCGGTGAGCACGGTCTGGCGCGAGAAACAGCGCCATGGGACGATTGACGATGTTGCCGCGGCGCTGCGCGCGCTGCCTTCGCCCTATGCCGGCGATCTTGCCGATGCGATGTCGCCGTTCCTAAAAGGCGGCACCTATGGCCGCTTTTTCGAAGGCGCCTGCTCGATCGACCTCTCGGCCGGGCTCACCGTGTTCGAGCTCTCCGACCTCTCCTCGAAGCCCGAACTGCGCTCGGTCGCGCTGACCGCGCTCATGTTCCTGACACTTCGGGTGATGCGCGATCTCGACCGCTCGGTGCCCAAGCTGACGATGATCGACGAAGCCTGGCAACTCCTTGGCGGCGGGCAGATGGGCCAGGCGATCGAGACCTATGCCCGCACCTGCCGCAAATATGGCGGCTCGCTGATCACAGCGACCCAGTCGCTCAACGACTTCTACAAGTCGGAAGGTTCGCTCGCCGCACTCGAAAACTCGGACTGGTCGATCGTCCTCCAGCAGAAGGAAGAGACGATCAACGATCTCGCCAAGCACCAGCGCTTCGAGATGGACCATTACACGGAAAGCCTGCTCCGCTCGCTGAAGCGCAACGGGACCGAGTATTCCGACGTCCTGATCAAAGGCCCCGAGACGCTTGCTGTAGGGCGCCTTGTGCTCGATCCCTATTCGGCGACGCTCTATTCCTCGAGCCCCCGGGTCTTTTCCGAGATCGAGGACAAGGTGCGCGGCGGCCTGGCGCTCCCCGATGCGATCGAGCGGGTGGCCTTCCCCGATTTCGTGCCGCCCGAGCCCGGCGCGCCCGACTTTGCCGAGGGCGAGCTTGCGGAGGCGGCCGAATGACGCCCACCTTGGCCCCAACCGCGCCATCGCGCGCTCCATCCCGCCTGGCGGACGGCTGCTACGTCGCGCTGCGCTTGACAGGCTGGCTCGCAGTCACGCTCGGCTGTGTTGCTGCCCTCTGGCTGCTGTTCTTCGCCGCGCTCGGGAACTTCAGCTTTTCCGGGACCGTGCTCCAGCTCGACAATTTCGCCTCGCGCTACGTCGCGGCCGATGCCGCACGGCAGGACAGATTCCGCCTGTTCTTCTGGCTGGCGAGCGCCGTGCTGTTCGCCGCGCTCGCCTTCTTCCGCCGCCATTCGCTTGGCGATCTGAGCCCGGCGGCAAACCCCACTTGCAAGGAGAGAGATCATGGCAGGTAAGCCCCGTGTCGCCGCAACAGGCGGCGAGAACGCAGCGCCCGGTCCGCTGTTCGAGGCCGATGTGGCAGCGGCGCCCGCGAGCCCGCCGCAGCGTGCGCGCCTCGGTGCGGCCCCGGTCGCGCTCGTGGCCGCCCTTGTTGCGGCGGGCCTGTGGGGCGCATGGGTGACCAAGAGCGTGCTCGGCGGGCCTAAGACACCGGCGATCGCCAAGGTCCAGCTTTCTGGGATCGTCGGCGAATATGTCCAGGCGCAGGCGCGCTCGGCGACCCCGCCCGAGCAGGTCACCACCGAGACCCGCGCGTTCATGAGCGAGATCCAGCGTAATCTCGAACGGCGCGGCGCGGCAGGCCAGATCGTGCTGGTCGGCGAAGCGGTCGTCGCCGGCAATGTCCCCGACATCACTGCCGACGTGCGCCGCGAGGTCTATGCCCGCGTGCGGATGCCGCAGCAGGCGGCGGCGAGCAGCACCGATGTCATGGGCGCGATGCGTGCCGCTATGTCGGGTTCGGGGCCGGGACCGGCGCCGCAGGCTGGAGTTCTCGGGGGTCAGGGCAATGCCCCCGCAAAATGAAACACACCCTGAGCCCCCGGCGGCGAGCGGCAGTCATGCCAAGCGCTGGCTGGCGATTGGCGCGCTTGCGGCGTGCCTCGCGGCGAGTTCCTTGCTCGCGAGCTGGCGCGATGAACATGCGATCCTGATCAACACCACCCAGTCGCTCCCCAACTGGGCGTTCTGGATTGACAAGCACCGCGTGCCTGAGCGCGGCGACTTCGTGGTCTTCAAGGCGCCGCAGACCCCGCTCATCACCGCGCATTTCGGCAAGGTGGCCCCGCCCTTTGCCAAGCGGGTCTATGGCATGCCGGGCGACGTGGTCAGCCGCGAGGGCGCCGTCGTGCGGATCAATGGCGCCGAGGTTGCGCGCCTCAAGCCGGCGAGCTCGCGCGGTGAAAAGCTCGAGCCTGGTCCGACCGGGCGGATCCCCGAACACTGCTACTATCTCGGCACCGCGCACAAGGACGGGCTCGACAGCCGCTATGCCGATATCGGGTTCGTCTGTTCCGGGACGATCATCGGCACCGGGGACTCGTTGCTGTGAGGCCCTTCGCCGCCCTGATCGCCGCAAGCGGCCTTGCCCTGCTGGTCGGTTGGCCGGGCATCTCGGGCCTGCGTGCTGCCGACTATGGGCAGATGGGTCAGACCTTTCCGATCATCGAGACCGATCTTCTCACCACGATCGAGACGCGGCTGAGGACGCTCGAGGCCAATGGCGGGATCGAGCGCATGCAGCGCCAGATGCAGGAACAAGCGGTCGCCAGCGTGCGCCGTCCCAAGCCGGTCGATGGCATGACCCCCGCAAGCGTCAAGCGCGAATGGCTGTTCGATCCCTCGATCGTCACGGAAGACGACATCGTCGATGCCAAGGGCAACCTGATCGCCGCGCGCGGCACCCGGGTCAATCCGCTCGACATGGTGCAATTGAGCCAGGCGCTGGTCTTCGTCGATGGTGACAATGCGGCCGAGCTGGCCTGGGCGGTGAAAACCTGGAGCGATGCGCGGGCCAAGATCATCTTTGTCTCGGGCTCGCCGTTCGATGCGATGAAGCCTTGGCAGCGGCGCTTCTACTTCGACCAGGGCGGCACGCTCACCGCCAAGTTCGGCATCCGCCACACCCCCGCCGTGGTCTCGGCAGCGGGCGCAAATCTCAAGATCAGCGAAGTGCCGCTACCGCCCGCGGCAGCCGCGCCCGCACGCGCACCCGTTCTCTCTGGCGGAGGCAAGGTGTCATGACCCACTCGCTCATCGACTTCCTCAAGACACCGATGGCCGCTCCCGAAACGGCGCGCCTTCGTCACATGCGGCGCTGGTGGATGGCCCTGTGCTGGGCGCTGGCGCTCGCCGTCTTGCTGCTCCCGCTCCTCAAAGCGCTGTTCGGGCTCTGGGGTGCAGGTCCTGCGCTGACCCTCGCCCTCGCCGCGCCGGTCCACGGCGTCGCCTACTTCCGCGCCAAACTGCGGGCGGATGAGGCCTTCGCCCAAGGAGCTCGGCCATGACGCGGCTCGGCCGGAAATTCGCCGCCTTGCTCGCGGCGCTGGCGCTCGCCTTTGCGGTATCGGCGCCCGCGCGCGCCGATACCGCCACCTGCCACGGCAAGTTCATCAACCCGATCACCGACGTGTGCTGGTCGTGCCTGTTCCCACTGTCGATCGGCGGGCTCTCGATCTGGAAGGGCTCGCGCCCCGACCCCAAGAATCCCTCGTTTCCCTTGTGCGCCTGCGGTTCGCCGATCCCGCGCATTGGTATCTCGGTGGGCTTTTGGGAGCCGGTGCGGCTTGTCGACGTCACCAACAAGGCCTGGTGCTTTCCCAACCTTGGCGGAATCCGCCTCAACCCCGGCTTCGCCATCGGCAATGGCCATGTCCAGGGCCGCAGCCAGATCGGCGGCAAGGCGCAGAACAGCTCGCAGTGGCAGTCGCACTACTACGTCTACCCGCTGCTCTACTGGATGGAGATCCTGACCGACTTCCTTTGCTTCGAGCAGACCACCTTCGATGTTGCCTATGTCACCGAGATTGACCCGCTCTGGCAGGATTCCGCGCTCACCTCGATCATCAATCCGGAAGTCGCGCTGTTCTCGAACCCGATCGCGACCGCGGCGTGTGCGGCCGACTGTGTCGCGGCGACCGCCAAGCTGCCGATCGACCAGATGTTCTGGTGCGCGGGCTGCAACGGCGGGATGTACCCGCTGAACGGCCACGTCGCCGCGCATGTCACCCCGATCCAGGCCTCGCGGCTCGTCGCCGAACGCATGCTCTACAAGATGCACCGCGAGGCGCTCGCCTGGGGGACGATGGGTTCGAAGGCGCTGTGCCACAAGTACCTGATGCCGGTGATGAGGAAGCAGCAATACCGGCTGCAGATGACCAACCCGATCTCGACAGTGAAGGGCCGCTACGCCTGCGCGCCGATCGGCGCGACCACCATCATTCCCCAGACCGGCAAGGGCTACCCCGTCAAGGGTGAGGACTTTGGCTACCTCGTCTGGCGCAAGCGCAACTGCTGCATGCTGTGAGGACGCCCATGACCTTCGCGCGCACCTTGCTTAAACCCCACCTCGCAGGAATCGCTGGCTTCCTCGCGCTTACGGCTGTCTCGGCAGCGCTCGCGCAAACGCTAGACGGCATCGACCTCAAGGCCATCAAGGACCGGGCAACCGAGGCGACAGCCGATGCCCAGACCTTGGTCGATGCGGTTGCCGGCAAGGGCGAGGCGCACCGCGCCGAGGCCGAGACCTTGCGCGAACAAGGCCTCGCTTCCGTCGCTTCGATCGATCCCGCGAGCCTTCCCAAGGGCCCGGATGGCGCGGTCGACTTCGACGAACTGCTCGCCGGCGCCGCGGCCAATACCCGCGCGCCGATGGGCGAGGGGCCGATGTTCATGGTCTTTGCCAGCTTGTCGATGCCTGGGGCCTCGCTCACCCGGCTGATCGCCGACACGACCAAGGCCGGCGGCGTGGTGGTGTTCCGCGGCTTTCCCGGAGGCAGCACAAAAGCCTTTGCCGAGGGCCTCAAGCGCGTTGTGACCGACGAGGGCCAAGAAGCCCATCTCGCGATCGACCCGCGCCTGTTCCGCGCCTTCAAGGTCGAGGCTGCGCCGACCTTCGTCGCCGCGGGCCGCGAGTACGAGCTCTGCGACGGGCTCGACTGCACCAGCGCCACTCCCGACCACGACCGGCTCACCGGCAATGTCACAGTCGAGTTCGCGCTCGAGAGTTTTGCAGGTGGCCGCGGGCCCGGCGCCGGCGTCGCGCGCATCGCGCTCGCCCAGCTCAACAAGGGTCATTGAGATGCGCGCGCCGCGCCTTGCTGGATTTGCGCTTGCCGGGATGGTGCTGCTCGCCGCGGCCGGCGCACAAGGACAGGTCTACATCCCCCCGCCCGACGATCTGGTCGAGCCGCAACCGCCGCTCCCGCCCGCGATTGATCCCGGCGTGCCCGCTCCCGCCCCGCCGCCTCCTTCCGCGCCTGCCACCATGACCGTGGACGAGGCCAAGGCCGAGGCTCGGGCGACCGGATCGAGCGTGCGCGGCGCCTACCAGGGGATCACCGATGCCCCGGGTGCGGCCGGGCAGATACCGGGGTATCAGGCGGAATATCCCGGACTCACCCAGTATTACGACAATCCCGGCAACATGTACGCCGATGGGGCGGCGGCCGGCGTGAATAGCAATGCCTACCGCACCGCCAATTCGACCACGCGGCCGACCGTCGATGTCACCCGCGCCGACCTGTCCCGCGCCAACACCGTGACCGACGATCCCAATGCCTACTTGTCTGGCATGAGCGCGGACGGGTCGACCGGCAATTGCGTCCCGCTGCCGCCGAGTCCGGGGACCACCAACACTGCCGAATGGACCTGCAATGTCGGCTCGAGCGTGGTCGAACAGCCCAAGACCTGCACCCGCAGTCTCACCGTCGCGCCATGGAACGAGACGCTCTACCAGTACCTCTGCGTCACGGCCCCTGGCTTTCCGGGCTGCGCCTCGCTTGAGGGCAACGCCCTGTGCCGCAAGACCGGGACCTTCCCTGTTCCCGACTATAACCTCACGGTCGACTACTACGACTGCGACGCAGGCGTCAGTGATCCCAACGTCTACCTCATGGGCACGGTGGCCAAACCGCCGCCGGCGGACGCCTTCCAGGTCGTGAGCAACGTCTATCGCTGCAACAACGAAGGGATCACCGATGCGCTGACCTTTGATCCCGTGACGGGTTTTCCCGTCCAATATGTGAGCGGGCTTCAGCAGTGCGGGGCGATATCGGCGGAGCCGAGCTGTACCCAAACCACCGCCTCCGCGGCAGGCCTCACCGACCGCCAGCTCTGCAAGACCTGGGATTTCATCGGCGATCCGTTCGGGGGAGGGGGCTACCTCACTTGCCTTGAGCCCGCTTCGCTAGAAGCGGTCTATTCGTGCAGCACCAATGTCGCCGGCATCGTGCCCGAAAGCTCGGTATCGAAGTGGTTCACCCAAGTCTGGACCGACAATGCCTGCTCGGTCGATCTTGGCACCTGCACCCTCGCTGCCGAGACCTGCACTGCCCCCAATGAAACCCGCCTGATCGATGGCGTGCCGGTCACGCGGGCCTGCTGGGAGACGGCGAAGACCTACCAGTGCCAGACCGTGGTGGGCGGCGGCAACGACTGCGGCAAGCTCGATGCAACCCCCGGCTGCATGTTCGACCACGAGACCTGTCTCGACGATCCGCCCAGCGGAGATGGTTCGTGCAAGGTCGCCGAGCGTGTCTACAAGTGCCCGATCCCGGGATCGACGAGCCAGCCTGCGCAGTACATCTGCGGGGACGACGTCTACTGCGTCAATGGCGACTGCGAGCCGATCGTTCGCGAGGCCTCCGACGAGTTCAAGGACGCGGTCGTGGCGCTGAACGCGCTCGGACAGGCCAATTCCGAGTTCGACGAAAGCACGCTGACGCTGTTCAAGGGCACCGCCGAGAGTTGTGCGCACAAGGTCTTCGGTCTCGCCAACTGCTGCTCGGGGAAGGGCGTCCCGCTCCTCGTTCCGCTGCTGTGCAGCCCGGCCGAGGTGCTGCTCGATCAGAAGGACGATGCAGGGCTCTGCCACAAGATTGGCACTTACTGCTCGTCGAGCTTCCTTGGCATCTGTCTTTCCAAGCGCGATGTCTATTGCTGCTTCCTCTCGAAGATCAGTCGGATCCTCCAGGAGCAGGGCCGGCCCCAGATCGGCAAGACATGGGGAACGCCGAAGAAGCCCGTCTGCGACGGCTTCACCATTTTCGAGTTCCAGCAGCTCGACCTCTCGGTGATGGATTTTTCCGAAATCTACGCGGAGTTCGTCGATGCGGCGAAGCTCCCCGACGAAGCCGCCACGCTCATCGAAATCCAGGCAAAGATCGAGGCCTATTATGCCGCGCACAAGCCCTGAGCCCGCCACGAATCCTGTGCCCGAAAGCGGCGCGCGCGTGGTCGCGTTCGGGGCCTACGCCGCAGCCCCCGATCTGACCGTGCTGGAGTTCTGCGTCGGCATGGCGCTCGCTCGCAAGGGGCCGCTGACCGCGCGCGGGATCGCTGCCGAAATCTCGGCCTGGTTCGACCACCCGGTTCGCGCGCGCAGCCTCAGCGCGCAGCTCGATGCCATCGTCCGGCGGGGATGGGCGCGACTTGAGGCCGGAACCTACACGATCGCCGATGCCGGGAGCGAGGCGCTGTCCGGCTTCTACTGCGCGCTTGTACGCCTGCTCGATGGCGGCCGCCGGCTGCTCGACCTCGGCGTCTTCATGTCACTGATCAAGGAATTCGAGAGGAGCGGATCATGAACCACCGCCAATGCATTGCCCTGCTTGCCGCCTCCAGCGTCGCGCTTACCGGGACCGCACCGCTGCGCGCCTCCGAGGGCGACGGTGTCGAGGTGCGGCAGTCCGAGGACGCGCTCTACTGCAAGGAGAGGAAGCTCGGCACCTGGTTCTACTGCGAGAAGCCCAAGGAGGAGCCGCGCAAAGCTGCTGCTGCGCAGCCACCAGCGCGCGAGCGACTGGCCGCAATCGGGACCCAGCTTGAAGAACTGAAGGCGCGCGCGATCCTCGAGCCGAGCCCGGAGAACGTCACCGCCTATGTCCGCTTCCAGCGCGAACAGCTCGACCGCTCCTCGATGTTCGCCGACGTCTGGCAGCGCGCGCTGTGGCAGGATCCCGGGCTCGACTACACGCTGCAGCGCCCGGTCTCGACGCTCGGCAAGCGCGCCTGGATCGACGAGCGCAAGACCGACCGCGACCGGGTCATGGCCAATCTCTCGCAGCGCTACGGGGTGTTCTACTTCTTCGCCTCGAGCTGCGGCGCCTGCGACATCTTCTCGCCGATCCTCAAAGCCGTCTCGGACAAGTACGGCCTCGCGGTGCTCGCGGTCTCCACCGATGGCGGACCTTCCTCGACCTTCCCCGGCTACATGGTCGACAGCGGGCAATACGAGAAGCTCGGGCTTGGCACCGACCGCCAGGTGCCCGCGCTGGTGCTGTTCGATTCAGTCACCAAGCAGCCGATGCCGATCGGCTACGGAATCCTCAGCCAGGACGAGATCATGGACCGCGTCTTCCAGCTGACGCAGGTCAAGGTGGGGAGCGACTACTGATGCGCGCCCGTCGCTTCGCCCGCCGCCTCCATGGAGCCTCGCGCCGCGCACTTGGCACAGTCCTCGGTGCCGCGGTTCTGCTCGCTTCGCCCACACCCGCCTCGGCCGGGGTCGAAGGCGAGATGCAGAGCTTCATGTCCGACATGGGCGTCCAGGCCAATGTCACCGGTCCCAGCGCCTACCAGGGCCAGTCGGCGGGCTATTATTCGATGGGCTCGGTCTGGTCGCGCTTCCCGCAAAAGAACATCCAGCCCTTCAACCTCCAGTTGCCCCACGCGCGCGCCGGGTGCGGCGGCATCGACCTCTTTGCCGGGTCGTTCTCGTTCATCAACACCGCCGAACTTGTCGCCATGCTGAAAGCGACCGCGAACAACGCGCTCGGCTTTGCCTTCAAACTCGCGATCGACACGATCTCGCCCGAGATCGGCAAGGTCATGGATGAGCTGGCGCAGAAGGTTCAGCAGATGAACCAGATGAACATCTCGTCCTGCGAGACCGCGCAGGCGCTGGTCGGCGGCCTCTGGCCGAAGAGCGATACGGCGAGTTCGGTCATCTGCGAGGCGATCGCCAACAGTCAGGGCGCGGTCTCCGACTGGGCCCGCGCGCGCCAGCAGTGCAACAACGGCGGCCAGCGCGAAGCCTTGAAAAGCGCCAATTCCGACCCGGACATGAAGGAACAGGCCGGGATGCCCAACAATTACACCTGGGCGGCATTGGGCAAGAAATACGGTGGGTTCGACACCCAGTTCCGCGAGTTCCTGATGACCCTCGTCGGGACCGTGATCTACGATCCGGCCGGTAATGGCGGCAAGCCGAGGGTCCAGTTCATCGGCCCGGCCGACCCGGCGCTGATCAGCGCCATGCTCGACGGCACCTCTTCCACCCCGCACAAATACTGGAGCTGCGGCGGCGATAGCGCCAAGTGCATGGCGCCGAGCGAGATCGACATGGTGATCGGGCCTAATGCAGCGATCAAGGCGCGGGTGCGCACGCTGATCGAGAGCATGGCCTTGAAAGTGCGCGATCCCGGCGCCTCGTTGACCCCGGCCGAGATCCAGCTCCTCGGCATGGCGAGCGTGCCGGTCTACAAGATCATCACCGTGAGCGCAGCGGCCGAGTTCGGCATCTCCGCGCAGGAGATCAACGACCTTTCCGAAATAGTCGCGGTCGATCTCGTCACCACCATGACCATGCGGTTCATCGACATGGCAGTGAACGCGCGTTCGGACTTCAACGGGGCTGATGCGGATAGCTTACGCGAATGGCGCGAGGGGCTTTACGAGACCCGGCGCAATTTCCTCGGGATCGCGGCGCGCACCTCGCAGCGCTTCGACCAGACCTTTGCGCTGATCCAGCGCACGCAGATGCTCGAAAAGACCCTGCGTACCCAGCTCTCGCCCCAGATGTCGGCCGCGCTGCGCTTTTCGCGCACGCTCGGCAGCCAGGTCCAGTAAGGGGCGGCGGAGATGCTCGAGGTCTTCACGGTCGGGGGCGGCGACTACCTCGTCAACACCTTCAACGCGATCGCCGCCTGGACCGGCTCGGGCGGGTTCAAGTCGCTGATCCGCGTCGTCATGGTGATGGGGCTGATCTACGCGCTCCTCATTACCGCGATGGACCTCGACTGGCGCGCGTGGTTTCGCTGGTTCATCCAGTCGACGCTGATCTACACCGTGTTGATGGTCCCGACGGTGACGGTGAAGGTCACCGACCGTGTCAATCCCGGGCTTGCGCCCGCCACGGTCGCCAACGTGCCGATCGGGCTCGCAGCCATGGCCTCGTTCACCAGCCAGATCAGCGACTACCTGACCCGCACGGCCGAGACAGTCTTCGTCATGCCTGCTGCGCTCAATTACTCGACCGGCGGCTTCGTTTACGGCGCGCGGATGTGGGACAAGGCGCGCGGGTTCGAGATCCGTGATCCCGTGTTCAAGGCCAACCTCGACGGCTACCTCAAGCAGTGCGCCTATTACGACATCCTGCTTGGCACCAAGAGCCTCAAGCTGCTGAGCGAAGCGCCCGACCTCTGGGCCGAACTCGGGGTCAATGCCGCAACCAACCGCGGCATGAAGTACCTGACCGATACCGGCACCGGCACGGTCGATATCGAGGGCAAGACCTGTGCGCAGGCCTGGACGCTGATCAACAACCAGTGGGACAACCAGATCAACGCCTATGCGCTGCCATTTGCGCATACGATGTACCCCAAGCTCACCGAGGCCGCGGCAGGGGCAAAGCTCGCCGCCGACGTGCCGGCGGTCTCGCAATTGCTCACCGGCACCGCGATGACGCGTAACCAGTTCTTCAAGCAGAAGAGCATGGTCGACGCTTTCGAGGCCGCCCAGCTCGACTTCGGCAATGCCGATGCCGATTCCTTCGCGCTCCAGCGCGCGGACACCCAGACCCGCAACGCGATGACGACGGCAGCCGAGCAGGGGCTCATCTGGATTCCGGTGCTTGGCGTGGTCCTGACCGTGGTCTTTTACGCTCTGTTCCCGATCGTCTTCCCGCTGCTGTTGTTCCCGCGCACCGGCATCGCGACCCTGAAGGGCTACTTCTCGGGCTTCTTCTACCTCTCGGCCTGGGGACCGATCTACGTTCTCATCCACTCGTTCATCATGGACCGCCTGGCCTCCCAGACCGCAGCGGTTTCAGCAGGCAGCGTGAACCTCGCCAACTGGGCGGGAATCGATGCGGTTAATCAGGACATCGCCACGATGGCGGGGTTCCTGATGCTCTCCGTGCCGATGCTCGCGCTGATGGTCATGCGCGGCACCATGTCGGTCGCCAACAACCTTGGCTCGATGCTCGCCCCGGTCCAGGCTGGCTCGGATGCCGCGGCGATCGAGCGGACCACCGGCAACTATGCCTATGGCGATGTCAGCTATGGCAATCTCAACGCGGACAATCGGCAGATGTCGCAGTGGAATCAGGCCCCCAACCTCCTGGCAGGCGCGGGCCACTCGGGCTTCCGCGAAGCGGACGGGCGCATGTTCAACGAATATGGCTCGGGCCATTCGGTGATCGACACCAATGCGGCGATGTCCCAGTTGCCCTTCAAGCCCACCATGACGCGGGGCTATGCGACGGACCTCAGATCCCAGGGCCAATGGTATCTCAACGAGGCCGACAAGATCGAGAACGGCACCTCGAGCAGCTGGACCAGCTCGAAGGGCCAGTTCGGCAGCGCGGTCACCGCGACCAGCGACGTGACAGGAGCCCGGCGCGAAAGCGGATCGCGCGCATCGGACACTCACAATGTCGGCGGCAACGTCGTCGTCGAACAGGCCAAGGGCAGCTCGACCCGTGATGTCACGAACAATGATCTTATCCTGCGCGAGGGCAATTCACGTTCGTCCGGTGATTTTGCGAGCCGCACTTTTGGCTCGTCCGCGAGCCTTACTGGATCTGGAACGCTGGGAACGCCTGGCAAAGACATTGCGGGAAGTGGCGCCTCAGCAACGCTGCAGGGCTCCATTTTCGGTCGGAAAGAGGTGGGCGACGATGCTCGTGCCGGCACCGAGCGTTCAGCAACGAACCAGACCACGCGCGGCACCGACAAATCCGACGAGACGAGCGATCGCATGGTGGTCAGCGGGTCGAGCGGCGATATCCAGTCTTCGGGCACCTACAGCCAGAGCTCGGACTACACTGACCATAGCCGCTCGCACACCACCACCGATGGAAGTGATTGGCGTGTCGCTGAGGCCGAGGAACGGCGCGCCGCTGCTGCTCGCTATCGCGAGATAGGCAGCCGAATGATGTCCGAAGCGAGCTACGCCGAAAGCCACGGCTTCCAGATTTCGAGCGATATGTCGAACCTGATCCAGGACCGCTATGAGGCCCTGCAGCGCGAACACCCCGAGTGGCACTTGCCCGATCTTTCCAATCCGCGGCTCGACTATCGGGATGTGACGCGGCGCGACCAGGCCATCACATATATCATGGACGACCTGATGGGCGACTTGCGCGCTCACCGGATCGACGAGCTCAGCGACATCGCCGGGATCGCAGGCAATGGATCGCTGGGGACCAATACCGATCTCGGCATGCCGCAAACCCCTTCGCTTCCATCCCCCCGCGCAGAGGGGCTGGTGCCTTCGCCGCTCGAAGGCGGCACACTGCTTGCGGTGCCCAATGGTCCGGTCGATGGCGCCGCGCTAGAGCGATTTTCGATCAGTCTGGATCATATCCGCATGAACTGAAGTAGTTGGCGCATTCGGCGGGCCGGAAGATGTCGACGAGCTTGCCGATGAGGTCCCACAGGCCGCTGACGGTTCGTTCGCCTGCTTTTCGGAGCATGGCCTTGAGCCGGGAGAAGGCCTTCTCGATCGGGTTGAAGTCGGGGCTGTAGGGCGGGAGGAAGCGCAGTGTTGCTCCTGCCGCCTCGATCCGGTCGCGGACTGCGGGGCGCTTGTGGCTCGACAGGTTGTCCATGATGACGACGTCACCGGGCCGCAGTTCGGGCACGAGAACCTGCGCCACGTAGGCTTCGAACCAGTCACCGTTGATCGGCCCGTCCAGCACCATCGGCGCGACCATGCCGGTCATCCGCAGGCCTGCAACCAGCGTGGTGGTCTTGCGATGACCATGTGGGTAGCCCATCCGCAGCCGCTCACCCTTGGCGCAACGGCCATGGCTGCGGGTCATGTTGGTGGCGGTCCACGTCTCGTCGATAAAGACCAGGCGCTCGGGTTCCAGATCGATCTGGCCGTCGAACCAGTGGTGACGCTGCTTCAGGACGTCGGGACGGTCCTGCTCGACAGCATGGCCAGTCTTTTTTTGCGCGTCATGCCCCGGCGCACGAAGAAGCGATGCAGCCCGGCAACCGAGACGGTCAGGCCAACCTCAGCCAAGGCGATGCGCAACTCCTCCAGCGAGATGTCCTTGCGCGCCTCCCAAAGTGCCAGAATGTCGGCAGATCGCTCCTCCACCCGGCGCGAGCGCATGTCGCCACCTTGAGGCCTGGGAGCAAAGTCACCGGTGGCACGCCGCTGCGCATGCCACCGGATCGCCGTCGAAGGGGCGACGCCAAACCGCGCTGCCGCCGCTCGGCAACTCAGCCCACCGTCAACCGCAGCCAGAAGCCGGACCCGCAAATCCATCGAAAGACCGTGACCCATCCATGCCGGCCTCCTTCACCAGCATGGATTCTGAATCAGAAATCTCAGCCGACGGGAATCCCATGCCGACTCAAAGCGGTCGAAAACCGCTCTAGCGCGCGACCTTGGCATCAAGGTCAAGCCGGGGGCAAGGCTTGGGCATATGGATGGGGACCTGGTTGCCGCGATGGGGGCGGTGGCTGAGGAAGCCCGCTCGCTCGGTCTGCCAACCCCGGTGGTGACCTCGGGAAATGACAGCACCCAGCACATGGCCGGGTCGGCACATTATGACGACCGCGCCCTGGATTTTAGAGGCAACAACATCTCCGACGAGCAGGGCGAACGCTTGGCATCACAGGTCCGGTCACGGCTTGGCGACGGATATGCTGTTCAGTTCGAACGCTTCCCGGACAAGCCCGAGCGCGACCACCTGCATGTCGCTCGGAGGCGGACTTGATCGCTTAGCCAAGCATATGGGTCTGCCATGCGAAGAAGCCGACAAACGCGATCATCATCAAAGCCAAGATAACTCTGAGATGCGGAATGCCGCCATTCTCAGACGTTGGAGTCTTGGGAAAAGCAATGCCTGTCACAGGGTCGCAGTCGGCCCCGCGACAAGAGATTGGCATTCCATCCAGTCCGTAGCGATCATGGTCCATCGAGGGTCTCCTCGCCCTGGCCATGATTACCCCAAACAGACTGGATTTTCAATCATGTGCCAGCAACAGGTCGAGCCCTCCGCACAAGCCTAGAACCCCCTTTCCTCGCAGCGCTGCGGCGCTGGAGGTCAGGTCCCTTTGCTCGGATAGCTCTCAATCCTTGCCGTGCCGGCGCGACGGATCTGCGTGGCGGCTTCCTCGACATGGAACGAGACCGCATCACGCGCGCGCAGGGTATCGCCCGCCTTCATGTAGGCGACCAGACGGTCGTGCTCGACCAAGGAACTGCGCGCTTCGTCGAGCTGGAAGTAGTTGGCGCCTGCAATCCACACCGCCGGCGGAACCGCCTTGCCATAAGCCGCAAGCGCCGCCCGATTACCGCTCAGACGGACGAGTTCGAGGTGCCACTGATAATCGATGTAGGCCCCTTGGAGCAGGTTTGCCGCATCCATGTCGTCATAGGCCTTGAGCGCCGAATTCAGCGCCTCGAGATGGCTGAAATCCGTCTTTCCGTGACAAGCGGCTACCTCGGCTGCCGCCAAGGCCTGGATCGCACCGGCCAGAGCCAGGTGCTCGGAGATCCGGTCAACGCTCCAGTCGATGATGGTGTAGCGGCCATGGTCACGCGCAATGAGGCCAAGATCGGTGAGTTCAAGTGCCAGGCGCTCTGCCTCGGCGGGATCGCGACCCTGAAGGCCGGGAATATCGACCGCGCTGTCATAGCGCCGCCGCTTGCGGGGCTCGCGCAGCACGGCAAAGATCATCTGCGCCGGGCAGGCAATCGTTGTCATGACTGGCAATTTTGCTTTGGCCACTGCTGCCCCAAAAACCCGAACGACGACCAAATGGGGATAATGCGAAGCTCCCGGATTCGGAAATCAAAACGATGTTGTGCTAGGAAGTACGAAACAATGCGGTGAGCCAGAACTCACCCATGAGGGAGGTCGATTGACCAGAGCACAGTCCCTTTCTGAACTCATGTTCCTCGAATTGAGGTTCGGGGTGCTGTCTGCGCGCTACCTTCCGGGGCAGTCGATCAGCAAGGCCGAGGTTGGCGAAGTCTACGATTGCCGCCCGGCCGGGGTCGCCGAAGTGCTGAGTGCTCTAGCTCACGAAGGCTACCTGACCCGCCAGGGCCGGAGCGAATTTACCGTGCGCACCTGGGGCCGCGAAGAGGTCGAGGACCTGTTCGAGATGCGCGCCAATTTCGAAGGCCTCGCTGCGTTTCGCGCGGCTGAGCGGGCCAGCGATGCCGAGATCTCTCTGCTTGCCGCGCTCGCCGCCGAAGCCCGGGAAGCGACGCCCGAGGGTCCGGATTCACTCGAGCGCGTGGTCATCGAGAACCTCAGGTTCCACGTCGAGATCATGCGCATGTCGCGCATCCCGCAAATGCCGGAGATGGCGCGCATGGTGCTTCCCAATGCGCTTCACCGCCGGATCGTCTGGTCACAGCGCGCCGAAGATGCCGAACAGTCGTTCCGCATGCACCAGAAGATCGCGTCCGCCATCGCCGAGCGATCGGGCTCGATGGCGCGGCTGCTGATGCGCGAGGACATCTACTCGTCGCGCGAGGCGGTGTTGGCGGCGATTGAAGACCTGGCCGGGCGCGAAGCGGGCGAGGCGGCGACGATTGTCCGGTTCGCGCCGACCTTCGAGTTCGAGGGCAGGCTCTTTGGTCAGGGCACACGTGAGCCGGGCGCCGATGGCCGGACGATCCCGTTCGGAGTTCCGGCCGCCAACCTCAGATAGCCCTAGTTTGTACCTGTCTTGTCACTGTCTTCGGGCAGGCGATTTCTGTCCGACGCGAGCTGTTCGAGGACGCCCTGCATCAGGGCCGATGCCTTCAATAGCCCGGCGGCGTTCAGCACATTGAGGAAGTCCCGGGCATCTGAGGTGATCAGGTCAAGCGTGCTTCGATCGATCAGCAGTCGCTGCATTCACATCAAGCCGCCCCCGAGCCAAAATCCAAGCAAACGATTGTTGAAACTTGGGAATCTGTCAATATTGCGCCAAGTTAAATTTGCCGAATAATGTCTCTGAAATGGTGCAATTTAGGTAGGCACCCTTATCACGCAGCGCTTCGACTACTCGAGATCACATCGGCTGCTAATTCCGCTCCCGGCCCGTCATGACGATGGATACCTGTAGAGTACAGTTTGCACGTGCGCGCCGAGCCGAGAATTCAATCAATCGCGGCGCAGAACTCGACGTCGATCCGGTCGGGCTGTACGATCTTGCCGCGCACGCTGACCTGTCCCTCCAGTCCTTCTGGCACCGATTCCTCGCCAAAATGCAGCCGCCAGGCAAGGCCGTCGGCATCGCGCAGGATCGGTCCGCGCGGTCCCGCCTCGATCGTTCCGGTTATGGTGTTGGCCGTGCGGCGGGCAGGGAGGTTCATGTGCTGGATCGGGTTCGAATTGGGTAGATTGCGTGCCGGAGCACTTGTGCGGACACGTCGGTGTCCATAGCAAACGGCCGGACAAATTCCAGCGTTGCATGTGCGTCATCGCGGCATCGCGGCCGAATGCTGGGCGACAGGCGATATTGCCGAGCGTGTCCCGCTCCTGGCCAAGGGCTTCCTAGCCTTGCGCTTTCGGTTTGTCCGAGGCTTGAGTTTGACGTCGATCTTTCCCGGGCGCGCAGCATTTTTTAGTTCCTTCAGAAATGCGGCAAGGAATGAGGGATTCCTCTGGACCCAGGCCTTCAAAATTTTGCCGAGGCCGCTGCTTGCAGGGGGAAGGGCCTTGTGTTGTGTCACCCATGCAATCATCTCTAGCTGCCGTTGTCGGCGCGAGGCGTCCCGTTCGACATAGGAAATCCCCTTCGGAATCAGGTCGGGACGGACCCGCTCGATCCGCTCCCGCACATCGGGACGGGTCTTTGAACCAAAAGGCGAGAGCCAGCCACTCAGCCGATTTCGGTCGGCCGTGCCTTGCGCAGGTGGCTCTTCGCCGCGTTCGATTAGTCCGACTATCCGCTCGATGTTCAAGTCGGTTTCATGCTTCAGCCGCATGCGCCTGTCCTGCTGCGGCTCATATTGTCCCAAGACGGCCAAGCGTGCCGCGAGATCAGGCCGAAAGTAGGGGCCAGTTGCAATCAAAGCGCGAGAAAACTGCTGCCCTTCAAAGGTCCTTTGCGACGGACGCGGTTTGCCTGCCTCGATCGCTGCGACAATGGCATCGTCCCGGTCCATCCGGTCGAGTACAACATCCGACAGAACACAGCCCCACCTGGTCGCAAGAGCAGGCGTGGCCCGGTTGAGACGGCGATGAAACATCAAATCATGGAGAGAATCCAGTTTGGTGCAGCAGCGCCGCAGAGCGTTGACCACGGCAGGCGGATAGTCTTCTGCGCGCTGGCCCTGCTCAAGCCCTTCCAGGAAACGCTCCGCGAGTTCGGCTACAACAGACTCGTCCAGTTGTTCGTCCGGCTTGAGGAAAGCGGCATCGAGCGTTGCTCGGCTGACTTCGGCATATCCGGCAACCTGGTCGAACTCGAAAAGCGGCACATGTGCGCGGGTGATTGCTTCGCCCGTCCAGGAGCCCTGCGACCAGAAGCTGCGCGGCCCGCCGCCGACGCTGCCGCTCATCGCGTTGGCAATCGCACCTGCCTCGATAATTGCCTCAGCTGTGAACTGCGCACTGGGTATGTCCGCACGAAGCGCGGCCTGTACCCCCCCGAGAAAGGCCTCGGATAACTGGCTCGCTCGGGCCCCGGCGACTGTCTTAACGTCGACCGCATAGTAATACTGACTGCGCGGCTTGCCTGGGGCCTTGCGCGTTAGCCGACCGATCTTCTGAACCGTTGCGCGCAAATTGCGCGGCGACCACGAACAATCGAAACCCAGACGCAGCCCCGGTGAATCGAACCCTTCGCGGAGCCGGAATACGACGCAAGCAACCCTGACCGAGCCGTCCTCCCTGGCAAACGCCTCTCGCGCCGCAATACCGTATTCCATTTCGGCGACGCTATTGCCGGGATCATGGATGATGGCTTCGGCGCGTTCCCCGCTCGGGAGCCGGTCGGCGATGTATTGCGCACATTCACGAGCATAGGTCTGATTGGGCAGCCAGAACATCGCGCGTTCGGACATATGTCGCTGCAGATAGACGTCGGCGAGAAGGCGGATGCGATGGCGCACAATGGTCGAAACGTCAGATGGACGCAACGAGCGGTCGAGCAACTTTTCGACCTGACCAGAAAGGTCATCATAGGCGAGCTCGGCACAATCCTGCTCAACTACGAAGCTTTGCCTCGCAAGCGACGAAAAGGCGGCCCCCGAGCTCTTTTCCAACTGTGCGACCGCGGCTCGCAATCTGAGACCGCAGTCGATCCGGACAATGTCCGTCGCATTGAGCAGTTCGAGATTGAACGCCTCCTGCATTCGCAGGACCGCAGAGCAACCCTCCCGAACTCCAAGTACCGCCTCGTTGACGTCCCAGGGAGTTGCCGAAACCCAGACGACTTTCCTTGCTGTCGCGCGGATTGCCTGAAAGGAGACATTGCTGTCCGGCCCATCGCCGCCTCCGATGTGGCATTCATCGACAAAAACCAGATCGGGCGAAGCCGTGCCCACGAGTTCCTGGAGCCGGCCTCGCCGGACTGCTTCGCGATAGGATTGCCACGTTGTGCAACGCCATGACGCGCGGTTGGAGATCACGCCAGCGGCAGCGAAGGCATCAAACTGACGGGAAGTCTGGTCAACGATATCAACGCTATGCGCAAGGTAGACCTTGGTCTCCTCTGCGCGGAGCTCGCCGATAAGCGCCATAGTAAGGGTCTTGCCCGATCCGGTGGGGGCCTCAAGATAGGCATGGCTCGAGGTTCTGAGGATCTCGGCGACCCGTGCTGCAAGGCGCGTCTGGTCAGCGCGTGGCTGCCATAACGCCTTGCGCCGCCTATTGCGGGCGACGGAGGTAGGCGGGGCATCGGCAGTAGCGAGCATTGGATCTCTCCTGGTTTGTGCGTGGCGAAGGCAGCGCCCAACCGGTCGACAATGAATGAGCGGGTCGGCGCGGCCCGGTGGGAGGTGACCCGGACCGCGCCTTCCCGATCAGGCGTAGACTGCGCGGTCGACACACTCGATGCAGTCGACTTCGCTCCCTTCGCTGACGGAATGATGATGGGCGTGCGTGTCCTCGTCCGGGCAATCCGAACAGAGGCCTTGCACTTCATGCTGGGCGCGCGGCACGCCGGCCTTGGCATCCCCTTTGCGCGCTTCGAGCGCTTCGCGCAGGCGCGCGAGCTTCTGCCGGACCTGCTCGGTCATGGCCTCCCTGTCGGTTGCCCGCTGCGCGGCGGCGGGGGTCGCTGCGGTCGCCGCCGGCTCCTGCGAGCTCGGATTCGCCGCGAGGGCAGGGGTGGCCGTTACCGCAAGCAACGGCAGGACGAGATAGAGAGTACACTTCATCATCATTCTCCTTGGGTTTTCAGAAAAAGCCGGTCCGCCGACCGAACGAGAGGTCGGCTTGCGATGAATCCCCGAGCGCCGACCGGCGCACGCTCAGGGTGACACCCCGCTTGCCGCGGGCGCGGAAGTGGAGATCTGATGGATCGATGTTGTTGCGCTCGGCCCAGTCCTGCGCGTCGCGCTCGCTGGCAAAGTCGCCGATTTCGTCATGCTCGTAGGCCATGGTCAGTCTCCAGGATGGGCAGCCGGGGGAGGGGTTGGCGATTGAGGAAGGGACGGGGCGGCCTCAGCGAGGAGCGCGACCACCGTTGCCGCGAGCGCGACGGCGAGCATCGCGGCGATCGCCAGGCCGCGCACCGCCGGCTCGGAAGACAAGAAAACCAGCACCGCCAGCCAGACCAGAGTTGCCTGCGCGCGATCGAACACGCGGCCCGCGGCGTCGGGAGAAAAGGCAAACCGAGCCCTCACAGGTCGAGCCCCAGCGTCTTTTCCGGGCGCATCTGCTTCACCGGCGCCTCCGCCACCTTGCCGAGCACTGCGTCGAGCTTGGCCTTGAGCTCGGGGCTCATGCGGAGTTCGGGCACCTGCCGGGTATCGATCGGGTTCACATGGCGCGGCTCAACCTCGACCTTACCGGTGACTTCGAGCGCTGAGGTCTTGTTGCCGGGCGTGCGGTCGAGTTGCTGTTTCAGGCCTTCGAGGTTGTTGGTGACGACGGTCATGTCGTCAGTGGCGCGGGTATTGAGGACGTTCTGCGTGCGCTGGGTGGCAAGGTTGCGCTGGGTCGAAGAGATGACCTCGATCGCCTGTGGCTTGGTCATGCCCTGCGCCATGTGAGCGTTGAGCGCATAGCCAAGGTCGAGACGGCGCAGCATCGGATCGCCGGGGACCAGGACAAGCTGCCGCTTGTCCGCAAGTTCGACCCGGATGCCTTCTGCTCGCGCCTCGAGCACGGTGGCGTAGGTCGACTTGGCAATGTCTCGGGACCCGTCCTTGTCACGCCAAAACACGGTTTCGCCGTCGTGGAGGCGGATCTGCTTCTCTTCATGAAGCCCGAGCCGGTCGAAGCGGTGATCGGGATTGATCCGGTCAGGATCGATGACCTTGCGCTTGCCATCGCGCTCGAGCACGACCTTGCCGTCCTTGCGCACCTCGCTCACCCGGTATTCGCCGGCCTTGAGGCCGATCTCGCGCACCTCCATCCGCGCCTCAAGCACCTGACCCACCCGGTAGGTCGAGGCGAACCGCAGCTCCTCGCGGGTGGCGTTGACGCTCTGGAGGGTCGCCAGCGGCACGCCCGCGCCGCTCAATGTCCCTTCCTTGAGCAACCCCGCCTGGACCCGAGCGTTGATCTCGGCGCGATCGTCACGCCCGGCGGTGAAGATCGCGGTCGCTTCGCGCTTGTCGGGTTCGAGCGAGAGCCACAGCTCGGCGGCGCGGGCGACATGGTCGGGCCCTGCTTCGATTACGCGGCCGTGCGCGGCAAGCAGGTCAAGTGCGAGGCCGGCATGGCCCTCGTTCGAGAGCCCCGCAACTGCGAGGAGAAGCGGCGAGTTCTTCTGGCGTATGTTCTCATCCATCCGCACGGTCGCCTGACCAGAGGCCTGCGAGACCGCGAACATCTTGCCCTGCTCGATCGCCGACAATTGCTGGCGGTCGCCCATGAACGGCGCCTTGGCGAGGTCGAGCTGCTCGGCGAGCGTCACCAGGCGCAGCATGTCGCGCGAGGAAACCATCGAGCTTTCGTCGGTGATGATGACGGTATTGGCGAGCGCAGCCTTCGCTGCCTCGTAGCGCTCGCCGCTGCCTGCAGCGGCCGCCGAGCTGTAGGTATTGAGGAACCGGGCGATGGTATAGGCTTCGATCCCCGCCTCGCGCATCTGGTCGGCCGACATGCCCTGACCGCCGCCACCGCGCAGATCAGCGACCATCTTGTTCTGGAAAGCGAGCCCGACAAGCTTCACGCCTTCCGCGTCCAGCACCTTGTCGAGTGCGCCTAGCAGGGTGGATTTGCCCGCACCGGCGACGCCCTGGACGTTGAGGAAGCGATCGCCGCCTGAGAGGATCGCCACGCCCGCCGCGAGTTGGCCTTCGTTGAGTTGCCAGGTGTCCACCCCGGCACGCTCGCGCCCAAGTTCACGCGCGGCCTCCTGCAGCCGGGTCATCGCCGCCTCGGGCGGCATGAAGGCGCGGCCCTCGCCATGACCCCGCTCGATGGTGTCAAGGATGCGTTGCTCCATGGCCAGTGCGGCCGGCGTGGTCACGAGATCGGAGTGCCCGTCGAGCCGGTCCGACTTGCCGGGGATCAGGTGCCCGTCGCGAATGAGCTCGCCAATTCGCTGGACCACTGCGCCGCCCTCGAGGCCCTTGATATGGAACCCCAGCGCGCTCGCCAGGATTGCCTGCGGCGAGAACGCTGCCTCGCGCTCGGAGAGATGACGGATCGCCGAAGCGGTGGCGTGCTGAGCCTTGATGGTGGCGGCCGACAGGAACAATGCTGCGGCCCCGCTCACGGCAAGCGGACTTGGGGTGCGCAGCGCGGCGTTGATCCGGGTCGAAACTTCGCCGATCGCGGCCGTGGCCGTCTCGCGGAAGCTCGGCCGCGCCTCGACTTCGGCGCGCGCCTTGGCTGCGGCAACAAGAGCCTTGCCGTCGAACCCGAGCTCGGCCGCGCGCTGCTGCCAGCCCTCGACCAGTGCGCCGCGATCCTCGACCGCCAGCTTGGGATCGCGGGTATAAAGCGTGATCTGCTTCTTGGTTTCGAGGCGGGTTGCCCCGACCTCGGCGATCTTCGCCTCGATCTCGGTGGTGCGGGTCGAGAAGGCCTTGATCACCTCGGCGGGCACGCCCTTGATCTCGAACGACCCGTGTTTGCCGGCAGCCTCGGTTTCGTAGCCGAGCTTCTGCAACTGGGCGCGGAAGGCGGCGTGGTAGAACTGGCCGATCGTGGTGTTGTTCTTCCAGATCTCGCCGTTCCACAGCGCCTTCCAGGTGCCCTTGGGATCGCGAGTCAGATTGGCGACGACGGCGTGGATATGCCCCTGCGGATCGAGCGCGCGGCTCGTATCGTGGGCGAACAGGGCATAGACGAGGTTACCGGTCTTCTGGGGTTCGCCGCTGCGGCTGCGCTCATAGTTGCGGCTCTCGGCGAACTGCTTTTCGACAAGCTGCGACATGGTCGATTTGACCGCCGCCAGGTGCGCATCGATGATCCGCCGGTCGCCGCTGACCAGCGCCAGGATCGAGGCAGACTTGGGCATCGAGAAGGTGAGATCGAGACCCAGGCGCCGACCTTCGACCTGCCCGACCATCTCGCCGTCGGGCAGCCGCCCATTGAGCACGCCCTCGAACGCATCGCGCTCGACCTGCCCCTCAAGCCCCAGCGCGCGCGCACCTTCGCCGCCCCAGACCCCCGCTTCCGCGTGCTCATCGGCCGAGTAGTAGTTGTCGTTGGCGAAGTAGTCGGCAGCGCCGCTCGACGACCGGACGGAGGCGATCGAGTGCATGGCCTAGAGCTCCGGTCCGTCGTCACGGGAATGCGATTGGTCCTCGATCCCCTTGGCGGTCTTCGCGCCGCGCTCAGATTCCTTGTCGGGGATGGCGGGGTCATTGAGTTCGCGGGACCCGACGGTGCGCTGCGCGGCAGGCTTGGACGCGGAACTCTTTTCAGCCTTCTGACTCGGGTCCTGCTCGCGGCTATTGGTGCGTTCGTTCTGAGGCGCTTGCTCCAGACGAAATGCCATCTGCTTGCCGACACTGGGATCAGGATTTGGTCCATCGGGCATGATTTCCGGCGCATTGGCGTCGGGCTCGAGCGCCGGTGACAACGGCACTGCGGGGTCGCGCCCAAGGTCTTCGCCGCGCGGCTCCAGTTCCGGTTCGCCGCTGCGGTCCCGGCCGCCGGTCTCGGCGACTTCATCGTCACCCTTGGGCATGGAGATGAACTCGATAGGCTCGACGTTCTCGCGCAGAATGTAGCCCTCTGCGACCTTGGGGTAGTCCTTGTAGGTGAGCCTGATCCGCGCCGCATCGAACCCTTCCGGAAAGACCAGGAACCCGCGCAGCGAAGGCAGGCGCATGATGTCATCGGGGATCACCAGCGGCTGCACTTCCGAGCGCGGGGTAATGGTCGCGGCGTCGCGGATGTTGGAATAGCCGTAGCTGTAGGCCTCATCCATCATCCGCACTTCGCGGTGACCAATGTAGTCCGAGCAGTGCTCGGCGGTGTCGCGATCGGCCGCTGCCAGGATCAGCTTGGTGCGGGCCAGCGAGGCAAGGTTCTGCGCGCCTTCCTTGCCATAGGTCTCGGCTAGCTTGGCGAAGGAATGGATGCCGAGCACGAAGGCGCCGCCAAAGCCGCGCGCAGTCTGCAAGCCGTCTTCGATCGCTGGCAGGCGGTGCAGCGCATGGACTTCGTCGAAGAAGAACCAGGTGCGCAATGACCGGGTGCGCGGCAGCCGCATCAGGGTATGCACCGCAAGGTTCATCCACAGCGACAAGAGCGCCCGGTTGAGCACCAGTTCGTTATGCGAAGAGGTAATGAACAGGATCGAGCCCGGCTTGTCCTGGTGGCGAATCCAGTCGCAAATCGAGAAGGGTTCCTTGCCTTCGGGAATAAACAACAAGGCCTGGGCATTGGTGTTGAGAACTGCACGGACAGACTCGGCCATGCGCGCCGCGACTGGCGCGGTCAGCGGCTCGGCAATGGTATTGCGAAGCAGTTCGTGGACCTCTTCAAGGTCGGCCATCATCAGCCGGTAGGCGAGTGCGGCGTTGGTCGCCTGGCCGAGCTTCATGAGCTGGACGCAGGTCTGCACAAACAATGTCCTTGCTCCCAGCATCCAGAAGGGGTCCGAGCCGCCGCCGTCGGTCGGCAAGATGGCTGATGCGATCGCGGTGAAGTCGGCGTAGTTCTTGCCCTCGTCGAACAGCGACCAGCTCGGGCAGCGCTCGTCCATCGGGTTGAGGATCGTGTCGGTCTCGGGGTTATAGAACGCCTCGACGTAGGCCCCGGTAAGATCGAACACGACCGCCCGATCCTGGCGCACGCGCATCTGCGCGATCATGTCCCGCATCTGCGTGGTCTTGCCGGTCCCGGTCGACCCGATCATGATCGTGTGAGCCTGTTCGCTCCGCCACGGAAACGATACGCCGGCGATGTTGTAGACGTGGTGGATGCCGGCGGCCTTGCGCTCGGCAAAGCTCATTTTCATGACGTCGTCCATGGTCTTGCCGGGCATCCGTTCGGCAATCTCCTGGGCAAGCGCGGCGCTGTTGTGCTGGTTGATCACGGCGGCAAGCTCCTTGGCGTCGACCAGCATCGCGCCGCGCTGGTGGCGTTCTTCGAGGATCGCCTTGCCGCGCTTGCGCGAGAGGTCGATGAACCAGACCGAAAGCGGCACCGCGACGAACAGCGAGATGAACAGCGAACCCCAAATTGCGCGCATCAGCTTGTTCCAGGCGATGACGACATCAGGGTGGCTGGCGATCATCGAAACGGGGGCAGGGATCACGCGGCCGGAGGGCAAGGTTAGGTTGAGGATCTTGCGCGGGCTGAACTCCATGAAGCTCCATCCCTCCGCATAGATCCGCATCAGGATCATCTGCACTTCATGCTCGTGAAGCAGCAGCGCGAGGACGATCGAGAGCGCGATCAGGAACGTGAAGAACCACACCAGCAGCGGCATCTTCGCCGAGGAAAACCACATCAGGAATTCGTGCGTGATGAGCTGCGAGCCGCGAGTGAAATTGCCCGCGTTGCGCGGCATGTTCCCGCGCGCCGAATGGTGCTTGAGCTGGCCGGGGCGGGCCTGATCGGACCAGGTGTCAGGACGACGCATAGAGCGCCTCCACGCGGCGGTCGGCTTCCGCCATCAGGGCTTCATGCGCATCGGGAAACTGGCGCTGGATCAGGAGATCGATGCCGAGGAACAGATACTCGGATGAGAACTGCCGACGCCGCTCGGTTTCGGTGCTGCCGGCGAAGGCTTCGAGGTACAGGGTGAGCGCGTCGCGCAGAATGATCGAGGGCGTCAGGCCGCGCGCAGCCTGAACCTTCTCGACGCCATTTGCGAGGTCGCGCGGTATCCGAACCGTGAGCCGGACTTCATCTGCCATAACCAGACCCTCATCAGGGCCTGGTGGGAATTGCGCAGCGCCGTTTTAGGCTATGCGGGTCTCATTGGCAATGCCGAGGGTGTCAGCGGGCCATGTCAGACAGGGTCTGACGCAGGAATGACGGTATTCTGCGGGGTTTGGAGGATGTCAGACCCCGTCGGACATTTGCTCTTGGCCCAAACCCACGCATTTCCGTCATTTTCCAGACGGTCCTGCCGTGTACGGTCTGCACCTCTTCCCCTTGATCCTGTAGCGTTGATGGCTCGCGGGTTTTGGTGATTTTGCCCGAATCCGGGTGGGCCTTTCACGGCCTGCCAACGGTAGCCTGGGCCGCAGGATTGCACGCAGTCTGCAGATCCGACCGGGGCGATACAGGGCAGGGGGCTTGCCAAGCTGGCCAGGATGACGATCCTCGCGCGCGGGAGGTTTCAGCACCAACCCAAGAGGTACAATCATGGCCAGGAAAGGAAGTCTCGAAGCGGAACGAGCAGCGATCGCGAAGGAGCGTCAAGCGTTGGAAACGCGCGAGGCGAAACTGCGTGACAGCGAGCGGGCGGCAAGCGTTGAACTGATGCAGAAATCGGTTCTCGGCAAGGCGCCGTTCGAGAGGGTCGAAGGCTTCTTCGCCGCTCTCGCAAAGCTCGGTCTGGACGAAGCCGAGAAACGCCTTCGGGCAAGCTGAAACCGGCCTTGCAAAAGGCCAGCGCAGCCGGGGTTCGATGCCCCGGCTGCGCTTTATCTGGACACGCAAAAAAGGGGGGCCGGAGAGCCCCTCAGCGGAGCCCTCCGGCGCTGCGAACTTTGGTCATTTCAGAACGGGCAATCCGCGTCCCATTCGGGATCCATCACCACGCTCATGAAGCTTGCGGCGCGGGCGATGTTCGCCTCGTCGAAGTCGTCAGCCATCATGCCGGGGACGGAATGGACGATCCGGTCGATCAGGTCCTGGGGCAGGGCGTTGTAATCGCCTTCGTCGATGGCGAGGAAGCAGCCGAACTCGTCCTCGATGACGTGCTGGTCGAAGAAGCTGTGCTGGGCCCTGATGCTGGCGGCGCGTACTGCGGCGTCATAGCTGATGGGGTCGAAAGCCGGGATGTCGAGGGTCTTGGTAAGAGCGTTCATGTGAGCCTCCTGTCAAAGGAATTGAAGAGGTCTCCTCGGGGATGGCCGAGCTTGGTCCGGGTCAGGAACGGGTCGCCCGCGGCCCGCCGCGCAGCGGGGGTGGGGGTGCCGATTTTTTCGCCTTCTTCAGGCGTAAAAATTGGGGGAACTGCCCTTCTTGACGCGGGCCAATGGCGGCCATCATGCTTGGCAAGTCTGCGAGAGTGTTTAACCCTGTTGGTCAGCGCCCCGGTCGCCCCAAACACGGGTGTTGCCTGCCCGGCCGATGCGAAGGCTTCGCGCCCCTGCCAGCAGGCCGCAAGGCCGTTACAGGCGGGGGCAAGAAGCGAGCGAGCCGGGCCATTATTTCGTGCGTCCCGATCGACAAAAAAGAAGGGCATCCGGCGGTGAGACCGGACACCCTTCTGGTTGATTGGGAAGGTGGCGCCCCCGCTCAGAACGGCGGGAGATCGTCGCCATTGGCAACCCGCTTCATCGCTAGGCGTTCAGCCTGCGCCGGGTCCTTGGCGCGCTGCGCTGGAGGCTCGTGCTGGGCCGATGCGTCGCGCACGATATGCAGGGGGATGCGGGCCTCACGCAGCCGGTCGGCAAGGTTCGCCTGAATGCCGCCGCCGCTACACACCACCGCCTCGACCGGCTTGAAGGCCAGCATGCGCGCATTGCGCTGATAGGGCGCCGAAGGTCCCCGCGAGGTATCGGGCTTGCACAGGATCACCGGCACATTGTGGCGCGATGCCCAGGCGGCTGCGATCACGTCCGCGCCCTTGTTCTGGGCGGTGGTTGCCAGCGCCATCGACGGCACCCGTGCGTGGATCGCATCGAGGTAGTCTTCAACGAGGGCAATGTCGGTGAACTGCTGCCCGCCCGAGAACACCACGACTGGTCCTGAGGGGGCGAACTGCTCGCGCCGCTGTGCCTTCTGCGCCGCGAGATAGTCGCGCGCCTCGATCATCGAGGCGTTGGTCTTGGACGAGACCCGCGAGCCGCGCACCGGCGAGAAGGGCCGGCCGGTCTCGACGAGGTAGATGCGGGCGGCATGGTCGCGCATGCATTCCATCGCGTCGCGGCATTCGGCGAGGCTGCGGGCCTGCATGGTCAGGTCTTCAAGGTCGGTCGCATAGACCTCGCTTGGATCGTATTCGCGCAGCTTCTCCTGCAGCCGGTTGGCCATCGCATCCTCGCGGTCATCGAGGCGTTTGGCGACGACGTGGAAGCTGTTGGCGATCCCCCAGGCGACCTCGCTGGCGAAATCCTCCATCCGGGTGTCGCGGAACAGGTCGAAGACCGTTGCCAGCATCATCTCGATGGCTGATTGCGCGGTCTCGGGATCGGGCATTTCGCTGCTGCTCGGTTCGTGCTCGATCGAGAGCTTGGCAAACTCGGTCTGCTCCATGAATGCCCGGGCGTAGTCGGGTGTGGCGATTTCACGCGCATAGTGTTCGGCAAGGTCGGCGAAGTTCGAGAAACGGTCCGTCATGATAACCTCCAAAAGGAATTTTCTCTCATCACACTGATGAAAGATGCCCATCGGAGGGACGCCGGAGTCAGGCAGTCAGGGACGGCGGCGCGAACGCGCTGCCGCCGCGAACAGCGGGCGCGGGGGGAGCCGATTTTTGCTCGCAAGGCGGTTAGCCGCCGCAGGCCAAAATCGGGGGGCACCCGCGATCCTTGACGGCCGCCAATCTCCCAGGCGTCATGCTATGGCGATGCTGATTTCGCTCAGCCACCGAGATGAGAGAGAGATTACGGTTTTGCCCCCGCACCCCTCTGGGCGTTCGGGGTTAACCGCAAAACGCCACTCCTCTACGCCCCGCCTGACCATCCTGAACGAGGACGGTCATGGGCGCGCGGCGGGGCGCTCTGGCTGCGCCAATTCTGGCGCGGCCCAACACAAAGCGGACCCCTTGCCGGAGACAGTCAGTCGGCCCGTGGCCCGGTGCATCGCACGGGCGCGGGGCGGCGACGAAGGCGGAGTGCAAGAGTGCCGGCGGCCCAACGCGAGGAACTTCGCACCCGCAGGAGCGCAGCCCGCAAGGGCGCGCGGGACCGAGTGCGGCAATCTTGACGGGGCCGCTCATTCGTTAGCGCGCTGGGGGAAGGGGAATTGCTTTGAGGATAAGATGCACAGGCTCGCCAAATCTGTTTGGAATGTTAGGATACGAGGCATGTCCAAGGCGAGCCTTGCCCCCCATGATGAACTGGCCCGGCGAAACCGGGACAGGCAGCGCCTTCGTGCAATCTTGCGGGAAGGGGCACAATCTGCGCCGGGATGTCCTGCTGATCAGCGATATTTCGCGGCGCTCCGTGCGCGGGTGGCGCAGTGTGCAGATGGGCCATATCCCGGGGCCAGTGCGTAATTCGCGAAAATTCGCTCATATTGCGTCTTAAGTATCATTTTGTCGCATAAAGCGCTTCTTAAATCTCGAATCTTCAGGTATGAGGCTCCGCAAGGAGCAAACAATGTCCAGAAATTCGCTCGCGGCGCTCCCTGAAGTTTTCGTTTCGGACGCAGCGATCTCCAAAGCTGTCTATCAGGCGGTGGAGCGCGGGGAATTGCGCAAACTTGGCTCGCGCCTCTACACTCGCAATCTCGGCGAGGAACCTGAACGACTGGTGCGGCGCAACTGGTACAACCTCGTCGCCGCATATTATCCTGATGCGATCATTGCCGATCGCACAGCGCTGGAAGGAAAGCCGGCCGAGGATGGTTCGGTATTCCTGATCTCGTCGAAGCGACGCGAAACCGAGTTGCCAGGCCTTGTCTTGCGACCGAGGTCGGGCCCTGCAGCTCTCGACAGTGATCGCCCGTTCAGTGGGGTCCGGCTAGCTTCGACGGCCAGGGCCTATCTCGAAAACATGCGGCCGACGCGCGGGCGCGGTGGCCGGATATCGAGAACTGTATCCCGCGCCGAACTGGAAGAGCGGCTCGACCGGATGCTGCGCAGCCAGGGTGAGGGGGCCATCAATCGGCTGCGTGACGATGCGCGGGCGCTTGCATCGGCACTCGACTACGAGGCCGAGGCCGCCGAGCTCGACGGCCTGATCGGCTCGCTACTCGGGACTCGCGAAGCGGTGATGCAGAGCGAAATCGGCAAGGCTCGTCTGGCGGGGCATCCGTTCGACCCGGCGCGCGTCGAAATGTTCGAAGAGCTGTTCTCGGCATTGCGCGAGACCGTACCGGAGCGCCGGCCCGTACCCGCGCGTAGCGCAGAGGCGACCTCGACCCTGGCGTTTTACGAAGCCTATTTTTCGAACTTCATCGAGGGCACCGAGTTCAGCGTCGAAGAAGCCGCCGATATTGTCTTCGAGGGTGTCATACCGACCGAACGGCCCGCGGACGCGCATGACGTACTTGGCACCTTCCGAGTGGTTTCGGACCTGGTCCGCATGAAGGTTCTGCCAAGCGATTATGCGTCCTTGCGCGAATTGCTCATGGACCGACATGCCGCCGTTATGGAAGCGCGCCCTGACAAGCTGCCGGGAGCCTTCAAGCAACGCGGCAATCAAGCGGGCGCGACAGTGTTCGTCGCGCCCGATCTGGTCGAAGGTACGCTCGATCGAGGCTTCGGCTTCTTGCAGGCCCTAGGCGAACCCTTCCAACGGGCCATTTTCATGATGACGCTGGTCAGCGAAGTTCATCCCTTCGCTGACGGCAATGGCCGGATCGCGCGGATCATGATGAACGCCGAGCTGCTGGCGCATGGCGAAGAGCGCATCATCATCCCGACGGCCTATCGCACCGACTACCTGAGCGCCCTCAAGGCATTCTCGCACAATCGCCAGACAGCGCCGCTGATCCGCATGCTCGATGTCGCGCAAGCATTCACGCACGCCGTTGACTGGAGCACCCTGGAATCGGCGCGGGCCATGCTGATGGCCAGCAACGCCTTCGATCAGGGTGAGGACGCAAAGCTTCGGCCCGTAGCCATCGGACTTGGCCGCACATGATCAGGCAGGAAGGTTGAACATGGAATTCGACGACCAGATGCGGCGCTTCTTTGGGACCGATGATCTCGGAGCGGTTTCACCCGCAGCAATGGCCAGCGGCGTCGAACGGATGCAGGTCGAGTTCGGGCTCGAGCCCGACAAGGGCCGCAGATTCGCGATGTGGTCCCTGCTCTACATGCTGGGCTCGGCACCCGACCTCGATGTTGCCTTCAAGGACGATCGCGACCGCGATGCGGCACGCACGTTCATGGACCTGCTGGACCAGGCGAATGAGGACGCAAGCGGACCGCGCTAAGGCGCTAACCGTTCAATGGAGCGTTTCGCCATCGCGATTGCGGACGGGTTCCCTGTCCGTGCAGTGAGCAAGCCACTCTATGGCACCATGGGTGCAGAACCAGTCGATCCCGAGTTCCTGAGCATACCATGCAGCTTCGCTCTCGCGGCCGGGCGAATAGGTGCCGGATCCCTCGTGCCAAAGCCCTGAGTTGGCGAGATAGTGCGGGATGTGGCGATTGGCGAGGTAGGCCTTCGCCGCCATGTCGCGCGTGTGCTCGCAGTCGCCTTGCATCCGGTAGGCAAGCAGCACGCGGGTGAATTCCATGAAGGCCGAGATTTCATCACGGTGCTTGTCGAGCAAGTCTTCCGCTGCCTGATAGGCATCCGACCGGATTAGCCATATCAGAAGGACGTAGCGCAGACCTTGATTGTCGTTCGGATTTAGGTCGAGCATCTCGTGCAAGTGGGCGATTGCGGCGATCCGCTCACCCTTGTCACAAGAATACCAGAGATCCTGAGCCAGCGCGAAACGCGCGCGCATATAAGGGCGGGTATCGAGAACCAGCCAGAAATCGCCCTTGACCTCGGCAAATCGTCGTTCGCCGACCGCGAGTTCACCGGCGCAAACCGCACGCAAAAGATATTCGCGGCGCTGCGAGTCCGAGAGATTGCGAAGCTCGGAGAGTTGCAGCCAGGCATCAGCACAAAGCGGCGACCGGGCGAGGGCCTTGCGGGCCAGCAAATTGCGACGCGTCCGGTCAGGCTCGTCCCAAGCGTCATAGGCAAACTGCTGCGCTTCGTTGATATCGTCGGAACTGCCGCCGCCGCCGCTGCTGGAAAGCTTGCGCAGTCCATCGCAATCCGGGAAGCGCTCGAGGTCGGAGCCGGATTGCTTGGACGTCATCTCAATTGCCTTCCCTCAGCGAATGACTGCGACGCTAACCCCGGCGGCGGCGGCAACGGTCCGCCACTGCTTGTCCGCAGTCAGGGCTGGGAGGCCATCGCGGCGGGCCAGTGCAAGGCAGAACCGGTCGCCGAGCGACAGGCCGGCTTCGGCCGTCGCGGCGCGCAAGCGTCCGGCGATCGTGGCAAGGCCGTGGTCCGCATCGACGATGGCCATCGGCAAGGGTTTCAGCATCGCATCGACTTCGCCCGCTGGCATGCCGGCGTGAATGAAGTGGCTGACGACTTCGGCAAAGTTGACGCTGGACATGCGAGCATCCGCGATGGCGTCGGCAACCTTGTCGGCTCCGGGCTCGTCCCGGAGCAAGGCAAGGAGCGCTGAGGCATCGAGCACCACTTCGCTCATTCGCCGGATTCCTCACGGCGGCGGGCAAGGAAGGCATCGACCGAGGCCTCGGACTTGCCGCCCGTGTACTTTTTCGCGAGCGCCTGCGCGTGAGCGATGGACTGCGCGACCGTTCGCAAGATGACGCCGTCCTCGGTTTCCTCGACCAGCAAGGCGCCGCCACCAGCGAGGCCGAGCCGCTTGCGGATATCGGCAGGCAGGCTCATCCGGCCGTTTGGCGTGATCGTCACTTGAACCGTCATGGCAGTGCTCCAGGTCGCTTGGCATGCCCCTACACGAGGCAATGTTCGGACATGAATTGCATCTTATGCCATAAAACAGAAAACGTGTCACATGCACCGCATTATGGCACGATCGTCCGGATTGATAATAAGTATTATGTTAATACCGATACCATAACTGTCCATGTAAACTGTGTCCAGTGTGATGGCGAAAGGCTTGCAGTCACGGGGGTCTTTCAACAGTATCAGCGACCGTGTCCACTCCGTTCGCTACGACGCCCTGGCAGGCTGCGCGCATCGAAATGCCCGGCGGTCGCCGGTCGTGGACGGTATTGGATGATGACGGCGATGTCGTCGAGTGCCTTCGTCACTGGATCGTCCATCTCGAACAGACCCATGCGTCACCAAACACGATCCGCGCTTATGTTCGCCACGTTGTGGACTTCGCTAGCTTCCTCGGCGCAAACGGCGCCGGCATCCATGAAGCCACGGTTGCGCTGTATGACAGCTTCCTTGCCTGGCGGCTTGCCCGCCGAAAGGATGCGCTGCCAAGTCCTCGGCTGATCCTGCTACGCAAGCAGGAAACGCGGATTCTGGCACCATCGACGCGCAACCAGATCCAGCTCGCGGTCAAATCGTTCTACCGCTTTTACAACGGCACTGACGACTTCGCGGTCGATACGACCGAGGTCACAAAGGCCTATGACGGCCACCGGATCTACAAGCCGTTCCTTGAGCATATCAGCCAGCGACGGACGACACGGCGCAAAGACCGTTATCTCTCGGGCGATCCCGGCCGGGTCCAGCAGCAGGTGCTCAAGAAGCGGCTGACGCCGAGCGAGGTTCTGCGGCTGATCGAGGCCTGCGGGCTCGCGCGCGACGCCTTCCTGGTCGTGCTGCTCTACAACACCGGCCTTAGGATCGGTGAAGCGCTGGGCCTGCGCCATGTCGATATCGATCTCGCCGAAAAGGTCATCTGGGTCGTTCCGCGCGAAGACAATGCCAATGAGGCCCGTGCGAAATCGGGCCGGACGCGCGGTGTGCCGGTGCACGACTACGTGCTCAACATGTACGTCGATTACATCACCAGCGACGAATATCTGCCAGCCTTCGAGTCCGGCGCCGAGTACGTCTTCACCAATGTCAAAGCCGGCGTCATCGGGCACGCCATGAGCCTGTCCTACGCGCAGAAGCTCGCGGGCCTGCTGGAGCAGCGCACCCATATCGCCTTCAGCTGGCACATGTTCCGCCACAGCCATGCATCCGAGGCGATCGCGGCGGGATACAGCCTGCTCGAAGTGGCCGACCGGCTCGGGCATGCCAGCCCGCAAACGACAGCGGCGTTCTATCAGCACCTGTTCGCCTCGGAAATCCGCAGGCTTTACCTCACAGGACCCGACGAGGTGCATGAAAGGCTTGAGAAACTTCGCGAGGCTGAGCTGCTCGGAAAGGATCTGCGATGGGCCTGACGCCGCTGGCGCTCGTCGGCGGCACGCCGCACGATACCGATCGCTACAACAACTGGCTTGAGGGGCGCCTCGCGGAGATATCCCCCCTCCTCGTCGCCAATCCCATTTGGTCGGACGCCATGATGGGTGAGGTGTTCGGCCATCCCTGGCTGAGCCAGACATACGCAAGCTTGCCGCTTCAGGCTGCGGTTCCGGTACTCACCAACGAGATCAAGGCTTACCTGGCGGTATCCGTTCTCGACGATCGCAAGGCGGACGCCCACTGGTTCCAGCGCCGGATCCCGGTGATCCGCTATCTGGTAGAGGAAGGCGCGGACCTGCTTGGTCACTTTGAGGCGGGCTGCCTTGCCGACATCCCTCACCCCGGCTTCGCGCCATCAGATGACGAGGGTGCGCGCAAACGGAACCACCACAACGATGCAGTGCTGGAGTGCTACGCCGCCTGGTATGGCGCGAATTATGGACGGCGCAGGCAAAGCCAGACCCGCCAGTGGATCCGGGGCGGCAAGATCGTCACCAGCGAGTTCCGCTCACCGGAAGTGCAGCTGTTCGGTGATATCCATCGCTTCGCGATCATCAACCGGGCGCAGATGGCACCGATGCATGACCGCGACATCATCCTGCTCAACGATCTCTACAGCGAGGAGGACACACGCTTCCGCGATCGGCAACGGCGAAGCGACACCTATATCAACTTCCTGAACTTCGAGCCGTGGCTGCGCCCGCTGATGCGCGGCTTCCTGCTCGACAAGGTCGCACATGGGGAATTTGCGCCAAGAACGGTGATCGCGATGCGATCTCGGTTACGGCTGTTTGCGCAGTTCCTCCACGAAGAATCCGTCGCTGGTCCTGCGAAGATCAACGAACTAACGATGGAGCGCTATCTTGCATGGGGAAACGCGCGCAATGCCGCCGGCAAGAACTGGTACACCGACATCGTCCAACTGATGCGGGCAGCACCGGTGCTACTGCCGGGGGAATGGCTGTAGATTTCCGCTGAGAAGTGACCCGGTAAGGGCATAAATTTCCATTGAGAATTGACCCATGTTTGAACCCGCCCCTGGCTGACCAGTCAGGGGTATCGGGAGTGATCGACATGGATTTATTGAGTGTAATTCGCCGGTGGCGCCTTCGTGATAAGATCCCGCTTCGTGAGATTGAGCGGCGCACCGGTTTGTCGCGCAACACGATCCGCAAGTATCTGCGCGCGGATACGGTGGTGCCGCAGTTCAAGGTACCTGACCGGTCGAGCAAGCTGGACCCGTTTGCTGAGAAGCTGACGGGTTGGTTACAAATCGAGGCTGGCAAATCGCGCAAGCAGAAGCGCACGGCGAAGCAGATGCATGCTGATCTGGCCGTATTGGGCTACGAAGGGTCCTATAATCGTGTCGCTGCCTATGTGCGGGATTGGAAGGCAGGCCGTCTCTTGGCACAGCAGGCCAGTGGCCGCGGAACATACGTGCCTTTGGTTTTCCAGCCAGGTGAGGCGTTCCAGTTCGACTGGAGCGAAGATTGGGCAATTCTTGGTGGCGAGCGTGTCAAGCTGCAGGCGGCCCATACCAAACTATCACACAGCAAGGCGTTCATCGTGCGGGCCTATCCGTTACAGACGCATGAGATGCTGTTTGATGCACTGACGCAGGCATTCCGCGTGCTGGGTGGTGTGCCGCAGCGCGGGATCTTCGATAACATGCGAACTGCGGTCGATAAGATCGGCAAGGGCAAAGCCCGACAGGTCAACGCGCGCTTCACCGCAATGGCCAGCCACTACTTGTTCGAGCCTGCATTCTGCAATCCGGCCTCGGGGTGGGAGAAGGGCCAAGTCGAGAAGAACGTGCAAGATGCACGGCGGCGGCTGTGGCAGAAGTTGCCGAGCTTCCCGGATATCCATGCGCTCAATGCCTGGCTCGAGGAACAATGCATCGCGCAATGGGGTGAGATCCAACATGGCAACTTGCCCGGCACCGTAGCCGATGTACACGCCGCTGAGGTTGGTAGTCTGATGCCGCTGGGGCGGACCTTCGATGGTTTTGTCGAACACACCAAGCGGGTGTCCCCGATCTGCCTCATCAGCTTTGAACGCAATCGGTACAGCGTCCCGGCATCCTTTGCCAACCGCCCGGTCAGCATCAGGATCTACCCCGAGCGGATCGTGGTGGCGGCCGAGGGGCAGATCCTTTGCGAACATGCCAGAATCATTGACCGATCCCACCACACTGGCGGGCGGACAATTTATGACTGGCGGCATTATCTGGCAGTAGTCCAGCGCAAGCCGGGAGCACTGCGCAATGGCGCGCCATTCTTGCAGCTCCCAGAGGCCTTCAAGCAGCTGCAAAGCCAGCTCCTACGTCGTCCCGGCGGAGACAAGGAGATGGCGGAGATATTGGCGTTGGTGCTGCAACATGACGAACAGGCAGTGCTTTGCGCTGTCGAACTGGCGCTGGATGCGGGCGTCGCCACCAAGACCCACGTCCTCAATATCCTGCACCGCCTGATCGATGGTAAGGCTCCACCGGCAGCGCCGATTGACGCACCGCAGGCTTTGCGCCTTGCGCAAGAGCCGTTGGCCAATGTCGGACGTTATGATGCCCTGCGTGAGGGAGGGCTGCGTCATGCGTCATGACCCCGCCAGTGCCGCCGTTGTCGTCATGCTCAAGGCGCTGAAGTTGTATGGCATGGCCCAAGCAGTGGGGGACCTTATCGAGCAAGGCGCCCCAGCCTTCAGTGCCGCAGTGCCGATGGTCTCCCAGTTGCTCAAAGCCGAGATGGCCGAACGTGAGGTCCGCTCGATTGCTTATCAGATCAAGGCCGCCCGGTTCCCAGCTTACAAAGACCTGGCCGGGTTCGACTTCGCATCCAGCGAGGCCAACGAGGCCCTGGTTCGGCAACTCCATGGTGGCGAGTTCATCGACGGCGCTGACAACGTAGTACTGATTGGCGGGCCCGGAACCGGCAAATCGCACATCGCCACTGCGCTGGGAGTTCAAGCCGTCGAACATCACCGCAGAAAAGTGCGCTTCTTTGCCACGGTCGATCTGGTCAATGCGCTCGAACAGGAAAAAGCAGCCAACAAGGCGGGGCAGATTGCCGAACGTCTGCTCAAGCTCGATCTCATCATCCTTGATGAACTGGGCTATCTGCCGTTCAGCCCATCAGGCGGAGCTTTGCTGTTCCACCTGCTCAGCAAATTGTACGAACGCACCAGCGTCGTGATCACCACTAACCTCAGCTTCAGCGAATGGGCCGAGGTATTCAGCGATGCCAAGATGACCACAGCCCTGCTGGATCGGCTAACCCATCATTGCCACATCATCGAAACTGGCAATGACAGCTTCCGGTTCAGGGCCAGCTCTGCCTCACCAAAACCACGAAAGGAAAAATCACCAGCTTGACCCAAAACCCGCTCTGCGGGACATACCATCACCCGGGTCAATTCTCGATGGAAATACCGGGTCACTTCTCAGCGGAAATCTACACCCAGTGACCACGTTATGTGAAGCACTGCCCCATCTGGACGGACTGTTTCCCCATCAATGCTCAGGAGGAGGGCTTCCACGCCATCAAGATTGTCGATCTTGCCAAAGACGACCCCTTTCCGTGGAGGCGGAAGTCGGGATTGACGTGAACTCCCCAGTTCTAACGTACAATGGGGCACCGCAAGGAAAGCATACGTTGGCGGATATTTTTTCTTCAGAGTTTGAAGATCATCGTCGGAGATGACCCAGCCCATCGCAGACATTTCGGCCCTTCTTTGATCGAGTTCAACGACATCCGCTCTGCTGCGCAGTCGGGTTCAACTAGTAATACTTGACGCGAGCTTATGCACGGAACGATTGACGCATAACGGTTTGGTCTTCCTCGCATTCGCTCCTGTTGCTACTCACGGCGCATGCAAGGGGGCAAAAACCGCAATGGCTGATGACGTAATGGGCCCGACCGTCACGGGGGATGATCTGGATTCTGAGCTGCGTCAGCGCAAAAGCAAGGACATCTTTCACACAGTTACGGGTTCAACGCGCAAGGTCATTGCCGAGAAAGTTGCCCTTGAAGAGCAAGACGGGTGGCGCGTCGCAAAGAAAAACAAGAAGTCGACGAGGCTTGCGAAGGCCAAGCCTGCGCACGAACAGCTCGAAGATGAGGTTTGGTGCCTCCTCGCTCAAATGGGATTCCAGGAGCTGAACAAGGGCAGGCTCTTCACGATCGCAGTGGAGGATGGCCTGAACCCTCGGCAGATCGATGTATTTGCCAAGGACGATGAGACGGTCATCATTGTTGAATGTCGGCAGAAAGCGACAGTCGGGCGGAAGCCAATGGCGGATCTTATCGAAAAGATCCGTGCGCTGCGCGAGGCCGCGCAAAAAAGTATCAAACTCCATTACGGCAGTCAGAAAAAGCTGAAGGTCAAATTCGCCATTGCCACCAGAAACATCATCTGGGGCGAGGCTGACCTGGAGAAATGTAAAGAGTACCAGATCGCTGTGATATCGGACCAGCTGCTCGATTATTACAAGCAACTGACACAGCACCTCAAAATGGCCGCGCGCTTCCAGTTCCTCGCGCACATGTTTGAGGGACAGCGGGTCGATGGGCTCGCGCAAACCGTAGTTGCGACCCGAGGCAAAATGGGTGGAAGGCCGTTCTACACGTTCCTGATCCGGCCCGAAGAGCTGATGAAGATCGCCTATGTTGGCCACAAGGGTAGCCGCGACATCGAAAACCTCGAAACCTACCAGCGAATGCTCCAGTCCGACCGACTGAAGGGAATTGCGAAGTACATCAATGAAGGCGGCAAATTCCCGACTAACATCGTCGTGAACCTCAAGCTCCCCGGTAAGAAGGAACCACAGTTCGACAAGAAGGAGACCGTCGGTGAGGAGATACTCGGTTTCTTGCACCTGCCCCCCATCTATGCCTCAGCATGGGTGATTGATGGGCAGCACCGCCTCTATGGCTATGCCTATGCGCGTGAGAACGGAGGCTTCAAGAGCGACGAGACCGTTCTACCCGTGCTGGCATACGTCAATCTTCCCGCCGATGAAGAGATGGACCTGTTCATCGACATCAACAGCAAGCAGGTGAAGGTGAAAACCGGGTTGCTGGTCGAACTCTATTCGGATCTGCACTGGAAGTCCGACGATGTCGAAGAGGCCTTCCAGGCCCTGCTGTCGCGGATCGCCTACCGGCTGAACAAGGACAAGGCTTCTCCACTCTTTGACCGCATGGTTGTCTCCGGCACCAGGAAAACGAATGTGCGGTGTCTTACGCAGACGTCGATACGGGACGGCCTCAAGGTTGCCCGGCTGATTGGCAGTCCCCTTAAGGGCATGATCGTGCCCGGTCCCCTCTCTACGGGTGATCCGCTCAACTACGACGCCAACCTCAAGAAGAGCCTTTCGGTTCTGACTGAGTGTCTCGCGCTTTTCGCAAACATTTTGCCCAACCAATGGGCGGCCGGCGACAGCCCTACGGGCTATGTATGCACCAACAACGGTCTTCGCGCCCTGTTCTTGGTGATCCAGGATGTCGCAGAGCATGTCCGTCAAAATTCGGGCATAGACCTCGCGCTACTCAATGCAGATGAAACGTTCAAAGAACTGGAGCCGTATCTTACAGCCCTCGCAGATCAACTCGCATCGGTAGCGCCGAACGATATTCAGGCATTTCGCAAGATCGGATCCTCACTGACAGCTGTGAAGCAGCAGTCGTTTGGCATGGAAGCCTACATTCAGGCGAAACTCTCTGATTTCCGCCCGCTGGGGCTCCAGGAATACCTGGCCTCGCGCGATGCAGCTGGCGCCGATGCGGCGGCGGCGAAGGTGACCCAAATCCACAAGAAGCTGTTCAACTACGTCATCGAGACTCTGAAAGATCACTTTGGCCGGGATCACAAAGCGTGGTGGACCCAGGGCGTACCGCTTACCATTCGCCTTTCGTGTACCCAGGAATGGGAAAAGAAGAATCGTGAAGGCGACGAGGAGTCTCATCTCTACCTCATCAACTATCAGGATATCGCCGTCGCCAACTGGGATCTGTTCCGGGACACCCTGTCCCTGGGTTATAAGGATCCGGACAACAAGAAAGAGAGCACCAAGTGGATTAAAGTGCTCAACGATATCCGCCAATATACGGCTCACCCTGAAAAAGGCCTGCTCAGCAAGGAACAGGTCTCATTCGTGAATGAGGTTTACGAGAAGGTCGAGCATCATATTCCCGCCCGGTAGCTCTTCGGTCAAACATCGTGGGCGAGGTGACCCGGAGGCTAGCAGCCCCTACGCGATTTTTGCCAGGATCCGGTCGATCAGCGCCTTGGCGGCGGAGCGGTTGGCTGCGCACTCGTAGATAAGGCTGAACATTTCCTCATAATTCGCCCGGCGCTCGGGAGCCATCCGCTCGAGCGGCGAACTCGATGCCGTTGAACGGGTGACTGTTTCGAGCCGGGTTTTCACATCCTCAATCGCGGCGCGTTCGCGCCCTTCACCATTCAGCAAGTTGTCTGGGGTGGCCAGCTTCTCCATCTTCATGACCGTCATGTCGACGGCGAGCGCAACGTGTTCGCAGGCATTTGGCGCAAGGCTGCCCTGCTCGAGAATGGCGATGTTCTCCAATGCCGCCAGATGGGCAAGTTCGAAATCCCGGATACGCTTGCGTTCCCGCGAGCTCGTGCGGCATCGTACGGCGACTTCCCGGCCGAGCGGGGCCAGGTGGTTCTTCAGGTTCGCCAGATGTACGTTGCGCTCGAAATCGTCGCGCCGACCGTTGGGGACGATACGCGGATCGAATATATGAACCTCGCCGACGGTCCACGCGTTGAAGCGTGTTTCGGGGAAGATGTCTTCGAAGAG
This sequence comes from Novosphingobium sp. BL-A-41-Hi4A-0G, assembly GCF_055521735.1. Classification (NCBI taxonomy): domain Bacteria; kingdom Pseudomonadati; phylum Pseudomonadota; class Alphaproteobacteria; order Sphingomonadales; family Sphingomonadaceae; genus Novosphingobium; species Novosphingobium sp. BL-A-41-Hi4A-0G. The sequence goes on from NZ_JBVFVU010000004.1 coordinate 52,389, forward strand.
GTTGGAATCTCCAACCTGAATGTCGCCGACCCGAGCGCGCAGTCCGCGCACATTTGTAGATGCGTGAATGGCCCCTTCGTAATCGTGATGGGCAACCCAAGCTAGCGCAGCGATACCGCCGTCAACGCTCGGTATTTCAATGAACCTGCATTCCCGAAGGCATAGTGGCCGCCCCCCCTCTATTGGCATCTCGTCCGCGAACGGTCGCGTTAGGGGAGCTTCACCATTGACGGTAATGACCAAGCGTCGAATGTCGTTGAGGCTGCCAAGCTGCGCATCGATGTCGGGCGCCAACGTGAACTGCGAGGACATCGGTACGGGCGCAACTTGCGCTAAATAATCACTCACCGCAGCCGGTGACAGCAAGCGGTCATCCCCAATCCGAGGAACGCCAGTCAAGATAACTTCAAAAAAATGCTCATCAGCGGTAACCCCGGACGTTTCGTCAATCACCGTGATAGCGCCGACAATTTCGGGCAATTCTCGGCGGTCATCGAAATCTCTCAGCACTGAGCGAAGAGCACGGCAGTCCCAGGTCAACGAGTGAGCTTGCGTCTCACCTGCAGCAGATGCCCGAAATGTCAGTTCACGGGCATAGGCTAGGCCCGAAAGCCGGCCCACTCCACGAAAGCCTCTTGCGCCGGTGCCGCGCTTGCTGCTCGCTCCGATGGCGGTCAGGATGGACTGAAAGGCGTCAGACGCGATGCCTACACCGTTGTCGCGGATGGTGATTGTTCTTGTCGTTGGATCTATGGTGATGGCGATGGCGCCCTCATCTGCGCGCAGGAGTCCCGCCGCGCGAGCATCGTCGATCGCATCAGCTGCGTTCTGGACGTACTCCCGGTAAATGGTGAGCGGATCGACGTACATTGCAGTCGAGAGCAGTTCCAAGACGTCCTTGCCGATCACCGGCCGGGCCGTGCCGATGCTCGCTACTTCGGAGAGATTCATGCCAAATGCCTTTGCTTGCACTCAGTCGATTGCGGGGCATCGACATCATCATCGTATTCCAAAGCAGCATCTTCGACGCGCTCATCATCGGGCACCAAGGCCTCCGGCTCGACGGGCTTTTGACGCTGCCAAATCGTCATCATCTCCGCTTTCGGGCGGAGTACATAGTACCGCAGGATCGAGCGAAGCGCGTCGTCGTCGGCCTCATCGACTAGCGATGGGAAGAAACGGGGATCGACCGAGGAGAGGATGTGCTTCAGCTCGTCGCGGCGGCTTGGGGAAAGGCGAGTGAATTCCGCGCGGAAGGAATCGTATTCCCCCCGCCCATCCAAACGTTGGAACCAGTCGCGGTTGAAGATCATGTCTTGCGGAAGAAGCAGAATTTCCTGGAATTCGTCGAATGTGTCGCCAAATGCTCGGCGGAAGAACTCAGGTGCTCCACTGACTACGCCGTGCGTCGCCTGAAGGATCAGCTGCATTGAGCGCAGCTCGTAGCGGGTCCAATTCTCACCGATATGCCCACGATCAGGACGCATGGTGGGTTGGAATCGCATCGGGAACGACCAGATTCTAACTCCCAGCTCCTCGTTCAACGTGACGTTGAGGCGCATGCGCTCGAACAGATCGGCGGGGGTGTCATGAAAATTGTAGAGCATGTAGTTCGACAGCTCATTGAGCCCGAACTCATGTGCGTAGCGGACCGCCTGCTCGTAAGGTTTGCGCACACCGAGGTGATCGAACGCAATCCGCAATGGCTTGAGGCAAATCGATGAAAGTTCGCGCAGGTACATCTTGTCCTTGCAAAGGATGCGAGCATCGACACCTTGGTTGAAGTCGACGCGCCGCTGCACGGGTACCCTTGAGCCTGGGCGCTGCAATTTTGCCCCTGGAACGAAGCCGAGGTCGCGGATTTCGGCGATCACCTCCTTGAAGCGAGCGCTCGCGACCACGTTGTTGTCCATGAGGATGAGGTCCTTCTTGGGACCATACATGTCATCAATGGCACGAACGAGGTCGGTCAGCGATTCAACGTCGCGCTGCATTCCCTCGAGTTTCGGCACGCCGCAAAACTGGCATTTGCGGATGCAGCCGCGCGAGGTGTAGGCAAAATAGGCATCGCGAACCGGGTATGCATATTCGATTTGCGAAAGGATGCTGTAGTCGGGAACCATGTCCTCGATTGGCTTGCCGTAGAGGTCTTCGGAATAGAGCTCCTCGGCGAAATCATCGAGTTGAAGCGAGATTGCAGGTGCCTTGTCGAGCAACCCCTTGATGAACCGGACCCCGTGCCAACGCCGCTCCTCGATAAACCGGTCGTGCATCAGCGAGGCCGCAATCCCGCCTACGAATACTTTGTCCGGTTGGCCGTTTGCCACCTTCAGTGCGTAGTCGATTGTGGTCGCTATCCGCGGGTACTCGAATGAGAAGAGGGTTGTGACGTAAATTCGGTCCCAAGCCTTGTTGAATGCTGAGGGATCCTCGCCCTTCACGAACGTGACGTTGTCGTTCTTACCCTGAGGTCCGTGATATTGGGCGATCTTCATCAGTCCCAAGGGAGGGTACTTGTTCTTGTATCCCGGCTCGATGAGCAGAATGTTCTTGCCGGCCATTACGCGACTGCCTTGATGTGCTGGCGGGCGCGGACAGCCCGAAGTTGTGCCACCGCAGCCGCAACTCCGCTTTCACCGCCCAATCCCTTCATGGGGCCATCTGACGACCAATCCGTCTCCGCCGCGAGATCAGAAAGGCGAGCCACAAGGAGCTCACGCGTGAGGGCACCGCGGCTCTCAACCCATAGGTCTGCGGCTATTTCCATCAGGCTATACACCCCGACTCCCTTGGCGATCAGCGAGCCACGTGGGCGAGACCAGTCCGAATGCATGGCGACCGAGACCGCCACCCAGAAATCAAGGACAGTCTTTGCCGCCTCCTCGACCGTACGCTCCTTCAAGATGCCGGAATGGTTGAGAAATCTGCGCACAGCCTTTTGCAATGTGCGCAGTGAGGCCTTTCTCGACATCCCCGAAATCTTGTTGCCCCCGACGTCGAGTTGCCCGCACCAAGGCGATGCTGGATCGTTCGAAAGGCAAAGTGCGATAAACAGTTCAGGCCGATCATTTGCCAGATCTTCGCAAAGTCGGGCGTCGTGAAAATCAAGCAGGCTGCGGCTCAGCCCCTTGGCCTTCCGATTAATGATGGAGAAGACCGCCATCTCTTCCTGAACTGTCAGGTTGATGTAGCACATGAAAGGTAGTTCGATATCGAGGTCGGCAAGATGACCGAGGCGGTGCTGGCAATCCACTTGTGTCATCACGCGACCGGCAGTCGGGTCGATTTCCAAGCGCGCCATACCATGGCCGTCCTCGATTAGGCGCCAGCCTCCATCTTCACGCGGCCTGAGATTGAACGTGAGGGGAATTGTTGTGCTGCCGGGCTCGCGGATATATCGCCGGAAATCGAGACTGTGGCCTGAGTTGAAGCGGCGCTGGTAGCCCTGCCCAGTTCCCTCGTCGAGGACGTCCGCCATGCTGATCCGATGCAGCAGAGACGCGGGCGCAAAGCCAAGCAGAACCGGCCTCTGCGCCGACTGCCCGATCTGGCAAACCAAACTTTCCATCAGCGTTCCGCCTCCCCACGATGCCGAATCTGCATCGCTGCAATGCGGATAGCTAGACGATTGCCGTTTGTCGATCGAGAACTTTCTGTTGCTCTCAGGAAGGGATGCGGTGGGAGACCCAGTGAACAATGGCCAATGTCGGCGTAGTCACGCAGACGGTCCCCTACCTCACCGAGTAGCTCCGGCGATAGTTGCTCGTCCTGATTACGACTGCCGCTTTTTGGGGCACATAACCGGCGACATGGTCGAATCCTTGGGCCCCGCCCAGCTGGATTATCTCATCTGTCGAACCACTCAGTCGCGTTCGCGGGAAACAATGAAGATGACTTCGCCTACAATTGATGCGTGGCTTAGAAGTCGGTAGTTCCTGCAACAGATGCCACGATCTGTACGACCTTTGAAAAGGTTTCAGGCTCCAATTGGTTCCTGAACGCCTTCATTAGCTCTCGTAATACCTCTAATTGCGCCTGCTCGCGCAATTGGGACATGTCACCTGCATGAGTGATACCCAGCTTTCGAACCGCTTTCGTCTTCGCATCAAGGAGCTTGTTCTCCAGCGACCGCAATTGGGATGCAGTTTCCAGGTCTGCGTGCTTAAAAGCACGGCTCACACGGCGCTGCGCCTTGGTGACGTCATTTGAGAGTTCGAGAAGGTTGTCCGTGTGTCCCTGCGTGGACGCAGAAGTTAACGCCTTTGCACGGTCCTCGATGGCTTTCGCGTCCTTGGCCAGGCGCTGCACGGAATGCTGGGCGTTCTTAGAAATCTCGTATGCGTTCTTGCCCAGCCTGTCGCAAAGGGAGATTATCTCCGCCTGGAGCGTCGCCCAGTTTGCGTCTTCCTCAAACCCGTCACGCCGCGAGTTCGGGATGACAAACGTTGGATCGACAAAAATTTCCCCGACGTACCAATCATTGAACCGTCCGTAGGACTTGGCATCGGGAACATTGGAAAACATCTCACCCATAATCTGGGTACCATCTATCTGGATGTTCCTCACCCTGATACGGATCGCGCGAGTGAGATCGTCCTTGTACGCACCAGGCTCCCGCTTCACGCCAACCCAGCCCCACCAGCGGCGGCTCTGGCCGTCGACGATTTCGATGTCGTCAAGGTGAACGGAATCGCGGCCGACGGGGTAGGCCTTGCCATAGGGTTTACGAACCTCGACGCTCCGATCGCCATCGTGAACGACGATTTTCACTTCCTCCAGTGCGGCCGACGGGCCGACCCGTTTGCTGGTCGACGCGAACTTGCGATCTGATGCTGCTTGTTCGATCTGAGCTCTGAAAGTGAATTCATCTGAATAGGCCACCGGCGCCACCTGCGACACGAAATCGACCATCTGGTCCAGATCCGTGCTTTCACCCGGGGCGTTTACGAGGCCCTCGAGGCGGACTTCGAAGAAGTGCTCGTCGGGGGTCTCTCCCGTCGTCCGAGTTGCGGTCACGTTCTTCGAAAGAAGTTTGGCGAGCGAGAGGTGCCCTCCGCTGGCTGGTGCCATGTCCTTTCGCAGCTGATTCGCATTAAACTCGATGCGCGTGCATTCGCTCTCACCCTGAGCCTTCGTCAGAAACACCAATCTGTCGCAGAATGCGATGCCAGCTAGTCGGCCGATGCCACGAAAGCCAGCTTGAACGCGGTAATCCTTCGACGATGCACCGATGGAAGTCAGCCTCGACACCGCGAGGTCGACGCCCAACCCGATGCCATTGTCACGAATGACGAGCCCGTCATCCTCAAGGGTCACATCAATCTTCGCGTCCGCGAAAGCCATGATGCCACCGTCGACTGCCTGCATAACGGCGTCGAGCCCGTTCTGAAGATATTCGCGAATAGCGCTGCGAGCCTCTCCGTAGAGCCCAATCGTCAGAGTTTCCAAGACGAAGCCGCCAAAGAATGGGTTGATCTCTATCGGCGCAGGTGTGCCGCCCGCCGGTGCCGCATCAGTCATGATTGGTCTTCCATACTATTTCTAAGATCCCCTTCGGCAGCAATCCCGACGGTACTTCCGAAAGCGACCTCTCGCTCGAAGGCCTCATGCGCCATCAATTGGTCAAACGGTATGCCCAGAGCGTTGCACACATCTTTGACGACATCGCCGAGAACGACGGTCGTTACTCCTGGAAACCGGTTGGCCAAGCGAAGTCCTGCATCTTCCTGAGCTTCCACGATTACGCCAATCCCCCCAATCTGTAGACCTGTCAGGCGGGGCGCGGTGCCGGTAGCCTTCGCAAGTAGTGGTTTGACCGACAGTGCAGGTCGATCCGCGTCTGGCAGATAGACTGGGCGACCGGGCCAATCAGCGACAATGTTCCGGAACGCGTCGATGGCCCCCTTGGCACGCGGTTGCCCTTGAAGCGCTAAGAGCCGAGGCAGCCAAGGTGTGCGGGGAATTGTCTTGAGCGATGACCCATCAACGTAGGCCGACGCCAGGAGGCCAAGGTAAAGGTTAGTTGCTGTCCTCGGCGGCAGCCGCTCGAACACGCCGAGCAAGTCCGTCGTGTAGGTGGTAGCTAGGGCATTGCCCTCGATGGATCTGGTGCCCAGCGATCGACCGAACCAAACAGCCGCCCGGCCGTCCCAGTTAGCCAACGCTTCCTTTGTCAGGAATGCATCTAGGCCTAGTCCTTCCGCATCATTGGCAAGCATGTGATCGAGGAGAGGGCCGGATTTCTCGTTTGCGTCCGAGCTGCTGGCACTGAACGCAAGCCGAAGAGCGAGAGGATTGTCAGCAATGCCAGAAGCGTCATCCACTGGCAGGTGCTTTGGCGTGTCTCTCTGTGGCTCTATTCCGCTCGCGACGGAAGTTCTGCCGGTCGCTTGGTCACGCGCTTGCTTCCGAATGGCCTCGTCTTCTCGGTCAGGGGAGGGAAGCGTGACGTCGATAGCCGAACCAAAGAACCTGTCACTTGGGACGCCGGTGCGGCGCAAGTAGATCGCGAGATATTTCCGATCTACCAGCATCAGTTCTTGAACACCGGCGGACGCTTTGGCCTCATATTCAAGCATCGGTTGCGGCCTTGGGATCGGGGGTAGCTTGCTCGCGATCACCTTAAGTTCCGCATCCAGGTCCGGTTGATCTAGCCCTCCCATGACCCAATCGTTCTTGCCGTCGTTGCTGATGACCACGACGCCTCGAGCGCGCCGTTGACCAGCGTGATGAAGGATCTCTTTCCAGAACATCAGATCGCCGAAGCTGTTGGCTCCCCCTCCGTTCGCACCAGACTTGTTCCGGTCCTGGAAGCCTGGGGGTATGCGGCCTTCGAAACGGGCCTCCTCTACGGATTGGATGTCGCCCATCCAGTCGAGCATCGGTGCGCTTGGAAGGCCGCACTCATTGATGAATTCGATAATTGCTTTAGAATTGCTGTCATAGTGCTGCTTCGTCCACCGCCCGGCGATGGCGGCGACGCGTTTGACGTCAATAAGCACTGACCTCGTCGCGGCAATGATTTCTGCTGGCGACCGGCTGTCGCCTGTGAATGAGGTATCGATGTACGGCCGAAGGTCGTTGAAGGTATTGTTGGCGAGATCGTTCAACGCGGTTTCGATGCCCTTCAGCTTCTTGCCGTGCAGATTCCCCATGTGGTGTCGCAGGTATTCGTGCGCCGCCCACACAGGGACATGCACCCGACCTGCCGCTACTGCCCGCAGCCATCCTGTGAATTCGTTGCGGGCCTCGCACCCGAGGGCAGTTAGCCAAACCAGAAACGAGGTGTCGACATACACGTGGGTTCCGGGCGCACGGATCAGCGCATCCAGACTCGCTATGTATCCTTCGACAGTGTCCTTCTCGAACGGGATTTTCAACGGTGCCGCAGAGTTGATTTGATGCTCGCGAGAACGCCCGGCAGTCAACCAGTGGGTTCCCTGTCTCGCTGCACGACGTAAGCGCTTGATCAAGACGTCCCCCTTAAACCGCCAGCCAACTTAGCTCGTGCGTCTCCGAGGGCAAGAGAAACGGCACATTATAAAAGTCGGAAGATGAAGTCGCTGAGGGTGGTGGCCAATTGGCCTGCCTCAGCTCGTTGGTCGGCTTGCAGTCTTGATATCAATTCGGGGTCCAATTCGGCGTACTGCTTGATCAGATGGCGCAGATGCAACAGCGTCGGTATCTGTCCTGGCTTCGCGCCCTCCCAGGTCTTGAGTTCAGGATCATGCCCCTCTTTGCAAGGGCCAAACACGATCACGAAGAAGGTGCCGAACCCTGCATCCCATCCGACCGCGACCTCAAACAAATCCGCGCGATGGGGCAGCGGCTTTAGCGAATACCGGCTCATCGCGTCACCAATCGCTCGCCAGCATGATGGTCACGACGCGGAAGCTCTGCTGAGCGTCCCAAGGCGTCTCCGATCCCCAGGCGAACGTGCCGTCGTTGGCGTAAACGTCGACCTTCCAGAAGATCTTGTGACCCTGGTATTCCACCACGCCGAAGTCGCGCTCGCCGTGCGGGTCGTTGCCGGGATCGATCGGTGTCTCGTTGATCAGCCGGCGGAGGGCACCCTGGCCGATCATCAGGTTGAGCTGCCGGGTACCCGGATCGGGGTCCTCCCCGGCAAGAATATCCGCGAGCGCCCGCGTGAACACGGTCTTCGAGGTCACAAGCGACCCCGCGCGGGCGGCATCGTTGAGCGCGGCAATCTCGGCGGTGTGGTCGGTGTCGGCAGGGGCGGCTTGGGCAAGTTGGGTCATCAAACTCTCCTTTTGCAATAATCGACCGATGCGCCCCCCTCTCCCCTCCGCCTGCCGGTTGACGGCGCTTGAGCGTTCACGCTACGTTCTTATCTGAAAGGAAATTTCCGATGCCCATCGGCGCCCACACCGACCATTTCGATCTCGACATCACGCTCCGCGATGCCTCGTGCGACCTCAACGTGCTGCCGGCGCGGCGCGCGATTGCAGCCCTTTGCATCGGGGTCGGGGTCGATGACGCCTACTTTTCGGTCCGCGAACTGCGCGAAGCGGTGTCGTTGGTGCATGAAAATGCGCCCGGCGGGCGGGCAAAGCTCGCATCGATCCTCAGCACATCGTGCGACGATTTCCAGCGGGCGATCTATTACAGCCTCGCCGGGCGCGGCGTGGTCGAGATGGCCGAGGCAATGGATTGGCTGCTGGGCATGCTGAAAGCGCGCGGCCGGACCGCGGCCTGGCTCAGCCGTTCGCGGGTACGCCGGAAGGATCTGGTCTCACCCTATGTGGCGGAGGGCCCCGATGGCCCGCTGGTGTCGCCGAACCCGGATTTCGAGCTCGGCCAGTCGTGGTTCGTCGAGCGCGGGCCGGAGCCCTACTGACCGATCAGGGCTCGTCATCGTTGCAGGTAACGACCCGCGAGACAGTGCGGCCCGGCGCGGCCTTGCTCGCCAGCACCACGCGGAAAGGCTGCAGCGGGTTTCCTGTCTTCACGACCGCCGTGTCGGTCAGGATATGCTCGGCAACGCGGGTTGCCACCCGGTTGGCGTTTTCAATGCTGCAGAGGCGCCCACGTTTAGGTGAGCGTTCGGGGGGTGGCTGGTCCGACATGGCGGTGCAAGCTCGCGAGCCAGTCACGTCGCCGAGGGGGCGGCGGGGGCCGGGACAATCGTCCAGGCACGGCTCATCAGCTTGCTGATCTTCACGCCCATCCCATCGTTCATCCGGCGCAGGATGGTCTTCCGGCCCGACTGGACCACCCGGAAGCTGCGCTCGCTTTGCCCGTCAGTGAACGTGAGCGGCTCGGCCAGCACCAGCGTGTCGCCCGGTCGCGGCTTGCGGCGCGAGGTCAGCGCGAGACGCGCCCGGCAGGCCTCGCGCCATTTGGCGGCATATTCGTTGCCGGGAGGGCCCAACAGGTCGAGGATCGAGGCCGGACAATCGTAGTGATACGGCCCCATCGTTTCGGTCAGTTGGGTAGGAGTGGTGCTGCTCCGGGAGTCAGCCCTGTTCCCCCCACCGAACCGCACGTGCAGCTTTCGCTGCATGCGGCTCTCCATTGCGATAATACCATTCATGTTCTCTGCTCCGGTAGTGGGCCACCATGGATCGCCTTGTGGCAAGGGACGCACAGAACCTTCGTCTTGCGCGCTCTGGCTATGGCTTTCCTCGTGGCTTGGTCTCTGTGCGCAACATCGGCCATTCCCCTGACATGATGAACATGGCAGGGGAGGTCGGATCGGCCGCACGCTTCGCATTGCGTGGCGTTCTGCCGGTCGACCCAATCTGTTCGCGAGCCGGAGAAGATTTGCGTCCAAGGTTGGACGTCCACCTTGTCCGGGTCTATCCGGTCACGGTTCAGATCGGTCATTTTCCAGACTTTGACTGATCGGGGCTGGCCGCCGACTTCATAGCCGGCGAGGTATTCCAGCCCTTGCCTCATGCGGGCGGCAACAACTCGCACACTGGATTTGTGCTTGCTTGCCAAGGTTTTGAACATGCTCCAGCGCTGAAGGTATTCAAGCCGGTTGAGCTTGAATTTCACATCGCGCGCCAGAGCGTAGTAGTTCGCGAACCCTCGCAGTTCGGCGTTGTAGGCAAGGACAATCTCGACATCGCTACAGCTTAGAAGGTGGTTGCGGTGTTTGGCCCTCAATCGGGACCATTCTCCGTATGCCTTCCGGGCAACAAACGCAGTGACCCTATCCCACGGAACATTGAGTTGCATGACTTCCGATGGCGGGCGCCGCTTGAAGTGCTGTGTGCCGTTCTGGCTTCGCACTGTCCATTGGCGTCCCGTGTAAGTCCGCACCTCGTATCCGAGGAATTTGGTACCATCGCTTGCTTTTCGAATTCCGCTCTTCTCCTCGGATACGGTCAAGGCCAGTACCTCGGTCAGGAAGGTCCTGACTTCGGCGAAGACCCCTCTCGCATCGTCCTTGCTGCCAATCACACCGATAAGAAAATCGTCGGCGTAACGGCAGTAGCGAAGTCGGCGAAACCCGGCGTCCATGGCGTCTCTCGACGGCAACGAACGCATCTGCTTTGATAAGGTGTTGATTTCGGCCAAGATGGCCTTCACCGTTACCTGATCAGCGTTGTCACTGGCTTCCAGTCGTTTGAGCCGTTCTCGCCGTTTGGCGATCCGGCCCGCCAGTCTCCGGTATTCCGGGTTCGTGGCGCGGGTCTTCCCTTTTTCAAAGGCCGTGATCCGACCCGCCATGAACTCATCGAGTTCGTGCAGGTAGATGTTGGCCAGGATCGGGGAGACGATCCCGCCTTGTGGTGTGCCGCTATAGGTCTGGGTGTGAGCCCTTCCCTCCATGACTCCTGCCTTCAGCATGTCGCGGATCAGGTCGATGAACCTTTCGTCATCGATCCTTTTCCGGAGCAGCTTCAGCAGAATGTCATGGTCGATGTTCTCGAAGAACCCGGCGACATCCACGTCGACAAGCCATTTGACGCCCGTCCAGACAGCCTTCACGTGCTCGAGGGCCGTATGACACGATCTTCCCGGTCGAAATCCATGCGAGGCCTTCGAGAAGACCGGCTCATAGATTCGTTCCAGCAGTTGGCGTGCCACTTCCTGGACGAGGCGGTCGTCTCGCGTGGGAATCCCCAGCGGACGCCGCTTTCCTTTGCCTTTCGGGATGAACACCCGACGCACAGGTTTTGGTTTGTAGGCTCCGGTCGCAACGCTGGCGATCAACGGAGCGAGACGGTCGGGACCGAAATCCTCGAATGTCTTGCCATCGATGCCCGGCGTCATCGCCCCCCGATTGGAGGCAATTTTCCGAAGTCCCTGCTCCCAAAGAAGCGGGGACCTCATCAAACGATGAAGCCCATTTACCCGTTTGCCCGACGCAGAGATCGTCGGAATGGCCTCCAACCGGGCCATCACAGTATCTGGTAGCATCAGCACACCCCATGATTTGCGGTTGAAGTATCGCAACTGCCGCCCTTCTCCCGGTGGTCGCCGGTTTCGGCCCGGTCGCCCGGTCCTTATGCGGTTGCACCGTCTCCCTTCCGGGAGCTGTCCCGGGCATTACCCCGGGCATTTGAATACTATGGCGGCTCCGTACCCATGCAGGTCAGCCGAAGCCGCCTGTTTAGGGCATCCCGTAGTTACGCTGAACGGAGATGCGACGCGTTTAGGTGTCCCTTTCGCCTGCTGAACCCCTGGACAAGGGGCGCACCGGACGGGTTGAGAACAAACGGCCAAGACATGAGACCGTTGCCAACGTCCGGATCTGGCGTGTCAGTCGCTTTCGCCAGCTTCGCGTACATAAAATGCTGCAGACTAGGATTTAAGCAGTTTAGCTTTCACCATGCGCGTCTTGCCCTGACCGGCATCATCCCTTTGCGACTGGGATGCATTCGGCCTTGCTCCAAGCATGCTATGGTCCCCCGTTCCTTTCGGAATTTCAGACCTTTTGGGTCCGAGGTAAGCTTGGCGGGCAGAGGTATCTCAACTCACCTCATCATCTTTGATACTCCGTTTCAGCGCCGCAACGGCGCACTGTCTTTGTAGCCAAAGTTCTCGCCGCTGCGCGCGCCAGGGTTCCATTTGACCAGGCAGATGATCGCGAAGGTCTCCTTTGGACCTTCGGCGTCGTAGCTCTGGCAGGCGGCGTAATAGGCACCGGACCGGACCGTCGATTTGAGCACCCGCAGGCCGGTCTCGCGGCCTTTGTCCAGATCGGGCGGATAGGTGCATTGGTTGTCGAGATAGGCCTTCGGCGTGGCGAAAGGCGACATCCCGCCGCGTGACATGAACAGCCATCCCATGAGGTTTTCTCCTAGAGCAGCGCCTGGCTGCGTGGGTTGATGGAAAGGCCGGTCTCGCGGACGACCAGCGCGCGGAAGCTATGCGGAGCGGCAAGGACGGCGATGTCGCAGAAGTGATTGCGGTCGCCGAGGTAGTCCTGACGGCCCTTGCAGCGGCGGAACATGACTTCGCGGCCGGGCCGGATGCAGGGGATCGAGACCTGAACGTAGATCTCGTCACCATGAAGGGTGATCTCGCCGGAGACGGCGGGCCCGGCGAAATTGCTGCGCAGGTCGTACTGGTCCGGGTCGAGGCCCAGATGGCGGGCAGCGACCCGGAGCGCGGAGCGGGCCTCGCGGTGGAAGGCGCGCTTGGCTTCGGGGTCATAGCCGATCCCGCGCCGGGCGAGCGCGACCATTGCCGGCTTGGACTTCAATTCATCGATCTTGGCGATGCACTGGCGGCGAAGGGCCGTGTCCTCAGTGAACGTCTGATCGGGAGCATGACCAAGCGCGAGGCGGCCAACGTGGCGGGCGAGCAGGATGGTGGCCGGATCGGTCGCGGGATCGATACCGGCGTTGCGGGCGTCCTGCATGGCATCGACCACGGCCTGGGTCGCGGTCGGGATGGTCGCGAGCCCGTCGGGCTGCAACGCGCGGCGATAGCGGAAGTCGAGATCGTAGTTCATGGGCGTAGTCTCCATCGCGCCCCATGGCGCGCCGGGTCCTCACCCCCTCCCCTTCCCGCTCGCCGCGCGAGAGGCCCCAGATCACCGTCAGGCCGCCTCCTTGAGCTCGCCTGTCAGGGCCGGATCGAACTGGCGCAGCCATTTGACCGCCTGCTCAGCTTTGGCTGCGGCATGGAGGATCGCGGTCTTGTCTCCGCGCAGGATCTTCATCCAGTGATGGATGTACGAAGCGTGGCTGTCGTGGAGTTCGTTGGGCAGGCCGTATTCGGCGCACAGCGTTGCCTGGCAAAGTGAGGCGACATATCCTGACAGTCCAGCCCTAATCTGACTTCCACCGCCAATTTTCCGGACGCACGTCATGCCGCCAGCTCCTCGGGCTGAGGTTGCTGGGCGTGCATCCAGTCGGCTGCGGCCTGTGCCTTGCTTGCGGCGGTGAAGATGGCGCGAGGGTCGTCCTTCAGCACGCGCAACCACGATGCCACGTATGCGGCATGATCGGCGCGCGGATGGTGGGCGATCCCGAGGTCGGCGAGCACAAACGAAGCTGTCAGTTCGGCGCAGATCTCCTCAATCGCCAGACTGTCGCGCTTGAACCTCTCGGCAAAATTGCGGTCGAGCCTGTGCTTTGCGCCCGTAGCGTGGCCGGCTTCGTGCAGAAGGGTGCCCATCTGCGCCGTTGCATCCCGAAACGCGGAAAAGGTTGGCATGAAGATGTGATCGAGATCGATCCGGTAGTGCGCATCGTAGGCGCCTTCGGTGATCGGAATCTTCAGAGCCGCCACGAATGCCTCGGCATGTTCGAACCGCTCGCTCTCGGTCAATACCGCGACAGGAGCGGGCTCATAGCCCTCGACCTGTGCGAGGTTGAACACGGTGAAGGCCCGGGCGAACATGCGGCCGGGGCCGGCTTCGCCGTCGTCATGATCATCAACGGCGCGCGATGCAGCCTGCTTCCAGAACACGACGGTGGTTCCGCGCTCACCCTTGCGGACTTGTGCACCAAGAGCTGCCCACTGGCGATAGGTCCCCCAAAGACCACTGGAATAGCTGCTGGCTTCAGCGGCAATCCAAAGCGCCAGCACATTGACACCGCGATAGCGGCGGCGGGAGGTGACGTTCTGCGGCCTGGTCGTGGCAGCGCCATCATGGTGCCAAGGCATGCGCCAGTCGTCGGCGCCTGCTTCGATGGCAGAGACAATCTCGGTGGTGATGCGCGAATAGACGTCGGCTCGCGGCGTCACAGGGTGGGATCGGGACATGGCGGGTCTCCACGACGGGCGGAGGGAAACTCTCTTCCGCACCTTCAGCCCGTCACCCGAAAACCGGCCTCCTCTCCCTCTCCTGCCACACCGGTCCTAGGTGTGGCGGCACTGGGCGCGATCTGTTCGAGGACACGCTCAATCCTTGCCACCTCGGCCTGAAGCGTTACCCGCTGCGGTTCTGGAAGCCGCTTCTCGCGCAGCAACAGCCGCGCCTCGTCAGCTCCGCGCTGCCAGGCCGGGCGATGCCGTTCGGCAATACAGGCATTGGGGCAGCGGACCGGCTCGCACATGGCGATCATTGGGCCGGTCGCACCCGGTTCCGAAATGCGGTTGAGGCACAGGGCAGTTGCCGGATCAAAGAAGCAATCGGCCAGCGGGCCGACATGCAATGTCCGCGCGAGACTGCCGAGCATCGTCCGTAGGCGTGGCCGGTCGGCAATCATGGCGGGTAGCGGCGCCAACTCGTGGGCGGCAGTATCGAGTGCGGCTCCGATCCTGTTCGCGGCAGGTCCGCCAAGGCGCGCACCACCTTGCCGATCGTCGAAGTAGACGAGGATATCGTCGATCTGGCCAAGCGCGCGCTGGGCTTCGATCTCTCCCCGAAATCCGGACCGGCTGCTGCCGGCATAGCCTTCGAACGCCGCAACGCTGGCGTGCTTGTACTGGATCATGCCGGCAATCGTTCCAAAGGGCCGGTTGGCGATGTGCCAGGCAATGGTCCGGCGAAACTGGCGTGTGGTCAGACGCCAGGGCGCGCCATTGGGGCCGGCAGGAATGATCGGTGCCTGCGCCGTTCCGAACCGGTCGTTGAGATGATCGCGAAATCGGTTGAGTTGCCGGACGATCTCCGCAGAAACATGCGTCTTGGTGTTTACCCGAAGCGCGAGGACCGGCCACAAAGTCGTTGTCCCGCGCGCTAGGCTCGCCCGCGCGGAAAGCCGTTCGAGGACGGCGATGGCTTCGGCAACTGGTGCGATCGTGACCCACTCGGTCTCCTCGCCGCCTCCGCGCTTGCCCTTGTAAGCGGTGGACTTGATGCGATGCCGCAAGATCGCACCGTCTTCTGATCTGGTGACGGACAGGCATCCCCGCTTCATCGCCTGGATCTCGCTGTCCCGCATGCCTGAGAGATAGGCACAAACGACGTAGGCTGCCGACTGCAGCATGACCTCTTCGAGAGCCAGGACCTTGGCATCGAAGCGGGTGCGCCAGGGCAGGCCAGTATCGGGATCGGCCGAAATGGGCGTATCCATCCCGCCGATCTCGGTGCCGAGTTCTGCGATGACGGCGGCAATGAGGTCCGGCGCGCCGGTGGTGAGGCCAAGGTGCATGGCAGGTTCGGCCTGCGCATCGATGCCGGCATGGAGGTGGATCAGGTGGTAGTTGATCGGCGGCGTGACTTCGCTGCTTTGCAGATCTGTCCGCGTTGTGCCGTTGTGTGGGGTGGTCCAGATCGGAATCCCGCGCCGTTGTCGCCGCAAGGCGGCAATATAGGTGTTGAGGCGTTGGCGTTGCCGCGACCGTCGATCCGCATGATCAAGACCCGCCTCAGCGGCAACCAGACGGTCGCGCGTTGCTTCGAGGCGATCGAGTTCCGCCCGCGCGGCGAGGATGTCATCTGCATAGCAGGTCACGTAGCGCAGCGACCAGGCGAGCAGCGGGGTGATGATCGCTTCCGGAATGCGCGGCGTCCGGTTCTCTCCGGCGATATGCTTTGCTCCCGCCACCGAAAACGGGCTGCGGCCGGGCCATGGCTCAAAGGATAGGCGTGCGGTCGTCAGATGGTGGCGCAACTCGTGCAGGTCGAAGATCACGCGCAGCCGGGTAGCGACTGCAGCCGGACGCAGCCCGGCAAGGCGCAAAGAGCGGGCGTACCGATCGGCCAAAGGCTGATCGACCCGGCCGAGATCGAAACGACCCAGCTCTGCCTTCACGAAGTCGAAAAAGCGCAAGGTCCGGTTGGCCTCGCCGCGCACCCCCGCCGGCTCAAGCCGTGAACGGTGGCCGGGTAGATCGACATTGAGACGCGCATGAAGAATCTGGCGCAGGGCATCGGCGATGGATGGGTCGTCGATACCGTCAAAATGTACCGTGATATGGCAGCGCCGGGCGTTGTCGCGAAACACGCCGGGAGCCAGATCCCAGACCGGATCGCCGTATCGCGAGATATGCGCGCGATCGAAGCCGGTGCGCAGCGGTGCGGACAGGAGCACCGGGAGGGCATTACGTTCATCGCCGCCCTCCGCCAGAAGCTGAAGAGCCGTCATGCGCGGGCCTCGGGCGGCAGATAGACCGTGGGAGGTTCGGCCGCGACCTGCACCCGGGCCCTTGCCACAACGTCGTCGCCGAAGGCAGGCAGGATCTGCTGAACAATCCGGTCACGGGCATGGCCGAACTTGGCTGCCCAGTCGGCCGCGCTCAGGCCGGCTCGCTGATCATCGACGAAGGAGAGGAACGCGAGGATGGCGGGCAGCTTGCGCGCGGTGATGACCGCGTTGCGGCAATCGAGGCAACCCCAGAAGGGTGTGGGGCACGCGGTACCGGCAGATGCAAAGGGACTGGAATAGAAGTTGCCGCAGCTGGCAAGCCAGACGTCCTGTTCGCCGTCGAGAAGTGCGCGCGAGACGCCTTCATCATCCGGCGCGGGGCTCGCCAACGCGCCGCGCAGACGCTCCTCGTCGGGAGGAGGAAGGATCCTCGGGCCGGTCAGCGCTTCTTCGAGGGCGTCCGCCACGGCCTGCTCATGCAGCGGTCTGAGTGCCGGAATATCGGCGTAGTGTCGTGCCGCGATCTCGACGGTATGACCAACAGCGAAGCGGGCCATGTGCCCTTCGGTCTTGAGGTACCACAGGGCCTTGTGGGTCTTGCGTAGCTGCGAAAGGCGCAGGAGTAGCGGTCGACCGGCGTCATCGACAATGCCGTGACGCAGCGTCCACGCGTCGATCGTCGTGCGCGGATGGCGGATACCAGCAGTGATCTCGTTGGTCTGATAATAGACCCAAAGGTTGTCGCTGGAATTATGCACCCTGGCCTTGGCGGAGAGTGCGATAATCCGCCGGATCAGGCCGCCCGGTGTCGATGAGCCGCCATCACGGACCCGGATGGTCTTGTGCTCGGCACCGTGGGCGCGAAGCTTGGTGTAGGCGACATCGACGGTGCCGCCCGAAGCGTTGCGCAAACAATCGATGGTGAGCGACTTGCAGCACTCCAGCTCAAGCCCCGTCTCCAGCGAGAGCAGAACGAGAAGCGGCACGACGTCGCGTGCAGTAAGGTAGTGGGCAGCATGGAGGCCCAGGTTGAACCTTGCGCCGCTCAGTTCGCGAATCCACCGCAGCTTATACAGACTCTGACATGCGGGATCACGGTGGTGCAGCACGCCGCGCGCTTCGATGGCAGCGTGGGCTTGGCGGTAAGCGCCTTCTATCTCCGGCACCTCATCGAAACGCGACCCCGACCGCAAGCGCGCCTCGATCGCAACAAGATCGGCGCGTGCCGCATCGCGGAGTTGGCGAGCGACATACGGACTGTAGGCATCGCGTGGACGGGGGCGAACGTGGGGGTGCGAGCTGATGTAGCGCAGCCGTTCCCGCAAGCCAGGATCGACAAGCTCCGGACCATCGGCCGCAATGCGGCGAAGGACGGAGACGACCTTGGCGACATAGGTCGGCGCGTGCACGCGCGACTTGCCCTTCGCGGCGAGCCACCTCTCGAACCCGTCGATATGGTCGGCGCGAAGGTCTGCCGGGCCGTTGATCCGGTCGCCTGTCCCGGCAAGATAGGCAAAGAAGCTCGGCAACTGTGTGACGTATGTCTTGATCGACGAACGCACCATGATGGGGCCACGCGGAGCGACCAGCATGAACAGGCCCCGTGCAAAGGCGAGAGCCAGGCCACGGGGCCGCAAGCTGGTGAAATCCACGAGCAACTCGCCGCCGTATGGCGGATCGATCAAGAAGCGCAGCGTGCTGATCTGCGACCATGGATCGGCCTCGGGCGCAGTCGCGGCGGCCTCGAAACTGACCTTGCGCCCTTTGCGTGGAGCAGCGGTCATGATGGAAGATAGCCCGGTACGAGTGCCAACAGTTCTTCGACCGCCGCATCGATGGTATCGGCACGCGTGGCGAGGTGATCGAGATAGATCGAGGTCGTGGCGAGGCTTGAATGGCCGAGCAGTCGCTGGACTTGCTGAAGCGGATCGCCGACCAACTGGCGATAACCTTCCATAGCGCCCACCGGTGCCGCCGCCTCGGCAAGGCGGCGCTGGATCAGCATGGCCAGCATGTGGACCGCGAACGAATGCCTGAGCTGATGGGGGCTGACCCGGACGGGGATGCCGGCATCCATGGAGCGGCGGCTCGCCCGCGCGAAGATCGCTTCCCACGAGTTGGGAAGCACCGGATGCCCGACCTCGGTCAGCCAGAGCACCGCTGCTTCGCAGGGCGTGCCATCGTCAGCGCAAATAACAAGCCTTGCGCGTTCATCCGGTGTGACGACCTCCATATCCATCGTGCCACCGCCAACCAGCTGCAATGCGCGCAGCCCGAATGAGGGGCGGTGTATGAAGATCGGGCGGTCGATGGCTTCCCAGCCACGGCGCCTTGCGAACTTGGCGACGGCTGCGGCTCGCTCCACGGCAATATAGGCGTCAAACATCGGCAACAAACGGCGCGGCAGCAATATGCCACGCCCCCTGTCCCCCTTGGTGAGTGCCGCCGGAAGTTCGACCCGCCGCTGCCGTTCCGCGCGGGCGCCGCCAACCGGAATCTCGGCGGCGAGCAGAAAGGATGCCTCTTCGAGGCGCAGGCCGGTGGTGACCAGCAGATCGGCGAACAGCGCATTGCGCGCGCCATTGCGGTCACGTGCTCCAGGACGCTCGGTTCCCTCTACGGTCAGGCCGCGCAGGCCGACCTCGCGGAAGGCGCGGTAATCGGTGAGATCGATGAAGCGAACATCGGACCGACGGGCCGCGCGTTCATAGGCGTCGTTGCGGCCCGTGACGGCCGCTCGACGCCCTCCGTGCGAACTTCGCCAGACCTGACGGTGGGTAAATGGTGTGCGCTCGATCAGGCCTTCCCGCTCGGCCCATCGATAAAGCTTGTCGAGCGAGGCAATCGCCCGGTTCCATGTCGACGCCGAAACCCGGAACTCAGCGTCACTACGCCGACGTGCCCGATGATACGCACCGACATCATCGGTATCGGCTTGCCAGACAGACTTGCCGCGCGCGGAGGCGAGGAAGCGAACCCAGACCAGGACATCATAACCGTGGGCGCGCAGCGAATGGCGCGAACGCGCCCCGTTCAACGGCAGATCGAGGAAGTAGCGGTCGAGGTCTGGATCGTAGATCTCTCCACCTCGCAGGATTACCGGGATGTAGGAGTCCAGGCCATCCGCCGCCCGGCGTTCCTGAATGACGATCAGCGTCTCTGAAGTATCCACAGCTTGCCAGTCCCTCCCCCGGACCCCCTCCCGAATCCAGATCGCGCACGTTGCGCGTCTGCGGGACGGTGGCCATCAGGCCGGACTACGCCAGCTTATGGATAGCGCTTCATCCGGCCTGATGACCCCCTGCGTTGTGCCAAGAACATACCATTCAATGGTGCGTCAGGCACGGTGCAGACTGTCCAGATAATGCCACGATCTCTTCGAAGGCATAGGCATCGTCGCCGAAGCGCTTGCCGAACTGGCGGTTGAGCCGCTTGGCAGCGCCGGTGGCGTGGCCAAGCTCATGGCAACGGGTCGAGAAGTAGGCCTCGATCGAGTGGAACGCGGAAGGGTTAGGCAGGGTGACCGTATCGGTCCCCGGCGAATAGTGCGCGCTATCGCCGCCATGGACGACGCGGATCGGGATCGCATCGAGAAAATCGCGCACTCCGACCGACAGCTCGCCGATCGCGGTCGGATCGGGAGGCTCTGGGTAGTAGTGCGGCGGCAGGCCATCGATCTGCGACGGTAGGGTAGGCCCGCAATGTCTCGGAGAGAACATCGCTAGGCCCCCCTCCGAACCGAACGTGCACCTTTCAGCGCATTCGGCTCTCCACGACTGCGTGCTGTCCGCCGTTGGCGGTCGGTCGGCTGTCCGGCATGGACATCGTTGTGGCAGCGGGAGCACAAGACCATGCGTTTACGCTGACGGGCGGCCGCCATATGGCGACTGAACCCGGCATGCTGCAATTCGCCGATCCTGCGGACGTGATGAACCTCACAAGGTTGGTCATTGCTACCGCAACGCTCGCATTCGCGGGCGTTGAGCCGCTCGACCAGCTCTGTCCTGCTGAACACGAACTTTGCTGAGGAAGGGATATCGATCCCGCCCCAGGTGCGCGTGTGTCGCTGGAGGTCCTTCAACTGCCACAGTTTTATTGTCCGGGTGGTGTCTCCCACCTCGTAGCTGATATAGAAGTCCGTACCGCGACGCAGTTTGGCGAAGACTCTGCGAGCCGATGTCCTGTGCTTTCCGGCGATGGTTTTCACGCATGAGAGCAAGGCGAAGTAACCTGCCTTGTTCAGCTTGCGTTTCACGTCGTCAGCAATGGCATAATAGTTCGCAAAGCCGCGCCATTCGGCGTTATAGGCTAGGACGATTTCCACATCGCTTGCGAAGCGCAAGGCCGCCCTCCCAACAGGTCTGAAGCTGTCGTAGTCGCCCCATTCCTTTGAGTTGACGAACCGCACGACGCGGTCCCTTGGCACCAGAAGTTTCATCCGGTCGGCCAAGCCTCGCCGCACTGCCGGACGACCATCGAAGATCGCCTTGTGCGGATTGGGATTGGTCATGGTCCGGACTTCGTATCCGAGGAACCGTGCCCCATCCGAAGCCTTGTGGATTCCGCTTTTCTCGGCGGACACGGCCAACTTCAGGTGATCGGACAGGTAGGTCCTGACCTCCTCCATGATTTGTCGTGCTTCCGATTTGCTACCAGTGACGCCGATGATGAAGTCGTCGGCGTATCGGCAGTAGCGCAGTCTCCTGTAGTTCGGATCAAAGGCGTCGCTGGCCGGAACGGCAAGCCGTTCCGCCTTGAGCCGACCGATCTCTTCCAAGAAGGAAGTGACTCTGGGATCGTCGCCGCGCCCTTTGGCGCGAAGTTGATCCACTGTGCGGCGGACATAGGACAGGCGGTTCCTGATGCGCCGGGCATCAGGGGATGGTGATCGCTGCTTCCCTTTGTCGAAGCCAGCCATCTTGGCCTGCATGAACATATCCAGTTCATGCAGGTAGATGTTCGCCAGCATCGGGGAGACGACCCCGCCTTGGGGCGTTCCGCTGTAGGTCTTGTGAAAGACCCAGTCTTCGACATACCCGGCCTTGAGTAGACCCCGGATGAGCCGCACGAAGCGACGATCCGCAATCCGTTTTTCGAGCAGGGATACGAGGACATCATGATCGATGTTGTCGAAGAACCCGACAACATCGACGTCGATCAGCCATTTCACCCCGGTCCAGATGGCGCGGATCGATTCCAACGCCGTGTGGCATGAACGTTTCGGGCGGAACCCATGAGAGTGTCTGGAAAACAGCGGCTCATAGATTTGCTCGAGGATCGTCCGCACCACTTCCTGGACCAACTTGTCTTCCGTGGTCGGCACGCCAAGTGGCCGTTTCTGGCCATTGGCTTTCGGGATATACACCCGTCTTGCCGGTTGAGGTCGATAGGTCCCGTTCGCAAGCCGTTCGATGATGGACCTGACCTTGTCGGGCGAGAAGCCGTCGAATGTCTGACCATCAACTCCGGGCGTCATCGCCCCTTTATTCGGGGCGATCCGCTGGTAGGCATGCTCCCAGAGGAGCGGGCTTTTCAGCAGGCGATAGAGGCCATTGACCTTCCGACCCGACCTGATGACGGTCGGGAGTGATCTGACGGCCCTCTCAATGGTATCTGGCAGCATTAGCACACCTCCTTTTGAGGTCGTCTGATCGCAGTCGCTGCCGCCCTTCCCCCGGTCGGTTAGGCTTTCGCCCGGGTCACCCCGAGCTTATACTGCCGACCGTCCGCCGATTGCTCGGCGGCTGTCCCGGCCATTACACCGGGCATTTGAGTAATATGGCGGCTCCGTGCCCATACAGGTCGCTGGTCTTCCCAGCGCCTGCTTCAGGGCATCCCGTAATTACGGAAATTGGAGATACGACGTGGTTAGGTGCCCCGTTCGTTCACTTACCCCTCCCTATAGAGGGTGCGTCAGAGAGGCTGGCGCGCTCGCGGAAGTCCCGCTCGCTGTGGAGGAACTCAACGCCCTTTCCTCCGTCTCTCCGATATGCCGCGTCAACCATTCTGCGACATCGCCACGTTATCAGCCGCTGCAAACTGGGGTTCAGGCAGTATAGCTTTCACCATACACGTCTTGCCCTGATCCCTCGCGCCTCAAATGGCTTTGGCGTTTCGGGACCTTTTCTGAACATGCTATTGTTCCCCGTCCCTTTCGGGATCGCAGCCATTTCTGGCCGAGGTTAGTCCAGTGGGCATGATCTATAGCCAGCAAGATCAACTATCCATGATAGCACTCCTTAATTTCCGCCGTTACGGCGCACCGTTGAAGACGTGGTTCCACTTCATGAACCGGATCGTCTTCTCGGTGGCCTCACCGGTCAGGCGATCGGTGTCGGTTTTGCGCGCCGAGGCATAGAACACGCTAAACGAGCCGCTCTCGCCCTTGCGGACATGCGCCCCGAGTTCGGCTGCCTGCCGAAACGTCATCCAATAGGGACTTGTGAACCCGCGGCTCTCGGCGACGGCCCAAAGGAAGAAGGTGTTGATCCCCGTGTAGGAAAGTCCGTTATGGCGCAGCGGCCGCGTGGTGGTCGCAGACCAAGGCTTGAGCCACGGCGCGGTACCGGCGGCGATCTTCTCAAGGATCAGGTCGGTGATGACCTGGGCGACATCGGGTTTGGGGTGACGAGTCATTGGTTGGCGCCCTCCCCCGCGACGACAAGGGTGAGGTCATTGCCGCTGCTCGACCAGGTCAGCTGCAGCTTGCGGCCATGCGGGATGCGCCAGGCAACACGGTCGGCGAAGGCCATGCGGATGCCAGCGAGAATGGCGGCGTCATCGCCTTCAAGGATGGCATGGGCCCGCACGGCAGCGTCGTGGCGAAAGCGGGTCTCCTGGGTGTCGTAGCTGTCGGCATCGGAATCGTCCGAAGGCGAGAACACCGCATCGATGATGAGGTCGGTGAGATCGTTCGGATCGAGTTCCGAGCCCCGGGTAACTGCAATCACCGCGCAGTCGGGATCGCCCCAGGAATCGTCGCCCTCCTGGATGACGAAGTCGGTCTCGACGTCGAGGCGGTTGCCGTGCTGATCGGTCAGTTCGATCCGGATAGCGTCCGGCCTCTGGGTCAGGGCATCGGGCTCACTCGCGGCCGCCTGATCGCCGTCGTGCGTGAGGCACTCGCCAGTGCGGATGAAGCAGGACAGGGCGTCATACCACGGATAGCCGATGAAATTGGTGATCGGCTCATGGAACGCACGGGGGTCGGGTCCGCCGAGCTTGTGTGGTTCCCCGCCATTCGAGCGCCGGAGCGCGCGGCCGAACGTCACGGAATCATAGGAGTCCGTGTCATCGTAGATGGTCGCGCCCGGCTCGAGATCGGCGAAGGCCGGGACCTGGCGATAGTCTTCGCGGGCGGTGGACGGCGACCAGAGCGGCAGTTGCCGCGCCGCTTGAGGGAAATCGTCGGAGTAGAACCGTGCCTCGAGCCAGTCCTCAAAACTCAGCCTGTGCAGCGGCTCGGCGTAGATGACCGAGAAGATCGCACGGCGGCACAGCGCGACGAGATGGTCGAGCGCGGTATTGCGGTAGATCTCCTTGCGGGCGGGCAGGACGAGAACAAGGTCCGGGGCATCGACGATATCGACCTGGACGCTCCACTGGGTGTGGTGGACTTCCTTGATCACCGGGAACGCGTGCTTGAGCGTCACCCCGTGGAAATTGAGCGTCGCGACGTGCGGCGAATGCCGGTCGCGGAACACCCCGATCCGGAAGCCATCGCGCTCGATGATCTTGTAGGCATCGGCGAGGAAGTCGGCGCGGGCGATATCCTTGCCGTTGTAAGTGACCGGCAGGGGGAAGAACCGCGCCGCTGCCTCAACGGTCCGCTCGAGCTTGCCATCCGGTCCGGGCGGAAAGTGGAACGCGATTGCCGTGCCGCGCGGACCATCCCACGGCAGCACATCAATGTCGGCCTCGCCGGTCCAGGCATCACCTGCGATCGCCAGCCAGAACGAGCCAGCAGCACTGGTGGAACTGACCACCGTGTCAAGCCCGGCGAGGCTGAAGAAGCCCATGCCGGCAGGGTCCTCACGTGACCGGCATTCACCGGGCCAATCGGATTGGCCGAGCGAGACGAGATCGATGGGATCAGCAATACCTGCGCCGTCGTCATCGACGGTGATCAGGCAGGCATCGTCCAGGTGCTCGGCCGTCACCGCGACGCGTGTGGCGCCGGCGCGCCGGGCGTTCTGGAAGAGTTCGGCGAAGATGTCGTCGAGGGTCCCGTTGAAGATACGGGTCACCTTGGTGATCGCTTGCGGTGAAACCCGGGCGCGCAATTTGGTCAGCGTGGTCATTAGGCATGTCCTGTATGCGGGAGACGTGCAGCCGCAGGCGCATCGGCCTGCGGCTGCTTCGTGGGGGCTGGATCAGGCGTCGACAGGCTCGGCCGCTTCGGCGTCCTGATCTTCGCTGGCCTCCAGTTCATCGCCCTCGCCTTCCGGCGCGGGTTCGCCCCCAGCTTCGATCGGCGCCTGCTCGTCGTCGGTCTCGCTGGGAGAGATGGCGCGGAACCGCATCGCTTCGGGTACCCAGGCGAGTGCAGCTTCCTTGACCTCGGGCGCGACGATGGTCTCGCCGGCGAACAGTTTCTCGCACGACGCCGAGAGGTCGCCCTTCTTCGAGCCCATGAAGCTCGCCGCCATGGTTGGACCGCCGACTTCGCTGACATGGGCGAGCAGCGTCTGCTTGCTGACGCGGTCGAAGTAGTTGGCCGAGGTCGGCCGCCAATGGCTGGCGACATTGATCCCCATCAGCGTCGCAAGGTGATCGTGGAGGTCGATCGGTTCGGGACCGGACTGGCCGACTTTCTTGTCGATGCCCAAGCTCGCTTCGAGTGTCTTGGCCATGCACCAGGCAAGCCAGCTCGCCTTGGCATCATCGTCGAGCGCACTGAACGCGGCGAACCTGTCGACCGTGCGGCGGTGCTCGGTCCAGGAAAGATCGAGCGTCTCGCGCATGTCGGCCATCAGCGTGTGCGCCGGGCTCTCAGGATAGTTGGTGAGATAGAGCGAGGGCGACGGGGCGCGCAGTGTCGTACCGAGAGCCTGGGCGCTGTAGAGTGCGCGAGAATCCGCGATCGCGAAGATCAGGTAGTCGAGCGCGATCGCCGGGTTGGAGGCGAGGTTGATCGCGAGGATGTCGCGGCGCTGGACGGCGAGTTCCTCGACCAGCTTCTGCGACAACGGCTTGGGTGCCGAGGCGGCGCCTGCGCCCTCCCCTGCCCCGCTGTCTGCGCCGCCCTGCGTATCTGCACCGCCGCGCGCCTTGCGCTTCTCAAGCGGCTTGTCGCTGTAGAGGCCGCTGGCCACGGTCGGTTCGCCGTCGGCGCCGATGATGACGAAGCAGCCGACATTGGCCTTCATCTCCTCGGGGATCACCGGCGGTTTGTCGTGGAGCGCATCGTAGGCATTGGTTGCGGCGTCCCAGCGGGCCTGGAATTCGGCGGCAGCCGCTTCATCGTCCTCGTCGACGCCGTCGCTTTCCGCTTCCAGCGCGGAGATCGTCTCCATGAGGCGGTCGGCTTCGGCCTGTTCCTCGTCAGAAAGCGGTGCGGGTTCGAGGTGGACCTGGTGGAGGTCTTCGGTTGCGCCATAGGTCACGCGGGTCTCGAGGATCGGCCGCACCCAGGCGTAACCCGAGGTTTCGGCGATCTGGGTCGCGAAGGCCTGCAGCTTCTCGCCCGCGATGCGCTGGGCAATCTCGGCATCGATCCAGGTCTCGCCGCCATCCTCGGTGAAGAGGTCGCGCTCGATCTTGCCGCCGGCGGCGAGGTAATCTGCTTCGCTTGCGAGCTTCGCCATCGGCGAGGACGAGCGGATCGCGCTGTGGGTGATCATCCGGCGGATGGAATCTGCCTGGTTGCCCTGCCAGGAGTTCGAGAGCTCGTTCCACACCAGCATCTGGCGTTCGTGGTTGGGGGTCGTTGCGTAGGCCTTGGCGACATCCAGGGTGATCTTGCCTTCCTCGAGTGCGGCGAAGATCGGATCAGCGAGGTCGGCGAGGCGCAGGCGGCCTTCGATGAACCGGCGGGTGCGGCCAAACCGCTTGGCAATCGCGTCGAGGTCGCTGCCCTCATTGACGAAGTGCTTGTAGGCCCGGATTTCATCGGTCGGGGTCATGTCGAGCCGGATGACGTTCTCGATCAGCGAGAGTTCGGACTGCTCGGCGGCATCGATGTCGAGCACGCGGCAGGCGACGGGGTGATCCTTGGCGAGCTTGCCCGCCTCGAGGAGAAAGTTCAGTGCTCGCAGGCGGCGACCACCGGCGGTCACATCAAACATGCCCCGCTTCTTGGCTGGCGCCACGATCAAGTTCTGAAGGAGGCCCTTGGCCTCGATGTTGGCGGCGAGTTCCTCGATGCAGAGGTTGCTGTCATTCTTGCGGACGTTGGCCTCGGACAAGCGTAGCTTGCCAAGCGGGATCATCTCGATGTCGTTCATGGGGGGTGCTCCTGAAAGCTGGATTGACCGAGCCCTTCGGCTCACCCCTTCCAGCCCCCCTCCCCTCGACATTTCAGGAACGGCCCCGGGACTTCAGGCCCATGGTTTACGGCGATATGCCAGAGCTGCGGAACCCGGAGCGGAGAATTTGGTTGCGTTTATTGCGAATATTCGATAGTGAATATGGCCATCACGGAGAGAGCCAATGACCCTGCCAGCCAACGCCTTGCCCTTTGGCAACAGGCTGCCCTCGGCCGATGACCGACAGATCGCCAACCAGCTTCGCCGAATTCTTGCCGCCCAGAAGGCCGGCGAGGCGAAGCTGCGCGTGCCCGATCCGAAAACCAGAAAACCCGTTGAAATCGCCCTCACACCGGCGATGTCGGATCTGTTCCTGGAATTGCTGCGTCACATTGGCAGCGGCGATGCCGTCACGCTCGTTCCGATTCAGCAGATGCTGACCACACAGCAAGCGGCGGACCTGCTCAATATTTCGCGGCCCTACCTCATCAAGCTGATCGAAAAGGGCGATATCCCCCATAGCATGGTTGGTAGGCATCGTCGCCTCAAGGCAGAGGATGTGTTCGCCTACAAGGCTAAGCGTGATGAAACGCGCGCCAAGGCTATGGACGATCTGCTTTCGGGCGACGCGGACCTTTATTGATCTCCGGCCGCCATGTTCGCCAATCGCTACACAGCTCTGGTAGATGCCTGCACACTGGTCAGCGCCCCTAGGCGGGACCTGCTCCTCACGCTGGCCGAAGCGGAGTTCTTCCGGGTGCGATGGTCGCAGCGGATTCTCGATGAAACGCAAAACGCACTGGGCAGGATTTTCGCCGAGCGCGGCATCGAAGATTCTGCCTCGCGCGCGGCGCGCTCGGTCGGGGCCATGCACCGCGCCTTCCCGGAAGCGCTGGTAATGGCTCCCACTTCGCTTGCGTCGATGACCTTCGGTCTTCCCGATGCGAACGACGAACATGTGCTGGCGGCAGCCGTCCAGACACAGGCCCAAGCGGTGGTCACGGAGAACAACGCGGATTTCCCCGAGGCAGTCCTGACGCCGCTCAACATCGAAGCACGAACTGCAGATGAGTTCATCGCCGACACCATTGCTCTTGATGAAGGCAAGGCGGTTGCCGCGATCCGAACATTGCGCACTCGGCTTACGCGACCGGAAATGTCTGCAGAGGGCTACCTGAGGTCGCTAGAGGCGCATGGGCTATTCGTCACTGCCTCACTGCTCAACAACCACATCGAATCCATCTGAGGTCCATTCGCGTCTCGATCGCTGACGTGAGGTAGGCCGGTCTAACAGCACAGTCCTATTTAACATCGCTGATGTTAAATGCGCTCAAGGCACCCCTGCGCCGATCAAGGCCTCGGTGAAGCGCCCCCAGCACTTGCGCTCGGAAATCGGCGGCAAGCGCCCCGTGAGGCATAAATCATGGCTTTATGCCTCATAATGAGCTATCGAGTGAGTTATAAAGCGGGAACGAATGCCTCATGAAGTGGAATTGGCAGCAGCCGGACTGGCCTGATTTTCGCTGGAATAGCGAAGCCCTGGCCGTGCACGAGGCCCGTTTCCTGCAGCAATCCGGGATCATGATCGGCGTGGTGAAGCACCTCGGCGATGAGGACCGCACCAGCGTCGTGCTCGACGTCATGACCGACGAAGCGATGAAGACCTCGCAGATCGAAGGCGAACTGCTCAATCGCGACAGTGTCCAGTCTTCGCTGCGCCGCGAGTTCGGTCTCGAAACCGAAGCCCGCCGGATCCCGCCTGCCGAACGCGGCATCGCGGAAATGATGATGGCGCTCTTCCGGGACTTCGCCGCTCCACTGACCGAAGAGGTCTTGGGCGACTGGCATCGCCTGGTCCTGAGTGGGCGCAGCGACATCGACGTCGTTGGCCGTTACCGTGAGCACGAAGATGCGATGCAGGTCGTCTCGGGAGCCTTGCACAAGCCCACCGTCCATTTCGAGGCACCACCGTCGCGCGAAATGGCGGCGGAAATGGCGCGGTTTCTCGAATGGTTCGCGGCTACCGGCCCTGGCGGCGCTACGCCCCTACCCGGCCTAACCCGGTCTGGCCTCGCGCACCTCTACTTCGTGACCATTCACCCGTTCGAAGACGGCAATGGCCGTATCGGGCGCGCGATCGCGGAGAAGGCACTGTCGCAGGCAATCGGGCAGCCAAGCCTGATCGCGCTGTCGCAGACCATCCAGCGGCGGCGCTCGGCCTATTACGACGCACTCGAAGCGGCGAACAAGTCCAACGAGATCTCCGACTGGCTCGCCTATTGGGCTGAGACTGTCCTTGATGCGCAGACCCACAGCCTGGCGCTGATCGACTTCCTGCTGGAGAAGACCCGGTTCCACGACCGGTACCGGGGGAAGCTCAACCCGCGGCAGGAGAAGGTCATTGCGCGCATGTTCCGTGAGGGGCTCGACGGGTTCAAGGGCGGGCTCAGTGCTGCCAACTACATCACGATCGCCGACACCTCGCGGGCCACGGCAACCCGCGATCTTCAGGAGCTGGTCGCGCTCGGCGCGATGGGGCAAACGGGAACGCTCAAGGCCACCCGTTACCACCTGATCCTCGATGCTGTTGCCGGGACAAACCCGCCGGTCAATCAGGCGTAGTCCCTGGGCCCGTCATCGCCTGCAGAATGGCCTCGGCCTTGTCGGTTGGCACGAACACCCGGGTTTTGTAGGCGATGATCTCGGTGAAGCAGCCCATAGCCTTGAGCTCGGGGATGCGGGCCGCCTCGGCGCCGACGATCTCGATCCGGCGCGCCCCGTTCACCCGGGACGTGCGAACGGTGAAGTTCAGCGGATGCGGCGCCTTCCACGTGCCACCACCGAGAATGGCTTGGGCGATCTTGGCCGGGTCAGTCTGCGCTTTGCGCGAGACGCCAAGCTTCTCGAGCGTCGCATCGACGTAGAGGTCATGGATGTAGATTTCCGCTGAGAAGTGACCCGGTAAGGGCATAAATTTCCATTGAGAATTGACCCATGTTTGAACCCGCCCCTGGCTGACCAGTCAGGGGTATCGGGAGTGATCGACATGGATTTATTGAGTGTAATTCGCCGGTGGCGCCTTCGTGATAAGATCCCGCTTCGTGAGATTGAGCGGCGCACCGGTTTGTCGCGCAACACGATCCGCAAGTATCTGCGCGCGGATACGGTGGTGCCGCAGTTCAAGGTACCTGACCGGTCGAGCAAGCTGGACCCGTTTGCTGAGAAGCTGACGGGTTGGTTACAAATCGAGGCTGGCAAATCGCGCAAGCAGAAGCGCACGGCGAAGCAGATGCATGCTGATCTGGCCGTATTGGGCTACGAAGGGTCCTATAATCGTGTCGCTGCCTATGTGCGGGATTGGAAGGCAGGCCGTCTCTTGGCACAGCAGGCCAGTGGCCGCGGAACATACGTGCCTTTGGTTTTCCAGCCAGGTGAGGCGTTCCAGTTCGACTGGAGCGAAGATTGGGCAATTCTTGGTGGCGAGCGTGTCAAGCTGCAGGCGGCCCATACCAAACTATCACACAGCAAGGCGTTCATCGTGCGGGCCTATCCGTTACAGACGCATGAGATGCTGTTTGATGCACTGACGCAGGCATTCCGCGTGCTGGGTGGTGTGCCGCAGCGCGGGATCTTCGATAACATGCGAACTGCGGTCGATAAGATCGGCAAGGGCAAAGCCCGACAGGTCAACGCGCGCTTCACCGCAATGGCCAGCCACTACTTGTTCGAGCCTGCATTCTGCAATCCGGCCTCGGGGTGGGAGAAGGGCCAAGTCGAGAAGAACGTGCAAGATGCACGGCGGCGGCTGTGGCAGAAGTTGCCGAGCTTCCCGGATATCCATGCGCTCAATGCCTGGCTCGAGGAACAATGCATCGCGCAATGGGGTGAGATCCAACATGGCAACTTGCCCGGCACCGTAGCCGATGTACACGCCGCTGAGGTTGGTAGTCTGATGCCGCTGGGGCGGACCTTCGATGGTTTTGTCGAACACACCAAGCGGGTGTCCCCGATCTGCCTCATCAGCTTTGAACGCAATCGGTACAGCGTCCCGGCATCCTTTGCCAACCGCCCGGTCAGCATCAGGATCTACCCCGAGCGGATCGTGGTGGCGGCCGAGGGGCAGATCCTTTGCGAACATGCCAGAATCATTGACCGATCCCACCACACTGGCGGGCGGACAATTTATGACTGGCGGCATTATCTGGCAGTAGTCCAGCGCAAGCCGGGAGCACTGCGCAATGGCGCGCCATTCTTGCAGCTCCCAGAGGCCTTCAAGCAGCTGCAAAGCCAGCTCCTACGTCGTCCCGGCGGAGACAAGGAGATGGCGGAGATATTGGCGTTGGTGCTGCAACATGACGAACAGGCAGTGCTTTGCGCTGTCGAACTGGCGCTGGATGCGGGCGTCGCCACCAAGACCCACGTCCTCAATATCCTGCACCGCCTGATCGATGGTAAGGCTCCACCGGCAGCGCCGATTGACGCACCGCAGGCTTTGCGCCTTGCGCAAGAGCCGTTGGCCAATGTCGGACGTTATGATGCCCTGCGTGAGGGAGGGCTGCGTCATGCGTCATGACCCCGCCAGTGCCGCCGTTGTCGTCATGCTCAAGGCGCTGAAGTTGTATGGCATGGCCCAAGCAGTGGGGGACCTTATCGAGCAAGGCGCCCCAGCCTTCAGTGCCGCAGTGCCGATGGTCTCCCAGTTGCTCAAAGCCGAGATGGCCGAACGTGAGGTCCGCTCGATTGCTTATCAGATCAAGGCCGCCCGGTTCCCAGCTTACAAAGACCTGGCCGGGTTCGACTTCGCATCCAGCGAGGCCAACGAGGCCCTGGTTCGGCAACTCCATGGTGGCGAGTTCATCGACGGCGCTGACAACGTAGTACTGATTGGCGGGCCCGGAACCGGCAAATCGCACATCGCCACTGCGCTGGGAGTTCAAGCCGTCGAACATCACCGCAGAAAAGTGCGCTTCTTTGCCACGGTCGATCTGGTCAATGCGCTCGAACAGGAAAAAGCAGCCAACAAGGCGGGGCAGATTGCCGAACGTCTGCTCAAGCTCGATCTCATCATCCTTGATGAACTGGGCTATCTGCCGTTCAGCCCATCAGGCGGAGCTTTGCTGTTCCACCTGCTCAGCAAATTGTACGAACGCACCAGCGTCGTGATCACCACTAACCTCAGCTTCAGCGAATGGGCCGAGGTATTCAGCGATGCCAAGATGACCACAGCCCTGCTGGATCGGCTAACCCATCATTGCCACATCATCGAAACTGGCAATGACAGCTTCCGGTTCAGGGCCAGCTCTGCCTCACCAAAACCACGAAAGGAAAAATCACCAGCTTGACCCAAAACCCGCTCTGCGGGACATACCATCACCCGGGTCAATTCTCGATGGAAATACCGGGTCACTTCTCAGCGGAAATCTACAGAATGGCCGCGGATCGCGCTCGACAAGCGCGCGGCGCGGCGCATCCGTTACAAGCAGGCACCGGATGACCCGCGCAACCGGCTCTACGCTTCGCGAGAGGGCGCCAACCGGGCGGCGCCTCCTGAGGCCTTGGCCGCGATGATGGCCAGGCTCGATGAACTGCCTGCCCCTATCCCGGTAATCTTCATGATCGGGATCACCACCGGTGCGCGAGCCGAAGACCTGCATGCCTTGCTCTTCGACTGCCTGCGGCCCGATCCGCACGACAAGCGGTTCATGCTGTTCACGTTCTGGCAGAACAAGGTCAGCCGCTGGAACACCAAGCCCTTGCTGGCGACCGATCCCGCGCACCGGGCCATGATCGAGTTGATCGAAGCCCAGCAGGATCGCGTCCGGCAGCGTTACGGGCGCGCCACGAAATACCTGTTCCCCGTCTTTTACGGCAAGCGGGAATCGTTCCTCGGCTACAACTGGACCTTGCAGGAGCTCAGGATGCTGTGCCTCAGGCACGGGATCGTCGATGGCGAAGGCAAGCCGTTCGACTTCTCATGGCATCCGTTGCGCCACCATCGAGGGACACAAATGGCGGCCGAAGGCCACGACATCCTGAGCATCATGTTCGAGCTCGGCCATGCCTCGCCGGATATGGCGTCGATGTACGTCAACAAGCGTCTCGATCTCAAGAAGAACGCCTTGCTGCGAAAGGGTGGCGGCCAGTTCTTCACAATCGCGGGCAAGGTCGACGAAGCGGTCGGCGATCTCCTGCTGCGCAAGGAAACCATGCTGGCCACGCGGGTCTGCGGCGGCGCCTGCACGCTGCCAGGGCAACTCGGCGAATGGTGCGAGCACGCCCACGCCTGCCTGACCTGCCGGTTCTTCCGCGCCGATGGCGGCGACGTGGAGCACTTCCGCTGTGAACGGGCCGGACTTTACGCCGCGATCGAAGGGCTCGAGCAGGAAGCGCAGAACTACGAGGAAGGCGGACAGACCCGCATGGCCGACATCACGCGAAAGCGCCTGCAACGCAATAAGGATGCGGTCCACAACACCGACACCATCATCCGCTCCATCGAGGAGCACGGCCTCTACAAGGGTGAAAAGCAGCGCTACAGGCCGGCCACTGCTCGAGAGGAAGCGACGTCATGACCATGGGACCGGATCTGCGGATCGCAACACTCAACGATGCCCGCAGCCGTCGTAGCGCAGAGAAGCGCGCTGCAGTCGAGGATGCGATCATGCGGCTGCGCGACACCAGGCAGGCTGTGACGTTCGTCTCGGTGGCACGTGAAGCAAAGGTCAGCCGCCAGTACCTCTACAACAACTTCGCCGACGAGATCGGCGAGGAACGCGTCGAAACCCGCGCGGAAACCGAGGTGATAGACGGCAAGAAGGTCCCGCTGCGAACGCCCGAGGAATATCGGCACATCGAAGCGGCACTCCGCAACAAGATCGAGCGCCTTGAGACCGAGCTCCGGGATGCCCGTGCCGAAAGGGCTAAGGCGGACCGAACGGCCGAGCGTGAGCGCGGTAAGGCGGAACACTGGCGTCAGCTCTACACGGCTGTCCTAGCTCGCGTATCACCGGGACAGTCGCCCGAGCCGCTGCCCTCCTCTGAAGACTGAACCGTCACGCTGCGATCGGGTTACGATCAAGCGAGTAGGAAGTGAGCCGCCTACGGCGTCTTGCACTTCCAACTCCCTTGATCGTCCAAATTATGAGCGAAACACAATGGACAGGTTTATCGCCTGCAAACCATTGAAACTAGGACACAAGACACGAATTGGTGTTGATATATGTTAAATGAAATCAAGGACTTAGCCTGATTTCAGGCGCTATCCGGCATCGGTAGCGCCAAAGGCAACGCCAAGTTTCTTGCGCGGCTTGGCCGTCTTTGCGGGTTCAGCCTTGGCCTTCGGCTTCTGTCCGGGCTTGCGGCCGAGCCCGATCCGGACCGCGAGTTCCTTGCGCTTGGCGGCATATTCCGGCGCGACCATCGGATAGTCTGCCGGCAGGTTCCAGCGCGTGCGGTACTCAGCCGGGGTCATGCCATGGTCGGTGCCGAGGTGGCGCTTGAGCATCTTCATCTTCGCGCCGCAGTCGAGACAGGTCACGGCGTCGGGCTTGACCGACGCGCGGACCGAGACTGCAGGCGTGAGCTTTTCCTCGAGCGGCTCGGGAGCCTGGCCGAGTGTGGCAAGCGAAGTATAGACCGACTGGATCAGGCCCGGCAGATCATTGGCCGAAACCGAATTGTTGCTGACATGGGCGGAGACGATGTCGGCAACGTGGTCCAGCAGGGTGTCGTCAGCCATGATCTTTGCGCTTCCTCGAAGTGGCGATGCCAGACCCTATGGGTCCAAGCGAGGAATTGCCAGTTCATGGGCGCGTATTCACGCGGCCCATGAACAAAAAAATGGGGCCAGCATTGCTGCCGGCCCCGTGAAAGTCTTGGGAGAGGATGCCTGAAAGGCAAGCCTGATATGGGTCGCGGGCACCTATGCTGCAAGTGCGAAAAGAGCCGCCGCCGTTGAATTTTTCGCACCGAGCTTCGTCCGAGATGCCCGAAGGGAGGCGGCAGTGCCGCCTCCCCGGCTCGGTTCAGAGGAAGAGGACTTCCTCGGAGACGATCTCGACCGCATAGCGCTCGACGCCTTCCCGATCGGTCCACTTCGAGTAGTGGAGGCGGCCCTGGACCTCGACCAGATCGCCCTTCTTCTTGTGCTTGGCGACCGAAGTGCCGAGGCCGTTGAAGGCGGTGATGCGGTGGAATTCGGGGATGGTCTCGGTGTAGCCCGCCTCGTTCTTGACCGTCTTGCCGTCGACCAGCTTGGGGCGGTCGGTAACGAGGGTGAACGAGGTGATCGCGGTCTCGCCGGCGTGGCGGGTTTCGGGGGCGGACGCGATGCGGCCGATCAGGATGACGAGGTTCTTCATGGGTTGTCTCCGGTCTTGAATTCGGCGGAACCGCCCGCCGATGACCCAGACAGGCGGCGCCGTTAGGCCCGGGCCCGCACCGAACGCAGAGAGGGAAACCCAAAAGCGAGGAGTGGTGCGGCAAGCCCGAAGGGCTTCACGGTCCGCTGCTTTTGGGTTGCGGCCAGGGACTGGCGCCGCAGGGTTCATCGGCAAACGAAGGGCGGTTTCGTCAATTCATGCCGGAAATCAGCAAGACCCTGGCCCCGTCAGCTTTGGTCGCCTTCCAGCACCGCCCCGATCTGCCCACGCGGCGTATGCGCACCCCGCCCTCACCGGCCCCGCCGCCCAGCCCGGCGGCATCGTCAGAACGAGGCGCTCCGACCACAGCCCCATACACCAACGCCGCCTCGGCCCTTGGCACCGGAGCCGCACAAGTGCGCGCGTTTCGAGGTCCGCGCAGCCGCCCACCGCAGTGGACCTTCAGCGCCAGGGCCGCGCGAGACCCTGCGAGATGAGGTAGTCACCGGCGTCCACGCCACCCACCGACACGGTGGCCAGCGTCCGCCCGTAGGGATCGGTCCCGAGCCGTTCGATCATGACCCGGCCGCGCGACAGCAGCCGGACGAGCGCGACGCGCGAGGCTTCGCCCGCGGCAAAGTCACACCAGGCATAGGACCGGCGTCGGTCCTGACATTTGGGGCTGTCGGGTAGCTCCGGCGCGTCGATGTTGGCGATCCGCACCCGCTCGCGGCCGCAGCGGATCGTGTCGCCGTCGTGAACCGATGGCGAAAGGCACAGGACGGCGGCAGCGAGAACGACAGGCATGGTCGGAACCCTAGCAACCTCTCCCGTCAACGCCAATGGCCCCGATCGTCACCCGCAGGGCCGGCATCCCATGCCGGCTTGGCTAGGCTGGCGGCGGCGCGAAAGCGTCGCCGGCCGCCAGCCAAGTAGAGCGGGTTGCCCCAAGCCCGCGCGGGGCGCGGGCGCCGGGGTGCCCCCTTCCCTCTGCAATTTCCGCCTACAGCTTTCCAGAAATCCGCAGGCCCTTCTGCCCGGCAGGATAGACCTCGACCGCGCTGGCGCGGGAGCGTAGTCTGGCTGGACCGCCGCGGTGTTCGCGGAGCGGAACCGCACGGGAGTGGGCGATGGCCGCAGAACCACAGATGCCCAGCGCGCTGCAGGTGGCCGAAGCGCTATCGCAGGTCCTCCAGAAGAAGCTCGGCGACCCGGCTGCCGAACAGGTGGTGCTATCCCGCGAGGAAGCCGCGCTGTGCCTCGGTCTGGTCAACGGCGTGGTCGAGAACCTTGAAACCGAGCAGCGGAAGCCCTGAAAGGCCCCCCCCCGGACCGTGACAAAGTTTTTGCGCGGGGCCCGCGAACCGTTTTGCCAAAATGCGCCCTCTTGCCTTGTGAGGAGCGGCAGAACGCCGGCTCCTGGCAAGCCAAGAAGGAGCTTGAAGCCGATGTTCTATTCCAAAAACGTGCCCGGTTGGGAACGTGTCCTGCGCCTCATGATGGGCATGGGCGCGCTCGCCTTTGCCTGGATCAACTGGCATGTCTCGCCGATGGCGGTGATGGCGGGCGTGATGGGCGCCATGCTGGCGATGACGGGATTGATCGGGTTCTGCCCGGCCTGCGCGATGGCGGGCCGCAAGCTCGAGAAAGCCAGGCTGGACAAGAGCAAGTAGCGATGGGCAACAGGCAGCAAAGCGAGACAAGCCGCGGCGAGTTGATCCTCGCCGCGCAGGGCGGTGACAGTGTCGCCATCGGCCGCCTGCTCGCCAGCTGCCAGAACGACATCCGCCGCTATGCCCGGCGGCACTGTGCCGCCAGCGACATCGACGATGCCGTCCAGGAAACCCTGCTGGTGATCACCCGCAAGGTCGCGAGCCTCAGGGCCGCGGCGGCGTTCACGGGCTGGCTGTTCACCGTCATCCGCCGCGAGTGCCAGCGGCTTGCCCGCGCGATGCTCAGCCAGGGTGCCGAACCGCTCGATGTGGCCGAACAGCGGATCTGCACGCTTCCCGACGAAACCCTGCGGCTCGATGTCGCCGCCGCGCTGGAATCGCTGCCGGCGCACTACCTCGAGGTGATCCTGCTGCGCGATTTCGAGGAACTGACGATCGCCGAGATCGCCGGGCGGCTCCATGAGCCGGCAGGGGCGATCAAGAGCCGCCTGCACCGCGCCCGCGCGCTGGTGCGCGAATACCTCTCGCACGAGGCGGCAACGCCTTAGCGGACCGACAAACCGAGTTCGCCAAGCAGTTGCCCGGCCTGCTCGCGCGAGATCGTCGCCCCGCGAAACAGGTTGGCATCGACCAGGCGCAGCCCGCCAAGATTGGCACCGCGCAGGTCCGAGCCTTCGAAGCGCGATCCCGCGACCATCGCTTCGCGCAGGCTGCATTCCTCGAACACCGTCATGCGGAAGTCGCCCTTGCGCAGGTCCGCACCGGAGAGGTCGACCCGGCGCAGGGTCTCCTTACGGAACGAGAAGCCGGGCAGCTTGGCGCTGACCAGCAGCACTTCCTCGAAGTGGATATGCATGGCCCGCGCTTCGGAGAAATCCGCACCGGTGAGCTTGGTCCCGACGAACTTCGCCGAGGTCAGCGTCGCGCGCCGCCAGACGGAATTGTTGAAGTCCCCGCCAGCGAACGCAGCCTCGCTGAGATTGGCACCGACGAAACTCACAAAGGGTGCCCGGCAGCCTTGCCAAATCGAGCCTTCAAGCTTGGCAGCGCTGCAATCGGCCTTGCGCAGATTGCAGCGTTCGAAGCGCCAGCCCGTGAGGTCGAGCCCGGAGAGGTCGGCCTCCTCGAGGTCGCAATCAGTCACGACCTGCGGCGCGCCGCCAGTGAGCGGTGCGAGATCGGAACGCGTCAGCGTCAGCCCCGAAAGGCCGCGAGGAGAAAACAAGTCGTCCATCCCCCTGCCCTAGCCGCCGGTAGCCAGGGCCGCTAGGCTCCGCACCATGACCGAAATACGCGGCAATCTGCCGATCCTGCTGTTCGCAGCCCAGGCTGCGTTCGAGGATTGGCTCGCGCAGCAACCGGAAGGCGCCCCCGGCGCATGGCTGCGCTTCGCGAAGAAGGGCGCTGCAATCACCAGTCTGACCAAGGCCGAGGCGATCGATGCGGCGCTGTGCCACGGGTGGATCGACGGCCAGCTCGACAAATACGATGCGGAGAGTGTAGATTTCCGCTGAGAAGTGACCCGGTAAGGGCATAAATTTCCATTGAGAATTGACCCATGTTTGAACCCGCCCCTGGCTGACCAGTCAGGGGTATCGGGAGTGATCGACATGGATTTATTGAGTGTAATTCGCCGGTGGCGCCTTCGTGATAAGATCCCGCTTCGTGAGATTGAGCGGCGCACCGGTTTGTCGCGCAACACGATCCGCAAGTATCTGCGCGCGGATACGGTGGTGCCGCAGTTCAAGGTACCTGACCGGTCGAGCAAGCTGGACCCGTTTGCTGAGAAGCTGACGGGTTGGTTACAAATCGAGGCTGGCAAATCGCGCAAGCAGAAGCGCACGGCGAAGCAGATGCATGCTGATCTGGCCGTATTGGGCTACGAAGGGTCCTATAATCGTGTCGCTGCCTATGTGCGGGATTGGAAGGCAGGCCGTCTCTTGGCACAGCAGGCCAGTGGCCGCGGAACATACGTGCCTTTGGTTTTCCAGCCAGGTGAGGCGTTCCAGTTCGACTGGAGCGAAGATTGGGCAATTCTTGGTGGCGAGCGTGTCAAGCTGCAGGCGGCCCATACCAAACTATCACACAGCAAGGCGTTCATCGTGCGGGCCTATCCGTTACAGACGCATGAGATGCTGTTTGATGCACTGACGCAGGCATTCCGCGTGCTGGGTGGTGTGCCGCAGCGCGGGATCTTCGATAACATGCGAACTGCGGTCGATAAGATCGGCAAGGGCAAAGCCCGACAGGTCAACGCGCGCTTCACCGCAATGGCCAGCCACTACTTGTTCGAGCCTGCATTCTGCAATCCGGCCTCGGGGTGGGAGAAGGGCCAAGTCGAGAAGAACGTGCAAGATGCACGGCGGCGGCTGTGGCAGAAGTTGCCGAGCTTCCCGGATATCCATGCGCTCAATGCCTGGCTCGAGGAACAATGCATCGCGCAATGGGGTGAGATCCAACATGGCAACTTGCCCGGCACCGTAGCCGATGTACACGCCGCTGAGGTTGGTAGTCTGATGCCGCTGGGGCGGACCTTCGATGGTTTTGTCGAACACACCAAGCGGGTGTCCCCGATCTGCCTCATCAGCTTTGAACGCAATCGGTACAGCGTCCCGGCATCCTTTGCCAACCGCCCGGTCAGCATCAGGATCTACCCCGAGCGGATCGTGGTGGCGGCCGAGGGGCAGATCCTTTGCGAACATGCCAGAATCATTGACCGATCCCACCACACTGGCGGGCGGACAATTTATGACTGGCGGCATTATCTGGCAGTAGTCCAGCGCAAGCCGGGAGCACTGCGCAATGGCGCGCCATTCTTGCAGCTCCCAGAGGCCTTCAAGCAGCTGCAAAGCCAGCTCCTACGTCGTCCCGGCGGAGACAAGGAGATGGCGGAGATATTGGCGTTGGTGCTGCAACATGACGAACAGGCAGTGCTTTGCGCTGTCGAACTGGCGCTGGATGCGGGCGTCGCCACCAAGACCCACGTCCTCAATATCCTGCACCGCCTGATCGATGGTAAGGCTCCACCGGCAGCGCCGATTGACGCACCGCAGGCTTTGCGCCTTGCGCAAGAGCCGTTGGCCAATGTCGGACGTTATGATGCCCTGCGTGAGGGAGGGCTGCGTCATGCGTCATGACCCCGCCAGTGCCGCCGTTGTCGTCATGCTCAAGGCGCTGAAGTTGTATGGCATGGCCCAAGCAGTGGGGGACCTTATCGAGCAAGGCGCCCCAGCCTTCAGTGCCGCAGTGCCGATGGTCTCCCAGTTGCTCAAAGCCGAGATGGCCGAACGTGAGGTCCGCTCGATTGCTTATCAGATCAAGGCCGCCCGGTTCCCAGCTTACAAAGACCTGGCCGGGTTCGACTTCGCATCCAGCGAGGCCAACGAGGCCCTGGTTCGGCAACTCCATGGTGGCGAGTTCATCGACGGCGCTGACAACGTAGTACTGATTGGCGGGCCCGGAACCGGCAAATCGCACATCGCCACTGCGCTGGGAGTTCAAGCCGTCGAACATCACCGCAGAAAAGTGCGCTTCTTTGCCACGGTCGATCTGGTCAATGCGCTCGAACAGGAAAAAGCAGCCAACAAGGCGGGGCAGATTGCCGAACGTCTGCTCAAGCTCGATCTCATCATCCTTGATGAACTGGGCTATCTGCCGTTCAGCCCATCAGGCGGAGCTTTGCTGTTCCACCTGCTCAGCAAATTGTACGAACGCACCAGCGTCGTGATCACCACTAACCTCAGCTTCAGCGAATGGGCCGAGGTATTCAGCGATGCCAAGATGACCACAGCCCTGCTGGATCGGCTAACCCATCATTGCCACATCATCGAAACTGGCAATGACAGCTTCCGGTTCAGGGCCAGCTCTGCCTCACCAAAACCACGAAAGGAAAAATCACCAGCTTGACCCAAAACCCGCTCTGCGGGACATACCATCACCCGGGTCAATTCTCGATGGAAATACCGGGTCACTTCTCAGCGGAAATCTACAGTCATGGACGTGCCGACCGAGCCACGAGGCGCCGGACTTGTCGACGATGCGGTTGACCGTCAGGTCCTCTTTAGGAAGCGCGCCCCAGATCGGCAGCAATAGCCCGGTCGCAAGAAACACCGTCTCGGTCACCAGCTGGTTCTCGTCAGCGGCGTATTCTGCTTCCCACAGCGCGCTGAACTTGGTCTGGGCGACAGGCTCCCAGGCGGTCTCGTCCAGCCTGCCCGCAAGGATGTATTCGCTGCGCAACGGGCGGACGAGTTCGAACCGGCGGATAAGCTCGCCCTCCTCGTCCATGTGCGACGGCGCAGGGATCGCGAGCGCGACCTTGCCCGACTTGGCGTTGCGCAGAAACAGCGGCTTGTTCTCGTATGAGGCCATTTTCAGCACGCGCTCGAGCGCGAGCAGCTTACGCCGCTGGGTCAGCGACAGTTCGAGGAGGTGCGAGGTCGCCCCCGTCACCGGATCGGTACGGATCACCGTGTCGGAGAGCACCTCGCAGGTCTCGGCCGCGACGGTCTCGACGCCGATATCGAAAGTCCCGGCCTCCTTGGCCGCCGACACCCGCGTCTCCACCAGAGTCAAGAACTCGTCGAAGATGGCATTCTGGACGGCGATCTTCATTGCCAGGATGCGATTGAGCCAGCGCTGGATCGGCGGCAGGTCCTCGCGCAGCACTCCGTCTTGGTCGGTGAGTTCAAGCCCGCTCATGGCCTGGAATTCTTTCAGCGACGTGCTCTTGAGTTTGCCGGTGGCCAGCAGCCCGTACCAGTCGTGCAGCGCGTGCTTGGCGTAGGCGCTCTCGAGGTTGTCTGCGGCATCGAACATCCCCTGCCCGCCGGTCTGGCGCTGGCCGCGCGTCAGCGCACCGAGCGCATCGAGCCGCCGCGCGATCGTGCTGGTGAACCGGGCTTCGCCTTTGCAGTCGGTGGTGACCGGCCGAAACAGCGGCGGGCAGGCCTGGTGGGTGCGGTGCGTTCGTCCAAGCCCCTGGATCGCGCGGTCGGCTCGCCAGCCCGGCTCAAGCAGAAAATGCACGCGGCGCTGCTGGTTCTTGGCATCGAGGCTCGCATGGTAGCTGCGGCCCGTTCCGCCGGCATCGGAGAACACCAGGATACGCTTTGCCCCCGTCATGAACGCGGTGGTTTCGGCAAGGTTGGTGCGCGGCGAGCGGCTTTCGAGGCGCTGCTGGCCGCTGCCATCGCGGACCAGGCGTTTGGAGCGCCCAGTAACTTCGGCCACCGCGCTGACCCCGTAGTGCTCTAGCAAAGCGTCGAGCGCGGTCGGGATCGGCGGCATCGCGCAGATATGCTCGATCAGCTGCTCGCGAGCGGCCTCGGCCTGCGGGTTGTGGACCGGGTTGCCGGCTTGGTCCCACATTGGCCGAGAGCGAACGTCGCCGAGTTCGTCGACGTATTCCTCCATCTGCCGGGTCGGGAAAGCGCGGGTGAGGTAGTCCACGATGGCCTCGCGGGGCGACAAGTCCAATTCCAGCGCCTCGCGCTCCTCGGGATCGAGCTCATTAAGCCGCCGATTGAGGATCGATTCCGCCGTGCTGACCAGCTGCACCACCACGCTTTCATCCTGGGCGAGGTGTTCGTCG
Organism: Novosphingobium sp. BL-A-41-Hi4A-0G; assembly: GCF_055521735.1. NCBI lineage: Bacteria > Pseudomonadati > Pseudomonadota > Alphaproteobacteria > Sphingomonadales > Sphingomonadaceae > Novosphingobium > Novosphingobium sp. BL-A-41-Hi4A-0G. Next base: position 94,944 of record NZ_JBVFVU010000004.1, read on the forward strand.
ATCGCCGGGAAGATCGAAGGCAGCTTCAGTGAGAGCAGCACCTGCGCGAAGAAGCGCTGCTTGGTGCCTTCGAACCGACTGCGCGCCGCCGCCTTGGCGCCGCTGTTGAGCGTGCGGTTCTCGAGGCCGTCGACCACGCCCGTCAGTTCAAGCGCGGCTTCAAGGTTCTGGTGGATGATCGTCCAGGCCTCGCAATAGGTGTCATAGATCGCGATCTGGTCGATGCTGAGGTCGTGGCGCAGGATGTCGTACTCGATCCCGGCGAAGCTGAGCGCGCGGGCGAGATAGAGCCCCGACGCCTTGAGGTCGCGCGCCACCAGTTCCATCGCCGCAATGCCGCCGTCGCGGATTTCGGAGATGAACTGCTCGCGGTTCGCAAAGGCCGTGCCCGGTCCCCACAGGCCAAGCCGCACCGCATAGGCGAGGTTGTTGACGTCCGAAGCACCGGTGGCCGAGGCGTAAAGCACGCGGGCGCGCGGCAGGGTGTTCTGCAGCAGCACTCCAGCGATCCCCTGGAGCGAACCCTGTTTCTGACCGAGAGCCCCCTCCCCGCCAGCGACACCGCCCATTTCATGGGCTTCGTCGAACACGATCACGCCTTCGAATGCGGGACTGGCCCAGCGCACAATCTGGTCGAGCCGGGTATCCTCGACACGGGCAGAGCGAAGGGTTCCATAGGGGACGAACAGGATGCCCTCGGGCGCGGTGATTTCCTCGCCGATCTTCCAGCGCGCGAGATCAATGATGTCCGATGGCAGCCCGCCGATCGCGGTCCAGTCGCGCTGCGCATCCTCGAGCAACGGTGCGTTCTTCGAGATCCAGATGTGCCGACGATTGCCCTTCAGCCATTGGTCGAGAATGCAGGCCGCCGCCTGCCTCCCCTTCCCCGCTCCGGTCCCGTCGCCTAGGAAGAAGCCGGTGCGGTAGAGCTGACCCTCGGGGTCTTCCTTGAGCGCCACCTCGCCAGCAGTTTGGCTGAAGCGGCCGTGGAGATCGCGGCTCCAGGCTTCGCCCGCGTAGATCACGGTCTCGAGCTGGGCCGCCGAGAGCAACCGCGCGGTCACCGTCCGCTCGGGCAGGCACGGAATGTAGCCGGGCTTGGGCGCGGCGATTGACGCCATGGCGGCGGATTCGACCAGATGGGACGGATGCTCACCTGCTTCGGGGATGACGACGCGCGAGGGGCGATAGTCGGCATAGACCCCGCGTTGTTCGCCCATTGCCGCGGCCTCCTCGAGCACTTGGTAGGCGACAGGCCTGACCTCGTTGGTCTGCGGTGCCCGCACGATCACCGGACGCGCCGGGCCGCTTTTCACCGATCGGAACAAGCTGAGTTTGGGCCGAACCACGGCAGCCGGACTGGCCACGCGCAGCGCAGCGCGTGGAGGAATAGGTCCTAGCGCCGCGAACAGCTCGCTTACGGACGCTCGATTGATCGTCGAAACCGAGGTCTCGCCCGGAACCTTGTCGATTACCAGCAACCGCACCGCAATGCCGGTGCCGTGCTTGGCGTAGCCGCCCTTGTCGAGCCGCAGCGACATGACGACCCGTGCGCCTTCCAGAGTACGGCGATAGACTTCGCCACCTCGTGCGGATTCAGCAAACCAGTCCGGCATGATCGCCACCACCCGTCCGCCGGGCAACAGATGGTCGAGTGCTGCGCGCAGGTGCCGTGCCGCTGTGTTCTGATCTTCGCCGCGCGACTGCGACACCGAGAACGGAGGGTTCATCACGATCACGCTCGGCCGAGCGGTCCCGGCGAGCAGCGCGGCAATCTTGGCGCCGTCGTGGCGATAGACTGAAGAGCCCGGAAATAGGCCTTCGAGCAGCTCAGCGCGGGTAGGTTCGAGTTCGTTGAGAAGGAACTGCTTCACCGCGCCTCTTGCCAGCGCAGCGATGATCCCGGTGCCGGCGCTCGGTTCGAGGAAGATATCTTCGGACCCGAGGCGCGCGAGATGGACGGCAAGGCACGCCAGCGCCGGCGGGGTAGAAAACTGCTGGAAAGCGATCTGGTCTTCGCTGCGCACCGTGTGGGTCGGTAATTCCCGAGCAAGCGCCTCGAGCGTGCCGATGGCAGCACCGGCGTCCATTCGGCCGACCAGTTCCGGAATTGCCATGGCCAGCGCCACCTCAAGCGCCTCGAAACTCTCGCGCTGGGTCCAGGCTCCCGCAGCATCGTTGCCGCCCGAGCTCTCGGTCATGGCCTCCGTGAGAGCCGCTCGATCGATGGGAATGGCGAGCAGGAGCTTGGCAGCAAGCGTTCGCGCAGCGCCGAGAATGGCGCTGCTGCCTGAGATCGTAGCGGTCATGGAGGTCTCCGGGAGAATTGTGAGGTCTGCTGCCGACCGGCGGCACATCCCCTGCAGCCCCCCTCCCCTCAGCGCTTCAGGAGCTGCGCCCAGTCGTTCATGCGTCCCGGTGGCCACTCGGTGTTGATCGCAAGGCCCGGTCGGGCCAATGCTTGCCGCGCACGGGCTTCGGCGCGGCGGCCTTCAGGGTCGTTGTCAGCAAGCAGGAACACGCGCTCAACGCTGGCCGGGATCTCGACCTGGTGGAAGCGCTTGGCGCCCATGGTGGCCCATGCCTGGATGCCGGTCAGTGAGGTGTATGCCGCGGCAGTCTCGAAGCCCTCGCAGAGGCCAATCGTTTTGCCCGGTGGTCCGTTGGTCCAGGCAGCGCCGATCGCTCGCCCGAGGACGAGCTTCTCGGTGTAGTGGGCCGTCGTTGGATCGAGGAATATCCGCTGGATCGCGACGATCTCGCCCGCCTTGCGCATCGCGACCAGCAAGGCTGGCTCAAACTGAACGAGCCTCCCCTGCCCTTTCGGACAGCGCGGATGAAATCGCAGGTCTTCAAGCGGTGCCCAGACGTTGCGGACTTCGCGGACATAGCGCTCGGCCAGCGTGCCCTCGATCTGACGAGCTGCCTGCCAAATCGCAAGAAAGGCTGATGGCTGGTGAGCCTGTCTGCCAACTACCTCAGCGGGGCCAACGCTTGGCAGGTCGGCGATCCTGCGAAGCGCTCGAAGAACATCGGTAGCATCACAACCGGCATGGCAGGTCACGAGGATGCTGCGATCGCCTTGCCTGATCGCCAGTGACGGCGTTCGGTCTGCATGGGACGGGCAACGACACATCGCGGTGTTGCCCGTCCACTTGCCACCTAGGCGGGCGACGAGGGTTCGGAGATCCGATGTAGGGTGATTGCTGATGAGGGGCATAACCGCCCAGCTCAGCCCTACTCCCCTCCCCCGACGCGAATCAGCCGTCGGCGATGTGCTCGGAAATCATCGGTCAGTTTGCGCCTGCCTGAGCGCGCCGGTCAGCATATTTGATAACGAAGGCCTCCCAGACCCTGAGCCACTCGGCATCAGTGCGCGCTTGCTTGATGCCAGGGAAGCCCGCACGAAAAGCGTTTGCCATGGTATCAACACACCACGGCTTACCTTTATCGAGACCGATCGCCCGAAACTTCGTCTCTCGGTCGCCGTATGTCAGGCTACCGCCCGGAAAATGCTGCAGAGGTTCGGTGGTCTTCGTTTCGCGAAGGGGCGTGCGAGCCATCTTCGGGACCGATGATCTCGGTGCGGTTTCCAACGCTGGTGCACCAATGACACGCAGGTGCGGACCGACGAGCTTTCGCTCCAATGGGGCTGGCGAAGGTCGCAACACCACCTTGCGACCGCTGAAATCGACATCTGCGTTGGGATACACCGCCGAAACCAACTGCATGGTCTCTCGCACGGTTTGCCGGAAACGCTTGCTGTCGGCGTCATTGCCCAAGTGCTTGGCCAGTTGATCCCAGGAGATTACTTGCCCCCGGTCACTGCCGATCCGTGGCAGTCGATACGCAAGGTAGGTATAGAGGTCGAGCGCAGTTGGGGTGCCCTTGAGCTCTCGAATAGCGACCTCGTTAAGCGGTACGGCATGATCAAGCAGGTGGCTGTAGAATGCCTCTGACATCCGAATTTCACGCGCAAATGCGCCGTTTTTCTCAAGCGATCCGGCGTACTCGTTGGAAATCTTCACATCCCGAACAGCGAATGCGTTGTCCCCACCCTCGTTACCCTCCCAGCGGATTTGCCATTCGCAGGCAAGCAGCCGGTCCACCTGCTCCCTCATCAAATTGGCGGTACCGCGAGGTCCATAGGAAACTGTCTGATAGCCAAGACGGCGCATCCACTCAGTGAAATTGCGACCCAAGTAGACGTCGCGCGAACGCTTCGTGACTGCTTGCGACAGCAGATAGATCAGCGCGACGCGCGGATAGGCCCCATACGGTACTCCGAGGCTTCGAAGTGTCGGCTTGCCATCGACGGTTTGCAATATGGGCCTGGGGTTGATCGCCAGCGCATACTTTCCGTCTTCGCGAAGGATGGGTTGCGTATCATCCTTCGGCCGCTTCGTGGGCAGGGACATCGCGCAAAGCGCTGAATGCAGAAATGCCGGTACGGGCTCTTCATCCTGAACCCTGAGAAACGCATCCATGGTCAGCTGAGTGCCGGCAGACTGCGCTAGTGACCTGACTCGCTCTTCACCACCGCCTAGCATTGCTAGAGCGTATTGATGTCCGATTGGACGCAGTGTGTCTCCGCTCATTGAACCGTCCCTTCCCGACTCATTGGAGCCCCGGGTTGGTCGTTAATCAACAGGTTTGATCTTCGAAAGCAAGGCCATTGGCAGTTTTGACGGATTTCCGGGCCTGAAACCTCCAAACACGCCGATGATCTCGGAGCGGTTTGTCGGCGCACAACAAAATCCAATGACCAAAATTCAAAAACGATTCGCGAATCGGATTTTCTTAGGAGATTCCTTTAGTAGGTATGGGCTCCGAGATCATCGGTCTCAAGAGAACCGAGATCATCGCTTAAATGCACTGAATTCATCGGTTTGCACCGAGATCATCGGTGATTGTCCACAGGGGGCCAAACTAGGCACACACGTCCTTGTGCGACCGCCGATGCGCGTCACAAGATTGAACTCCCTGCTCCCTGGCGACCAGTGACTTTTCGATCCGTCCTACCCCTCTGATTCGGCGCTAGCCTGAAAAGAGCACGGAGATCATCGGTCACTTTGTAAGATTGGTGGCCAAAGTTTGCTCAAAACTGCCAAGAGTGCTAATTCGCCCGCTCAATCTCACAAAGCGGTGACCATGGCCAGCGAAGCAGCGCTCGACGCACAAACCGATGAACTCCTGGAAGACGGCTTGGGGACCTTACATCGAAAGGCCCTCACCATCCTTAAGCGTATTCGCGATGGAGCCCTGGATCCGGAGACCGGCCAAAAGGTCGGGCCGTGCTACTCAATCTCGAAGGCGGCCGCGCTCGTCGGCCGAACTGCCTCTGCAATCCGTGAGGCCGAGCGCGATGGGCGACTGCCGCAACGCGATCGAACTGCGTCCGGCCATCGGGTCCAGTACACCTTGGAAGAGCTCGATCAAATGCGCGCCGTTTTCGGAACTCGCCCCTGGCGAGAACCAACCGACACGCCCGCGGTTATCTCCGTGTCCAATTTCAAAGGTGGTGTTGGGAAATCGACAGTCGCGCTGCATCTCGCTCAGCATTTCGCCATTCACGGTTACCGCGTTCTGTTCATCGACTGCGACAGCCAAGCCAGCTCGACGATGATGTTCGGATATCGGCCCGACGTGGATCTGACCGAAGACGACACTCTCTACGGGCATTTTCATAATCCCGAACTCCTCGGGGTGCGGTCCATCATCCGCAAGACTCACTTCTTTGGCCTCGACCTGATCCCAGCCAACCTCAAACTCTACAATCTCGAATACGAGATCGCGGGCTACCTGGCGCAGAATCAGAACTTCGACATCATCGATCTGATCGCCGAAGCTATCGATACGGTGGTCGACGACTATGACGTCGTTGTCATGGATCCGCCGCCGGCTCTCGGCATGGTCTCCATGGCGGTACTTCAAGCAGCCAATGCGATGGTCATTCCCGTACCGCCGAGTGTGATCGACTTCGCGTCTACCGTGTCCTTTATCGACATGGCTCGCACCACGATGAAGCAGCTTGAGCAAATCGCGGGCAGGGTGAAGCCAGCTTACAACTTCATCCGCCTGGTTGGGAGCAGAGTGGATGAAAGCAAGTCTATGCACCGGGAAATCCTGTCGATGATGCGGCAGGTCTTTGGCGGTTCAATGGCGACATCTGTTCTGAAAACCAGCGCGGAAATCGACAACGCCAGCTCACGCATGAAGACCGTTTTTGAGCTCGACAGGCCAGTGACCTCGCATGAAGTTCACAACCGTTGCATGAAGCATCTGAGCGACGTCTGCAGAGAGATTGAGACTGACGTCCTGCGCACTTGGGCGAGCAGGGCAGGGGAGGCGGTTTAGTCAAAGTTGCCACGTGGCAACTCGGGCATAAAACCGCATATTATCAACGTCATGTCAGTGAAATTTGATTGGTTGGTATGAGGCTTGAGGCGTGGGATTGAGGCAGTTTCTTGGGAATGTTGCCACGTGGCAACTTACCAAATCTGGCGGCCTCACAGCGGCTCATGGAGGGCAGTTGCCACGTGGCAACTATGCCTCCGGCGAATAAAGAAGAGAGGTTCGGGATACGATATGGCCAAGGGAAATCGGGGCTTCGGAAGCAGCCTGACGGAAGGGCTGGATGACGATATCGAGGTTGGCGCGCCGGCTCCCTCCGAAAGCATTATGGCAAGCCGCAGTCAGAGTTTGGCAAGGATCGCGGCAGGCAAAGTCGTGACCGACCGGACGGAGTGGGTTGATCCCGCGCGCTGCCGACCTTGGCGCCTTCATAACCGCGACCTCGACCATCTTTCCGAAGATAGCTGCCGCGATCTAATCGACGCATTTCTCTCCGCTAAGAAGCAGCGAATCCCGGCAATCGTCCGTCGCCTCAAGGACGACCCTGATCACGACTTCGAGATCATTGCGGGCGTTCGTCGTTGGTGGACGGTTCAGTGGCTGCGTACCCACCACCATCCCGAATTCGAATATCTCGTAACGATCCAGAACGTCTCCGACGAAGAGGCATTTCGGGTTTCCGACATTGAGAATAGGTCTCGGAAGGATATCTCCGACTGGGAGCGCGCGAAGGAATATTCCCGCGCGCTCGACGAGTTTTACAACTCAAACCAAAGTGAGATGGCCGAGCATCTGAAGATATCGAAGTCGTGGCTCAGCCGCCTGCTGGACGTGGCGCGGCTACCATCAGAGATCGTTGCTGCTTTCCCGGACACCCATGGCATTACCGTGCGGGTGGCGCGAGACATCAAGCCACTGACTTCTGACAGGCGCGCACTGGATCTCATGATCGCCGAAAGCCGTGCGATCGTGGCTGAGCGCGATGATCTTGGAACTGCGCTTCCCGCTCCAGAGATTGCGAAGCGCCTCATCCGCGCAACGGTCGCTCCAGTGAAGTCATCGAACTCCGATGCCGAAGTGAGGGGGGCGAATGGCAAGGTGATCTTGCGCTATGCGCATTCGGCGAGGGGAGGGCACACGTTCAAGGTTCCTGCTCGAAGCGGTGCATCAACGGCTGAGGTTCTGAAGGCGATCGAGTCCGTCTTGCAGAAAAGCTGATCCAAATGCCCATCCTGACCGCTTGGGGGCGGTGCCCGAGATAAATCGCCTGCGTGAATCACTGAGACTCGACTGATTCAAAATTCCCGTTGGATTGCATGAATCCTCGTGCGGCATTTATGCGCGCATGGACACCCCGACCCACGGCAGCTTCATTTGGCTCGAAGCCGTCTGCGCAGAGCGCAATGTCGCCCGGCGCTATACCGTCGCGGTGAGCCGCGACCTGTTCGGGGCCTCGATCGTCGAGTTCGCCTGGGGGCGGATCGGCACTAAAGGGCAGGGGAGGGCGGTCTCGTTTGCCGACGAAAACGAAGCCGCACGCTTTGCCCGCCAGTTGCTCAAGCGCCGGGCGTCAGCCCCCAAAAGGATTGGCGTGCCCTACCGCGAGGTGTCGTTGGCGCCGTAACGCGCCTCAGGAGGCCCTGGGAGCCGCAATGGGGGCCAGGGCATGGTCACCGGGGCGCAGGGTGGCCAGATCGGCCCTGTCGAGCGCTGCGGCGGCCTGCGAGGCCGTTCGGCGGGTCACATCAAGCGCGCGGGCCAGTTCGGCGCGGGTGAGGGGTCCCAGGCTCAGGATCAGCTGCCACACCGCCGGCGCCTGCGATGAGGCGTAGAGCCCCGCCAATCGTTCGTCGCCCAGCGCAAGCGCTGTACGCACTGCGGCCAGGTCGGTTGCCACATCGGTCGCGGCCGCATCGATCGCGGAGGTCAGCAAGGCGGAAAGGGGCCTTTCCAGGTCCGCCTTGAATAGGCTGCGCGGGGCGAGACCGGCCAAGGCCAACGGTGCGGCGCCAAGCCCGAACACATGCGGGCGCATCGCCGCGGCGAGCGAGGCCGCCCAGGCGCTGCCCCGCGCCGCAAACCGCTGGAACACCTTGCCCTCGATCACCACCTCCTCGCTGCCCAGTTCGAGGAAGTCGATCTCATCGTCGCGCAGTTGCTCGAGCCATTCTTCCAGCGTCGCCAGCGGATCGCGTGCCGGCAGCAGCGCATCAAGCCGCGCCAGCGCCCGATCTGCCGGATCGCACGCGCTGGTGAAGCTCTCGGTCGTACCTTTGGCGGCGAGCGCGAGGCGCGCTGCGCGGGCGAGGGGAGGGGACCCGCGCCTTCCGATCCACGACAGGAAATCGCGCCGTTCGTTCGCGTACCACGAGCGGGTCAGCTCGGCCGCCTCGAGCCCGGGATTGTGCTCAGGGCCTTGGTTTTCCTGAGGAAAATCGCGGACATGGACGCGCCACAACCGCCTGAGCGAAGCCAGCGCCAACCCTTGCCCCACCTCCGCGCCCAGGAACGGCAGCGCCCCCTCGAGCCGTGCGAGCGCCAGTTGCCACGGGGGAGGGGAGGGTGCCATCACTGCCAATAATATAGGAATGGATCGAAAAGTATACTCTGCATTGAGGCCTTATTCTGGCCCCTTCCACTGTCCGATAACGGCCCATCACGGATACCTGCGCCGGCGTGATTTTCCCTGCTCGTTGGTCCCAATACCGGCGGAAAGCCGCGGAATCACGTGGTTGCTCGGCACTAGCCAAGAGCGACAGAAGATTATATCTAACGGGGGCAACCGTTCTGATGGGACCATTAAATGGAATGTGACAAATAGCATTGATCGGCTACGCCCGCGTTTCCACGGATGAGCAGGATACGGTCGCCCAGCAGGATGCCTTGCGCGTGCAAGGTTGCGTGGAGATCTTCGAGGACAAGGCGAGCGGTGCCAGCAAGGAACGTCCAAACTTAGCACGTGCACTCGGACGGGCGGGGCAGGGCGATACCCTGCTGGTCGTAAGGATTGACCGCTTGGCTCGTTCGCTGTCGCATCTGCTGGAGATCGTCGAGACCCTGCGAGGAAAGGGCGCATACTTCCGTTCGATCCACGACCCGATCGACACGTCGAGCGCGCAGGGCATGCTTATGACCCAGATGCTTGGTGCGTTTGCCGAGTTTGAACGAGCCCTTATCCGGGAACGGACGCGGGCAGGCATCAAGGCTGCCGTCGCCAGGGGAGCGAAGCCTGGCAACCCGAGAATGCGGGAACGTGATCCCGTGGCGATCTCGAATATTCGCGTCAGCCACAACGAGCGACATCTGAACGAACTGCTTGATGGCAGGCATCGCTGGCTGCCGACAGTCGAACGCCTCCGCCCACATTTGCCATGGGCATTGGTTCTGCGTCAGGTGCTGGCGATCACGCCACCGGTCCGTTCGTTCAGCGAGCGAACTCTGGTTAAGGCGTGCCGTAATTTGGTGCGTGCAAGCGTTGCCAACCCCGCGATTCTGCAGAAGTCACCGCGATTGCCGCCCGATACACGGGTGGCCCGCCTTGTTGCCGACCGTCTCAACACACATCCCGATGCAACTCTGCGCGACATCGCCACTTGGCTTTCTCGGGACTTGAGGGAACCGACACCCCGAGATGGCCTTTGCTGGACACCCGAGAGCGTTCGTCGAGTCATCTCGCAAGCGCGAGCCTTGCATCTCGTTGCTTAATCCTTGCCATACTACCGGGCGATTCAAGAGTGGCCTGTGTCGCGCAAAACCGAGAGTTCGAGCCGGTGGAGCTGTGCGAGCATCCTGTTCACGTGGATGACGGGCCACAGCGCGAGCTTGATCATCAAGGACATGATGAGGAGCACCGCGGCAGGGATTCCCCACTTCACAGCAGTAAGGGCATCGGCAGCGGCGAAGAAACCAATTGCGGCCCAGACACCGGCACCGAAGAGGACGAGTTGCGCGGTCATCATCATCATGCTTACCCAACCGGTGCGGCCCGAGAAGATTCCGATAAGTTGAGACAATTACGGAGGTTCTTGCTCGGTGCCTGCGCACGTGACCGCATCATCCCGCAGATTGGAGGCAAGAGCGCGGTCCGTTTGATTGCTCGCGATGAGACTGGCGCAGCGTCGCGTCACGATCCGATACGACCACGCCGGGAACGCACGCGCATCGCGCAGGGTTCGGATACCTTTTGCGATCTTGACCCACGCGGATTGTGCTGCGTCCCTGGCTTGTTCACGGTGGCCAAGCAGACGGCAGGCGTGCGCAACCAGTTTGGGGTGCCACTGCCGCGCCAGTCTTTCGAAGGACGTGTGGCAGCCGTCAATCGCGCGTTGCGCGATGCGAACTTCCTCTTCGCGATCAGGCCTGTTCTCGTGCGAACCATGCATCATGCAGGTAAGGTGGTCTGGATCACGCATTTGGTTCAATTGTCAGAGGTCCGACATTTTTGGCGATCGATCGATGGTATCAACGGCGGCAGGGCCGCCCCTCATATTGTCGGCGATGAATTACGTATTCGCGCCCATTCCAGCGCTCGACTGGGAAACACATGCCGGGGCCACCAATTTCGACGTCAGGCCAGCCTCCGGCGCCTTTGGTTGCCAGGAATGTCGCGATACCGGTGCGCGATGCGACCAGCCTCCAGGACCCATTGGCTTGCTTGCTGACGATATTGAAAACGACCCCCGTGATCCCGAAACAGAAGGTGCTTCCCTCGGTGATGACTGCCTCCGGGCGTCCGTCGCCGTTGAGGTCCTTCATCTGCTCGATCGCTCCCGGCGTATAGCCTGCCGTGCTGGGGTCTTCGCATTTGCGCCATTGCCCGCCTGACTTCTGGCCGACCCCAAGGGCCCACTCCAGCGCATGGTCAATTCTCCCCGGGGGTGTTGTCCATCCAGACCAAAGTTCGATGGTCGGCCGCCACTCGCTGAAGGGATCCGGGGAGACTAAGGCCGACCATCGAATTGAGTTGATCGTTGCTTCGGCAGGGTGGCAACGAGTCCGGGACGATTTTCTCCGTGAGCATGTATTGTTTACCGCAGCTCGGCGCCAGCGGCACCTAAAAAGGTCATAATAGAGATCACGCGACACTGTCGGTGGCCTGATTATGCATCGTTACGAGATTGGTGATCGGCTTGCCTGAGGAGGAGGCGAGACCGCCATTGGCGCGCCAGCGGCGGCCGCCATGCGAGGTGAACCGCGCCAAAGCCGACAGCGGCCGAAACGGTCGCAAACAGGAGGAGACCGGCGATTATGGGCAGCGTGGTCCCCATCACCATGCTGAGCATCGATGTCGACAGGTCATTCACCGCTGCAGGCATTGCGCCGGTCCCGCCAGATGAGCCAAGGAAATGGTTGCCTACGCGAAACGCGGCATAGTAGATCGGCGGAAAGGTGAACGGATTTATGACCAGCGTCGCCAGCGCTGCAACGAGGGGTTCCCGCGAGCAGAAGCAGCGAGAAGGTCCGCGACGACAATCTGCCCGATCGGCAGGACAAATCCCACGAAAAGCCCCAAGGCAACAGGGAAGGGCAAATCCTCTGTTCGGTTGACAATCGATGGCTGATCACTGTCTCGCGAGTTGTGATAGACGCGATCGGTGCCAAGACTACAGATTGGCGGACATACTGGCCAGGAGTCGCTTGAAGGTGGCAATGTCATTAGCCGATATGCCAGCGAGCAACCGTTCGTAGACCACATCGGCTTCCGCCCTAAGCGCGGGCAGGATGCCGATGGCTTTTGGGCGCAGATGCAAGGTCCACACCCGGCGATTGCCTTCGACAGCGCGGCGCTCGACATAGTCCGCCTTTTCGAGCTGGTCTATGACATGGCCAACGCTTGCACGCTCCAGCTCCAGGCATTTGGCGAGTTCGGTCTGGGTCAGACCGGGTGTCCTGAAGATATAGGCGAGTGCGCGCCATTGGGTGCGGGTTAGCCCGAACTTCGCGGTCGATGCATCGAACACGCGGCGGAGCTTGCGCGGCACCTCCTCGATCAGGAACACGAGCCCATCGGCTTCGGTAAGGTAGCTTTGCTCGTCGGACGTCTTCGCCATGGTCGTCGCTCATAGCCTTCGATTGCTCAAAAGGACAGTCTTTACTGTAAAATATCTTATAGTAAGATATAAGCATGTCGAATCCGCACGTCACACTCTCCGGCCATTCCGGTCATGCCATAGCCGCACTCACCGAAGGACCTGAGCAAGGATTTCCGGTACTTCTCGCCCACGGTGGAGGGCAGACCAAGCGGGCGTGGAAGCAGGTGACGGCGATGCTGGCCAGACATGGGTTCCGCGCCATCGCGCTGGACCTGCGCGGTCATGGCGACAGCGCCTGGGCCGATGACGGTGCCTATGACATCGTGGATTTCGCTGGCGATCTGGTCGCCATCGCCGGGTCGCTCGACCGCAAACCCGCGCTGATCGGAGCATCGCTTGGCGGGCTGGCCGGGATCATGGCCGAAGGTGAGGTCGCCCCCGGCAGCTTCGCCTCGCTGACCCTTGTGGACATCACCCCGCAAATGGAGGCGGGCGGCGTAACGCGCGTGGTAGGTTTCATGGCGGCGCACGCGCGCGAAGGCTTTGCCTCGCCCGACGAGGCGGCGCGGGTGATCTCCGAATATCTCCCCCATCGCCCAAGCCGCAAGGCGTCGTCCGGTCTCGCCCATTACCTGCGGTTGAAGCCGGACGGACGCTACTACTGGCATTGGGATCCCGCCTTCATCGATGGCATCATGCGCCGCAACGCCGAGCGCGGCGATGGCAGCGACTATGGACGCGGCGAACTGGGCGAAGCCGCTGCGCGGCTTGCGCTGCCGGTCCACCTGATCCGGGGCGGATCGAGCGATCTGGTCTCGCCCGAAGCCGTCGCGCATTTCCGCGCGCTGGTTCCCCACGCCGCTTACAGCGACATCGCCGATGCGACGCATATGGTGGTCGGCGACCAGAACGACGCCTTTGGCGATGCGATCCTCGACTTCCTGATGCGGACACACGGAACGGAGATCGCGGCATGAGTGAACCTGCAGCGAAGGTCGACCTCGAACAGCTCCGTGCGATGCTGCTCATCGCGCCGTTCCACCAATGGCTGGGGCTGGATATCGCCGAACTGACAGACGAGGCGCTGATCCTCGAGATGCCGTGGCGCGAGGAAATCGTCTCCAACCCGATGATCGGATCGGCCCATGGCGGTGTCCTCTCGGCGCTGATCGACCTGACCGGGCTTTGCACCATCAACGCGCTCGGCGGATCGGCGCGCGCGACGGCTGACATGCTGGTCGATTTCCACCGACCCGCCACTTCGGGGCCGCTGCGCGCGATCGGGCGGGTGGTCAAGCTGGGCAAGCAATTGAGCGTTGCCGAAACCCGGATCGAAGATGCCGGGGGCAGGCTGCTGGCCAGCGGACGGGGTGCCTATGTCGGCTAAGCTCTTAGCTGCTCCGGGAGCCTTGGCAGTACTTGCGCTGGCGGGTTGCGTTGCGGTTCCCGACGCCGGAGTTCGTCCGGTCATGGAAACCGCCGACACAATCGAGGCTGCGCAGACGTTGGCCGCGCGCGGCAATACGACCTGGCCGCCAGACCAATGGTGGCGTCTGGCGGGCGATCCGCAACTGACTGCGCTGATCGAGGAGGGCCTTTCCAATGCACCGCAGGTTGCGGTGGCGGTGGCGCGGGTCAGGCGCGCGGAAGCCGAGGCGCAGCGCGTCGGGGCCGCGCGGTTGCCAACGATTGGGGCGGAAGCTGAGGGCGGTCTGCGCCGCCAGAGCGGCAACAACGGCATCCCCGCACAGTTCCTTCCCGATGGGTGGCAGGACTATGGACAGACCTCGCTGAGCTTCGGCTTCGACCTCGACCTGTGGGGTCGCAACCGCGCGGCCTATGCTGCCGCGACATCGGAGGCCCGCGCGGCGATGGTCGATGCGGCGCAGGCTCGCCTCGTGCTGTCGGTCGCGATAACCGCCGCCTACGCAGAGCTCGGGCGCCATTACCGCGAGCGCGACAACGCAGCGGCCACGCTCGCCAACCGCCGCTTGATGCGCGATCTTGTCGCCCAGCGCCAACGCAACGGGCTCGACAACCTCGCCAGCCTGCGCCGCGCCGATGCCGAAGTTGCCTTGGCGGAGCAGGATCTGGCAGCCGTCGATGAGAACATCGGCATCCGCCGCAACCAGCTTGCCGCGCTCCTGGGTGCTGGCCCGGATCGGGGAACGTCGATTACCCGTCTGCCGCTTGCACCCTCGACACCCGGCGGGGTTCCCGCCGGTGTCACCACCGACCTGCTTGGCAGGCGGCCCGATATCGTCGCCGCGCGCGAGCGCGTGGAAGCGGCGGCGAGCCGCGTCAAAGTGGCGCGGGCCGGGTTCTTCCCGTCGATCAACCTCAGGGCGCTGATTGGCCTTCAGGCGCTCGGTCTCGGCAATCTCGTCGCTTCCGGCTCCTTGTTCGGAAGCGTCGGTCCGGCCATCAGCCTGCCGATCTTTCAGGGCGGCGCGCTCAAAGCGCAATATGGCAGTGCCGAGGCCGCCTATGACGAGGCCGTCGCAAACTACAACCAGACCGTTGTCACCGCGTACCAGCAGGCTGCCGACGCGGTGACCCAGCGCGACGCAGCGGACAAGCGGCTTGGCGCAACCCGCACGGCGCTGGCCGCAAGCGAGGAAGCGCTAGGTCTGGTGCGCACACGCTACGAGGCCGGGCTTGCCAGTTACCTCGACGTCCTCGCCAGCGAACGCGGTGTGCAGGACCTACGCGTCGCGGTCATCGGCCTTGAGACATACGAACGCGGCGCGACGCTGGCGATGATCCGTGCACTGGGCGGCGGGTTCGACGCGGGCACTACCCAACCATCAGGACAGACCGAGCAATGAGCGATACTGCGACACAAGCTGCCGAAGTCGATCCGGAACTGTCCGCCTTTCGCAAGGCACGCCGGACGATGTGGCTCAAGCGCCTGGCCATCGTGCTCGCAGTGGTGGCTCTCGCATGGGGTGCCTGGTACGTGCTGGTCGCCCGCAACTATGTCAGCACCGACAACGCCTACGTAAATGCGCGAATGGCGCAGGTCACGCCGCTGATTGCTGGATCGGCCATCGAGGTGCTGGTCGAAGATACGCAGCAGGTGAAGGCGGGTGATGTCCTGGTCCGGCTCGACCAGGCCAACGCCAAAATCGCCGTCGCGCAGGCCGAAGCCGATCTTGCCGCCGCCCGCCGCAAATTCGGGCAGGCTGTCGCGACCAACAGCGCGCTGTCGGCCCAGATCGACACCTCAAGC
Source organism: Novosphingobium sp. BL-A-41-Hi4A-0G (assembly GCF_055521735.1). Taxonomy (NCBI): domain Bacteria; kingdom Pseudomonadati; phylum Pseudomonadota; class Alphaproteobacteria; order Sphingomonadales; family Sphingomonadaceae; genus Novosphingobium; species Novosphingobium sp. BL-A-41-Hi4A-0G. Next base: position 110,562 of record NZ_JBVFVU010000004.1, read on the forward strand.
GCCGGTCTCGTACAGGCCCGGGCGCGACTTCGCACTGCAGAGTCCGAGTTCGACAAGGCGCGGATCGACTTGCGGCGCCGTGAGGCCGTCATTGCCAGCGGCGCGATCTCGGGTGAGGAACTGACCCAGGCGCGCAAGGCCTACGCCTCCGCCAACGCGGCGCTCGAGGCGGCCCGCGGGGGCATCTCCGAAGTCACTTCGGCCCGACGGGTCGCGCAAGGGCAACTTGCCGCCAACGACGCCCTGGTGCGCGGCTCCAGCGTAGATACCGACCCAGCGGTTCAGGCGGCCAAGGCCCGGCTCGATGCCGCCTTGCTCGACCTCCAGCGTACCGAAATTCGCGCGCCGGTTTCCGGGGTGGTGAGCCGCCTGCAGATTCAGGTGGGACAGCGCCTGAGCCCCGGTCAGACTATCATGACCATCGTCCCGATCGACAAGCTCTACGTCGATGCCAACTTCAAGGAAGGCCAACTCGGCCGTGTCCGTCCTGGCATGGCTGTAACCCTCAAGTCGGATCTTTATGGCGGCGATGTCGTCTACCACGGCAAGGTCACCGGGCTGGCCGGCGGTACGGGATCGTCGATGGCAATCATCCCCGCCCAGAACGCCACCGGCAACTGGATCAAGACTGTCCAGCGCCTGCCGGTGCGGATCGAGCTTGATCCTGCCGAACTGCGCAAGCACCCGTTGCGCGTCGGGCTGTCGATGGAAGTCGAGATCGATGTTTCCGGTGAGTGAAACCAGATGAGCGAGACCGCTTCATCAGGCGCAGGAATAGCCCCGTCCCGGCAGCTTGTTGCCGGGCTCGTGCTTGCCCTTGCCAATTTCATGGTCATTCTCGACCTGAGCATCGCCAATGTCTCGATCCCGCATATCGCGGGCAATCTGGGCATCACGCTTGAACAAGGCGCATGGGTCATCACCTCCTACGCGGTCGCCGAGGCGATCTGCGTTCCCTTGACCGGATGGGTCGCCGGACGCTTCGGATCGGTACGCACCTTCCTGTTCAGCATGGTCGGGTTCGGGATCTGCTCATTCCTGTGCGGGATCTCAGTCACGATGGGCATGCTGGTCGCCAGTCGTATCGGACAGGGAATTTTCGGCGCCTTCCTGATGCCCATGTCGCAAACCTTGCTGCTCAGCGTGTTCCCGCCCGAGAAGCGCAATATGGCGATGGGACTATGGGCTGTTACACTGCTGATGGGACCTGCTCTTGGTCCGATGATCGGTGGCTATCTCACAGAAAATTATTCCTGGCATTGGATATTCCTGATCAATGTGCCCGTCGCCATCCTGTGCATCGTGGTTGGTTTCGCGCTGCTCAGGCCGATCGAGACCGAGCGGCAGATCCTGCCGATCGACTATGTCGGCCTTGCCTTGCTGGTGCTTTGGGTCGGCTGCCTCCAGATCGTGCTTGACCTTGGCCGTAACCACGACTGGTTCGCCGACCCGATGATCGTGGCGCTAACGATCACCTCTGCTGTGGGTTTTATCGTTTTCATTATCTGGGAGTTGGGCGAGGATCACCCGATCGTCGATTTGCGAGTTCTGCGGCACCGTGGCTTCAGCGTCAGCCTGACTGTTCTGTCGCTCGCATTTGCCGGATACTTCGCGGCGTTTGTCGTTGTCCCCCAGTGGCAGCAAGCCTGGCTCGGATTTCCTGCGACAGCAGCCGGCTTGTCCTCTTCGTTTTCGGCCATGGGCGGACTGATCACCGTTCCGCTGGTGGCTTTCCTGATGAGCCGCCTCGACCTGCGTTTCCTTGTTTCGTGCGGCGTTACCTGGATTGCGGCGATGACGCTCGTGCGCACAACCTGGACAACAGACTCCGATTTCTGGACCCTCAGCATTCCGCAGTTCGTTCAGGGGCTGGGCACTCCCTTCATGATGCTTCCTCTCATGACCCTGACGCTCAATACGGTTAAGGAAAACGAGGTGGCATCGGCCGCCGGCCTGCAAAGCTTCATGCGAACCATCGCCACCGCCGTAGCGACTTCCATCACTCTGTCTTATTGGGGTGATACTCAGCGCATCGCGCGCAGCGATGCGGTGGCGGTCCTGCAGCCGGAAGCGGCGCAGGCAAGCCTTTCCAGCCTCGGCTTCCCTTCTGAACAGATAAGGCAAGTGCTCAGCAACATGGTTGAGCTGGAGGCGACAACGCTGGCGCTTATTCATACCTTCTGGGCGACCACAGCCGTTCTGCTTTTTGCCGCCGCCCTGATCTGGCTTGCCCCACGACCGTCGAAATCAGGCGGCATTACGATGGGCCACTAAAGAAGACTGACCGGCAACCAGGAGGCAGATCTGGCTCTGTCGGCTCCAGAACTTCATTGGCCTTATGTCTTGACCCGACGCGACAACAGGATTGATGCAACCACCAACAGCGAACCGATCAGGTGGTATTTTGCGAACCGTTCTCCAAGCAGTGGTACGGCCATCAGGACCCCGAACACTGATGGCAGGTTCATGTAGACCCCCGCACGGCCCGAGCCGACCAAGGCGACCGCGCGATTGAACAGCGCGTAGGACAGCAGCGAAGGAAATATCCCGACATAGAGCAGGGATGCGAGCGCCGCGGGTGAAGCCACGGTCAGGCCAGCCCACCAGAGGTGCCAGGCATAGGGCACACTCAAAGCCGCGATCCCTACCCCGAACAGGACAACCAGCAAACTGAGGTGGTGCATCGCCGGTGCGCGGCGCAGGAAGGTAGCATAGGCGGAATAGAGAAAAACCGCAATGATGGCGAGCAGATCGCCTCGGTTCAGCGCATCCCAGCGCAGATAGTCGGGATGCCCCTTGGTCATGATCCACGCGATTCCGGTGATCGAAAGGAGTGCGCAAACGAGAAGGATCGGGTGCACCCTCTCCCGAAACAGCACAACTGGCATGAGCAGGGTCATCACCGGCATGGTCGATTGCAATAGAAGATTGTTGGTCGCGGTGGTGAACTGCAAGCTTTGATAGACGAGAAAGGAAAACAGCCCCACTCCTAAGGCCCCGAGGAGCCCAAGGAACCGCCAGCCGCCGACAATGGCGGACAGGTCGTCGCGGAGGTGTCGCCAAGCGAACGGGAGCACGAAGACCAGCGCCACCACCCACCGCCAGAACGCCAGCGTCACGGGTGAGAGCAAGTCCTTGGCCGCCCGCCCGACGATCGGATTCAGGGCCCAAAAGAACGAGGCCAGACACAGCAACAGGGCTGGTGATTGCCAGAGCCTGGACACAAGACCCAGGATGCTGGACGTGTTGCGGTCGGCATCTTGCAACCTAAAATTCTCCCCAGAAACGCGGCTTGAGAATCGTCCTTGCGCCAACGGTAGGTTTTGCATATGGTGCATCGCGTTGCATGTATAGCACGAATCGACTATGCAGCACTCGGAACAAAAAGCATGGGAGCGATGCGATGAATGGATCGGCGGCACTCGTCGATAATGCCAACGCGAGCCAGTCTCGCCGGGTGTTCTGGGATCAGGACGTCTATCAGCTGGAGCTGGAGCGGATATTCTCGCGATGCTGGCTCATGCTCGGACATGATTCGCTAGTTCCCAAACCGGGCGACTTCATTACGACGTACATGGCAGAAGACCGTGTCATCTTGTCGCGGCAGCCGGACGGTTCGCTGAAGGCGTTCATCAATTCCTGCACTCACCGCGGCAACCAGATCTGTCATGCCGACAGCGGCAGCGCCAAGGCGTTCGTGTGCAATTATCATGGTTGGGTTTTCGGTCAGGATGGTTCGCTCGTCGATGTTCCGATGGAAGAGCGGTGCTATCACAGCGATCTCGACAAATCCAAGCTGGGGCTCGCGCCGATCCGGGTCGAAACTTACAAGGGCTTCATCTTCGGCTGCCATGATCCCGAAGCGCCCTCGCTTGAGGACTATTTGGGGGACTTCTGCTGGTACCTCGATACGATCTGGGACGGTCCGGACGGTGGTCTGGAACTGCTCGGGCCGCCGTTGAAGAGCACCCTCGCCTGCAATTGGAAAGTCCCGACCGAGAACTTCGTCGGCGATGGGTATCACGTGGGCTGGACGCATGCCGCCGCTCTCCAGATGATCGGGGGCGAGCTGGCTGGCCTGTCGGGCAATCGCGCCGACATGCCGTTTGACGACCTTGGTCTGCAATTCACCATGCGGCATGGCCACGGGTTTGGCCTGATCGATAACGCGGCGACTGCGATCCACGTCAAGCGCGACGGGTACGTCAAATATCTCGAGGAGACGCGGGGCGGAATTCGCGAAAAATTCGGGCCGGAGCGCGAACGGCTCTATGTCGGTCACTGGAATACGTCGATCTTCCCAAACTGTTCGTTCCTCTACGGAACCAACACCTTCAAGATCTGGCATCCGCGCGGGCCGCATGAAATCGAGGTCTGGACCTATACCATGGTACCGAAGAATGCCGACACCGAAACTAAGCGGTCGATCCAGCGCGAAGCGATCCGTTCATTTGGTACGGCGGGAACGCTCGAAAGCGACGATGGCGAAAACATGTCGTCGGCCACCTACAACAACAACGGTATCATCACCCGCAAGGGGCGGATGAATTCGAGCATGGGCAAGGACCGCGAAGGGCCGCACCCCGTCTATCCAGGAATTGTCGGGGTCAGCTTCATCGGCGAAACCTCGTATCGAGGCTTTTATCGTTTCTGGCAAGAAATGCTCGATGCGCCAGATTGGGCCGCCATCCGGGCCAATGACGATACCTGGGATGCAATGTGGACCAACCGTAATTTCTGGCCTGAACGTCTGTCGGCGAAGCAAGCCGAGCCGCAAGACTGATCCCGACAGCAATCTGGACCGCAAGATGACCGAAACACGCAAGCCCGTAGGCATGGAACTGCATCATGCCATCGTCAGTCACTATTCCGCCGAGGTGCGGATGTTGCAAAACCAGCAATATCGCGAATGGTTCGATACTGTAATCGCCGAAGATATCCATTACTGGATGCCAGTTTACGAACAGCGGTTCGCACGTGACCGCCGCCCGGATCCAACCCCGGGGGATGCCGCAATCTACAACGATGACTATGCCGAGCTGCAGCAGCGGGTCGACCGGTTGCTGACGGGTCAGGTATGGATGGAAGATCCGCCATCACGTATCCGCTATTTCGTCACCAATGTCGAAGCATTCGAAATTGCACCGTTTGAATTCGAGGTCTTCTCTAATGTTCTGGTGCACCGCAATCGCCGACAGAGCGAAGTTTACGTGCACACGCTGGGACGCGAAGACAAGCTGCGGAAAACAGGCAGCGGCTTCAAGGTATTCAGCAGGAAGCTGAATATCGACGCGCGCGTCGTGCAGGACAAGAATCTCTATTTCTTTGTATAAGCAAATTCAATCAACTGGAAATCAGGAAAGGGGAGAGCAAAAATGGACGCATACGCGGCAATTATCGAGCGTCAAGGCGGCGAATTCGTTCTGGATAACGTCTCTATCGAGGATCCGCGCGACGGCGAAGTGCTGGTCAAGGTTGCCGCAGCTGGCATGTGTCATACCGACCTGACGGTTCGCGATCAATATTACCCGACGCCGCTGCCGGCGGTGCTGGGCCATGAAGGTTCGGGCGTTGTCGAAAAGGTCGGACGTGGCGTCACCACTGTCAAGCCAGGCGACAAGGTCGTGCTCTCCTTCAGCTATTGCGGCACCTGTCCATCGTGCCTCAAGGGGCATCAGGCCTATTGTCCGAGCCTGTTCCCGCTCAATTTCATGGGCCGCCGCCTGGATGGTTCGACGCCGATTACCCGCAACGGCCAAGAGGTCAACGCCTGCTTCTTCGGGCAATCCTCGTTCGCGACCTATTCGATCGCGTCGGAAAACAACTGCGTCAAGGTTGCCGACGACGCACAGATCGAACTTTTGGGCCCACTGGGCTGCGGCATCCAGACCGGGGCGGGCAGCATCCTCAATGCGCTTTGTCCCGAACCTGGCTCCTCGATCGCGATCTTCGGGGTCGGGTCGGTCGGCCTCAGCGCCGTGATGGCCGCCAAGGCCTCGGGCTGCCTCAAGATCATCGCGGTTGACCGCAACGCAGGCCGCTTGGAACTGGCGCGTGAACTGGGCGCCACCGATGTGATCGACGCCAACACGGTCAACGCTCAGGAAGCGATCGTCGCGATGACCGGTGGCGGCGCCGACTATGCCATGGATACCACCGCCATTCCAGCGGTGCTGCGCTCGGCGGTGGACAGCACGCACAACATGGGTGAAACCGCAGTGGTCGGCGGGGCGAAGCTGGGCACCGAGTTTTCGCTAGACATGAACAACATGCTGTTTGGCCGCAAGTTGCGCGGCGTAGTCGAAGGATCGAGCACCCCGCAGGTCTTCATCCCGCAACTGATTGCGATGCAGAAGGCCGGGCTGTTCCCGTTCGAGAAGCTCTGCACCTTCTATGATCTCGACCAGATCAACCAGGCCGTCGAGGATACCGAAAAGACCGGCAAGGCGATCAAGGCCATTCTCAAAATGTAGATCGCTTCTGGGGCGGCGCACCAATCGAATTGCGCCGCCTTGGACCTGCACTTGGACCTCAGGAATTTAACAATGTCGAGTGTGTTTTCCTTCGGTTCCGGCGTTCTGGTCGCAGGTCAGATTGGTCTCGACAAGCGCGTCTTGGGCGGGAAAGGGGCCAACCTCGCCGAGATGGCGCGGATCGGGCTGCCCGTCCCGCCTGGATTCACGATTTCCGCCGGCGAATGCCTCGCTTATCTTGACCACGGCAGAGCTTCACTTGATCGCATCCGCGATGAGGTTTCGGCTGCTTTGGGGCTGGTCGAACGGGCGACGGGCAAGACGTTCGGCAATCCTCGCGATCCCCTGCTGGTCTCGGTGCGTTCGGGCGCGCGGGTATCCATGCCGGGGATGATGGACACGATCCTCAACCTTGGCATCAATGATGCTACCGTCACCGGCCTGGGCCAGTCCTCCGGGGATGAGCGGTTCGCGCTCGACAGTTATCGCCGCTTCATCCAGATGTATTCCAGTGTCGTGCTCGAAATCGAGCATGGCGTATTCGAGGCAGCCCTTGACCGCATCAAGGAAGATCGCGGCGTCGATGAGGATATCGATCTTCGAGTGGAGGATCTGCGCGGCGTGATCGCGACCTTCAAGGATCTCGTGCTTGCCCATCACGGCGCGGCCTTTCCTCAGGATGTACAGGAACAACTCTGGACGGCAATCGAGGCGGTGTTCCGCTCATGGGACTCACCGCGAGCCAAGGTCTACCGGCGCCTGAACGATATCCCCGGAGATTGGGGCACGGCGGTTAACGTCCAAGCCATGGTGTTCGGAAATCTTGGCGAGACCAGCGCTACCGGCGTCGCCTTTACCCGCAACCCTGCAACCGGCGAGAAGGCCTACTACGGCGAATGGCTGGCCAACGCCCAGGGTGAGGATGTTGTCGCCGGCATCCGCACGCCCCAGTATCTGACCAGGGCTGCCCGCGAAGCCGCAGGTGCGCGGCTTCCCTCAATGCAGGAAGCGATGCCGAAGGCCTATGCCCAACTTGCTGAGGTGTTCGAACTGCTGGAGCGCCACTATCGCGACATGCAGGACATCGAATTCACAGTCGAACGCGGCAGGCTCTACCTCCTTCAGACCCGTTCGGGCAAGCGCACCGCCAAGGCCGCGCTCAAGATTGCCGTCGACATGGTCGAAGAGAGCCTGGTCGACGAAGTGACCGCGCTGCTCCGCCTCGACCCGGCCTCGCTCGACCAGTTGCTTCACCCCTCGCTCGATCCGAATGCCCCACGGGTGCTGCTCGGAAAGGGTTTGCCTGCCTCGCCCGGGGCAGCCTCGGGAGGTGTGGTATTCGATGCGGAAACAGCGGCACGGTGGGCCGAATTGGGAGAGAAGGTCATCCTCGTCAGGCATGAGACGTCGCCTGACGACATCCATGGCATGCACGTCGCAACCGGCATCCTGACGGCGCGCGGCGGCATGACCAGCCACGCGGCCGTGGTCGCGCGGGGTATGGGCCGGCCATGCGTGGCGGGCACCGCGAGTCTCAAGATCGACCCGGTCGCGCGGGTCGCCGAGATCGGCGGCCAGCGGCTCGAAGAGGGCGCATTCATCACGATCGACGGTTCGACCGGCGAAGTGTTCCTGGGCGAACTGCCGACGATCCTGCCCAAACTTTCGGGCGATTTCGCAACGGTGATGGCATGGGCTGACAAGCATCGCCGCCTGAAGATTCGGACCAACGCGGAAACCCCGCTCGATTGCGAAATGGCCCGCCGGTTCGGGGCCGAAGGGGTCGGGCTTTGCCGAACCGAGCACATGTTCTTCGATGAAAGCCGGATCCTCGCCATGCGGCAGATGATCCTGGCCGACAGCGAAAAGGAACGACGCTCCGCGCTCGACCAGCTATTGCCCGAACAGCGCACCGACTTCCGCCGGATCTTCGAAATCATGGAAGGCTTGCCAGTCACCATCCGCCTCCTCGATCCGCCGCTGCACGAGTTTCTGCCGCATACGGATAGCGAGTTCACCGAGCTTTCGCGGGCGATGGGTATTGACGTGGAGCAGGTTCGGCATCGCGCAATCGAATTGGCGGAAACCAACCCCATGCTGGGGCATCGAGGCTGCCGACTGGGCGTGGTCTATCCCGAAATATACGAAATGCAGGCTCGCGCGATTTTCGAGGCGGCGCTCGAAGTCGCGGGCGAGGCGGGCATGGCGGTCTGTCCCGAAATCATGATTCCGCTGGTCGGATTGCCGCGTGAACTGGAATCACTGAAGGATACCCTGTACAGGGTCGCTGAAGTCGTGTTCGCCGAAAAAGGCGAGCGGATCGCCTTTAGCGTTGGCACCATGATCGAGCTGCCGCGGGCAGCCCTGGTTGCCGACGAAATCGCTGCAAGCGGGGAATTCTTCTCGTTCGGAACCAATGATCTGACCCAGACTACGCTGGGGATCAGCCGCGACGATGCGGCGCGTTTCCTGGGTGCTTATGTGGAAAAAGGCATTATCGCCAAGGACCCGTTCGTCACCCTCGATATCGAAGGGGTCGGCAAGCTGATCGAAATGGCATCGCGCAAAGGGCGCGAAACCCGGCCCGACCTAAAACTGGGGATCTGCGGCGAGCACGGCGGCGATCCGGCCACGATCGCCTTCTGTGAGGAGATCGGGTTGGACTATGTCAGCGCATCGCCTTTCCGGGTGCCGATTGCCCGACTGGCTGCGGCCCAGGCGGCGCTGGCGCCTTCATGAACGGACGATGCAAGCTGAAATTCTGAACCAAATCGAGATGAGGTGCACCTCAAATGGAATATGATCGTAAGGACGCCAAGGCCTGGGCAACGAAGACCGTCAGGGGCTTCTATCAGTGTCCGATCACCCCGATGACCGCCGATTACAAGTTCGATGTGGACGGTATCCGCTACAACATCGATAAATATGTCGAAATGGGCGTAGATGGCTTGGCCGTCGGCGGGTTCATCGCCGAATGCTGGAACGTCTCAGCGTCAGACTGGTTTCGCTATCACGAGATCGTTGCCGAGGCGAATGCCGGGCGGCTCGATCTGTGGACCATCGTGCTCGATCCCAGCGTCTATACCGCGATCGAGAAGATGCAGTTCGTCGAGAAGCTCGGGTATAACGGGGCTGAGGTGATCAACCCGGTTGTGCAGCTCAAGCGCGACGACGAAATCTATTCCTGGTTCAAGTTCCTGACCGACCACACCGATCTGGCCGTCTGCCTCTACCGGACCCCGGTTTCGGGCACCGTGCTGAGCTGGGACCTGATGCGCCGCCTGGCCGATATCGATACCGTGATCGGCGTCAAACAAGGTGCCATGAGCCGTGCCGAGACAATCAAGATCCGCCAGCTAATGCCCGAAGGCTTCAACACGATGGAGCCATTTGAATACTTCTTCCTCGACGATCTGCGTCTTGGCGGCACCGTTTGCTGGGGTGAATTGTCCTACATGCTGTACGGCAAGAAGCGCCATTTCGCCAAGGAATACATCCGCCTGGCGCATGAAGGAAAATGGGAGGAAGCGCGGGCCGCTTCCGATCAGCTCAGCGAAGTCCGCGAATTCTATCACGACAACTTCCTGTGGGATATCGCCCGCACCGCGACCTATGCCAGCGCACTTGCCAATGTGAAGGCCTGGTACGAAGCGATTGGCCTCAAGGCTGGCCCGATCCTGCCGCCGGTGGCTGATGTGACGCCGGAAAAGAAAGAGCAGATCAGGGCCAAGCTGGTCGAACTGGGCATTGCCTGAGCCGAACCAACGGGAATCCCAAAGCATGTCCAAGCAATTGCATTTCTGTTTCCACGGCGCCGGCGGGCTAGGCTCGGTCATCGGCGGATTCCTGGCGCGCGGCGGCCACAAGGTCACGCTGATTGCGCGCAAGCCCCATGTCGAGGCGATCCGCCGGGATGGCCTGAGTATTTCTGGTGTGCGGGCGCAATTCGTCCAGCGCGAAAACCTCTTCGCGGTCGAAACGCCCGAGGAGGTTGAAGGCGACATCGACTATTACATCCTGCTGACCAAGGCCAAGGGTACCGATCAGGCGCTGGCCGATGCGCAGGTGTTGGTCGATCGCACCGCTTGCGCGCTGACTTTGCAGAACGGCGTGGGCAAGGAAGGCAAACTCCAGGCCGCGTTTGGCAAGGACAAGGTGATCGGCGGCTCGATCATGGACGGGGCGACCCTGCTCGAACCGGGCAAGGCGCTCAATCACATGGCGGTTCCCGTCACCGCCTATTTCGGCGAGCTGGAAGGCGGGGAGAGCGAGCGCACGCGGATCATGGCCGAAGCGCTCGACGCTGCGGGCATGGGTTCGCGCTCAACTCCCGATATCGTCCATGTCCATTGGGAAAAAGTGGTTCAGGTCGGTGGAGCATCGTCGTGGAGCGCCAGTACGCTGGGCGCGCTTCCAAAGCTCGATTTTGTGGATGGTGTGGCGGTTCGCGAAGGCGCCGAACACTATGTCCACGTCGTCAAGGATCTGCTGGCGATCTACAAGGCGCTTGGCTACGAACCACAGAACTATTTCGCGCCGGTATCCAGATTGGTCGAGATTGACCGTGAAGGCTTTGAAGAGGCAGTGTCCGGTGTCATGGCGATGGGCACCAGGTTCAAGCCGGAAAACCGTCCTGTCCGCACCTCGATGCATGACGATCTCGTGGCGGGCCGGCGGATGGAAGTTGACGAGGTCCTGGGGCCGCTCGCGGCGGCAGCGGAGCAACTGCAGGTTCCTGCGCCAGCCTTTCTCAGCGCCTATCGGGTGCTCAAGACTTTGAACAGCTATCTGTAGTGAAAGATTGACCATGAGGCGTTATTCCATCGCCAGCATTCCGGGAGATGGAATAGGCCGCGAGGTGGTGCCTGCCGCAATCGAGGTGCTGACGGCGGCAGCGGCCAAGTGCGGTTTCGTGCTCGAATTCCGGCACTTCGACTGGAGCTGCCAGACCTACCTCGAAACCGGCAAGATGATGCCCGATGATGGGCTAGACCGGTTGCGCGATCATGATGCGGTGTTCCTCGGCGCGGTCGGCTTTCCCGGGGTACCCGATCATATCTCGCTGTGGGGGCTGCTGCTGCCGATCCGGCGCGAGTTCGAGCAGTACGTCAATCTGCGTCCGGTGCGGCTGCTGCCGGGCATCGCTTCGCCCCTGCGCGACAAGGCTCCCGGCGACATCGATTTCTGGGTGGTGCGCGAAAACTCGGAAGGCGAATATTCCCAGATCGGCGGTCGGACCGGGACCGGCGAGAACGAAATCGTCGTCCAGCAGGCGATCTTCAGCCGCCGGGGCACCGACCGCATCTTGCGCTATGCCTTCGACTTCGCTCGGCGGAGCGGGCGCAGGCATGTGACCAGCGCGACGAAGTCCAATGGACTCTATCATTCGATGCCGTTCTGGGACGAGCGCTTTGCCGCGATCGGCGCCGAATACCCCGATGTTGCCGCCGATCAGTATCATGTCGATATTCTCGCCGCACGCTTTGTGATGTCGCCCGAACGGTTCAATGTTGTGGTTGGTTCGAACCTGTTTGGTGATATCCTTTCCGATCTGGGGCCGGGAATCACTGGCACCATCGCTGTGGCGCCTTCTGCTAACCTCAACCCCGAACGGCGGTTCCCTTCGATGTTCGAGCCGGTCCACGGGTCTGCCCCGGACATCGCCGGGCAGGGCATCGCCAATCCGATCGGCCAGATTTGGTCGGGTGCAATGATGCTGGAACATCTCGGCGAAGCCGAGCCCGCCGCGCTGGTGATGCGCGCACTCGAAACGGCGCTCATTGCGCCCGATATTGCGAGGACCCCCGATCTTGGCGGAAACGGGACAACCGCGGGATTTGCGCAAGCTGTTCGCAGCACCTTGCTGGGGCTCTAGCCGGAAAGCTGGCGGTCCCGGCGCTGACCAAAGGAAACGGAGTGATGGCTGCCTATTTCATCGGATCGATCAAATCGCACGACGAAACCTGGGTGGCAGGCTATATGGCCGCAGTTCCGGCGCTGGTCGGACGCCACGGCGGGGAAATGGTCTGCCGTTCGCACGAGTTCGTCCGTTATGAGGGCGAGGGAGCCGCACCTGACTATGTCGTGGTGATCCGGTTTCCTTCGATGGAGGCGATCGACGCCTTCATGAACGATCCGGACTATGCGCCGCACAAGGATGCGCGCATCGCCTGCGCCACATCGGATATCTTCGCGATCGCCTGAGGAGGCCGCCATGAAGGTTCTGCGCACTTACCTGATCGCCGTGGGGATCTGGTATCTCTGCAATCTCGTGCTGCTCTGGCCGCCGGTCTATGCGGGGGCCCTGCGGCTGATCTACCCCGGTATTGCGCTGGGGCAGGGGACGCCGTCTTTCGGCCTGCTGCTTGATGCCTGGTTGATCGTTGGCATCCAACTGGCGGCAATCGGCCTTGTGGCGTTGTGGGGCGCGCGCGATCCGTTGCGCTACTGGGCGCTGGTTCCGGTGATCGTGCTGACCGAACTCGTCGGCTCCGCCTGGGACATCTATAGCGTCGTTTGGAGCGGAGAAGCCTTGTGGGTCGGCTTGACGACCTTGGCCGCGCATGCTGTGATCATGGCGGGTGCATGGTTTGCCAGGCGCGCGATGGAGCGGGATATCGTCTGATCAATCAGGTTGAAGCCCGCGGGCGCGCAGCCGCGCGAGGATTTCGTCTGTCGCCGGGCAGGGCAGGTCGGCCTGTCGCGCGAAGCGGGGTATGGCCCCACTGAGGTGGACGAATTCCGACGGTCTGCCCGCTTCGAGATTGCGCTGCAGCGAACTGGTGACGTCGGGTGGAAAGCGGCCGATGAAGTCCAGCTTCTCGTCTATGCAATCGGGCGGCAATTCGATGCCCAACGCCGTTGCGATCCGTTCGACCTCGGCCATGGCCTCGCGCAAAAGCGCGCTGGCCTGGGGATGGCTCAGCACCTGACCGACCTTCAGGCCGAACGCCGGGGCCACCGCGCCGATCGTCGCGGCCATCAGGAACTTGTCCCACAATGCTGGGCGCATGTCGCCTGTCAGAGTGGTGGGGACCCCAGCGGCAATAAGGTCGCCCGCAAGGTTTGCCGAGGCCTGTCCGGCAGCCGGGTCGGTTGCGTGATCGGCGACCGGGCCGGCCAGCAGCGTGGCGGGGACGCCGGTGTGGCGCACGATCCCGTCTTCCAGCTCGAAGAAGCCGTGCATGCGTGCGCCAAGCACGACAGCGCGGGGCAGGGCGGCCTGGGCGATGCCGGGTGCTTCGACCCCATTCTGCACCGTCAGCAGCGTGAAGCGGCTTCCGCGCAGTGGTTCGAGCAGGGCGAGCGCGGATTCGATCTGAAACGTCTTGGTTGCCAGGATGGCATGATCCGGAGGCGTTGCGGGATCGCATGCTGCGGACACCGGCACACGCACTTGCCGCTCGGCCCCGCCTTCGGACAGCAGCACGCCCATGTTTCGCAAGGCCTCGAGACGCGCTCCTCTGGCGATCAGCAGAACTTCATGCCCGGCGTCGTGCAACCGCGTGCTCAGGAAACTGCCGATTGCCCCGGCGCCGATGATGACAAACCGGCTCACCGCATCAGGCGAAGAAGCGGTTGTCCGGGCGCGGCAGGCCAAGATGGTCGCGCAGCGTTTCGCCTTCGTATTCGGTGCGGAACAGGCCGCGCGCCTGCAGTTCGGGTACAACCTTGCCGGTAAAGTCTTCCAGGCCTTCGGGCAGGTAAGGGAACATGGTGGTAAAACCGTCGCAAGCGCCTTGCTCAAGCCAATGCTGCATCTCGTCGGCGATGGTCTTGGCGGTGCCGACAAAGGCCAAACCGCCATAGCTGCCAGCCTTCGCGGCGAGCTGGCGGATCGTCAGGTTCTCAGCTCTGGCCAATTCGATCATGAACCGCCGCGAACTTTTGCTGGCGTTGGATTCGGGGATGTCGGGCAGGGGGCCGTCGGGATCGAAGCCCGATACGTCGTGACCCAGCATGCCAGACAGTGAATGGATGCCGCTGTCGTAGTGGACCAGGCTGTCCAGTTTCGCGCGCTTCGCGTGGGCTTCCTCGACGGTGTCTCCAACAACCAGGAATACGGCCGGCATGATCTTGATGTGATCGGGATTGCGTCCGACCGTCGCCGCCCGCCCTTTGACGTCGTCGTAATAGGCTTTGCTGCCTTCCAGCGTCGATTCCGCAGCAAATACGGCTTCGGCAGTTTCGGCAGCGAGCTGGCGGCCCGGGTCAGAGGCACCGGCCTGGAAGATGACCGGCCAGCCCTGAACCGGACGCGCGATGTTAAGCGGCCCGGTGACCGAGAAATGCTCGCCCTTGTGGTTCAGCGCATGCATTCGGTCGGGGTCGAAATAGATGCCCTTTGCTGCGTCCATAACGAAGGCATCGTCAGCGAAACTGTCCCACAGCCCGGTCACAACGTCATGAAACTCGCGGGCGCGGTGATAGCGCGCGGCGTGATCTGGCTGGGTCTCCAGGCCGAAGTTGCGGCTGCTGTCCGGATTCGAAGTGGTCACCACGTTCCAGCCGGTCCGCCCGCCGCTGATGTGATCGAGAGAGGCAAAGCGGCGCGCGACATGGAACGGCTCGTCGTAAGTGGTCGAGGCCGTTGCGACGAGGCCGATTCGCTCAGTCACCCCGGCCAGTGCGGAAAGCAACGTGAATGGCTCGAACGAGGTCACCGTGTGGCTGCGCATCAGCGCCTGGCGTGGCAGGTTGAGCACGCCGAGGTGATCGGCCATGAAGAAATAATCGAACTTGGCAGCTTCAAGGCTGCGGATGAAGCGCTGGATCGCTGCCAGGCTGAAGTTCGCGTCGGGTAAGGCACCTGGATACCGCCAAGCTCCGGTGTGGATGCTGACCGGGCGCATGAACGCGCCAAGGTGAAGTTGCTTGGCCATCAGTGCGTTTTCCGATCTGGAGGTACGGCCGGACCATACCGAACGGTCCGGCCGTTATTTCGTTAGGCAGGCATGGCCTTGCCTTGCGCCTGGTCGAGTTCCCGGCGAACCGCAAAGTGGTCGTCATAGTTCTCGGGCTTCAGGGCGAAGGCTTTCTGGCGCGGGATGCGGTTGGCGTTGATTTCATCGTACTTGAGGTAATAGGCCTTGTGCATCCGGTAGAACGGGATTTCCGGCCAGAGGTGGTGGATCAGGTGGTAGTTCTGATAAACCAGTAGCGGGTTGAGCAACCATTCCCAGCCGAACCGCATGGTTGTCGCCATGTAAGGGTCTTCGTCTTGCGCGATGATCGCGGGATGATGTGGCAGGATGACGAAGACGATGGCGATGATGAACAGCGTGATCCGTGACGGCACGAACCACAGCATAAACAGTTCCCAGCCGAAGCCGAAGTAAATTGCCGCAACGAACAGCAGCACGAGGAGCGAATAGAAGACAAGCAGTTCGGTGCCATGTTTCTTGCGCACGTTCTGACCATATTTGACGAAATACCAGATGTAGGCACCATCGAAGAAGGTCCAGCGGAATGGAACCTGCCACCAGGGCGATTCATGCTCGAACCGGTCGGGATCTTTGGGTCCATTGGTATGCGTGTGGTGCTTGTTGTGGACCCAGCGGAGCAGGACCATCGGGGCATAGGGAAAGAGGAAGAACAAGCCGATCGCGCCGATCGATTCGTTGATCCAGCCAACGCTCGACAACGACTTGTGCGAGGCGTCGTGGATCACGCTGAAAAGGAGATATGTCACGAGGCCGTTTGAGATTGCACCGACCCAAAGCGGAAGCATTGAGTTCAGCGCCAAGTACCAGGTCGTTGCGATCCCTGCCATGGAAACGACAAACAAGAGAGCTGTCGGCAGGGCGAGAACGGGCGCCTTTCGCAACTGTTCGAAATGCTCTTCGGACGATCTGGGAAACGCAATTGCAGCCATTACCCGACTTCCTTTCCTCTCACTGGTTTCTAAGCGCCTAGTTGGGTTGACGCTCGGCCTCTTTGTCGCAATTGACTCAGATCATGCTCTTGCACGCGTTTGGGCCTTACACTATTCGTTGGACAATATGCAATGCTTTCCCATCATGCAAGGGGCTTTTGGGCCGGGGAGTGGCTGGTGAAGGGGAATACCGATGAACGCACGCAAGGCTAGCCAGCTGGCAGCTAAAGGTGATGAAATGGAACATCAGGCTACCGAGCGCTTGCCTCCCGAAGATTTGAGCGCGAATGATTCGCCGCGCAAGGCTATCCAGTCCGTGGAAATTGGTGTTCGCGTCCTCAGGGCCTTGATGGATTGCCCAAGGGATGGCGCACATCTGCGTGAAGTTGCCGAGAAATCGGGTCTGTCACGCAGCCAGGCACACCGTTACCTGCTGGCTTTTGTCAATACAGGCGTGGTCGAGCAGAATGTCCAGAATGGCCGCTATGCACTAGGTGAGTTTTCAGTTCGTATTGGCATGGCCGCGCTGGCGCGGGTGGAGCCGGTACGGATCGCTGGCGATAATCTGGCGAGCGTGCTGGAAGAACTGCAAACGACAGGGTTGCTGTCGGTCTGGGGCGATTATGGGCCAACGGTGATTCGCTGGATCGATGGCGGTCTGCCCCTGTTTACCAGTTTGCACGTCGGCTCTGTTTTGCCCTTGCAGGCTTCGTCCACCGGCATCCTGTATTTGACCCATTGTTCACGAGCTTTGACTCGGCCCGTCATCGCTCAGGAGCGCGCCAGCGGGCTGGTGGTTTCCGACGACGAACTGGAAAGGCAGATAGTCCAAGCGCGCGAGATGGGATACGCGACCACACAGGGTACGGTTGTGCCTGGTCTCTCTGCCTTGAGTGTACCTGTGCTTGATTCCGGGAACAGGCTTGTTGCAACGATGAGCGTTCTCTCGCGAGTTCAGGACAAGCATTTTTATTCGAAGCCGAAGATCGAAAAGATCCGTTCGGCGGCCATGGCAGCGAGTCGTGCGATCGGCTGGCAAGGATAGCTCCTGCGGTTTTCCATCAGAAGTGGACTGGCCTCCATATTGGTGGACCGGCTTCATGGCGGGGGCGCTGCCAGGCCCGACCATCCGGAAGGTATGAACGTTGTCGCTGACCCATAAAGAGCCAATCGGCAAACGGGAGTTCATCGCCATGATGGCGATGATCCAGGCATTGCAGTCACTTGGGTTTACAACTTTGCTTCCGGCCTTGGGTGTCATGGCAAACGATCTGGGGGCAAGCGGTTCAAACCAGCGGCAATGGGTCATCGGCACCTTCCTGATCTGCTCCGGCCTGTTTTCGCTCGTCCCGGGGACGATCTCCGACCGGCTTGGGAGGAAGCCGGTCCTGCTGGTTTGCATGGGCCTGTTCGCCCTGATCAATCTGCTTTGTGCTTTCGTGGCTGACTTTTCCGTCCTGCTGGCGGCCCGCGCGCTGCTTGGCTGTGCCTCGTCCGCCCTGACCGTCCTTCCTCTGGCGATCATTCGCGACCGCTATCAAGGCGAAGACATGGCCAAGCTGCAAGCCTTTGTCGCGATGCTGTTTATGGCAGTCCCGACCCTTGCCCCAAGTTTGGGTTATGTGATCTTTACTACGCTCGGCTGGCGTGCCGTCTTCATTGTCATCGGGGTGCTGTCGATGGGAGTGTCAGCATGGTATTTCTACCGCATGGAAGAAACGCTGCCGCTTTCCCGGCGGCAGTCCCATGGTGCCAGTGAATTGTTCGGCAACATCCGCCTCGTTCTGACAAACCGCCGGTCGATCGGTTACGTCATTGGCATGGCCCTGATTTTCGGCGCTCACTTCGGCTTTATCAACAGCTCGCAGCAATTGATCGGCGAACATTTCGGGGCCGGCGGGGCCTATTCGGTAATCTTTGGCTTGATGGCGGGCTCGATGATGCTGGCCAGCATTGCCAATTCTGCGATCGTACACCGTTTCGGCATCCGGGGGATCGGCCATGCCGCCATCCTGTGCCATTTCCTTGTGTCGATCGGCCAGATCTATTTGGCATCCCGACCGGGCGAAACCCTGCTTCAGTTTGTGCTTCTGACATCCGCGAACATGTGCTTGCTGATCACGGTCTTCATCAATTTCACCGCGATTTCCCTGCAGCCATTCGGCAAGGTGGCCGGGGCCGCGGCCTCTGTTCAGACGTTCTTCCGTTTGGTGCTTGGCGCGGGGCTGGGCGCACTGATCGGGCAGGCCTACAATGGTTCCCCGCTGCCTCTGGCCTATTCGTTCTTCGGGGTGGCGAGCGTGACCATCGTGCTTGTACTGTTCAGCGAAGGCTGGCGATTGTTCGGGGGACCTATACCGGTTCAGGCTGCGAACTGACTGTGCCGCCTATTCATCTTCGACCGGCTCGGGACTTCCCGGCGCGGCCAGATTCGAAACCATTCGCACCCCGTCGATCACGATCGGGCTCGCGACGCCTTTGCGCCCTCCGGCCATTGCGGCGAGGCCTCTGGCGACGACCTGCGGATCGGCGAACACTTCGTCGAGTTCGTTGATCGGTCCGGCTGGCACGCCAACCTCTTCAAGCGCGTCGAACAGCGCTTGTCGGTTCCACTGGGCCGTGCGCCCCTCGACCGTTGTGACCAGTTCCGCCCGGTTCGAGAGACGGGCAGGATTTGTGGCGAAGCGTGGGTCTTCATGCAGTGAACACCGCAAAACGCGGCACAAGCTGGCGAACTGGCCGTCGTTGCCGGCCGCAATCACCAAGGGTCCGTCAAGCGTGGGGAAGGCTTGATAGGGTGCCAGATTGGCATGACCGTTGCCGAACCGGCGCGGGACTTTGCCCGAAGTCATCCAGTTCATCGCCTGATTGGCCATGACCGCCACCTGGGTATCGAGCAGCGCCATGTCGATATGGGCGCCGCTGCCGGTGCGGTCCCGGCGGTTGAGCGCGGCGAGAATCGCCACAGTGCTGTACATGCCCGTGAACAGGTCGGCCACCGCGATGCCCGCCTTCTGCGGCTCGCGATCGGGTTCGCCGGTCATCGACATCATGCCGCCCATGGCCTGGGCGATGAAATCGTAGCCCGCGCGGTGGGCATAAGGCCCGGTCTGCCCGAACCCGGTGATCGAGCAAGTAATCAGGCGCGGGTTCAGTTCGGACAGCGCGGCATGGTCAAGCCCGTATTTCGCCAGCCCGCCGACCTTGTAGTTTTCGATCACGATGTCGGCCCCGTTCGCCAGCTCGCGGATGATGGCCTGGCCTTCCGCGCTGGCGATGTCGATCGCGAAGGAGCGCTTGCCGCGATTGGTCGAATGGAAATAGGCCGCGCCCAGACTCGTACCGTCTTCTGCGGTCACGAACGGCGGCCCCCAATGCCGCGTGTCGTCGCCCGCACCGGGCCGCTCGATCTTGATCACTTCGGCGCCCAGGTCCGCCAGCAATTGCCCGCACCAAGGTCCGGCCAGAATGCGGGCGAGCTCAAGCACCCGTACCCCATCGAGCGGTTTGGACGGATCGCCGGTTACTGCGGCCCGCCAGGCCGGTTTCGCCATGGTCAGACTCCGCCCTGCGCGGCGATGCGTTCGCGCCAGCGGCGAAGCCCGTCGCCTGCACCTTTTGCAAAGGTGAAGCTGTCGATGCCGTTGGCGATGAAGCGGGCGCCGCCATCGAGGAACTGCTGGACGAGCCGCTCGTCGCGCGAAAGGATCCCGGCCGGTTTGCCGGTTGCCACGATACGCGCCAGCGCCTCGCCGGTCAGCTTGAACAGGGCATCGAAGCTGCTTGCGCCCAGCAAACCTTCGGTCGCGGCCAGGTCCGCAGGTCCAAGAAACAGCGCGTCGATCCCATCCACCGCAGCGATCGCCTCAATGTTGTCGACGGCAGTCGCGGTCTCGATCTGGGCGATGATGCAAACCTGCGCATTGGCCTCTGCGACATAGGCAGGATAGCCACCCCAGCGTGAGGCGCGGGCACCGCCGAGGCCGCGTTCCCCAGCTGGCGGATAGCGCGATGCGGTCACGATCGCTTTGGCTTGTTCGGCGGTTTCGACCATCGGAACCATCAGGGTCTGCGCACCAAGATCCAGAACCTGTTTGATCGTCACCGAATCATGGCCGGGAACCCGTACAATCGCAGAACAAGGTGGAGTGGCTTCCACCGCACGCAGCTGCGCGACGATGCCGGGCAAGGTCTGCGGGCCGTGTTCACCGTCGATCAACAGCCAGTCATAACCCTGGCCCGCACAGATTTCGGCAATGTCTGGATGGGCCAGCGCCAGCCAGAAACCAAGCTGGACCGGACCTTCGCGCAAGGCCGCCTTGAAGCTGTTGACGGGTGTTTGCATTGTCGCCCTCTATACGAACCGGAACCCGATTGAACCAAACTCGCCGAAATCGGCGTTGAAGACATCGCCCGGCGCCGCTTCGACCGGACGCGTGAACGATCCGCCGAGCACGACTTCTCCGGCTTCGAGCGCTTGCCCCCAGGGCGCGAGCCGCCGTACCAGCCAGGCGACGCCGTTGGCGGGATGGTTGAGCACCCCTGCCGCAAGGCCGGTTTCCTCGATCACCCCGTTGCGGCTGAGCAGGGCGCCGATGCGGCGCAGGTCGAGCCCGTCGGGTTTCGCCGGCAGACCGCCGACGATGATTCCGGCATTGGCGGCATTGTCGCTGATCGTGTCCAGGACCTTGCGCGCGGCCCCGGTTTCGGCATCCTTGGGATGCACCCGTGTGTCGATGATTTCGATTGCCGGAACCACATAGTCGGTGGCGCTCAGGACATCGAAAATCGTCGTCTGTGCTCCTTCCAGGCGGCGCCCGAGCACAAAGGCCAGCTCGACCTCGACCTTGGGCGTGATGAACCGCGCGGCTGGAACGTCGCTGCCCTGTTCGAACACCATGTCATCCAGCAAGGTGCCGTAATCGGGTTCGGTGATCCCGGCTGCCTGTTGCATCGCGCGCGAGGTCAGGCCGATCTTGTGGCCACAAACGGTGCGCCCTCGCGCCAATTTGAGATCGACCCAGGCCTGGTTGATGCGGTAGGCATCCTCGATCCGCATGGCGGGATAGCGCGCCGAGAACGGCCGGACCCGTTCGCGGGTCTGCTCGGCGCCGTCGAGTTCAAGCGCCAGCTCGTTGACCAGTATGTCGCTGAATGCCTCCACTGCCATCTTGCAATCTCCCGTGGCATATCGTTTGGGAAAACTCATTGCACAATGTCAAACGATATCTTAGGCTCCGGTAAAAATGACCGTGAACTCCGGCAAAGAGTCTCGCGGATATTTCGTCAAGATCGCATGGGAGAATGTCATGGCTGCTGAAGGGGTTATCAGGGAAGAAAAGATCACGGGCCGGGGCTTGACCTCGCACACCCTCTTGGCGGGCGATCCGTCCAAGCCGGCAATTCTGCTGCTTCACGGTGCGGGTCCGGGCGCACATGCCGCATCCAACTGGTATCACCTGATGCCGGACCTCGCCGAAAACTTCTTCGTGATCGCGCCCGACCTGATCGGTTTCGGCCAGTCAGTGATTCCCGATCCGTGGCCTGACAGCGTGATGGGCTGGATCGGCACCCGGGTCGACCAGTGCTTTGGCCTGCTTGAGGCGCTCGGTGTGAAGAAGGCCCACGTTGTCGGTAATTCGATGGGCGGCGCGCTGACCCTGCAGATGATGAGCGAGGAGCCCGACGCGATCGACAAGGTGGTGCTGATGGGTTCGATCGGAGCCCCCGGCCCGCGCACCCCGGAACTGATCCGCCTGCTCTCGTTCTATTCCGATCCACGATATGCCCGCTATCGCCAGGTGATGCACAGCTTCGCCTACGATGCCGAGAAGTTCGAAGGCATGGAGGAAATCGTCGAGAACCGTTACAAGATCGCCACCGATCCGGGAATCATGAAGACCGCGGTCAAGATGATCGATTCGATGAAGAACGGCATTGAGACGCTCAACATGCCGCCCGAACTGCTGGGCAAAATGCCGCACGAAGTGCTGATCTTCCATGGCCGCCAGGACCGGGTGGTGCCGCTCGACACCAGCCTCTACCTGATCCAGCATCTCAAGCATGCCGAACTGTACGTTCTCGACCGTTCGGGCCACTGGTCGCAGCTGGAACGGTGGGATGTCATGCGTCCGATGATGGAAATCCATTTCGGCGCCCGCAGGTTCTAGGCGGTTGACCACGTTGCATGTCTGGTCAGCATTTTCACCAAGGTCCGCGATTGGGTACTTCGGCACGGTCGGACCAAGGCCCGGCCGTGCCGCCAGTGGGTGATGGAGCTTCAGTTCAGGTGGAGCAGCACGCGGCGGCGTTATGGGACTATTCCTTACACATTTATGCCAAGCCGGGTGTGGCAGCTTCCTGCCTTGCCTTGCAGGACCAGCATGGTTGTGACGTCAACACGGTGTTGCTTTGCCTTTGGTTGGCAGGGGCGCGTAGCGCCATTCTCGCTGTTTCGGACATCGAGGCCGCGCAGCACTCGGCAGCAACTGCGAATGAACGCTTCGTGCAACCGGTCCGTGCGGTGCGGCGCTGGATGAAGCAGTGGTGCCAAGGTACGCCTGAGTCGGAAATTAACGCCGCGGCTTATGCGGCGCTGAAGACGGCAGAGTTGCATGGTGAACGTCTGGTCCAGTCCCAAATGCTCGCTGGGCTGGACCTGGACCAGTTGACCCGTGCCGAGTCGTCCGAAGCTGCAGTCCAGGCAAGCTTTGCCAACTATTGTACCTTGGCGAGCACATCTGGCGGAGTGGCAGAGGAACTGGGTGAGCTTGTTGCCAGGGCCTGGCATTGAGCCAGTCCTGCCTGTCGGGCTAATTGCATTTGAGGAACGGGATATGGATCGGTGCCTGGATGGATCAGTTGTCGCGATCACTGGTGCCGGGCGCGGAATAGGTCGCCAACTGGCGTTGTATTGCGCCGCGCAGGGGGCGGCAATTATCGTCAACGATCTTGGCGTGGCGCAGGCGGGCAACGGCGGCGACACCGCATTCGCTCAGAACACCGCCAACGACATCATCGCTGCCGGGGGCAAAGCGGCGGCCAACTTCGGTAATGTTGCAGATCCGGCGGAGGCGCAGAGCATTATCGAGGATGCGGTACGGAAATTTGGCCGAATCGATGCGGTCGTGAACAATGCAGGCATCCTGCGAGACAGCATCTGGCACAAGATGAGTCACGCGGACTGGACCAGCGTTATCGCGGTGAATCTTACTGGTGTCTTCAACGTTTCCAAGGCCGCCACGCCCTATTTTCGTGAACAGAAGGCGGGCAGTTTCGATCATTTCACTTCGACGAGCGGTCTGATCGGCAACATCGGGCAGGCGAACTATTCGGCGGCAAAGTTGCCGTCGTCGCGCTTTCGCAGTCTATCGCGCTCGACATGGCGCGGGTTGGCGTCCGCTCGAATTGCATCGCGCCTTTTGCGTGGAGCCGCATGACCTCGTCAATTCCCGCGACAACTCCTGCCGAACACGAACGTGTCCAACGGTTGCAATCCATGTCGGCAGACAAGATCGCGCCGTTGGTTGCCTATCTGGCATCCGACCTGTCTAAGGACGTGACGAACCAGATTTTCGCGGTTCGCAAGAATGAAATCGCCCTGTTTTGCAAGCCCCGGCCGATCCGGTCGATGACCAAGGTCGAAGGCTGGACGCCGGAGGCAATTGCCCACGAGCTTGTACCTTCGTTTCGCAGCAGCTTCGCGCGCGCCGATGAAGTCTCGGCGCATGTCTTTCCTTATGATGCAATCTGAC
The DNA here is from genome assembly GCF_055521735.1 of Novosphingobium sp. BL-A-41-Hi4A-0G. Taxonomy (NCBI): domain Bacteria; kingdom Pseudomonadati; phylum Pseudomonadota; class Alphaproteobacteria; order Sphingomonadales; family Sphingomonadaceae; genus Novosphingobium; species Novosphingobium sp. BL-A-41-Hi4A-0G. The sequence continues at coordinate 134,663 of NZ_JBVFVU010000004.1, forward strand.
AGGTAACCGATGAGCAATGCCGGCATAGATGCAGAAGTCTTGATACAGCTTGAACGCTTCGTGCGCGACCGGCTCAGTCCTGTCGAGTGCAAAATTATTGAAACCGACCTCATCCCCGAAAGCGTCCTCGAGCGATGCGCGACCTGGGTCTGTTTGGATTGACCATACCGGAAGAGCATGGCGGCGCCGGCATGAACATCAGCCAGTATATCCTCACCAGGCACACGCTAAGTTATGCGATGCCGGCATTCCGCTCGTTCATTTCGATCAATGTCGGCATGTTCGCATCAGCCTTCAAGAATGGTGGAACAGAAGCGCAGAAGTCTGCATGGCTGCCGCGCATGAAATCGCCGCTTTCGGCCTGACCGAACCCGGTTCGGGATCAGATGCGGCGGGTCTGCAGACGACTGCGGTGCCAACCGGAGATGGCTGACTTCTCAATGGCACCAAGCCTGCGTGCTCACCAAAGCAACCAGCTATCCGCATACTCCGTTGGCACCCTAGCAATTTCAGCCTTACAAACCCTGTTGACCTTTTCCGCCCAGCTTGATTTGACCTCAAAGTGCCTTGTTTTTGGCGGGTTCGGCCTTTGTGGGGGGAAGCTTCTGCGCCACGATGTGATCGTAGATCTGCTTGATCTCCGCGTCCGACAATTCGGTCGGTCGGAACGGCGGCATTTCGATCAGGCCCTGGCGAACGACCGAATGTAGGTAATCGTAATCTAAGTCCTTGCGACCGATGAGCGAAGGCACCGGAGCACCTTTTTCGGCCAGCAGCATGGTGCCACCGTGGCCCGGGCCGGGGTTGTGGCAACCTGCGCAGTAACGCTCATAATTCTCCGCACCGTCCACCACTGATTCGCCTTGTGCGGACGAACAGGCAGCAAGTGCAGCGAAAAGCGAAAGGGCGAGGAACTTATTCATTTTACCTCCGCAGGCATGGCGACGCATCGGCTCAGACCGAGGCAAAGATCGAGTTGGGATCAAGCGCCTGCTTGACCCGCGCATGCAGGGCCGAGCGGCCACCCTTTTCATAGGTCTTGGCAACCGCCGCCCCCAGCCCGGGGTCGGTCATGATCTGGCCGAAGCCGGCCTCGGCCTGCGCGGCGATCAGGGCTTCGGCGCAAGTCTTGGCCCGTACCGCATCCTCGCCCTTCCCGGCGGCATGGGGCAGCACCTGGCGATGGTTGGCCGAACGCCAGATCGCGGTGGTTTCGCCAACGAAGTCGAAGCCGTTTTTGGCACAGATATCGCGCGACAGTTCATAGAGCTTGACGGCTTCCTCGCCATCCACAGGGCTGACCGGGTTGACCGTAAGCGCCAAGTCGCCGCTCCAGCCTGCTGTCCTGGCCGGGGGATCGGCCACCACACCGGTCATCGTGCCCATCCGCCAGGCCCACAGCTTGGGATCGATGCCCTTGCCATCGGTAATCACCCTTGCGCCGCTGATCGACGAGAACGCGCCCTTGACCATGTCCCACAGGATCGCGACGTTGCCGGGCAGGCCATAGAGCGAGCCGTAAAGGTTCCAGTAGCCTAGTCCGAGCACCTCACCAGCGGCCTTGACCGCGCTTGCCGCCATCGGCCCCTGGCCCTCAAAATCGGCGCGGCGCTTGCCGAGCAGGGCCGCTTCGTGGAGCGCATTGCCCACCGCGACGCCATTGGCCACCACCATGTTGAGCTTGAGCGGCCCGAGCACGTCCAACAACGCGCCCAGATCGTCCTCCTTGGGGACCGAGACCATGAAGGTCTGGTGCGCCGGGGGCTGCGGCATCATCCACATGCCGACCTTGGTCACCACCCCGAAATCGGACTGGGTGAACAGGCCATCGACCCAAGGGCCATAGCCGAACTTGAACAGCTGCCAGCAGGTGCTCTTGGGCATGGCGCCCATGCCGGTGCGCACCATCTTGCCATCAGCCAGCATGACCTCGAGCCCGCACTGCATCAGGAAATGATCGGAATAGGGGGTGTAGCCGGGGCGGCGGTTGATGAAACTGGCGGCCACGCTTTCATCGGGATTGCCGGGAAAGTCGACCCACAGCTTTATTCCTTTTTCCTTGATGTGGGCATCGAGCTGGCGGAAGGTGACGCCCGGTTCGACTAGGCAGGTGGCCAGTTCGTCATTGACCTCGAGGACCTTGTTCATCTTCTGCAGGTCAAGCACGATCACCTTGTCCTGTACGGCTTTTTCAAGTCCGTAGGCGCCGTTGCAGACCGTCTGGACCACACCGCCGCTGGTGCGCGCAGCTTCCAGCACCTTGGCGAGCTGGGCTTCATCGGCCGGAAGCACCACGCCTGCCGGTGCCATCCCTGGGACAGCATAGCGGGCCAGGGTCTGCGGGCTGGTATCGACGGCGGCCTTGCCCAGTGCCTGGGCGAGGGTGCCGAGCGTGGCCGTCTGGCGGGCTTGATCGATCATGGCGTTGGGAGCCTTATTGCTGGAGAATCTTGGGATAACGCTGGAGATCGCCGACATCGACGGCGAAATCGGCCGAGCGCACAGCCGGGTCGATAGCGCGGGCCGGTTCGCTGTCGCGCCAGGAAAAGTTGCAGGTCGGGCAGCGCAGGATCGTCCACACGACCGCGCCGTCCTGCCTGCCCTGATGATCGGTGACAGCGCCGCTCGATTTGCAGCGCCCGCAGACGGTGGTGGTCATGACAGGGCTCCCAGCTGCATTTCGCGGATCCGCTTGCTCAGGGCGTCGATCTCGTCCCCGGTCGGCGGGGTGACAAGGTGCGCTTCACCCACCGGATCGGGCGGGAGATAGCTGGTCGCGTCGATGATCAGGCGGTGCCCCTTGCCCGGGACCACTGCCGAAGGATCGATCGGCACGGCAGGCATGTTGGGCAGCACGATGATATCGTCCGCACGGGTGCGGGTCGAAAGCGCCCACATCACTTGGTTGAGATCGAACGGATCGACATCGGCATCGACCATAATCAGGTTCTTGAGGTACATCACGCCGTGCGGCGTGCTCAGCGCGCGCAGCGCGACCGTCTTGGCAAAGCCGGCCATGCGGTTTTTGACCGAGATGATCCCGGTCAGTCCGTGCTGGTAAAGCGCGTTGACCGCGGTGACTTCGGGGAAGCTCTGGCGCAGCTGGGCATAGATCGGGGCGGAGGTGTGCAGGCCGATCAGCGTATCGTGCTCGGTCCAGCCGCGCCCGATGTAAATGTTCTCGAAGATCGGATCGCGCCGGTGCGACACCGCCGTGACCTTGAAGATCGGCGCCTTGCGCACGCCGCTGTAGGAACCGGGGAATTCGCCGAACGGCCCTTCCAGCTCGCGTCCACCCGGTTGCAGTTCGGCCTCTATCACGATTTCGCTGTCGGCCAGGATGTCGATCCCGTTGCCCGATTTGGTCAGCCGGATTGGCGCGCCCATCATCGCCGAGGCATAGGAATATTCCGATTCCTCGTAGCCGATCGGGGTGGCAGCAAACACCGCAAGGCCGGGATGATTACCCAGCATGACCGCAATCTTTAGCGGAACGCCTTCCCGTTCGGCCGCCATGATCTGACGTCCCATGTCGTGGGAGGGGATCGTCATCAGGGTGAAGGTGTCCGGCCCCTGGATCTGCAGGCGATAGATGCCGACATTCTGCTTGCCGAAATTGTCTGGATCGAGCGGATCGCGCGAGGCGACCGAGGCCTTGCCGATGTAGAACCCGCCATCGTATTCGTTGATCCGATAGACCGGCAGGACATCGTAAAGGTTGATGTCCTGTTCGATCCGGCATTCGTGCACCGGGGCCTGGGCTTCTGGGACAAAGCTGATTTGCGCTTCCTGATCGCCCCAGCGGCCGGCGATCTCGAAGAAAAGCTCGCGGATGGTCGTGCCTTTAGGTCGGCCCAGCAGCAGGGCGATGTTGTCCCACGAACCATGGACGCCCACCGCCAAGCGCTTGCCGGGGTAACCGGTGATATTGTCGAATACGATCGCCGGCGCGCCGTTGGCATCGCGCGATGCGGCGACGGCTATGTTGCGCACGCCGGGTTCGGGCATCACCGCATCGCTCCAGGTGATCGCCTGGCCGGCATCCTCGAGCAGTTCGAGGAAGTCGCGCAGCGACGAGATCGAGCGGGCGCGGTTAGGGAGATCGTTCATGGTCATTCGTTCCCGCCTGTCAGTGTCCGCCCTCAGTCGCCGACTGGATCGTGACCCATTTCCATTCGGTCATGATCTCGAGATCGGCTTCGGTGCCTTCGCGCCCGAACCCAGAGGCCTTCGTTCCGCCGAACGGAACGTGCGGCTCGTCGTGCAGGGTCGGCGCGTTGATGTGGACCATCCCCGCTTCGGCCCGCTGGGCAAAGGCCAGCGCCTTGTCGAGATCGCGGGTGAAGATAGAGGCGCTGAGGCCGTATTCGGTGTTGTTGGCGAGTTCGAGGGCTTCCTCAAGTGTGTCGAACGGAAAGAGCGAGGTGACCGGGCCGAAGGTCTCTTCCTCGAACACGGTCATTTCCGCGGTAACGCCACTCAGGATGGTGGCCGCGCAGCTGTTTCCGCTCCACTCGCCGCCGGCCAGCACCGCGGCGCCCTTGGACCGGGCATCGTCGATGTGGCGGCGGACGCGGTCGCGCTGGCGTTCGGAAATTATCGGGCCCAGCATGGTGGTAGGATCGCGCAGGTCGCCGCTGTTGGCGCGGCCTGTCGCGGCGGCGAAGGCCTTGGTGAACTGGTCGAAGATCGACCGTTCCACATAGATCCGCGAAGCCCCCATGCAGACCTGGCCCTGGTACATGAAGATGCTGAACAGCGCGGCGTTGACCGCCTTGTCCAGATCGGCATCGGCGCAGATCACCAGCGGGCTCTTGCCGCCCAGCTCCAGCGTGTACTTCTTGAGGTTGCGGGCCGCGATTTCGGCGATGTGCTTGCCGACGCGCGAGGACCCGGTGAAGGTTATCGATGCGACCTTGGGATGGCCGGTCAGCACGTCGCCGATCTCCGCGCCATTGCCGTAGACCACGTTGAACAAGCCGTCGGGAACGCCGGCCTCCTTCCACAATTTAGCGAGCAGATCGGCGATCATTGGCGCGGCTTCCGAGGGTAGCAGCACGAAGGCGTTGCCTGTGGCCAGGGCCATGGCCGACTGTTTGATCCCCTTGATCAGCGGCACGTTGAACGGGGTAATCCCGGCGACCACACCGACCGGCTGGCGCAGGCTCATGCTGAACCGCCCAGGGGTGTCCGAAGGGATCGTTTCCCCCCGAATCCGGCGCGGCACGCCGATCGCCGCGCGCAGGAAGCTGACCGCGAAGCGGGTTTCGAACCCGGCCTTGGCGATCGGCGAACCGATTTCGTCGACCAGCACGTCGGCGAATTTGGCGGTATCGCGCTCCATGATTTCGGCGGCTTTCGCGATCCACCCTTCGCGCACTGCGGCGGGCAGATCGCGATGCTGGAGATAGGCCTGATGCGCGTTCTCCACGGCGCGGTTCACGTCTTCCGCGGTGCCGGCGGGAACCCGGGAATAGACCGAATCATCGACCGGGTTAAGATCGTCGAAATAGGCCCCGCCCGTTGCAGCCACGGCGGTGCCGCCAATCCAGTGCTCAATTTGCGTCATGGTCGTCAATCCTTGAAGTCTTTGTTCAGCCGGCCGTGTGATTACGCTTGGTTGCGCATCGCCTGGGGCCATATCCCCTGCTTGCCGGGGGAGAGGATGCCGTTGGGGTCGAGCACGTCCTTGAGACGGTGGTGCAGGTCCCACAGCGCCCCATCGTTGTGCTTATAGGTCTTGGCAATCTGGTCCATGAAGGCGAGGTGGGTGCGGTATTCGCCGAAGCCCGCACCGGCTGCCTCGTCGACCAGCTTGCCGAACAGGTCATAGGCGCTCTTGCGCATGCCGTCGTCGGCGCGATCGTACATGATCATCAGGATGTGGTGCATGTCGCGCCAGCCGACCAGGAACTCGCCGATATAGTCGAACCCGAAATCGTGGCAGCGCTGTTTGATCAGGTTATACTGGCTCAGCGCTTCCTTGCCGTCGGGTGCCGAGATTGGCGAGAAGTTGATATGCCCGCCGCCGCCGATCCAGTTCATGATGCTGAATTCGGTCATGTTCGGCTCGCCGCGCATCAGCCGCACGCGATAATCCCAGGCGGGATCGTTTTCGCGGTTGAGGTGCAGCTTGGCACCCGAAATGCTCATCATCGCTTCCTCGACGAGCTTCCAGTTGTTCTCGATGATCGGCGGCGGACCATAGAGCGCGGCGTAGAAGTTCCACATGCCCAGGCCATGATCCGACGCGATCTTCTTGCGGATCGAATCCGGGATAGGGCCCTTGCCATCGAAGTAATGGCGGCGCGTGGTCTTGGCGGACACTTCCCACAAGAGATCGACCGCCACCGCGGCGTTGGGAATCACCTGGTTAACCTTGAGCGGTTTGACCGCGTCGAAGATTGCGGCAAGGTCTTCCTCGCGCTCGTAAGTGATCATGAACGGCTTGTAGCCCGGCGGTTCGGGCATCAACCAGATACCCATCTTGGTAACAATGCCGAAATTGGACTGAGTGAACATGCCATCAAAATGCGGGCCGGCTGCATGCTTGGTGGATTGCCAATGCTGCGACCCCTCGATCGCGCCCTGACCGGTGCGGACGACCTGACCGTCGGCAAGGACCACTTCCATGCCGCACTGCATAACGAAGTGATCGCCGTAGGGGGTGTAACCCGCGCCATGTTCAAGCGCGTTGCCCATGACGCCGCCCCAACCTGGTGCCGCAGGATCGACCCAAAGCTTGCTGCCGATCTTGCGCAGATGGCGGTGAAGCTGAAAATAGGAAACGCCCGGTTCGACCAGCGCATAGCCGTATTTCTCGTTGACTTCGAGAATGCGGTTCATCCGCTTGAGGTCGAACATGACATAACCGGACTGGCGCGGGGCCGGGCCGCCATAGGCGAAATTGCGGCCGTTGCCGAATGTCCAGATCGGCAGCTTGTAAGCGTTGAATACCTTCAGCGCCTGCTGAATCTGTTCCATGTTGGCCGGTGCCACAGCAGCCGAGGGCAGCATCTCGCCATCGGCCAGCGGTGAATAGGCGTCGCGATAGGCCGACAGCGGCAGTTCATCGACGAAGACCCATTCCTTGCCGACGATAGCCGCTAATTCGTCCAGAGCCTTGGTAAAGGTTGCGGCGTCGACGCCTTGTGGCATGCGCGTACTCACGACTGCTGTACTCCCACTTCGAATGCCCATGAAACCAGCATGCCGGGGCTCTTGCCATCGAGGCCGCAATGTCCTCCTGACTGGCACCGCAGTTCGGCATCCTGGCGATCGCCGACGAGCGCATCCTGCATGTGGTAGGCAAGAACGCTGGGCCAGCCGACGCTAGCCCGCGCAAGCAGCGTTGGCGCGCCAACAGTCTTGTGTTCCCAGCGCAGCTTGCGGTATTGATGGGTCCACTGTAGTAGCGGGCGGGCGCCGCCGGCCACCAGGATCTGCTCGGCGATCATCGCCGCGGGATCGGAAGTAAGGCCGACCAGCACGCCTTCAACCGCTTCAAGTTCATGCAGCAGGCCGTTGAAGCTCCGGTCGATCCGGACAACCTGCGCTGCGCACCCCAAATTGGTAAAGGTTTCGGCAAATAGTCGACTTTCGGGAACGTGCGTCTCCTCGATGACGATGATCTTGCGCGGCCGCTGCGCCAAGGCGCTGCGGCCGATCCCCAGACCGGCAACGGCAGCACCCACGGCGCCACCGCTCATGACCGTGCGACGGCTGACATCCCACGCCATTCTCAATTCCCTTCCATTTGCCCAGCACCCGGAACAAGGCTTGCCGCCTCTTTGCTAAGGCCTTGCCAGCGTTTCTCCGACTTCGCATGAAGCCCGAACAGATCCAGTACCCGCATGCAGGTGTGATCGACCACGTCGGCCAGCGAGGTCGGCCGCGCATAGAAGGCCGGCACCGGGGGGAAGATCACCGCCCCCATTTCGGTGCAGGCCGTCATGTTGCGCAGGTGCGCCAGGTTGAGCGGCGCTTCGCGGGTGATCATCACCAGGCGGCGCCGTTCCTTCAGCATCACGTCGGCCGCGCGGGTGATAAGGTTGTCGGACAGGGCGTGCGCCACCGCGCCCAGCGTGCGCATCGAACAGGGCGCAATCGCCATGCCTTCGCATACGAACGAACCGCTGGCGATCGAGGCGCCGACGTTGCGGACGTTGTGCACCACATCGGCCAGCGCTTCGAGCCGGGCTTTGCCTTCGGGCAGTTCCTCGCGAATGTTGAGCAGCGCAGCCGGAGACATTACCAGATGGGTTTCCCAACCGCCCGTCTCGCGCAGCAGCTCAAGCAGGCGAAGACCATAGACCGAGCCGGTTGCGCCGGTAATCCCCACGACCATGCGCTTCACGGCAGGAGACTTTCCTGCGCGTTTTGGGCGGTCAAGGTCGCGTAAGGCCTAACCTTGAAGGGCATGCTGAATTCCATCTCCCGCTCTTTTATCGACATCATACAATGCATTCCGCATTGGGCAACGAAAATCTTGACTCCTTGGGACCGCATTCCGCTTACACCGGACTCTCGGGCCGGACCCCAACACTGATGGTCTTCATCTCCAGGAATTCTTCAATACCGTGTCGCGAACCTTCTCGGCCCAGTCCCGATTCCTTGATGCCGCCAAACGGGGCGGTCTCGGTCGAGACGATGCCGCTGTTCAAGCCGACCATCCCGGTCTCAAGGCCTTCGGAAACCCGCCAGGCGCGGTCAATGTCGCGGGTGAAGGCATAGGCCGCCAGCCCCGAGTGCGTGGCGTTGGCAAGCGCCAGCGCTTCGGCCTCGGTTTCGAAACGGAACACCGGGGCCACCGGCCCGAAGGTCTCCTCGTCCGCCAGCCGCATCGCCGGTCTCGCTCCAGTCAGCACAGTTGGTTGGAAGAACAGTTCTCCGGCCTCGTGTCTCTTGCCGCCGGTGACCAGCTGGGCACCTTGCGCCACGGCATCGGCGACATGTCCCTGAACCTTGGCCAAGGCTGATGCGGTGATTAACGGTCCCTGGTCGGTTGCACCTTCAAGGCCGTTTCCGACCCGGAACGCGGAGACCCTGGCGGCCAGCGCCTCGACGAAGCGGTCATGAATGCCGCTTTGCACGAGGATCCGGTTGGCGCAAACGCAGGTCTGTCCGGTGTTACGGAATTTCGAGGCGATCGCCCCCTCGACAGCCTGATCGAGATCGGCATCGTCGAACACCAGCAGCGGGGCATTGCCGCCCAGTTCCATCGAAACCCGCTTGAGCGTGGCAGCGCATTGAGCGGTCAACAGCTTGCCAATCGCGGTCGAACCGGTGAAGGTGAACTTCGTAACATCGGGATGGCTGGTCAGGACCGATCCGATTTCGGGCGCATCCCCGCAGACCACGTTGAACACGCCGGGCGGAACGCCCGCTTCGCGAGCGAGCTTCGCCAGAGCGAAAGCGGTCATGGGGGTGAGTTCGGACGGTTTGAGGGTCACGGTGCAGCCCGCCGCCAGTGCAGGCGCGACCTTGCGGGTGATCATCGCGGCGGGAAAGTTCCACGGCGTAATGGCGCCCGCCACGCCGACCGGCTGACGGATCACGACGATCCGCCGGTCAGCGCTGGCCGGAATGACCTCGCCATAGACACGGCGCGCCTCTTCAGCGAACCACTGGATGAAACTTGCGGCGTAATCGACCTCGCCCAGCGCTTCGGCCAGCGGTTTGCCCTGTTCGGCGGTCATCAGCAAACCAAGATCGTGGCGATGGAGCCGGACCAGCGCCAGCCAGTCATGCAGCAGGCGCGCGCGTTCCTGAGCGGGCCGCTTGCGCCAATCGATCAAGGCGCGGGAATTGCTTTCAATTGCCCGACGCGTCTGGGCAGCGCCCAGCTTGACGACATTCGCCAGCGTTTTGCCGGTTGCCGGGTTAGTGACCGCGTAGGTAGAGCCGGCACAGATCTCGGTGCCGTCGACAAGTGGTTGGCCGGTCAGGAAATCGCTGCGCTCGAGCGGGGGGATCGTAACGCCCAAGACATTGCTCCTTTGGCCGCAAGACAAGTTGCCAATACCAAATTGGGCGGCGAGGTGTCTGGCAGGCTCTTGGTCGGTGCCACCAGAAGGGTGAGGGCGGCGGCGGACCGCCGCCCTCGGGGGTGGTAAGTGTCAGTACTTATAGGCGAGCTTGAGGAACCATTCACGCGGGCGCGAATAGGTTGCCAACGCTGTCCCGGCGACGAACGGATCTACGTAACCGCCCTGGATATAGCGTTCGTCGGTCAGGTTGGTCACACCAGCGGTCACGGTGAAGTGCTCGCTCTTCTCGGTGAACGAAGCACTGGCGCCGAAGACGCTGTAGCCAGGCTGGCGCAGTTGCGGGCTGTTGACCGCATCCTTGAAGGTTTCGCTCTGGTACGACCAGTCTCCGCGCAGCGTCAGCTTGCCCATGTCACCTTCATAGACGTCGGCGTTGAACGAGGCCGATCCGGTCCATTCCGGCACGAAGGCGAACTTCGAGTTCAGGTTCACGGGGAACGCGAGCGGATCAATGGAGCGGTAATAGGCATCAAGATAGCCAACGCCGAAGGTCAGGCGCAGCCAATCGGTCGGAGCCGCCTCGCCTTCGACTTCAAAGCCTTTGATCCGGCCGGAACCGGCGTTTCGTGCCCGGGGGGCGATGCCTTCGCTGACGACGACCTGGATGTCATCGTAGTTTGACATGAACGCGGCGAGGTTCAGCCGCAGGCGGCGATCCAGCAGCTCGGTCTTGAGGCCGAGTTCGTATGATTCCACGAATTCGGGCCTGAACGACGGCGCAACCTGTTCAGCCGGGAAGATTCGCTGCGTGAAGCCGCCGTTCTTGAAACCCTTGGAATAGGAGGCATAGACCAGGATATCGTCGGTGATCTTGTAGTCAGCCGAAATTGCCGGCGTCCATTCCTTGGCCTTGGCGGCAACCTGGACCGCCGGCATCGTGTGGTTTCCACCAGGGTTAGTGGCGGCTGGTGCGCAGCCTCCAGGCAGCGGGAAGCCGAACAGCGGGCTCGCCGGATCGGTCACCAGCAAGGGCACTGGCTGGCCGGTCACGCACTGGCTGAAGGCGATGAACACGCCCTGGGGGTAAGGGATGATGCCGGCCTGCCCAAGCGGAGCAGTGTAATCAACATTGATGGTCTGGAACGAAGGATCGAACCGCTTGGTCTCGTCGGTATAGCGGATGCCCGGCGTGATCGAAAGACGATCGGTCACCTTGATCGTTGCCTGCAGATAGGCAGCATAGCTGTCGTTGTCGATCTTGCCGCCGCTGAAGAAGTCAGCGAAGCCGAACAGCAGGTTGTTCTTGTCTTGGCCCTTTTCCTTCAGGTAATAGCCGCCCAGAACGAACTTCACCCGATCATTCAGGACACTGCCGGTCAACTGGAATTCCTGCGAAGCCTGCCACAGATCGATATTGTTTGTCAGGTTGAGGTAGGGATGTGGCGTTCCGTCGAAGTCGAACTGGATCGTGGCCTTCTGATCGCGATAGGAGCTGATCGACTTCAGGTTGATGTCACCAAAATCATAATCCAGCGTCAGGTTCGTGCCCCACAGGTCGAAATCCGACTGGTTCTTGGCACCGGACCAGGTTGAATCGATATCGCCGGTGATCCACTGCGTGGTGGCGCAGCGCGGGTCGTTGACCGGTGCCAGTTGCCCGTCCGCACCGCAGAAACCTGCGCCGCCCTGCAACTTGTTCCAAGCATAAGTCGAACTGGGGAAAACCACGGTTCGGCCATTCAAGTCGACAACCTGCAGCAGGTTGGGCGATTCGAAAAGGTTGACCAGCGTCGAAGCAGCCATTTCTTCGCGCCTGATATTGATATCGCCGCTCAGGTTGACGGTCAGCTTGTCGGTCGGCTCCCACTTGAACGCAATGCGTCCGCCGAAGCTGTCCTTATTGCCCTGGCGGCCTCCGTCGAACAAACGCTTCTGGTAGCCGTCGCGGGTTTCATAGGAAGCAACCGCGCGCATTGCGAGAGTGTCGCTCAGCGGTACGTTGATCATGCCCTTGAAATCGGCGCGGTTGAACCGTCCGGTCGCCGCTTCGAGCTTCATGTCGAAATCGTTCTGCGGTTCGACGGAATTGACGACGATCGCGCCGCCGATAGTGTTCTTGCCGAACAGTGTGCCCTGCGGCCCGCGCAGGACCTGGACGCTCGAAACGTCGGCCATGTCGAGCAGCGCGCCAACCGAGCGGGCAACATAGACGCCATCGACATAGACGCCCACGCCCGGGTCGACGGTGATATTGAAATCGGTCTGGCCCACGCCGCGGATGAACGCGGTGATCGAGGCGCTCGAACCCGAAATGTTGGCGACCGGCGAGATGTTCACGTTCGGCGCGAATTTTGCGACTTCTGCTACGTTGGTGACCTGGCGTTCCTCGAGCATTCCGCCGGTCATCGCGGTGATCGCGACTGGTGTTTCCTGCAGGTTCTCGGCCCGCTTGCGCGCTGTCACGGTGATCTCTTCGAGGCCGCCGGTCTGTTGCTCCTCGGCCTGGGGCTCGCTTGCTGCGGCATCCTGTGCATGCGCCGAAATCGGCACAAGCCCGATGTATCCGACCATAGCCGAGGCGCTGGCACGCAGGAAGGCCTTCCTGAAATACATTAGTCGGTTTGGCATTTTGCATTCTCCCTCATGTTATGCTGATTAGGCGCCCGATCCGAAACTTCGTTTCGGATCGTTCGGTGCCGGCCTGAAAATGGCTCTTTCGCGAGTTTCGGATCAGGTTCTCAGAATTTGGTCTCGATCGTCATCCCGATCTTGCGCGGTTGTTCGTAGAACCCGTCGGTGCCCAACGTTCCGGGACGTATGGTCTGAAAGACCTTTTCGTTGGTCAAGTTGGTCACCCACAGCCCAACCTTGAAGGCTTCGCTTTCGGGCTGCCAATTGATCGAAAGGTTGGACAGGGTGTAGGGCCGCTGCGAGAACCTGTTGGCAAAGTCGTAATAGACCCGGGAACTCCACAGGAGATTGCCTGCCAGGGTGACGCGGCCATTGCCGACGTCATGGCCCCAATCAAACCCGATATTACCCGACCATTCCGGCGCCCGGGTCATGACCTTGCCGGATGCATCGAACGGCGCCGCCACGTTGCCGGCAAAGTCGCCATTGCCGCTGACGATCGGCGTAAATCCCTGGGCGTTGGGGAAATCCTTGTAGCGGGCATGGGTATAGGCAACCGCCGCGCGCAGCCTCAGGTCGCGGACCGGGCTGATGGTGGTCTCGAACTCGCCGCCATAGATTTCGGCATTGGCGGCGTTTTGCAGGATGTATCCGGGGCCGGTCGGGGCCTTCGACTGAAGCTGCAGATCCTTGTAGTCGTAATAATAGACGGCAAGGTTGGTGCGCAGCCAGTCCAGCGGATCGGACTTGATCCCGAATTCAGCCGCCTTGATGTTTTCCGGGTTGACCGGGGTGCCGCCGGTTGCCGCCATGTTGTACACCCCGCTTTTGAACGCGGTGCTGTAGGTGGCGTAGACGTTGGTCTTGTCGGTCACCTCATAACGGACACCGACTTTGTAGTTGAACTTGTTGAACGTTTTTGAAACGTCATCGACCAGCAATACGCCATTGTTACTTTGGCTAAACCAGCGCGTCTCGGTAGTGTAACGCCCGCCAAGAGTGAGGAACAGCTTCGGCTGAACCTCATAGGTGCCTTCGGCAAAGCCCGCGAATGAGCGCCCATCAAGCTTCGGCGTGAGCGACGGACCCGCCAGGGGCGAGGCCGGGTTGGTCGTGGACCAAGGCTGAAGCACCGGCGCGCCGCCGCCGAACTGGTAGAAATAGCCGCCGACCAGCCACTGGAAGCGACCGGGGTTGGCCGAACTCAGCTTGATTTCCTGGCTGCCCGACTCCGATTCAAACACTGCCGGGAAGTTCGAAAGCTTGATGTTCGAGGCATCGCCATCGGTGGTCTGCTGCCAGCGCAGGTTGAGGAAACCAGAGGTGGTCTCAAGCATCACACTGCCCAGATCGAGCCGGGTGTGCAGCGCAAAGCTCCACCTTGTGAGATTGAGCAGCGGAACCTCGGTCAACGACGCCTGCCAGGCATCGGTCGGTACGATCACGCCCGGCCAGTTGCGGCCCGCGGTGTTGCCGTCCAGCGGTTGCGGCGAATTGGTGGTGCTTTCCTGATTGAAGTATTCCCCGGTCAGGACCACCTTGAAATTGTCGGTCGGCTTGAACAGCAACTTGCTACGCAGGTCGATGACGCGCTGGTTGCCAAGTGTGCCGCCGCGGACCAGATCGTCGATATAGCCATCGTTCTTGCGGAAAAGCGCGGCAAAATCAGCCGCGACCTTGTCACTCATTGGGCCGGTGAAATAGAGCCGGGCATCGTAATCGCCGGCATCGCGCCTCATCCGCCCCACGCGCAGCGAAGCCTTGCCGCGGAAGTCGAAGCTGGGATCGGGGGTGATTACGTTGATCAGTCCGCCGGTGGCATTGCGGCCAAAGGTCGTTCCCTGCGGGCCACGCAGCACCTCGACCCGTTCGACCTCGACCAGGTCGATCCAGTTGGCGGCCGATTCCGGTTGATAGACGCCGTCGACGTAGGTTGCGATATTGGGTTCATCACCAACCGAAATGCCGGTTGAGCCGACCCCGCGGACCACCGGCTGGAAGACGCCCATATTACGGCTGCCGATGAAGCCCGGCACAACCTGAGTGAGGGAGCGGACCGTCGAAACATCGGCGGAAGCCAGAGCGTCGCCGGTAACCGCAGTAACTGCAACCGGCACGGTTTGCAGCCTGGCCTCGCGCCGAGTGGCCGTGACGATAATGTCACCTAGGCCCGTGTCGGTAGCGTGGGATTCGTCCGATTCGCTTGTGATGTCTTGTGCCAAGGCCATCTGCGGCGTCAGCGCGGTCGCTCCCATCAAGGCAACGAAATAGCAGCCATACTTTTTCATGCAAACCTCCCCTATGTAACCGAATTGCTTATTTTGAATTGTTCAAATACTCGGCAAGAAAATCCAATCGGTCATTTCCCCAGAAAATCTGGTCGTCGACGAACATCAGCGGCGCACCGTACACGCCGCGCTGGATCGCCTGGCTCCGGGCCTTGCGATATTCGTTCTGGCCGGCGGGCGATTCGACGAAAGCGATCAGCGCCGCGGGATCAAGCCCCGCTGCTATCGCGCATGCGGCCAGTTCGTTGCGGTCGCCGGGATCGATCCCCTGGCCCCAGATCCGGCGGTAGGCATCGGTCACAAATGCCTCGGCCTTACCGTGCTCGCGGGCGAACAGCACCGCGCAATTCCAGTCTGCGCAAGCGAAGCTGGCTGGAAAGGTGAGGGGCACTCCATAGCGCTCGGCCCAGCGCTCAAGGTCTGCCTTCATGACCTTGATCTTGGGCAATACCTCGCGATTGGACGGGCCATAGTTGCCGGCGGCAATTTTGGCTTCGGGAATGTCGATCGGCCAGTAATCGACCGTGCATCCCGCTGCCCGCGCGATCTCCGGCAGCTTGAGCTGCGCAAGGTAGCTGAACGGGCTGATGAAATCGAAGTAGAAGTCGATCGTGCGGGTCATGTCGGCTCCACCTCAAAGCCGACCATTTCGCGATAATTGTCCCAGAAGCCGATGATCGCGCCCTCGGTGACGAGATGGTCGGCATCCTCGGCCCGGCCGCCACCCATCGCGATGTAGGACGTCGCGCTTGCCTCGCCGACGATGGCGTTCTGGACGATTTCCACCGCTTCGCCGTCTTCCATCGAAATGAGCCCGGCGGGGCCGATCAGGTTGGCTTGCTTGAGCCGGATGGCCTGCATTTCCGCATCGTCGTCCTGGTAGCCGAAATGGGTCCAGACGAGCTCGAATTCATCCGGCCCGTAGGTCACCGTCTGGCGCACCGCGAGAGTGTTCTGGATCTGCTGGAGGACCAGGTTGGGGTAGACCGCGAGGATCACCAGCGTAACATTGTCCGCGAATTCCTGCCGACCTTTCAGCAGCGACATGTCCTGCAGCTTGAATTCGGTGTCGAAGGTGCGGGAATCGCCATAGGCCTGCTTGTCGGCGGCATCGTCGTTGCTGGCCGCGATCGAATAGAGCAGCGAGTGGCGTTTGTTGGCATCCATCAATGCCTTACCTGTCTGGGTCGAGCGATAGAGACCGAACGTGTTGTGAAACAGGTGCAGCAGGCTCGCGTGGTAGGGATCGCGGGTGTTCTCGGCGTAGAGCTTCCAGTTCCCGCGGATCCGCTGGCGCTGGTCGCCCAGCACGGTGATCGGCTTGCACATGATCCGCTCGATCTGCTCGACCACGATCGGGCCGAGGAAATCGCGGCAGGATTCGACAGTTTCGGAGAATGAGGCAAACACCAGACCGCCAACGGATTCGGTGCGCAGCTGGCGAAGATTGTGCTGGGACATGTCGAAATCGCCCGGCATCCCGCCCTGTCCCTTGAGGCCGCGGCGGAAGGGTACCCCGATCAGGTTCCCCTTCAGATCGTAGGCCCATTGGTGGTAGACGCATTCCAGGCTTGCGCGGTTGCCGCGCATTTCGCGGCAGACCAGGGCGCCGCGATGGGCGCAGCGATTGACCACGACATGCAACGAGCCGTCGCTGTCGCGCGTGAGGATCACCGGTGTTTCGCCCACGAAGGTCGATTTGAAATCACCCGCCTGCGGAACTTCAGCCTCAAGTCCGACGAAGGACCAGCAGTTACCCTTGAAAATGTTCTCCTGTTCGCGATCGTAGTACTGGCGATCGGTGAAAACGCGGTACGGAACCCGGCATCCTGCAGTGGACGGGGCTTGATCCAAGGCGTCTGTTTGCTGGGGAATGGACATAATTGGGTGCTTTCAACTTTGCAGCTAGATCGGGCGGACCATCATCGTATCGATGAGGTGGGTGTCGAAGATCGCGGTCTTGGAAAGGAAGCGCGGGGCAGCCCCGGAAACGTCGATTTGATCGACATATTTTCCGGAATTGTAGATCGACGTCTGACCGTCGTTGCGCGTCATCAGGACCACATAGTTGGTCTGTGTGGTGACGATCTGCCCGCTGGTCGACTTCACGCGGGTCGGACCGAGAATATGCCGGTAGCTGTGCGCGGGAAAAATATTGGCGCGGCGCAAAGAGACGATGCGATCGACCAGCATGCCGCGGCTGTCGCAGAACACCGCAGCCAGGTTCAGTGAACGATTGTGGTTCTCCGCTGAGATCACACTGTACTGGCACTTTTCTTCAAACAGGTCAGGCCATTCTTCCAACCGGTCGTCATCGATCAGTTCCGCATGAAGCGCATTAAGTTGCGCAGCGGCATGCTGAAACTGCATCTGCTCAAGGGTGGGAAGGCCCATCATGCTGCTCCTTCGGGCTTCGTGATGCAGACCCAGCCATCCTCGATTTCGACCGGATAGGACGCGATCGCCACCTGGCAGGGAAAGGCCTTGGCTGCGCCGGTCTTGATGTCGAACGAGCCGCCATGGAACGGACACTCGATGATGTCGCCATCCTGATATCCGTCGGTCAGCATGGCATTGCCGTGGGTGCAAAGATTGTCGGTAACGAAAATCTCGCCATCGACATTGTAGACGGCAAGGGCGGGCATTCCCTCTGCGAATGCCGCAACCGGCTCGCCGTCCTTCACGCTGGCAGCTTCACAGAGTCGCAATTTGTTTGACATGGTTGACCTGTTGTCCTGTCAAGAATCGAGCAAAATGGGCGATTGTCAGAGCAGCGGAATGTCCATCCCGTAGCCAGCCGCCTCGTTGCCATGGCCGAAGATGTCGCGGGTGTAGTATTCCTGCTGGCCGGTCGAGTGGCGGGCGCCCCAGCCGAACTCCCACAACCAACCCGACGGATTGGCGCAATAGAAGGTCAGGGCCTGATCGTTGGCGTGCTTGCCAAGCTGCAGCGCTACATCGATCTTCTTCCCGCGCACAATGTCGTGAGCCATGCCGAGATCGTCGAGATCGGTGTATTCGAACATCAGGTGGTTGATGCGCTTTTCCATCGGTCCGAGGCCGAAGGCGACCGAGTGCTGGCGCTCGTTGCAATGCATGAAATAGGGCTGGGCGACCATGCCGTTGGGCAGGTGGAGATGGTATTCAACCGACCCGCGCAGGCCGAGCAGTTCATAGAACCGGGCCGCCGCCTCGACATCGTCCTGGCGCAGGATGCAGTGCCCGATCCCTTGCGAGCCGGTCAGGAACTTGCCGAACATCGGACGGCCAGGATGAAACGGCTTGTGCGTATCGACCTGGGGGCCGAAGAAGATCTCGGTCGGGTTGCCGCCCGGATCGGCCAGCTTGAGCAGCCCGAGAACCCGGCGTTCGCGCGCCTCGGCTTCGGTGCCCACGGTGAAGGGGATTCCCGCCGCGCTCAGCTTTTCCTGCATCGCGGCGAATTCCTGCGGCCCGGCCACGCGCCAGCCCATGTAAGCCAGGTCATCGCTGCCATCAGCGTGCAGAACGATGCGGTGATGCCAAAGGTCCATTCGCAGATAGAGCCGATCCCCTTCGCCTTCATCGACGACTTCCATGCCGGCGACTTCGGCGGCGTAAGCGCGCCAGGCAGCGAGATCGGAAACGGAAAGACCAAGATAGCCGAGTTCGGTGACGACCGACATAGTTCAAACTCTCCCAATTCACCCCAAAACGGGGTCATTTTGCGATTTGCTGGCCGCCTTGCTTCGATTCAAGCCGCCGGTTTCAGCCATTTCTGACTCATTACCTACCAGAACGTTTTTCATTGTGCAATACGTTGCACGAAATGATGGGATGAGGTAATAGCCGTGTGCGATCTGCGGTTGATTCGCGGAGGTATTGGGTGCCCGACGCACAGAACGGGAGAGGATCGATGGAACTCACTGAGAAAATCGGCGGCAGGATTGCCGACTTGCAGGGCTTGAAAGAGCGCATGCGCGCTTGGCTCAAGAAGGATCACGAGCGCGGGATCTTCCAGCTGGACCGCGCCGCTTTCACCGAAGCTGCGCTGTTTGAGCTCGAGATGAAGTACATCTTCGAGCGGAACTGGGTCTACCTCGCGCACGAGAGCCAGGTTTCCAAGCCGAACGATTTCATCACCACGAAAATCGGCCGCGTCCCCATCCTTGTGACCCGCGACAAGTCCGGCGATGTCGGCGCCTTCGTGAATGCCTGTTCGCACCGTGGCGCGCGCCTGTGCCGCGAGCGGGCCGGCAACAAGCGCAACCACATGTGCCCGTTCCATGGTTGGACGTTCTCGTCCGGGGGCGACCTGCTGGACGTCACCGATGAGAGCATCGGGGGCTATCCGGAGGCATTCAATCGCGCTGATTTCGGGCTTCAACCGGTCGCCCGGGTGGAAAGCTACCGCGGCTTCATTTTTGCCAGCCTCTCCGCCGATGTCGTCCCGCTGGTCGATCACCTCGCCGGCGCGCGGGATTTCATCGATATCCTGGTGGACCAGTCGAAGTCCGGCGCAATGGAAGTTTTGCCCGGAACCAACCGCTACCGCTATCACGGCAACTGGAAGATGCAGGTCGAGAACGGGCTCGACGGCTATCACGTTATGACCACGCACGCCAACTACTTCATGACGGTTCAGCGCCGCGTCGAAGGCATTTCGAAGAACGAAACCAAGGCGATTAGCTTCAATGGCTTCACCGCGCGCGATGGCGGGTCGTTCTCGTTCCACAACGGACACACGGTGTTGTGGGCCGACTATGCCAACTTCATGGATCGCCCCAATTTCGAGATCATCGACTGGCTCGAAGAGTCCTACGGCGCCGAAAAGGCCAAGTGGATGAACAAGCGCATCCGCAACCTGCAGCTGTTTCCCAACGTCTTCCTGATGGACCAGACCAGCACTCAGATCCGCATCATCCAGCCGCTGGCGGTGGATGAGACCGAAGTCAGCACGGTGTGCATCGCCCCGGTCGGCGAAAGCGCCGAGGCGCGTGCCCTGCGGCTGCGTCAGTATGAGGATTTCTTCAATTCGACCGGCATGGCGACCCCGGACGACCTGACCGAATTCAACAACTGCCAGACCGGCTATGGCGCCGGCGAAGGCCGCTACAACGAGATGTCGCGCGGTTCGACGCGCTGGGACACCGGCCCGGGCAAGTTCGGCGAGCCGCTCGATTTCAATGTGGTGCTGAGCAGCCCGGCGGTTGCCGACGAAGGCCTCTATGTGGCGATCCATGACGAGTGGCTCACGCTCATGGAAAAGGCCATCGACAGCGAGTGCAGCGAGCTTGCCGCCTTCCTTGAGCGTTCGCTGGAGAAGGCATGATGACCGCATTCCATTCGCGCTGGCTGGCGGTTTCCCGCTTCATCGGTCAGGAAGCCATGGCGCTTGACGACAAGGACTGGGATGCCTGGCTGGCGCTCTATCACGAAGAGGCGGAATACTGGGTTCCAGCCTGGGACGATCACGAACGGCCGACTGCGGATCCGCAGAACGAAGTCTCGCTGATCTACTATCCCAACCGGGGCGGGCTTGAGGATCGGGTGTTCCGGATCAGGACCCGGCGCTCGGCGGCGAGCACGCCGCAGCCACGCACGGTTCACCAGTTCTCCCTGCTGTCTGCTGAGGAGAGCGATGGCCAGGTGCATGCGCGGACGTCTTGGACCACGGTTTCGGTGCTGGAAGGCAAAGTCGCCACTCTCAGCGGGTGGGCCTTCTATGATCTCGAACCTCGGGATGATTCGTTCGTGATCCGCCGCAAGAAGACGATTGTCGTCACCGATCTGTTCCAAGAAGTAGCCGATGTCTACAGCCTCTGAGCGGGTGCGCCCCGTCGTGGGGACGATGATCGGTGATCCCGCCGGGATCGGACCCGAAGTGGCTGTCAGGGCGCTGGCCGACGGTGCCGTACACACGGATTCGATCCCCGTGCTGGTCGGGTCTGCTGCGGCGGTAGAGCGGGCGCTCGATTTCACTGGCACCAAGGCACGGCTGCGGGTGATGCGCGGCTTCGAAAAACCCAGCGACGATCCCGCGATCATCGACGTCATCGATACCGGCGCGCTGCCCGATGGCGTTCTGCCCCTGGGCGAGGACACCGAGGCCGCCGGGCACGCCACCGCGCAATGGCTGGATGAGCTCGACGCGTTGGCCCGCGACGGTTCTTTCGCCGCCACGATCATGGGGCCGATCAGCACTGGTTCGCTTAAACTGGCCAAGAAGCTCGACAGGGTCATCAGCCCGACCCCGGGCGAAAGCTATCTGGTGCTGCTGACCGGGCCGCTCAGGGTTGCGCATCTCACCGACCACATGTCGCTGCGGCAAGTGATCGACGTTATTTCAGCCGATCTCGTCGCCACGGCGGTGGGGCAACTGCACGAGGCCATGCAATCGTGGGGCATCGCCCAACCGCGGATCGCGGTTGCCGGTCTCAACCCACATGCCATGGGCGACGAGGATCGCCTTGAAATTGCGCCTGGGATTGAAGCGGCGCGGGCAAGGGGCATCGATGTCGAAGGGCCTATCGCGCCTGACTCGGTCTTCCGCCACTGCATCGAGGGTCGCTACGACATGGTCCTGGCGATGTTCCACGATCAGGGCCACATCGCGGTCAAGACCTGGGGCTTTTCGGGCAACAGCGTGATCATCATGGGGCCGCCGTACCTGCACATGTCGGTGGCCCATGGCACCGCCTACGACATCGTCGGTACCGGCAAGGCCGATGCCGCGATGATGCTGAGCGCGATGCGCACTTGCGGACGACTCGCTTCGGGCCGCGGTTTCGAACAAGCTTAGGGAGAAGACCATGAACGCCGAAACCATGCCCGTCGCCGCGGGGTCGGAGCCGACTGCGGTCGATTACGCAGTCTATCACAGCCAAGCGATCTTCACTGCCGAACAGGAAAACATCTTTCGCGGACAGACCTGGTGCTACCTCGGCCTCGAAGCCGAGCTGGCCAACAGCGGCGATTTCCGTTCGACCCATGTCGGCAATACTCCGGTGGTGGTGACGCGGGCAACCGATGGCACCATCCATGCCTGGGTAAATCGCTGCGCCCACAAGGGCGCAACCGTGTGCCGCTCGCTGCGTGGCAACCAGGCCGACGGGGCGTTCGTCTGCGTCTATCACCAGTGGGCCTACGACGCGACCGGTGCGCTTGTCGGCGTGCCGTTCCGGCGGGGGCTGAAAGGCGTGGGCGGCTATTCGAAGGAATTCAATATGGCCGAGCATTCGCTGGAGCGGTTGCGGGTCGAGACATTCGGCGGCCTCGTGTTCGGCACCTTCAACTCGACCATCGCCCCGCTCGACGACTTTCTGGGTCCAGTGATGCGCAAATACATTCAGCGCGTCTTCCAGCGCCCGGTCAAGGTTCTGGGCTATGCGCGGCAGTTCATGGCCGGCAACTGGAAGCTCTATTCGGAAAACAGTCGTGACAGCTACCACGGCGGTCTGTTGCACCTGTTCTATCCGACTTTCGGCATCTACCGCCAGAGCCAGGAAAGCGCGGGTCTGGTTTCGGACGAGGGCTACCACACCGTCTTTACCGTGTCTAAGCCCAAGGGCGATGTCGACTACGGCTCGTTCGGTGACGAGGCCAACCGCGAGATGCAGGGTGAGGCCAAGTTGCAGGACGAGCGCCTGCTGGCATTCCGCCCGGAGATCGCTGATGATGTCGGACTGCACATCCAGTCGATCTTCCCGTCTGTCGTTGTCCAGCAGATCCAGAACACCCTCGCCACCAGGCAGATCGTGCCCCACGGGACCGACAAGACCGAGCTGGTCTGGACCTATTTCGGCTATGCCGACGATGACGATGAAACGACTCGCCACCGCCTTCGCAACCTCAACCTGGTTGGACCGTCTGGGTTGATTTCGATGGAAGACGGCGAAGCGGTCGAACTGTGCCAGCAGGGCACGATCGGTGCCGAAGGCAAGCGCAGCTTCGTCGAGATGGGCGGGGACGATGTCCGACCGTCATACGCCCCGATGGGTATGGATGAAAATTCCGTGCGCGGGTTCTGGAAGGGCTATCTCGGGCTGATGGGCAATGCCTTGGCCGATCTCGCAGCGGAGGGCCGGGCATGAGCGTTGCAGCCGAAGTAGCGCAAGTCGCGCAAAGTGCGATCGACGATTTCAACGCGGCTTACGGGCTTTGCCTTGATGATGACCGGCTCGAGCAATGGCCCACGCTGTTCGTTGACGATTGCCTGTACCAGGTGATCGCGCGCGAGAATGTCGATAACGGCTTGCCCGCAGCTGTGATGTATTGCGACAGCAAAGGGATGCTGGCGGATCGGGTTGTCGCGCTGCGCAAGGCAAACGTCTTCCCCGAACATTTCAACCGGCACCTGATCGGGCGTGCGGTGATCACCGGCGTGGAAGGCGACCAGGTTTCTGCTGAAGCCAGCTATGTCGTCTTCCAGACCCGTAACGATGGTGAAACGCGCATCTACAATGCCGGCAAATATGTCGATCGGTTTGATCTTAGCGGTGGAACCGTTCGACTGAAAAGCCGGACCTGCATCTATGACACGCTGCGCATCGCCACGCTGTTGGCGACCCCGATCTGAGCCAATCCCCAATTTCCTGTTTTCCCAGAAGGAGACTATCCATGAAGCTGTTCATTAGCCCTGGTGCCTGTTCGCTCGCTCCGCATATCGCCCTGCGCGAAACCGGCGCCACTTTCGATGCGGTGAAGGTCGATCTGGCGACCCGCAAGGTCGAGACCGGAGACGATTTCCTGACGGTCAACCCGTCGGGCAAGGTTCCGGCGCTGACCCTCGACAGCGGCGAAACCCTGACCGAAAATCCCGCGATCCTGCTTTACATCGCCGACCAGAAGCCGGAAGCCGGCCTGGCGCCGCGCGACGGCACCATGGACCGGTACCGCCTGCTCAGCCGGCTGAGCTTCCTGGGTTCGGAGTTTCACAAGGCCTTCGTGCCCCTGTTTACGCCCGGCACCAGCGATGAAGCCAAGGCAGCCGCTACGACCGCAGTCAAGAATCACTTGACCGCGGTCGATAAGGATCTCGCCGGCAAAGAGCACTATGTGGGCGCCGATTTTAGCGTGGCCGACATCTATCTGTTCGTGATGCTGGGCTGGCCTGCCCATGTCGGGATCGACATGAGCGCCTATCCCGCGCTGGGCGCCTATTGCGGTCGGATTGCTCAGCGGCCTGCGGTTGGGGCGGCCTTGCAGGCCGAAGGTCTCATCTGATCGAAGAGCGCGGGGCGCCGGCGATTGCCGTCGCCCACGTCGTTCTTCATTTGCAAATGCGTTTCAAATAGTGCAATGGATGAGGCTGCTGGCGACAGAGACGGCGATTCGGCGTCCAGGTCCAGCCGAATGCAAAATCATCGAGGCGGGAAAGGATCGGAGGGCTACCATGGCACGCTCGACTTTGGACACGGCACGTCCGGAAATCGGTAGGTCGCTGGTTGTCGGCGGAAGCTCGACCAATTACCACGACGTCGGCGAAGGCGACCCGGTGCTGCTGGTCCACGGATCGGGCCCCGGTGTGACAGCCTGGGCCAACTGGCGGCTGAATATGCCGATCCTCGCCGAGGATTTCCGGGTCATCGCGCCCGACATGTTCGGCTTCGGCTATTCGGACAGCAAGGGCCGGATCGAGGACAAGCAGGTCTGGGTCGATCAGCTCGCCGGCTTTCTCGACGGTCTGGGCATCGACAAGGTTTCGATCGTCGGCAATTCTTTCGGCGGCGGGATCACGCTGGCGTTCATGATCGCCCACCCCGATCGGGTGGAGCGCGCCGTTCTGATGGGACCTGCAGGGCTCAACTTTCCGATTACCCCTGCGCTCGACAAGGTCTGGGGCTATGAACCCTCGGTCGAGGCGATGCGCGAATCGCTCAAGTACCTTGCCTGGGATCACAGCCGCCTGACCGAGGATCTGATTCAGTCGCGCTATGTCGCCAGCGCCCGGCCCGAAGCACATGAACCCTATCATGCAACGTTCGGCGGCGCCGACCGCCAGGCCAACGTGGCGATGCTCGCCAGCCGTGAGGAGGACATCGCCGCAATCGCGCACGAAACCCTGATCCTGCACGGGATTGCCGATCAGGTGATCCCGCTCGATTCTACCGTACGCCTCGCCACGCTGATGAAGCGGGCCGATCTGCATCTGTTCGCCGAATGCGGACACTGGGTGCAGATCGAGCGGATGGCAAGTTTCAACCGGATGGTTGCCGAGTTCTTTAGGAATGGTCTCAAAGGCTGAACGGAAAGGAGTGTCGACATGGCTCTAACTGGTGTAATTCGTCCTGGCTACGTGCAGCTCAGGGTTCTCGACCTCGATGAGGCTATTGGCCATTACCGCGACCGGATTGGTTTGAATTTCGTCAATCGCGACGGCGACCGCGCCTTTTTCCAGGCGTTTGACGAATTCGATCGGCACAGCATTATCCTGCGCGAGGCCGACCAAGCCGGGATGGACGTGATGGGCTTTAAGGTCGTCAAGGATGCCGACCTCGACCATTTCGCGGAGCGCCTGCTCGATATCGGCGTCCATGTCGATGTGATCCCGGCCGGATCGGACCCCGGTGTGGGTCGCAAGATCCGCTTCAACACGCCAACCCAGCACGTGTTCGAACTCTACGCCGAAATGGAACTGTCGGCCACCGGCCCGGCGGTCAAGAACCCCGATGTCTGGGTGGTCGAACCGCGCGGCATGCGTGCCACCCGATTCGATCACTGCGCACTGAATGGCGTGGACATCTCCGCATCCGCAAAAATCTTCGTCGATGCGCTGGATTTCTCGGTTACCGAGGAGCTGGTCGATGAAGGCAGTGGGACGCGCCTCGGCATCTTCCTGAGCTGCAGCAACAAGGCGCATGATGTTGCCTTCCTCGGTTATCCCGAAGACGGCAAGATCCACCACACCTCTTTCAACCTCGAATCCTGGCACGACGTCGGCCATGCAGCCGACATCATCAGCCGCTACGATATTTCGCTCGATATCGGGCCGACGCGTCACGGGATCACCCGCGGCCAGACGATCTACTTCTTCGATCCCTCGGGTAACCGCAACGAAACCTTCAGCGGCGGTTACATCTATTATCCCGACAATCCGCAGCGCATGTGGCAGGCAGAGAGCGCCGGCAAGGCGATCTTCTACTACGAAAAGGCGCTGAACGACCGCTTCATGACGGTGAACACCTGATCATGGACGGGGTGGTTTCGGTCCGGACGGTAGGCCACGAACTGGCGCTCAAGGCAGCGGCTGCCGCCGTTGCCACGGGTGCGGCGGCGGGCTGTCCGGTCGTTGCCGCGGTGGTCGGCGCCGGGGGAGATCTGGTCGCGTTCGTCCGCGCCAGCGGCTCCCCTTCGCCATCCGCAAAGATCGCGCAAGATAAGGCTTACAGCGCCGCCAGCTTCCGCGTCCCGACGCCGGATCTCTATGCGATGGTTTCCGGCAATCCGGCCCTGCGCGACGGAATCGTCGCGCAGCCGGGATTAGCAATGTTCGGCGGCGGCCTGCCGATCGAAATCGCCGGTGTATTCGTCGGTGCGATCGGTGTTTCCGGCGGGAGCGAAGCGATGGACGTCGAATACGCCAACGCCGGTCTCGCTGCGATCGGCGCAAGGCAATTCTGACGCACCATGGCCTCCGGCCAACTTAGGTATTATGCACCAATGACCTCAACTTCCTCCTCTCCGGTCACCGAAACTATCCTGAACTTCATTGACGGTTCCTATCGCAAAGGTAGCGAGGGTAAGTCGTTTCCCAACGTCAATCCGGCCACCGGCACCGCGATCGGGGTTGTGCACGAAGCAAGCCAGGCCGACGTCGCAGACGCCGTGGCTGCGGCCAAGGCAGCGCTTACCGGGCCATGGGGCAAGATGACCACGGCCGAGCGGGTCAAGCTGATCGCCGCCGTGGCGACCGAGATCGAACGCCGAGCGGATGATTTCCTGGCTGCCGAAGTGGCCGACACCGGCAAGCCGCGCCATGTCGCGTCCCATATCGACATTCCGCGCGGGGCCGCCAACTTCCGCATGTTCGCGGATGTCGTCTCGACAATGCCGGGCGAAAGCTTCAACACATCGACCCCCGATGGCGGCCAGGCGCTCAACTATACCGTGCGCAAGCCCAAGGGTGTGGTCGCGGTGGTCTGCCCATGGAACTTCCCGCTGCTGCTGATGACCTGGAAGGTTGGCCCGGCGCTGGCCTGCGGCAATACCGTGGTGGTCAAGCCGTCCGAGGAAACGCCTCGGACTGCTGCCCTGCTGGGTGAAGTAATGAACGCGGTGGGCATGCCCAAGGGTGTCTACAACGTCGTCCACGGATTCGGTCCGGGTTCGGCCGGCGAATTCCTCACGTCCAACCCCGATGTCGATGCCATCACCTTCACCGGCGAGACCGGCACCGGACAGGCGATCATGCAGAAGGCCGCGATCGGCGTTCGCGACATTTCGTTCGAACTCGGTGGCAAGAACCCGGCGATTGTGTTCGCCGATGCCGACCTCGACAAGGCGGTCGAGGGTCTGTCGCGCTCGGTCTTCCTGAACACCGGGCAGGTCTGCCTCGGAACCGAGCGGGTCTATGTCGAACGACCGATCTTCGACGCCTTCGTGGCGCGGATGGCGGCGGCGGCGCAGGGCTTCAAGCCGGGCGTGACCGGTGATCGCGCCTATCTCGGCCCGCTGATCAGCGCCGAGCACCGCGAGAAAGTGCTGGGTTACTATCGCCGTGCGGTCGAGGACGGGGCCACCGTGGTCACCGGCGGCGGCGTTCCCGAAATCTCGGGTGCGGAAGCCGGTGGCTTCTTCGTGGAACCGACGCTGTGGATCGACGTCGCCCACGGCGATACCGTGATGCGCGAGGAAATCTTCGGACCGTGCTGCGGTATCGTGCCGTTCGACAGCGAGGACGAGGTGATCGCACTTGCAAACGATACGGTTTACGGCCTGTGCGCCTCGATCTGGACCGAAAACATGTCCCGCGGACACCGCGTGGCGGCGGCGATGGACGTGGGGGTGTGCTGGGTCAATTCCTGGTTCCTGCGCGATCTGCGCACGGCTTTCGGCGGGTCCGGCCATTCCGGCATCGGCCGGGAAGGCGGGGTGCACAGCCTCGAATTCTACACCGAGATCACCAACATTTGCGTGAAGCTGTAAGACGATGACAATCGACTCCAAGACTATCGAACAAGCGGCCTTGGCCCTGCGCGGCGCGGCCGAAACGGGGAAGCCTGTCAGCCCGATCCGCGACCTGATTTCGGCTGGTGGCGTCGAAGCCGCCTATGCCGTGCAGGAAGCCAACACCAAGCACTACCTCGCCAATGGACGGCGCCTGGTCGGCCGCAAGATCGGGTTGACCTCGATCGCGGTCCAGCGCCAGCTTGGGGTGGATCAGCCCGACTATGGGATGCTGTTCGCTGACATGGACGTGCCGGAAGGCATCCCGGTGTCGCTCGACCAGGTGATCCAGCCCAAGGTTGAGGCCGAGATTGCGATCGTCGTTGGGCGGGATTTGCCCCACCCCGACATGACGACCGCCGAAATGATTCGCGCGGTCGAATATGTCGTTCCGGCAATCGAGATCGTCGACAGCCGCGTCGCAAACTGGGACATCAAGATCTGGGACACGATCGCCGATAATGCCTCGAGCGGGTTGTTCGTGCTCGGCGCGGTGCCGCGCAAGCTCGACGGGCTCGATCTGCGCAGCTGCGGCATGGTCATGGAAGCCAAGGGTGAGCCGATTTCGGTCGGTGCCGGGATCGCCTGTCTGGGCAGCCCGATCACCGCCTCGCTGTGGCTGGCGCGGGTGATGGCCAAAGCGGGGCGTCCGTTACTCGAAGGCGATGTAATCCTGTCGGGCGCGCTCGGGCCGATGGCCGGGGTTGCGCGCGGCGATGTTGTCGAAGCCCGGATCAACGGACTCGGAACGGTCCGCGCCGCGTTCGCCGCTGACTGAATTCAAATTGGAGGCTGGTCAAATGGCCAAGATGAAGTGCGCAATTATCGGCTCCGGCAATATCGGGACCGACCTGATGATCAAGCTGCTCAAGGGTTCGGATACACTGGAGCTAGCGGCGGTTGTCGGGATCGATCCGGCCTCCGAGGGGCTGGCGATGGCCAGCGAACGCGGCGTCCCGACGACTCACGAAGGAATCGAGGGCCTGTGCCGGATGCCGCAATATGCCGATATCGGCATCGCCTTCGATGCGACCTCGGCCTATGCGCACAAGGCGCACGACGAAATCCTCGCCCGTGACGGCAAGCTGATGGTCGACCTTACCCCGGCCGCGATCGGCCCGGCGACCATTCCCCCGGTCAACCCGGCGGTCGATGCCGCGGTGCGCAACATCAACATGGTGACCTGTGGCGGGCAGGCGACGATCCCGATCGTCGCGGCGGTCTCGCAGGTCGCCAAGGTGCACTACGCCGAAATCGTCGCGTCGGTTTCGTCGCGCTCCGCCGGTCCCGGCACCCGTGCCAACATTGATGAGTTCACCCGCACAACGGCGCGGGCGATCGAAACTGTCGGCGGCGCGGCCAAGGGCCGGGCTGTGATCATCCTTAATCCCGCCGAACCGCCGATGATCATGCGTGATACGATCTTCACGCTGTCGGAAATGGTCGATGAGGACAAGGTGCGCGATTCGGTCCTGGCTATGATTGCAAGGGTGCAGTCGTACGTGCCGGGCTACCGGCTCAAGCAGGAAGTACAGTTCGAACGCTTTGGCTCGAACCGGCCGCTCAAGATCCCCGGCTACGGTGAATTCGAAGGACTCAAGACCAGCGTGTTCCTCGAGGTCGAGGGCGCGGGCGATTATCTGCCCAACTATTCCGGCAACCTCGACATCATGACCGCTGCCGCCAAGGCGGCAGGCGAGAGCCTGGCCAAGACTCATATGGAAAAGACCGCAGCATGACCTTTGATCCAACATCTGATCGGCTCTACATCCAGGACGTGACCTTGCGCGACGGGATGCACGCCATCCTGCATATGTATGGCACCGACAGCGTCCGCACGATCGCTAAGGCGCTTGACGAGGCAGGGGTGGATGCGATCGAGGTCTCGCACGGCGATGGCCTGAACGGTTCGACCTTCAATTACGGATTTGGCGCCCATACCGACTGGGACTGGATCGAGGCTGCCGCCGACGTAATCAAGAACGCGGTGCTGACAACGCTTCTGGTGCCCGGTATCGGCACCGCCGAAGAACTCAAGCGGGCCTATTCGATGGGAGTGCGCTCGGTCAGGGTCGCGACCCACTGCACCGAGGCCGACGTCGGCAAGCAGCACATCGGCATCGCGCGCGATCTAGGCATGGACGTATCGGGCTTCCTGATGATGAGCCACATGATCGAGCCCGAGGCGCTCGCCCAGCAGGCGCTGCTGATGGAAAGCTATGGCGCGCATTGCGTCTATGTCACCGACAGCGGCGGGGCGCTCGACATGGATGGCGTGATTGCACGTCTCCAAGCCTATGACCGGGTGCTCAAACCTGAAACCCAACGCGGCATCCATGCGCACCACAATCTGTCCCTGGGCGTGGCCAATTCGATCGTCGCCGCGCAAGCCGGCGCGGTGCGGATCGACGCGAGCCTTGCCGGGATGGGTGCGGGAGCCGGTAACGCACCGCTCGAGGTGTTCATCGCCGCCGCCAACCGCAAGGGCTGGAAGCACGGCTGCGACGTGATGGCGCTGATGGACGCGGCGGACGACATCATACGCCCGCTTCAGGACCGTCCGGTGAGGGTCGATCGCGAGACGCTCAGCCTGGGCTATGCAGGCGTCTATTCAAGCTTCCTGCGCCATGCGGAAAAGGCAGCGGAACAGTACGGAATCGATACCCGCGAGATCCTCGTCGAATTGGGCAACCGCCGGATGGTCGGAGGCCAGGAAGACATGATCATCGACGTTGCACTTGATCTGATCAAAGCCAAGGCGAACTGAGATGGACAGGCTGGCGAAATACGCGGAAATGCTCGACTCTGCACAGCGTAAAGCAACAGCTACCCCGCAAATCACCCCTGTGGACACCGCTTTCACGGTGGAAGAGGCCTATCAGGTGCAGAAGCTCTCGGTCGATCGGCGCCTGTCGCGCGGCGAACGGCGCATCGGCGTCAAGATGGGGCTGACCAGCCGGGCCAAGATGTTGCAGGTCGGCGTCGACGAAGTGGCTTGGGGCAGGCTGACTGATGCGATGCTGGTCGAGGAAGGATCCGCCCTTTCGCGCGCGCGCTACGTCCACCCCCGGGTCGAACCGGAAGTCGCCTTTCTGATGAAGGCCCCGCTGGTCGGTAAGGTGACTGCTGCCGCTGCGCTGGCAGCAGTCGAAGCGATCGCCCCGGCGATGGAGATCATCGACAGCCGTTACGAGAACTTCAAGTTCGCGCTCGAGGACGTGATCGCCGACAACACTTCCTCGTCGGGGCTGGTGATCGGATCCTGGCACGATCCCCGGATCGATTTTTCGAATCTGGGCGTGATCCTCGAAATCGATGGCGAAGTGGTACAGGTCGGGTCGACCGCGGCGATCCTTGGCCACCCCATCCGTTCGCTGGTTGCTGCGGCCCGGCTGGTTGCCGAAGCGGGCGAACAGATCAACGCCGGTGACATCGTCATGGCTGGCGGCATCACCGCCGCGCCCAACCTGGCTCCCGGCCAGACCGTGCGGACGACCGTGCAGAACCTTGGCGCGGTCATGTTCCAGGTGGAGGCCTGATATGCCGATCATCGAGGTCAACCTGTTCGAAGGGCGCCCGCCAGAAGCCAAAGAGCGGCTGATCAAGGCTCTGACCGATGCTGCCATCGATGCGATCGGGGCCCCGCGTGAGTCGGTTCGCGTCATCCTTCGCGAGATGGCCCCGGCGCATTTCGCGGTAGGGGGGCTAAGTTTTGCTGCGAAGGCCGCCGCCGCCGCCGCCGCGCAACCCCGGGTCGAAGAAGATTGGTCGAATGAGAACTGAGACCCACCAGATCCGAATCGTCGGAGGGGGGCAGTTCGCGTGCCCCGAGGGTGAACGCGTGCTGATCGCGATGGAGCGGAGTGGTGGCAACGATATCGGAGTGGGCTGCCGCGGCGGTGGTTGCGGGTTTTGCGTGGTTCGAGTCGTCGAGGGCGAATACCGGACCGGCAAAATGAGCACGGCCAAGGTTTCTGTCGCCGATCAGGCAAAGGGATACGTCCTGGCCTGTCGGCTCTATCCTTTGAATGACCTGGTCATCGAAATTGGATGAAAACTAAGGGAGAATTGTGATGGCTACGCAGTTGAGAAGTGCAGAAAACGAATACGGGATCAAGTCCGAGTACGGCCACTATATCGGCGGCGAGTGGATCGCCGGGGACAGCGGCAAGACCATCGATCTGCTCAATCCCTCGACCGGCAAGGTGCTGACCAAGATTCAGGCCGGCAACGCCAAGGATATCGAACGCGCGATTGCCGCCGCCAAGGCGGCGTTTCCCAAGTGGTCGCAGAGCCTGCCCGGCGAGCGCCAAGAAATCCTGATCGAGGTTGCGCGTCGTCTGAAGGCACGCCATTCGCACTATGCCACCCTCGAAACGCTCAACAACGGCAAGCCGATGCGCGAATCGATGTATTTCGATATGCCGCAGACGATCGGGCAGTTTGAGCTGTTCGCCGGTGCCGCCTATGGCCTGCACGGCCAGACGCTCGATTATCCCGACGCGATCGGCATCGTCCACCGCGAACCGCTCGGCGTCTGCGCGCAGATTATCCCATGGAACGTGCCGATGTTGATGATGGCGTGCAAGATCGCGCCCGCGCTGGCCTCGGGCAACACTGTCGTTCTGAAGCCGGCCGAAACGGTCTGCCTTTCGGTGATTGAATTCTTCGTGGAAATGGCTGATCTGTTGCCGCCGGGTGTGATCAACGTCGTCACCGGCTATGGCGCGGACGTGGGCGAGGCGCTGGTCACCAGCCCCGATGTCGCCAAGGTGGCCTTCACCGGTTCGATCGCCACCGCGCGCCGGATCATCCAGTATGCCTCGGCCAACATCATCCCCCAGACGCTCGAGTTGGGCGGCAAGTCGGCGCACATCGTGTGTGGCGATGCCGACATCGACGCGGCGGTGGAAAGCGCGACTATGTCGACCGTGCTCAACAAGGGCGAAGTCTGTCTGGCCGGTTCGCGCCTGTTCCTGCACCAGTCGATCCAGGACGAGTTCCTGGCCAAGTTCAAGACCGCGCTTGAAGGCATCCGCCAGGGCGACCCGCTCGACATGGCGACCCAGCTTGGCGCCCAGGCATCGAAGATGCAGTTTGACAAGGTGCAAAGCTACCTGCGCCTGGCCACCGAGGAAGGGGCCGAGGTCCTGACCGGCGGCAGCCGCTCGGATGCCGCAGATCTGGCCGATGGCAATTTTATCAAGCCGACCGTGTTCACCAACGTCAACAACTCCATGCGGATCGCGCAGGAAGAGATCTTCGGACCGGTTACCAGCGTCATCACCTGGAGCGACGAAGACGACATGATGAAGCAGGCCAACAATACAACTTACGGCCTCGCTGGCGGCGTCTGGACCAAGGACATCGCCCGAGCCCACCGGATTGCGCGCAAGCTCGAAACTGGCACGGTCTGGATCAATCGCTACTACAACCTGAAGGCCAACATGCCGCTGGGCGGTTACAAGCAAAGCGGCTTCGGGCGTGAATTCAGCCATGAAGTGCTGAATCACTACACCCAGACCAAGTCGGTGGTGGTCAACCTCCAGGAAGGTCGCACCGGAATGTTCGATCAGTGATCGGCAAGCAACGATCATTGGGAGAAACGATGTGACTGCAAGACTCGAAGGACAGGTGGCGCTGCTGACCGGCGGCGCCACCGGGATCGGCGCGGCGGTCGTCGCCCGCTATCTCGAAGAAGGTGCAAAGGTAGGCGTCCTGGTCAGGGACGCCGACCAAGCTGACATGGTGCGCATGCGGCATGGCAAAGGAATAGTCGTGGTTGAGGGCGATGTCCGCAACTATTCCGACAACCAGAACGCGGTTGCGGCGACCGTGGCTACCTTCGGCAAGCTCGACGTGTTTGTCGGCAATGTCGGCATCTGGGATTACATGACCCCGCTGGCGGACATGGATCCGGACAAGCTCTCCGAAACGTTGGACGAGATTTTTGGGGTCAACGTCAAGGGCTACTTCTTCGGTGCCCGCGCCGCAATCCCGGAACTCAGGAAGACCAAGGGCAGCATCATCTTCACGGCCTCGACCTCGAGCTTCTATACCGGCGGCGGTGGCACGCCCTATGTGGCATCGAAGCACGCGGTCCTTGGTCTGATCCGCCAGCTGGCATGGGAACTTACCCCCGATGTCAGGGTCAACGGCGTGGCTCCGGGCGGCACCCGGACACCCCTCGGCGGCACCAAGGCGGGCGGAACGGCCGATGTCCACATGGAGGACATGGAAGGCCTCGACGCGATGATTGCCGGGATGACGCCGCTCGCGCGGATCGCTGAACCGGATGATCACACAGGGCTCTATGCCTTGCTAGCCTCGCGTCGGGACTCGGCCTACATGACAGGAGCGGTTTTGCTCAGCGATGGTGGCATCGGCATTGGCAAGCGTCCCGAAGGCTGAAGCGGCTTAAATCTCTCCACCCTTGGCGGGTGCTCGCTTCGTCGAGCGCCCGTCTTTTTTTACGTGCGATTGCTGCGATCGAGAAAGCGGTCAGCCGAAATGACCGAACGTGAGATGCCGGCGGCGAGCAATTGCGCTTCGGCAAAGTCGATCATCGCCGGTGGGCCACACAGATAGGCTTCGTGCGCCGCGAGATCTGCAACGCCCGCAATCTGCTCGGTGATCAGCCCACGCGCTCCTGCCCAGTCGCTGTCTGGCTCTTCATCCGACAAGGCCGGGACAAATTCGAAAGGGGCCATCCAGCGTTGACGAAGGGCCGCAATTTTGTCGAGGGCATAGAGATTGGACTGACGGCGCGCACCGTACAGCAGGTGCACCGCCCGGTCTGCGCCCCGGTCAAGCGCCTGCTCCAGAATCGAGATTATCGGCGCTAGACCACTACCCCCTGCGATGCAAAGAATGGGGGCAGTGCTGTCCTTGAGGGCGAATTGCCCATAGGGGGCGGTAACCTTCAGCTCCATTCCGGTGCGATCGGTGCAGAACAGCCAGTCGGTAAATGCGCCGCCCGGAACGTGCCGGATGTGAAAATGCAGTTGCTGGGTGGGTTCGCCAACCGTCGCGAACGCGAATGAATAACTGCGTGCACCTTCGATGCCGGGAGCGGTCAGATCAGCGTATTGTCCGGGAGTGAAGGCCAGTGGCCGATCCAGTTCGATGGTCAGCCCGATTATATCCTCGCACAGCCGTTGTGCAGCGACGATGGTGCCGCGATATGTAGCAATGGCGATCCCTTGCGAGAGTGGCGCATCAACCGCGATTGTCAGATCCGAGCGCGGAATGGCCTGGCAGGCGAGGCGAAAGCCGCTGCGCAGTTCGTCGCCCTCAAGTGCAAGGGCCGACGGGCTCAATTCGCCGATCTTGCCAGACACGAGCTTGAACTTGCAGGTACCGCACGAGCCAACCTTGCAATCGTGCGGCATGGCCAAACCCGCGTCCAGCATCGCTTCAAGAAGTGTCTTGCCCGCCGGTATGTCAAGCGTGGTCGGCGATCCTTCCACGGTTACGGTGTTCATCTTGGATTTGCGCAGGAAAGAAAACATTGTCGGGTTTGTCCGAAATGGGCGGGCGGAATCCGCAGTTGCGGATTGTCGCCCGAATGAGGGTGGACGATTGGCCTGGCGTTCAAGTGCTGGCCAGCCAGCGCGGCCAACCAGCCTGTGCGTTGGCCTGATCCGCCAGCTTGCGTTCGCCGGGGGTGGCGAAACGTTCGTCCCAGTCCTTGAGGCGCGGTTGCGCGATGAAGCGGAACCAGACCGGCGGGATCAGTCCGGCGGCGAAGCACAGGAACAGTGAGGGCATCTGCGGCGCTTGCGGTTCGGGCTTCAGCGCATAGAAGGGGATATGCCCGTCAAGGTGATGGTTGATGTGGTTGGTGATTTCCGCACCGATCGGCCGGACGATCGCGCCAAGGTGGTTCCAGGCGTGATGGAGCTCGATCGGCGCCCCTTCGACCCGGATCAGGCCATAGTGCTGGAAGTAGTTGAACCCCTCCACGAACATCTTGGCCATTACCATCGCGGCGACAGCGGTCAGCGTCGCGCCAAGGCCTGCCGTCAAGCCCACAAAGACGATGATACTGCCCGATAAGAGCGGCATTAGCCACACCGGATTGCGCCATCCCAGCGAAGCATGGCCCAGCTTGCGGAGGATTTCGGCCGACTTTTCCCAAGTATCCTTGTAGGAACCCCAAGTCGCCTGGAACACGAAGCTGTAGATGGTCTGCCCGCGCCGAGGGGTATCGCTATCCTTGGCCGTATCGAGATGGACGTGGTGGGTGACGATATGGGCGATATCGCGATTGGGGTCGCCGTAGAAAGCGCTCAGACACTTGGCGACATAGCGTGGAAACCAGTGGCGGCGGTGCATCAGCTCGTGCGCTACCGGCAGGGTCGGCACCGCCGAGAGCCAGCCCAGGCTGAGCAGCGATCCGGCCAGTTGCCAGCTTGAATTGTCGGCGCCGGTGATCGGGTTGATCGCGGTCGCAACCGATCGGGCAAAGGCCCAGACCAGCAGAATCATGCACGGGAGCTGGAGGTACATGGCGAAATCGCCAAGCAGTGCCGTGCCCTGCGCGCGCATCTTGTGGTCCGCCGGCAGCAGGATATCCAGCGTCATCAATACCGGAAAGGTCGCCGCGCCCAGCCAGACGTAGCTACCGCCGAGCATGAATCCGATAACGCCCGCCAAGGTCATGACTGGGATGAGAAAATAGCGTAGGCCGTCCATCGGATTTCTCCCGAGTTATTTTGCTCTGGCCTTGACCGTCGAGGCAAGGGTGAGGGCGGCGGCGGTGCGCCGCCCTCGGGTATAGGGTCTTAGTATTTGTAGGCGAGCTTCAGGAACCATTCGCGCGGACGCGAGAAGCTTGCGGTGGCGGCGCCGCCGATGTCGAGATCGACGTACCCGCCTTGGATGTATCGTTTATCGGTCAAGTTGGTGACGCCGCCAGTCACGGTGAAGTGTTCGCTTTTGTCAGTGAATGACGCGCTCGCACCGAACACGCTATATGCTGGCTGAAACAATTGCGGGCTATTTACCGCATCCTTGAAGGTGCCGCTTTGATAGGACCAGTCACCACGAAGCGTCAGTTTGCCGGCTTGCCCTTCATAGACATCCGCATTGATAGCTGCCGAAGCTGTCCACTTGGGTACGAAAGCAAATTTCGAATCCTTGGTGACGGGGGCGGCTGATAAGTCGATGTTGGTGTAATAGGCATCCA
Organism: Novosphingobium sp. BL-A-41-Hi4A-0G; assembly: GCF_055521735.1. Taxonomy (NCBI): domain Bacteria; kingdom Pseudomonadati; phylum Pseudomonadota; class Alphaproteobacteria; order Sphingomonadales; family Sphingomonadaceae; genus Novosphingobium; species Novosphingobium sp. BL-A-41-Hi4A-0G. The sequence continues at coordinate 171,907 of NZ_JBVFVU010000004.1, forward strand.
GATAACCTACACCAAAGGTCAACTGAACCTGATCGATTGGAGCCGCTTCGCCCTCGACCTCAAATCCCTTGATCCGGCCGGTGCCCGCATTTCGTACCTTCGGTGCGATTCCCTCATTAACAACGATCTGCATATCGCTGTAGTCGGACAGGAACGCCGCGATGTTGAGGCGCAGTCGTCGGTTGAAGAATTCGTTTTTGAGGCCAATTTCGTAGGATTCGACGAACTCCGGCGTGAATGACGGTGTCGTAATCTCTGCGGGAAAGATGCGCTGGCTGAACCCGCCGTTCTTGAAGCCTTTCGAGTAGGATGCATAGATCAAGGTGTCGTCAGTGATCTTGTAGTCCGCCGAAATCGCTGGTGTCCATTCCTTCGCCTTGGCCTGGACTTGCACAGCTGGCATCGTGTGGTTGCCTCCCGGGTTCGTTGCCGAAGGCGTGCATCCGCCTGGAAGCGGGAAACCGGCGAAGGCTTCGAAGCCGGGGACGCCTGGTGGGATCACGCCCGGCACGGCCTGCCCGACGAGGCACTGGCTGAAGGCAATGAAAGCGCCATTGGGATAAAGTGAGGCCAGCACTGGATCGAACCGCGACCTATCATTGTAAATGACCTGTAGCGACGGATCGAACCGCTTGGTTTCGTTGGTGTAACGAATGCCCGGCGTGATCGAGAACCGGTCGGTTACCTTGAAGGTGGCCTGCAGGTATGACGCATAGCTATCGTTGTCGATTTTGCCACCGGAGAAGAATTGGGCGAACCCGAATTCCAACGGTTCCTTATCCTGGCCTTTTTCCTTTAGATAGTATCCGCCCAGAACAAACTTCAGTCGATCATCCAGAACACTACCGGTTAGCTGGAGCTCTTGTGATGCCTGCCACAGATCGATATTGTTGGTGAGCTGCAATATGTTGTGCGGAGTGCCGTCGAAATCATATTCGAACCTCGATTTCTGATCACGATAGGAACTGATCGACTTCAGGCTGATATCACCGAAGTCATAGTCGAGCGTCAGGTTAACTCCCCATAGATCGAAATCCGAGCGGTTGTTGCCGCCGGCCCAAGTCGTATCAGGATCCCCGGTAATCCAGCGCGTGCTGGCGCAATTAGGGTTGCTGGTCGGGGCCAGCGTTCCAGGAATCGGACCGGTGGGCCCAAACCCGCCCCAAGCCGCGCCGCAGGCGCCCGTAGCGGCCCCGACCGCGGAGATCTTGTTCCAAAAATACATCGAGCTCGGCGCGGCGATCAGACGATTGGTGCCCCCAGGGGGGGCGCTGTTGGGAATCTCCACAAAACGCAACGGAACCGGCTGGTCTCGCAGTTCGATGAGTGAGATTGCTGTCTGCTCTTCACGACGGATATTGATATCGCCGCTGAGGTTGACCGTCAGCTTGTCGGTCGGCTCCCACTTGAACGCCAGCCGGGCGCCAAAGCTATCCTTGTTGCCTTGGCGACCGCCATCGAACAGGCGTCTCTGAAAACCGTCGCGGGTTTCGTAGGATGCAACCGCGCGCATCGCGAGATTGTCACTCAGCGGCACGTTGATCATGCCCTTGAAATCTGCGCGATTGTAGCGTCCGGTAACGGCTTCGAGCTTTAGGTCGAAATCTTTCTGTGGCTGCATCGAGTTAACAACAATGGCGCCACCAATCGTGTTCTTGCCAAACAGGGTTCCTTGTGGCCCGCGCAAAATCTGAACGTCGGAAATGTCGGCCATATCAAGCAGCGCGCCAACGGAGCGAGCGACGTAGACGCCATCGACGTAAACCCCGACACCTGGATCGACCGTGATGTTGAAGTCGGTCTGCCCAACGCCACGGATGAACGCTGTCAGCGAAGCACTTGATCCGGAAATATTCGCGACCGGCTGGATGTTCACATTAGGAGCAAATTTAGCGACCTGTGCGACATTGTTAATCTGCCGTGCTTCGAGCATTCCTGCGTTCATTGCCGTGATTGCAACGGGAGTTTCCTGCAGATTCTCGGCTCGCTTGCGAGCGGTCACGATGATTTCTTCAAGGCCACCCGATGCCGGGGCGTCGGCCTGAGGTTCGCTTGCCGCAGCATCCTGGGCATGCGCCGTCATCGGTGCAAGGCAAGTCAGCCCAATGATGGCTGAAGTGCTGGCGCGCAGGAAGACCTTCCTGAAATTCATCAATTGCTTTGTCACTTGGCATTCTCCCTCTTGTTGATGTATTTTTATTTATAAGCGTGGATAGACTAAACGTAGATGTTGAGGTTCTTGCTCAACATCACATTGTGCTTGAGGATCGCTCGGCGTTTGACCAGTTGAAAGCTGTTGCCGACCTGGCGCCAGATATCGATACGGTTGCCGATCAGCGAATCCTCGTCGCGTTCGTTGCGATTGCGATAGGCATAGAAGTTCGAATAGACCCGGAACTCGTCGGTGTTTTCGGTAAGCTCCACCTCGACGTTGGTGATGATATGGGTGTAGCGCGTCGCCGGATCCTCCGACCAGGCCGTTCCGGTCTCGAGCCGCGAAAGCCGCTTGAGGATTTCGGGCTTGCTGTCGTTGTAATAGGCCATCCGGGTCAGGTCGGTCACCTGCTCGGTCTTGTCGCGGCGATAGCGGGTTTCGATCCCCGGCATGTGGTAATGCAGGTCTTCCGCCAGCATGCTGGTCCAGGCCTTGTAGTGTTCATCGTCGAGCAGCCGTGCTTCGCGATACAGCGTCTGGGTCAGCGCGTGGGTCAGTTCGAGCGATGCGGTAGTCCCTTCGCGCGTGCGCTCGATCGTTGCGGTGTCGGTCATAGCTGTAGTTCCTCTCAGAGCGCGAACAGGCCGGGAAGGTCGCGGGTTTCGGCCACATTGCCCAGCTGCGGTTCGGGCCGTGCCGGCATCTTGCCGAATTCGTCATGGGTCATCATGTCGAGCCAGCGCTGGTAGAAGCCGCGCTGGTTGGCGTCGTTGTACTGGCCGCGATAGACGATGCCCGGCAGGGTATCATGTTCGATCTGGCGGCCGATCCCGCAGCGATAGTGCAGGCGCTCGTGCCGGGTGACGACGCCGCGGTTGACGGTGGTGCAGTTCTCCCAGTTTTCCCCGTCATCCATCTCGAAGGTGCCACCGGGGCCGAAGGTCTGCATCACGCCCTTGGTCACTTCCTCCTTGATGTCGTCGGGCATGTTCTTGTTGACGATCACCCAGGTCTTCAATTCGAACTGCATCGGCCCCTTGGGTTGCCACTGGCGGAAGGTGGAAATGCCCGGCAGGAACGAGACGTTGGGGAAGATCGATGCCGAGGCGACCGAACCGAAGATCTTCGAGCGCATCTCGCCCAGGCGTTCCGCCATCTTCGGGCGGATCTTGTTGTAATAGTCCATCACCTTGGGGCGCCCGAGCAGGAAGAGGTCGCCCACGCCTTCGGTGCCGAATTCCCAGCCGTGGCCGTTCACGCTGGCGTGATAGGAATTATCCATGTCGATCGGCGGGAACGGCTGGCCGTTGTTCATCGACCGAGTGCCCGAATCATGCGTCCAGCCGGCGTGGTAAGCGTCGCCGATGAAGTTCTCGACCCCGAACTTCCAGTTCGCGCTGATCACCGACTTGATGCAGCCGCCAATGAATTCGGTGCCGCCTTCCTCGTTGTCGAGGATCATGTCGAGATACCACCGGAAATCGCCTAGCCAGGCTTCCAGGCTCGGCGCATCGCTGTTGAAGGTGGCGAACACCAGGCCCTTGTAGTTGCCGACCTTGGCGACGTTCTTGAGGCCATGGTTCTTGAAGTCGATATCGCCCGCGTCGTAGCAATATTCCTCGTGCATGCCCTTGAGGTCGCCGGCGGTGTCAAACGCCCAGCCGTGGTAATTGCAGACGAACCGACGGGTGTTCCCGGCATCGGCGAAGCACACCTTATTGCCGCGGTGCGGGCAGGAATTGAGCATGACCCGGATCGATCCGTCGGGCTGGCGGGCGACGATCACCGCATCTTCGCCCATGTGGGTCGTCAGGAAGTCTCCGGAACTGGGGATCTGGCTTTCGTGGGCAACGAACAGCCACGACCGCGCGAAAATGCGGTACAGCTCCTCCTCGTAGATGTCGGCATCCGAAAAGATCCGGCGGTCAAGCCAGCCTTCCTTGAGGTCCATGTAGCGTGAATAATCCGGTTCGCGACCGATACGTTCGAAGCGCATGATTGTTCTCTCCCGTCAGGATTGTTCAGAAAAAGGCGTTGAGGTTGCTGTCCGGCAGCACGGAATGGTCCAGCACGATCTCGCGCGCGGTGAGCAGCCACGCGCCGCCTTCGCTGCGCCAGAGGTCGGTGCGTCCGGCGGTGAGCAGGCGGGTAGTGCCGTCGATCCGGTTCCGGTGCATCACCAGCACAGAATGGACCCGCACCTCGTTATCGGCCTGGGTGGCCAGAACCTCCACGTTGGAGACAGCGCGGCGGATGTAGTTGGGAGGATCCTCGGCCCAGACGAAGCCGGATTTCAGGCGATCCACCCGCATTTTGAGCCGACCCAGATCCTCGTTGAAGATTACCCCTGGGCCAAGTGGTAAAGGCGGCGAACGGTCAGCGCGGAACCTTCGGCTCTTCAGTTCAAGGCGATAGCTGACGTCTTTGCCGAGCATGGCCAGCCAGCCTTCGAAATCTTCGTTGTCGAGCAGCCGGGCTTCGCGGTGGAGTGCCTGGGTGACAGCAACGATCACCTCCACCGGTGGAGGGGCAAGCGGCCGGTCAAGCATGCTCGGCTTCCTGTTCGGTCAACGAGTTGATGTTGTACGTGGGCACTTCGGCCCAAGTTTCCGCCATCATGTGCTCTTGCCAGCGGCGGTAGAAATAGCGCTGGTTGTGTTCGCTTACCAAGCCGGCGGCGATATCGCCGGGGAAGCCCTCGCGCTTGCCCGAGCGGCCCAGCGCCATGTTGGTGTAGACATCCATCTGCGCCGTGCGCCAGCCGCGCGACTGTTCGGTGCAGGCGGTCAGATTGTCGCCATCGTCGTTGTCGAACAGGCCTGCCAGGCCGAAGGTCAGGCACTGGTTTTCGAGGATCTGCGCTTTCACCGCCTCGGGCATGTCGTTTTCGGCCATGGCCCAGGTCCACTGCTCGATCTGGCCGGGACCCTTGGGATGATAGACCCGGAACCAGTTGAGCCCGGGCAGCAGCTGCAGGTTGGGGAAAATGGTGATGTTGACCTGCGCACCCCACACCTGCCTGCCGCGCACTTCGCCCAGACGGTCGATCACCGTCTGGCGGTTGGCCTCCAGGTATTCGAGGATCGGCTTGGGATCGGGATAGAAGGCATAGCCGGAAACGCCGTCGAGCGCGCTCAGGACCATGTGCCCGTTCATGCCGGCGACCGACAGCCCGCCATCGAGATCGACCCCGGAATTGCCGACGCTGAGCCCGGTGAGGTCCATCGACTGGACCGCCGCCATAGCGCCGGCATGGGCCCAGCCCAGGTGATAGCCATCGCCGCAGACGTTCTCGACTGGCAGCTTCCAGTTGGTGCCCAGCACCATCTTCTGCGTCTCGCCGAGCAGTGCCGATCCGCCTGGCATGGCATCCAGCCAGACATCGAGGAAAAACTTGGCATCGCCCAGATAGTCATCGAGGCTGGGCGAATTGGCATCCCAGCAGCCGAACACCAGGCCCTTATACTCGGCCACTTTCGTCACCGGGATCAGGCCGAACTTGGTGCGGTCGAGTTCGCCGAAATAGGCCTCGTTTTCCAGCGGCACCCCGGAGAGCGCGCCGTCCGGGGAAAAAGACCAGCCGTGATAGTTGCAGGTGAAAGCGCGCGCATTGCCGCGATCGGCGCGGCAGATCCGGTTGCCGCGATGGGTACAGCTGTTGAGGAACGCCTTGATCGACCCGTCCTTCTGGCGGATCACGATCACATCGTCTTCGCCCATGAAGGTGCGGAAATAGTCGCCCGGCTTCGGAATCTGGCTGGTGTGGACCAGAAACAGCCAGCAGCGCCCGAAGATCCGCTCAAGTTCCTGCCGATAAATGTCTTCGCTCGCGTAGATCGAGCGCGATTGGCGCCCGGTGCGGGAATCAACCAGATCGGCAATGCTGTCGTTCATTTGATCCTCTCCCGCACAGTATGGCTAAAGTCGGCATCGATTTTTCGTGTCGCGAAAGTTCTAAGCACGAGTCGTGCCAATATCGGTTTCTTACCGGTTTACAGCAGTCCGGGTTGGTCAATCCCACTGCGAGGCAGCTTGCAGATCGACGTAAATGTAAATGTCGAGGCTTGAGTCTGGCCCGAAAGTTACGAATCTGATAGCCTGACCGGATGAAGACACTTCCAGGCTACGCCGACATTGCCAGCAAGCTGCAGTTCTCACCGGAAATGGGCCGGATCTGGCACGATGGTGAACGCTGCGTACTGCTCAGCCAAGCGGCTCTGGCCAGCTGGCGCAGCCGCCTAGTTGCCGAATTGGGGCACGAAGCGGCCAGCCGGTTCTTCTGGGGTGTCGGTTTTGCCGAAGGCGCACGGTGCGCGATCGGCGCGAAAAAATTACGCCCGGATGGTGATTATCTTGAAGCATTCGCGGTCGGACCGCAGGCGCACGCCTTGACCGGGTTTGGCTGGACCCAGATCGAAATCCTGGAAAATGATTCCTCGCGAGGGCATTTCGAAGGCCGGTTCAGGGTCCACGATTCGATCGAGGCGGCGATCCATCTCAGCGCGACCGGGTACAGCACTGACCCGGTGTGCTGGATGCAGACTGGCTTTGCCAGCGGCTTTGCCACAACCTTCGCGGGACAACCGATCATCATGCGCGAAGTGGAATGTGCGGGGCGAGGCGATGCCGCCTGCGTACTTCACGCCAAACCAAAACCCGAATGGGATCAGTTGGACAACCTCGAATTGGCCGCGACGCCGCTGGTCCTGCCCGAAACGCGGCATGATGGGGGCCAAACGGTGATTGGGATCTCGGCAGGGTTCCTCTCAGCCAAGACCATGATCGAACGCACCGCGTCGAGCAATGCGACGCTGCTGTTAATGGGCGAGACCGGGGTCGGCAAGGAAGTGCTGGCCAAGCTCGCTCATCGGCTGAGCATGCGCGAGGCGGAGCCGTTCATCGCGCTCAACTGCGCGGCGATCCCCGAGGGGTTGATCGAATCGGAGCTGTTCGGCGTGGCCAAGGGGGCCTATACTGGCGCGGTTGCCGCCCGGCCCGGTCGGTTCGAGCTGGCCAATGGCGGCACGCTGTTCCTGGACGAGATTTCGACACTGTCGCCACTTGCACAATCGAAGATTCTGCGCGCTGTCCAGGAAGGTGAGTTCGAGCGGGTCGGCGATACGCGGACGATCAAGGTGGATGTCCGATTGATCGCAGCATCCAATGTGGAACTTAACGAGGCGGTGCGGGAAGGCACGTTTCGTGCCGACTTGTTCTACCGGATATCGACTTTGCCGGTCCGGGTGCCGCCGCTGCGCCAGCGCCGCGAGGACATTCCGGTGCTGCTGGAACACTTCCGTCTGCATTATGCCATGCGCCATGGCCGAACGGTATCGGGCTTCACCCCGCGGGCGATCAACGCGCTGCTGGTGTACGATTTCCCCGGTAATGTGCGCGAACTCGAGCGAATGGTGGAACGTGCCGTGCTGCTGGCGGACGACGGGCGAGCGATCGACGTCAGGCACCTGTTCCTCGAAACCGACGGTCTCGAATTGAAGCCGACGATGGGCATGACCAACGATGGCAGGATCAGCGCCGTTGACAATGTCGGCGATCGCGCCGGCTTGGTGCGCCAGATGCTGGATCTGATCGTCGATGGGGGCGGAAGCCTGCTGGAGATGGAAGGGCTGGTGATCCGCGAGGCCCTTGATGCGAGTGGGGGCAACGTTGCGCGCGCGGCGCGCACCTTAGGCTTTACCCGTCGGCAGCTCGCCTTGCGTCTTGAAAAGTTGGAAATCCAGGAATAAACCTAGCGCGGGCAAAATCTCGCAACGCATTGCATATTATGCAAAGGCAGTCTATGGGAAGGGGCGCCTTCTGGCAATAAGCCCCGGAAAGCACGCAAAGTTGGGAGAATTGCATGAAATCGATAGCCGTGGTCGGAGCAAATCTTGCGGGTGGCCGCGCGGTGGAGTCCTTGCGCCAGGCTGGCTTCGATGGCCGGATCACCCTTATCGGCGAAGAACCGTGGCGGCCCTACGAGCGCCCGCCCCTGTCCAAGGAGGTGTTGTGGGATCCGGCCAATGTACCGGACAATTTCTTCCTTCATGACGAGGCCTGGTACGCCGCCAACCGCATCGAAATGCGGCTTGGCACGCGTGCCGAAGCGCTCGACCTGGCGGCGAGCGCTGTGCGCCTGACGGGCGGAGACCTGGTCCAAGCCGACCGCATCCTGCTGACCACCGGTGGTTCCGCCCGCAAGCTCAACATGGAGGGTGCCGACGCCGCCAACGTGCATTACCTGCGCACCCGGGACGATGCCACCCGGATGGCGACGGACCTCAGGGACGGCGCCCGGATCGTCATCATCGGCATGGGTGTGATCGGGGCTGAAGTCGCGGCCAGCGCGGTCAAGCTGGGGTGCCGAGTGACCGCGATCGAACCGCTTGCCGCGCCTATGATTCGCGCGCTCGGGCCGCAGTTCGGGCAATGGCTGGGCGAGGAACATCGCCAGCGCGGCGTCGACACCCGCTTCGGACGCGGCGTGAACGCGATGAAGGTGCTTGACGGGCGGGTGACGCAGGTCGAACTCGATGACGGATCACTGGTGGATTGCGATGCCGTGGTAGTCGGGGTCGGGATAGTGCCAGAAATCAGCCTAGCCCGGGACGCAGGCATCGTCACCAATAACGGCATTATCGTCGATAGGCAGTGCCGCACCAGCAATGAGAATGTCTTTGCCGCCGGCGACGTCGCCGAACAGGACAGCTTCTTCGGCGGTCATATCCGCCAGGAAACCTACCAGAACGCTGCCGACCAGGCCCAGGCCGCAGCGCTCGCGATGCTCGGGCAGGACGTCGATTACTGCAAGCCGGTTTGGTACTGGAGCGATCAGTTCGATCTCAACATCCAGTTCTGCGGCCATATCCCGGTGCAAGCCGAGGTAACCCTGCGCGGAGACATGGCAAGCAACCAGTTTACCGCATTCTTCCGGTCAGGCGAGACGATCGAGGGCATCCTGACTGTCAACCGCGCCCCGGACATGGGCATCGGCAAACGGCTGATCGAGCGCCGGGCCAGAGCCCAGGCGGCGCAGCTGGCCGATGCCGATGTGTCGCTCCGCGAAATCCTCAAGCAGGCTGGTTAGGCTCGCAAGGCGGGCGGGATCAGCCGATCCCGCCACCTGCGACGTAGAGCGTCTGGCCGGTGATGTAGGACGCCTCGTCAGCGGCGAGAAAGCAGATTGCGGCGGCCAGTTCCTCGGGCTCGCCGAAGCGGCCCAGCGGGGTATCGCGCAAGGTCTGCTCCATCACTTCGCCAAAGCCTTTGCGGTCCGCGTCGGAATGCGGAGCGGTGTTGCGCGGGGTGACACGGGTCACGTTGACCCCGCCGGGAGCCACGCAATTTACCCTGATGCCACAATCCTCCAATTCCAGAGACAACGCAGCGGTCAGCGCCGCCACGCCGCCTTTCGCAGCCGCGTAGGGCACGCGATTGACCCCGCGCGTTGCCACCGAGCCGATGTTGACAATCGCGCCGCGACCTGCCGCGCGCATGTGGGGCAGCACTGCATGGCAGCACCACAGCGTCGGCCACAGCGAGCGATTAATCTCGGCGACGATTTCTTCGGTGGTGTATTCCCAATAGGGCTTGGCCCAGATCGTGCCACCTACATTATGGACGGCCACGTCGATCCGCCCGAATTTATCGCTTACAGCGTTATACAGGGCAGCGGCTCCAGTCTGTTGCTCAAGGTCGTGGATGGCGGGGTGCGCGTCGACAGATTCGGCCATAAGTCGCGCAACCGCATCCAGTGTCGCCTGTTCTGCACGATCGGCAACCACGACTGTGGCCCCTTCTCGCCCTAGGCGCTGGGCGGTAGCAAAGCCGATCCCCTGGGCTGCTCCTGTGACAACTGCGATCTTGTCTGCAAATCTGCCGTTCGCGTCTGTCATCCCTGATTTCTCCCAACCCACACCGCATCCGGCCGGACGCGTGCAATCCTAGTGGCATCCGGCCTCATAAAACCGCATTCAACCCTTGCCAAGTCAATAGGCAATGCGTTACACATTGGCTAATGATTGAAGAGTCTTTGGGAGATGTTTCGTGGCGCGTGAACTGCTGACTGCTGCTGATGTGAAGGGTGCTTGGGCGATCGTGCCGACTCCAGCCAAGGAAGGTGCCTCCGACTGGCGCGCCGCTGATACTGTTAATGTCGAAGAAGCAGCCCGCATGATCGACGGCCTGATCGAGGCCGGGGTCGATGGCATTCTCAGTATGGGGACGCTGGGCGAGGCCGCAACCATGACACTTGACGAAAAGCTCGTCTTTATGAAGACTATCGTCGATACCGCCGCGGGCCGGGTGCCGGTGTTTGTCGGGACAACCTGCATCAACACCCGCGACACCATTGCGCTAACCCGCAAGGCAGTCGATATCGGCGCGACCGGGACGATGTTGGGCGTACCGATGTGGTGCGCCCCCAGTGTCGACGTCGCGGTACAGTTCTATCGCGACGTTGCCGAGGCGGTGCCCGACATCAACATCGCGATCTATGCCAACCCCGAAGCCTTCAAGTTCGATTTCCCGCGCACGTTCTGGGGCCAGGTCGCCGAAATTCCGCAGGTTGTCACCGCCAAGTACATCGGCGTCGGCACCCTGCTGCCCGATCTCGCGGCGATCAAGGGGCGGATCAAGCTGCTGCCGATCGATTTCGATTACTACGGCGCGGCGCGGATGGACGATTCGATCGACGCCTTCTGGACCAGCGGCGCGGTCTGCCACCCGCTGGTCAGCACGACCCTGCGCGATGTGGTCGCCGCAGCGCGCGCGAGCGGCGACTGGAGCGCTGCCAAGGCTTTCATGGGCCGGCTCGCGCCGACTGCGGCGACGCTTTTCCCGAACGGCAGCTTCAAGGAATTCTCGACCTACAACATCCCCCTGGAAAAGGCGCGGATGACCGCCGGCGGCTGGATGAATGCCGGGCCTTGCCGTCCGCCCTATCACCTGTGTCCCGAAAACTATCTCGAAGGCGCGCGCAATTCAGGCAGGATGTGGGCTGAACTGGGCAAGGCGCTCGAGGCAGAGCGTTGAAATGAGCTGAATTGCCGCAATCAAACCCGTGGGAAAACGAGGATGGCTGAAACAACACTGACCTGGCCCAAGAACTATAATGAAGTTCCCAAGGCGGCCTTTACGCGGGCGGATCTCTACGCTGACGAGATCAAGCGGATTTTTCACGGCCCGGAATGGCACCCGATCGCGCATGAGAGCGAATTGCCCAATCCCGGTGATTTCAAGACGATGCGGATGGCCGGAATCCCGCTTTTGATCTCACGCGACGAGGCAGGCGTGGTGCGGGTGTTTTACAACGCCTGCTCGCACCGCAGCAATCAGCTCGAAACCGCGGTAATGGGCAACAAAACCGAGTTTGAGTGCCCCTATCACCGCTGGCTGTTCAACGCCAAGGGCGACCTGGTCGGCTGCCCCAACCCGCGCGAATTCCTGCCCGGCTTCGACAAGGCCGATTACCCCTTGGGGCAGCCGCGTTTCGAGCTCTTCTATGGCCTGATCTTCGTCACGTTTTCGGCCGAGACTGAGCCACTTGACGAGTTCCTCGGTGAAGCCGGTGAAACCCTGCGCGAACTGATGGCCGGCGACGGACGGCTGAAGCTGCTCGGCTATCAGAAGGTTCGCTACGACAGCAACTGGAAGGGCTACAACGACAACGACGGCTATCATGCCCCGTTGCTGCACGCGGCGTTCAAGATGCTCAACTGGCAGGGCGGCAAAGGGCGGCAATACACCTGCACTAAGCGTGGGCACGTGTGCTTCGAATCGGCGCTCTCGGTGGCCAGTGGCCCCAGTGTTCTCAAGGACAAGGAACTGATCGCGTTCAAGGGGCAGGACCCTTCGGTGGGGTCGCGGATCGTCCAGCTGTTCCCCACCTTCGTCTCGACTAAGCACCTCGATGTCATCAATCTGCGCTTCGCCACCCCGGTCGATGCAGAGACTACAGAAGTTCACTATGCCTATTTCGCCCACCAGGACGACGATGCGGACATGGTTCGCCACCGCTTGCGGCAAAGTTCTAACCTGCTGGGGCCTTGCGGGCTGATCAGCATGGAAGACGCCTCGATCTTCCACCGGATCCACATCGGCAGTCACACGCCAGGCCACGCTATCTTCCAGAAAGGCGTGCGCGATCCGGGCAAGCTGGAATCGGAGTTTCTGCAGAACGATGAAAGCGGCAATCTGCCCCGCTGGGAATATTACCGCTCGGCGATGGGTTTCGAGAGGGCAGAAGCATGACGGCCACCATTCCCGAGTTGGAAACAGCGATCGACCGATTGCTGCTGGCCGATGCCAACGCGCTTGACAGCAAGGACATGCCGGGCTGGCTCGAAAACTATGCCGAGGAAGACCAAGCATCCTATTATTGCCGCGCGGCTGAAAATACCGAGCACAACCTCGAGCTCGGATTCATGTTCGACGATTGCCGGGCACGGCTCGAAGATCGCGTCACCTATGTGAACGAGATCTGGGCCGGCACCTTTCAGGACTACCGCACCCGTCATTTCGTCCAGCGCGTCAGCCATCGCCAGGTCGATGCCCGAACGGTGGAAGTGGTTTCGAATTTCTCGGTGTTCATGACGCCGATGGATGTCGGCGTCACCCAAGTCCTAGCCGCCGGCCGCTATCTCGATACAATGCGACTGTCAGACGATGGTGGCGCCAAGTTGCTGTCCCGCCGCGCCGAACTCGATACTTCGGTTCTGCCGCGTTATCTGGTCTACCCGATCTGAGCTTCGCATGTCGGGCTTCGGATTCGACCGTGCGCTGGAGCCAAAAAAGGTAAGAAGACATGATAATCGACGCGCACGCACACCTGGTAGCTCCGTCATCGTTATACGCACACAGAAGCAATCTGATTGTTTCCGGGGGGCAGTACGGAAAGAACTATAGAGCGAAAGTAAGCGACGGCGATTTGCAGGAAAGCGCCGAACAGAACGTCAAGATCATGGATGCCGTGGGTACCGACGTCCAGCTGCTGTCGCCTCGGCCTTTCCTCACTCTGAACGGCACCGCCCGGTGGGAAGATATCGTCGATTGGACTTGCGACACCAACGACATGATCGCCCGCACCGTGAAAATGTTTCCCAATCGTTTTCGGGGGGTGGGAGCCCTGCCCCAACAGGCGGGCCGACCCGTCGAATCCCTGTTTGACGAAATCGAGCGGGTTGTTGATGACTTGGGCTTCGTCGGGATTTTGCTCAACCCTGATCCGAGCGAAGGCATGAACGGATCGCCCCCGCTGGGCGATCCCTATTGGTATCCGCTCTACCGGCGTCTGTGCGAACTGGATCTCCCGGCCCACATCCATTCCGGGCAATGTTGCAACGGTCGGGAATCCTACGATGAGCACTTCATCGCCGAGGAGGGGCTTGCGATTACCTCGGTCTACCGGGCTAACGTGTTTGATCGCTTCCCCGATCTGAAACTCATGATCAGCCATGGTGGCGGCCCGATCCCCTACCAGATCGGACGCTGGCGTTCGCATCGCGAGATGGCACGGGCGCAGGGACGGATTGCTGCGGATGCCCCGTCGTTTGACGAAATTCTACGAAAATTCTGGTTCGACACCGTCTTGCACAATCCCGATTCGCTCGATCTGTTGGTGAAAACAGTGGGATATGACCGTTGCTGTTTCGGCACCGAAAGGCCTGGCTCGGGCGACGGAATCGACCCTCTCACCAGGCGGCACTACGACGATCTCAAGCCGGTGATCGAAGGTCTCACTTCACTCGACGACGAAGCGCGGGCATGCATTTTTGAACACAATGCCCGGAAGCTGTTCACACGTCTCGATGTTTAATCCCGGGCGAACCGGCGCGGACCGGTCCGATCGGCCATCGCGATGGCCCAACCTGGTTCACGAAGGAGTGGCGAACAGTGCGACACAGCATTCAAGTAGATGGCTTC